>SVEZ01000004.1 GCA_015057115.1 Lachnospiraceae bacterium | reverse complement strand
AAGCGCCGTATACGGAACCGTACGTACGGTGCTGTGGGAGGTCGGTAGATAAAATAATTATCTACCTCCTACCCGATATCTCCCAAAGTTGGGATAATTATTTGCTTGAAATTGCAATTTCATCAAAACAGATGTAAGGAAGACTGTAGCTTCCGGTATTCCATACATCAGAGGAAATACTATCTACGTGATTCATGATTTCAGCAAGATTCATACTAATCATGGTTTCGTTTACAGCACCTTTGATTTCGCCCTTTTCGATATAGAAGCAGTTTTTCGCTACTCCGGACATTTCACCGTTTCCGCCGGGTGTTCCGGCTGCAACAGCACCTACAAGAAGTCCACGGTCAGTGTTTTTAATGATGTCTGCTAAGGATGCGCTGCCGGCTTCGATAATCATGCCTTCTCCGTCGTTTGGCGCACAGGATGCACCGATTTTTTTAGCAGTATACAGATTGCAATCAAATTGTTTTAAAATTCCTTTTTCAATCATCACATAATCCTTTGCCCAATAACCGTCTTGGGTAATAAAGGATTTGTCCAAAATGCGTTCATCCGTTGGAACAAATTTCAAAGTCAGGCTGTCAGAGGCAACCTTTTTATCCAGTTTATCGATCCACGGACCGGTCTTGCTTAACAAAGCACGATTAGAAGCGAGACTGTTCACGGTATAGCCGAGAATCTGACGGGCACATGCGGGGGTGAAAATAACCTTTCCCGTAAATTTGCCCTCGAACCGGGTGAGATTTAACTCGTCTTCGGAGGACTTTAAGGTTGCACGTACACCGTCCAGCTCAATCAGCGGTGTATCCAAGGATAGGAAGGAAATGGAATGACCGTTTAAACTTGCAGTGGTATCACCCTCATGACCGGCAAATTCCAAATCCAGTGTGTAGTAACCGTTTTGAAAATCTCCGTCACCGCCATGGGTATTATGGGTGAGGCGATGAGAATAAACGTGGGTTGCCATAATCTGCATAAGCTGAACCTTTGGAAATTTCTTTGTAATTTCATCTCCCAGTTCCTTTACCCGCTCCAACAATTTTTCCATATCCGGGGTAAGGACGCCGGTGGTTAAGGTTAATGGTTCCTGCGTTTCTGCCAAAGCATAGTCTTCATCTGCATCAGATGCTTCCGCCGAGGTAAGGGCGGTATCAATGGCATTTCGTAAAGAAGTTTCGTCAATGCCGGTGGTTAAGGTTGTACCCTGTTTCTGGCCTTTGATAATGGTGATTCCCATGTTTTGATCGTACAAAGTACGCAAAAGCGAGCACTCCCCATGTTCATAAGTCAGCTCTTGTACCGTAGATTCGCCAACGGAACAAAGGGCGTGATCTACGTTTTTTTCCTGAAGAAGTTCCTTTAATAACTTCATACTTTCCTGTAATGTTGCCATGCTTACCTACCCCCAATCATTAACTTACATTTCAGTGCCGGGCCGCCCATGCTGACGGACATTCGCTGCTTCTTGCCGCAGGTTCCTGCTGCATTAACAACCAGCTGGTCGGAAACCATATCTACGGTTTTCAACATTTCAAAAGCAACGCCGGATACAGTGGTGTCAAGGATAGCTTTTCCAAGCTTACCGTTTTTAATTTCGTAGCCCATGGTGATTCCAAACATGAATTCTCCGGTAAGATCTGCCTGGCCGTTACCTGTGGAAGTCAGATAGTAGCCGTCTTCTACGGAAGCAATCATGTCTTCAAGCTTGTCTTTGCCCGGTAAAACCATGGTGTTACGCATACGGATAATGGGCTCGTCGCTAAAAGCCCATCCTCTTGCGTTTCCGGTAGGTTCTACGCCGTAGAAATCTGCAGATTCACGATTGTGCATATAGCCTTTCAGAATACCGTTTTCTACCAGGACAGCGTCCTTTGCAATGATTCCTTCGTCATCTAAGTATACCGGAATGCCGATATCATTTCCAAATGCGGTATGGGCAAAATCAGTGATATTAACCAACTCGGAAGCTACCTGTTTGTTAAGGTAGGGACCGGCTACAGAGCCACCGCGAACCAGATCGGCTTCTACGGTATGTCCCACCGCTTCGTGAGCAATCATACCGGCAACATCTGGATGTAAAATCACGGTTTTATAACCCGCGTCTGCGTATACGCCTTCTGCCTTATCGGAAACCTGTTTATAGGTCTTCTCCAGTTCCTTGCGAATGACTTCAAAGTCTGAAAAAGCCTTTTCCAGTCCCGCAGATACGGAAACAACACCAAATACTTCAACCGGCTGACCTTCTTTTGTGGTTTTGGTCATACCGATGTACATCATACATCTTGGATAACTTACATGTCCGTCATTGGCATCGGAAGTGTAGATGTATTTTTCCATACTGTCTTCCCGGTACACCACCAGACGGCTTACCAGATCCTTGTAATGTTCCGTGATGTAGGCATCTACTTTTTTGCAGAGTTCAACAATCTGTTTCTGGGTTGCGTCCTCAATAAGGCGGTAAGGAACTGCAATTCCCTGTGAAGTTGTTGCTAAAGCCGGCTTGGGATGACCCAGGTGACTCTTTAATAAAGCGGCATTTTCTGTTGCAGCCCTTAAAACCTTCTCCGCAGCCTCGTTGCTGCATTCTGCAATAGAGGAAAAACCTCTTACTCCGTTTTGATAAACGCTGGCACAGATTCCGCTGGATTCTGTACGAACATTGACTACCAGATTGCCGTTCATAAGAACAACTTGCCGTTCTCGATTCTGTTGCTGTCTAAGAAC
Source organism: Lachnospiraceae bacterium (assembly GCA_015057115.1). Taxonomy (GTDB): domain Bacteria; phylum Bacillota; class Clostridia; order Lachnospirales; family Lachnospiraceae; genus XBB1006. The sequence goes on along the minus strand of SVEZ01000004.1, from coordinate 193,546 downwards.
GGTTTGGGCAGAAGTGTCAAATAACGATTTTTTTTCTTCGATAACGTCGATAAACATACGTCCCCTCCCTCTATAGTTTGAATTGTTTGAAAGTTACTTTGTTAGTTTAGCATAAGTAAGTGGCAGTGACAAGGACATGTGGGTTGACTGGTAAGAAACAAAAGCTAAGAGGTGAACTTGCATGGATGAGAGGTCTTTTGCTATAATTGGAAGATAGGAAATGGAGGGATAAGGATGCAAAATAATGAGAAAAAGATTGTGGAAGCAGCGGTGCATTACATAGAAGCACTTTTTCAAAATAATGCTGACGGACATGATGCGGCTCACAGTCTGCGGGTTTACCACAACACCATGGCGATTCTGGATGCAGAGCTTTCTTGCGGTGCAGCGTGTTCTGATGGCGTGGAGCCTTGCGACGAAGAAGTAATCGCACTGGCGGCGCTCTTGCATGATGTGGACGACCATAAGCTGTTTCAGACAGAGAATAACGCTAATGCAAGGCTGTTTCTGACGGAGCAGGAGGTACCGGCAGAAAAGATAGAACTTATTTGCGAAGTCATCAATGGCGTTTCTTTTAGCAAGAACCGAGGCAAGCGTCCGGCTACTTTGGAAGGAAAAATTGTACAGGATGCCGATCGATTAGATGCCCTGGGAGCCATTGGGATTGCCAGAACCTTTGCGTATGGTGGAAAACATGGACGCTCGTTGGATGCTTCGGTGGAGCATTTTTATGAAAAGTTGTTGCTTTTAAAGGATGAAATGAACACGGATGGGGCGAGGAAAATGGCAGAGGAGCGACATGCTTTTCTGGAGGCATTTTTGGATGAGTATAAGAAGGAAAGTTAGGAAATCATAATTCTGACACATCAGAAACTGCAAGCTTTACATACAGCTTGCGACATGGCGACGGTGGGGGTTTTCGGTTACCATGAACATGTAAGATGAATCAGTAAAAAGAGGAGGAGAATAGAAATGAGCAAAATTTTTTCTTACAATCTGAAGCATTTACGCATGGAAAAGAAGGTTACCCAGGAGGAAGTGGCAGAGGTGCTTGGGGTTACGGCACAGTCGGTTTCCCGCTGGGAGAATAGTACGACACTGCCGGATGTGATGCTTTTGCCGGAAATTGCAAAACTGTACGGCGTTACCGTGGATGACCTTTTCAAGGAAAAAAGAATAGCTTATGCCAATTATGCACAGCGTCTTTTCAGTATTTATGAAGTGTCAAGGAATCCGGAGGATTTTCTGCGGGCAGAGAAGGAATTTCAGAAGCTGTTTGACGATGGAAAGGGTTCTTTGGAGGACTACCGGGAATACGGAATTTTACATCAGTATATGATGCATGACTGCATGAAAAAGGGATTAGCCGCTTTTGATTATGTACTGGATGCGGAAAAAGATGGGGATGCGGATTTGTATTGGCGAACCCATCGGCAGAAATTGCTTTTCCTTTCGCAAATGGGAAGGAAGGATGAGTGTATAGCAGAACAGCGCAAACGTGTGGAAAAATACCCGGAAGTGCCGGAGGAGTGGATTAGCTTAATCGGGGCTTACGATAATGCCGGGGAAATAAAAAGTGCCCATGACTGCTTTTTGAAGGCAAAAGAGAAGTTCCCGAAATCAGCAATCCTTTATGTGTACGGCGGTGATGCGTGCAAGGAACTTGGTGATATTAAATCTGCTTTTGAAAACTGGGAGCGTGCCATAGCCTTAGATCCGGGTTTGTGCGACGCAAAGTATTCCATGGGCTTTTGTTATGAGGAAATGGGTGAGTGGGAGAAGGCGTATGCCATCTGGCAGGAACTTGTGGAGGATTGCAAGCGAGAGGGATTGCATATTGAAATGCAGTATCCGTTAGAATTGGCGGAGAAGTGTGCAAAGCGAATAGAAAAATAGGAGGAGACAGGGTGTTTTATCACGGAACCATTTTAGAAGGACTTACAGAAATCAAAGCAAATGCAAAATCACATGCTACGGGAGAAAAGGTGGCGTATTTTACAACAGACAGGTGTTATGCCCTGATTTGTTGCAGAAGTCAGGCGGAGAATTTTGTTACCATGGGAATCCGGGAGGACGGAAAGCAGCATTATTTTGAGCGGTTTCCCGATCAGCTGGAAACAATTTACAGTGGAAAACAGGGGTATATTTATAGCCCGAAAGCAGAGGTGGAGTTGACCAATACCAAAGACCATACCTGGGAATGCGAGACTGACGTACCGGTTGGAAAGTGCGAGTATGTAGAGGATGTTTATAAGGCGATTCTGGAGGAGGAGAAAAAGGGAAACGTGGTAATTCACCGATATCCGGAGCTTCCACCGGAAGAGCAAAAGGCACATGCCAATGCTATCCGGGACGCGGTGCTAAGCGGAATTGTGAATCCTTGCATGGGGCCATTTTACAAAAAGTATTTTGCTTCCCTATGGGACGAAATTGCGTCGGATTCTACGGTAGCAATCAAACCGTTGGATTACGATACCTATCAGGGGAAATCCTATCATGCCGAAATTCGATCCAATCAGTATCTAGCCATAGAACCAAAGGAAGGCGCTTTTACCATGGAATGGGTGACCTGTGAAAAAGAGTTGGTCATGCCCTTAGATGACGATATGCTGTCGGACTGGCTGGAAAATCCGGCGGCTTACGGGGCCTTCGATGGCGAGGAACTGGTTGGATTTGTGGAAGGATTTTTGGAGGAGTGGAACAACCGGTATCGAATTACCAATATCTGCGTTTTTGATGAAAAAACCCGTCAAAGCGGTGTGGGAACCAGACTTTTACAGGCCATTATGAATGATGCGGTGGTAAGTGGTGCCCGGATGGCGGTTTTGGAAACCCAGAGTTTTAACTTCAAAGCAATTCGCTTTTACAAAAAGCACGGGTTTGAGATAATCGGTTTTGACCGGTATGCCTACGCGAATAACGGGCCGGAAGAACATAATATGTTGATTTATATGGGGAAGAAGCTGCGATAAGGTTGATTTCCCGGCATGAAAAATGAACGGGAATCGAGTTAATGCAGGTAACGAGTGTGCTATAATAGGTGTAGGAGGAAGCGGAATGGATAAGGATTTTTTACTAAAATGCTATGGGGAAGGAAATGGGCCGGAAGCGGGACCATGGAATTTATCCTTGCCAAGTAAATATTTGGAATATAAGATAACAGAATTTTTTGAGAATAATTTTGAAATCGGCGAGGGCAGCCGTATCTGTAATATAGGGATTGGTGCGGGTTATTGGGATCGTTATCTGTCTTACAATTTAAATGATGGGCATTTAACCAGTGTGGATATGGATGCACACTGTTGCAGACAGTTGGCGGAATGTCTGGAAAATGAGCAAAATCCGAATCCCATTGAGATCATCCACAAAAATGCTATGGAATTAGATGGCTATGATGGTTATTTTGACATCATTACTCTGATTGGCAGCACCCGCATAGAAAGCGGAGTTTATGATGAATTGCTTTTTAAGGCATTTTCCATGTTAAAACCGGATGGACAGCTTTATTATCAGTCTCTGGACAAACACGAAAAGAAGGAAGATTTTCTGTGCGTCTGTGAGAAGGGCGGAATGCAGCCGGTGGAGTATGTGTGGGATGAAAAATATGGAGTCTATGCACAGTATTGGAAGGCGCGAAAGAAGTGAGGTGTTCACATGATCGAATCGGTTTTGAAGGAGCGCATCCGGGAATTACGGAAAGCAAAAAACATCACGCAGGGAGCGTTGGCAAACGTAATTGGTGTATCGGAAACTACGATCAGCAAATGGGAGAACGGAGTTTCCCAAAGTTAAAGATACCACATCAATCCCACGCGGACTTTTGCTCAACCGATACAGCCGGAGGGCTGGATAACAAGAAAAGGCGGTATGCGCCCCGTGGAGGGGTAGCGTACCGCCTTTTCTTGTGGGGGTTTCCAAAGGGGGCAACGCCCCCATTTGGCACACGACTTTGCGAAGCAAAGTGTAGTGTGTTATACGCTCTGCCGGCGTTGCCGTGAAAATGCCGTTGCCGCCGGGGAGGGCAAGGGCATTTGAAGCGGCAGGAAAACAGGGCTGTGCTTGCGTGGCGTGGAGCCGCAAGCGCAGGTCTGGACTCATCAGCAGACAGGGCGTATATGAAAGCCCCAGTTCCTCGTCCTACGCTCCAACTTGTGGACAAAGTGTCCCGAAGTTGTGGCCACACTCCCGGAAAAGTAGCAGGACAACGGGCAACCGTCAAGGCTGAAATGAACGGGTTTACACCCGGCCTTGACCTCCGCCCGCTGTCCCGCTGGATGGGTGGACAAGGCGGCCAATCCCTCAAAGTGCTTGGCCGCTCTCTTTCTGATTTTGAGGTATTCAGTTTTTCAAAATTGAATAATCAAAATAAATTTTTTCGATTGAAAAAATTTTATTTGTTATCATCTTCAATGCCATATTTTTTCTTTTGCCGAATCACATAATTACTGATTTTTTCATCATATAGTGGATACTGGTAATCCAACTGGCATGCCACTTCTGACGAAACCTCCCGGAACAATGCCATACATTGTTCAAAGGATTCCCACATATGGGGATAGGAATCCATATTATAAGTGGACATAAGTCGTTCCCACAATTCCTCTGGGACATATTGCTTCATAAATTTATAGTTTTTTCCCAAACTGAAATGAAATCCCTGTTTGATACCAATCAGCCAGGAAATCATGCGAAGCAATTCTTTTCGTACTATATCATTCATATGGTCAATAGCAAAAAGAATTTCTTTGCGGCATAAGCCCTTTACTACATATGTTGTAGTATTCCAAAATTCATTACAGCAATCGTCAAACATTCTTTGAGTAGGCTTCTGCAAGTGGTAGTCTATATCCGTTGGTATTGGCGGCTTTACGATACGGTTGTCTTTATCCAACAGTAACTTTACCAGTTTATCCCATGTAAAATACTCGTCTATCAGTTCCAGCGGCAGCAAAGTTAAATCTATCTTAACATCATCAGTAAACAGCATTAAATATGAAAATCCCTTTTCTACAGCTGGAAATAATTCCATATCTTCCGGCTTTTGCAGAATCAACCTTTCACCAAATATATCTAGCCATTTATCATCACTTGTGAAGCTGTCCATATCCGTAACAAAAAAAGTAATATCAAAATCCTGAAAATCATCAGGCGGAATATTTGTATTTGTTCTAGATCCTTCCAAAGTAACCATGCGAATGCGTTTGTCTGTTTTTGCAAAATTCAAAACAATATCATAAACTTCCTTTTCTGATCTCATTTTTATCTCCTCCAATTATTGAAATAGGTGTGAAGCCATTTTAGGGCTTTCCCGCCTTGATTACCCTTTAGCAAAGACGGGCGGGACTGTCAACGGCGGCGCATGAAATGCGCCGTTCATCTTGACCGTTGACTGGCTCGGCTGGCTTTGCTATCTTCCTGACAAATGGGAATGTCTAAGATAGTAAAGACGTCCCACATGCAACTCTTTCTTTTATTGCGGAAACCGTATCTTTAATTGTGAATGTAGTTGTGTCTATGACATTTGATTCATATACTCCCAAACCGGAAAATTGCTCCCACATTGTTTCCACTAATTCAATATTTGTTTTTCTATCTAATTTTGAGCGTTCCACAGCTCGCTTCATAGTTTCTTTTTTACTCGCTCTTAATACAATATAGTGTACCTCGTAATCTTCTTGGGCAAGAGCTTTCCATGGCTCCAAAAACCATGGCCCGACAATCCCATCTACAATTACATCATATCCGCCACGAGCATATCGCTTTGCAGCTTCTAAAAAGGCTTCAATGACAACCAGATTTTGCTCGTTGGATTCTGGCAAATGTGGTGGTATTGCGCCTTTGCTTAAGTAATGAAAAAAGTCATCGGTGTGCATATGCACTGATTTATCCATATCTGATTCCTTTGCGACAATTGACGCAGTTGTTGTTTTTCCTGTCCCCGGTGAGCCTGTAATCACAATAATTCTTCCTTGATTCATCTGTATTTTCCCTCACAATTCAAATTTATCACTTTGTTCCTGCCTGCTCAATCATCTTCTTCGCAAACTGCTGGAACATTTCAACAGTTTCTTTATCCATCGGTGTAAGCTGTCCGATCTGTCCAGCTATCATCGCCGTTACATCGTCAATGGAAAGTGGTTTTTGTTTCTGTTCCGCCAGTGCGTCCCGCATGGCTTGGAACATAGCGGCGGTCACAGCTTCTCCCGGCTGTTCCCCGTTGTCAATGTCTTTCTTAATGTCCCGCAGGATAGCCAGGAACACATTTTTGATTTTTTCAATCTCCGCTTCATGTTCCCCTATCTTTTGGGCGTTCAAAAGCTGTAAATCCTGCTTCGCTTCTGCCCGGTGTTCCGGGTGTTCTTTCATCAGGTCGGACAGGGAAGCCGTTGCCATCTCGATAAGCTGGTTTCTTGCTGTTATGCCCTTTGCCGCCGTATCCTGAAAATAAATCCGTATCAAATCTATCAGCTTAGGAAAATTCCTGTGTTCCAACAGGCGGTTGAGGATTTGCACATCAACAGCACCCGTCACAAGCCCCCTCACGGCTCCCTCGGACAAGCCTAATTCAGAAATATCGTAGCTTTTACGAACGCTCACGGTAGACAAGCCCAGTATGTAGTCTGTCGATACCTTAAATTCCTTTGCCACACCTATGAGAATATCACTGCTGACCGTTCTTGTTTCGCCGCTGACAATGCGGCTCAACTGGGAAGCGGAAACGCCTATCTTCTCCGCAAGTTCCTTTTGTGTGATGTGGTTCCCGTTGCATAAATCGGAAATCCGCTGTCCGGGCGTTCCGGGTAAAGCCATAGATACGCACCTCCTCCGCATACTTCCATTATACAGAATGATTGCAAAAATGCAATTTCCAAAGTGTAAACTTCATCAAAATGCAATTCTCGCAATATTCCGGGAATTGCATTTTTTTCGTGTAGACTTAGGGTAGTTCATCGATGGACGGCACCTTGAAAACAGAATGACCGTCCGAAAAGGAATACCCCGGCTGGGGAAGCACCGCAAGGAGTCGGACTTCGGGACAAAATGTCCCGAAGTTGCGAGGAGCGTGCCAACGCCGGAACACGCCGCAGGAATGGGGCAGGAAACCTTTTCGGGGAGAACGGCAACGGAAAGCAAAATGGAGGGAACGCATGAGAGATAACCCCTATAAAGACTTGCCGCCGCTGGAACGCAGGCCGGACGGTTCCCTTTACCGCATGACCCCGGCGCAGAGAAAACAGGCGGCCAGCCTGATACGCCGGGAGTGCTGTTGCTGTGAGGACGGCAACTGCATTGTCCTTGACGATGGGGACACCTGCACCTGTCCGCAGACGATTTCTTTCTCGGTCTGCTGTAAGTGGTTCCGCTGGGCGGTCTTGCCGCTGGACGGGACGCTGGAAGCGGAGATTTTCCGGGATAAGGACTTGAAACGCTGTGAGGTCTGCGGCGGTGTGTTCGTCCCCAAATCCAACCGGGCAAAATACTGCCCCGGCTGTGCCGCCAGAGTTCACAGGCGGCAGAAAACAGAAAGTGAACGGAAAAGGAGGTCTGCTGTGGACAGTTAGGAGCGAAAAAAGCCTTGATTTATCAGGCTTCGCAAGCCCCAAACCGGGGCTGGTGGTATAAAGTATCGCCCGCCCCGGAAAACGGGCTTCTAACCGTCCACAAAACGCACTATGACAAATACCATCTATATCCATCAGCCGGAAAAGGCGTTCAGCTTCACCCGGCTCCCGAATTTCCTTTTTGAAGCCCCCACATTCAAGCCCTTGTCCAACGAGGCAAAGGTTCTGTACGCCTTTATCCTGCGCCGGACAGAGTTATCCCGCAAGAATGGGTGGGCGGATGATTGCGGACGGATTTATCTGTACTATCCCATCTGCGAGGTGGTTGACCTGCTCCACTGTGGGCGGCAGAAAGCGGTAAACACCCTGCGGGAACTGCAATACGCCGGGCTGGTGGAGATCCAGAAGCAGGGCTGTGGAAAACCCAACCGCATTTTCCCAAAATCCTATGAAGCGGTTCCAAACACCGACTTCAAGAAATCCGGTTCTGGTACGCCGGAGGGCTGAAAACCGTACTTATGAAGTGAGGAAATCACTCCCCGGAAGTACGAAAACCGGACGGTATATAGAAATACAAAGATTAAAAAGATTTATTTATATTCTATCCATTCCAATCCTATCCGAGCTAATTTCTGCGGGATTTTCCCTGTGGAAAAACCCGGATAGGAAAGGAATGGGGAAAGGAGCAGAATGGCACAACACGCAATTTTGCGGTTTGAGAAGCACAAGGGCAACCCGGCAAGGCCGCTGGAAGCCCATCACGAAAGACAGAAAGAACAATACGCCAGCAACCCCGACATTGACACAAGCCGGAGCAAGTACAACTTTCATATCGTCAAGCCAGAGGGCAGGTACTATCATTTCATTCAAAACCGCATTGAACAGGCCGGGTGCCGAACCCGCAAGGACAGCACACGGTTTGTCGATACGCTGGTAACTGCCAGCCCGGAGTTTTTCAAGGGGAAATCCCCAAAGGAGATACAGGCGTTTTTCCAGAGGGCGGCGGACTTCCTCATTGGCCGGGTAGGACGGGAAAATATCGTGTCGGCGGTGGTACACATGGACGAGAAAACGCCCCACCTGCATTTGACCTTTGTTCCGCTGACAAAGGACAACCGCCTGTGTGCAAAGGAGATTATCGGCAACCGGGCAAACCTGACGAAGTGGCAGGACGATTTTCACGCCTATATGGTGGAGAAATATCCTGACTTGGAGCGTGGGGAGAGCGCCAGCAGGACAGGCCGGAAGCATATCCCCACCCGGCTTTTCAAACAGGCGGTTTCCCTCTCCCGGCAGGCAAGAGCCATTGAAGCCACACTGGACGGCATTAACCCGCTGAACGCCGGAAAGAAAAAAGAGGAAGCCCTCTCCATGCTGAAAAAGTGGTTCCCGCAGATGGAGAATTTCTCCGGGCAGTTGAAAAAGTACAAGGTCACAATCAATGACCTGCTGGCGGAGAATGAGAAGTTGGAAGCAAGGGCAAAGGCCAGCGAAAAAGGAAAGATGAAAGATACGATGGAACGGGCAAAGCTGAAAAGCGAACTGGACAATTTACAGCGGCTGGTTGACCGTATCCCGCCGGATATACTGGCGGAACTGAAACGTCAGCAGCGGCACACGGTAAAGGAAAGGTGATAGATATAAGCAGAAATTTTCGCCGCCTCTGTGCGGCATTGTACCTTGAAAACTGAATATGGAGGACACTGGATGGCAAAAAGTGAAAGCGATATTTTTACACCCCGAACAGGGCAGGTTATACAAGCAGAGAACGGCACGCAGTATTTTGTATGTGGGAACAACCGTATAAAAATCTCCGAACACTTCGCCGCAGGCGGGAAGCCCCTCGGTGATCTGATTGTAGATGTGGTGCGGCATACCGCAGAAAAAGCCGCTTCAACCTGATAGCCCATCATTGATAACACGCCCACGCTTATGATATAATTGCCATAGAGCAAAAGTATTGTAAGCGTGGGTTGTTTCTTTAGAAGGAGGATTTTTACGGTGAAACAACCTTACAATACTACGATTTACAACACGGCGCTTTATATGAGATTGAGCCGGGACGATGAACTGCAAGGAGAAAGCGGGAGTATTCAGACACAACGCATGATGCTCCGGCAATATGCCGCCGAGCATGGCCTGAATGTCATAGATGAATATATCGACGATGGATGGTCTGGAACGAACTTTGACAGGCCGGATTTTCAGAGAATGATTGATGACATTGAGGACGGGAAAATCAACTGCGTTGTTACGAAGGATTTATCCCGCTTAGGCAGAAACTACATTCTGACCGGCCAGTACACGGAAATCTACTTTCCCAGCAAAGGCGTCCGCTATATCGCTGTCAATGACAATGTGGACACCATCAACGGAGAGAATGAGCTTGCCCCATTCCTCAACATTCTGAATGAAATGCACGCCCGCCAGACCAGCAAAAAGGTAAAGGCGGCCATGCGGACACGGTTCGCAAATGGCGCACACTATGGAGCCTATGCTCCGCTTGGCTATGTCAAAGACCCAGATAAGAAAGGCCATCTTCTGATTGACCCGGAAACAAGGTGGATTATCGAAAAGATTTTTGACCTTGCCGTTCATGGCCGGGGAGCCGCCAGCATTACACGGATTTTGGTCGAAGAAAAAGTACCTACTCCCGGCTGGCTGAATTTCCAGAGATACGGCACTTTCGCAAATATCTATGCCGGAGCGCCGGAGGAAAAAGCCTATGCGTGGACGATAGCGCAGGTGAAAAGTATTCTGAAAGAGGAAACCTATATCGGACACAGCGTCCACAATAAGCAGACCAACATTTCATTCAAAAACAAGAAGAAAGTACGCAAGCCAAAAGAGGAATGGTATCGTGTGGAGAACACCCACGAAGCGATTATTTCCGAAGATGTGTTCCGTCAAGTACAGGAGCAGATTTGCAACAGGCGCAGACGGCAGAAGAACGGCACAACACAGATATTTTCCGGGCTGGTAAAATGTGCGGACTGCGGCTGGTCGCTGGCCTATGGTATGAACAGCCAGAACAAAAATCCCTATGCCCACTACCATTGTAGCAAGTACGGGCAAGGATTGCACCAGTGTTCCATGCACTATATCCGCTATGATGTGCTTTACGCCTATGTCCTTTCCCGTCTGCAATACTGGTCTGTGCTGGCACAGCAGGATGGGGACAAACTTCTGAAACGGCTACTTAACGCCAGCGACAAGGAACGCAATACTGCAAGGAAGCGGCAGACAGCCGAACTGAAAAAGGCGGAAAAGCGCAAAGCAGAAGTAGACACCCTGTTTGCAAAAATGTATGAGGACTGGTCTGCCGGACGCATTACAGAATACAATTTCAATATGCTGTCCGAAAAGTATCAGGGCGAACAGCGAGAATTGGACGTAAAAATTGAACGGCTTCACGAAGCGATGGAGACCGCCGCCCAGACAGCGGTTGACGCTGAAAAGTGGATAGGTCTGATGAAACAGTATGTCAATCCCACAGAATTGACGGCTGAACTTCTGAATACGCTGATTGAAAAAATCCTTGTCCATGAAGCGGTCAAAAGTGAGGACGGAAGCCGGGAACAGGAAGTGGAAATCTTCTACCGCTTTATCGGCAAAATCGAATGACACATCTTGAGATACCCAACAATATCTTTAACTAAGGGAAACGGGTGTGGCCGTTCCGGATATTGAAATGCTTTGCATTTTATCTGATTATTTTGAGGTATCGCTGGATGAACTGCTGGATCGGAAAACGGAGTTGAAACGGAAAATCTCCGAATGGAAGAGTGAGAACGCGGGGAAGCAGGCGTTTTCTGAAAAGACTGACCTGCTGGAGGATATCTCCGGGGCGGATGATTTATTGATTCAGCTGGTTTTGCGCCGGTTGGAGTTGCCCGATGTGGTATTTATTATGCAGGGCAGCACCTATCCTGTATGCGAGCGGATTTTTGCCAACCTGTCTCTGAAAATCGCGGGGTTAGTGATTGATTCCATGAAGAAAACGGAGCCGGAAGAAAATGAGGTAATCCGGGCAGAGAAGAAATTTCTTGAGGCTGCTGAAGATATCCGCAGGCGGGTAGGAAAATAAAGTATATCAGGGCATGTCGTAAAGTTGCGGCATGCCCTGTTTAAATGGGCTTGTAAAGCGTAGTGTTTTGTGATAATATAAAATTCATCTTTAGCGGATATTCATCCGCAATGTGCTTTGACACGATTCAATGAATTCTTGCAGGAAGTCCTGCGGCATTCAATAAAGAAACGGAGAAAATTTAGGGGAGATGTTGCAGGATAAGAGACGCACATAGTATAATGATGTTAGATAGACTGCGAAATCTTCCATTATTTCTCTGAAAATACAGAGAAAAGGAGATACCAATGGGAGAAAAAGACTTAACAGAAAAGCTATTAATGGACTATAATGATGTCTTCGCGGACATACTGAATGCGTACTTGTTTAACGGCGAGGAATTTATTAATCCGGATAATTTGGAGAATGCCTCCACACATTCCCAATACAAAGCGGCAGAGGGAGAACTTCATGAGCAGGAAAGAGATGTTATAAAATATTATAATCGTGATAAGGTTCGAGTACACCTGGGGATTTTTGGAATTGAAAATCAGAGTTGTATTGATACAAAGATGCCGTTGCGAATGATAGGTTATGATGGGGCAAATTACAGGATGCAGTATGAGGAAGAGAATCCGGTGCCGGTAATTTCAATTGTACTGTATTTTGGGACGAAACAGAAGTGGGAAACTAACTTGAAGTTAAGTGATTGTGTAAATGTGATTCCGGAATTTCAACCCTATTTCAACGATTATAAAGTCCATGTAATCAATGTTGCGTGGGAGACAGAAAAGAATAAACTGCTAAAAGGCGATTTTGCCATTGTTGCAGATTTCTTTGAAAATATGCGAAAAAATCCGGACTATGTTCCGGACAACCCACAGAAGTTTAAGCATGTGGATGCGGTATTAAAACTGTTGTCTGTATTTGCGAGGGATGAACGATATGTTCACATTCCGACGATAGAAGGAGGCGAAATGAGTATGTGTGAGGTGGCAGAAAGACTGGAAAAAATGGGAATTGACAAGGGGGTTGAGCAAGCAACCTTGCAGGCTATTGCAAATATGTTGAAATATGGAGTGCCGGAAGAAAAGTTACTTGAGGACTATACAGAAGAAGAGATTTCAAAGGCTAAGAAGTTATGGGAGCAGAAAAGCTAAGTGCAGAAATGTAAAATATCAGGGCATGTCGTAAGGTTGCGGCATGCCCTGTTTTCATACTAGTTCAGTTCTTCCAGCAGTTCTTTTAGGTATCCGTTCGCTTGGCGAACTGCTTCTTCTCTTTCAACACCATCACAAATCCTGCATAGTACAACCTCCCGACTGGAAAAAAGCGAGGGCAGGGTATGGGCGAGTTTTACGGCATCTTTCTGCTGACCCAATTCATGGAGGCAGTAGCATTTTAACATTTTTGCCTGAATGGAACGCCCGGTCTCGTCCTGGTCAAGGAGGATGGTTTTATCCGCCTGTCGGATTGCCTCATGTAAAAGTTCATTTCTGTCGGCTTTTTCTTTTGCAAGCTGGTAGGCAAGACTTCCCAAAAGATGATTCATGCTGACAGATAATGCCCATTTTTCAATTTCTCCATGAAGCAGATTGTAGGCTTTTTCCAATTCTCCGGAATGTTCAAGGGCGTGGACCTTGCCGGCAAGTGCTTTTAGCTCCGCTTTGCGGGAAGCAGAGTCATATTGCAGTAGTTCATCAATGCTGATTTTATAATATTCTGCTAAAAGTGGCAGGAGGGAAATGTCCGGGGAAGTGATGCCGTTTTCCCACTTGCTGATGGTCTGTGGAGAGAGCCCAAGGGCTTCCGCCAGCTCCTCCTGGGTGAGATTATGATTTTTTCGCAAAAAGCGTAGATTGTTACCTAAATTCATACGTTTGTCCTCCTAAGCTGAAAAGTGTTTGTCTTCTTGTGTCTACTATACTATAATTGCTTTATGGGGAAAAGCACCGATTTGGAGAGTAAAGTCTCTGGAAGGGAGAATTTTGATGGATATTAAGGCAATCGAAAATTTAAATATAGACCGGGTTTTAGAGCGTGGAACCGGAAAAATCATAGAACAACGACCGGATGCGATTCTTGTTTTTGACGAAAGAAGCAAAGGACTTATGTTGGCTTGCGACGATGCTTCCGTTGGAGAAGCAATGTTGGAACGTCATTTGACAGAGGAGCACAGGCTGCTGATGATTAGTAACGTTGCACTTGGAAAGGCAATGTTTAAGAAATATAACTTTGCAGATGGGTTGGAATGTTTCCAAGTGGCGTCTTATTCCGATGAAATGCCGGAAGTAAGTGGCGCGTTGGATATCCGGCTGGCGGAAGAAAAGGATGTGCCATTTTTGCTGGAGAATTATGACGCGCTTAGCGAAGAGGAAATGCGGGAAGAAGTAAAGCTTGGAAATATCCTTCTGGGTTATGAAGGGAATGAAATTGCAGGATTTGTAGGAGAGCATCTGGAAGGAAGTATCGGACTTTTGCATGTTTTGCCGAAGTTTCGCCGGAAAGGATATGCGATGCAATTGGAGAACGCGTATATTCGGAAGAACATGGAAGCAGGCTTTGTGCCTTTCGGACAGGTGGAGATTCATAATCAGGCATCCCTCGCATTACAGGAGAAGCTGGGACTGACGAGGTCTGAGGGAACGATTATTTGGATGTGGAGGTAGAGTAAATGAAAATAGCATGGTTTTGCGTTCCGGCCCACGGACATACAAATCCGACCTTGGGTTTGGTAAAGAAGTTGACGGAGTTGGGACATGAGATATACTATTTTTCCTTTGAAATGTTCCGGGAAAAAATAGAGCAAGCCGGAGCCACGTTTATTCCCTGCGACGGATATGATTTTGAAATGGAAGATAAAGAAAATGCCGATCGTGTTGGAAAAGACAAGGTTTTTGCAGTAGAATTGTTGGTTTTTTCCACATTGGCATTGGATGAAATGGCGAACAAAAAAATACAGGAGATTCAGCCGGACGTTATTGTGACAGATTCCGTTGCTTATTGGGGAAAGCTGGTGGCAATGAAGCAGGGAATTCCTTATATTTCCTCCACCACAACCTTTGCGTTTAACCGATTTTCTGCAAAATACATGAAGAATGGTTTTATGGAAACGGTAAGGATGCTTTTGGAAATGCCAAAAATCAATAAGCAGATAAGACGGCTACAGGAAAAGGGCTACCCAGTGAAGGGGCTTTTGGACATTGTACAAAACGACAACGAAACCAATACCATTGTGTATACGTCTAAACTGTTTCAGCCCTGTGCAGATACTTTTTCTGAAAAATACCACTTTATAGGACCATCCATCCGACCGCTGGTTGAGAACTACGAGAAAAGAGCAGAAAAAACCATTTACATTTCCATGGGAACGGTGAACCAGAATAGGGAGTTTTATCATAATTGTATAGAGGCGTTGGGAAATACGGAGTATCAGGTCATTCTTTCCATGGGAACCAATACGGAGCAATATAAAGATATCCCACATAATGTTCAGATATACGAATCGGTTGACCAGATGGCGGTGCTTTCTATAGCCGACGCATTTATCACGCATTGTGGAATGAATTCGGCTTCGGAAGGGCTGTATTTCGGGGTTCCGTTAATTTTATTTCCGCAGACACCGGAACAAGGAGCAGTGGCAAAGCGGACAGAGGAACTGGGCGCCGGCCTTCGACTTACGTCTATTGCGAAAGAGGACATTCTGGCGGCGATACAGCGGGCAACTTCGGATGCATCCTATAAACAGAATGCGGAAAGGATATCAGAAAGCTTCAAACAGTGCGGCGGTATTGAAGAAGCGGTGGCATTTATAGAAGCGGTGGCTGATATAGGGGTGATCGGGAATATTACCTACGAAATGCCGGAATGAGGAAAAACGTATGTAAGAAAAAAAGTGTGTTTTAAAATTTTTACCTACGAGGGGCAGGAATTTAGAAGACGGTAGGCAAGATAAACTGCGAAAAACACCGATTTTAGAGAGTGGATAGAGAGAATGTTGGGGGGGCGGACGAAAAGAGCGATTTGGCATGTTCGGTATGTAAAATGAGAGGGATTTGAGATGAGAGGAAGAATAGTATGCGGATTCAAGCGATATGTGAAGTGCTGAAAAGCGAGCTTGTGAATAATGGTTATGGATATGGGGTCTATTTGGACGGCAATATGTATCAGCCCAATAGAGAAAATGGATTTGACGAAGATTTTTTCAAGATATTGATGACAAAGTACCGGATTCAATCCTCAGAGGTGACAAAGCAGAAGAAAATCGGCACTTGTAATGATATTGTTCTTTTGATGCGTGCTATTCTTGAAGAACATCGGGTTAGGAGTAAAATTTGGATTTTATGCGAGCTGCAACGAGAGAAATATCATACAATTTTGACCTTTGAGGCAGAAAATAAAGTAGTATATCTGGAACTGACACCACAATCCGATAACTCCTGCTATGGGAAGGAGTTTGTTTATGAGAACGAGCAACAATTTATTGTAGATCAGGTAAGCGATGATGTTGAAATTGTAGAAGCTACAGACTGCATAAAAGCTGGTATAAGCTTGGCGGATTTAGTGAAAGAGGTTAGCGTGCGAATGAAAAGAAAAATATGCCCTTGGTGCAACTTATCAGAAAAGGATAAGCAGTATCTTCTTTTAGAAAGTAAGCATTGGTATACCTTTCTAGCAGATGAGCAGGACTACATGGGGCGATGTATTCTGGTTTTGAAAAGCCATTGCGAATCCTTGTCCGAGCTATCCGAAGATGAGTGGAAAGATTTGCATGAGCAGATTAAAATAGTTGAAAATTGCCTGAAATCCTTGTTGGGTGCGGATTTGTGCAATTGGAGCTGCCTGATGAACAGTTTTTTTAAAGAGGAAAAACCACACCCACATGTACACTTTCATGTTAGACCTCGTTACAGCAGACCGGTAGAAATTAATGGAAGAAGCTATTCAGATGAAGAATTTGGACACCATTATGAGCGAAAAAAGAAGAAACAGATTTGCGAGGGAGACAGAGAAACGATTTATCAGAAAATGAAAGCATGGTTGGAGGAGCAACAATGAAAATTATGGTCAGTGCCTGCCTTTTGGGGCAAAATTGCAAATACAACGGCGGCAATAATTATAGTGAGAAAGTTGATGAATACGTAAAAGGGCATGAAGTAATTCCGGTTTGCCCTGAGATGGAAGGTGGATTGCCGACCCCAAGGACTCCCTGCGAAATTGTAAATGGCGTGGTGATGAACAGGAACGGGGAGAATAAGGATAAGGAATTCCGGGCGGGAGCAAAGCGTTGCCTTGAAAAAGCACTAGCGGAAAAAGTGGATATGGCAATCTTGCAATCCAGAAGTCCGTCCTGTGGCGTAAAGCAAATTTATGATGGCACTTTTTCCGGGAAAAAGATAGAGGGAAGCGGCGTTTTTGCAGAACTGCTTGCGCAAAACGGAGTGAAAGTTGTGGATGTGGAAGATATTGAAATAGAATAAGGAGGAGAAGTGTTATGCGTATTTACGGAACAACAAAAGGAAAAAACGGAGAAATCATGGAGGGTTCTTGGATTGCGGTGAAAAATGAGGAATTTGAGACAATCTACGAAACGGTAAGCGACGAAAATGGAAAGTATGAACTGGAACTTCCTGGGGGACATTATCCGTTTTTGCTGGCAGTACGGGATTATGCAGTAGAAAATCTGGAATACTGGTGCCAGAATATAAACCTTACAGAGGATTTGGAATTGAATGTACGAATTGATTCTATAGAGATATACGGACTTCATGGCTTTCGAGTAAAAGGCGGATTTAAACAGTTGATGGTATATTTCCGTCCCATGAGTCTGAAAAAGCAACAGAAAGGTGAAAAAGACCTTTGCCCGGAAATTAAAAAACTGTGCGTCCTAGTGGACGGCCAGGAAGCAAAGGTGCTTTTAACAAATCGAGTGCAGGAGCAGGTAGAAGAGGGAACTTTGGGTGCATATCTGGTGCAGGTAGATATGACCGGGGATTCCTATCAGTGGAATCGTCTTGATGTGGAAATTTGGGATGATGAAGAAAACTTTGGTTCTGCAACGATTTTTGAGGACTAAGGTGAAGAAAATGATATTTCGAGTAATGACAATAGCGGATTATGAAAAGGTATATCAGCTGTGGCTTTCATGCAAAGGTATGGGACTGAATAATCTGGATGATTCGGAGGAAGGAATTGCGGCGCTT
Organism: Lachnospiraceae bacterium; assembly: GCA_015057115.1. Classification (GTDB taxonomy): domain Bacteria; phylum Bacillota; class Clostridia; order Lachnospirales; family Lachnospiraceae; genus XBB1006. Next base: position 175,715 of record SVEZ01000004.1, on the reverse strand, counting down.
TTAAAACGAAATCCAAATACCTGCTTTGTTTGCGAGAAAAAAGAACAGATTGTGGGTGTGATTCTTACCGGGCATGACGGGAGACGTGGATATGTGTATCATACGGCAGTGCACCCGGAGTACCGTAGATGTGGAATTGGCAGCAATCTGGTGAAGTATGCACTGGATGCGCTGAAGGCAGAAGGAATTCATAAGGTAGCCATGCTGGTTTTTGCAAAAAATGAGACCGGTAATGCTTTTTGGGAAAGCGAAGGCTTTACAGAGCGGACGGATATAACCTATCGCAACAAAGCTCTGGTAGAAATTGTGCGGATGGATACATAGAAGGAAGAACTAATGTATAATGGGAATGCTAAGGATGGAGAAAGGTTTGAAAGTAATTATTATGCGCCATGGGAAGGTGGATTTTCAATAGCAAAAACGCTATACATCTATGGAATTTAATAAAGCATGTGAGGAATATGATGTGGCACCGGTGGGAAAAAATATGGAGGCATCGTTTATCCGGTGCCGCAATATTTATATTAGCACATTGCCGAGAACGGAGGAGACAGCTAAGATGCTGTTTCCTGAAGGACAGTTCAGAAAAAGTGCATTAATAAACGAAGTTCCACTTCGTCCATGGATTGATACAAAAATGCAAATGCCTCTATGGATTTGGAATGTGATGGGAAGAATGCAGTGGGCTATCAATTCTAAAAGGCAGCAGGAAGGAAGAAGTATCACTAAGGTTCGTGCAAAGGAGTTTTAGTTGAAGTTCTTCTTGCAAAAATAGTTTTTCTATGATAAATTTAAAGAGTCATTTAGAGGCTCAGCCTCAATCATAGACGTTCAAAGCGTCTCTATTTTTCTATACAATGCGCTGGAATTGAATCCAGATGCATTCGTAAACGTAAGGTTTCCTTACATCAATCGTATTATTAAAATTTAATAAAGAAGGAGAATGTGAATGACAGAAAAGAACTATTTTTTTGCGTCCGAAGAGGATGTCAAGTTTTCTTAGTGCGGTAATGGACCGAAAGGTACAGGTTGTAGATATTTTACCCGTAGAACATACCTTACATGATGGGAAAAGTATGGTAATTATGGATTTATTGGTGCGTTTAGATGATGGCTCACGTGCCAATGTGGAAATTCAAAAGTATGGTGCTGCGTTTCCGGTGCAACGCATGAGTTGCTATTCGGCGGATTCACTGATGCAAGAATACGAATGGGCAAAGAAGCAAAGAAAAGATGGCAAGTTTGATTATAAAGATGTCAACAAAGTATACACCATCGTTATGTACGAGAATTCTCCGGAAGAATTTAATGAAGTTGTACAAAAGGGTCAGTATTTACATCATGGAAAAGTGAAGTTTGATACCGGACTTGAATTGGATATGTTACAGGAATACTATATCGTCAACCTTGATATTTTTAAGAACACGGCTTATACTGAGGATAGAAGTACGTTGAGCGGATGGTTGCGGTTTTTGACAACAGAGGATATGGCAGATGTGGAAGCAGTAATTCAAACGTATCCATGGTTATACGAAATCTATGAAGATGTGGCCGGTTATATGCGAAATCCAAAGGAGGTTTTAGCGGTGTGTTCGAAAATATTGCGAGAAATGGATGAAGGCGCGATGCGGTTATATTGGGATCAAGTGCATGAGCAGTTGAAAGAGACGGAGAAAAAATGCGTAGAAGCCGAGGAGAGATACGTAGAGACAGAGAAGAAATGTACGGAGGCAGAGAAGAAATGTACGGAGGCAGAGAAGAAATGTACAGAGGCTGAAAGAGAACGTGATGCAGCTCTTAAGCAGATTGATGAGAAAGAGGCAGAAATCGAACGATTAAGGAAACAGATTCAGGAACTGAAAAAACAAAAATAAGGTTTAAAACAACGAATACCCCAGCATAAATAGTGCCAGGGTATTCGGTTTTTATGGGAAAAATGAATTGTTTGTGTAGAAGGGGAATGTTACAATAGAAGAGATAATGAAGGTTTGACATATAAGGATGGAGGGTGTATGAAAAAAGACATGTCGGTGCCCTGTGGAGAGGGGCTTATCAACCTTCGCGTGGGCGCGATTATTATGAAAAAAGGAAAAATCCTAATGGCAGGTAACAATATTTTCCCGGGCTACTTGTATACTGTGGGAGGCCGGTTAAAGTTTGGGGAAACGGCAGAAGAAGCGGTGGTGCGGGAAGTATTTGAGGAAACCGGACGAAAGCTTGAGATAGATCGTCTTGGTTTTGTGCAGGAAAACTATTTTTATGGGGACGCCGGAGTACATAAAGGAAAGCTGATCTATGAGATTGCCTATTTCTTCTATATGAAGGTGCCGGAGGATTTTGAACCGGTTTCGGAGAAATTCATGGAGGGAGAACATGAAGAATTTCTGCGGTGGATTGACATAGATGACCCGATGCCATATTTCCCGGAGTTTTTCCGGACAGAGTTATTACAGCCTGTGGATACTGTGAAGTATTTTTTGACGGATGGAAGGTAGAAGCGTATGAACGCCTTACTTATCATTGATATGCAGGAAAATTATTTTGAAAAGCATGGCTACAACCGGGAGATAATTCCGAAAGTGAACCGCCGGATAGAGGCAGCTGTAACGCAGAAAGAGCTGGTTGTGTATGTAAAAAATATTGCGGGAACGGAATTTGCAGAGGGATTGCATGTGGTTAGCGGGGATGTTTTTATGAAAAAAGCGCCGGATGCGTTTTCAAATCCGGAGCTTGATACTTTTTTAAAGAAAAATAAGGTGACTGTGGTGGAAGCCATAGGCATTGACGGAAATTGCTGTGTGTATAAAACCGCTCTGGGAGCGGTCAGATGTGGATATGAGACGTATTTTAATCCGGAGTGCGTGGGGGCAAAAAGCGGAGCGGTGAAGCAGAAGGTGATAGAAGAAATGCGGAAAAAAGGCATTCGTATAATCTAGGGAGGCTGGAGATAGCAGAAGAAACAGCCTACCCACTTGCGGAATGCCAGGTAGGTTATGCCTATCTGGAGGGGATTGGCGTGGAAAAGGATTTGGAAAAGAGCCTTTACTGGACAAAACGTGCTGCCGAGCATGGTGACCGAGATGGGCAGTTCAATCTGGGCTGGATGTATGAAAATGGACTTGGAGTCGGGCTGGATGTAAAAGAAGCACTTTTTTGGTATGAAAAGGCAGCAGCGCAGGAGCATGATCTGGCAAAAGAGAAACTGGCGGAATTAAATTAATGTGGAGGAAACATGGATAGAGAAAAATTACAGGAATTATTTGAAAAATATATTAAAAAGCTACGGATTACACCGGACTGGGATATCAAGCTGGAATTCGTGGAGGACAAAACATGGAGAAAGACTGGTGATTTTAAGATTGATTGCACCGACAAGAAGGCGATTTTGCTTCTAAATGTAGAAAATCCAAAACAGGTAAATATGGAGGAAGTAATCGTCCATGAATTGATGCATATTAAAATGTATCCCTTGGATCAGGTGACGGAGTCCCTGATCACCAGTAATTTTGAAGAGGATACACCGGCATGGAATTTTGCCTATAATCAGTTTTTCAGCACACTGGAACAGACAGTGGAGGAACTGGCGAAGTGCTTTTTGCTGGAATTTGGGGAGAATAAGGAACTTTCCTTCGGACGTTGTGAAACAAAGAAATCTTTTAATGAATTGTATGACGGACTAAATAACATCGAATAGCGGAGGATGGCATGAAAATCGAACTGGACGTTAGAACAGAGGAAACGGTGCGGATTTATTTTGAAAAATCCCAGAACCCCATTATCAAAAAGATGTTGCCACAAAAGGCACAAAGTGTGGAAGAAGCATTAGAAGACTACCGGGAAACGATTTTGCCGACTGCGACAAGCTACGGACGAATCATCTGTGTAGACGGCGAGTACGTGGGTGACGTATGGTGTTATTGCATAGATGCGGATGAGGAACCCAACGCCATGTTAAGCTACTGCGTCTTTGAAGAAAAGTGCTGGAATAAAGGAATTGCAACGAAGGCAGTTTGCTTGTTTCTGGAAGAAGTGAAAGCCCGGTATCAGGTGGAAACGGTAGGGGCATTCTTCTTTTCGGAAAATCAAGCATCCCAGAAGGTTCTGGAGAAAAACGGCTTTGCCTTTGTGGAAGAATTTGAGGAAGACGGCGTGATGTCAAAATACTATCAGCGAACATTTTAAGGAAAGAGAGATAAGAATTTGAAGAACAAGATCAAAATCGAACCATTCACAATGGAGTATTTACAGGATTACTATAGGGAATTCACGGAGGAGATTGCAAAATATCAGTGGCCGGATCCCTTTGAAACGTTGGAGGATGCGGAACATTTACTGAAAGAATTTCTGGAGGAAATGGAACGTGGGGAAACACTTTTACTCGTGGCATTATCGGAAGAAGGTGAATTTCTTGGAAGCTCTGAGGTACATGGTCTTACCGAGGACTGCCCGGAACTGGGGGTTTGGATTAAAAAATCCCAGTGGGGAAAAGGCTATGCCTATGAGGCATTGAAAGCAGCACTGGATATTGCAGGAACAAAATACGGCAAAAAAGAATTTTTCTACGAGGCGGATGTACGAAATATAGGGAGCATGAAGCTACTGCATAAGTTTGAAAACGAGTATGAAATCATAGAGCAGGATGTAGAAAAGCTGACTACCGATTCCGGGAAAAAATTAGAATTGCAGGGATTTATTATGAAGGAGAAGAAACATGATTAGAAAAGCGACAAAAGAGGATCTGTCTCGTATTGCGGAAATTCTGGTTTTTGTAAAGAGGATTAAATTTCGCCCGATCTTTCAGGATGACGACTATTCTTTTGGAGAACTGCAGGTGATACCGGTGGCAGCGGAATACGAGAAAAAGTTACCAAATATCTGGGTATATGAGGACAAGGGAATTGTAAAAGGGTTAATTCATATTGAAGACAGGGAAGTTGTGGAGCTTTATATTGATTACTTTTTCCAGGGGCAGGGAATCGGTGGAGAACTGTTTGAATTTGCCAAGAAAGAGCATGATGTGGACTTTCTATGGGCTATTGAGAAAAATGTGGAAGCCATTCGCTTTTATCAAAGACATGGTTTTTCGGTTACGGATACGAAGAAGTTTGAGGAAGGAACCACGGAGTATCTCGTAATGTTGAAACGTATCGGCATATAAATGGGAGAAATATATGCAGATACTATTTGAGTATCTGCATATATTTTGGTATAATATGTGCAGATAGAGGAGGAGAATATGCACATATTTGATTATTCATTTTTAGAAGAAGGCGTATTGCCGGCCGAGATGGTAAATTTAGTTTCTAGCATTGCGGCGTTTAATGTATTGGCAATGGAAAGAAAAGAAGCAAATCGTGGGGTATACACGGAGCTTGAGAAAATCGCCAGAATACAATCTGTCAAAAGTTCAAATGCAATTGAAGGAATTGTTACAACAGATGTAAGAATTAAAGAAATTGTTAATGGAAACTGTGCGCCGCTCAATCATAGTGAACGGGAAATTGCCGGTTATCGAAATGCGTTGGATGAAATTCACAGTAAACATGCGGGGATTGCAGTAACAGATAATACTATTCGTCATTTGCACCAGATTATGACGGAAGTAGCTGGCTACAGTCAGTCGGGCGAATATAAAACAGAAGATAATCTTATTATGGAAATAGATGGCAATGGAAAACGGCGTATTCGATTTGAACCGGTACCTGCGGCAGAGACAAAAGAGGCAAAGGAGCAGCTTGTTCTGGCATATATGGATGCACGGGATAATCCGTGTATAAGCCAGTTGCTACTAATCCCCTGTGTGATACTCGATTTTTTGTGTATTCATCCATTTGCAGACGGAAACGGAAGAGTTTCCCGTTTGTTATCACTTTTGCTGCTTTATAAAAGCGGCTATGATGTATGTAAGTATGTTTCGTTTGAGGAACAGATTAGTAAGGCGAAGGACTTTTATTATGAATCACTGCATGAATCCTCGAAAGGATGGCATGAAAATGAAAACTCGTATTTTGCGTTTATGAAGAATTTTTTATCTACATTATATAAATGTTACAAGGAACTGGACAAGCGGTTTTCGACAGTAAATGGAAAAAGAATTACCAAAAAAGAAAGAATAGAGCAAACCGTCCTTAACAGCGTGCTGCCGGTATCGAAGGCAGAAATCTGTGAAATCCTTCCGGATGTCAGTCCCACTACGGTGGAAGCGGTATTGGGAAGACTGACGAGGGATGGAGCAATCAAGAAGCTTGGTCAGGCACGAGCAACAAAATACGTGAATGCAAAGTACGTTAAGTAAGACGCTGTGAAGGAGGAACACCCCATGATTTCAGATGAAACCTTGCAGGCTTTTATCAAGCCATATTACGAAAATAAAGACATCATGCATAACCTGTGGCACATTGAACTGGTGCAAAAGCAGATTGACCACGTTATCAAATTGGGAAATTATGATGTCGACCGGGAGGCGTTGCGGTTGGCGCTGGCGTTTCATGGGTTTGTGTATCGGGATGAGGCTGCAATCAGAAAATTTTTGACAGAGCACAACTGCCCGGAGGATTTGATAGAGAAAAGCATCAAAATTGCATGGGAGTCCCAGCGACCGGAAGTGCCACAATCCTTGGAAGGAAAGATTTTGCATGATGCCCATGTGTTGGAAGGCGGAAAGACCTATACGGTGGTAAAAACGCTAATCACCGGTTCCGTGCGTGGGCAGGCACTTACGGAAACCCTTGCTTTTATGAAGGAGCATGTTTTAAATGCAAATAAATGTTATCTACCGGAAACCATACCGCTATGCGAAGAAATGAATACTTTTACAAATAAATTCTATGAAGATTTAAGAAAGGGAATGGAATGAAAACAATACTTTGTTACGGAGATTCCAACACCTACGGATACATTCCGAGACGGGGAATGCGTTATCCCAGAGATGTTCGTTGGCCCGGAAGGTTGCAGAACCTGTTGGGAGAGGAGTATACTATCATAGAAGAAGGATGCAGTGGACGAACTACAGTGTATGACGATCCGCTGGAAGGCTGGAAAAACGGACTGGATTATTTAAAACCCTGCATCCATTCCCATAAGCCCATCGACATTGTGATTCTGGCTTTGGGAAGTAATGATTTGAAAGAGACTTTTCATGCCACACCGGCAGAGATTGCCAAGGGAGCAGAGACGTTGGTGGATGTGATTCAGACCTTTACCATGGAAAAGCAGGAGTATGTGCCCAAGATTATACTTGTGGCACCGACGGAAATCGGAGAAGGAATTGCGGATTCTTTTTTCTATGGAGCGTTTATGGAAAATGCCATTATCCGGTCCAAAGAGCTTCCCAAGTATTATAGGGAAGTGGCGGAGAAAAAGGGCTGCATCTTCTTTAATGCGGCAAAATACGTGAAAGCGTCGGAGGCGGATTCTTTGCATTTTACACCGGAAGGACATGAGATTATGGCGAAGGAGCTGTATCGGGTGATTTGTGAAATGGAGAAACGGGAATAGAAGGAGCGAAGAGTTATGTGGAAAAAGTACTTGCCGGATGTGATTACGCTGATTCTGGTGACCGGCATGGTGGCAGCAGCGGAAATTCTGGGAGAAAAAGAAATCATTTTTCCGGAAATTACAGCACTGGCAGTAGGATATATGGTTTCGGAAAAACGAAGCTGGATGGTTAACAGCCTGCGGATGCTTGTATTGATTACCGGTTGTGCGGTGGCAGGTGTGCTGATTGTGCGGTATCTGGGATTATCGCCGTTGACGGAAATTGTCATTGCATTTGCCTTGGCACAGATTTTGTTTATGGTGTCGGGGACAACCTTTGCACCCTTTATTTCGGCGATTGTGCTGCCGGTGATGCTTCGGACAACGACCTGGGTGTATCCGATTGCAGCGTTTATGCTTACGTTGTGCGTGATTCTGGGAAGAGCCCTGTTGACGAAACTGAAAATACGAGAAGAAGAAAAATATAATCCTGTTAAAATAAACGTGAAAGAGAATGCTTTTGATGGAACACTTCGTGTTGCCTGCATGGCACTGTTGGGAGTGGCGGCATTTGCAATGGATTGGAAATATATGATTGCACCGCCTTTGCTGGTGGCATTTACAGAGTTTTCCAGAAAAGGAAACAAGGCAAGAAAAATTCCGGTAAAAGTCGTAGCGGTCATTACCGGCTGCGGTTTGGCGGGGGTACTTGGCAGAATGCTTTTGCATGTACAACTGGGGTTGCCGCTGGCGGCGGCTGCGTTTACGGCAACGGCTGGCATTCTTGCGATTATGCGGATTAACAAGTTGTTTCTTCCACCGGCAGGAGCCATTACCATTCTGGCGATGCTGATTCCGGAGGGAGCGCTTTTATCCTTCCCGTTACAGATCCTGCTGGGAAGTGCAACCCTGATGGCGATTTCCAGATTACTTTTCATGAGCCGACAGGAAGAAAAAGCGGCTGAGCAGGAAAGAGGAATGGCAAATTAAAAAATAATAGGAAAAGTATTGACATTAAGGCTGCCTGAAGGTTTATGGTAGACCCAGATAGCGAGGGTTATCATAAACACAGACAGGAGGAAAAGGATATGAACATTAAGGAAGTGGAAAAACTGACAGGCTTTTCAAAGCCAAACATCCGCTATTATGAAGAAGCGGGATTGATTTCTCCCGGACGGGATGAAAGGAATAACTATAGGGTATATTCCCAGAAGGAAATCGATGAGCTGATGCGGATCAAGAAACTGCGGTTTCTGGGCATTTCCATTGAGGCCATCAAAGCTTATCGGCAGGGAGAAAAAAGCCTTGCGGAGCTATTGACCGGTCGATTGGAGGAAATTGATTCAGATGAAGGAATTTTAGAGAAACAGGCGCAGGTGTGCCGGCAGACAATCCGAAGCGGCGTAGACAATATTGAGGACATTCAGATTGACGAGGCGGCTGAAGCATGGCAAAAACGCCTGATGGCATTGCTTAGAGATGATATTGTACATCATAGCCTGTCACGGGAAGATTTTAATAAAGATGTACTTTTGACGTATTTGGCTGGCTGTGGCATTGCTATTCTAACAAATATAATTTGGATGATATTTTCTAATACGAGCATAACAGGCAGTGGATGGTTTGGGCTTGCACTTTTCCTCGGAATTGTGATTTTTGGAATCGTGCCGATATGGAGTGGATCGATGCAAAGCTGTGTGGTATCACTTTTTGCATCTTCCGGTGTAAGCGTCTTGTTTCTGTGGGTACTTTTAACCAGCGGAATACAGGGATTTATGCCGGGCTACGGACTCCTGAACGTGGGAGGTAATGTCGGCGGTAAAGAAGCGGCAGGGATCATCTTTTTATTGTATGGCGGTCTGGCAGTCTTAGCCTGCGTGGCATGGACGATGGCACAGATTTGCCCGGGATTTTTCCGGACGATTCCGGCAGCGGTAGTATTGAGTGGAGTTTTCGTGGCATTTGTGCATTTCGGTAGCAAGCTGATCTGCGCAGGTGGACTCAGTATACAGACACAGGTTGAAATTGCACTTTTGGTGCTGCTGTTTTCCATTCTCCATACCGGACAATGGATCGGACTTAATCGCGAGAAAGAACACTTTACAAGATATGAAGCGATGGTTGCTACAGCGAAGATGACGAATGTGGTTTTTGCGCTGGTATCGGGAAACGGATATTATGGTTCTAAAAATTTCAGGAGGTAAAAATGAAAAATCCAACAAGCTGCGAAAGCTGTGCCTACTATTATTATGATGAAGAATTTGACGAATACATCTGCGACGTTGGCGCCAACATGGATGAGGACGACTATGCCCGGCTGTTGGAAAGCCATCGGGAGAGCTGCCCCTATTATCAGAATGGCGACGAGTATAAGATTGTGCGGCATCAGATGTAACGCCAGGCACAGGAAGAATTTGAACGGTAACAGTATGGTATATCGAGAAAGGAAGTACAATGAAAGTGTATCATGTCAGCGAAACACTGAAATTGAATGAAGAATTAAAAACCGACTATAAAGAGCAGGCAAATCTGGCAGAACCTTTTGTAAAAGCGATGAAGCACAGCTTTGAAATGTTTTACGGAATGCTGCTGCAGGCTGATTATATGGGGGCGGCGCTGGCAAAATTTAACTTAAGCGGCATGCCGACCAATGAGACCAAGTGGGCAACGGAAGGAATTTTCGAGTATATTCGTCGGAATGAATTTCCGGATGCGCCCTCTCGCCTGAAGGCGAACTATTTTTTCAAGGATGCGGAGCAGTGCAAAATGCTTTTTACGGAGCATTGGTGCATGGATGAGAAAAAAGAGGAAGCGGAGCAGTTTCATCTTTATGAGCTGGAACTGGAGGGAAATTATCTGGAATGTGACATGAATCTGTTTGATGAAGCTTTTGACCAGATTTGGGAACTGGACAGTCCCATGCAGATGATGAATGCCATGAACCTTGCCCGCAAATATTTCCGCGGTGACAGGGGAGAAAATGCCGTAATGGAAATTATCAGCGAGGAAAAAGCGGTTGCCGTGAAAGATGTGACGGCGCTTTTACGATAGAAGATGATGAAACTGTATAGCGTTACGTGGCGGCAATATTATGGACCGTGTCCATCTGAGTATGATTACCGATTTATTCATTATAATTTTCAAGCGGCATCTAATGCCAGGAGAGAGTTTTGGAGAATTTGCCGGGATGTCCGAAATTTCTATCGGAAAACAGGAGATGATTTTCTTCTCTATTTTTCGGATTTGGAAAACCTGCAAAAAGTCGCAGAACATACGCGCTTTTGTCGACATTACGAACGAAGCTTTTATGTCAGGATACGAAACCCGGAGGAATATCGGAGTTATAAGAAGCTTGGCGTGAAAGGAAAACTGGTTGTCCGGCTGGAAGATCTGGAAAGCCTTTCGGACGTAGGGGAAGAAATTCTATTGCAGGTTGATCAGGTCTGCTCCCTACCGATGGAAAGAGTACATGTACTTTTAATGCAATACCGCATTTCCGAGGTGCTTTTGGGGCAGATATGCTATCTTGGCGAGCAGGATAGGAAACAACTGCAGGTGTTAGAGAAAATGTTTCCGCAGGAAAAGGGAAATCAAAAGGCGTTGGAACGGAATAATAAAATAACCGGGGATATGTATGATCTTGGAACGTATGGGCAGCTGGAAGGCATGTTAGAAGCCTTAGCGGCTCCGCTTCGGAATTTGGACAAGGAAACAGCCGTGGAGGAACTGAAAAAGTACCTTGCATCCTCCATGCATTACGACGAGAAAGAGAGATTTCCGGAAAGTTTTTTGCCGGAAAATCATACGCTGACAGGATACCTGTTTAATGGAACATGTGTCTGTGAGGGCATTGCAAAAGTCTTTCATCAGCTATGCGGTCTGCTGGGGATTTCCTCGGAAGTAAAAGCTGGTTACCGGAACGGACAGGGACATATCTGGAACCGGGTAAGGATTGATGGAACTTGGCAGGATGTTGATGTGACCACCTATTATTATGAGCATTATTATCAGAAATAGGATCAGAAAGTGAGGTGTAGCCTATGGTTGGAAAAATTGTATGTCTGGTATGCTGTCTTTTATGTTCTTTTCCGTTCTTTATAATCAGCATGGACAAGGACAGTCTGGAACCCATCGGCTTTTGGAGCGGTGATTCGTCCCTAAAGGGGAAAGTAAAGAATCTTGCAAACTACAACCGGGAAATGGCGGCTCTTTATAAAAAATGCGGCTGGGTATTTGTGGCAACCGGCGGTGTGATTGCCTTCCTTCCGGTGGTTGGCACCGTGCTTCTGATATTGGAATGTACCTTGGGAATTTACGTAGTTTGGCGCTTTTATAAAAAAATATTGGCGAAGTATTCCTAAGCGGGAAAATGGTGGGAACCATCGTGGAAAATATCGTGGAAACGGTACATGCGCGACCTGCCATAGCAAATGTTTACAATAATGCAGTGTTTTTATATGAAACTCGGTATATGCGGCTCTCACTATGGCGAAAGTATACAGGAATCCTTCAAATTTGGGAAAAAATGTAAACTTTTTCACAGTTAGATGTTACATATACCGAGCCCATACAATAGAAGTCATCTTTTTCGGTACTTTTTATGAGCAAAAGTTACCTGTACCGAGAGCGCCCCGGTAAGCCAATAAACCCTACAAATGCTTTATAAACACGTCATCTTCATTCTTTGCCCGTATTCCCGGAGCCCGCCTGTAGCCGTTTTTAAGATAGAAATCCGGCGCGGTGTCCGTGGTAAGAATGCTGGTATAGATGCTGTTTTGCAAAAAGTGTTCTTCTGCAAGGCGCAATAACGCCTTGCCATGCCCGAAACCCCGAAATTCCGGAAAAATAAAAAATTCCCGGATGAAACCGCAGGTTTCTTCAAAAAACCAGCTTGAAAAAGGAGTTGGCTGAAACATTAAAAAGCCAATAAGCGCGCCGCTATTGTCTGTGCGGATAATGACGCTGGTGTCTGTGTCTTCCTTCATTTCCTGAAAGAGACCATCCCAATCCTTAACAGTAATTCCAAGCTCTGCAAAATACTGCTTAAAAGCCTGCTGAAACAGCGGATTGGTAAAATCATTTGTGAATTGATCCATTTTCATATCCTCCTATTCTTTGGGAGGCTAGAATTCGTGAACCTCCCTGACACGATTCTTCTTCATAAGACATCACTCCTTTCCTGTTTGATGACTAAATCTTACCATAGTGAAGGCAACCGGGCAATATAAAATCGACACATACCTGTGTTATACTATCACCGAAAAGGAGACAGAAGATGATTATTTTGTTAATTTTTGCCGCCTTCATCCTGACCGGGATAGGTGGTCTGATTTATTTATACAGAAGGGTGCAGCGTTTTTTCCCGGAAAGTATGCCAGGGAAAAAGGAAAGGCTGCTTGCGGTGCTGCCGATAGTGGGACTGCTTATCTGGTGCGCGCTTGATTTTGTCAATGGCGTGATTGCTATTGTCAATATCCTTGCCATCTGGCTTCTTTGTGATTTTGTGGCGTGGATAATCCGAAAGTGGCAACGGACGGAAGCACACAGAGTATACTTCCCCGGCATCTGTGCCATCATCCTTTCCATACTCTATTTGGGCACCGGCTGGTATTTTGCTCACCATGTGGTGGCAACAAACTATACGTTGACAACGGATAAAGAACTCCCCAAAGAGACGGTGAGAATTGTCCAGATTGCCGACTCCCATCTGGGAGCCACTTTTGATGGAAAGAAATTTGCGGATTATGTAAAAAAGATGGAAAAAGAAAAGCCGGATATGCTGGTGATTACCGGCGATTTCGTGGACGATGACAGTAACCGGGCAGATTTGGAAAAAGCCTGCGAAGCGCTGGGAAAAATGCAAACCACCTACGGTGTATTTTATGTATACGGTAATCACGACAAAGGCTATATGAATAGCAGAGATTTTACGGATGCAGATATGCGGCAGATTTTTGCCGAGAATAACATTCGCATATTGGAAGATGAGGTTGTGTCTCTAGATGGGAAAATCGATCTTATCGGTCGCAAAGACAGAAGTGCGGGACAGCGGGGAATGAAGCCGGATAACGCAAAGCAGGGAGACAGTGAACGGTTGGACATGGAATCGTTGTCGGCAACCACAGATGAAAAACATTACCGGATCGTACTGGATCATCAGCCCCATGATTTTGAGAATCAAGCAAAGGCGGGAGTGGACCTGGTGCTTTGCGGACATACCCACGGAGGACAAATGTTTCCTGTGGGTGTCACCGGGGAACTTTCCGGAGCCAATGACAAGACCTATGGACTTGAGAAAAGAGAGAATACCAACTTTATTGTGACCTCCGGCATTTCCGATTGGGCCATAAAATTTAAGACCGGCGGTGCTATCTCTGAATATGTTGTTATTGACATAGCAGGAAAGAAATAAGAGGAGCAGCCATAATAAAATGCATCGGAAACCTTGAAAACTGGATCTTGTCAGCCGCATATTGGAATTTGTGTAATCTAGCTTAGTGGTCAAAGTATGAATTTGAATTTTTTGCAGGCCATTTTAGGAAAAACTATGAATCCGGCTGATGCATGAAACTGTGCTTTTCCATTTTGCATAAGCCAAGAGGTATTGTATTGCTGGCTTGGCTTGCATAAATTTGAAAAACATAAATCAGAGTGTAAGCTAGATTTGAGAATCTTACAATTTGGCTTGTGATTTTCCAAGTTGTATAAATTGTATATGGAATTGTAATGGAAGAATGGAGACAGAAGTTGGAAAGTGAGGAAAAGTGTGGTACACTAAATGGGTGCGCCTAGGTGCCGGATGAAAATGCGAGGCATAAAGGGTGCACATTAAATCAAGACAAATAAAGGAGAAATGACAGAATGAAAAAAAGAACTATCGCAGGCTTGCTTGCCCTGTCTCTTATGCTTGCTGTGGCAGGCTGCGGTAAAACAGCAGAAAGCAAGAAAACCGACAACAAAACAGAAAACGCTCAGGAAGCAGAAACCAGAAAACTGGACATTCAGGATAGAAGCGGTAATGACATAACCCTTCCGGAGGAAGTAAATTCTATTATTTCCATGTCTCCGGCAACCACCAGAGTGCTGATTGATTTGGGCGTTGCAGATAAAATTGTGGCAGCGGATACCAATTCCCAGATGTCTTATGGTGATCAGCTTTCCAAAGATGTACAGTATTTTGATATGATGCAGCCGGATCAGGAGCAGATTGCAGCATTGACACCGGACATCGTTTTTACCTCCGGCATGAGCTCTAAAGACGGCGAAGATGCGTTTGCAAACGTACGTGCCGCAAATATTTGCGTCGCAGATATTCCAAGCAGCACCTCTCTGGACGGAATTGCAGAAGATTTGACTTTCTTAGGTTATTGTCTGGATATGGAAGAGGAAGCAGATAAACTTGTGAAAGATATGAAGGCTGAGATTAGCAAGGTGGAAGAAATTGCAAAGACCATTCCGGAAGGAGAGCGGAAAAGCGTTTTATTTGAGTTATACACTCCATCTGCAGACAGCCCGACCATTTATACCTGTGGACAGGGAACCTACATCAATGAAATGCTTGAAATCATAGGTGTAAAAAATGTGGCAGCGGAAGAAGAAGGACAGTGGCCGGCACTGACAGAAGAGGCGGCAGTCGGTATGAACCCGGATGTAATCTTAACTGCAGATATGTATACTCCGGATGTAATTAATGTATTGCTGAAAATGAAGGGCTGGGAGAACGTAACAGCTATTCAGAATGAGGCAGTTTATCAGATTAATGCCGATGATGTAAACCAGCCAAACAATCATGTTGTAGATGCCATGAAAGAAATGGCAAAGAGCGTATATCCGGATTATTTTAAGTAAGGAGAAATCCATGAAAACAACCACGAAGGCAGGCGTTGTGCTTGCGCTGAGTCTAGGAGTTTTAGTGGCATGTATGGGAATTGGGAGTGTAAATATCCCGATTCCCGACATGCTTACGATTATAAAAGCGAAAATAACAGCAGCTACGATTCCCACAAATGTGACACCATCTTACGTGTCTATTTTGTGGGATATTCGTATGCCAAGAGCAATTACAGCGTTTATGGTGGGAGCCCTCCTATCGGTAAGCGGTGTTATTATGCAGTCGCTTTTACAGAATCCCCTGGCATCCTCCTATACCCTTGGAGTATCTTCCGGAGCGGCTCTGGGAGTGGCACTGGTAGTGGTGCTTAATATTACCATACCTGTGGTAGGATTTTTTTTGTTGCCCCTGGCAGGGTTTATCTTTGGTTTGGGAACGGTTCTTTTAGTAATAGCCGTTGCAAGACGATTGGATACTTCATTGAAAAATCAAACC
Source organism: Lachnospiraceae bacterium (assembly GCA_015057115.1). Classification (GTDB taxonomy): domain Bacteria; phylum Bacillota; class Clostridia; order Lachnospirales; family Lachnospiraceae; genus XBB1006. The sequence goes on along the minus strand of SVEZ01000004.1, from coordinate 159,913 downwards.
ATTATCCTTATGGGAATGGTTTTCTCGCTGTTTGTAAATGCAGTGTTGACCATGGTTTCAGCCATGTTTTCCCAGCATATTCAGCGATTGACCCTGTGGCAGATGGGATCATTTTCAGGAAGACGATGGACTCATGCGGGACTGCTTGCAGTTGTTGCGCTGGCAGGAATAGTGCTGGTGATGGGCGATCATCGAGAGTTGGACTTAATGAGTTTTGGTGAAGAACAATCCATGGCCGTAGGTGTGGATACCAAACAGACAAAGAATAGGCTGCTGCTTTTGGCATCGTTTTTAACCGGAGCGGCGGTGTGCTTTACCGGTATTATCGGATTTGTGGATCTGACGATTCCCCACGTGACAAGGCGGATTTTTGGTTCCAAGCATCGTTTGGTATTGCCAATGTCAGCAGTTTTGGGTGGTGGATTTTTGGCATTTGCAGATCTCCTTTCCAGAACGGTGTTGTCCCCAAGAGAAATCCCTGTGGGTGCAGTGACGGCACTGGTGGGAGCACCTTTTTTCCTGTACCTATATTTTGTGGGAAGAAAGGGGGATGCATCATGTGGATAATCGAATGTAAGAATCTTCATGCAGCCTATGACCGACGAGATTTGGGAATAGAAGAAAAAGAGGCTGTGAAGGGAGTGTCCTTTACCGTTGAATCGGGACAAAATATATGTATTCTTGGCAGTAACGGCTCGGGAAAAACCACGCTGCTCCGGGCAATAACCGGGATGGTGCCTTATAGCGGAGAGGTACTTTTGGATGGACAGCCATTACAGAAACTGAGGAGGGAGAAAATTGCCCAAAAGGTGGCGGTAATGACCCAGCTTTCCCAGGTGTATTTTTCCTATTCCGTGGAAGAAACCGTAATGATGGGAAGGTACATCTATCAAGAGGGGCTGCTTGGACGCCCCACAAAAGAGGATTGTGAAGTAGTGGCGGAAAGTCTGGAGGCAGTGGGCTTAAAAGATTTGGCAAAACGCCAATTAAATACCCTGTCCGGAGGGGAACTGCAAAGAGCGTTTCTGGCAAGGACATTAGCCCAGCAGACACCGGTTTTAATACTGGATGAACCTACAAATCATTTGGATTTAAAAGTTCAGGCAGAACTTTCCGAATATTTGCGGGAATGGTCTCAAAAACCGGGACATACCCTTATAGGAGTGTTTCATGATATTCCGTTGGCACTGGCGCTTGCAGATGAGTTGATTTTGATGAAACAGGGGCAGATTTTGGCAAAGGATGGAAAAGAAACTATACTTCAAGAAGATCTTTTGACGCAGGCATATGATTTTAACGTGTTGAATTATATTCAAACCATGACGCAGCCAGCAGAACAATTTTTGAAAAAACAGTGATGAAAATTGCTGGGAAGGTAAAAAATGTGAATTTTCTGCAATGAAAGATGTTTACAAAATTTTTTAAAATATATCAATAATCAGATAACAGAAACAAAAGCGTAGAAAACAGGCTTTCCGATTGGGGAGTCTGTTTTTGTATACAGAAAACAATTTTAATACACAAACTATTTTTAAAATCTATTGTTATTTTGAAAACCATATAATATAATAATTCTATGGGGACTATGATAAAAAAATATCGTAAGAGGACAGTTATTACTGGCAGAACCCGGAGTTACAGCAATAAATAATTATCAAAAGGAGGACTTTACTATGGAGAAGAAAGTCGTAATCGCAAGTGCGTGCCGTACAGCCATTGGAACAATGGGCGGCGCATTAAGCACAACACCGGTAACCGAATTGGGAGCAATCGTTATTAAGGAAGCTGTAAAACGTGCCGGAATCAAACCGGAAGACGTTGAACATGTATATATGGGCTGCGTAATTCAGGCAGGACAGGGACAGAACGTTGCCAGACAGGCATCTATCAAGGCTGGTATTCCGATTGAAACACCGGCAGTTACAACCAACGTTGTTTGCGGTTCCGGATTAAACACTGTTAACCAGGCAGCACAGATGATTCTTGCAGGAGATGCAGATGTTGTTGTTGCAGGTGGTATGGAGAACATGTCCATGGCACCGTTTGCACTTCCGCAGGGACGTTACGGATATAGAATGACATGGCCGAGCCAGAGTCAGGGCGCATTGGTGGATACTATGGTAAAAGATGCTCTTTGGGAAGCATTCAATGATTATCACATGATTACCACCGCAGACAATGTAGCAGAGCAGTGGCACTTAACCAGAGAAGAACTGGATGAGTTCGCATTAAACAGCCAGCAGAAGGCTTGCAAGGCTATGGAAAGCGGAGCATTCAAGGATGAAATCGTTCCGGTTGAAATCAAGAAGAAGAAAGAAACCGTTATTTTTGATACAGATGAAGGCCCAAGACCGGGAACAACCATCGAAGGACTTGCAAAGCTTCGCCCAATTAACAAGGACGGATATGTTACAGCAGGTAACGCTTCCGGAATCAATGATGGTGCAGCAGCCGTTGTTGTAATGAGCGAAGAGAAGGCAAAAGAGCTTGGCGTTAAGCCAATGGCTACCTGGGTTGCAGGCGCATTGGCAGGTGTAGACCCAACAATCATGGGTGTTGGACCTGTTGCAGCAACCAAGAAGGTTATGGCTAAGACCGGTCTTACCATTGATGATTTTGATGTATACGAAGCAAACGAAGCGTTTGCAGCACAGTCAGTAGCAGTAGGAAAAGATCTTGGATTCGATATGAAGAAGTTAAATCCAAACGGTGGTGCTATCGCTTTAGGACATCCGGTAGGAGCATCCGGAACACGTATCTTAGTAACCTTACTTTACGAAATGCAGAAGAACCCTGAGTACAAGAGAGGTCTTGCAACCTTGTGTATCGGCGGTGGAATGGGCTGCGCAACTGTAGTAGAGAAATATTAAGGTAAAAGGAGATAGTAGAATCATGGGATTTGTAAATTATGAGGTAAACGGCCATGTGGCTACCGTTACCATTAACAGACCGGAAGCGTTAAACGCATTAAACGAAGACGTTTTACGGGATTTAGAAGCAACTTTTGACGGCATTGATTTAGAGGAAATCCGTTGTGTCATCGTAACAGGTGCGGGAGAAAAATCCTTCGTAGCCGGCGCGGATATTGGAGCTATGAGCACCATGACCAAGGCAGAAGGCGAGAAGTTTGGTAAATACGGAAACGATATCTTCCGTAAGATTGAAACCTTCCCGATTCCTGTCATCGCAGCAGTAAACGGTTTTGCGTTAGGTGGCGGTAATGAACTTGCCATGAGCTGTGACATCCGCATCTGCTCCGCAAACGCAATGTTTGGACAGCCGGAAGTTGGTCTTGGAATTACTCCGGGATTCGGCGGAACCCAGAGACTTGCCAGAGTAATCGGCGTTGGTAAGGCAAAAGAAATGGTTTACGGCGGACGTAACATTAAGGCAGACGAAGCATACAGAATCGGTCTTGTAAATGCAGTATATGATACAATCGAAGATCTTTTGGCAGCAGCTAACAAGATGGCTTCCGGTATTGCAGCTCAGGCACCGATTGCCGTTCGTAACTGTAAGAAAGCCATGAACGAAGGCCTTCAGGTAGATATGGATAAGGCTATCGTAATCGAAGAGAAGTTGTTCGGCGCATGCTTCGAAACCGAAGATCAGAGAGCCGGAATGGCAAACTTCTTAGAGAAGGACAAAGAAAAGAAATTAAAAGTAGTTCCGTTTAAGAATAAATAAAAATCAGGAGGCATGAAAATGAAAGTTGGAGTTATTGGTGCAGGTACCATGGGACAGGGTATTGCAAAAGCATTTGCAATGGTAGACGGTTATGAAGTATGTCTTTGCGACATTAAGCAGGAATGGGCTGAAGGCGGAAAAGATAAAATCGCTAAAGGTTACGCTAAATTAGTCGAAAAAGGCAAAATGGAGCAGGCTAAGGTTGATGATATCTTAAAGAGCATTACTCCTGGAGTAAAAGAAGATTTATGCAAGGACTGCGATCTTATCGTAGAAGCTGCTTTTGAAAACATGGAAGTTAAGAAAAAAACCTTTGAAGAATTAGACAAAATCGCAAAACCGGATTGTATCTTTGCATCCAACACTTCTTCCCTTTCCATCACTGAAATCGGAAACGGATTAAGCCGTCCGATGATTGGTATGCATTTCTTCAATCCGGCAGATCGTATGAAACTGGTTGAGGTTATTGCAGGCGTTAATACACCGGCTGAGACCGTTGATAAGATTAAAGAAATTGCAGAAGCAATCGGTAAGAATCCGGTGCAGGTTAACGAGGCAGCAGGTTTTGTTGTAAACCGTATCTTAATTCCACTTATCAATGAAGCAGCATTCATTAAGATGGAAGGTGTTTCTAACGTAGAAGGTATTGATACCGCTATGAAATTAGGCGCTAACCATCCAATGGGACCACTTGAGTTAGGTGACTTTATCGGTCTTGATATCTGTCTTGCTATTATGGACGTTTTATACAACGAGACCGGCGACAGCAAATATCGTGCATGTCCGCTTCTTCGTAAGCTGGTTCGTGGCGGAAACCTTGGTGTTAAGAGCGGAAAAGGATTCTATATCTACAATGCAGACCGCACCAAGACCCCGATGGATGCAGAATAATTTATTGTAAATGGAGGAATTGATATCATGGATTTTTCTTTAGATAAAAAACATGAACTGGCCCGGAGTCTGTTCCAGGAATTTGCTGAAACAGAAGTAAAACCGTTGGCTCAGGAAGTAGATGAAACAGAGCAGTTTCCACAGGAAACCGTAAATAAAATGGGAAAAGCCGGTTTTATGGGTATTCCGGTACCAAAGGAGTATGGCGGACAGGGATGTGATCCTTTGACCTACGTTATGTGCGTAGAGGAACTTTCCAAGGTTTGCGGAACCACCGGCGTTATCGTTTCTGCACACACCTCATTATGTATCGATCCGATTATGACATACGGAACCGAAGAGCAGAAACAGAAATATGTTCGTCCTCTTGCAACAGGAGAAAAGTTAGGCGCTTTTGCCTTAACAGAGCCGGGAGCAGGTACGGATGCACAGGGTGCGCAGACGAAAGCGGTTCTTGATGGAGATGAGTGGGTATTAAACGGCTCCAAGTGCTTCATCACCAACGGTAAGGTTGCAGATGTTTACATCGTAATCGCAATCACCAGCGTAACAGAAGATAAGAAGGGACGTAAGAAAAAGAACTTCTCTGCATTTATCGTAGATAAGAATTCTCCTGGTTTCTCTTTCGGAACCAAGGAAAAGAAGATGGGTATCCGTGGATCTTCCACCTACGAGTTAATTTTCGAGGATTGCAGAATTCCGAAGGAGAACATTTTAGGACCGGAAGGAAAGGGCTTCCCAATCGCGATGCATACATTAGACGGCGGACGTATCGGTATCGCTGCTCAGGCACTTGGTATTGCAGAGGGTGCGTTAGATCGTGCTATCGCTTACACCAAGGAAAGAAAGCAGTTCGGACGTTCCATCGCGCAGCAGCAGAATACCCAGTTTAAGCTGGCTGATATGGCTACCAGAATTGAAGCTGCAAAATGGCTGGTTTACAAGGCTGCAATGGCAAAGGCTACCCAGAAGGTATATTCCGTAGAGGCTGCAAAAGCAAAATTATTTGCTGCTGAAACCGCTATGGCAGTTACTACCCAGGTAGTACAGCTCTTCGGCGGATATGGATATATCCGTGAATATGACGTAGAGCGTATGATGCGTGATGCGAAGATCACAGAGATTTATGAAGGAACATCAGAGGTTCAGAGAATGGTTATCTCTGGTGCATTACTGAAATAATTATATAAGGAGTGAAGAATACCGTGAAAATCGTTGTATGTATAAAACAGGTGCCTGATACCAAGGGCGGCGTTAAATTCAATCCGGACGGTACACTTGACAGAGCAGCAATGCTTGCCATTATGAACCCGGACGACAAGGCTGGCTTAGAGGCAGCTCTTAGAATTAAAGATGAAACCGGCGCAGAAGTAACTGTTGTTACCATGGGACTTCCGAAGGCAGAAGATGTACTTCGTGAGGCAATGGCAATGGGCGCTGATAAAGCAATTTTAGTAACCGATCGTGTACTGGGCGGTGCAGATACATGGGCAACCTCTTCTACCATCGCAGGTGCATTAAGAAATATTGATTACGATTTAATTATTACCGGACGTCAGGCAATCGACGGCGATACCGCGCAGGTAGGACCACAGATTGCAGAGCATTTGGGAATTCCTGTAATTTCCTATGCAGAAGATTTAAAGGTAGAAGGCGACTATGTAATCGTTAAGAGACAGTACGAAGACAGATACCATGAGTTAAAAGCAAAGATGCCATGTCTTGTTACAGCACTTTCCGAACTCAATGTTCCTCGTTATATGACACCGGGCGGAATCTTTGATGCGTATGATGAAAAAGAAATTACCGTTTGGGGAAGAAAAGACCTGAAAGACTTAAGCGATTCCGATATCGGTCTTGCAGGTTCCCCGACAAAGATTGCAAAGGCTTCTGATAAGGTACGTAAAGGTGCCGGTGAAAAGGTGACCTTAGATCCTACAGAGTCTGTAGCTTATATCATGGGCAAACTCAAAGAGAAGCATGTTATATAAGGAAGGAAAGAGGTGACAATCATGGGTTTGGAACAGTATAAAGGAGTATTTATCTACGCACAGCAGGTAGATAATGTGATGAGCAGCATTGCTTATGAATTAATCGGTAAGGCAAAAGACCTTGCAAAAGATTTAAATACAGAAGTTACAGCAGTCCTTCTTGGACATAATGTTAGCGGCTTGGTTGACGGATTGGCTGAGTACGGTGCAGACAGAGTAATCGTAGTAGATGACCCTGAACTGGAAACCTATCGTACCGAGCCATACGCACACGCATTGGCATCCGTAATCAACGAGTACAAACCGGATATCATGTTGGTTGGTGCAACCGCTATCGGAAGAGATTTGGGACCAACCGTATCTGCAAGAGTAAAAACCGGTCTGACAGCAGACTGTACCTCTCTTGAGATTGGTGACTTCCCATTGAATCCACCTGAAAATGGCGAGCAGAAACATAACCAGTTATTGATGACCCGTCCTGCATTTGGTGGAAACACCATTGCAACCATTGCATGTCCGGATAATCGTCCGCAGATGGCAACCGTTCGTCCGGGTGTTATGCAGAAGCTTGAGCCGAAGAAGGGCGCAAAAGCAGAGGTAATTAATTACAATCCTGGATTTACCAAGAACAACAAATATGTTGAGATTATCAATGTTATTAAGCAGGCGAAATCCGTTAAGAACATCATGGACGCTAAGATTTTAGTATCCGGCGGACGTGGAGTTGGATCACCGGAAAACTTCAAGATGTTAGAAGAATTGGCAAACGTACTTGGCGGAATGGTAAGCTGCTCCCGTGCCGTTGTAGAAAACGGCTGGTTACCGCAGGATTACCAGGTAGGACAGACGGGTAAAACCGTTCGTCCAAACGTATACTTTGCAATCGGTATTTCCGGAGCAATTCAGCACGTAGCGGGTATGGAAGAGTCCGACATCATCATCGCTATTAATAAGGATGAGGATGCACCAATCTTCGAAGTTGCTGACTACGGTATCGTTGGAGATTTAAAGAAGATTGTGCCGGCGCTGACACAGGCGTTGAAGGAAGAGTTGGCATAATTCGTTGTGTATGACAGGAGTGGGACAGCCCACACCGGAGGAGCGCTTTCGCTCTGACAAGACGTAACGGTACATAACCAAGGGCAGGTGGAAAAATCCACCTGCCCTTGCTAAGTACCGACGCCTTGAAAAGTCCTCCGGTTGTGGTCTGCCCCACTGTTTTATACACGCCGGATTATGCAAAAGATTGAGAAAACAATGAAGAAATGATAAACTGAGTATAGGAAGAATTACATGGTTTATGGAGGCGATTGCTTATGGGTATGGGACAGTATATGGGAAAACTCCATGCAAAATTAAATGTACCTGCTGCTACATTGTGCAAAGGATTATGCTCGGATAGTCAATTTCGTAATTATGAAGCGGGGCAAAGAGAGTTAGATGTTTTTGTTGAAAATCGTTTGTTTGAGCGCGCGGGATGTTCGACTGACACAATGCAGTTTATGATGAAATTGGAAACATATTCTTGTTGGAAAGACCGTATGGAGATTCTTTATGAAATCATGCGTAATCATTTTGATAAGGCAAGAGAGTCCTTGCGAGAATTTGAAGAAAATTATAGAACGGAACCGCTACAACTTCAGTATGTGCTACGAATGAGATCATTTATAGCCATTTTAGAGGGAGAAAAAAATTCAATTATAGCAGACTTGATAGAAAAAGCACTCCGTTGTACGGTGCCGAACTATGAAGACGGTACATATCGTTTTCTATTTCTTGCACCGCAGGAAGTGGATATGTTGTTGGACTGGTTATACTATTCGAATGAGCAAAATGATGAGGCATTGTGGGATGTCGTAATGTATATTCAAAATGGCTGCTTTGATACAGTGCAGAAAGGGTATATATATCCTAAGGCAGTTATTCGATATTGTAATGCGGTGGAAAATTCAAACCCTATAGAGCAATGGTCTGATGAATTTCTTATTAAAGTATATAAATTAGTAACGGAAGCTCTAGAGTGTGTGACAGAAAAGAAATGTCTAAGTGGGATGAAGGAAATATTGAGTTTGCGAACCAAGATTTTAAGAAGATTACAGCACGTAGTGACTGGTTATAGCGAACAACTTTTTGAAAATGAAAAATGGGAACGTTCAATACTGCAATTGTTTTCTTATATAGAGGTTACAAATATTTTGGAAATTAATTACAGATTATATATGATTCGCAATGTCAATTGTATTTGCGATGTCTTAGCAGATTGTATGGCGAGAATGAATATCGGTAATGCTCAGATGGCGGAGGCAATCGATGTGGATATACGGACAATCCGAAATATTACAAAAAGAAGTGGAAGGCGTCATAATCCGCAAGTAGAAACTGCAAGAAAAATGCTTTCTCATATGAAATTGCCGCACGTATATATACGGCAGGCATTTTGGATTCAAAGCCCAGAGGAAAAACGGCTAATGAATGAACTCATCAATTCTGAAATACATGGAAGCGAAGAGGTGTCATTAAAAATTCTTCGGGAATTGGAAGAAAGGTTTGATGCAGATATGTGGTACAATTTGCGAGAAGTAAGATGGCATAGACTCTGGCTGATGTATTATCGTAAAGAACTTTCGCAGACTGAGTATTTGGCAGAAGTTCGAAGTATTATTGAAGAGTGTTTTTCTTTGCAACACATATATGAGAATGGTGTTAACTACTTAAGTTATGCGGAGATTCAATATTTGAGCAGTTACATGCAAGGATTGGATCTTGAATGTGAGGAAATGATGCGCTTGATAAAGGTGTTTGAGGATTTCTGTAACGAGAAGATTGAGACCTTTCAGGAGATGAATTACTATCCGGCGTTACATCTTTTGATGAAAAATGTCCAATCGTTTTATAAAAGAAAAGGGGATTATAAAAAGGCGATTGAAATATGTAAAATGATGATGGAATTGGCTAAGCAGACGCAGGATATTTATGGGGTAGAAGCATTTTTGGTGGCAAAGTGGGAATGTGAGTTTATGGAAACCAGGACAGCAGATATAGAAATGCTATCCTGGTTAGAGGCAGTTGCCGAAATGATTCGAGATTATAAAGGAATGTCTCGAATACAAAAAGATGTGGAGAAGTTCAAAAACATTAACCACGAATGTCCGCAGGCGGAATAATTGGCGGATCTTCTGGACCATCACCCACGCCCTCTGCTAATATAGGGGAGCTGTTGGGAGCAGAGAATCAGCAGATGCTTTCGGATGCGAAAGGGTAATATTAAAGCAGCTGAGAAAAATAATGATTGTTGCAGAAAGCAAATAAAATTTTTTCATTATGAGTCCTCCTTGTTGACTCCATTAAAATAGCATAAAAATAGTTACAAGACAATGCAAAAGTTGAAACGAAACAAATACCAGAAAATACAAAGCGTTTCATCTTTTGCATTGTGTGGATGATGAAATCTGTGTTAGCGTGTAATGGTAGTAAAAAAATATAGTTACCACGGACAACGAAAGGAGAGTTTAGAATGAAAAGGAATATAAGAGAAAGGCGGATAATGTTTATGAAAAAGATTATTTCACTAATTATGATTGTAGTATTATGTATCGATAACTCGGTATTTGCTTTTGCACAGGATAAAATAACAACTGAAGAAAAGAGTACGGAAGTAGATTGTCAGGACATCTATGAGGATGGAGGATTTGAGTCTGATGTAGAACCATATGCGGATTATTTTAACGGGTTGGAGAAACAGCCTAAAGTATATGTGACAAGCGAGAATAGAGAATGCGAAGTTTGCGCTGATTTAAATGAATTTACAAAGTGGGGAATTGTAAACGGTGTAAATAAAGTATTAGTTGATTGTTCAAAAAGAGAAATTGTATATAAGTTGGAATTTGAGAATTTTACAGATGAGATAACAGTTAAACGGAATGATAGCGAAATTCTTGATATGGTGGTTCGCCAGGGGGAAATACAAAATAATATTCAAGTTAAAAAAATAAGTGCGTAATTGTAGATGGTCATAAATATAACATGAATAATTCCTCTGAAATGTTGAATGGAGTCAGGGTACTTAATCAGACGGTTTCAAAATGTCCTTATGGCAATGCATCGGATTATTCATACAAAATGGGTACAGGTGCTAAAGCCAGTATTAAACTTGATAAGGCCATAAGTCAGATAACATCAGTTGCCTTTGAATTTATTGTTGTTGCAGAACTGGGCATTCCCGGATTAATTGTAGACGCATATGATTTAGCCTACGCTGGGCTTAGTGCTTATAGTCCACAAACAAAAGGAATATCCTGTAAATGGACGAATTATTCGCATAAAAAATATAAAGATACATATATTAAGCCAATTGACATGTATGTATACAAAACAATGTATAAATGGTATTCAGAGCTAAACTATAAAGGAGTAGAAATTCCAGAAACCTGTTATCAAACGAAGCAATTTTTGCAATAAAAATATGATGCAAAATTTATTTGAGGGGGGACAAAATGGGAAAAAAAGAGTGGCGACAAATTTTAGGCATTGCAATTTTAATTTTGGTGTATGGATTGGCTATTACGATTAAGTTTTTTAATATGTATGAACCACTGTTATATTTGGCATGGGCTCCGCCAATGACATTAATTGTATACATTTATAGAAAAACGAGGTGACAAATGTAGTTGTTTTACGAAACGGGGTTGTATTTATACGATGTTTCATCGTCGGCAGCTGCAATGGAAAAGAATAGAATGGTATTATCAGTAAATGCAGCAGAGAATTCTTCGAGAGGTCAAAATGAAGAACTTCCATTTTATTAGGTGCTACAAGCTGATGCTGTATATTCGCCAGATTCAAATGATCGTCAATATACTTATTACAATAAGTGGGCGCCGACAACGTATAAGTGGGTTGAGGGATATCCTGACGGTCAGCCGAAGAATGGAGTAAAATTTGCGACGAAAGGTGGCTTTTATTATTCTGAGAACGACGGTCCACAAAAAGATTTTACCATTACGGTGTCTGCGGGGCTTCCGTTTGGTAATATTGAAATTCCACTATCAGTTTCTTTAGGATTTGTTGGGAATAGAGGTTCACAGATGGGGTATTTTGCAGAGGTTGATGATCCAAAACATTATTACAAATTATATATAAGTCTATGGAAAACATAGATCTTAAACCTGTGAGAGTATCATAAAACAATCAAAGCATGGGAGGTATTAGTGAGAAACAAAGGAACATATGTTGTAGTAACGCTTTTGATGCTGTCCATCTTTGCAAATATATTGATGGCAATGAAAGTTTATCTGCCACCAAAAGGCCAACAAATTGAAGTGAAGGGGTTCTACCAGCTGAGGGACGATACGGGGAATTTGTACAACTGTACTATTAATGTAAAAGAAAAAACCTACTATATAACAGCTGAGTATGGCGTAAATGAAAGCGAAAGTTGGAAAGAAGAAGGTGCTGTTTTCTGCAAAAAAGATGGGATTGTTATCCTTCAATCAAAAGAGGACGTTATTCGCATGGTTAGCATTGACGAAACAGGGCTATATTTATATGATGATATACAAAGCGAGGTAAAGCGATTGCCGAAAATTGGGGATGTTCCTACTTACTTTAATTAATAACGGTAAAAGAGCATGGTGTCTGTGATTTTAAAATGGAGGGTAAAAAGTGAAAAGAGTGTATATTACCGGGGGAGCTATTCTGGGGGTTATAATCTTGATAACCCAGGTTTTGTGCATCAAAGCCCTTTGTGATTTAAAAAAAGGGAGAGCGCCTGTACTGGAAGTTGCGTCCTACAACCTGAACATGGGTGAAAAGGGGCGTGCTGATTTATATGTGGCGCCGGATGTATGTAAGGAAAAGGAAGAATACAAGGTATTGCTTCTATCTGAAAGCGGCAAGCAGTCTTATTCCTTGCAGATAGGGAAAGATGGTGTTGGAATGTGTAAGGTAGTCTTTTCCGACGGAACGTATAGTGCTTTTTTGCAGAAAAAGGATGAGGATGGAACATACCGGAATGCTACAATTTTTATAGATCTTAAGATTGTTGGGGGAAATATTATCAGCGAGTAATAAGAAAATTAAACATGAGCCGGTACACTTGAAGGAGTGTCCGGCTCATGTTTACGCAGGATAAACACGTTGCATTTGCCCCGGCGCTTATGAATTTGATTGTAGCAACGTTATTATCAGGCATGCTTCAATTCATCTATCGCCCAGATGAATTAATCATCTAAAGTGACAGTACCTTTCGCATTTAACCTCTTCTCTGCTACAAATTTAGTCCATCCATCCACATCGACTTCCTTGAGCACTTTGAATCCATTCTTTTTCCAGAAATGGGACGATTGGGGATTCCCCTTATCTATTGCAAGCCGGATCGCAGTTTTTCCAAGCGACCGCAAATAGTCAGTGACTTCGCAGATAATAGACGTTCCGATCTGCTTACCCTGATGCTTCATATCCATCATAAAGAACCCGATATAAGCAAGATCAGCCTCCGGGTATCCGTCAACCAGATCCATAATAGCTACAAGCTCTTGATTATCGAAAAATCCGAAGTAGTATTTTGCAGAAAAGTCAATTCCCGGTGGCGTCGCCTGCATATCATCCTGAACATCTTCTATGGTTGGGCGCGCCTTGGTATACTTGTAAAAAATCGTATTTTGCCGATACAATTCAACAACAGTATCTATATCCGAAGCCTCAAGGCTTCTTACAAAATATCGACTGCTAAGTTTTGTAATATCAATCATTATAAACCCCTTTCCTGTCCTTGTTTTTTTCATCATCTTATCCTATCCAGAATAAAACGGAACTGAATACACTTATTTGCTTTCATTTTACACTTATCAAATGCAGAACACAACATAGGTAGGCGTTTTGGCTTTTGCAAGACGAGAATGCTGACAAATTGCGAGCGGTCTTGTAAATCCGGCACTTGTTTTTTTACTATTTTTTGTAGTAAAATAAAGAGTAATAAATTAAAAAGCGAGGTGCCATATGATAGGTTTAGGAACCCTGATTAACACTGCTGCCATTGTTGCAGGTGGCTTGGTGGGGCTACTGTTTGGGAAAGGCTTTAAGCCGAGATTCCAGGAGATTGTGATGCATGCGCTGGGCATCAGTACCATATTCCTGGGAATTGGGGGCACTATGGAGAAGATGCTTTTAATAGGAAAAGACGGACATTTGGAAACTACGGGATCCATGATGTTGATTATCAGTTTGGCATTGGGGGCACTGATAGGAGAGGCGCTGAATTTGGAGTACCGGTTCGAACAACTGGGAACCTGGCTTCGGAAAGTGAGCCATAGCGAGGGTGACGGTGGATTTTTGGATGGATTTATGACCGCATCCTTAACGGTTTGCATAGGTGCAATGGCAATTGTGGGAGCCATTCAGGACGGTATCAACCACGATCCCACAACATTAATTGCAAAAGCGATTTTAGACTTTATTATTATCATGATTATGACTGCTTCTATGGGAAAGGGCTGTATGTTCTCAGCAGTGCCGGTTTTTGTTCTACAGGGACTGGTTACACTGTTGGCGAGAGCAATTGAGCCGTTATTGACTACAGAGGCGTTGGACAATTTGTCGCTGGTAGGTTCCGCACTGATTTTCTGTGTGGGAATCAATCTGATTTGGGGAAAGAAGATTCGCCTGGCGAATTTGGTACCAGCGGTGGTTGTGGCAGTGGTGTACGCCTTTCTGCCGGTGAAATTTTAAATGATTTATCAGGGAGGATAGCCGAATACATGCATTTGCTTGCGTTCGGCTAGCCTTTTGTGCTATAATAGTTGCTTGGAATAGAAATAAATGGAAGGAATAACCTATGGATAATAGACCAATTGGTTTCTTTGATTCGGGAGTTGGAGGACTGACCTGTATCCCGACTTTACAGAAACTTTTGCCTAACGAGAGGGTGATTTATTATGGCGATACAGCCAGAACCCCTTATGGATCAAAGGCAATTGATACCATTAAGAAATTCTCATTTCAGATAGCCGATTATCTGGTGAGTCGCGATATTAAAATGCTGGTGATTGCATGTAATACCATTAGTGCAACCTGTATAGATGATTTGCGGAAACGCTATCCGGATTTGCCGATAGTAGGTGTGATTGAACCCATGGCAGAACGTATTATCCGGGATCAGCGGGGACGGATGGAGCATGTGCCCATCGGTGTTATAGGAACAAAAGCTACTATTGGAAGTGGTGTCTATACGGAGCTGGTGAAAGGACAGGATGCGGATACGCAGATGTACAGCAGAGCCTGCCCGTTATTTGTGCCTTTAATCGAGGAAGGCATCATTGATGATGAGATTATGGATCTTACCATCAAGCATTATCTGGATGACTTTATTAAAGAGCATGAAATTCAGAAGCTGGTTTTGGGATGTACCCATTATCCTTTTATAAAGAAGAATCTCCGCAGATTATACCCGCAGTTGGAGCTTTTGAATCCTTCCGCGGAGGTTATCGGTGAGGTAAAACGAATTCTGGCAAAAAAAGATATGCTGGCAGACGAGCACATGAATTTGGAACATCAGTGCTATGCCAGTGATTTATCGGAGAACTTCCAGAACATGATTGATATGGTGTTCGAGGATGACCAGGACGTAAAGGTTAAGTTTAAAAAGTTCAGTGCCGAGGCGTTGGACTAGAGAGGAAAACTATGGAAAACGCGATTGTGTTTCGTAACGTTACCAAACGTTATAAGTTGTACAAAGACGACAGACAGCGGCTGCATGCTGTTTTTAATAAACGGATTAAGCCCACAATAAAGGAAGCTATCAGTGATATGACCTTTGAGGTAAAAAAGGGAGATTCCGTGGCTTTGTTCGGACGAAACGGTGCAGGTAAATCTACCTTATTGAAAATGATTACCGGCGTTATTTATCCTACAAAGGGCAAGATTGATGTAAACGGACGTGTCAGTGCGCTTTTGGAGTTGACAGCGGGCTTCGATCCGGATTTTACCGGACGGGAAAATATTTATTTTCGCGGACAGCTTATGGGAATCTCCAATGAGGAAATCCGAAAGCTGGAAGAAGCCATTGTGGAATTTGCGGATATCGGTGATTACATGGATCAGCCGGTACGAACCTATTCCAGCGGTATGAAGGCAAGACTGGGTTTTGCCATTAATGCTAATGTAGAACCGGAGATATTGATTGTGGATGAGGCATTAAGTGTAGGTGACAAGGCCTTTCGTCTGAAATGCAATCAGAAGATTCGGGAGATTCTGGCATCCGGTGAGGTAACCTTTCTGTTTGTAACCCATACCACCGAAGTAGCGAAGGATTTTTGCAACCGAGGTATGGTGTTAAAAGACGGTAAGCTGATTTTTGACAGCAATGTGGAAGAAGCAGCTGATTTTTACGAAGAAATGGTTGACCGGGAATTAGAGGAAGCCAAGAAGAAAAAGAAAAAGAAAAAAACCATTATGCAGATGTAATAAAGAGTGTGAGATATACTAAAGGAGGAAAAAATGAGGCTTAAGAAGAGAATACTCAGCCTGGTGTTGATTTTAACCTTGAGTGTTGGGATGATTCCGCTAACTTCTTATGCAGCAGTGACGAGTCAGGATGTGGCAGCGCCGGGACTGATAACAAGTTTCCATAGCGTAGATCCAAACTCACCAATGCGGGAAATCGAGTATTATGATATGAGTGCGTCAGGGTTGAAGCTGACGATTTCCGGAAAGACCAGAAAGCATTATCCGCAATATCGTGTGGCAATACGAAATCTGGAGGAAGCAGTGTATTTGTTTTATCCGGATAGTATAGGAACACCGGAGGCAGACAATACATTTTTAAAAACTTTGGATTTTTCAGATGTTGAAGATGGACAATATCTGGTCAGTATCCGGTTTAACAGAACCGGTGACGAAGTGTTTCCCAAAGAGGCACAGATGCGATATGTGCCCATTACCAAGACTGAGACGGGAGTTTTTATTAACCAGTATAGTGCAGTTGAAAGAGAGAATGAGCGAGTAATCGCAAGTAATAAGAATTTTCCCATGTATTATTTGGACACGTCCATGGCGGATATGGCGCACGAACTTCGAAATGGACGGGAATATACGAAAGAGGATATAGCCTCACTTACGAAAAGTCAACAGCAGACTATTGCTCGCTGCGCCAATATGATTGTAGGAGATGAAAAAGATCCTTATATGCAGTTGCTGAAAATGCACGATTATTTGTGTGATTATATGTATTATGATATTCCATATAACCTTGCAAGCAGCACTGAAAAGCGTAGGATGGCAAACGAAGAGGAAGTGACGTTAAATCCCTACGAGTTGGCTCAAGGATTGCTTGAAGGAGAGGATATGAAAACCGTATGTAACGGTTTCGCAGCCCTTTATGCGGCAATGGCGCGGTCTTTGGGAATCCCTTGCAGAAGTGCCAGGGGTAAATCTCTCCGAATCCCGGGAACAGCATGGAATGAATTGGATGATGAACAACTGGCAACCACAAGCCACGTTTGGAACGAAGCCTATGTGGATGGTCGATGGGTTTTTGTGGATGTGACCAGAGACTGTTCCAATGATTATACGGAGGATGGCGATTATGAGTATAAGGCGGATGAAATTGTAAGATATTCCGGTTTTGACCCATCCAAGCAGGCTATTGCCGTAGCCATTATGTATAGCAGTTATCGTGAAACAGCGTATGCTACAATAAATACGCCGGTGGTAACAACCATACCGGGACGGTATGAACCCATTGAATTGAGCTGGACTGCGGTAGACGGAGCGGTTAGTTATCATTTGTATCGTTCCAGCGGTCAGGGCTATTATACGAAGATTGCGGAATTAAGGGAAACACACTACTCTGATACGAATTTGGAACCGGGAACTACCTATTATTATAAGGTGGCAGCGGTAGATTCCAATTCTATGGAAACGAGGAAATCCGCTTTTAAAAGCGTAAACGTTACGGCAATTCCCCAGACAGAGATTCTGTCCGCCAGCAGTGCAGAGGGTGATGTTACCCTGCAGTTTAAGGGGATTGAGGGAGTTACACAATACAAAATATATCGTAGCGGCTCCAAAGACGGAACCTATTCTTGTTTGGAAAGTGTTTATAGCTCTGATGGAGTTGTAGAATTCGTTGATGATTATGACAAGACCTACGGTAAGACCTATTATTATAAGGTAAGAGGCGTGAAGGGTAATGATAAGAGGGCTCCACTTTCTGAAAGTATGGGCATTAAGACTACCATGTTAACGCCGGAATTGTGGTCGGTTTCATCAAAAGACAGACAGGTTACGTTGCGTTGGGACGAAACAGATCAAGCGTCGGAATATACCATATATCGTAGCGATTCCGTGGATGGGGAATATGAATCCGTGGATGTGGTTGATGGATCGGAAACGGCTTATAAGAGCAATATTCTTACTGCAGATAAGAAGTATTTCTGGAAAATAACAGCTACGTCGTCCAATGGAACGGAAAGTGCATTTTCCAACCATAAAGCAATTACAGTGGCAGATACGCCGGTGCCGGAATTGCGGTCCGTATCCAATAAGGATCGAAGTATTCGATTAAGATGGTATCCGCTTCAGGATGCGGTGCGTTACTATGTTTACCGCAGTACGGATGGTGAAAACTATACACGGATTACCAAGGTTTCAGGAAAGACCTTTCTGTACCAGAGTGGTAAGTTAACCAATGGTAAGAAGTACTACTGGATGGTGAAGGCAGTAATGAAGTCGGGAGCAATTACCGATTTTTCAGATTATAAAGTCATTACGGCAAAGAAAGAACAAAAAGAGAAAAAGCAAAAAGATAAGAAATAAGAGGGCGAGAAAATGAGTTTACGTAAAGGAATTATTGCAGGATTATTGGCAGCAGCTATGTTGGTGGAAATGCTTCCTATGCAGGCAAGCGCAAAAGTAACACCACAGGATGTACAGACACCGGAACTGGTTACTTCCTTTCAGAGTGTGGGAGCCGGTTCACCCATGCGTCAGATTGAGTATTATGATATTACAACCGATGGCATGAAGCTTACGGTTTCCGGAAAAACTGCGGAAAAGTATGTGCAGTATCGTGTGAGTATTCGGCCGCTGAATAGTAAGACCTATCTGTTCTGGCATTACTATGGAGGTGAAAACAACAGTTTCGGAGAACCGGAAAGTGATGGCAGTTTTTCCAAAACCTTGGATTTTACAAAAGAGGGTAACGGCAATCCGGTACCAAACGGAGATTATTTATTAAGTGTTCGTTTTAATAAAGATGGATCCGATAAGTTTGAAGATGAAGCCCAGATGCGTTATATTCCCATTGTGAAAAACAGTCAGGGTGTCTTCATCAAAAGGTTTAATGCCATCGAAGAAGAAAATGCCAGAGTGATTGCCGGTAATACACGGGAGACCAAAGAGTACATGGATACCTCCATGGCGGATATGGCCCATGAATTACGAAATGGAAGAGAGTATTCTCAAAATGATATTACTTCTCTGACGAAATCCCAGCAGAAGACAATTGCTGAGTTTACACAGAAGGTAGTTGGAGGAGAAACCGACAGCTATAAACAGTTGCTGAAAATTCATGATTATCTTTGCAATACGTTGTATTATGACATCCCATATAACGATGCAAGCCAGGCAACAAAGAGAGAAATGGCAAAAAGCGGTAGAGTGACTTTAAACCCTTACGACCTGGTTAAATCCATGGAAAGCGGAGCGAAGACAAGAACCGTATGTAACGGATTTTCCGCTTTGTATGCAGCTATGACTCGTTCTCTTGGCATTCCGTGCAGAACCGCCAGAGGAACTGCTTTGAGAATTCCGGGTATGTCCTGGGAAAACATGAGCGCCGCCAAACTGAATGCCGGAACTCATGTATGGAACGAAGCCTACGTGAATGGCAGATGGGTATTCGTAGATACTACGAAGGATTGCCCAAATGATTTTACAACAGGCGGGCAGTATAAGAGACTGGCAGATAAACTGGTAAAACGTTGCGGATTCGATGCATCAATACAGTCTGTTGGTGTGTATACGTTATATACCAGCTATCGTGAAGAGGAAAATACACTTCCTACGCCGAAGTTAACATCAGCCAGCAGCAAGAAGTGTCGTGTGACTCTTCGATGGAAGAAAGTAAAGGGAGCAGTTCGGTATTATGTATTCCGCAGTACCGACGGTATGAAGTATTCTTTAGTAAAGAAGATTTCTCCGAAGGAGCTTACCTATAAAAGTGGCAAGCTGAAAAAGGGAAAGAAATACTACTGGAGAATCCGTGCAGTTATGGAAGATGACAGTTTTTCTAACTTTTCCAACTATAAGGTTGTGAAGGTAAAATAGAGTCATTACAAAAAAGAGAGGTGTGAAACGACTTTGAAGATTAAAAAAGTGGCAAAGAAGTTCAGAAGATGGTGTATTGCGAATGACTTTCATTCTCCGGCATACCAGTCTTTTATCGGACATACTTACAGAGTGGCACTTTGCATGATGGGAAAGGGCGCAAGAAGAAAGAAAGCAGCCCTGAAGGTTATGGCAGGCTACCTGACAGAAGAAGAAATGGCGAACAAGCGCATTGTAAATCGTGTATATAATGACATTTTGGCAAGCCGTTTTATGTATGGAACAGTAACAAGAGAGTATTTCTCCTTTGATTTTAAGTATCTGTCCCATGAAGCAAGAAAAACCTACGTTACGAGAAATAATAAATATCCTTATTATCGCAAGTTCAATAACCCGAACTATACGGATTATCTGAACATGAAAACAGAAACCTACCGGAAATTTAAGGAGTATTATGGCCGTGAGGTTTTGTGTATTTATGATAATGATGATTACGAGGCATTTTGTGAGTTTACAAAACGTCATCCGAGATTTATTTATAAACCGGCATGTGATTACGGTGGCCATGGTGTAGAAATTTTTGAAACCAAGGACTATGATTCCCTGGAGGATTTATTTACCATTATTGTACATGGCGGAGCCTGTGTAGTAGAGGAGTTGATTGTGCAGGCGGATCCTATTCGTTCTTTGCATCCGGAGTCAGTAAATACCATGCGTGTGGTAGCATTTTTGACACCGGAAGGAAAAGCGGAAATTCAGTGGTGCTTCTTGCGTATGGGTATGGGAGGAAGCCACACAGACAATATGAGTTCCGGTGGTTTGGCGATTATCGTAGATCCGGAGACCGGAATTGCGTACCTGCCGGGCCGTGATTGGCTTGGAGCGGAGCACATCTTCCATCCGGATACCGGTAAGCAGTTAATCGGATTACAGATTCCGGAATGGGATAAGCTGTTAGAGTTGGTAGACAAGCTGGCTCATGTGCTTCCGGAAATCCGACTTGTAGGATGGGATCTGGCTTATACCGAAAGAGGCTGGGTATTCGTAGAAGGAAATGCACGTCCACAGTGTGTATCTGCTCAGTTAACCAGATTTAACGGTAAGCTTCATCTTTATAAACATATGGAAGAGCAGTTCAATGCAGCAATGCAGGAGGATTTTGAAGAAGATGAGTAAGAATGACCAGACCAGAATTGGTTTTACAGGAGATATTTCCTTTAGTGGATATTTCCAGGATGCGTATAAGCAGGAGGAAGTTTTTTCCAAAGAGGTAAAACAGTTCTTTAATGATAACGATTATAATGTAATTAACCAGGAAAGCCCTATTACTTCCTGTCGGGTAACGAAGAAACGTCGTCTTGCCCATCGAAGTGATCCGGCGGTAATTCCTTTCATTAAGAAAGAGATTAAGAACCCGGTATTTAGTCTTGCCAACAACCATATGATGGACTTTGGACGTATTGGTATGATGGATACCGTGGAAAATATGAAAAAGACGGATTCTGTGTTCATCGGAGCCGGCGAGAATATTGAAGAAGCATGCAAGTTCGTAATCCTTGGAGACAAGGTGAAGGTTGGTGTTTTTTCCTTACAGTATAAGAACTTCCGTGTTGCGGGAAAACGTATGGCAGGACCGTTTTACGAAGGAAAAGAAAAATACATTGCTGCCCAGATTGCGGAATTAAGGAAACAGGTGGACTGGGTGGTTGTAGTATATCATGGCGGAGATGAGTTTTTGTATGCTCCCATGCCATATACCCGTAAGCAGTTACAGTCTTATTTAAGTCTGGGTGCGGATCTTGTGGTTGCGCATCATCCTCACGTAGTTCAGGGATATGAGAAGGTTGGAAAGAAAATGATCTTCTATTCTCTGGGTAACTGTATGTTCGATACAGACTATCAGCGTGCTCAGGAAGGAGCTACCGAAGGTATGCTGTTACGTCTTACCTTTACAAAAGAGGGATACGAATTTGAAAACTTCCCGGTACACATTGATCGGGAAGCAAGAAGGGTAGAACCGGGACAGCCAAACGAACATTTTATGGAATATACATCTTCCAATTACAAGCCATTATGGTGCCGTGAAGCGGTTCATAAGGAAGAGGTGCTTCAGCGGGCAGCAGATTTGCGTGAAGAAGCATTGGCTCAGATGGAAGAGGAAAAACAAAAGAAGCGTGAGGAATACAATCGCCTTCGGGAGCTTTACAGCCCAAGCGCCAATGAGGACGATGATTCGGATGATGATTCCGATGGCGCAGTGGATGACAGCGGCGACGTAGACAGCGGCGAAGAGGAAACTACCGATGATACCGAAGTGGTTACCAAGAAGAAATCAGGCTTCCGTCCACGTAAAATGTATAAGAGAACCAAGCGTGCCATTAAGCGCGCTATCGGCGGAAAGAAAACCAGAACCTTCCGTCGCGGAAGACTTCAGTATAAGTTGTTCTATAAGAATAAATA
Organism: Lachnospiraceae bacterium; assembly: GCA_015057115.1. Classification (GTDB taxonomy): domain Bacteria; phylum Bacillota; class Clostridia; order Lachnospirales; family Lachnospiraceae; genus XBB1006. The sequence goes on along the minus strand of SVEZ01000004.1, from coordinate 137,561 downwards.
GGAATTATGAAAGAAATAATTGTTCAGATCGGAAAAGGTCTGATGGCAGTAGTCTATGGAATTTTAAAACTGTGTCCGGCCAAGAACAAAAAGGTAGTATTTCTAAGCCGTCAGTCAGATGAACTGTCTTTGGATTTTAAACTGTTGAAGGATGAACTGTTGAGGCAGGAAGACGGGATACAGATCGTTGCGATCTGCAACCGTCTGGATGATGCAAAGAAGGGTATGCTGGGCTTTGCCTGGGATACCCTGCGCAGTATGTATCATCTGGCCACTGCAAGAGTATGCGTACTGGATGCCTACTGGCCGGCGGTATCGCTTTTGCACCATAAAAAGACACTGACGGTAATCCAGATGTGGCATGCTATCGGAAAAATCAAACAGTCCGGATATCAGACTCTGGATCGGGAATCCGGAAGAAGCAGAAAAACAGCGGAACTATTGAAAATGCACCGGGGATATGATTATATTATCGCCGGAGGAAAGGCCTTTAATCCTTTTTATTGTGCCTCCTTTGATACAACGGAGGATAAGCTGGTGAATATCGGCTTGCCGAGAATTGATTTTCTTTTGAAAACCAAGGAAGAGAACCGGGAAAAGGCTCTTAAGCGTTATCCGGAGTTTAAGGACAAAAAAGTCATTTTGTACGCCCCTACTTTCCGGAGAAATATTGATTTGGATTGGGAGCCGTTGTTGAATGAGATTGATTTTTCAAAGTATATTCTGATTTTGAAGAGTCATCCGAATCAGCAGCTTGCCTGCCATAGAGATGAGGTATTAACTTGTGCGGAGTTTTCGGCGGTAGAGCTTTTGTCTGTATGTGATTATCTGATTACGGATTATTCCGCCATTGCTTTGGAGGGAGCGGTTTTAAATGCCAAGACTTATTATTACCTCTATGATTACGAAGAGTACACCGCAAAGAACGGCATTAACTTAAATCCCTTTGAGTCCATGCCGGGATGTGCGTTTTTGGATGGAGCAGAGCTTATGAAGAGCCTGCAAAGCGGCGATTATCCGCAGGAGGTTTTGAATGCCTACCGGAAGAACTATTTGCCGCAGGACATGGGATGCTGTACACAGAAGCTGGCGCAGTTGGTGGTCAGCAAATTGGGATAAGCAAGTAAAAGAGGAGAATTATGATTCGTTTTTATAAAAACTTTTATAATAAATTACGGTTGTTTGTTTTATATTTTTACCGGATTTTATTCGTGAAGAATCATTTTAAATGTTCCTTCATCAAGAAGCTGCGGGCGAATTTCGGCGGTGGATTCTTGGCAGATCAGTGGATGTTATATGATTTTGACCACAATGATAAGAAAGAATATCTGTCCGAATTTGACTGGTATCGTTCCCGCTACATTAATGCGCCCTTTGATTTCCTGTTAAATAACAAGATTGCTGCGGCTGAAATTTTGAAACAGTATGTGCGGGTTCCGGAAAGTCTTATGATTAAAAACGGCGGTTTCCTCACCAGTTTTGACAGCGAAGTTCGGACTTACGAGGAAGTAATTGAACTGTTAAAAGAAAGAAAAACTCTTTTTATCAAGCCTTACGGAAGAGGAAAGGGCACCGGTGTAAATATTTTATTGTATCAGGACGGTAAGATTATTGTAGACCGGGAGGAATATTCCGAAGAGCGGTTTATCTCCTTTTTGAAAAACAGAGATGATTGGTTTATCAGCGAATCCATGAAACAGCATGCTTATGCGGATGCGTTGTACGATCAGACGGTTAACACCATTCGTATGATTACTCTGCGGGATCCGAAGACCAACGAGTTTAAAATTTTCTTTGCGGTACAAAGAATCGGTACCTCCGCAACCATCCCGGTGGATAACGGAAGCCGTGGTGGTCTGGTAAGTAAAATTGACTTAGAAACCGGTATTTTAACTGAGGCACGCAGCCTTCATAATCGAAATGTTTATAAGGTTCACCCGGACTCCGGTGCGCCAATTGAAGGGGCACAGATTCCGGACTGGCAGCGGGTAAAAGAGGAAATGCTGGAATTAACCAAGCATTTTCCCTATATGTATTTTATCGCATGGGATTTGATTCTGTTAGAGGACGGAACGGTTTGTATTATTGAGGCAAATACCTCCTCCGGTGTAAACATTATTCAGCTTTGGGGCGGACAGCGCAACGGCGAATTGGGTAATTTCTACCGCCACCACAAAGTCATTAAATAAGGAGCATCACTATGAGATACATCATTATGGCAGATGGAAAAGGAAATCGCTGGAATAATTTCTGGGATATCCCCAAACATTTTATAAAAATCGGGGATGAAACCCTTTTGGAACGAACCGTACGTCTGGTGCGGGAGCGGGAAAAGGATGCCACCATCTATATTACCAGTCATGATCCACGCTACGAAGTGGCAGGGGCAACCCGTTATGAGCCCTTGAATAATGTGCTGGAGATTGACCGGTTCACCGAGGAGCTTATTGATGACAATGTGTGCTTCCTTTATGGCGATACCTTCTATTCTGAAGAGGCCATGGACACCATTATGAGTACTGAAGCAGAGGATTTGCTGTTTTTCGGAAATGAGCGGTCCATTGTAGCCATTAAGGTGAAAGATGGCCGGTTATTTAAGCTTCATGTGGATTATGTGCGTCAGCTGTTTACTTACGGCGAAATTGAGAGCTGTAAGGGATGGCAGGTATATCAGTCTTTTATGGGATTGCCATACAATAAGAAGCAGATTAGCGATAAATATATTTACATTCAGGATCAGACCAGGGACTTTAATACCCCGGGGGATCTGAGGGATGAGAATTTGAAATAGAAGCAGGGGCGAGAGCGGATGGAAAAAAGCGAAAGAGCCATGTATGCCGAGATTATAGCCGAGCAGCTTCATATCAGTGAAAAAGAGGCAGCGGAAAAGATTCGACAGGCCAGGCGGGAATATCATATTCCGGTGAAGTACTATGCCAATCATCGTGTATATTTGTTAGAGGATGAAGCAAAACTTCGGTTCCATTCGGAAAAAGTGGAGCGGGATCGCCAAAAACTGGCAAAGCGACTGGCAGAGATTACGGACAGGACGGAGGAAGAAGCGGCGGAGTATCTTTTGCACTTGCGGGAAACTTACCAGATTGGCGGTAAGGTGGCCTTGAATAATCAGCTTTATACCATGTCGGAGGAGGAAATTGCGGCGTGGAAGGAACAGACGGATGCGACAAATGCGGCAAGGGTGCAGCGTATTGCAAAGATTACCGGTTGGAACGAGTATGAAGTGAAAAAGCACATGGCGAAATGCAAGGCTGTTTTTGGTATTGCAACAGAGAATTACGAGAATACCCGTTGCTTTGAGTTGACAGATGAAACTCTTGCAACCTTTGCAAATTTGGAAGACAGTCGTATGCTGGCAGAACGGTATGTATCGCCGGACTGCGTCGATATTTTAAAAAATAAACAGTTGTTTAATGAAACTTACCGGGAATTTCTGGGACGTAAGTTTTGGGTAAACAGAGATTGTGATTATTCCTCTTTTAAAAAGTTCATGGGATTGAGACGGGACGTCTTTTGCAAACCCTTGGATTTGGCGGGGGGGAAGGGTGTCTACCGAAAGACCATTCCTTTTTCCGAAAGGGAAGCTGCCTATGAGTTTTTTATAAAGGAACCCAAAATGATTGTGGAGCAGGTGATTAAACAGCACCCGGCAATGAACGGTTTTTATAAAGACAGTGTCAACACCATCCGTATTTTTACAATTTTGAAGGATGGAGAGTTTGATGCTTTTGCCGCCTTTGTGCGGTTCGGTGTAAGAGGTGTTATCGATAATGTATCCTCCGGTGGTATAGCCTGCGGTGTGGATACAAAGACAGGAAAGATTATTACACCGGCACTGGGGGAGGACGGAATATCTTACACGAAGCATCCGGTTACGGGAAAGGCTTTCGAAGGGTTTCAAATTCCCCGTTGGAAGGAGTGTCTGGCGTTGACGGAGCGAGCGCTTCGCAAAGTGGAAGGGATTCATTATGTGGGCTGGGATGTGGCGCTGACAAGGCGCGGACCGGTTCTGGTAGAGGGAAATAACATACCGGATCTCAGCATTTATCAGAGTTTGTTTGCGTACCGCGGGGAGGGACGCAGATTCATTTATGAGAAATATCTGTAACCCGTGGGTAAATTTTTAGATTGAGGAAAAATGTATGAATACAGTAAAGCAGATTGTTAAGGATCATATTGCATTTCGGCATCAGATTGGAAAACTGGCGCTGACGGATTTGAAAAAGCAGTATAAGGGCGCTCTTTTAGGACCCTTCTGGCTGTTTTTAAAACCCGCAATTCGCATTTTCGTGTATTATTTTGCTTTTGCCATTGGATTAAGGCAGGGAGCACCGGTGGAAGGATATCCCAAGTTTTTGTGGCTGCTGGCAGGACTTATTCCCTGGTTCTTTATGCAGAGCATGTTGCCGGGAGGTTCCAATTCCCTGCGACGTTACACCTATTTGATTACAAAGATTAAATATCCTATCAGCACCATTCCCACCTTCGTGAATTTGTCCGAGTTTTTGATTCACTGTATGTTGGTGGGAGTAACCATTATCATTTTTATGTTCTTTGGTTACATGCCGGATGTTTATTATTTGCAGATTCCGTTTTACATGTTGCTGATGTTTCTGTTTTTTAACAGCTGGGCGCTGTTTGCGGGAATGCTTGGAGCTATCAGCCGGGATTTTCATAACTTTATTAAATCCATTACCATTGCATTCTTCTGGTTGTCCGGTATTCTCTATGCAGCAGATAAGATTGAGATTCACTGGCTTCGCAGACTCATGCTTTGGAACCCGGTTACCATTATTGTAAACGGATTCCGTAACTGTCTGATTTACAAAAGATGGTTTTGGCATACACCACGTCAGATGCGGAATTTCGTAATTCTGTATTGCCTGCTGACCGGAATGGCATTGTGGGCATATCGGAAGTTGCATAAGGATATTCCGGATGTACTGTAAACATATGCTTAAAATATTGGAGGGAAAAGGTAATGTACAAGCTCTTTTTAGTAGAGGACGATGACGGCATTGCAGCCGCTATCAAAACCCAGGCGGAAGCTTGGAGCTATGAAGTATACAGAGCGCAGAATTATCAGGATATATTGGCAGAGTTTTTGAAAGAAGCACCCCAGTTGGTGCTTCTGGATATTACGCTGCCATTTTTTAACGGCTATCATTGGTGCACCCAGATCCGAAAAGTCTCCAAAGTGCCTATTCTATTTTTATCTTCCGCAGGGGATAACATGAACATCGTTATGGCCATGAACATGGGTGGCGACGATTATCTGGTAAAGCCCTTTGATTTCAGCGTTTTGATGGCTAAAATTCAGGCGCTTTTACGCAGGAGCTATGACTTTGCGGGAACCCTGCCGGTCATGGAACACAATGGGGTTATGCTTCACACCGGAGAACAGGTGGTGTTATATGGAGAAGAGAAGTTGTCTCTTACCAAGAATGAATACCGTATCTTGTTGTGCCTTATGGAAAACAGAGGACAGGTAGTAAGCCGGGAAAAATTAATGCAACGTCTGTGGGAGACAGATTGTTTTGTGGATGAAAATACTCTGTCGGTAAATGTAAACCGGCTTCGTAAAAAACTAGAGGGCATCGGAGTTACAGATTTTATCACTACCAAATTCGGAGAGGGGTATCAGATATGATGCGATATTTAAAGGAACGTTTGGGTGTGATTCTATTTTTCCTGGCGGTGGGAGTAATATTTGCCATTACCTTCTGGCTGTATAAACTGCCTTTGCTGGCGGTGCTGTACCCCTATGCCATTTGTCTGCTGTTTGCGATTATAGCCATGGTGGCGGATTATCTTTGCATGAAAAAACGCTGGGAGGCAGAGTGGGAGGAGCAGCAGGAGCAAAAGCAAAGAGCGCTGGAATATAATCTTCAGGTACAGCGTTTTTCTGATATGATGGAGTATTTTACCGTCTGGGTGCACCAGATTAAAACCCCCATCGCTTCCATGCATTTAACTTTGCAAAACCAGGATACACCTCTATCACGGCATTTGCTGGCAGAGCTGTTTTATGTAGAACAGTATGTGGGGATGGTACTTGCCTACCTTAGACTGGGGGCAGAAAGTTCCGATTACGTGCTTCGTCCGGTGGCTGTGGATAATGTGCTACGGGAGGTTTTTCGAAAACTGTCCCGTCAGTTTATTGAAAAAAAGCTGACCCTTAGTTATGAGGAAACCGGTTATGAAACCATTTCCGATGAAAAATGGTTGGCATTTGTCATCGAGCAGCTTTTGACAAATGCCATTAAGTATACAAAAGAAGGGGGCGTCACCATTTCCGTGTCGGAGGATGGAATCCTCACCATTGCGGATACCGGCATTGGTATAGCACCGGAAGATTTGCCCCGTATTTTTGAAAAAGGTTATACAGGTTACAACGGTCGTACCGACAAAAAAGCCAGTGGCTTAGGACTTTACCTTACAAAGCAGGTTTGCGAAAAATTAAAGCATGAGATAGCCATTTCCTCAGAAGTAGGGAAAGGTACGGTAGTGTCACTGAACCTGGTAAGACCGCAGGAACGGTTGGAGTAAGGTGTTTAGTTAAAATCCCGGGTGGTAAAATTCTTTTTGGTTGGGGCACCCTTGATCCCCTCCAGGAAAATTTTGTAACGCTCAGCTTCGGTAGACAGGACTTCCTGTACGTCTTCCGGAACATCCAACAGCGCGGAGGGGCCGATTCCGTAGTCAAAAGGAATCCAGAGAGTTTTTCCATTGCTGTTTTTCACTTTTACCACTGTCCAAGAATGATTCATCCAGAAATTCGAACGATAATAATGGGTGATGTTTAAAACCTTGAACAGTAAGCTTTCCATTTGAGCATAATCTGAGCAGACCCCGGCGGCCTTGTTTTGGTATAAAAGTTTCATTCCGGCACTTCCACCGGCGGTGTTTGCCGCTGCGGCGGAATACAGCATACCATAAGCCGGGCGGGAAAAACTGCAGGCAAAGTAGCCGGACTTGCCGATGGCCCAGATTTTCATGGCATCACTTAAGTTGCCGAAATCTTTTTCTTTCAGAATAATGAGATGTTGAGTTTGAGGTGCCAGTAAAAAGGCACCTTTTTTCTTATAAACACCGGGAGAGGTGGCATTTTTCTTGTGTCCATATCAGGATAGCTTTCTGCATCGGCAATGTAGGCATTAACAACCTCGTCAGATACCAATCCCATATTCTCGCGCATCCCCTTATATAATTTGGAAACAAACTTAAGGGAAAGTCGATACAGCTTCACGTTTTCAGAAGAAACCTCAAATAGAGAATAATTCCCTTTTTTCTTCAGAAGGCTAGCGTGGAAGATAACACCCTGTCCGTTTATTTTCCGGATTTTCTTATTTAAAGAGCCCAGTTTCTTATTGGCAGTCTTCGGACCTCCATTTACTTTTAACTGAAATTTCTTTTTGGACATTAATAAGGAATGAATTTTCGTAGCTGTAGTTTCATCATCTTTGGATATGGTAAAGGTAGCAGGTTTAGCCGTCATTGCTTTCAGAATGCCGGTTCCTGTGATAGGTGAAAAAAGAGACACCACCATAATTCCTGCTAACAAAAGAGTTACAAACTTTCTCATTCTCAATTTACGCATCCGCAAACCTCCAAAAGTGTTTTCCTTGATTATAAAAGGATACCCGGAAAAATGCAACTTCTTACACCAATGTAAGAAACTGAAAAGATTTTGTAAGACCATCCTATGGAGGTTGATTTCCATCTTTGATATACTTTGTTTAGGATGAAGGAAGCTTGAGAGTTGAAATTATCTGGAGAGGGGGACATACCCCGAGGTGGGACATTGGGAGGCGTCGGTACTTAGCTTCCCGGTAGGGAAGGTTATATACCGTTACGCCGGACGTTGAGCGCAAGCGTTCCCACATCGAGGTATGTTCTCCTCTCCAGGGGATTAGAACCGCAAGCGTCCGGCAAAAGAGCAAAGAATTAAAAGGAGGAAATCAGATGAGTATATTGGATGTACGGGGCCTGAAGAAAATATATAGTACCCGCTTCGGCGGTGCTAAAGTAGAGGCTTTAAAAAACGTAAATTTTGAAGTGGAAGAGGGAGAATATGTGGCCGTCATGGGTGAATCCGGATCCGGAAAAACCACCCTGTTAAATATTCTGGCAGCTATAGATAAACCAACTGCAGGAAGCGTTTCCTTAAAGGGCAAAGAGCTTTCCAAAATCCCGGATAAGGAATTGGCAAATTTCAGAAGAGAGCATTTGGGATTTGTGTTCCAGGATTTCAATCTGTTGGATACTTTCAGTCTGCGGGATAACATTTTTCTTCCATTGGTGTTGGCAGGAGAAAAATATCCGGAAATGGAAAAACGCTTGCAACCCATTGCAAAGGTGTTAAACATTACCGATCTTTTAGACAAATATCCTTATGAGGTGTCCGGTGGACAGAAACAGCGTGCCGCTGTGGCAAGAGCCATCATTACCAGCCCGGAACTGCTTTTGGCGGATGAACCCACAGGAGCCCTTGACAGCAAAGCTACTGACGAGCTTCTGGGATTGTTCGGAGAAATCAATAAAGCAGGTCAGACCATCGTTATGGTTACCCATTCTGTTAAGGCAGCAAGCCACGCCAACCGGGTGCTTTTTATCCGTGACGGCGAGGTGTTTCATCAGGTCTACCGGGGTGAGGATAATAATGAGACCATGTATCAGAAAATCAGTAACACATTGACGCTTTTGACCACAGGGGGTGAATAAAATGGGAAAGCATTTGTTTTATCGTCTTGCAAAGGAAGGAATCCGGAAGAATCGCCAGACCTATTTTCCCTATTTTTTAACCTGTATTATCATGGTTATGATGGATTACATGATTGTCTTTCTGGCAGGGAGTAAAACGCTGCAAAGTGCAAAGGGCGGTGCGATGGCACAGGTTACCCTGGGCTTTGGTGTGCTGGTGGTTGCGATTTTTGCCACATACCTTCTGGTATATACCCATTCTTTCCTGATGAAGCAGAGGAAAAAAGAGTTTGGCTTATACTACATTCTGGGCTTGAACAAGCAGAATATTTTAAAAATCTGCGGCTGGGAAACCCTGATCACAGAGGGGATTTCCCTGGCAGGAGGATTGTTTTTGGGAATCCTCTTCAGTAAGGCGGCAGAGCTTTGTCTGCTGAAATTAATTGGTGGAAAAGTGACGTTTACCTATGAAATTTCCGTATTTGGAGTATTAGAGGTAGTGGGCCTGTTTACTGCAATCTTTTTCCTGCAGTTTATTGGCGCATCCTGGCAGGTTTTAAGAATGCAGGCAGTGAATCTTTTGCATTCTGACAAAATAGGAGAAAAACCCCCAAAGGGAAATGTGCTTTTTGCCCTTGGCGGAGCTGTTATTTTAGGTGGAGCATATTATCTGGCAGTCAGTATTCAGGAGCCGATTAAAGCGATTTCCATCTTTTTCATTGCTGTGCTTATGGTTATTGTGGCAACCTATATGCTGTTTATTGCAGGCAGTGTATTTTTGTGTAATCTGTTGAAAAAGAAAAAGGGATATTACTATAAAGCAAATCATTTTGTGTCTGTTTCATCCATGAGTTTTCGGATGAACAGAAATGGTGCGGGACTGGCATCTATCTGTATTTTATCTACCATGGTGCTGGTAACCATGGCAACCACAGTGTGTCTTTATATTGGTGTGGGTGATGTGGTTAAAGCCCAGTTCCCCAAAGAGGTGGATTCCCTTATTACCGTTTATAGCGGAGGGGAAAAGATTGAAGAAATGCGGGATTATGTGAGCAAAAAGTATGAGAAAATCTTTCGACGGGAGAATGTAAAAAGAAAGAATCCGGTGGACTATGTATCCACAATTTTGGTGGGGGAGAGAAATCAGACAAACTTCAAAACGGGGGAAGTGGATTTTAGAAAAGAGGATAAAGGGAAAGAGATTTATCTGTTCCAGTGGATGTCTCTTAAAGACTATAACCGGAACTACGGAAAAAAGGAAACCCTTGCGGATGACGAAGTTCTGATCTGTGACGAGGAAAATGCATATACAGAAGATACATTGTCCTTTAATAACAAGGATGACTACCGGATTAAGAAAAGAATAAACACCACAATTCAACTGGATGAAATGAATGTTGGAGGATACCCGTATATTCTGCTTATTGGCGGAAAAGCACCGGAAGGGGTTCCCTTTCAATGGCACTACGAGTTTGACACTACCCTTACGGAGGAAGAAGATACCGCCCTTGCAGATAAAATGCTGGAAGCCCTTTCCAGGGATTCCAAAATGGAGGACATGAGTTTTCGCGTGGATACCAGGGAGGATGAAAGAAGTCAGTACCTTTCCAATTTCGGTTCCCTGTTATTTTTAGGATGCCTGTTGAGTCTGGTTTTCCTGGTAGCAACGGTGTTAATCATTTACTATAAGCAGGTGGCAGAAGGCTACGAGGATGTAAAGCGTTTCGACATTATGAAAAAGGTGGGTATGACCGAGAGAGAAATTAAAAAGAGTATCAATTCCCAGCTTTTACTGGTATTCTTTATTCCCCTGGTTACAGCCGGCGTACATTTAACCTTTGCTTTTCCGCTGGTGGAAAAAATTGTATTGCTGATGGGAGTAACCAATCACATTCTGCTGGCAAAAACCTCTGCCATGGGATTTTGTGTTTTCGCACTGATATATATGGTGGTTTATAAACTGACTGCAAATGAGTACTATAAGATTGTAAAATAGTGTGCAGAGTGTTACAATTAGGATGTTGTAAAAAATAAAAGGAGGTTGTTATGAGAAATCAAACAAGTAAAAAGGCGTTCTCAGTAGCGCTGGCCTTAATTATGGGCATATCTTTATGTTCTCCGGTTGCTGCAAATGCCGCATCTTCCGAGAAAAAAGATACCACTATGGCAAAGTACCTTACTGCAAAGGTAAATCAGCAGGCATTGGGAAAAATGACAATGGCGAGAGCCAAGACCTACAAGAAAAACGGATTCAAGTATAAGGTTTCCGGGGGAAAGGCCACCATTACCGGTTATACCGGAAAGAGCAAGAAGCTTGCTATTCCGGCGAAGCTGGGTAACAAAACCGTTACCAAAATCGGAAAATATGCGTTCGATGATAACGACAAGCTGAAAAGTGTTACGATACCGAAGACCGTGACGGAGATTCAGGAGGGCGCATTTCGCTGCTGTTATAACCTTACGAGTGTGAAGTTGGGAAACAAAGTCACAAAAATAGGGGAAAGGGCCTTTGAACGCTGTAACGTTAAGAAACTTCAGGTGGCTGGCAAAGTAAAGAAAATGGAAAGCTATGTAATGGCGTATAATTGGGAGCTATCCAAGGTAAGTCTTCCCTCTACGGTAACCACATTGGCTTATCGCGCTTTTTATTGCTGTACCAACCTGTCAAAAATCAATTTGGATAAAGTCAAAGAGGCTGATGGAACGTCACTTCGCCAAACCAAGTGGTTTGAAAAACAGAAGACGGGAGCTTATGTGGGAACAACATTCTTAGGAATCAGTGGTAACCCGGAAAGCCTTACAATTAAACCGGGAACCACCAAAATTGCAGATTTTGCCTGTGATTATTCAGATTATGGATTATTGGAAGGCACGTCAAAGCTGCAGAAGGTAGTAATTCCGGAGGGCGTAACCTATATTGGTGAGGCAGCCTTCTATAATGTACCGGTTAAGGAAATTACCATTCCGGCATCGGTAACCAAGTTGGCACCATTATCCATTGGATTTGTGAAGTTTGACAATCAGTTAGAGTATGATGTGAATTACTTCTATAATCTTGAGCTTGAAAAGCAGAAGACAGCACAGAGCAAACGTAGAGCAGATGAATCCGATTACGACGAAGAGGAGTCTGACGAATACTATGAGGACGAGGAAGACTACGAAGAGGAAGACTACGAAGAGGAAGACTACGATGCTGAAGAAGTTGCATGGGAAGCTGCATGGAAAGCGTACGAAGAATACGAAGAAAGTGAAAAAGTACGTTTAGGAGCCAAAACCTATGACTTTAGAGCGGAGGAGAATCCGGCTATTAGGACTACCGTATGTTACGGCGTTTGTGTTCCGGTAAAGGATTTTGTAATCAAAGGACAGGCCGGAAGTGCGGCTGAAACTTATGCGAAACAGTATGGATTCACCTTCGTAGCGGAATAAGCGTTACGAAGCGAAGGATATACGAATAAGAAAGATCGCTCTGTTGAGGGTCTGTGTTTTATAAGAATGCAGAAACCAATGGAGTGATCTTTTCTTATGTGATATACTATTCTGAGAATAACTTCGTGGCTGGAAAGGAAAAACGAAATGTATTGTTATAGTCTGATGGGATTGTTTTTGCTCCTGTTACTCCCGGGAGGAGGATATTTTTCATACGCTCAGGCAGGAGCCTGCGTTTTGGAGGCGGTGCTTCTTGTAGAGAGAATCCTTCGGAAAAAGAAGGTCTGTGTGAAAAACACGCCTTTTTTATGGGGAATGGCGCTTTTGACAGGCATGTATTGTCTGGTTCCCATTTGGAGTATTGATAAGGGATTGGCCTGGTTTGGTGCCATACGCGCCATCGGTCTGTTTTTATTTCTACTCTGTTTATGGCAGTGCGAAGAACCGGCAGGAGAGAGAATCCTTGGAAGCCTGCCCTACGTGGGAAGCGTAATGACGGTGTTGTCGGTAATTCTGATGCTGGCAGATCTTTTTCCAAACTATATTTCTGTGGCGGGACGTTTGGCAGGAAGCTTTCAGTATCCCAACACCTTGGGGATTTTTCTGCTGTTAGGATATATTGAAGGAACGAATCGTTTTTTTGCAAAAGGTGGAAAACGGTTGGACCTTCTTTGCAGCTACCTTTGCATGGTGGGTGTGGTTTGTACCAGAAGCCGAGGCGTCTATGGATTAACGGTGCTTACGCTAATCATGGGTTCGGTTATTTTGTGGAAGAAAAAAGTGGCCGGGGATAAAAAACAAAGTTTGACAGCAGGTTTGGGATTAGGTGCTACGGTACTTGTTTTTGTCATCATGGGCTGGCGACGGGGAATGTTTGCAGGTGTTTTTTCTTCAAGCACCCTTTGGGGAAGGTTGTTGTATGACCTGGATGCTTTTAAGATTCTGGGTAGTCACCCCTTGGGTCTTGGGTACTATGGCTATTATTATTTGCAGGGCAGTTATCAGACCGGCGTGTATGCGGTTACCCATGTTCATAATGAATATTTGCAGCTGGCGTTGGATATCGGAATTCTTCCGGCGTTGGCGATTGTGGGATTGTGGATTTATCAGCTTTTGAAATCCGGGGGATTTCAAAAAGGCGGAGATGCCGGTAGAAAGCTGATGCTTGCCATGCTTTGCCTGCATTTGCTGGTGGATTATGATATGCAGTTTTTGAGCGTTGGCATGATTTTTGTTTGCCTGATGGATGGTTTGACCGGTGGTGATAAGACTTCGGCAGGGGATTTTTCCGGTTCGGAGCAGATGGCAATTCGGAAGCTGTCGATTCCGGCGCGGGGGCTTCTCTGCGTTCTTGGATGCGCAATTATTATCGGAGCGGTATGGCTTGGCATGGCGGACGCTTTTTATAATCTGGGAGATGACCAAACTGCCATAAAGTTATATCCCGGGTACACTCCGGCGTTGGAGCGGGAAATTGCAGAAATTACGGATGTGAGTAAGGCTGGTCGATTGGCAGAAAGAATTCTAAAAAGAAATGCTCATGATGCTACCGCCTACGAGGCGTTGGCTTTTTCCGCGTGTGAGGAAGGCGATTTTGACCACTTTATCTACTACCAGAAGAAAGCTATAGAAGCCCGTCCTTATGACGAGGCATTCCGTCTTCATTATCTTACGTTATTGGACAGAATGGTGCAGGAATATGAAAAGGCGGGGCAGTTGGAGGAAGCGGCGTTGGCCTATGAATACATGGCAGAGGTACCCAAAGAACTTTCGCTTTTGAAAAAACGAACCTCGAAGCTGGGTTTTCGCATTAAGGATGTGCCGCCGTTGACACTTCCGGAGGAATATCGAACCATGATAAAAGCGGATAAGTATTTGGTTTACGGGGAATGATTTTGTGAAAAAAATGTGAATGATACCCCAGGCAATCTGTGACGTGCTACAATCATTTTATAGTATCTTATAACAAGGAGGGTTTTATGAGAAGAATAGGTATCAAAGTGCTATCTACAGCCTTGGCGCTGATTATGGGAATCACCATTTGCTGTCCCTTAACAGGTGTTGCAGCAACCGGCCAGAAGAAAGAGTCGGATATGTCCAAATATCTGACTGCCCATGTTAACAAAGAGGCGTTGACAAAGAGAGACTCGGATTATGCAGGAAAGATTCGCACCCAAAAGGGATTTCAGTATGTAATTTCCAAAGGTAAGGCTACCATTGTGGGATATACAGGAACGGCTACAAAGCTGACAGTTCCGAAAAAGCTTGGGAAAAAGCCGGTTTCCGGAATCGGAATCGGAGCTTTTGCATGGAATAGCAATTTGAAATCCGTTACACTTCCGGATTCCGTTACCACCATTGAAGGTTCCGCCTTTGCAGGTTGCGAAAATATGACTAAAATTACCTTAGGTAAGAAAGTAAAGAACATTGGTGACTGTGCCTTTTATTATACCGGCTTGACATCCTTTACGATGCCGGATTCTGTTACAAAACTGGGACGGGAGGCATTTTTATCCACCTTTGCACTTCGGAAAATTACGCTTAGCAAGAACTTAAAAGAGATTCCGGATTCTGCTTTTGAAAATTCGGCACTTACTTCCGTGAAGTTGCCTTCCGGTGTAACAACTTTGGCTTACAAGGCCTTTTACAATTGCGGAAGCTTAGCAACCATCAACGTAAAGAATATTAAAAAGGTTAGCGGAATGGCCTTAAAGGAAACCAGATGGTTCTCTAAGCAGGGAGATAATGTGTATGTTGGCACCACCTTCGTTGGAACCAACGGCAATCCGGAAGGTGTCGTTATTAAGAAAGGTACTACCAAGATTGCAGACTATGCCTGCGAAGGTACCAAGGTATATTGGGATGATAGCATAGGGGATGTACGTAGAGTATATTCTCGAATTAGCAAGGTGGTTATTCCCAATACTGTTAAGAGCATTGGTGAAGCAGCCTTTTATGATAATCCAATTAAGAAGCTTACCGTTCCGTCATCGGTAACAAACATTGGACCTTTGGCCTTTGGATTTATGAAATTCTGGCAAGAAGATTTAGAACACGATTATTATTATTTCCATGATCAGGCATTGAAGGAGTTAAATGTTTCGGAAGATGCAGGATACAATGAAGAAGTTGCGAATCTGGCGTGGAAGTATTACAACCAATACAGGGATGAAGAATTTGCAAAAGCAGGTGCTTTAGAGTACGCAAATTGGGATGGCACTCCGACCGTTGTAATGCGACTTGAGAAAAGCTACGGTTATTGTGTTCATACCGAAGACTTCGAACTTCACGGTAAATCCGGAAGTGCGGCAGAAGCCTTCGCAATTCAGAATGGACTGAAATTTGTGGCAGAGTAATTTTATAGGAAAGTGATGAAATACGGAGACTCTATGAAAAAAGGTGGTTTCCGGAGGCAACCTACCGAAGTGTTCCTTCCCTCCATTCTTCTGCTGTTTCTTCGATGGCATCATCAAATCCCGTAAGGGCGGCAAAAGGAGAAAACTGGGCGGCACGAGACAGGGCATCCATTTTGGGATGCCCTTTTATTTCTGGGCGGGACAGATGTAAAATGTCCCTGTAATCATCATTCTTCTTATAAAAGCTCATGCCTTATGTCCTCCAATCTGTTCATTTCTACTGCGGGCAGTGGCCCCTTCCTGCAAATTCATTCCCTTTAACATGGCATTCTTACCGTAGCGGTCCTTCACGGAAAGCATGGCTTCTTGAAGCTTGCGCTCCTTTTCCGAGAAATCCGGTTGCGAGGTGGCAGAGGCCTGAGAAGCCCGGGTACCCGCGGTATCGGGGGACGCCTCTGCGCTGCCGGCATCCGTCCCCATCAAATCAAACAAGGATACTTGCTCATAATTTCGCACATCCTTCGCACTGCCTTCCTCGACTACGTGATTCACGGATATGGTGATTCGTCGCACGTAATAAGCGGGATTGATAATCTCGTCATAGAGGGAAAGGCAGGCATCTGTTAATTCTTTCGTAGAGGAGGTCTGCTTCTTCAAGGAGGCGGAACCGTGGGCGGACTTGGGAACCTTCCGACCATAGAAATCCGTTTTAACTTCCGCGGTGGGGGCGCCACCTTGCAGACCGGCAACCCGGTTGACAGTTGCCCCATGTATAGAGGCGCCTCTGTTCGCCAAACTCATTCGATCATAGCCCACATGCAGCACAACCTGGTCTGTCAGAAGATGCTTTGCCACCAGGGCAAGGGACATGTCGTCAATCATTTCATGTACAATCAACCGGGCGGCTTCGGTAGTATATGGCTCTGATAAAACCTGACCACTGCTTAAGCTGTTGTTTTCCGGTTTGTATGCTTTAATATCTGCCATGGTGGCAGGCTCCACGCCCCAAGCGTGATCGATTAAAAGTTCTGCATTAACACCAAACAGTTTATATAAAAGCTCCGGATTGTAAAAATCATTTTCCGAACCCAAAGAACACCGGGCGATGTCTCCCATGGTGTAAAGGCCCACACTTTTAAGGCGGTCACGATAGCCTCGGCCCACCCGCCAAAAATCTGTAATGGGTTGGTGACTCCATAATTTCTCTTTATAGGTCTGCTCATCTAAAAAAGCAATTCGTACGCCATTCTCATCAGCTTCCGTATGCTTCGCCATGATATCCATAGCCACTTTGGCAAGATAAAGGTTCGTCCCAATGCCGGCGGTGGCGGTAATGCGGGTCCTGTCCAGAACGTGCTGAATCATCTTTCGGGCAAGTTCTTCCGCGCCCATCTGATACAGGGTGTGGTAATGGCTCACATCCATAAAAACCTCGTCAATAGAGTAGGTGTGAATATCTTCCGGGGAGATGTAGTGCAGGTAGATTTGATAAATCTCGGCACTGACTTCAATATAGCGAGCCATTCTTGGAGTGGCAATGTGGAAGTCCAGCTCATATTCCGGATGGGCGGCAAGTTCTTTGGCATCTGCACTTTTGCCGGTAAAAATGCCGCCGGGAGCATGACGCAATCGTTCCAAATTTACTTCCTTTACACGCTGTATCACTTCAAAAAGCCTGGCACGGCCGGGAATCCCGTAAGCCTTTAGGGCGGGGGAAACAGCCAGGCAGATGGTCTTCTCTGTCCGGCTCTTATCCGCCACCACTAAAAGGGTGGTTAAGGGGTCTAACTTCTTATCCCGGCATTCTACCGAGGCATAAAAGGATTTCAAATCGATGGCGATATACACTGCAAAACCTCCGCGCAAACGTTTGTTCTGTATATATGATAGCACAAAGGCGTAAGGGAGACAAGTCCGGTATGGCAAATTGCACAAAAACAGGAAACGCTGTTTGTGAAACTGGTTTCTTGCCACCAGTTTCCATTCCGTGCTACAATGAAGGAAACTAGGATAAGGAGAGAGGTTTCCTTAACGAAAGGAAACCGGTGGGATGAGTTGAAGACAAATGAAGAGATTAAAGTAGCAAAGGAAAAGGTTTTAGACGCAACAATCCGTGTTTTCAATGAAAAAGGATTGAAATTTACTATGGATGACATTGCGGCAGAAGTTTCCATGAGCAAGAAAACTATTTATGTACTGTTCGAAGATAAACAGTCTTTGTTTATGGAAATGGTGAGCTACTGCTTTGACGGCATCAAGCGCAGCGAAGAGAAGGTATTGCAGAATGACCAGCTTTCTACGGTGGAGAAATTAAGAGGGATTCTTGGGGTATTGCCGGAAAGCTACAGCGATGTGAATTTTTCTCTGTTATACGAATTACGGGAGAAGTATCCGGAGATTTACGAAGCCGTGGAGAACCGTCTGGAAAACGGATGGGAAAATACCATCGAATTACTGGAACGGGGCATGAAAGAAGGGGTGATTCGCCCTATCAATGTGGCACTTTTTAAAACCGTATTTGAAGCAACTTTGGAGCAGTTTTTTAAGCGGGATGTACTGGTTCGCAACAACATTACTTACGCAGACGCACTTCGGGAGGTTGTAGATATTTTGGTAGACGGAATCCGCGCATAACAAGGGATTGCAAACCAGGAGGAGAGTATGAAACGAGTATATCTGAATGAAGGTTGGCAATTCGGCGAAGAGTTTACGGAAGGCATGATTGCCGGAAAGGGGTTAAAAGCACTGAAACCGGTTCGACTGCCCCATACCGTGAAGGAACTGCCTCTTCATTATTTTGACGAGGAAAGTTACCAGATGGTTAGCGTATATGCCCGTAGTCTGGCGGCGCCCAAAGAATGGGAGGGCAAAAGCGTGACCTTGACCTTTGAAGGTGTAGCCCATGAAGCAAGCGTATATGTAAACGGAAAATTGCTGATGGTGCATTCCTGCGGTTATACCGCTTTTACCGTAGACCTTTCGGAAGAACTGCACTATGGTAAGGAGAATCGGATTCTTGTAAAAGTGGACAGCCGGGAAAGCCTGAATGTTCCACCCTTTGGCTACGTGGTGGACTATATGACCTATGGCGGCATCTATCGGGATGTGTATTTGGAGGTAAAAGAAAAACTCCACATCACGGATATGTTCGTAAAAACCAAAAAGGTGGATATGCGGGAGCATGCCATAGAGTTAGAAGCAGAAGTGTCCTTGTCGAAACCGGCAACGGAAGGGGCCATCACCTTTTTTATTAAAGATGGAGAGCATGAAGAGTGCATCTGCACCCTGTCTATAGGTGAGAAACAGACTGTTTACAAAGCAAGGATGAAGGTGGAAAATAAGAAACTTTGGGATATAGAAAATCCCAGATTGTATCCTATCCGTGCCATGATAACGGAAAATAAAGAAGATTACATTGTGAAAACCGGTTTTCGGAAAATTGCTTTTCAGGCAGACGGTTTTTACTTAAATGGGAAAAAGATAAAACTGCGGGGTTTAAACCGGCACCAAAGCTACCCTTACGTAGGGTATGCCATGCCGGAAAGCATGCAGAAACTGGATGCAGATCTTTTGAAAAAAGAGCTGGGATTAAATGCAGTACGAACCAGCCACTACCCGCAGTCGCAGCACTTTTTAGACAGGTGTGATGAAATCGGCCTTTTGGTGTTTACCGAGATTCCGGGATGGCAGCACATCGGGGATGAGGAATGGAAAATCCAGGCTATCCGGAATACGGAAGAAATGGTGAAGCAGTATCGGAATCATCCATCCATTATTCTTTGGGGAGTCCGGATTAACGAGTCACAGGATGATGAAGAGTTTTACAAACGTACCAACAAGGTGGCTCATGAACTGGATGACAGCCGCCCCACCGGCGGAGTACGTGCCCATGCCAAAAGTCAGCTTTTAGAGGATGTGTATACCTATAACGATTTTGTCCACAGCGGCAAAAATGAGGGGTGTCAGCCCAAGAAAAAAGTAACCTCCGACATGAAGAAGGGATATCTGATTTCCGAGTACAACGGACACATGTATCCTACCAAAATGTTTGATAAGGAAGAGGTACGAAGAGAGCATGCGTTACGGCATATTCGGGTATTGGATGCGGTAGCTGCCCAGGAAGATATCGCTGGAAGCTTCGGCTGGTGTATGTTTGATTACAATACTCACAAGGACTTCGGAAGCGGCGACCGGATTTGCTACCACGGCGTTATGGATATGTTCAGAAATGAAAAGCCGGCAGCAAAGATGTACGCCTGCCAGCAGCAGGAGGTACCGATATTGGAGTTAAGCTCTTCCATGGACATCGGGGAGCATCCCGCAAGTAACCGGGGAACTACCTATATCTATACCAACGCCGACAGTGTGCGGATGTACAAAAACGACATTTTTATAAAAGAATATAAGGCGCAGGACAGTCCTTTCAAGCATGTGAAACACGGGCCCTTAGTCATTGATGATTTCATCGGAAACCAGATACATGAAAAGGAGCCTTTTACCAAGCATCAGGCGGATATTATAAAGGATGCCTTAAACTACACAGCCCTTCACGGCTACGGTCCTTATCCGCCGGGCATTATCTGGAAGGCATTGCAGTGCCTTACCATCTACCACATGAAGATGGAAGATGCGGTGGTTTTGTATAATCGCTACATCGGAGATTGGGGCGGAGCTGCCACCAGTTACCGGTTTGAGGCCATTAAAGATGGCAAGGTAGTAAAGACACTGGTAAAAGAGCCGGTAAAATCCATAAACTTACAGGTTACGGCAAGCCATACGGATTTGGTTGAGAAAAACAGCTACGATGTGGCGGCAGTACAGATTTTAAGTGTGGATCAAAACGGCAACCAGGTATTTTTCTGTAACGAACCTCTGATGGTGAGTGCAGAAGGCGACATTGAAATTATTGGGGAGGAACAGATTTCTCTTTCCGGCGGAGCCACCGGCGTGTATGTAAAAAGCACAGGTAAAAGCGGAAAGGGGACCTTGCGGATATACAATAAACAGCTTGGGGAGAAGATTCTTTCCTTTACCGTACAATGCGATAAAAAAGAATGTGAGGTGTGAAAATGGCAGATCGATCAAGAGAGATTTTCGGAAACCGAATGAGCAATAAGGTTTACAATAAAGCGGTGAAAACCAAAGCCAAAAACGCCCGGAAATTCGGGGACGACAGCAACGTGGATTATACCCTGTCCATTCAGAAGAATCCCTACATCGGAGACAGCCTAGGGGTTTACAACGTCTATGTTGGAAAGGAGTCTCTAAAGGGGGAAGGGGTTACGGATGAAAACGGTTTTGACAGGGAAAAAGGGATTATCGTTGGAAACATCCGAATGGGCTTCGGCCATTACCGTATTTCCATGGCCATGGCATCAGCCGCCAAAGCGTTGGGATATACCCCTTACTGGATGGATTTAAACGGTTTCCCGGATACCACCTGTACCAAGGTAATCAGTGCACAGAACGAGTTGTATTCCTTGGGTTCCAGGTTGTCCAAAAATCCCATTTTTAACCGACTGGTATGGGAACCCCTAAATTATGAAGGCTTCCGGGCATTATCCTATAACGCCTCCGATCAGAAAAATGCGGAGCTTATGGCAACGGTTTACAAAAAAGTGCCCAAGGATATACCGGTAATCGGAACCCACGTATGGCCGGCTCAGGCAGCAGTTCACGCAGGAATGCAGCGGGTAGTCAACGCCATTCCGGACAACTGGCCCATGGCCCTGCATTTGTCCGAAGGTAGTGTCCATACCATCCAGTGTAAAAATGCTTACATGGGATACCGGATTTTAAACGGTATGAATAAAAAGGAAGTTTGTCAGGAAATGCCAACAGACAGTCTGGTATATACCGGACACTACATCGACCACGAGCTGGTGGAAAACATCGAGACGGATTGCGAAGCCAGAATGAGACGGAAAAAAGAAGGGGCGCCCATGCGGTTTTTATTAACCATCGGTGGTGCCGGAGCCCAGAGGGAAATCTTTTCCGCCATCATTCGGTATCTGATCCCCCACATTCAGAATAAAAAGGCAGCCCTTTATGTAAATGTGGGCGATTATAAGAATGTATGGGATGAGCTTTTAAAAGAAATTCCGGAGTTGAAAAATCTTTCCACCGAGCATTTTGACAATTGGAAGGATACAGAAGACTTTGCGGCAAAAGCGCTTTTGCCGGAAACCGAGGTAACAGGCATTCACGGCTTTTATCACAAAAATATTTTTGAAGCGGTTTACGCTACAAACTTACTGATGAGAAGCTGTGATGTGCTGGTGACAAAACCAAGCGAACTTGCTTTTTACCCGGTGCCAAAACTTTTCATCAAAAGAGTTGGAAAGCATGAGATGTGGGGGGCCATTCATTCAGCAGAGATTGGGGACGGAACATTGGAATGTCGGGACAATGCCCACACCATTCAGATGATTAAACTGTTCATGAAGGACGAAACAATGCTTTCACAGATGTGCGACAGCATTGTGGAAAATAAAAAACTGGGAATTTACGATGGGGCTTATAAAGTGGTTAAGCTTGCCATGGGTGAAAAATAGGAGGAGAAAATGGAACGCAAAAGTTTATCTGCAAAAGAAAAAGTAGCTTACGGCATTGGCGCCGTGGGAAAAGACATGGTTTACATGTTATCGGCAACCTACATCCTGTATTACTATCAGGATATTATGGGGGTCAGCCCCTGGGCAATGGGAATTATTCTTTTGGTTGCCCGTGTATTTGACGCATTTAATGACCCGATTATGGGAGTTTTGGTGGCAAAAACCAAAACCCGCTTCGGAAAATTCCGTCCCTGGTTATTAATCGGAACTCTGACCAATGCAGTTGTTTTGTATCTGATGTTTGCAGCGCCGCCGGCTCTTGATGGAAGCGGAATGGTGGCATACGCTGCAGTAACCTACATTTTATGGGGCGTAACCTATACCATGATGGACATTCCTTTCTGGTCCATGATTCCGTCTTTTACGGAAGTGGGAAAAGAGCGTGAAGGTGTTTCTGCCATGGCTCGTTCCTGTGCCGGTGTGGGCTCCGCCATTATTACCATTATTACGGTAAAAGCGGTAGCCGCCCTTGGCGAAATGATGCACGGCAGCAGCAAGATGGAAATTGAGCGCATCGGTTATCAGTATTTTGCCCTGGGAGTTGCCATTTTGTTCGTGGTATTTATTGTGATCACCTGCCTTGCCATTAAGGAAAAATCAAACGTAGACCTGCAGTCTACCTCTGTAAAAGAGATGTTTTCCGCCCTTTTGTCCAACGACCAGGCCATGACCATGGTAATTGCCATTGTACTCATTAATACAGCAGTATATGTAACCTCCAATCTGGTAATCTACTTCTTCAAGTATGATTTCTCGATTTTGAGCGCTGCAAAATGGCAGGATAACTACACCACCTTTAATATTTTCGGCGGCGGTTTCCAGATTCTTGCCATGATGATTTTATTCCCGGTTTTACGGAAACTTTTTAACTGCATGCAGATTTTCCATGTGAGCATCGGCATGGCTTTGCTGGGGTATATCAGCCTTATGGTAGAGTGTTTTGCAGGAGTAAGCAACGTATACTTCCTGTTGATTCCCGCATTTCTGATTATGGGATCTGTGGGTCTTATGAATGTATTGATTACGGTGTTCCTGGCAAACTCCGTGGATTACGGTGAGTATAAAAACAATCGTCGCGATGAGTCTGTGATCTTTTCCATGCAGACCTTCGTTGTGAAGCTGGCCTCCGGTATTGCAGCCTGGGGAGCCTCCATGATTCTGGGAATCTTCCACATCAGCTCCGACGAAAATGTAAAGGCGGTATTGTCCCAGAGCACCCGTATCGGATTCCGTATGAGCATGGTGATAATCCCCATGGTGCTGTTGATAATTGGATGGTTTGTATTCAAGAAACGCTATATTTTAACGGATGATAAGCTGGGTGAGATTTCTGCTGAGCTGGAAAAACGTAGATAGTTTTTGTAGGTGCTTCGTTGTGCACCGCATTCTCCCATGTGGGAGCGCTTGCGCTCCACGGCGATGTAACGGTGCATAAGGCACCTGAAATACGGTGCCTAAGTACCGACATGCGCCTGAAGTCCCACATTGGAAGAATGTGGCGCGCAACGTATCACTTTATGAAAACTATGTACGGTTTCCGATTCAGTAAAAATGGATAGCTATCAACGGAAAAATATTTCCTTGGCATTGTGTGAGGGATATATTCCTAAAGTGGGACTTTTGCAGATGTCGGTACTTAGCTCCCGCGGGAAGCTCCGGCGGAGCGCGTCTGCGGGAGGTTATGTACCGTTACATCTGGAATGGAGCGAGAGCGCTCCCACGTAGGAATATATCCGTCATACAATACGAGAAAATACGATGGAGGGTTTTATGATACGTCAATTTGATAATTTATGGGTTTTAGATACGGCTCACACCACCTACGCTTTTGCCCTTTTACCCACCGGGCAGTTGGAGCATCTGCATTATGGTGGAAAGCTTCGGATTGAGAGTAAAGAGGATGCGGACTGTCTGCGGGAGAAACACGCTTTTCAGCCGGGCAACAGTGTGGTGTATGATCAGGAACATCTGGAGTACACTCTGGAGGATATGCGCTTGGAAATGTCTGCCTTGGGGAAGGGAGACATCCGGGAGCCCTTTGTGGAAGTGGTTCGTGTAGATGGCAGTATGACCTGCGATTTTGTGTATGATAAAAGCGAGATTCGGGAGGAGAAAGCTCCTCTGAAGGGAATGCCTTCCGCTTACGGAGCCACCGGCGGTGAGTTGGTGATTACCTTAAAGGACCGTAATTATGGGGAAATTTTAGAATTGCATTACAGCGTTTTCGAAGAGACGGATGTGATTACCCGGTATGCAATTTTGAAAAATACCACCAAGGAGCAGCTGACTTTAAAACGCCTAATGAGTGCCCAGGTGGATTTTGACCGGGATGATTTGGTGATTCACTCCTTTGGGGGAAGCTGGGCAAGGGAAATGAATCACTATGAAACACCCCTTTCCGGCGGAAAATTCGTGAATTCTTCTCTCACAGGAACTTCCTCTAATCGTGCCAATCCCTTTGTGATGCTGGCACCGAAGGAAACCACCGAGGATGTAGGGGTATGCTATGGTATGAATCTCGTTTATAGTGGCAATCATTATGAGGCGGCAGAGGTAAACGGATACCACAAGACCCGATTTGTGAGTGGAATTAATCCGACTCAGTTTTCTTATACTCTGGATCCGGGGGCGGAGTTTACTTCCCCGGAGGCGGTTTTGAGCTATAGCAAAGAGGGATTCAATGGTTTAAGTCAGAATCTCCATCATTTTGTAAAAGAGCATATTGTCCGGGGAATCTGGCAGAAAAAGGCAAGACCGGTACTTTTAAACAGCTGGGAAGCCATGTATTTTGATATCAGTGAGTCCAAACTTTTAAAACTTGCCAAAGCCGGCAAGGACGTGGGCGTAGAGCTTTTCGTTATGGATGACGGGTGGTTCGGAAACAGAGATAACGATACCAAAGGTTTGGGAGACTGGACAGAGAATCGAAAGAAACTTCCCGGTGGCGTAAAAGGCCTTGCGGATAAAATAACCGGTCTTGGCATGGATTTCGGTATCTGGGTGGAGCCGGAAATGGTGAATGTGGATAGCGATTTGTATCGTTCCCATCCGGACTGGTGCCTTGCCATTCCCGGAAAGAATCACAGCGAGGGACGGAATCAGAGGATTTTGGATTTCTGCAATAAAGAAGTGCGGGACTACATTATTGAGAGCATGAGTAACCTTTTCTCCAGCGCAAAGATTTCGTATGTGAAGTGGGATATGAACCGGATTCTTTCGGATTGTTATTCTCCTTCCGAAAAGAATCAGGGACAGACGACCCATGATTATGTGCTGGGCTTTTATGCGGTGATGGAGGAGTTGACCAAGCGGTTCCCGGACATCCTTTTTGAAGGATGTGCTTCCGGAGGCAATCGCTTTGACTTGGGCATGTTGTGCTATTTTCCGCAGATATGGGGAAGTGATAACACGGATGCCATCTGCAGAGTAAAAATGCAAACTTCCTACAGCTATGGCTATCCTTTAAATACAGTGGGAGCCCATGTTTCTGCCTGCCCGAATCATCAGACGTTACGTAGCACCCCCCTTGCCAGCCGTTTTAATGTGGCAGCCTTTGGCGTGCTGGGATACGAATGTAACCTTTGCGATGCAAAGAAAGAAGAACTGGAAGAAATTCGCAAGCAAATTGCCCTTTACAAGGAATGGCGGGAAGTATTGCAGTTTGGAGATTTCTATCGGGGAAGTAACGGGAATATCCATGAGTGGACCTGTGTCAGCTCCGATAAGAAAAAGGCAGTGGGTATGATTTTACAGGAACTGGTAGAGCCCAATGCTCAGAGCCATTGCTTTTACCCCAAGGGACTTAACCCGGATGTGCGATACCACTTCTACAATGAGGCATGTCGTTACAACATCAAAGGCTTTGGGGATTTGGTAAATATGGTGGCACCAATCCACATCAAACAGGATTCTCTGGTGCACAATATGGTGGCGAAATTCGTTACCATGCCGGGAGAGCAGGAGGACTACCATACCTTCGGCGCTAATCTGATGGAAGGTGTCCGCTTAAAGCAGGCTTTCGGAGGCACCGGTTACAACGAGGAAGTACGGTACTTCCAGGACTTTTGTTCTAGGATGTATTTGATGGAAGAAGAATAAAGTAAGTGCCGGAGGCGTTGTGCTTCACAGAAGTAATCGAATCCGTCTGGACTCGGCATATATATAAGAGAACCGGTCTAAAAGTTACAATATCGTCCATTGAAGCAAGGGTTCTCGGTATATATGAGGCTCACCATGCTGAAAAGTTACATTTTTCATTGGTTTTCGATGGGTTGTGTAACTTTTGGGTAGTGCGCAGATTCTATAGACCGAGAGAATGCCTGCTTTAATAGAAAAATGTAACTTTTTGGCATGGTAATGAGCGTATGTACCGAGAACCGGGAAAAGTATACTATAACTACTAGGAAATAGGAGGATGTACGGTTGAGAGAATTAGCAGGATACAAGCAGGGCGTGAATCTGGGAGGCTGGTATTCCCAGTGCGATTATTCCAAAGAGCGTTTGGATAATTTTGTAAAAGAAGAGGATTTTGAAATTATAAAAAGCTGGGGCTTCGATCATGTACGGCTCCCGGTGGATTACAATATTGTGATAAAAGAGGACGGAACCTTTATTGAAGATGGCTTTAACCGCATTGAAAAGGTAATAAAGTGGTGCGAAAGCCACAATCTTAATATGGTGCTGGATCTTCATAAGACCTTGGGATATTCCTTTGATGAAGGGGAAAATGAGGCGGGATTTTTTACTTCTGCCCGGTATCAGGACATTTTCTTCAGACTGTGGGAAGAACTGGCAAAACGGTTCGGAAAGTATTCCGACCATGTGATGTTTGAGCTTTTAAACGAGGTGACGGATAAAGACTATCTGGAGTCCTGGGTTACCATTTATCGGGAAGGAATCAAAAGAGTGCGGAAAACCTGCCCGGATGTAAAAATTCTTATCGGAAGCTATTGGTATAACAGCGTGCGTTCCGTAAAAGATTTGCAGGGCCCCTTTGATGAGAATACCGTCCTTAGCTTTCATTGCTATGATCCTCAGGTGTTTACCCATCAGAGAGCACATTGGCAAAAGGGAATGCCCTCCGATCTTGTTATGTCCTATCCGGAAAGCTATGGTCTTCTGAAGGAAAAACATAAAGAAATTATGAGCGATGAAGAGATGTTTGCCGGTTTTGCCGATGGGGAAACCATCGATACTAACTTTTTTGAGAAACTGTTTCAGGAGGCAATCGAAACTGCAGAAAAATTTGATGTGCCTCTTTATTGCGGAGAATACGGTGTAATTGACAAAGCGGATTTGGAAAGTACCCTGAAATGGTACAAGGATATTCATGCGGTTTTAAACAAGCACAAAATCGGACATGCCCTTTGGAGCTATCGCCAGATGGACTTCGGATTTACAGATGAGCGTATGGATGTCATCCGGGATGAAATCATAAAAAGCGGTAGAATGTAAATGATACAAATAAAGCGAGTAGGCGGGGATCCTACTCGCTTTACTTATGTAAAAAATTAAGGGAGGGATTTTATCCTAAAATTACTTCTACATCCATCACAGAGTCTGTTGGTGGAATAGGAGCAACGGGGGATTCTTTTCCGTTAACCAGTAATTTGGCAACACCTTTTTCCACATGGTTCGGATTCTTAACGGTTATGCGGTACAGACAGTTTCTGTAACGGCGCTCTACCGTGAAGCCATCCATGTCTTTCGGAATACAGGGATCAATAAGCAGACCGTCGTATTCCGGTTGAATACCTAAGATTGCCTGGGATAAGGTGGCAAAAGTCCAGGCTGCCGTTCCCGTAAGCCAGGAGTTTTTGCCTTCTCCAAAGGATGGGGCATCCTTTCCTGCAATCATTTGGCAATATACATAGGGTTCTGTCCGATGAATTTCTGAAATTTCTTCCAGGAATGCCGGGCAGGTTTTTTTATATAATTCCATGGCACGATCGCCATGACCCAGCATGGTTTCCGCAAAAATAATCCAGGGATTATTGTGACAGAAAATGCCGGCGTTTTCTTTATATCCCGGAGGATAAGAGCTAATCTCGCCTAAGTTCACCTGATAGCTGGTGTAGGGTGGATTTAAAATCACAATGCCGTACTTCGTATCCAGCCGTTCTTTCACGGAGTTTAGTGCGCGTTCGGCAAATCCATTCTCAACGCCAATGCCCGCCATAACGCACATGCCCTGGGGCTCGATATAAATCTGTCCCTCTGTACATTCCTTGGAACCTACTTTCTCGCCGAAGGCATCGTAGGCACGTAAGAACCATTCGCCGTCCCAGCCTGCGGTTATAACCGCATCCGTCATAGCAGAAACTGCCTTAAGAGCTGCTTGTGACTCTTCCGTTAATCCAAGGTGCTTCAAAATTTCAGCGTATTCCCGTCCGTATTTTACAAACATACCTGCGATAAAGACGGATTCCGCAACGGGACCTTCACTCGGACCGGTAATCTGGAAGGGTTCTCCCGGCTGTTTGGAAAAACAGTTTAAGTTCAGGCAGTCGTTCCAATCAGCTCGTCCGATGAGGGGAAGCTTGTGGGGACCCAAATTACGAAGGGTATACTGGAAACTTCTTCGCAAGTGCTCCAAAAGTGGAGCCTTTCGGGAAGAATTGTTATCGAAGTCCACCTGTTCCTTTAAAATATCAAAATCTCCGGTTTCCTTCAAGTAGGCGGAAACCGCAGCAATAAGCCAAAGTGGGTCGTCGTTAAATCCACCGCCGATGTCGGAATTGCCCTTCTTGGTAAGAGGCTGGTACTGGTGATAAGCACCACCGTCCTCTTTCTGGGTGGCGGCAATATCCAAAATTCGGATTCTTGCTTTTTCCGGAATCATGTGCACGAAACCAAGGAGATCCTGGCAGGAATCCCGAAAGCCCATACCACGACCGATTCCGGATTCAAAGTAGGAAGCGGAACGGGACATGTTAAAGGTAACCATGCACTGGTAGGCATTCCAGATGTTAATCATTCGATTCAGTCGTATATCCGGAGTAGAAACCGTAAAGCCCTGTAAAAGTTCATCCCAGAAGGCATGAAGCTTTTGCAAGCCTGCATCAAACTGGGCATCCGTAAGATACCGATCGGTTAGTGCGTGGGCGTAGCTTTTGTTAATAACTCCCGGAGCACTAAATTTCTCCTCATAAGGTACTTCCACGTAAGCCAGTCCGAAAATGAAAGATTTCTCTTCTCCGGGATTTAAGGTTACGCTGATTTCGTGAGCACCAACGGGTTGCCAGCCGTGGGCGACAGAATTTTTGCAGTGACCTTCCTGTACGGCAACAGGCATAGCAGGTGAGCCGTATAATCCGATGAATTCATCCCGGATAGTGTCAAAGCCCGCAATATCTGCATTGGTATAAAAGACGGCATAGTGATTTCGTCTTTCCCGATATTCTGTCTTATGATAGAGAAAGCTTCCCTCCACTTCCACCTCACCGGTGGAGAAGTTCCGCTGGAAGTTGGTGGAATCATCCACCGCGTCCCAAAGGCAGAACTCTACAAAGGAGAAGAGCGTAAGATTTCGAATGCTACTGTCATTATTCTTTAAAGTTATTCTTGTAAGGAGAATGTTATCGTTCTTGGGAACGTACATCTCCTGCTTGGAAGTAATTTTATTCTTGGAACCGGTGATGACGGTATAGCCCAGTCCGTGACGGCACTCGTAGCTGTCAAGGGTGGTTTTTACCGGCTGCCAGCCCGGATTCCAAATAAGGTCCTCATCTTTGATGTAAAAATGAAAACCGTCACTGTCAAGTGGTGTATTATTGTAACGATAACGGGTAATACGACGAAGCTTCGCATCTTTATAAAAAGAATAGCCGCCGGCCGTATTGGAAAGTAATGTAAAGAAATCGTCGCTGCCAAGGTAGTTAATCCAGGGCAGTGGAGTGTCATATCGTTCGATTACATACTCCCGGTTGTTATCATCAAAGTGACCAAACTGCATGGAAGGCCTCCTTTCCGAAAACGTTTTAGTACATTTTACTTAAGCATACATGAAAAAATACCCTTTTGCAAGGCAAAAATTAAAAAAAATTAATGTATTGACAAATAGAACAGGGTATGGTAAAACAAAATTAACGAAAACGTTTACGCGGTTTGCGAAACGTTTAGTGAAAATTAACAACAACATATAATGTATTAGGAGGTGCAGTTTTACATGATGAAAATGAAGAAGGTTATGAGCGGTGTGCTCGCTGCAACGATGGTGCTTTCTATGGCGCTTACAGGCTGTGGTGACAAGAAGGAAGCTTCCGAGAAGAAAGAAGAAGGTAAAGTATTTAACATTATGACTTTTAACGAAGAGTTCAAGGGCTTCTTTGAATCCTACTTTGCTGAGAAGCATGATGATGGAGAGTACTATGTTGGAGATGCAAAGGTTGTTTGGACAATTGTTCCAAACGAGAACGGTGCATATCAGGATGCTCTTGACAGAGCTTTATTGAATCAGGAAGATGCAAAGGATGATGAGAAGATTGATATGTTCCTTGCAGAAGCAGATTACGTTGTAAAATATGTTAAATCCGATGCAACAGCAGATGTTGAGAAGATGGGAGTGAAGGACTTCTCAAATGCATACAAATATACAGTAGAAGCTGCAACGGATGACAATGGCGTTGTGAAGGGTACTTCTTTCCAGTGCTGCCCGGCAGGTGTAATCTATCGTAGATCCATTGCCAAGGATGTACTTGGAACCGATGATCCGGATGAAGTACAGAGCAAGATCGACTCCTGGGATAAGTTCAATGAGGTGGCAGCCGAGGCAAAAGAAAAAGGCTATTACATGACTGCTTCCGACGGAGAAACCTATCGTACCTTCTCCAACAATAAAGAAGCTGCATGGGTAGATGAAGACAACAATCTTGTTATTGACTCCGCAATTCAGAGCTGGATGGATCAGGCTGAAATGTTTGCCAAGAATGACTATACCATCCTTAATGATATCTGGGGCGAGGAGAAACAGCAGCAGATGTTAGATACCGGTAAGACAATGTGCTTCTTCGGACCGGCTTGGTACTATAACTTCTGTATGGGTAATGCAATGGACACCTGTAAAGGTGACTGGGGATTATGTCAGGGACCGCAGACCTTCTGCTGGGGCGGTACATGGTTACTGGCAGCAACCGGTACAGATAACGAGAAGGCTGTAGCAGATACCATGAATGCATTCTTAAATAATGAAGAGATTTGCTCCAACATGGTAGAAAAGAATCAGCAGTTTGTTAACAACCAGAAGGTAAATGAGAAATTTGCTTCTGATCCGAACTATGGTAACGAGTTCCTTGGCGGACAGAATGATACCGCATTATTCGTAGAACTTGCAAAGGACATCAAGTTCCAGAATACATCTAAATACGATCAGCTTTGCAACGAAGGAATCCAGCAGTACTACAGAGAGTACTTAAAGGGTGAGGTTACAAAGGATCAGGCATTAGAAAACTTCCGTAAATTTATTAAGGAAAAATATCCTAACGTAAATGTAGAATAATTATATGTTTTAACTACGAAGGCTGTGGCGGGATATCCTGTCACAGCTTTTGTATAAAAAATAGTTAAAGGGTGACGCTATGAAGAACAATAAAACCCAAAGTAAATCTGTCAGCTATGCCAAGTGGGGATATGTGTTTATTTTACCGTTCTTTCTGGTATATTTCGTTTTTACGTTCTATCCTCAGGTGCTGACAATTTATAACAGCTTTTTTGAAAACTATCGAGATGGTTTGACCCAGGTGGGACCGAATTTCGTGGGACTGGATAACTATAAGGCTCTCCTTACCCCATCGAATGAGGGGACTATTGATATTATAAAATATTTTGGCAATACCATTATTATGTGGATTATGGGTGCGGTGCCCCAGTTTGTGTTTGCGCTTTTACTGGCGGTATTTTTTACCAACACGAGATTGAATATTAAGGGACAGCGTATTATGAAAACCGTGATTTATTTGCCGAATCTGATTATGGCATCTGCGTTTTCTATGTTATTTTACACGCTGTTCTCAAATGTAGGACCCATTAAACCACTGTTGGTTCACATGGGAATTTTAGATAAGTCCTTTGACTTCTTCTTCGTGACCTTATCTGTAAGAAGTCTGGTGGCGTTATTGAATTTCCTTATGTGGTTTGGTAATACCACAATTCTTCTTATGGCAGGAATTCAGTCTATTGATGAGAGCCTGTTTGAGTCGGCAAGAATTGACGGAGCATCCAGCACAAGAGTATTCTTTAATATTACAATGCCGCTGTTGAAGCCGATTTTTATCTATACCTTTATTACATCCATGATCGGTGGATTACAGATGTTCGATGTTCCGACAGTCTTAACCAACGCAAAGGGTACGCCGGATCGAACGGTTATGACGGTGATTATGTACTTGAATAACTATCTGGGCGGATCTAACAACTATGGTATGGCAGGTGCCATTTCCGTTATTTTATTTATTGTAACAGGAATCTTAAGCCTTATTGTGTTTAAGACTCTGGACAGGGATAGGGATTAAGGAGGTAGGGTATGGATAAGAGAAATAAAAGGGCGGCCCTGCAGCTTGCTGCAGCACGAGTACTGGTATACGCCGTAATCATATTCCTATGCTTTTTGTGTCTGTTCTTCTTTGTCATGCTGTTTGTAAATTCTTCCAGAACCAACAATCAGCTTCAGAGAGGATTTACCCTGATTCCCGGCGGGCACTTTTTCTTCAATATGAAAAACGCTTTTACGGACAGCTCCATTCAGATTCCCCGCGGTATGATTAACAGCTTTATTGTAGCGGCGGGAGCTGCAGTTTGTACCACTTACTTTTCCGCTTTAACGGCATATGGATTGTACGTGTACAATTTCCGGTTGAAAAAGATTGCATATACGTTTATTATTGCGGTTATGATGATTCCGACTCAGGTGTCTGCAGTTGGTTTTGTACAGCTTGCTTACAAGTATGGATTGAATAATAAGCTTTGGGTGCTGATTGTTCCGTCTATCGCGGCACCGGCGGTATTCTTCTATATGTACCAGTATTTAAAAGCAACATTACCGATAGATATTGTGGAAGCATCCCGGATCGATGGTTCCAGCGAGTTCGCAACTTTTAACCGGATTGTGCTTCCAATTATGAAGCCGGCAATGGCGGTGCAGATGATTTTCTCCTTTGTGGCTGCATGGAACAATTACTTCCTTCCGGCGTTATTGCTGACAAAGGCAGAAAAGAAAACCGTTCCGATTATGATTGCACAGCTTCGAAGTGCGGATTATTCCAAGTTTGATATGGGAAAAGTATACATGTTGATTTTGCTGGCGATTTTGCCGGTTATCGTGGTATATGTTTTCCTGTCAAAGTCAATTATTAAGGGCGTTACAAGCGGTAGTGTGAAAGGTTAGGTGACAAAATGGCAGAAGTTCGTTTGAAGGATGTAATGAAAATTTATCCTCCGGTTGATACAAAGAAACATAATGTGAAACATTTGGAAGTAACCGAGAAAGGTGTTGTTGCCGTACAGCAGTTCAACATTGATATTCAGGATAAGGAGTTTATCGTTTTGGTAGGTCCTTCCGGATGCGGTAAAACCACAACTCTTCGAATGATTGCAGGTTTGGAAGAAATCTCAGAAGGAGAGTTATACATTGACGGAGAACTGATGAATGCAGTGGCTCCAAAGGATAGAGATATTGCTATGGTATTCCAGAGCTATGCGCTTTATCCGCATATGACAGTTTTTGACAATATGGCATATTCTTTGAAGATTAAACATGTGCCCAAGGATGAAATTAAGCGTCGTGTAGAAGAGGCGGCAGAGATTTTGGATATTACCAAATATCTGCAAAGAAAGCCAAAAGCTCTTTCCGGTGGACAGAGACAGCGTGTGGCCATTGGTCGTGCCATTGTAAGAAACCCCAAGGTACTTTTGATGGATGAGCCTTTATCCAATCTGGACGCAAAGCTTCGTAATCAGATGAGAGCAGAGCTTTTGAAATTACAGAACAGAATTCAGACTACCATCGTATACGTTACCCATGACCAGGTGGAAGCTATGACACTGGGTGACCGTATTGTAGTTATGAAGGATGCTTATATTCAACAGATTGGAACACCGCAGGAAGTGTTTAATCATCCGGCAAATACCTTTGTGGCCGGATTTATCGGAACTCCGCAGATGAATTTCTTCGAGGGTGAATTACTTCGTGAAGGAAATGATTATAGTGTTAAATACAAAGATTATGTGGTAAAATTGAGCGAGAATAAGGCTAAGAGACTTGCAGAGAATCATGTGGAGTCCCAGAGTATCACCTTTGGTGTACGTCCGGATCAGATGCGGGTGGGAGAAGAAGGACTTACCGCGGTAGTGGAGGTATCCGAAATGATGGGTACATCCAGCCATTTACATACAAAGATTGACGGACAGGATGTTATCGTCATCGTTCCTACCAATGGAGACGATGCTTCCGAAATGGAGGAAATTAAGGTTTCCTTCAGCGGTAAAATGGTTCATGTATTTTCCAAGGAGGATGGCCGAAACCTGGAGTTTAGTGTGTAAATTTGCTAGGGAGGCAATATGGTATCAATTAAAGATGTAGCAAAGCGGTGTGGGGTTTCTGCAGCTACAGTGTCAAAGGCTTTAAATGATCGGGATGACGTAAGTCAGGCAACAAAAGAACATATCCGTCGCGTTGCGTCGGAGCTTGGATATTATGCCAATCCTTCTGCAAGAGCATTGAAAACAAAAAGAACCTATAATATCGGTCTACTATATACCGGAACGGAACCGGGACTTACCCATGAGTATTTCTCCATTATTCTGGAGAACTTCAAGACGGCGGTAGAAGAGAAGGGATATGATATTACCTTCGTGAACCGTGGAGTGGAAGGACAGGGAGGAACCTATTTAGAGCATTGCAAATATCGTCAGTTCGACGGGGTGGCAGTTATTACGGCGGATTATACCGACCCGGAGATTCAGAGACTTTGCAAAGCGAAGATTCCGGTGGTGACCATTGATTATGTTTTTGAAAGCTGTCCTTCCGTAGTTGCGGATAACACCATGGGAATGCGGATTCTTACAGAGTATGCGCTGGAGAAAGGGCACAAAGACATTGTTTTTATCCATGGAGGTGATACGGAAGTTACCAGAAGCCGTATCATGGGATTTACCATGGTAATGAAGGAACATGGTCTGAAGGTGGATGACAATAACCTGATAGAAGGCGCTTATCATGATGCGGATAAGAGCTATGAAATTACGGAAAAGCTTCTGAAAAGAAAGAAGCGGCCATCCCTGATTATCTACCCGGACGATTATTCCTATTTAGGAGGCTACCGGGCAATCCATGCGGCGAAACTAAGTATACCGGGGGACATTAGTGTCATCGGATACGATAATATCGCCATGTCTTCTGTGTTTGAACTTACCACATTCGATCAGGATGCGGCATCCATCGGAAAACTGGCAGTTGAGAAGCTGCTCCATATTATCGATAACCCGGATGGCTATAAAGAACACAGTGTAGTCATGGGCCGGATGGTAGAACGAAACACCGTAAGAGATTTAAATGCATAAGAATAAAGTAAGTGCCGGAGGCGAAAGCTTCCGGCATTTTTGTGCTTTGCAGCAGTGGTCGGATTCGGGGGGACTCGGCATATATATAAGAGAACCGGTCTAAAAGTTACAATATCGCCCATTGAAACAAGGTTTCTCGGCATATATGAGCCTCGCCCAGCTGAAAAGTTACATTTTTCCTTGATTTTCACTGGATTGTGTAACTTTTGGACAGGGAGCAGGTTCTATAGACCGAGAGAACGATTGTTTTAATAGAAAAATGTAACTTTGGGGTTGGGGAATGAGCGTAGATACCGAGGGCTGAAAAAGTATATACACAAGTAGACGAAATTGTAAACTGCAAAACCATGTCGAAAAATAATTTTTTTGGACATGGTTTTGTAGTTTGCAAAGAAAGGACAAGGGTGTAAGATATTCGTGTATTTAAATACTGAAAAGAGTTGGCTCTGGTAAATGATGAATGTAGAAAATAGTGAGGAGGATTATGCTATGATGAAGAAAGTTGTTGTTTCGGTTGGGGGCTTGGTACTGACTACATGTATGCTGATTTTGATGGCCGTGCCAATCCAGAGTAAAGCTGCAACAACGGATAAGATGTTTAGCATTTGTTGTGAGCGACTTAAGGAGATTAACGATAAATATCAGACAGATATTTGCCTTACGTGTAGAGATGATGCCTATGATGTTAAACAGTATGATGAAGAAATTAAATTCTATGCATCATTGACAAGTGAAGAATTTGAAGAGTATATCATAAAATTGGATCAAAAAGGAAAAAAGCTCCAATTTGAGATGGCGATTAATGATTTTTCGCAGACTGCTGAGAAGGAAAACGGTATAGGTGATGATGCAGGATTTGGTTTATGTGGATATCAGCCGGTGTTGATTAAAGTTATTCAAAAGCATTATTATAACCGCGATAATAAGAACTATGTTTTTATTGTCACGAGATGTACGGAGGATCCGAGAAAATATGTAGAGTTACTTGAATATGGAACGAATAGTGTTCCGCAGGGGTATCCATTTTGCACATTGGTCGCAAGTGGAAATCAACTGGACTATGCGTTTGATTCTAAAGGAAAACATTGTCAAACTACATTTTATTGTGATGTACATCTTTCTGAAACATTGAGTACAAAGGGAACTGTAAAAAATACCTTTTACATAAACGATAGATAATTAGCATATGGAGGGATACTATGTCATTCAATGCAGTGAAGAAGAAATTTCTGGTGGTACTTCTGTTTCTTTTGGGGTGCGTTGCAATTGGTGGGGGCGTCTATTTGAACAAAAAACCGAATTCGGCGCAGGAAGGAAAAAGAATAGAGAAACCGAAGAAATCAGAAGAACAAGACCCGCTTAAACCGTACAAAAAAAAGTTGGAAGAAATCAATGAGCGATTAGGTACCAGCTTTCGTATTCTGAGTGCTGAGGAATCAACGAATCCTGATATTACGGATGAGGAGATTATAGAGTTTTATACAGCGATGTCGATGGATGAGTTTGAGCAGTATGTATTGGAGTTATATGAAAAGAGTAAGGAAGAAATGAATGTTGACAATGCATCAGATTCCATTACGATTTGTCCGGATAGATAATCCCGTTATTCCACTAGCGCATTTGCGCTAGTGGAATTTGTCGTTAAAGAAAAAAGTCAAGGAGAAAATTATGAGAAAAATATTTCGGGTAGCAAAGCTACCGATTACAATACGTCTTGTGTTTCACGTAATATATAGCGTAACGATTGCATCTTTGCCATACATTATCAAGTATATGATTGATGAGGTGTCAAATACGCATTCCGTCGCAAGCTCGGGAAAGTACATAGGGGTATATCGAAGTGGGAAGCGGTTTTCGAACAATACAAACATGTGCTGAAGAATTCTGTCATGGAAAAGCAGGACTGCAGTCGTTTGAGCGGAGGAGAAAAACAGCAAGTCGGCTTGTTGCGGGCATTGATGGGGGACGAAAAGATTTTGCTTTTGGATGAACCTTTTTCTGCAATGTCTCCGGAGCTAGAGTTAGAGTATACAAAAACGTTGTTAGAAACGACAGATAAAACGGTTGTTATGATTTCGCATAATCGGAGAGATGACTATGCGGAGCTTTTTGATGAAGTAATCACAATTGGGTGATTGAATTTGTGTCTTTTCTGTGTTACAGTGGCATGTGGAAACTAATATGACGTGAGGAAAGATAATGACAGAGATATACAACGAATGTTTTCGAGAGTTTATAAAAGAACGACGGGAAAAACTGGGAATATCCAGGGAGAAACTGTGCAATGGCCTGTGTAGCTCCAAGAAATTTGAACGGTTTGAAAAGGGTCAGGTAAATGTTAGCAAGAATATGCAGGATCAGTTTATAGGACGCTTGGGTGTTAGTTCGGATGATTTTATCAGTTTATTAGGTAAGCAGGAATATGAAGAGTGGGAGAAACGAGCAGAAATTATTTATGACATACGAACCGGAAAAAATGATGAGGCGAGTGCAAAGCTGGAGACATATTTTGCTGAGTATGGAGAGGAACCCTTGGATTTGCAATTTTATTATCGGTTTAAAGCCATGCTTATGCAGTGCAGAGAAGAGCCAAGGGATGAAATATATCAATATTTGAAAAAAGCAAAACAGATTACTATGCCGCATGTGAAAGCTGAGAATATATCTGATTATGTATTGTCATTGCAGGAGATGGATACGCTATTGGACTATTATCAATATGATGAGAAAACTCAGAGCGAGGATGTCTTGTTGCTTTTGGATTATATCCGTCAGGATAGATATGACAATGGAGCAAAGGGACGGTTGCTTCCTAAGGCAGTCTTTTATTATGCGGAGAAACTGGATACAGAAAAGGGATTGGAAAATCAGATTGTGGCGAATTTGGTAGCCATACAGGAGATATGCCATGAGGCACTGGAACGTCTGCGAGATATAGAATACTTGCCATATTTATATGAAATATTGGAACTTCGACAGCGGATATTCCGTATACTTGGCATGCAGAATGAAGAAGAAAAGCAGAACACAGAGTGGCTTGAGACGGTGATATGGCTATATGAGTATTTTAACCAAGAAAAAAGAACCACGGAAATGGCGATTCTGTACTTTTCGAAAAATACGGAGTGCATTAACGATGTTATTCGTACCCGTAGAAAGATGCTTGGATTAACAAAGGTGGAGCTGTCTGAACGATCCTGTGTGGACATTCGGACAATTGATAAAATTGAGTCCGGTGGCGGAAAGTTTCAAATAGTGAAAGCGCAGGACTTATTGGAAGTGTTGCGAGTGCCGAGAGAACTGACAAAAAGTAATTTTGATATCAGTTCACAAGAGGAGAAATCGCTGATGCTGGAATTAAAAAATGCAATCAACGATTGGCAGTTTCGAAAGGCAAAAGAGATATATGCAAAGGTATGTGAGCGGATGAAATACACCAGCTTATATAATGAACAGGAGATTCGAAACTATGAGGCGCTTATTAAATTCTATACCAAGGAAATTACGAACGAAGAATATGTTGAAAAAATGCGAAAGGTAATAGAAATGACTATTCCAATTAACTCGATAAATAAGCCGGAGCAACCGTATTTCACACAGAATGAGCTGATGATGTTGACGAATTATTTTAAAGCTATTTTGGATGATGATTCTAGGAAATCAGATGGATTTCGGAAGTTGGAAAAGTATTTCAGAACGATTCTTGGAGGCTGTCAGGAGATAAATCATTGGAACAATTTGGCAATGACGTTGGATATGCTGGGAAATTGGTATGGAAATATTGGTGAATTTAAAAAAGCGGATGAATTATGTTATGAGATGATTCGTGGATGCTTTAGAAATTTGAAATTTAGAAAAATCCCTGGAATGGTCTATGATTTGTGGTGGAACGAAAAACAACAAAAAAATGCAACTGATAAAAATTATCAGCTGCATCATTGCAAGATTCTTGCACAGTTAAGTAGGAAGACAAAAGATGAACAATTCTATGCAGATAGAATCGCTGAGGAAAAATAGACCTCATGTAAACCGTTTGGTTCCGGGTCTCGGTCGCTAGGAGATTCGCATACTGTTGTAGCGTCAGGATGATGCAATTGCGCAGTAGTGGCGGTAACTCCGGCTGCACTGCCGATAATTAGGCTCCATAGCAGAATGATAAATAACTTTGATTTGAATTTTGAATGCATGATTCGGTTTCCCCCTTTATTTTTTTCAACGGCGTTATTGTAAAGCAGAAGAATAGAAATGTAAACTACAAAACCATGTCGAAAAATAATTTTTTTTTGGACATGGTTTTGTAGTTTACAAAAGAGGGGAAGGGGGTTAGAATGAGCGCGTATTTAAATACAAAATGTTACTAGAATGGTTTGAGTATTTTGGGAGAGCAATAGTCCATGGTAATTTGCACCTAAAAAGTTGAATTGTAGGAGGCTTTAAAAAGCCAACTGATTAAATGTATGGTAAAGTCATAGTGCAATAAAAAGGAAAGGAAATATGATGTTTATTTTTTAAACCGTTATAAAGGATGAAGAAATGAGAGCAAAGCATGATGTTTTCTGGGATGTTTTTTTGGCAGCTTTTTCCACAGGGTGTCTTTCGGCATGGTTACAGGTGAATCCGATACTGATAGGGTTGACCGTTGGCGTATTTGGAACATTAATCTGTACTTATAATCTTAAGAGGTATGATAAGGAAAAACATGAAAAAGACGAAGAAAATGCGGAATGACAACAAGTATTCTCCTTGGTAGTGTTCTAGTCAGTGCCAGCATTTGGTATACCGGCTTGAGGATTTGGCAAGCCTTGGAGGATATAGTATATGCGGTGGCTTTGTAGTAGTTTACCTGAATTTTTGCAGGATTGAAGAGAACGAGGAAGTGTAAGAGAGCTCCTTTGGAGCGTTTATGGTTTCTTTTCTCTACTTGCCATAATAAAAGGTCTCCTATGATTATTATCATAAAAGACCTTATTATCAATTGTTTACAGAAGGAAATTCTTAGTCCCTTCTATGTTCTATTTTCTAACCGTAAGACAAACCACTGTCCACCATAATTTGCGACATAGTCCTTCCTGACATATAGAAACATCGTCTTTCCTATAATGTAATTACTAATATCCCATACGCGGTTATATCCGCCATAATAACTTATAGAAAAGCTTCGCATTCTCCCCGGAACGCCGCGAATTCCTAGAGTATCTCCTCGCGGAATCCCTTCTAGTCCTAGCTTCACCTCTCCCTTAACATCTGCCTCAAGCATGATTTTTCCGTCGCGACTCTTCCATACCTTTCCCTCATAGTCATAAAAGCTCGGACTACCAAACTGCAGCTTGAAATATAAGGCCAGCAGGAGTACGCTCCCACAAATTACGGCTCTCGCTATTCGCTTTTTTCGTTTTTTCTTATCTTTCAATTCCATATAACATACCCTTGCATGAAACCAGCACCATCATCAAAAGAGTCCAGACTTGTTTTTCTTGGTCCAGGTCCATCTAGATATTCATGATTATATCCCCGGAAATTTTGTTCTCCAACCTTATTCACATAAAACGTATGAAATCCGGTTGTTACTGGATCATTCCATCTAGACATTATTATTTTACATTGTCTATGTCCATCTGCCGCCCTTTTCAATCCATACATCGTCTTCTCTTGCACATAATTAAACCCCTTATGTTCTAAGTATTCTTTTATCTCTTCCGGCGAGCATCCCCAATGTCCAAAAGCTATATGAATCTTCATATGACCTTCCGCATATTTTATCGTCGTTGACAATCGTTCGGGTTTTCCCAACGCGATAGCTACATTGTAGCATGCCGCAATCTCACACCCTACATTTTTAAATTTCGCCTCTCCAAATCCAAATTTGTATTCTGCTGATTTATATCCAGCTTTCCTTGCCTCAGTTTGATTATAAATATAATTTCCCTTATTAACACCGTTTCCTTCATCCTCTAAACGCTTATTATATTCATAATTAGACTGTGAATTAATAGCAACTGCTTTACTTGCCAAGATATAATACGTCTTTTCATAATCAGCTAATACTGAACTTTCAGATAGCAGTCCTAATGCCGACTTTTCCCCTAAATCCACTTTTTTTCCATTACCTAAATCAATGATTGTTTGCAAACCACCATATTCGTTAACTGTAGCCACCACTCTTTTTTCTATATGCGTAAGCTCTTTTCCTGCCGAATTCTGTAATGATATTCGATGAAAATACGTCAAATCATCCATATTAAATGTTGCATCACACAAAAACTTCCCCAATTTTAGTCTCCCTAATGCCGCATCTCCACAAATATCGTTTATAAACAATCCTATCACACCATTTCTAAATGGATTTTCAACATGTAAATGTATTATATGCTGTTGCTCATCATATTCAACTTCCGCCTCCTCAAAAGAATTAAGTAATTTTCCCATTTCATCATCTTCATACACGAGTTCGGATATATCTTCGTTTCCTTCCGCAGCACTCACATCAACCTTATTTTGATGAAAAAAAGAAATACCAATTACAACAATGCCTAAAGCGACCAATATTTTTTGTTTTAACATTTTCAATCTCCTTATTACTATTTTAAAGATCGACCTTCCTGCTGTATTTAAATACAAAAACATTGTACCCGCATTTTTCAAACTTGCAAACTACAAAACCATGTCAAAAACAAAAAATGTT
This sequence comes from Lachnospiraceae bacterium, assembly GCA_015057115.1. Classification (GTDB taxonomy): domain Bacteria; phylum Bacillota; class Clostridia; order Lachnospirales; family Lachnospiraceae; genus XBB1006. The sequence goes on along the minus strand of SVEZ01000004.1, from coordinate 95,205 downwards.
GGACATGGTTTTGTAGTTCTTTTTCCTATCACTATGGTACAATAACGTCGTCTAAAAAATACAAGAAAGGTAATTAACTATGAAACAGAAACTAAAAACAAAACTATTGTACGCTATACTATGGTGTCTTATTATTGGTAATGCCGCTGTAATTACCACCATTACACCCCAAAAACTTCAACCATCTCACAATGAGTTCTTATGCGCTAACCCAAGCGATAGAGAACCCCTTCCTAACGATCACACCGAAGGCTAACTTTCTCCTTCTTTGCATAAAATAATTCATCTCCCACATTTTTACACAGGTGCGCAAGCACCATACAGTGATGCAACTGATAATTCTTATAGGTTGCATCTTTTTGCTTTGACTCGTTCCATAACAGATCATAAACCATTCCAGCGAATGCTGCTCGGGGAGCTCAAATTATCTACTCGGTTTCATCATAGAGATTTTCATATCCCCGCTTTTCACCAAGGTTGATGCAGTATCGCATGGATACGCCGTTGACCTCTAGCTCTGCCCACAGTTCAAGGTAGAAGCTTTTTCCTTTTTCTGCCTGCAGGGAAACCTTGTTTTCTGTTGTGCGAACGGTCTTGTAGGTGCACTTGGCGTAGTCTGCCTTTTCGTCAATACAGTACTTAATAATGTAGGAGGTGGCCCCCGGAACTTCCGTCCAGGTAAGGTCCAACTGATCTTCTACTTTATCATTTTTATTCCAGTGGATGGGTTCCTCGGTAAAAGAGAAACCTTCAATTTCATAAAGAATCGGTGCTTCAAAACCGTCGTAAGGGAGACGGTCAAAGAAGTAGGAGGCAAAAAGCTTCGGTTCTTCTCCTTTCTTTCCAAAGTAAAAATCAGCTCTGGACAGATGGAAGGTAGCACCGGAAATGGTGTATTTTCCAATTAAGTCGTAGCCCTGTACATCTGCATTATCAGGGAATTCGTAGCTTGGAAGGACGAAGGGTGCATTGCTTGGCCGCAGAGATGTGACAAAGACAAAGTCCGCTCCGTCAAGCAGGGTGCTTTCATAATCATAAAATTCCTCAGTGTCCAGTAAAGCAAGCTTTGTAATATCGAATTTTCCGATGGTGGTACGTTCCGGTGTGGTGTTTCTTTCGCAGGTGATGGAATCCTCAATCTGTGCCTGCCCATCTTTGTCGTAACGCATAAGGGTAACCTTGTAAGAGGCAACTTCATTTCCGTTGGTCATAACACCATTTAGGGAAGCATCCGGCAAATACCAGGTATTTAAGGATTCCTCATAATAGGGCATTTGCACAATCTTCATGGCTTCTTCAGAGTACTTCTCAATCGGGAGTGCTTTTCTGGCATCAAACCATTTGCGGTATTTTGTGTATTCGGATTTCTTGATTTTCTTGCCATTCTTTGTATACAGTTTCTTCTTGCTGTTGTAGCTATAGTAGGATTTTCGGGTGAGCTTTTTGCTCTTATATGTATAGGCAGAATAGGTGGTTATCTTGCTTTTGATTGTCTTAATCAGTATGGTTTTCTGATAGCTTTTGGCAGCCTGAACATTTTGAAAGGTCTGTACCAGGGTAGTCTTTTTGCTTCCATAACCATACACTTTCAAAGTGGTTCTTTTGCCGGAAAAATTGGTCGTCAGATAGAAAAGCTCCACCGTTCCGTCTTTGTTGATATCATACAGTCCGTAGATTGCTAATTCGCCTTTGTCCCGGGCGTCCTGCAGAGACATTTTTTCGGCTTTTTGCGTTAAAACATCCTTTGCGCCTGCTGCGGAAACCGGCAGTGTCGGTAAACATAAAGATGCCGCCAGGCAAAAACTAAGTAGCGTCTTAAATACACGTTTTTTCATAATACCCCTCCTGTAAACAAAATAAAATGTGTAGATAATTCAAAGTATATCCCTCATTTGTGAAAACAGCTTGTTTTTCCGCAGGTGAATATTTATAATAGAAGTATAGCATTTTCAGGAGGGAATTTGAATATGGAAGAAATTAAAATTGCAGAAGATATATGTTTTATTGGGGTAAATGACTATGATCTGGATATATTTGAAGGACAGTACCCGGTGGAACATGGAGTTTCCTATAACTCCTATGTGATTCTGGATGAAAAAGTGGCGGTTATGGATACTGCCGATAAAAGAGTGAGCAAGCAGTGGATGGAGAACTTGAAAGGGGCACTGGGAGAAAGAAAGCCGGATTATCTGGTGATCTCTCACATGGAGCCGGATCACGCCGCCAACATCGCAGCCTTTGCCGAGGAATATCCGGAGGCGAAGCTGGTAGGAAATGCCAAGACCTTCGGTATGTTAAAACAGTTTTTCGGAACCGACTATCCGGAAAGACAGCAGGTAGTTGCAGACGGCGGGGAACTGAACCTTGGAAAACGTACTCTGCATTTCATCTTTGCACCCATGGTACATTGGCCGGAGGTTATGCTAAGCTTTGAGAGCAGCCAGGGAATCCTGTTTTCCGCAGACGCTTTTGGCAAATTCGGAACATTGGATGTAAAAGAAAAATGGTCCATCGAGGCAAGACGTTACTACTACAATATTGTAGGAAAATACGGCGTGCAGGTATCCAACCTTTTGAAAAAAGCGGAAGCGCTGGATATTCAGATGATCTGCCCACTGCATGGACCGGTATTAAAGGATAACATTGACTATTATATAAGAAAATACAAAATCTGGGCAAGCTATGACGCGGACAAGGAAGGGGTGCTTATTGCTTATGCCTCTATTTACGGTAACACGAAGGAGGCGGCGCTTAAGCTTGCGGAATATGTTCGGGGGTGCGGCGAGAAGCGTGTGGTTTTAATGGATCTTACCAGAGTGGATGTATCTGTGGCATTATCCGATGCCTTCCGTTATGACCACATGGTTTTGGCGGGGGTAACCTATGACGGTGGTTTGTTCCCTTGCATGGAAACCTTCTTAGAACACTTGAAGGCAAAGAATTATCAGCGCCGTACCGTAGGTTTTATCGAGAACGGAACCTGGGCGCCTACAGCAGCCAAGCTTATGCGTCAGCGGTTGGAAGAAATGAAGGGTATGGAATTCGTGGAACCGGTAGTCAGCATTCGTTCTCATGCCACGGAGGAGAACCTGTTGCAGCTGAAAGAATTGGCAAAGGCGATTACAACCAGATAAAAATTTTGAAAAATTTACAAAAAGGTGAAACTTTTTCTTATGCGGCATAATCTAATAGTCGTTAAGAAAAATGAAACCCTGGGAGGAAAAAACAACAATGGAAAAAGGAAAAATGATAGGAGTCTATATTTTACTGGTGGCGATTCTTATCTCAGTAATTGGAAGTGTAGCAGTAGGCGGTATGTATATGAACAAGAAAATGCAGGCCGTTGATAAACAGTTAAAGAAGTTAAGCGAGAAGGAAAAAGAAGAAGGAACCAAAGAAGATGATGTTCTGATCGCCGGATCCTATACCATCAAGTCAACCAAGAAGATTTCCGATGCGTACCTTCAGGAAATCGGTGCCAAGGACGCCAAGAAGGACGATTCCAAGAAGGAAGATGACAAGAAGGACGGCGACAAGAAAGACAAGAAAGAAAAGAAGATCAAGTTAAACGAAAAAGAGCAGGCAACGCTGGACATGGCAAAGAAGGTCATTGACAAAGAGATCAAGGACGGCATGACAGATTATGAGAAAGAGGTTGCCATTTATGAGTGGGTATGCAAGAACATTTCCACCGGAAACAGTTCCCTGTTATCTACCGGAAATGATGCGGAATCCGTATCCACTCCGTACGGTGTATTAAAGGGACACAATGCAGTCTGTGTCGGTTATGCAACCACCTTCCGTCTGTTTATGCAGATGCTGGGTATTGAGTGTAAGGTTGTACATAACAATGACAGCTATCATTCCTGGGATGAAGTTAAGTTGGACGGCGATTGGTATTATGTAGACTGCTATTCCGATTCCGAGACTGCCAACTATGCTAACTTTAATATGAACGATGACCTGTGCTTAAGAGGACATGACTGGGATCGCAGTTACTTCCCGGCAGCAGTCGGAACCAAATACAATTATGCGGTTATGAATGCAAAGCCATGTGATGATATCTTCAAGCTGCCGAAGAAGATCCGTCGGATGTTTGAACAGCGTAAAAAGTCCGTGATTTCCTTTAATCTTGGAACAACCCTGGATGAGAACCAGGAACAGATTTTATCGGAAATGGCAACCAAGATTCAGGAACTGATCAACAATAATTATGCGGCAGATGTACAGTTTGGACTGATTGAAACCGAGAATAAGGAAAAAGTGTTATCCGTTACCTTAAATCGCTATAATAACAACAGCGAAAGCGAAAGCCAGTTGTCTGAGGAGGATCAGCAGAAGGTTCAGAAGGCCTTTGATAAGGCATTCAGTGACTATAACGGAGAAGGTCTGAGCGACGACAACAGTGGCGAAATGACAGAAGATGGTCAGCAGCCGGCTGCATGAACAGAAGTCGGTGATGGAGTAGATGGACCAACCACAACCTTTGTAGTGAATGAAGATGGAGAATAAAGTATGAGAAAAGCAGGAAGAATTGCACCTTTATTGCTGGCAGGCTGTATGATATTGGGAATGTTTACAGCTTGCGGTAAAGACGATAAGGAAAAGAAGACTGTTTGCAGTAGCGTGGACATCGTGCAACTTCAGAAGGATATGTTAAATACCCAGGATGAATTACCGGATATGACTACCATCAGCAGTCAGGATGAAAATGCAGAAGAACTCTTTGCAACTTTGTCGGATATGGAGTATGATAAGATACAGGATTACTTCTATTCTTACGCATCCGACGGAAAGGCCAGTGAAGTGGCTGTTGTCTTTGTAAAAGACAAAGAGGATGTGGATACCATGGTTGAGAACCTGAAAGAGTTCAAAGAAAGCAGAAAGAAAACCTACGAAAACTACGCTCCGGATCAGGTGGAGATTGCAGAACAGGCAGTAGTTTTTGCAAAAGGGAATTATGTCTGCTACATTATGAATGAGAAATTTTCTCATATCAAAGCAACCTTTGAAAAAGCAATGGAGGAATCCGAGTAATCAAAGGATGTATAAGTAAATGAACCACGTAGTATTAGGAATTTTAGCTCATGTCGATGCGGGAAAGACAACACTTTCCGAAGGACTTCTGTATCACACCGGCGTCATTAACAAGATGGGGCGGGTGGATAAGAAAGACGCATATTTGGATACGGATGAGTTGGAGAAAGAACGTGGAATAACAATATTTTCCAAACAGGCCGAGCTTTCCATCAAAGACCGGCCTGTTTCTTTGTTGGATACTCCGGGACACGTCGACTTTGCGCCGGAAGCAGAAAGGGTGTTGTCGGTCCTGGATTATTGCGTCTTTGTTATCAGTGCCACCGATGGGGTGCAGGCTCATACCGAAACTCTGTGGAAGCTTTTGGAGCGATACGAAGTTCCCACTTTTATCTTTGTAAATAAAATGGATCAGCCGGATACGGATAAAACAGCGATTCTGGCAGAACTGAAAAACAAGCTTTCCCCTGACTGTGAGGAGCTTCATACTACCGCTTTTCTGGAAACGGCAGCAGCCGGAGACGAGGAGCTTTTAGAGACATATTTAGAAACCGACAGTCTGACTGAGGAACAGATAACGGCTATGATTCGGGGAAGGAAGGTATTTCCCTGCCTGTTTGGTTCTGCCCTGCGGGATGAAGGAGTGGAGGAACTGATGGAGGCGCTGTATGCCTACGCAACTCCCAAGGAGGCAGGCGAGGAATTTGGCGCCAGAGTCTTTAAAATTTCCAGAGATGACAAGGATGTGCGTCTGACCCATGTAAAGATTACCTCCGGAAGTCTGAAACTGAAAGATACCATTACTTTACGGGATGTGGAAACCGGGGAAGAGACGGACGTAAAGGTGAATCAGATTCGGATTTATTCCGGTGAAAAATATAAAGACGTTACGGAAGCCGAGAGCGGAAGCATCGTGAGTATTCCGGGACTTTCCGGTACCTATCCGGGACAGGGCATCGGTTGTGAAACCGATGGGGCCGCAAGCGTATTAACCCCGGTTTTAACCTATGCCGTGAAATATCCCTCCACCATTGACAGCCGTCGGATGCTGGCAAATCTGAAACAGTTGGAGGAAGAGGATCCTCAGCTTCATGTGGTTTGGGACGAACAGGTAAAAGAAATTCAGATGCAGCTCATGGGTGAGGTGCAGATTGAAATATTGAAACATCAGATATCCAAACGATTTGAGATTCCGGTGGAATTTGGAACGGGACGGATTGTCTATCGGGAAACCATTGAAAGTACGGAAGAAGGTGTGGGACATTTTGAGCCTTTGCGCCATTACGCGGAAGTCCACCTAAGACTGGAGCCGGGAGAAAGAGGCAGTGGCCTCACTTTTGCCACGGATTGCTCCGAGGATATTCTTTCGAAAAACTGGCAGCGTTTGATTCTAACCCATTTGGAGGAAAGGCGGCATAAGGGAGTATTAGCCGGTTTCCCCATTACGGATATGGTGATTACACTGGTAACGGGGAAAGCTCATCCAAAACATACAGAAGGCGGAGACTTTAGACAGGCTACCTACCGGGCAGTACGACAGGGGCTGATGAAGGCAAAAGGGGTGTTGCTTGAGCCGATTTTCGCTTTTACCCTGACCCTACCAACGGCTCAGGTGGGACGGGCCATGACGGATTTAAATGCCCGTTTTGCCAAGTTTGAAGCACCGGAAGTCGCGGGAGAGGAATCCATTATTAGGGGAACGGCCCCGGTGGCTACCTTAAACGGCTACCAGACCGAGGTATTATCTTATACCGGAGGCCTGGGGAAACTGTCCTGCCGGTTATTCGGCTATGCACCCTGTCATAATCAGGACGAGGTGTTGGAACAGATTGGCTATGATCCGGAAAGCGATATGCGAAACCCGTCGGCTTCTGTTTTTTGTACTCATGGTGCCGGCGTTATTGTTCCCTGGTACGAGGTGGAACAGCATATGCATTTGCCGCTGGTATCCGGTGGCAAAACCGCAGGAGAAATAGAAGAATACGAGATGTTTCTGGAGGCGGAAAAAGTGAAGGCCGAAGGGAAACGGCGGGAAGAAGAACAACGGATTTTGGGGATTACCCCGAAGGATGCCGCCATGACAGAGAAGGAATTGAAGGAGATTTTTGAAAAAACCTACGGCAGTATTCCTTCCAAGTTTGAGGAGGATACCTTGGATGACAGCCGGGCAAGAGGAACCTGGAACGGAAAGAAAAAAGCGCCTAAGGAGAAAACTTCCGTACCTAAAGAAAAGCCGGCGGATTACGATTATGATAAGGAAGCACGCCACAAGAACAAGCCGGCACCCAAAAAGGACAGCTACCTACTGGTGGATGGCTATAACATTATTTTTGCCTGGCCTTCCTTAAAAGAGCTGGCGGAGAATAATATTGAAGGCGCCAGAAATCGACTGAAGGATATTTTGTGCAACTATCAGGGCTACACGAAGCAATCTGTGATTCTGGTGTATGATGCCTACAAAACCAAGGGACATCAGACGGAGATTGTTCCTTATAAGAATATTACGGTGGTATATACCAGAGAAGCAGAGACGGCAGATCAGTATATTGAGCGATGCGCACACCAGATGGGGCGCAAATACGATGTGACGGTGGCAACTTCCGACGGATTAGAGCAGGTCATCATTGCAGGCGCAGGCTGTAAGCTTTTGTCGGCGCGAGAGTTTGAGGCGGAAGTAAAACGGATTTCCGGAGAAATCACGGAGCATGTGGAACAGAAGGTTTTGCAAAAAGCAACTACTTCTTTGAAAGACCTGATTCCGGAGGATGCAGTGCAGGAAAGTTTTTGACTTTTCCCCCGGAAAACCGTATAATGAAAGATAGTTTAATGAAATGGATATTGTGAGGATAGAAAATGAGTAAGATTATTTTAACAGGGGATCGCCCCACCGGCAAGCTACATATCGGACATTATGTAGGTTCTTTGCGGGAGCGGGTGCGTTTACAGAACAGCGGAGAATATGACGAGATTTATATTATGATTGCAGATGCCCAGGCGTTAACGGACAATGCGGATAATCCGGAGAAAATTCGCCAGAGCATTATTGAGGTAGCCCTTGACTATCTTTCCTGTGGATTGGATCCGGAGAAATGTCATTTGTTTATTCAGTCTCAGGTGCAGGAACTTTGTGAGTTAAGTTTTTACTATATGAATCTGGTAACCTTATCTCGTTTGGAGCGTAACCCGACGGTGAAGTCAGAGATTAAGCTTCGTAATTTTGAAACCAGCATTCCGGTGGGATTTTTGACCTATCCCATCAGCCAGGCGGCAGATATTACCTTATTCAAGGCAACTACCGTGCCGGTAGGCGAGGACCAGCTTCCGATGCTGGAACAGACAAGAGAGATTGTAAGAAGCTTTGGAAATATTTACGGAGAAGGTATTTTGGTTGAGCCGAAGGCTCTTTTACCGGATAACAAGAATTGTTGCCGTCTTCCGGGAATAGATGGTAAGGCAAAGATGAGTAAGTCTTTGGGTAACTGTATTTACATTTCCGATTCTCCGGCTGAAGTGAAGCAGAAGGTTATGAGTATGTTTACCGATCCGGATCACATCCGCGTGGAGGACCCGGGCAAGATTGAAGGAAATACGGTATTTACCTATCTGGACGCTTTTTGCAAGGACGAGCATTTCCCAAAATACTGGCCGGATTACAACAATCTGCAGGAGGTAAAAGATCACTATCAGAGAGGTGGTCTTGGAGATGTGAAGGTGAAGAAGTTCTTAATCAAAGTGTTGGAAGAAGAACTTGCACCAATCAGAGAACGTCGTGCAAAATGGGAACAGGACATTCCGGCAGTTTACGAAGTGCTTCGTAAAGGTACCGAGGCTGCCAGAGCCAAAGGCCGTCAGACCCTTTCCGAGGTAAAAGCGGCTATGCAGATTAATTATTTTGAAGATGAAGAATTGATTCGCCAGCAGGCGGAACGGTTCCGCAATAAAATATAATTGTAGTGCAGGAATGTGTGCTGCCGCTCGCAAGCTTAGGGCTTGAAATCGCGGTGCGCACACATTTCTGCACTTTTTTACGTTTACGGCGAAACGGTAGGTTGATGGCGCATAATGTGGGAGGTGGACGTTCACGGTTTGTTAACAAAGAATTCACAGCTGGGCAGTATAATACATTGATAAGAAATTTTTTTGCAGACACTAGATAATACGGATAAAAGAATACTTGCGAAAAGGAGAGGGGACTATGGAACAGTTAGTGTATACCACTGATGCGTGTATTGGGTGTAACCGGTGTATTCGTGCCTGTAACACTCCCGGTGCCAATGTGGCTCGGAATGAGAATGGGCAGAATGTAGTGCATGTTAACCCGGATAGATGTATATCCTGCGGAGCCTGCTTTGATGTATGTGAGCATGGAGCAAGGCAGTTTAACGATGATACGGAGCGGTTTTTTGAAGACCTGAAGAAAGGGATTAAGATTTCCCTTTTGGTGGCACCGTCCTTTAAAGCGAATTATTACCGTGAGTATGAGGCGGTGTTGGGTGGCCTGAAGGCTCTTGGGGTGAACCGGATTTTGAGCGTATCCTTTGGTGCGGATATTACAACTTGGGGATATATCAACTACATCCAGAAGCATAATTTTATGGGTGGTATTTCCCAGCCCTGTCCGGCAGTTGTTGGGTATATCGAGAAGTTTTTGCCGGAACTGTTACCCAAACTGATGCCGGTACACAGCCCTATGATGTGTGCGGCAATTTATGCCAAGAAATACATGAAGATTACGGATAAGCTGGCATTTATCAGTCCGTGTATCGCCAAGAAGAATGAGATTGATGATCCCAATACCCATAAGATGGTAGAATATAATGTAACCTTTGATCACCTGATGCAGTATGTGCGTGACCATAAGATTAAGGGAACTCCGGTCAGTGATGAAATTCCATACGGACTTGGCTCCATTTATCCGATGCCGGGCGGTTTGAAGGAGAATGTGTACTGGCTTTTGGGAGAGGATGCCATGGTTCGTCAGATGGAAGGCGAGAAGCACATGTACGACTATCTGAAGAATAATGCGGATCGTATTAAGAAGGGACAGACTCCGTATTTATTTGTGGACGCATTAAACTGTGCCCAGGGTTGCTTATGCGGAACCGGTGTGGAGCCGGAGAAGTCCAAGACGGATGATGCGTACTATACCCTTGGAAAGATTAAGATGGAAAGCAAGCAGGATGGCAAGCGTTCCGCCTGGGGAAGAAATCTTACTCCGAAGCAGAGACTGGATCGGCTGAACAAGGAGTTTTCCAAGCTGAATCTGGAAGATTTTATCCGCCGCTATACGGATAAGAGCAAAGGTATCAGCTTGAAGGAGCCTACAGAAGCTCAGTATGATGCAATCTTTAATGATATGCTGAAAGACACCAAAGAGAAGCGGGAGATTAATTGCCATTGCTGCGGATACTCCACTTGTAAAGGCATGGCAAAAGCGATTTTCAACGGTGATAACTATAAAGGTAACTGTGTTCACTATGTCAAGGACGTGGTTGCCAAGGAAAAGGATGATAATGCCAAGCTGGTTGAGCACATGGAGAGCATGGCAGCCGAGGGAAAAGAGCGTAAAGATATGATGTCCCAGCAGATTGAAGAGAATTTCTCTACCCTCCATGATACGGTAGACAGTATGGCGACAGAATCCGCCAATAATGCAAGGGAAAGCGAGAATATTTTGAAGGTTATCGGTGATGTTCGTGATTTTACCGAGAGTCTGGAGAAATCTTTGCAGAATATTGAAGAGTATTTGAGTAATCTGGAGAAGAACAACGAGGATGTTATCAATATTGCCAACCAGACCAACCTGTTGGCGTTGAATGCATCCATCGAGGCAGCCCGTGCCGGTGAAGCCGGACGTGGATTTGCGGTAGTTGCAGACCAGATTAAGGTGCTGGCGGATAACTCCAAAGATACTGCCAGCGAAAGTAACCAGACCAAGGAGGATATTGGTGTTGCTATCTCTGAACTTTTGGAAAATGCAACAGAGCTTACCGGTGTGGTTCACAACATGGAAGAGCAGGTAGGTAAGCTGGTAGATTCCTCCGAGGAGATTGTACAGGCTACGGAAGAGGTAGCGGAAGTAACCAAGAGCGTACGCGAGAAATTATCGGAAATTATTTAGAACGGTAGGAATAAAGAATCCCCGGATCCAATTGGTTCCGGGGATTTTCCTGTGTTTAAAAATATAAAATTATGCACCAAGTGCTTTCTTGCAGGCACGGCTTAACTGATCGCCGCAGCTGGTTGCTTTGTCACCGCAGGTGTTGCCTGCCAGTAATTCTACCACATCTGCTGCTTTCTTACCCTCTACAAGCTTAGCGATGGCTTTCAGGTTACCGTCGCAACCGCCGGTAAATACCACATTGTGCAGTACGCCGTCTGCCATATCGAAGTCAATCTGTCTGGAACAGGTTCCAGAAGTTGTATAGCTAAAATGTTCCATGATTTCATCCCTCCTATTGGGCTAGTATAGCATAGAAAAGGGGCGAAATGCAAGTACTTTGCGCTTGCTTGCCTCGTGCCTTTGTGGTACAATATTTCTATTGTAGCAAAGTTAGGAGAATTAGGAAATGAGTGTAATTACCAGTATTTTCGGAACGCATAGTCAGCGTGAGCTAAAGCGTATCTACCCAATCGTAGATAAGATTGAAGCACTCCAGCCTGAGATGCAGAAACTAACCGATGAAGAACTTCGTCATAAGACGGTTGAATTTAAAGAAAGATTAGCAAATGGAGAGACCTTGGATGACCTTTTGGTAGAGGCTTTTGCAACTGTAAGAGAAGGTGCAAAGCGTGCCATTGGATTAGAGCCGTACCGAGTACAGATTATCGGTGGTATCGTACTTCATCAGGGACGTATCTCCGAGATGAAGACCGGTGAAGGTAAGACCTTGGTATCTACCATGCCGGCATATTTGAATGCTTTGGAAGGAAAAGGCGTTCATGTTGTCACAGTCAATGATTATCTGGCAGCCCGTGACGCAGAGTGGATGGGAAAGGTCCATGAGTTTTTGGGACTCACCGTAGGTGTGGTTTTAAACAGCATGGATCATGATGAAAGAAAAGAAGCCTATGCCTGTGACATCACATATATTACCAATAACGAGCTTGGTTTTGATTACTTAAGAGATAACATGGTAATCTATCAGGAGCAGTTGGTACAGCGTGAACTTCACTACGCCATCATCGATGAGGTGGACTCTGTATTAATCGATGAGGCAAGAACACCGCTTATTATTTCCGGACAGAGTGGTAAATCTACCAAGCTTTATGAGGCATGCGATATTTTGGCACGCCAGATGAAGCGAGGCGAGGATCTGGCGGACTATACCAAGATGGATGCCTTAATGGGTGTGGTTCAGGAAGAGACCGGAGACTTTATTGTTAATGAGAAGGACAAGGTGGTCAACCTTACGGCAGATGGTGTGAAGAAGGTGGAAGATTTCTTCCATATTGAGAACCTGGCAGACCCGGAGAATCTGGAAATCCAGCATAACATCATTCTTGCACTTCGTGCCCATAACCTGATGTTTAGAGACAAGGATTATGTGGTAAAAGATGATGAGGTCTTAATCGTTGATGAGTTTACCGGACGTATTATGCCGGGAAGACGGTATTCCGACGGTCTCCATCAGGCCATTGAAGCGAAGGAACATGTAAAGGTGAAACGTGAGAGCAAGACACTTGCAACCATTACTTTCCAGAACTTCTTTAACAAATATGATAAGAAAGCCGGTATGACCGGTACTGCTTTAACCGAGGAGAAAGAGTTCCGTGATATCTACGGTATGGACGTTATTGAGATTCCAACCAACCGTCCGATTGCCAGAATCGATCACGAGGATTCTGTATATAAGACACACAAAGAGAAACTCCATGAGGTTGTGGAGGAGATTAAACGCTCTCATGAGAAGGGACAGCCGGTATTGGTTGGTACCATTACCATCGAGGCTTCCGAGGAACTGAGCGCCCTTTTAAGAAAACAGGGTATTCCACACAACGTATTGAATGCGAAATTCCACGAGCAGGAGGCCGAAATTGTAGCTGAGGCAGGACAGCACGGTGCTGTTACCATTGCAACCAACATGGCCGGTCGTGGTACGGATATTAAGTTGGACGATGAGGCAAAAGAAGCCGGTGGTTTGAAGATTATCGGTACCGAGCGTCATGAGTCCCGTCGTATTGACAACCAGTTGCGTGGACGTTCCGGACGTCAGGGAGATCCGGGTGAATCCAAGTTCTTTATTTCCTTGGAAGACGATTTAATGCGTCTGTTTGGATCTGAGCGTCTGATTACAATGTTTAATACTGTGGGTGTTCCTGAGAACGAACCCATTGAGCATAAGATGTTATCCGGTGCAATTTTGAAAGCACAGCAGAAGATTGAGGGTAACAACTTTGGTATTCGTAAGAACTTGTTAGAATACGACCAGGTAATGAATGAACAGCGTGAAATCATCTACAAAGAACGTCGCCGCGTTCTGGAGGGTGAGAGCATGCGGGATTCCATTTACCAGATGTTGCTGGATGTTGTGGAAATGCAGACCAACATCAGTATCGGAAGCATTGCCAACAGTGAAGAGTGGGATTTGAAAGAGTTAAATGAACTCCTTTTACCAATCTTCCCCATGGCACCGGTTACAGCGGCAGACGTGAAGGGCAAGGGACTTAACGAGTTTGTGGATGAACTGAAAGAGAAGGTTACCAAGCTTTACGAAGCCAAGGAGAAGGAATTCCCGGAAGAAGAGGCTGTACGTGAATTAGAGCGCGTAATCCTGTTAAAAGTGATTGACCGCAAGTGGATGGATCACATTGACGATATGGATCAGCTTCGTCAGGGAATCGGTTTGCAGGCATACGGACAGAAGGATCCGCTTGTAGAGTATAAGAATGTGGGTTATGACATGTTTGATGCCATGACCGCAGCAATCGAGGAAGATACAGTGAAGCTTTTACTCCATGTTCAGGTTGAACAGAAGGTAGAGCGCGAGCAGGTTGCCAAGGTAACCGGAACCAACAAGGATGACTCCGGAGTACGCAAACCTAAGAAGAGAGAAGTTGCAAAGGTATATCCAAACGATCCCTGTCCATGTGGCAGCGGAAAGAAATACAAACAGTGTTGCGGAAGAAATGCGTAGGGTGATTCGTGGACGGATTCGATAGAAGAGAACGAAGACGCCGTTACCAGAAACAGCAACGGCGAAGACGGTTGGGTATTTATGCCGGAATCGCAGGGGCAATCATACTGGTATTGGTTGGCGTAGGTTTTTTGTGCGTAAGTCTTTTTCGGCATTTTACAGCTACAAAACCTGCCACGACGCAGGTTGCAGAGCCGGAAAATCAGGAAGAGAAGCCCGGGAACACAGAAGCCCGGAAACAGTATTCTCTTAAGAATGTTCAGGTGATGATTGATCCGGGACATGGTGAGAGGGTGCCGGGATGTGTGGTAGATGATATCATGGAAAAAGATATTACCCTTCAGGTATCGCTGAAACTGCGGGATGCCCTGGAAAAAGAGGGCGCGATTGTTACCATGACCCGTGAGGATGACAGCTTTTATCCCAGGTTGAAGGAGCGGGGCGTTATGGCTAATAAAGCGAAGGTGGATTATTTTATCAGCGTTCACTGTAACTTTTATGAGGATGACCCGGATATCTACGGATTTGAAAGCTATTATTACGGTGAGGATAGTGCGGCTTTTTCCGAGGCCATGGTCAAAGCGGCCGGGGCAGGCGGCATTGCGGTTCAGGACAGTAAGTATGGAAATTTCCAGGTACTGCGGGATGCGAAAATGCCGGCAGTTTTACTGGAAATTGGCTATATGAGCAACGAAGAGGAGCTTCAAAATATGTGTGATGAAGCATATCAACAGTCGTTGGCTGAGGTCATCACCGGGGGGCTGGCGGAATATAACAAGAAGAATAAGTAAACACAAAACAAGGGGTCTTCGCTTTGGATGATTCATTCATCCGGGCGGAGACCTTTTTTCTATAGGGTAATCAAGACCGGTGTGCAAGATCAAGGTCGATTCAGCAGGATGGAATTTGCGGATATTGAAAAAGACTGAAAATTTGCTTTTCATCACAGTTTTTTGCCGTTCGTCACAGATGTATTGAAAAAGATCGAAGATATGATATACTGATAGCGCTTAAAAAGAGATTATAAAAAGAGGAGATGAAGATCATGAACAAAGTAAGAGGGTCATTGCTAAAGAGCATCGTTTCGTTTACTTTGGCGATAGCGCTGGTCATGGGAACCATGCCGGTTGACAGGGCTGTGATGGCGGCGCAGAGGGGAAATCCCGGTAAAGGTTCGGAGACCGGGGCTGATACTGCCATGGCAGAGACCGATGGTTTTTCCCTCTATACCGTGGAATTTACCTATGATAATAAGCAATACGTTCTTCCCGGGGATTCAGAGATGGAGTTGTCTAAGATTTTAAGCGCCGTTGGTCTTTCCGGCGATGCAAAGGAAGTGTTGGTCAGTGACAGTTCCCTGTTTTCTGCTGAGAAGAATGACAACGGTGAGTGGATTGTCACCACACATACGGCTTTTGACAGCCGGGAGTGGATGAAGGTCACCATCGACGGAGTAGAGTATGAGCTTGCCGTGACGGATAATCAGGTGATGCAGTTGAGTCAGGCGGTGCTTATTAATAGCAGCAACAAAAGTAGCTACGATGGAAAGACGGTGTCCGGAACAATCCCGGCTGATTCTAGTGCAGGTCAAAACGGTGATTTTATCTCCGAAGGCGCCATTGTTGTGGATGGAATAGAGCTGCATCTGACAATTGAGAATTTTTGTGTAGATTATTCTGAGCGGTATGACGTGCTGTCAGGCATCTCGCTGGTAAATAATGCAACGCTTCATCTTACCGTAAAGGGAGAGAATACTCTTAAAGGCGGTTTTGGCGGAGCCGGCATTGCAGTGCCTGAGGGTTGCAGCCTGGAAATAACATCTGCCAGTACGGGTACGTTGCATGCCATCGGAGGAGACGACCGTGGCGGCGGGGCCGGCATCGGCGCAAACGGCAATAATCACAGAATGCGGCAGGTTCATAGTGGTGTTGTGCCACAGGGCTGTGGTTCAATCATCATTAATGGCGGTACGATTGAGGCACAGGGAGGAAGCTGGCGAGCAGATCTTTTTACCAAAGCAGGTGGTGGAGCCGGCATCGGCGGCACGGAATATGCCGGATGCAACGGAGGGTACGATAATATAGATAATGACACATATACCCGTAGGATTACGGGCAGTGTCAGTATAAACGGCGGTACGGTTATCGCACAGGGAGGAACAGGTGCTACCGGGATTGGCGGCGGAACCTGTGGAACGATTGAAACGATCAGCATTTCCGGAGGAAATATAACCGCAACAGGAGGAGGAAACGGTGGAGCAGCAATTGGAACCGGGTTCAATTCAAGCATTATATCCGGAGTAACGCTATCTTCTCCTGCAATCATAATTTCGAATGGAATGGTGACTGCGAAGGGTAATATTGGATATGGTAGTAAGGATCGGGATGCAGCATTTTCCGGCGGCAGCGTGACAATTTACGATGAAGCGACAGTAAGCTGTTCGGGAACAATCGCCCCCCTATCGGGAACTTCCAATGTGCGTACTTTTTCCGCAACAATATACGATGCCGCTCTTACCGGCAGTATAGACGATGTAAAGGTGGAGCTTCCTTGTGGAAAAGTAATCTACACCAAATTACAGGTTGATAAAAGGGGAATCGGTAAGGTGGACGTCAGTGTCCGGTATACAGACAGTCAGCTTAGTTCTTCGGGTACTGTAAAGGTTATTGCGGGGAGCAAAACATGGGCCAGCGAATCGGTGACACTTTCTGAGGAAATCAACAAAGTTGTACTGGGTGGTTATCTGTATGAATTGTCAGGACGAATTTATGACAAGCGTATAGGAAGTGCCAACCATGAAGCAGTTGCAGAGCTTGGAAATTCCGGGCTGACAGTTTTTACGTACACTGTCGAAAGCGATGGCGCAGACAGTACACTGGGAACAGCCACATTTGACGGTTACGTCATTTTGGACAGTGAGATTACTTCCGCTGTGACATTTGCAGCAACGGACAGCGGGAGCAATACTTATGCAAAAGAAGTGACATTCCCGACGCCAGATGCCCATAAGAGCCGGGTAAATATTGTTATTACCGATTCGACGATTCCGTCAGCCGAGATTGTTTATGTGGGAGCTGATGGAAATGTGGTAAGAGAAACTGCAACCCGTGTTACAGCAGATGTTACTCAGCTGGGGGATGGCGTATGGTACGTAGATACGGATACGACTGTTTCTAGCCGCATGAGTGTAGAAGGGATGGTCCGTCTGGTTCTCTGCGACGGGGCAACGCTTACCGCGCCCAAGGGAATTACGGTGGGCAGCGGTAAGAGCCTTGAAATTTTCGGGCAGACAGAAGACACGGGACGTCTTGTTATAAATGACACTGAGGACTATAACGCAGGAATTGGCGAAGGCAAAGTAGAGCCTCACGTCGGTTCCGGATGCGGTACGGTGGCGGTTTACGGAGCCAATGTGAGTGCAAAAGGCGGTGATGACGCTGCAGGTATCGGAAGCTCACTGTATTCAGATGGCGGTACGATTACCATTGCGGGAGGAACTGTAACGGCAACCGGCGGTATTCTTGCTACAGGAATAGGCGGCGGTGAGGGTGAAGACGGAGGAAATATTACCATCACAGGCGGTACAGTCAACGCCAGAGGGGGAGTCCATGCTGCCGGAATAGGCGGTGGTGGTTCAAACCGCTCAGGAGATAAAGGAAATGCCGGTACAATCCGTATCACCGGTGGTCAGATTACTGCAATAGGAGGCGGAGTCCATGATACGACCAGCGGCGGGAAAGGCGGAAATGGAATCGGACCGGGGGGAGCCCAAGATAGTAATAGGATTGCAGCAACCGGCGGAACAGTGGATTTGAGTTGGAATCACGGTTCGGACCGTATTTATGCCAGCAGCTATGGCGGTACGGTCACTTTATCCAAAGATTTTCTGCTGCAGGATACGGATGAGCCTGCGACTGCTGATAATATAGGCGGGAAGACGATTGTTCCTGCTTTGACGGTTTCGTTTTTGTCCAATGGCGGTACGGGAACGATGCCGGAAGTGAAAAGAGCTGCAGGAGAAGTTTATACCCTGCCCGAAAATGGGTTCGGGGTTCCTTCGGGAAAGGTATTCACAGGATGGCTGATCGGCACAGATGTATATGCCGTAGGCGACAGCATAACTGTGAATGAAGATACAACAGTTCAGGCAAAATGGGAAATGATACCGGCGGTGAAGCCTGCAATTACGACGCAGCCCATGAATCTTACGTTGCAAAATGGCACTGTTTCGGGAAATGTCCTTACGGTTGCTGCGGAAACAGTTGACGGTCATACCTTGTCTTATCAGTGGTATTCCAACACAAGAAAGAGCACAGACGGCACTCCCATCAGCGGAGCCACGGAGTCAAGCTATGCTGTGCCGACAAACAGGGACGGCACGACCTTCTATTACTGTGTTGTAACCGCAACAAGAGGGGATAACAGCCAAAAAGCTGAATTAACCTCTGCTGTGACGACTGTCAAAATCTGGAGTAAGTTAGCGCAGGAACTTTCTTTTTCCGAGGCAACACAGACCAAAGCCTGCGACGATGCGGACTTTACCGTAACCGCTTTACACAGCGCCGGTGATGGTGTTGTCAGCTATGCGGTTACAGAGGGAAATGAGGTTGCAACGGTGGACAGTTCAACCGGAAGGGTGCATATTCTGAAGGTGGGAACGGCAACTATCACGGCAACTGCCGCAGAGACGGAAGAGTATGCGAAGGCGACAGCGCAATATACATTGACCGTTACAAAGATTAGGGCGAAGGTGACCACCTGTCCTGTAGGAATAGATAACCTGAAATATACAGGAGAATCACTGGCGCTGGTTACGGCAGGTGAGGCGGACACTGCCATGGAGTATGCTTTCGGTACAGATGCGGCTACAGCACCGGAAGCAGGCTGGGGTGCAGAGCTTCCGTCAAAAACCGACGCCGGCAGGTATTACGTATGGTATCGTGCAAAAGCGGATGGAAACCACGAGGCAAGTGAACCGGGTGTACTGACCGTGAAGATTGCTAAAGCAGATATCCGTATCAGTAACACCCCGATTGCGAATGAGATTACCTACGGCCAGACGCTGAATGACAGCCGGCTGGACGGTGGCGAGGCAATCGCAAACGGACTGCAGGTGACAGGCTCCTTTGCATGGAGTGATTCATCCATCGCTCCGGCAGTTGCGGACAGCAATAAAACAGAATATACGGTGATTTTTACGCCGCATGACGGGAATCTTAACACATCCACCTGTAAGGTGAAACTGACTGTGAATAAGGCGGAAATCCGGGCAGGAGAAATTACTGTTCCAACAGCAACGCCAAATCTGGCCTATACCGGACAGATGCTTTCGCTGATTACTGCAGGCTCTGTATCCGGAAATATGGGCACCATGCAGTATGCCCCGGGCACGAACGAAGGTCCGGCGCCCATCACCGGCTGGAGTGAAACAATCCCTGCAGCTGCCAATGCCGGTACCTATTATATATGGTACAGAATAATCGGAGATAAAAATCATAAGGATAAAGGAATCGAAACACCAATAGTGGTTACAGTTGCAAAAGCAGATCACCAAACGGAAAACGCCACCGGTTTTGCAAAATACGGAGAAAGCAATTCTGCTGATATTGGTGATTTGATTGCAGCTGGTGGAGCGATTGATGGAAACAGCATTACCACCAACGATGCAACAAATATCCTGGCAGCAGCGCCAACCTATGATGCTTCTTCAAAGAAGGTAATATTTACCTTTAAAGAAGATGCAGCAGTAGGCAGCACTGCCGACATCATTCTTCCGGTGAAATCCGGAAATTATAAGGACTACAATATCGTAATTACGGTTACCGTAACAGAAAAATCAGCACTTGCCTTATCCCTGACACAGCCGGACTGGACTTACGGGGAAACAGCGAAAAAGCCGGTTCTTACAGGAAATGCCGGAAATGGAGCAGTGACCTATGCTTATAAGAAAAAGGGTGATACGGATGATCAGTATACTGCCGACGTTCCGAAGAATGCCGGAGAATACATTGTAAGGGCAACGGTAGCAGAAACAGATGCATATATGGGCGGGGAAGCGTATGCAACCTTTACCATTAAAACTGCCGGCGGCGGAAATACCGGCGGCGGAGCAATCGGCGGTGGTACAATCGGAGGTGGCTCTACCGGAGAAAGCGGTTCTGCCGGCGAAGCAGATTCCCAGCCGGTTGTAGTGACGAACCCGGATGGTTCCACCACTACAACCACAGTTACCACAGATGACAACGGATCCAAAGTGGAGATTGCAGTTACAAAAACCACCGACGGTTCCGTAATCGAGGAAACCACCGTTTCCAAAGAGAACGGTGACAGCACCTATGAAAAGATAGAAACCACCGCAGACGGTGATACAACAACCACGAAAACGGAAGTGGTTCACAACGGAAAAACCACAACTACCACCACGTCTGTTGAAAAGCAGAATGGTTCCGGTTACATCGAAGTTGCGGTACAGAAAGACAACGGTGCTTCCACCACCGAAAAGGTAACCTTTGGAAAGAACGGGAAAGTCTTTGCTATTGTGGAAACTGAAACAACAAAGACAGGTGTTCAGACCACAATGGAATATACCGTAAAGAAAAAGAACGAAATTACCTTAAAAGATCTTGCTGTCGACTTTCAAAGTACGGATGAAAAAGCACGAAAGGGAGCGGCCAAGGCGGTAGTGAAACTGGTGATTCCGGAAACCATCAAGGCAGCGGACGGCAATACCTATAAGGTAGTGGGTATCGACAAGAATGCCGGAAAGAACAGTAACCTGAAAGAGCTGGTAATTGGAAATACAGTAAAGACCATTGCAAAAGGTGCTTTTGAGAACTGTAAGAAGCTTTCCAAAATAACCATTGGCAAGAATGTTACCAGGATTGAAAAGAATGCCTTTAAGGGAATTGCCAAAAATGCAACCATCTACATCAGAGGAAATAAGAAGCAAAGAGAAAGCATCAAGAAACTTTTGATTGCTTCCGGTATTGATAAATCGGTAAAAATCAAGAAGGCGAAATAAATGTTCAAAAACGCACATCCCGGGAAAGCGGGAGGTGCGTTTTTGACATTCTGCCGGGGGGAACAGGCAGGGGGTGGACATATGTTCGAAAGTGTGCTATGCTGAAAGTCCAATGAGTAGAAAACGACGTGTGTTTGGAGGTGCTTTTCATGCAGAACCGACCGGATAAATTTATATTGCATTCTGAATATCAGCCTACCGGTGACCAGCCCAGAGCCATTGAGGAGCTGGTGAAGGGGTTCCGGGAAGGAAATCAGTTTCAGACGCTGCTGGGAGTGACGGGGTCCGGTAAGACGTTTACCATGGCCAATGTGATTGCAGCGCTGAATAAGCCAACCCTGATTATTTCTCACAATAAGACTCTTGCAGGACAGCTTTACGGGGAAATGAAGGAGTTCTTTCCGGAGAATGCGGTGGAATATTTTGTGTCATACTATGACTACTACCAGCCGGAGGCCTATGTGCCTTCTACGGATACGTATATAGAGAAGGACTCTTCCATTAATGAAGAGATTGACAAATTGCGGTTGTCGGCTACGGCCTCCCTGTCCGAACGCCGGGATGTGGTGGTGGTGTCTTCCGTATCCTGTATTTACGGTTTGGGAAGTCCTATTGATTATTTTAACATGATGGTATCTTTGCGACCGGGAATGCAGAAGGACAGAGATGATGTAATCCGGGAGCTGATTGATATTCAGTACGACCGGAACGAAATGGATTTCAAACGAGGTACCTTCCGGGTGCGGGGAGATGTGCTGGAGGTCTTTCCGGCAGATTACGGCGACAGTGCCATCCGGGTAGAATTTTTCGGAGATGAAATTGATCGGATTACAGAAGTAGATGTGTTGACCGGTGAGGTAAAAGCGCGTCTTGAGCATATTGCTATTTTTCCGGCGTCCCATTATGTGGTTCCTCGAGAGAAGATTATGAGTGCCACAAAGGATATCTTGGATGAACTGGAAGAACGGGTGAAATATTTTAAAAGCGAAGATAAATTGTTGGAGGCCCAGCGAATTTCCGAACGGACCAATTTTGATGTGGAAATGATTCGGGAGACCGGATTCTGTTCGGGAATCGAGAATTATTCAAGGCACCTGTCAGGACTACAGCCGGGACAGCCACCCTATACTCTGATGGATTATTTTAAGGATGATTTTTTAATTATCGTGGATGAGTCTCACATAACCATTCCGCAGATTCGTGGTATGTATGCCGGGGATCAGTCCAGAAAAACGACGCTGGTGGATTACGGTTTTCGCCTTCCATCGGCCAAGGATAATCGGCCTTTGAATTTTGGGGAATTTGAATCCAGGATAGATCAGATGTTGTTTGTGTCGGCTACCCCCAATGAGTATGAGGCGGAGCATGAGCTTTTACGTACGGAGCAGATTATAAGACCTACGGGATTGTTGGATCCGGAAATATCCGTTCGACCGGTGGAAGGACAGATTGATGACCTACTGGGAGAAATCCGAAAGGAAACCAAGAAAGGAAATAAAGTTCTGGTGACAACTCTTACCAAGAAGATGGCGGAGGATTTAACGGCATATCTTAGAGAAGTCAGCGTGCGGGTAAAATACTTACACTCGGATATTGATACCATGGAACGTGCTGAGATTATCCGGGATTTGCGTCTGGGTGTATTCGACGTGCTGGTGGGAATTAACCTGTTACGAGAGGGATTGGATATACCGGAGATTACCTTGGTGGCAATTTTGGATGCGGACAAGGAAGGTTTTCTGCGATCAGAAACATCCCTGATTCAGACCATCGGACGTGCGGCGCGTAACAGTGAGGGCCATGTAATTATGTACGCGGATACGGTGACGGATTCCATGCGGGTGGCCATTGAGGAGACTAATCGACGAAGAAGTCTGCAGATGGCATATAATGAGGAACACGGTATTACCCCGACTACCATTAAGAAGGCAGTGCGGGAACTGATAAGTATAACGAAGAAAGTTGCGGAGGAAGAAGCACGCTTTGAAAAAGATCCGGAATCCATGAACCGAAAAGAATTGGAGAAGTGTATTGCGGATGTGAAGAAACAGATGAACCGGGCGGCTGCGGACTTGAACTTTGAAGCAGCGGCTGAACTTAGGGATCAAATGCTTTCCCTTCGGAAGATGATAGAGGAATTAGACCATGAGTGAAACAAAGAAATTTATTAAAATCCGGGGTGCATGTGAGCACAACCTAAAGAATATAGACTTGGATTTGCCGAGAGATTCTTTTATTGTATTAACAGGATTAAGCGGATCCGGAAAATCTTCTCTGGCTTTTGATACAATTTATGCAGAGGGACAGCGGCGATATATGGAGTCCTTGTCTTCCTATGCAAGACAGTTTTTGGGCCAGATGGAGAAACCCAATGTAGAGAAGATTGAAGGCCTTTCTCCCGCTATTTCCATTGACCAGAAATCCACCAATCGAAATCCCCGTTCTACGGTGGGAACCGTTACGGAAATATATGATTACTTCCGTTTGCTCTTTGCCAGGGTGGGTGTGGTACACTGCCCGGAATGCGGAAGAGTGATTTCCAAACAGACGGTGGATCAGATGGTAGATCAGATTATGAAACTTCCGGAAGGCACGAAGATTCAGCTTCTGGCGCCGGTTGTCCGGGGAAGGAAGGGAGAACACCAGAAGGTCTTTGAACGGGCTAAGAAAAGCGGCTACGTTCGTGTAATTGTAGACGGAAATTTATATGAGCTGACGGAAGAGATTAAACTGGAAAAAAATAACAAGCATGACATCGAGATTGTGGTAGACCGTCTGATTGTAAAGCCGGGAATGGAAAAGCGATTGACGGACTCCGTGGAAAATGTCCTGGCATTGGCGGACGGGCTTATGACAGTGGATGTTATTGGGGCAGACCCCATGCAGTTTTCCCAAAGCTTTGCTTGCCCGGATTGTGGTATCAGTATTAGCGAGGTGGAACCGCGAAGCTTTTCCTTCAACAATCCCTTTGGTGCCTGTCCGGAGTGCGCCGGCCTCGGGTACAAAATGGAATTCGATATGGATTTGATGGTGCCGGATACTTCTTTAAGTTTGAATGAAGGTGCGATTCAGGCAATGGGATGGCAGTCTTCTTCGGATGAAAAGAGTTTTACCCATGCCCTGTTGGTAGCACTTTCCAATGAATACGGTTTTAGCCTGGACACCCCATGGAAGGATTTGAAACCGGAAGTTCGGGAAATGTTGGAAAAAGGAACCGGCGGTCGTGAAGTAATGGTACATTACAAAGGACAGCGTGGAGAAGGGGATTATAATATTGCCTTTGAAGGATTGGTTCGCAACGAGGAACGTCGCTATCGGGAAACCGGTTCGGATATGATGAAGCGGGAGTATGAAAGCTTCATGAACATAACTCCTTGTGCCGCATGTCATGGGCAGCGTCTGAAACGGGAATCTTTAGCGGTGACCGTAGGGGATAAGAATATCTACGAAACAACACTGCTTTCTATTAAGCAGTTACAGGAATATATGGAGAATTTGCAGCTGACGCCTCAGCAGGAAAAAATCGGTGCTCAGGTGGTAAAAGAGATTCGCTCCCGCATTCGCTTTTTGGTGGATGTTGGATTAGAATATCTTTCTTTGGCGCGAGCCACCGCAACCTTATCCGGTGGTGAGGCACAGCGAATTCGTCTGGCAACGCAGGTGGGCTCCGGCTTGGTGGGAGTGGCCTATATTTTGGATGAGCCCAGCATCGGACTTCACCAGAGGGACAACGATAAACTGTTGGCAACCCTGTGCCATTTGCGGGATTTGGGAAATACTCTGATTGTGGTAGAACACGATGAAGATACCATGCGACAGGCAGATTATGTGGTGGATATCGGACCTTATGCCGGTGAACATGGTGGAGAAGTGGTGGCAGTAGGAACAGCAGAAGAGATTATGCAGAATCCGGATTCCATTACCGGAGCATATCTCAGCGGAAGGATTAAGATTCCGGTACCGGAGAAACGCAACAAGCCCACCGGTTTCCTTACCATTCGTGGCGCACGCCAAAACAATCTTAGAAATATTGATGTGCAGATTCCTTTGGGAATCCTAACTTGCATTACCGGTGTATCCGGTTCCGGAAAAAGTTCTCTCACCAATGAGATTCTGTACAAGGCGTTGGCCAAGAAGTTAAACCGTGCAAGAACGGTGCCGGGCCTTCATGATGGAATTGATGGAGTGGAGCAGTTAGATAAGATTATCGATATCGACCAGTCACCCATTGGAAGAACCCCGAGAAGTAATCCGGCAACCTATACCGGTGTGTTTGATATGATACGTGATCTTTTTGCAGCAACGGCGGATGCGAAAGCCCGGGGGTACAAGAAGGGGCGCTTCAGCTTCAACGTGAAGGGAGGCAGATGTGAAGCTTGCTCCGGTGACGGTATTTTGAAAATAGAGATGCATTTTCTGCCGGATGTATATGTACCCTGTGAAGTATGTGGCGGTAAAAGATACAACCGGGAGACCCTGGAGGTTCGTTATAAGGGCAAGAATATCTACGAAGTGTTGGATATGACAGTAGAGGAAGCGGTAACCTTTTTTGAGAACGTTCCTTCTATTAAAAGAAAGATTCAGACCTTGTATGATGTAGGACTTTCCTATATTAAGCTGGGACAGCCGTCCACAACCCTTTCCGGTGGAGAAGCTCAGCGTATTAAGCTGGCTACGGAACTGAGTCGGAGAAGTACCGGTAAGACAATCTATGTGTTGGATGAACCTACCACTGGACTTCATTTTGCCGATGTTCACAAGCTGGTGGAAATTCTCCACAAGCTGACGGAAGGTGGAAATACGGTAGTAGTTATTGAGCACAATCTGGATGTAATTAAGACCGCCGACTATATTATTGATATGGGACCGGAAGGCGGCGACGGAGGCGGTATGGTTATTGCTTCGGGAACGCCGGAGGAGATTACCGAGAATAAAAAGTCTTATACGGGACAGTATTTGAAGAAATACCTGTAGCGAACTTTTACTTTGCACATAGGCTAAGCTGTGCCATTTGGCGGCGTCGGCGATAAGTGTGATTTAAAAATCAGATACGCCGAGTTTTTTAAAATGATAGGCGCCTAATGTGAACAAAAAATTAAAATCGCCGATGCACCAAGGGGCTGCTCGGCGATTTGCCATATGCAGAGCGGAAACTTGGCGATTTTTGCAGATTTTGTAGGGGATAATGAGATAGTATTCACAGATTCTGACGAGTGGTGCTGAAAAAATAGGCGGAGATGTCGGAGGAGGAGGATTATCGCCGATTCAACCCGAATGTGAGGGGACAGAGCCCATGTCCCTTCTTTTTGTGTAGGCAACGAGCCAGCAGCTCGTACTGATGTGCTCGCTGATGGGCAGTCGCCCGTGCTCCCCCCAAAAGTGTGTAGGCAACGAGCCAGCAGCTCGCACTGATGTGCTCGCTGATGGGCAGTCGCCCATAGCCACAATAAAACGGTTCGGAATGATAAGCAAGCTTATCGCCGGACCGTTTCCTTGTGTCTCTGTTCTCGTTGCCTACACAAAAAGAAGGGCATCCACTGGATGCCCGTATTTTCGGGGAGTGTGGCTTACGACCGAAGTCGCAAGCCACATGAGTTATGAAAAATTATATTAGCTAATAGCTAGTACATTATTGAGTATATGGTTGGAATGTGAAGACTGTGTGAAGAAATGGAAAAAAAGTTCAAAAAGTTTAGAGAATGTTAAAAGCGCATGGATTTTCCATAAAAAGTTGAAAAAACCCTTTAAAAATGGCGGGGGATTGTATATAATAAGATAGATATAGTATGAGTAAGATGTTGGATTTCGTCCAACAATACCAATAGAAAAGATTTATAGACGTGAAAGGGGAAGAAAATGGCTTCTACAGATATTGGAATTGATTTAGGCACAGCAAGTATTTTAGTATATATTCGCGGCAAGGGCGTGGTTTTAAAAGAGCCGTCCGTTGTTGCGTTTGACAGAGACACACAGAAGATTAAAGCCATTGGTGAAGACGCAAGATTAATGCTTGGAAGAACGCCGGGCAATATTACAGCAGTACGTCCTTTAAGACAGGGTGTTATTTCTGATTATACCGTAACGGAGAAGATGCTCCGTTACTTTATTCAGAAAGCAATCGGTAAGAAGATTTATCGTAAATTGAACATCGCTGTTTGTGTACCGAGCGGTGCAACAGAAGTAGAGAAGAAGGCGGTTGAAGATGCGGCAGTGAACTGCGGTGCAAGAGAGGTTTTTATTATAGAAGAACCTATTGCAGCAGCGATTGGAGCCGGCATTGATATTGATAAGCCTTGTGGTAATATGATTGTAGATATCGGTGGTGGTACATCCGATATTGCAGTTATTTCCTTAAACGGAACAGTAGTAAGTACCTCTGTTAAGATTGCAGGCGATGATTTTGACGAGGCAATTGTAAGATATATGAGAAAGAAGCACAACCTGATGATCGGTGAGAGAACCGCAGAAGAGGTGAAGATTAAAGTGGGTACCTGCTATCCTTTATCAGAGGATATGAGCATGGATGTCCGCGGACGTAACCTGGTGACCGGTCTTCCAAAGAGCGTGCCGATTTCTTCTTCCGAAATTGAAGAGGCATTACGAGAGACCACAGTACAGATTGTGGAAGCTGTTCACAGCGTATTGGAGAAGACTCCACCGGAGCTTGCAGCCGATATTGCAGATCGTGGTATCGTGCTTACCGGCGGTGGCGCAATGCTTCGTGGACTGGATGAACTCATTCAGGCAAAGACCGGTATCAATACCATGGTAGCAGACGATGCTATGACCTGCGTTGCTATCGGAACCGGTAAATATGTGGAAGCAATGACCGGCAAGTCATTTGAATAAGTAGTATTATGAAGGAAAGGAGCCGCGAGTATGATTAAAGGCTTATATACTGCGTACACGGGAATGATTAACCAGATGAATCGTATGGATGTTTTAACGAATAATCTGGCCAATTCCGCAACCAATGGATTTAAGAAGGAAGGGGCAACAACCCAGTCTTTTGATTCCATGTTCAGTTACCGTATTAAGGATTCTTCATCCTATTACCTGAACGATCGATTGGGAAAGGTTCGTCTGGGTGCTAAGATTGGAGAGAATTATACGGATCATTCTCAAGGCTCATTAAGGGAAACCGAGAATAATACAGATTTTTCCATTGGAGGAGCAGGATTTTTTGCCATCGCTTTTACCAATAAGGCAGGGCAATCCTCCATTAAGTATACCAGAGACGGTGCCTTTGCATTGACAAAGGAAGGGTATCTGGTAACCAAGGATGGCGATTTCGTATTGAATCAGAATGGCGCATCCAATTCGGATCTGAATCGGAATAATTTTATCAGACTGGATCCCAATCATCCATTTACGGTGGATACCAGCGGTAACATTTATCAGGACAATCAGTTCATGGGGCAGATTGGTGTTGTGGACATAGAGGATTATAATTATATTGAACACTACGGCGAGAACATGTATCAGCTTGTGGATGGCGGAAGAGTGAAAGATGCCAACGTGGAACTTTACCAGGGCGTTTTGGAAATGTCTAACGTAAATGTAGTAAGCGAAATGGTGGAAATGATTACAGTAACCAGAGCTTACGAGTCCAACCAGAAGGTGATTCAGACTATTGATGAGACTATGGATAAGGCCGTGAACCAGTTGGGCAAGCTCTAATGTGATTTTTCTCTGAACTATAATCGGAGAAAGTGAAGTGTGAGGGCAAATGTGTCGATAGTACTATCGGATGAGTTTTTCAATGAAGGAGTGAAGTACTTATGATGAGAGCATTGTGGAGTGCGGCATCAGGAATGATTAGCCAGCAGGCCAATGTAGATACGATTTCCAATAACATTGCGAATGTAAATACCGTCGGCTTCAAGAATGACAAAGCCGAGTTTAAGTCTTTATTATATCAGACAATCCAGACCAAGACTACTACAGCCAATGGTGCTGCAAAGCCGATTCCGGCGCAGGTTGGTTTGGGAACCAGACTGGCATCTACCACCACGAATTTTACCCAGGGTGCGATGCTGGCAAGTGAGAGTCCTACTGCTTTTGCAATTGCAGGAGATGGCTTCTTTGCAATCCGTGGCGGTGATGGAGAAACCTATTACACCAGAAACGGTGATTTTAAGTGGAGCATCGGTACTACCGGTGTAACCCTTGCAACTTCCGATGGTTATCCGGTTTTGGATACAGAGGGAAATGCCATTGTTTTACCGGCAGATGTTCCGGCTGATAATGTGGCGTTTACCAGCAAGACCGGTGAACTAGGATATATGCGTCCGGATGGAACCTATGTAAGCTTGAATCAGAAGATTGGTACGTGGCAGTTTAACAATCCGGCAGGATTGGATAAGAAGAGTGGAACCCGTTTTGCAGTAACGGATGCTTCCGGCGCTCCGATGAATGAAGCTACAACAGAGGGACTTATTAAGAGCGACATCGTGAATAAATATTTGGAAGGCTCCAATGTACAGGTTGCTGATGAGATGGTGAACCTGATTGTAGCCCAGAGAGCTTATGAAATGAATTCTAAGGCCATTCAGGCATCTGATGATATGCTTGGTCAGGCAAACAGCTTAAGAAGATAGGAGGTAGCCTATGGCAATTGATTCATTAGCAGGTGCTTATGCTCAGGCGGCAGGTGGAACTCAGATTTCCAGAGAATTGGAGAGCAGCTTGAAAGGAGATTTGAGCAAAGCCGGCGATGACGAATTGATGAAAGTCTGTAAGGAATTTGAAGCCTATTTTACGGAACAGGTATTTAAGTCCATGCAGAAGATGGTTCCGGAAAGCGAATCTTCAGATGCAGCCAGCTCACAGTTGAAGGATTATTATAAGGAGAACCTGATTAAGGAATATGCTTCCATCAGCTCTGACAGAGGAGAGCTGGGACTGGCAAAGGTACTTTACGAACAGATGAAAGTAAATTACGCACCGGAGAATCTGGGACTTAAGAAAGAGGAATAAGATTACAAGAGCGGGCTTTTGAGCCCGCTTTTTTTCAGAAAGCAGTTGGAGGACGGACTTGACAGAATTACAGGGATATGTATCCAACATTCGTTACCAAAACGAGGAAAATGGGTACACGGTTTTTGATATTGTAAGCGAAGAAGAGGAATACACTGCCGTAGGCTATATGAGCGGAATAGAACCCGGAATTACATTGTTATTGCGGGGAGAGATGGTGGTCCATCAGAGTTACGGCGAGCAGCTTCAGGTGTCTTCCTACGAAGAAGTGGCTCCGGCAGATGCCCTGGAAATGGAACGGTATTTGGGATCCGGTGCTATAAAGGGAATTGGTGTGGCGCTGGCAGCAAGGATTGTAAAGCGATTCGGAGAAGATACCTTTCGCATTATCGAAGAAGAGCCGGAGCGACTTGCGGAGGTTACAGGCATCAGTGAAAAAAAAGCCATGGACATTGCGGATCAGGTTGCCCAAAAGAAGGACCTTAGGCAGGCGATGATGTTTTTGCAAAAATATGGTATTCAGATGACGCTGGGGCTGAAAATCTATCGGAAATACGGTTTGGAAATGTATAGGATTATGAATGAGAATCCTTACCGCATTGCAGATGAGATTATAGGAATCGGTTTTAAACGTGCGGATGAAATTGCCAGAAGGGCAGGAATTCGTATTGATTCGGATTACCGCATACGA
This sequence comes from Lachnospiraceae bacterium, assembly GCA_015057115.1. GTDB lineage: Bacteria > Bacillota > Clostridia > Lachnospirales > Lachnospiraceae > XBB1006. The sequence continues at coordinate 64,340 of SVEZ01000004.1, read as the reverse complement.
AGTGGTATTCAGTATACCTTACAGCAGGCGGCTGGCTACGGACATACCTATCTGCCCTGGGAGAAGCTTTTGAACATGGCAGCGGGAATTCTGGAACTGGAAGAAGAGGTTATCGGAACGCAGGTAGAGAACCTGGCAATGGAAAGGCGATTGGTGCTGAAAAGACGAGAAGGGGAGGAATTCCCGGATGTGTATCTTTCCGGTTTTTACCACATGGAAAGCAAATGTGCCCGGATGTTGCAGGATCTGAACGTGGATTATAAGGTAAAAACGGAAGAACTGCAGCGATTCCTAACAATGATGGAGAAGGAACAGAATTTTGTGCCGGACGAAGTGCAGAAGCAGGCAATTATGGCAGCGGTACAAAAAGGATTGCTTGTTCTTACGGGAGGACCGGGAACCGGTAAAACCACTATTATTAATACCATTATCCGGTATTTTGAAATGGAGAATATGGACATTATGTTGGCGGCGCCCACCGGTCGTGCGGCAAAACGTATGAGTGAGGTGACGGGCATTGAGGCAAAAACCATCCACCGTTTGTTGGAAGTGAATGGCGCGGCGGATGAACAGGGAACCTTTGGCAGAGATGAGGAGAATCCCCTGGAAGTGGATGCGGTTATTATCGATGAAATGTCCATGGTAGATATTTCGTTGTTTTATGCGCTACTAAAAGCAGTGGTGGCGGGGACACGATTGATCTTAGTGGGAGATGCGGACCAGCTCCCCAGCGTGGGACCGGGAAGTGTGCTGCGGGATATGATTGAAGCAAAGACGGTTCCTGTTGTATGCTTGAAAAAGGTTTATCGTCAGAAGGATGAAAGCAGCATCGTGGTGAATGCTCATAAGATTAATCAGGGAGAAATGGTGGAACTGGATAATAAGAATAAGGATTTCTTTTTTGTAAAGCGTTATGATGCCAACCAGATTATTAACATCACCCTGCAATTGGTGCTGCAGAAACTGCCGAAATATGTGGATGCGGAACCTTTTGATATTCAGGTAATGACGCCGACACGAAAGGGGCTTTTGGGAGTAGAACATTTAAATGAGGTATTGCAGCAGTATCTGAATCCACCTAAGCCCGGAAAAGAAGAGAAAAAAGTGGGCAGTCAGGTTCTCCGTGAGGGAGATAAGGTGATGCAGATTAAGAATAACTATCAGCTGGCCTGGGAAATTGTGAATCGCTATCAGGTAGTGGTAGAAAACGGAATGGGGGTATTTAACGGGGATACCGGGAAAATTACAAAGATTGATCCGGTGTTGGAACAGATGGAGGTTTGCTACGATGAAAACCGTCGGGTGTTATATCCCTTTGGGCAGTTGGATGAGCTGGAACTGGCGTATGCGGTTACGGTCCATAAGTCTCAGGGAAGTGAGTACCCGGCAGTGGTAATTCCGCTTTTGGCAGGACCGAAACCACTTATGAACAGGAATTTGCTGTACACAGCGGTGACGAGGGCAAAAAAATGTGTTACACTGGTAGGAGATGAGCAGGTGTTTGCGCAGATGGTTGAAAATGGAAGACAGCAGACACGATACAGTGGACTGGGAGAGAGAATGAAGGAGATGGAATTAGGGGAGTGCTGAGAAAACTTTTGTTCCCGGCCAGGTGTTGTGGCTGCGGAATTATTGTGAAAGAGGAAGGCAGTGTGTGTCAGCGGTGCAGAAAGCAACTGCGATTTATCCGGGAACCTATTTGCATTCGGTGTGGGAAAACGGTTGCGGAGCAAGGACAGACTTTTTGCTATGATTGTGGAAAAAGAGAGCATTATTTTGTTCAAAATCGGGGACTTTTTGAATATAGTGATCTTATGAAGAAAATGATTTATGCCCTAAAATATCAACACAACCGGGATGCGGGGATTTTTCTTGGAAAAGAACTGGCAGGGGGTTATGGAGGTTATTTGCGGGCGCTGAAGTTGGATGGGATTGTGCCGGTTCCCCTTGCAGAAAAGCGATTGCGGGAGCGTGGATATAACCAGGCAGCGGTTATTGCTTAAGAGATAGGACGACAATGTGGAATCCCGGTGTATCCGAATTATTTACAAAGAAGCTGGTCAACCAGGCCCCAAAAAGAATTAAATGACATTGGACGTAAAAATAATGTGAAAAACGCTTTTCATATAAGGAAAAATGAGGTACAATTAAATCAAATTCTGCTTGTGGATGATATCTATACTACAGGTGCCACTTTGGATGAAGCTGCCAGGTGTCTCAGAATGGCAGGAGCAGAGGCTGTGTATGGACTCACTGCATGTATCGGCAGAGGCTTTTAGGAGGATAAATAATCATGGAAATTAGAAATTGTAAAGAATGTGGAAGATTATTTAATTATTTGAGTGGAAGACCGATTTGCCCGGATTGTAAACAGAAGTTAGAAGATAAGTTCATGGAAGTTAAGAACTATATTCGTGAACATCGTGGCGCGACCATCGGCGAAGTGGCCGAGGTAAATGAAGTAGATACGAAACAGATTAAACAGTGGATCCGTGAGGAACGGTTATCCTTAACCGATGATTCTGCCATTACCATTGAGTGTGAAAGCTGTGGTGCACCAATACGTACCGGAAGATTCTGTAAGGAATGCGCAGCCAAGATGACAGAAGGGTTGGAAAAGTCCATCCGCAAACCGCAGGTGGAAACAGCCCGTAAAGATATGCGAGACAGAGACAGAATGCGTTTCCTCGATAAACACTAAAGTGAAGAGCTACCCGTTAATTCCGGGTGGCTTTTCTTTAAGGAGAAGATATGGTTAATGAAGGAAGAGTCCGCACTATGACCAGGGCGGCGATTTTTGAAGAAGGAAAAGGAAAGAAGGCAATTCCTGCGGGAGGGTATTATCGAAGCGATTATATGTTCATTCAGCTACTCAAGGGCTTCTTCTGGGGAACCATAGCTTTTGGCTTACTGGCAGGACTGGTGGTTCTTTATGGAATGGATAGTTTAATGGCCAAGGCTGCTACTATGGATCCGATGCAAATTGTCGTAATGGCGGCAGTGACCTATGTTTTGTTTATAGTGGCATATCTTGTGATTTGTTGTATTCGCGGATATCGAATTTATCAGAGAAATGAAAAGGAAATCAAGATCTACGAAAAAATGTTAAAGCGTTTGGAGAAACTATATGAATAAACTATTGGAAATGAAAACAAACCTCATTGGATTTGTAGAAAAAAATGAAGCGCTGGCAAAAGCAATTTCCAGATTTGTATTGATGTTGACTGCGTATCTGCTGGTGTTCTTCCTTTTGGGCTTTTACGCAAAGGTGCATAAACCGGTACTTCCCGTTGCGTTTGCTGTTATTAGTGCATTTTTACCGGTGGGAATCGGAACTATGTTGCTGAGCGCCTTTTTACTTTTGAATTTGTATGGACTGGGAATAGAAGTAACTGCGGTGGCAGCTGCATTGCTTCTGTTGTGTTACATTTTGTATTTCCGGTTTGCGCCGGGAAAGGGATATCTTTTGGCGATGACACCCATTGCCTGGATGTTTCGAATCCCCTATGCTTTACCGGTAACGGAAGGACTGATTAGTGGTGCCGGAAGTGCAGTGCCGGTAATGATGGGTACAGTGGTATATTATTTCCTGAAGGCTCTGCGGGCAAATCCATCTCTTTTTGTGGGAGAAGAAAGTCAGAATCCCCTTGCGCGTTTTTCTGCAGTGGTGAAACTGATTATTGATAATAAGGAAATGTGGTTGGTGGTAGGCGCTTTTATGCTGACAGCCCTTGTGGTTTCCGTGATTCGGAAAACCAGTATTCGAAATGCCTGGAGATTAGCAATTTATGTTGGTGTAGTAATTCAGACGGTAACGATTCTGATTGGTAAGCTGGTGCTGGGCAGCATGGATGGTGTAATCGGTTTGATGGTAGGCTCCGTTATCAGTCTGGGCATTGACCTTGTTGTGGAATTTTTCCTTTTCCATTTGGATTATTCCAGAGTGGAGAGGGTGCAGTTTGAAGATGATTATTATTACTACTACGTGAAGGCGGTCCCGAAGGTGACGGTTCGGGCTCAGGAAAAGAAAGTCACAACCTTTGGTGGTCAGGGAAATGACTAACCGATAGAATAGAAATCATTGGAAAGGAGTGTATGTATGCAAGGATTGGAGACATTTGTCAATAATTACTTGTTCTGGGTTCATTTACCGGAGATAACCAAGACAGATATTGCAGAGATTCTGATTATTACATTTCTGGTTTACAATATCATGGTCTGGATTAAAAATACACGAGCATGGGTGCTGTTTAAGGGTCTGATTGTTATTCTGGCCTTTATTTCTGTGGCAGCTATTTTCCAAATGAATACAATCCTATGGTTGGCGGAAAGAACGCTGAGTGTAGGAATTACGGCGTTGGTAATCATTTTTCAGCCGGAACTTCGTAAGGCGTTGGAACAGCTTGGTCAGAAGAAGTTCTTTTCCGGTTTGAATTTTATGGAATTACAGAAGAACAATGTGGAACGGTATTCCGAGAGAACCGTACAGGAACTGGTAAAAGCCTGCTTCGAAATGGGCAAGGTTAAAACCGGCGCTTTGATTGTTGTTGAGAGAGAAATTGTGTTGGCAGAATTTGAAAGAACCGGTATTCCCTTGGATGCTTTGGTATCGAACCAGATTCTGATTAACATTTTTGAACATAATACACCCCTCCACGATGGTGCGGTGATTGTTCGTGGTAACCGGATTGTGGCAGCTACCTGTTATCTGCCCTTGTCCGATAACCTGCACTTAAGTAAGGAACTGGGAACAAGACATCGTGCCGCAGTTGGCGTGAGCGAGGTCAATGATTCCATGACCATTATTGTATCCGAGGAGACCGGAAAGGTGTCTGTTGCGGAGCAGGGAAGACTGGAGAGGGATGTAACTCCGGAGCGGTTAAAAGAGCGCCTGATGGCAAATCAGAAGCTGTTTGTTGATACCGGCCGTTTAGAAAAACTGAAAAGGAGGATAAAAGAGCATGGCAAAGAAACTAGTCAGAATGGTGACAAATAACTTTCTTTTAAAGCTGATCTCTGTTGCGCTTGCAGTTGTCCTCTGGCTTGTGGTGGTAAATATCGATAATCCGCAGACCACCATGACCTTTACTTCTACGGCGAATATTATTAATGAGAATATTATTTCTGAAAACGGTAAGGTATATGAGATACTTGATAATTCCAATACCGTGAAGTTTTCAGTTACAGGACCGCGGACTATTGTAGAGGGTATGTCTGCCTCTGACTTTACTGTGGTGGCCGATATGAGCAAAATTGATTTGGATCTTGGATTGGTGCCTGTAGAGGTGACCGCAGATCGTTATGCCAGCAAGGTGTCAGTTTCATTGAAAACCACTAACGTGCGTGTGTCCATAGAGGATGTTAAGACACGGCAATTCGCGGTGGCAACGACTACCAGCGGAACTCCGATGGAAGGCTATGCCCTTGGGGATGTTAGCTGTGACCCGGCAACGGTAACCATCAGTGGACCGGAATCGGTAATCAAGAGTATTGATAAAGTGACTGCAGGTATTAACGTGGAAGGAATGTACAGTAACCGTACGCAAACAGTGATTCCCACTATGTATGATGCCAGTGGCAATAAGATAGTAAGTGCAAGTCTTACACTGGAACCGGCAACGGTACAGGTAACGGCTCAGATTATGGGAACCAAGAGCATACCGGTGGTATATGAATACAGCGGAGAACTTCCGGATGGTTATGTGTTAGAGTCAGCAACCTGTCTTCCGGATACCATCCTTGTAAAAGGAAGTAAGGATGCTCTGGCGAAGATAGATTCTCTGAAGATTCCATCGGATGCCTTGAATCTGAGAAAAGAAACAGGCGATGTGGAAAAAACAGTTACAATCAGCGGAATGCTTCCGGAAGGTGTGGATCTGGTGGATGCGGATCACAATAATGTGGTGGTGAAGGTTGAAATCAGCGCACGAGGTGTGAAAGAGCTGAACGTACCGGTAGAGAATATCGAGATTAAGAATTTGAGTGATGACTACGATATCGTCTTTTCCACGAAAACTGTTTTAGTAAAATTAGAAGGAGACCCGGATGTTCTGAAGGGACTTTCCGCGGAGGATGTGAAGCTGTCTGTTGATATGAAGGGCAGTGATACCGGTAGATTTACTAAGACACCTATCATGACGGCTATCAACGGTCTTACCGAAAGCAAAATTGCTAAGGTAAACGGCACGGTGGTTGTAAAACAGAAAGAAGAGTCTGAGGAAGACGACGAAGAGTAATTTGGAGGAAACTATGAGTAGATTATTTGGAACAGATGGAGTAAGAGGAGTAGCAGGTTCCGAATTAACCATTCAGCTTGCCACCCAGTTGGGTCAGGCAGGAGCAAGCGTATTAACAAGAGAAACCGCACATAAGCCAACCATCATTGTTGGTTGCGATACCCGTATTTCCGGTGGCATGCTGAGTAATGCCCTGATGGCGGGAATCTGTTCGGTAGGAGCGGATGCTATTTTTGTGGGAATTGTTCCTACGCCGGCAGTTGCCTACCTTACCAGATTATATAAGGCGGATGCGGGAGTAGTGATTTCTGCTTCCCATAATCCGGCAGAGTTTAACGGTATTAAATTTTTCAACCGGGAGGGTTATAAGCTTTCCGATGAACTGGAGGACGAAATCGAGAATCTTATTACTGCCAATATGATGGGTGTGACTATGCCTATTGGTGATAAGGTTGGTAAGATTGAATATCGTTTTGATGCAGCAGAGAAGTATATTGATTATGCCATTCGTTCCGTGGACGTGGATCTTCACGGATTGAAGGTGGTTGCAGATTGCGCAGAGGGTGCATCCTATGTGACTTCTGTTGAAGCATTAAAGCATTTAGGGGCAGAGGTAGTTGCCATTCATACATCACCAAACGGAATTAACATCAATAACAAATGCGGTTCTACCCACATGGAGGAATTAAAGAAGCGTGTGGTAGAGGAAGGTGCGAATGTAGGTCTTGCATTTGACGGAGACGCAGATCGTCTTTTAGCGGTGGACGAGAATGGTAATGACGTGGATGGTGACCAGTTAATGGCAATCTGCGGTATTCATATGAAGAATCATGGCCGTCTGAAGAAGGATACCATTGTGGGAACGGTTATGAGTAACCTTGGATTTAATATAATGGGAAAAGAAAATGGCATTCATATCGAAAGAACCGTTGTGGGTGACCGTTATGTATTAGAGTGTATGAAGGCTAAGGGATATAATCTTGGCGGAGAACAGTCCGGCCATATTATTTTCCTGGATGAGAATACTACGGGTGATGGATTACTGTCTGCACTGCATCTTTTGCAGGTGATGGTGGAGACAGGTAAGCCGCTGTCTGAATTGGCGCAGGTAATGGAAGTGTTGCCGCAGGCGCTGGTAAATGCCCATGTGCCGAATTCCATTAAGCACAAATTTATGGAATACAGAGCAATCGCACAGGCGATTGAAGACTTGGAGAAGAAATTCCAGGGCGAAGGCAGAGTTTTGATTCGTCCATCCGGTACTGAACCTCTGGTGCGTGTTATGATTGAAGGAAAAGATCAGAACGAAATTGAAAAAGAGGCACGAAAGCTGGCAGATCTTATTTCCGATGTTATGGGCTAGATAAAAAGATTGATTTTTTCGTGAAAATGTAGTATGATGAAACGTGAGTTTGTTTCACTTTACGGAATAAGATTGTGGAGGATGTTATGTCCAAAAAGAAAAAACCGATGACAAAACGTCAGAAGAACAAGCGTAAGTTGATCTTTTTTATTGTGGAGCTGTTTGTTCTTATGATTTTGTTGGGAGCTTTCTGGTTTGCTTGGAAGCTCAATAAGATAGAGAAGACTGTGATTGAGGATACCGGATCGAATGAAGATTTGACGGAAGAGACCAAGGAAGTGCTGAAGAAGTATACGAATTTGGTGCTTTTGGGTCTGGATAACCGAACAGTAGGTAATTATGAGACCGGAAATGCGGACTCTATCATTATAGCAAGTATTAACAATGAGACCAAAGAAGTACGTTTGGTTTCCATTTACCGTGATACCTATTTACAGGTTACGGATATGGGAAATTATTCCAAAGTCAATTCTGCCTACAGTAGAAACGGTGGCGCAGAAGGAATGATTCAGGCATTGAATAAGAATCTGGATTTGGATATTGAAGGATTCGTGTCTGTGGACTGGTACGCCTTGGTTAAGACTATTAATTTGATTGACGGTATTGATGTTGAGTTGACTGCTCAGGAGGCATATCAGCTTAATAAATATGTGCGGGACATTGGCCCGGCAACCGGATATACCACCAGCAGGGTGGCAGCAGCAGGCCCTAACCATTTGGATGGCGTGCAGGCGCTTTCTTATGCCCGTATACGTAAGGGTGTAGGTGATGACTTTAAGAGAACGGAGCGTCAGCGTGAAGTAATTTCCAAGATGGTGGAGAAGGTGAAAAGTTCCGGAGTGGGAACCCTTTCCAAGATTATGGATGAGGTATTCCCGGATATTGCCACCAGCTTGAGTATGTCGGAAATGCTTTCCATGGCAACGGATTTATTACAATACCGTATGGGCGAGTCCATGGGATTCCCACAGGAGCGTGAGGGACGCAGCGTTGGCGGTTCCGGATCCTGTGTTATTCCGGCGGATCTGTTGACAAATGCAAAGATTTTACATCAGTTTTTGTTTGAGAGTGAAACCTACACTCCATCAGAAACCTTGCAGCAGATCAGTAACAATATTGTATATACCACCGGTGTGCCGGCGCATCAGCTGGAAACAGAGCAGCAGACCACAGAAGGCGGTCAGACCACCGGAACACAGCAAGAACAGGGGACAACAACACCCCAGCAATAGAAGAGGAAAAAGATGCGAAGTTTTATCAGGCAGTTTTTTCGCCATTCCCTTGTAGGAGGAACGGCATTTGCAATAGATTATGGTTTGTTAATAGCGCTTACGGAGATAGCCGGACTGTATTATTTATGGTCCGCTATTCTTTCGTTTGTGGTATCGGTGGTATTTAACTACCGGTTTAGTATGCGCTTTGTTTTTCAGCGCAGAACAGATATATCTACACAGGCGGAGTTCATTATTTTTGTAATGTTAAGTGGCTTTGGCCTGGTTATGAATACGGTACTTTTATGGTATTTGGTAACCTATACCAGCATGCATTATACCGTGGCCAAGCTGTTGGCAACTTTAGTAGTTACGATTTATAACTTTTTTTCAAGAAAAGCATGTTTGGAAGAAAGAGACCTTATTTCTGCAAAAAGCAGTTTAACATAGGTTTTTCCCAAACATCAGGGGATTTTCTACTAACCGTCACATTACTAACACATTGAAGAACTAGACTATACTCGTCGAAGGGAATGAAAGATATACGAAGGATATCTTTCCTATAGGTAGTAGAAAAGGAGGAGTTAGAAAATGGATAACAACTATAATAATTATAATGACAACGATAACAATACCACTCATAATGAGCAGGAGTATTACGCAGCGGGAACTCCCTATATGCAGCAGGAGCCGCCGAAGAAGAAACGCAAATTACAGGGTTTTCCGAAGACCATGGTAAAAGTGGTGGCAGGTGCTCTTGTATTCGGACTTGTTAGCTCCGGCGTATTCATCGGTGTGGTGAAATTGGCCGGTGGAGAGGTTTCCAATACCGGTACAGTGGTTATGTATAAGGACGGCAGTGTGGAAAACAATGTGAAACAGCTTTCTTCCGCAACAGATGTGCCGAGCATCGTAGATGCATCCATGCCATCCATTGTAGCCATTACCAATACCTCAGAGCAGGAGGTTCCAAGTTTCTTTTTCGGAAATCAGAGCCAGCAGGTGCAGTCGGCAGGATCCGGAATTATTATTGGAGAGAATGATACGTACCTTTATATTGTAACCAACAATCATGTGGTAGAAGGTACAGTGGAACTCAAAGTTACATTCTCCGATAACGAAACCGTTTCTGCCACAGTGAAAGGTACGGATTCCGGCAAGGATTTGGCAGTGGTTACCGTAAAGAAAAGTGATTTGAAGGATTCCACCAAGAAAGCAATTAAGATTGCAACCATGGGAGATTCCAAGGAACTGAAGGTTGGTGAGGAAGTAATTGCCATCGGTAATGCATTGGGTTACGGACAGTCCGTTACCACCGGAGTTGTCAGCGCGTTGAACCGCAATGTAAATGTGGAAAATGTCAGCACCAATGCTATTCAGACCAGTGCAGCTATTAATCCGGGTAACAGCGGTGGTGCACTGTTAAACAGCAAGGGCGAAGTAATCGGTATTAACTCTGCCAAGATGGTAAGTGAAGATACAGAAGGAATCGGTTATGCAATTCCTATCAGTGATGCTCAGCCAATCGTAGAGGCTCTTATTAGCCGCGAAAAGGTAGCAGACGGTGAAAAGGGTGCATTGGGAATTTATCCCCAGGATATCAGCGAAGATATCGCTTCTGTTTATAATTTGCCGGTAGGTGTATATATTCAGGATCTTGTTCCGGGTGGAGCTGCAGCGAAAGCAGGTTTGGTACAGGGTGATATTATTACAGCCATTGACAGCTTTGAAGTGAAAACTACAGCAGATCTTCAGAGCCAGTTACAGTACTATAAGGCTGGTACAGAAGTTGAAGTGACTGTACAGGTTAAGGATGGCGGTAAATATAAAGAGAAGAAGGTTAAAGTAACCTTACAGAAGAATTCATCCATGAATTAAGTAAATAAAACAAGCGGTTCGGCAGGAATGTCGAACCGTTTCTTTTTTTGCGAAAATATGGTAAGATAGAGGAAAGCTTATGGAGGTGGACTTACTATGCAGGAAAAACAAACAAACCTTATGGTAATGGGAGTTGCAATCGTTGCTGCAGTGCTGGGGGCATTGCTTTTATTCGTACCACAGATATCGGCAGAGAAGATTTGCTACCTTATGTGTGGTGCTGTGGTAATCGGAGGAATTTATTCCATTGTGCATTATTTTTTGTCAAATGCCTTTAGAGAAGCGCAGAATTATGGATTTTCCGCAGGGGTGTTCCTGGTAGTGTTGGGAATTTTGGGCTTCATTAAAACTGCAGCCATTGTGGACTTTTTCCCGGTGGCAATCAGCGTTATCGGGTTGCTCTATGCCGTTATTTTGCTGCAGGATGCCTTGGACTTAAAACGTCTGGGTAGCGGGAAGTGGAGTATAGTGTTGTGTGTTTCTGTGGTGGTAATTCTGGTGGCCATGGCAGATTTGATTAATCCGTTTTCAGCAGAGGTACAGAAGCTTATCAGCTATTGGATGATTCTTGTGACGGGAGTATTGTTGCTGCTTTCTAAACTTATGTTGAAGATGGCTTATAAAGAGTATGACCGTATGAAAGATCACCCGGTGGTGGAAACAGAAAAGGTAGCGGAGTATCGCGAGGTTTCCGAGGTGAAGGAACTGCCGGAAGACATAGAACACCGGGAGTGATAATGCAGGCTTCTTTTACATAGAATAAGAATGAGAAAGACGATTGGGTCAGAATGTGAAAGAAGTAAAGCACAAACCATATATTATCAGAAGAATAAAGCAATCCATTCTACTGTGGAGTGCTGTTGCAGGATTGCTTGCATTCGTCGGACGATATCTTCAAAATTCAGTACAGGTTATTCATACGGTAAATGGGAAGGAACTACCGGTATATTGCGTGGAGACCAGGGAAAAGAAGGTGGCACTTTCTTTTGATGCCGCATGGGGAAATGAGGATACGTCTGCGATTTTAAAGATTTTGAAAAAGCATAAGGTGCATGTGACCTTCTTTGCCACAGGGGGATGGGTAAAGAATTATCCGGAGGATGTAAAGAAGATTTTAAAAGAGGGGCATGAAATGGGAAATCATTCCGAAAGTCATCCCCACATGAGCACCTTGTCCCGTGAAGCGCAAAAGAAGGAATTGATGGAACCCCATAAACGGGTGAAGCGGCTTACGGGATATGAGATGACGGTTTTCAGGCCGCCGTATGGCGACTATAATAATGAAGTAATCCAAACCGCCAGGGAGAACGGCTATATGCCGGTACAATGGTCGGTGGATAGTCTGGATTGGAAGGATTATGGTGCAGAGGCGATTTTGCAAACGGTTCTAAAACATAAGGAATTGAGGCCGGGAGCCATTATTTTATGCCATAACGGGGCAAAATATACAGCCGAGGCATTAGACAGACTATTGCAAGGATTAGAAGAAAAGGGATACCGGGTAGTGCCGGTGGGAGAACTGTTGTTGAAAAAGGATTACAGACTGGACGGAACGGGAAGACAATGTCCGGTTAGGGAGTGACCTTTTACGTGATGAAGAGGAAAGGAATGTAAAATGCAAAAGAAGTCACATAAGATAGATATGGTACATGGAGCCATTTTTCCAAAATTAGTGGTATTTGCAATTCCGGTAATGCTTTCCGGTTTTTTGCAGCTTCTGTTTAATGCTGCAGATGTAATTGTGGTGGGCCGATTTGCCGGCGAAAATGCGCTGGCAGCGGTGGGTTCAACTTCGTCCTTGGTGAACCTGTTGGTAAATTTGTTTTTGGGCTTGTCGGTAGGAACCAATGTAATGGTTGCCAACTACACTGGCGCGGGAGAAGATGATGCAGTGTCCAAAACAGTTCACACAGCGGTAATGACGGCGCTGATTAGCGGCGTGATATTGATTTTTGTAGGACTGTTTTTTACAAAGCCTATGCTGGTGCTTATGGGATCTCCCCAGGAGGTGCTTCCCTTATCTGCCATTTATTTGAAGATTTATTTTGCGGGAATGCCGGCTATGATGGTGTATAACTTTGGAAGCGCCATTTTAAGAGCGGTGGGTGATACAAAGCGTCCTATGGTATATTTGATTTGCGCGGGATTTTTAAATGTGGGACTGAATCTGATATTTGTGATTGTGTTCCGGTTAAGTGTTATGGGTGTGGCTCTGGCCACCACCATTTCCCAGGGGTTGTCTGCCGGCATGGTGTTGAATGCGTTGCGCAAAGAAGATGGCGCCTGTAAGCTGGAATTTAAGAAGCTGAGGGTGTATCCGGACAAATTAAAACAGTTGATTCGTATCGGACTGCCGGCAGGGATGCAGGGAATTGTTTTTTCCATTTCCAATGTGCTGATCCAATCCTCCATCAATTCCTTCGGCCACATTGCCATGGCGGGAAGTACGGCGGCAGCCAGTATCGAAGGATTTGTATATGTGTCCATGAATTCCATGCATCAGACGGCTATAAGCTTTATCAGCCAGAATTACGGTGCGGGGCAGTGGGATCGTATTAAAAAAATTGCCCTTTACTGTCTTGGTATGGTAACGGTAATTGGACTGGTTATGGGAATCGGAGCCTATGCAGGTTCGGGATGGTTTTTAACCTTCTATTCGGATAAACCGGAAGTAATTGCCTATGGTATGGAGCGATTGCTATACATTGCAACCCCCTATTGTATCTGCGGCTGGATGGACACCATGGTGGGAATTATCCGTGGACTGGGATATTCCGTACTGCCAACCATTGTGTCCCTAATAGGTGCCTGCGGGTTGCGTATTATATGGATTTACAGTATTTTTATTTATGTACATACCTTGCCTTGTCTGTTCATTTCTTATCCGGTGAGTTGGCTGTTGACGGCGGCGGCCCATGCTACCTGTCTGTTTTTCATTATACGAAAGGTAAAGCCGGGGCAGAGGACCGGGGCCATGTAGGGAAGGGTTATGGATGAAAAGGATTTTAATATAAGAAGGAGAAAAAAATGGAGCAATTATTAGAGAATTTAATTGAAGAATGTCAGCAGTATGTGGAGAAAGGGGAGGTGGCAAGCTATATTCCGGAGCTTGCAAAGGTGGACAAGAACCAGCTGGGAATTTGTGTCATCAGTACCACGGGAAAGGTATACCGGGCAGGAGATTACCTGAATTCCTTTACCATCCAGAGTGTGGTTAAGACCATTATTCTTTTACAGGCCCTTATCGACAACGGAGAGGAGTTTGTAAAAGAACGGATTGGTGTGGAAGCCACGGGAAAACCTTTTGACGCTATTAATATGCGGGCAGGCAATCTGGAAAGCCAGCATTTAAATCCCATGGTGAACATGGGAGCCATTGCCATGTGCTCTTTAATTAAGGGCAGAAGCGAAGAGGAGAAGTTTGAAAAATTATTAAACCTTACCAGAAAACTGGCATGTAACGACTCCATAGAGGTAAATCAGGACGTATATCTGTCGGAAAAACGTACCGGAAACAAGAATCGTGCCCTTGCCTATCTTTTAAAATCCTACGGACTTATTGACGGGGATGTGGACGCGGTGCTGGATACCTATTTTAAAGCATGCTCCATCAGTATTAACTGTGAAGACCTGGCATGTATCGGTTACTGCTTTGCCAGTCACGGTAAGCCACCCAGAAGTGATGAACGGATTTTTGAAAGTCAATATGCAACGTATGTGAACGCAATTCTAACCACCTGCGGTATGTATGACGGATCCGGAGAATTTGCCATCAATGTGGGAATTCCGGCAAAATCCGGTGTTGGCGGTGGAATTATGGGGGTGGTTCCCACGCGAATGGGAATCGGCATTTTTTCACCGGGATTGGATGACAAAGGCAACAGCTACGCGGGAATCCGGGTGCTGGAACGGTTGTCCAGGGAAATGTTTTTAAGTATTTTCTAAAAGCTTCAGCAACAATAGCCTGAAGCCGGGAGGAGAAGAAAATGATTCAACTTTTGGCAAAGAGGTTTATTCCCCAATATCAGGAATATCAGAATAAGGAAGTAAGAGAGCGTTACGGAAGTTTTTGCAGTATCCTGGGAATTCTCTTTAATATTTTGCTTTTTGCGGGAAAATACGTGGCAGGAACCTTAAGCGGCTCCATTGCCATTGTGGCGGATGCCATGAACAGTTTGTCGGATGCAGGGTCGTCCATTATTACCCTGGTGGGATTTCGTTATGCGGGACGCAAACCGGATCCGGATCATCCCTTTGGTCATGGACGTATTGAATATGTGTCGGGACTGATAGTGTCCTTCCTGGTGCTGTTAATGGGATTTGAGCTTTTAAAAGAGTCCATAGGCAAGATTCGCCATCCGGAAGCAATTGAGTCCTCACCGCTGATTCTGGGGATCCTGGTGGTCAGTATCCTTGTGAAATGTTATATGGCTTATTATAATCGCGCCATCGGAAATAAAATCAATTCCGCAGCCATGCGAGCAACCTCAACCGACAGCTTAAGCGATGCAGTATCCACCAGCGTGGTATTCTTGTGCACGATTCTTGCCAAAACCATGCATATTAACATTGATGGCTGGTGCGGTCTGTTTGTGGCAGGACTGGTTTTATATGCCGGATTTGGTGCGGTAAAAGAGACCATGGATCCATTGTTGGGGCAGCCACCCACCGGAGAATTTGTGGATGCTATCTATGAAATCGTGTTGAGGCGGGAAGGGATACTGGGAATGCATGACCTTGTGGTACATGATTACGGACCGGGGCGAGTAATGATTTCCCTTCACGCAGAAGTGCCGGGGAATGGCGATATGTTTGCGGTTCATGATACCATTGATATTTTGGAAAACGAGTTAAAAGAAAAATTAGGATGTGAAGCCACCATTCACATGGATCCCATTGCAGTGGGGGACGAGAAAACAGATCGATTGCGTCTAATGGTGGTAAAACTATTAAAAGAAATAGACGAAGAATTAAGCCTTCATGATTTCCGGGTAGTGCCGGGAGTAACCCACACCAACCTGGTATTCGACATATTAGTCCCGGCAGGTTACGAAAAAGACCGGGATGAATTGATTGCTGAACTGCAGAAAAAGGTTCATGAGGAGGATAAGACTTTATTCCTAGCTGTGAAAGTAGACGAAGCCTATCACACACGTTAAGTTGGAGAATACGATGATGATTTGCGTAATGTAAAAACGTGCCCGTAGATATTTCAGCAGCAGGGTCTCGCGAGGCGTCGGTACTTAGGGAGCGGGTAAAAAGCGTTAGCTTTTTGGCCGGTCACTTATGTACCGTTACGCCGAGGGCGAAGCGAAAGCGTCCCTGCTATGAAATATTTACGGGCACGTTATTATTCTACGACAAATCACCAACAGTATGTTCCAACTTACCGTGCTTCTCATAGTGCGTCTTTGTCACAATCTCATTCTTAGAGTTAACAAAGACCACATTCGGCACATGCTTGTCAGCCTCTTCCGGTGTCATGCTGGCATAAGCCATGATAATTACATGATCTCCCGGTTTTACCATAAGAGCAGCTGCTCCGTTTAAGCAAATCATACCGGAACCCGGTTCACCTTCTATTGTATAGGTCTCAAAACGATTGCCGTTTTCCACATCTGCAATCTGCACATACTGATATTCGCGAATTCCTGCTGCTTCAAGCAATACAGGATCTACGGTAATGCTGCCTACGTAATCCGGCTCGGCCTGGGTTACAACGGCGCGATGAATTTTTCCCTGTAACATCGAAATTTCCATGTTTTCACACTCCAATTCTAAACAAATTCCTACAGCCTTCTATTTTATCACAAAGGAGTGGGAGATTCAAGGCTTTTTGATTCCACGGCAAAGGTTTACAAACTCAATAATTGGCACTGAAAGATATTTGTTTTTCTGCCAGCCCAATACAAAGGACTGGTGAAAATCAAAGTCCGGAATGGTTAGTTTAATCAGTTTACCGCTTTGCAGTTCTTTTTCTGCTGCATGTGAGGGGAGAATAGTAATACCCATTTTCTCAATGGCAGAGTTCTTTAAAATATCGAAGCTGATGCTTTCCCAAAAAGGAACTACCATATAGCCCTTATTTTTCATATATTGATCCAAATAATCACGTTCGTCGGTTCCGCTTTCCCGTAATAACAGGCGCACACCGGACAAGTAAGAGGCATCTGCCACAAGATTTTCCGGTAATCCGGGATAATCGGGAGAAGCAACTGCGATAAACTCATCCTGCTTAATTACTTCGCTGTATAAATCGGGAGCGTAGGGGAATTCGTCTGTAAGGATAATATCCAAATCGTTGGTGCGTAGCATATCCGCTATGATAATACTACGGTTAACATGAACCTTCACTTTTTCAAGAGGATGATCCAGTGTATATTGCATTAAAAGCTGGTCCAATAGAGTGGTTCCGGCGGTATCATTGCTACCTACCCGGAGGATATGCTGGCTGCTTCCTTTTTTCATCATGTCCTCAAGCTCGGTATTCATATCCAGAATATTGCTGGCATAATCATATAAAAGATCTCCTGCTTCCGTAGGTTTTAACTCTTTGGGAAAGCGCTCAAACAGCACGGTCTGGTAATGCTTTTCCAGTTCTTTAATAGCCTGGCTTACAGAAGGCTGGGACATAAAAAGTTTATTGGCTGCGGCTGTCATATTTCGTTCTACGTATACGGTTGTATAAATCTTAAAATGTCGAAGGGTCATGGTTTTCTCCTTATACAGTAGGTGTCATTTCTCTTTCACAGTATACTAAATTGAAGGATGATCCGCAAGTGGACAAAGGAAGTTCATTTTTTTGTTGCGAAAATCTCTTGCGTGCAATTAAATTCTATGTTACAATAAGAATCCAAAAAACCGACCGGTCGGTCGGAATGGAAAGCCGGTATAATCGGAACCGGAAGTAGTAGAAGAAGGAGGAAAACATGATTTCTAAGTTTAGTGTAAAGAAACCATATACAGTAGTGGTGGGAATCGTACTGTTGGTGATTTTGGGATATATTGCCATAACCAGAATGTCGTCAGACCTGTTGCCCAGTATGAACTTCCCCTATGCCATTGTTATCACATCAGATGTGGGAGCGTCCCCGGAAGAGGTGGAGAAGAAAATCTCTGCCCCCATTGAGGCTACCATGGCATCTATGACAGATATTAAGAAGGTATCTTCGATTTCCCAGGATAATGTGTCCATGGTAGTGTTGGAATTTGAGCAGAATGCCAACATGGACGCCATTACGGTGGAGATGCGTGAAAGTCTGGACGCATTAAAGGCGCAGTGGGATGATAATGTGGGAAATCCCAGCATTATGAAGATTAACCCGGATATGATGCCGGTTTTAATCAGCGCAGTGTCCAAAGAGGGTCTGAGTCCCCAGGAGTTAACGGAATATGTGGACAATGAAGTGGTTCCGGAAGTAGAGAGTGTGGCGGGAATTGCCCGTGTAACCGTATCAGGCGGAGTGGAAACCAACATTCAGGTGACCCTGGATTCCGACAAAATTGCAAAGCTGAACAAAGAAGTGAAAAAAGCGCTGAACAAGAAGTTCGCCAAAGCAGAGGCGGATATTAAAAAGGCGCAGAATACCTTAAGCAGTCAGGGCAGCCAGCTGAAAAGCGGACAGGATAAGCTGATTGATTCCACTACGGATGCCGTAAATAAGCTGACGGATCAGAAAGTGGAATTGATGCAGAGCAAGACCAAGCTTTCGGAAAAACTGGCGGAAATGGAAGCAAGCCTTACGGGAAATGAGCAGATTGATGCAACCATCAAGGCAGGTATGACTTCCATTGAGAAGAATATTAAGAAAATCGACAAGGGAATTGAGACCATTAACGAAAACCTTGCCAAGCTAAATGCAGCCCAGATTTCCGGAGCAGTGGATATGGGAAGCGCATCTGCGCAGATGGCCAGCGGAAAGACCAGTTTGTCGGATGCCCTACAGTCCTTGAAGGACAGCAAGAAAGCGGCTATGGATGCGGCGGATCTCACCAAGATTCTAACTCAGGATGCAGTGGGTGGTATGCTGACAGCTCAGAATTTCGATATGCCGGCAGGTTATGTGGAAAAGGATGGAGAGAAGTATTTAATCCGCGTGGGAGACGATCTTTCCGAGAAGAAGCAGTTAAACAATCTGATTCTTTTGGACATGGGATTAAAGGGTGTGAAACCCATCTATTTAAAAGATATTGCAAAGGTGGAATTTGTCGATAACTCCGCAGACGTATATACCAGTATTAACGGGGAACCGGGTATTTTACTTACCATGGAGAAGCAGACCGGTTATTCCACCGGCGATGTAACGAAGGCAGCTATTAAGAAGTTACAGAGTCTGGAGAAAGAAGAAGAAGGCTTAAGTACCAAAACCATTATGGACCAGGGGATTTATATCGGTTACATTGTGAATTCCGTAGTGCAAAATATGGTGGTGGGCGGTATTCTTGCCATTATTATTCTGCTGTTATTCCTCCGGGATTTAAAACCTACACTGGTTATTGCCATTTCCATCCCGGTGAGTGTGGTAACGGCAGTGGTGCTGATGTATTTCAGCAATGTAACCTTAAATGTGATTTCCTTATCCGGATTGGCGCTGGGAATTGGAATGCTTGTGGATAACTCCATTGTTGTAATCGAGAATATCTACCGTTTGCGAAACCTGGGACTTCCGGTAAAAGAGGCAGCGGTGAAGGGTGCGAAACAGGTGGCAGGTGCCATTGTGGCGTCTACGTTGACAACCGCCTGCGTATTCCTTCCGATTGTTTTTACCGATGGAGTTACAAGACAGCTGTTTGTTGATATGGGCTTAACCATTGCCTATTCCCTGTTTGCCAGCCTTTTGATTGCATTAAGCTTTGTGCCTATGATGGCATCCGGAGTACTGGCGAAGAATAAGGAAAAAGAACATAAGATTTTAGACAGAATTCAGAACTTTTATGCTAAAATGTTAAAAGGAGCATTGCGTGTGAAACCGCTGGTACTTTTACTGGCGCTGGCATTACTGATTGGCAGTGCCTATGCAAGTATGAGTCGCGGAACAGCCTTCTTGCCGGCGATGGAGAGTACCCAGATGACCGCAACTCTGGAAGTTCCCAAGGACATGAAGCTGGCAGAGGCCAAAGAGTTGTCCGATTCCATTATGGCGAAAATGCTGGAAATTAAAGATGTGGAAACCGTAGGTGCTATGACCGGAAGTGGAAGCGGAATGAGCATGATGAGCAGGGGGAGTAGCGGCGGAAGCGGCGATATAATCATGTATCTCATTCTGAAAGAGGATAA
Organism: Lachnospiraceae bacterium; assembly: GCA_015057115.1. Taxonomy (GTDB): domain Bacteria; phylum Bacillota; class Clostridia; order Lachnospirales; family Lachnospiraceae; genus XBB1006. The sequence goes on along the minus strand of SVEZ01000004.1, from coordinate 44,375 downwards.
GAAGCTTAGTAATACTCAAATTGTAAAAGAGATTGAGAAAAGAACCAAGGGAATGAAGGGGAAATTAACGGTACAGGCATCTGCTATGGATATTTCATCCTTTATGACCAGCGGAATTCAGGTTCATGTAGAAGGACGTGACCTTGAAAAACTGGAAAAACTCACCCGACAGGTGGAAAAGATAGTAAAGGGTACGCCCGGAACCAAGGAAGTGGAAAGCGGCCTGGAAGAAATGACTGCCGGAGTGAAGATTACGGTAGATAAGAAAAAGGCGGCAAAGTATTCCCTGACGGTTGCCCAGGTTTACCAGGGGGTTCAGAAGGAACTGGCGGACCCCAAGAGTGCCACCACCCTAAGTACCGATACGGCGGACTATGATGTGTTTGTTAAAAGCGATAAAGAAACAGACATGACGCTAAAGGAGATTAAGAATATTAAAATTCCATACAAGACCATGGATGGCGAAGAGAAAGAGATTTCTTTAAAGAAGATTGCACAATTGGATGAGCAGGAAAGCTTAAGTAAAATCTCTCGTGAAGCACAGAACAGATACATTGACGTAACGGCAAAGATAGATGATGACCACAATGTAGGGCTTGTTTCAAATGAAATTAAAAAGAAATTAAATAAAATAAGCGTTCCGGAAGGCTATTCTGTAACCATGGCAGGTGAAGATGAGACCATCAATGATGCTATGGAGCAGCTGACCTTAATGCTTTTGGTGGCTGTTGCCTTTATCTACCTGATTATGGTAGCGCAGTTCCAGTCTCTGCTGTCGCCATTCATTATTATGTTTACAATTCCGTTGGCATTTACCGGTGGTTTCCTGGGACTTTACTTTACGGGAAATGAAGTAAGCGTGATCGCAATGCTGGGATTTGTAATGCTGGCGGGTATCATCGTTAATAACGGTATCGTGCTGGTGGATTATGTAAATCAGCTGCGTGAAACCGGTATGGATAAAAAGAGTGCCCTGATTGAAGCAGGAAGAACACGTTTGCGCCCCATTATGATGACGGCGCTGACCACCATCCTTGCCATGTCCACCACTGCTATCGGTGCGGGGATGGGTTCGGATATGGTACAGCCAATGGCAATTGTAACCATTGGCGGTCTGGTGTACGGAACGCTTTTGACCCTGTTTGTGGTACCGTGTATCTACGACCTGTTCCATCGGGAAAAGAGCATGGTGAAGGAGGAAATCGACGATGATATCACCAATTTATAAAGAACCTACCGAGAAAATGATACGATTATTTGACGCCGTGGCGGCTCTTTTGGAAGAGGGGGCCGACGTCAAAGATCTGAAGGTGATTGATATTACGGAACGTGCCGGCATAGGGAAAGGTACTGCCTATGAGTATTTTAAATCCAAGGAAGAACTTTTGCTGGAAGCGCAGATTTACTATTTTGACCAGAAGGTAAAATGGCTCTGTGAGCGGGTAGGCACAGCGGGGAACTTTGCCGAAGCCATTGAAGCCTGCTGTAAGGCAATTGATGACATGTTGGAAAATGAGGCGGGAATGGGAGTGCTGTTTCGTCATGCTCTGGCAGGAGCGGAAGAGGAAGAAACCCATACACGCTGTGAAGATACCAAGGGAATGGATTTGTTTTTTGCCGGGCTGGCACAGTTGGGACAAAGAGAGGGTATCATTCAAAATGCGGATGAAGAGGAAATAAGAAGTATTCTTATTACAGAATTGGTAGGCTATGGTATAGCCTGTCATATGTGGACAAAACGACATCCGGACAGGAAGGGATATGATGTCTACCAAATAAAAATGAAGAACCATTGCTTGAAAGCAATAAATCTACTATTATAATAGTATGATAATAGAAAGGTGGGGTTGGATGCGAGTGCTCCTTGTAGACGATGAGGTCCCAGCGTTGCGGGATTTGGAACGAGTTGTGAAAAAGCACTGCCCGGGAGAAATGGTTGCATTGGCCAATTCACCGGATGAAGCCAGGAGACTTTGTGCTGCTAGGAAGTTTGACGTGGTTTTCATGGATGTGGATATGCCGGGGACATCTGGATTGGAACTGGCGAAAGAGTTGAAGGAGCTGTGGCCGAGAATCAATATTATTATGACTACGGCACACCCCCAATATGCATTGGATGCGCTGAAGCTGTTTGTAAGTGGATATCTTCTGAAACCGGTTATGGAGGAAGACATAAAAGAGGTACTTTCCAATTTGCGAAATCCGGTTCCCAGATATCGGGACGGCCTTTTTGTTCAATGCTTTGGAAATTTTGAAGTATTTTACCATGGAGAACCGGTGAAGTTCGGAAGAAGTCAGGCTAAGGAAATCTTTGCCTATCTGGTGGATTTGAAGGGCGCAACAGCAACCAATGCGGAAATTCGTGCCGTCTTATGGGGTGACGAGGCGGATGATTCCGAGAAACAGAAGAATTATTTTGCCCAGTTGGTTCGTGAACTGAAACAGTCTTTTGCCAAGATTGGCTGCGAGGATGTGCTGGTGCAGGGGCGCAATGCATACGCCATAGCACCGGATAGCTTTTCCTGCGATTATTATGAAGCTATGGAAAATGATGCCCAGGCATTAAGAAATTTCCGTGGAGAATATATGAAACAGTATTCCTGGGCGGAAGATCGGGTTGGGTCTATTTGTGAATAGAAATGGTTACATGTAAATAGCGTATATGAAAGTGTGAAATGATTATGAAACTATATCGTTTCACACTTTTTACATGTAATTTGTAAGGGTTTTGTCATACAGGTCGTGCTACAATCTACTCAACAATTTGGGAATTGGGTTCTCAATCGGTGTAAATACACAATTTCAGATAATGAAATTTGTAAGAGAGGAGCGTGAGCGGTATGACGAAGAGTTTGATGAAGAAGATGAAAGAGCTGTTAGCTTATAGTTTGGTGATTATGTTGGTTGTGACAAGCTTCGACATGCGCGTGTTGGCAAATGAGCCGACAGAAGGAAATTCTTCCGTAGAAGAAACTAACGATCAGAATATTAGCGAAGGTCAGGAAGAAAATGATGACCAAAATATTAATGAAGGTCAGGAAGGAAACGATGACCAGAATATTAATGAAGGTCAGGAAGGAAACGATGACCAGAATATTAATGAAGGTCAGGAAGGAAACGATGACCAGAATATTGATGAAGGTCAGGAAGGAAATGACGACCAGAATATCGATGAAGGCCAGGAAGGAAATGACGACCAGAATATCGATGAAGGCGAGGAAGACAATAACAATCAGAATGAGAATGACGAACAGGGCGAGGCAGAAGTGGGCGATTTTATCAAGACAAACGGCGCTGTAACCCTTACCGCAGAACCGGAGGTTTTCCCGGAAAATGCCATTCTTAGTGTTCGTGAAGCAAATGAAAATGAATTGGCAAATATCAATGCATTAGTAGAAACTCATAGGGCAGAAAACAGAACCCTTGAGGCAAGCTATACTTATCAGATTAATGTAATAGATGAGAATGAACAGCAGATTAATGCGAATACGGAAAAAGGAAGTGCAGCAGTAAACTTTACACTTCCGGAAACAGAAAATGAAGAACTGGAAGTAAGGGTATATCAGATCCAGAACTATGAAGTAACAGTTCTTAACGCTACTGTTGAAGATGGCGTAATCACTGTTGCCTACACCGATGGTGTTTATTATCATATCGAATATACAAAAGAAGCAGAGGAGGAAGAACAGCCTGCAGTTACTATCGGAAATCATGGTTACCCATACGGAACAAATATGGGAGATGGAATTACCTTCCATATTGATGTAACGGTGGATAGTGAAACAGAAGTAACTTATCAGTGGAAGTACGAACCGGCATCCGCTTTCGGTCAGGTAGACGATGGAGCAAGAACTTGCAGTGGAAAGAGCGGAACATTAGCAGCCGAAACCACAAAGATTACAACTACCTTCTCAGGTAGCGAATTAACAAACTCCGCAGTTTACTGGTGTGAGTTTAGTGATGGAAGTGCTACAACTCCGATTATGATAATTAAAAACGAAAGTCGTTGCTATATCTCCAATGGTCAGATGGCATATTCAATCTTTAATGAGCGTGGATTTTTAGCATTTGACATTATGGGAAAATATTGTGGAAGCTGGGTAACAAGAACAAGTTATGATGGCTATTGGAACTGGTATACTTCATCGGAAGCAAATCCGCAGAAAATAACAGTTCAAAGTACGGGCCCATCATCCAACCCATCTTTGGCAGAAAATAAAGTGTATTTCCTGGAAAATGATTTTGCAGGTACGGAAGATTATACAGATAATGTGAAGGTTCATATGGTGCTTTTTGAAAGCACATTGGCAGCAGGACAGCATGCACTTGCATTCGGATGTGATGTTATGATTCGAAGAAATGATGCGGCACCGACTACCGCAGTATTGGATAGAGAGTTAGAATCCAGATTGGTACAATTACAGTTGGTAGATACCAATGGAAATCTGGAGGATGCATCGGATGAAGACGCTGCTTTAGTAGTAAAAACCTATGACAACATTTTTGAATCCCCGAAGTATCCGACTCACTTCTACGTAGGTGGATGGAGCCCGCGTTTTAATTTCGCATTCAATAAAGGCGAAAATGACAGCGGAAGTAAGAAGACCCTTGACAATGGTATCGTTTATGAGGTACAGGGAGCTGACTCCGGAGCTAGCGTTTCCTGGACAAATCTGGAAGAAAATGCAACTGTATGCTACGCTTTTGGAATTGGTAAAGTTTCCCAGACCGGAGCAAAAACATCCGGATCTGTAGACTATGAAGCAGAGACTCTGGAAGGATTGGCACCAAACAAGAACTATCAGATTTCTGTAGTGGAGAATGGTGCAGTAGTAGAAACCTACTATTTTACAACCGGAGCAAATCAGAATAACGTTCCGTTAGAAGGAAACGATAAAGAAGGTACTCCATACTCCTTCCTTGGTAAAAATGTTATTATTCAGGAAGTTGTAAACGGAGTTGCGGGTGAAGCAAGTGACCCATTAGAAATCGCAGGACGTCCAATAGCAGAAGATGCGGCTGTTAATGGAAACGTTGATAGCGTAGTAGATAAACCGTATAAGGTAAAAGAGAACGAAATCGAAGTTACCCCAACCAGCATTGTTTTGAAGTTTACAGAACCGGGAGAAGATGCAACAGAGGAAGAAATCGAAAGTTATGAGAAAAAACTGGCGCAGGAATATCGGATTATAAAACAGAATGAAGCAAGTGAATGGATTAAGCCCGGAACCTATAACCATATGGTTGCTTTTACAAATTTGGATCCATCAACAGAGTATACCATCGTTGCAAGAATACCGGCAACATCCTATTCGCCGGCATCCGGAATAACAGAAGGAATCTTAGCAAAGACACTGGAGCAGATTGAATTTGCAGAGCCGGAAGAAGGATTAACCTTTGATTTTACCGGAGAAGAAATTGAGTATCCGGGTATTATTACCGCTACGGCCGGCGCAGAAATTAGTTACAGTATTAATGAGTATAATACCTATAGTGCAACCAAACCAAGCATTACCAAGGGTGGAAAGCACACAGTATACTATCGTATTACAAAAGAAGGTGCAAAGACAGAATACGGACAGTATGATGTAATCGTAAATCCGGCACTGGTGTATGAGGCAAATGGAGGAACATTACCGGAAGATACCAATACCAGATTTGTAATCGCATACAATGCATACATTCCTGAAGAAGGACAGATTCCGGAACCGGAGAAGACGAATTTTGAATTCACCGGTTGGTATACCAATAAGAGTTTAACAACCTTGTGGAAGTTTGACGAAATGAGAATGACAGAAGATGTAACCTTATACGCAGGTTTTAAACCAAAGGAAGCGGAACCGATTCTTATTAAGGTAGAAGACGAAAATGAGGATTTTGATGTAGAAAGTATCGTACTTACAAAGGGTGATACAAGATATGCAGCAGAACTCTTGGAAGATGGTAATTATACAATTGACGGAAGTCTTCCGGATGGCGAGTATGTATTAAAGACAACACTTGTTGGAAGAGATGGAAGAACCAGAAAAGTTATTACCAAGAACGTGGTAATTGCAAACGGAAAGATTAAAGGACAGGCAAATCAGGAAGTTACAGTTAACATTCCGAGTAAAAACGCTTTTTACCAGACAGAAGGTAAAAAAGAGGTCGGAGTTACTAACAGTGTATTGGACACTACAAAGGCAGAATCCGAAGGCTTGGATCAGGTAGCAATGAACAGCCACGATGAGAATACCAAGATTGTAGATGTTAAGCTTACAGTAGAAAGCCAGAAGGATATTTCTCAGATGGAGGAAGCTGATTTTGAAAATGATCCGGAAAGAAAGGAAATTTGGAAAGGTCAGAACAGCATCCAGAGTGAAAGTACAACAGAAAATGTAGAATTCCTGGATATGTCCATCGAAAAGGTTACAGTTAACAATGCTACGGAAGAACAAACCACAGCAAAGGTACGTGACACTGAAGAAGAAGGAAATACCGTATTGGAGATTTGTATTCCGTTTGAAACCAGAGATAAGAAAAACATTAAGGTTTACCGTCATCATTTCGCAAATGAATTGGATGAAGTAGGTGAGACAATGGAATTCACCAGAGTAAAGACAAGACAGACAAAAGATGAAGTATACTACAAAGATGGATACTTCTTCGTAGATTCCGAACATGATTGTCTTTACATCTATGCTAGCAAATTCTCTACCTATGCAGTAGGATTTGACACAGGTGAAGATAACTTTGATAAGAGTAACAATAGTGAAACCTATACCTACAGCCGTCCGCATTACCCATATTATCCGTATATCGTACTGACAAATGTAGAAACAAAGGCAGACGATGCGGAAGAGGAAAATGCAGAGGAAAATGCAGAGGGAACCACAGAGGAAATTACCGAAACTGAGGAAACAGCAGAAAACGGAACCGAAAGCAAACCGAATAAGAACGTTACTGCAAACGGATATACCAAATATGAAAATCAGATTTTCATCAACAAGTCCTTAAAGGTTACTCAGACCGGTTCCAAGGTTACCGTTACCTGGAGTAAGGTTCCGGGAGCAGACGGATACAAAGTATTTGCAACCTACTGTGGAACAAGCTTTGATAAGAAACATCCGAACCAGATTGTAGGAAAGAATACAATTTCCGTAACTATCAAGAAGATCAACGGAAAGAAGTTGGATCTTACAAAGCATTACAAATTCTATGTAGTAGCTTACAAGAAGGTAAATGGAAAAGAAAAACAGCTTGGAAAGAGCATTACCGCTCATATCGCAGGAAGAAAGAATAGTAGCTGTACCAATGCTAAGAATGTAAAACTTCAGAAGAAGTCCATTACACTCAGTGTTGGTAAAACCGCAAAGATTCGTGCAACCGTAATCCTTGTAGACCCGAAGAAGGCAGAGCTTTCCGAAGGACATACCGCTCACTTACGTTTTGCATCCGACAACCGCAAAGTGGTTAAAGTTGACAAAAACGGCAAGATTACAGCATTAAAGAAGGGTACCTGTAAGGTATACGTATACGCAAAGAATGGTTGTACCAAAGCGGTCACCGTAACTGTAAAGTAAGAGAACCCAATATAAGAACTGCTGCACCATCGAAAGGTGGTGCGGCAGTTCTTTTTTTGTTGAAGGAATTTCAACGATGTACTATAATACAAGAATAGAAAAGAGGAGGGGGAAGTGTCATGACTGTTAACCAGTATATCCATTTTGCCTTAGAATTGTGGGGAGCGATTTTTTGCGCCATTGGTGTGATTTGTATTTATCTCACCAGGCATTACGATAAGAAAGCGGCATGGAATCTTTGCGCGCTGCTGATTACCGAGGGTGTGTTGAATGTAGCGGAAGCGCTGGCATATTTTTACCGGGGAAATGTTTCCTCCACGGGTTATGTGGTGGTAAGGGTGACAAATTTCGTCGTATTTTTGTGCGGCTATTTTTTGGTGCTTTTTGTTTGCAGGTATTTGAATGCTGTGTTGGTTCGACAGGGATGTGTTACACCAAACTGGTGGAAGAGAAGTGTTTATATTTTATGCGCTATTGGTTCTCTTTTGTTGGTATTATCCCAGGTATTTGGTTTCTATTACGGATTTGATGCACAGAACCGATATTATCGTCATCCGGAAACCTACTGGATTATGATTATCCTGGGGGCAGTGCCCATGATTCCTTTATATATCCAGATTATAAAGAACAGGAAAGCGTTTAAGACTATACAGTACGTGAGTTTTTTGATTTTCATTATTTTGCCGGTGGGTGGATATCTGTTTCAGATTTTTTTCTACGGAGCCTCCATCTATAATGTTATGAATAGCATCTGCCTGATTTTCTTTGTGGTGGCTTACGAGGCAGAGTATGCAGCCTACATGGTGGAACAGGAACGAAAACTGGCGGAGGAGCGATTGCATCTGTACCATAGCCAGATTCAGCCTCATTTTATTTTCAACAGTATTACAACAATTTTTTCCTATCTGCCAAGAGAGTCTAAGGCAGGAGAGGTGTTGACGCATTTTACCAAGTTTCTGCGGGGCAGTATTGACCTTTTAGCGGAGACGGAGTGTATTCCGGCAGAACGGGAACTGGAAACGGTAGAACACTACCTGTATATGGAAAAAGAGCGATTCGGAGATGATGTAAAAATAGATTGGAACATCCGGGATCGTGATTTTAAGTTACCTACCTTTACAGTTCAGGCATTGGTGGAAAACGCAATCCGCCATGGAATTCGGGAAACACAGGATGGAAAAGGAAAGCTAAAGATTTGCACGTACTGCACCGGTGCGGAACACATTATAGAAGTAGAAGATGACGGTGTGGGATTTTCACCGGATGTGGCTACAGACGACAGAGCCCATATCGGTTTAACCAATGTACGAAACCGTTTGGAAATGATGTGTGGTGGAACATTAGAAATTGAAAGCGAGCCGGGGAAAGGTACCAGGGTTAAGGTTCGGATTCCGGTAGAACGGTAGGGGAGAGCATGAAAGCCTTTTTTTTAAAAACAAAGCAACTATGTACCAGAATATACAATGGCCTGATTGGTGACCATGATTTGTGGCAGCAGCTTTTAAACATTGCAGTTGTGCTTGCCATTGTGGGAGCGCTGATTTCAGCCATTATATCCATTGCGTTGAAAAGCTCGCCAATTGCCATTGCGGCCTTTTTGGTGACCTGTATATTTGCGGTTTTTTGTCTGATTCTTTCTTTGAAATTGGATGATGTTATTTATGCTGCGGTTTTGTTTTCCATAGTGGCTAATTTTGTTTTGTTTCCCATTATGTTTTTTACTTCCGGTGGAATTCACGGAGGTATGCCCCTGTGGCTTTTGCTAAGTCTTGTAATCAGCTGGGTGGTGGTGCGGAAAAAGATTTTGTATTTTATCTACGCCGCAGGATTGATTTTTCAAAGTGCATGTATTCTGTATAGTGAGAGCCATCCGGAGTCGGTTATCTTTTTTGCATCCGAGCATGCGGTGGCAGTGGATGTGATTCAATCCCTGGTATTGGTATCACTGATTTTCGGAATCTTTATCCGTTATCAGGGCAGAGCCTATGAAAAGAAAAAAGAGGAACTGGATGAAGCCAATTACTATCTGGAACTGGCTAACGAAAGAATTACCATGCAGTCCATGTATACTCTGGCAAAAACCATTGATGCCAAGGATCAGTATACCAACGGTCACTCTATGCGGGTGGCGGAGTACTCCAAGATGATTGCAGAGAGAATGGGATTATCCCACGAGGAAAATGAAGAAATTATGAATATGGCTATGCTCCATGATATCGGTAAAATCGGTGTTCCGGATGCCATTATCAATAAGAATTCTTCTCTTTCGGATGATGAGTATTACATTATCAAGGGACATCCTGTAATCGGTTATGACATTTTATCGGAAATGCCGGAAATGCGAGAAATCGGTGTGGGTGCCAGATGGCACCATGAGCGGTATGACGGAAAAGGTTATCCGGATGGTTTGAAGGGGGAGGAGATTCCTCTTCCTGCCAGAATTATTTGTGTGGCAGATGCTTACGATGCCATGACCAGCAACCGAAGCTACCGAACCTACATGCCTCAGGAAAAGGTTAAACAGGAAATCGAAAAAGGCAGGGGAAGTCAGTTTGATCCCGGCATTGCAGATATTATGCTTGCCATCATGAAGGAGGATACAGCCTATGAACTTCATGAATAGTGAGCCGTTTTTGAAAGAACTATATGAATATGCCGTAAAGGAAGGGCTATTACAGGAACAACTCTTAAACGCGGACAATATAGAAAACTATATCCGTACGGCTGTGGATGCCTATCAGGATTATCCGCTTTTTACCAAGTTGTTTGACGGGAAATATGATAAAAGCACGATGCAGCGCATGGTGTCCGTGGATTTTCGGGGTAGATTGGGGAAAAATGCGGGTATAGCCGGTGCCGGATACGAGTCGGTGTTGCTGGTGGAACCACCGCTGGCAAAAAAGACGGGGATGCTCCAGTATATTAAGGTGGCAAAAGTATCTGATTTTGGATTGCTTTTTCACCGGACAACCTATCGTCAGGAAGACTATGAGAAATTTGCTTCGGAAAAAAGGCAGCCTTACCTGGATGAGAAAACCTGGTATGTCTATGTTTTTGCCACCAAAAAAGAGGCACAGGGACAGGGATATGGAAAGCAGTTAATGAAAATATTGCTTTCTTTTGCGGATAAAATGGGGTATCATATTTGCTTGGAGACTGATTTGAAAAAGAATGTAAGCCTGTATGAACATTTTGGCTTCCGATTGATGGACGCTTCCGTATACAAGGGAACGCTGGAGCATTATGTTATGGTGTACGCGGGGGAATCAGAATAAAGCAGTAAAGAGAGAAAAAATGAAGGAAATAACCATAGAAGAACTTCGCCATTGGGCGAGGGATACATACGAGTTGATTGATATACGGGATGAAGGGCTGACGATGTACGGGATGATTCCGGGAGCTTTGCATATCGATGAAAAAACGCTGGAAGGGGAGAGTTGTCCGCAGGTGGAAGTTATTCCGGAGGGCAAAAAACTGGTTTTGTATTGTCAGATGGGACGCAGAACACAGGAATTGGAGGAAGTATCTTGCCTGGAAGGAAGAGATTGCTACAGCCTTTGTGGTGGTTACCTTGGTTATATTCGAACCACCATGGAAGAAGAAAGTAATCAGGAAGATAAGAAGCAAAAGGCAGAAAAAAGTATCCAGAAGAAATTCCACAAGCAGTTGTTTACTCCTTTTGCCAAGGCGTGCAAGAACTATGAGTTGATTCAGGATGGAGATCATATTGCGGTATGTATTTCCGGCGGAAAAGATTCCATGCTGATGGCAAAACTTTTTCAGGAAATACAACGACACAGAAAGATGCAGTTTGACCTGACCTTTCTTGTAATGGATCCGGGCTATAATAAGGAGAACCGGGCACTTATTGAAAGTAACGCAAAGGCGCTGGGAATTCCGGTTACTATATTCGAAAGTACGATTTTTGATGCGGTGGATACCATTGAAAAAAGCCCTTGCTACATCTGTGCAAGAATGCGCCGGGGCTACCTTTACAGCAAGGCAAAAGAGCTTGGTTGTAATAAGATTGCATTGGGCCATCACTATGATGATGTAATTGAAACGATTTTGATGGGAATGCTTCATGGTGGACAGATTCAGACCATGATGCCGAAGTTGCACAGTACAAATTTTGAGGGGATGGAATTGATTCGACCTCTGTATTTGGTACGGGAGGCAGATATCTGCGCATGGCGGGATTATAATGATTTACACTTTTTACAGTGCGCCTGTCACTTTACAGATACCTGTACCACCTGTCATGAAGACGGAACCACTTCTTCCAAGCGGCTGGAAACCAAGAAACTGATTGCGTCCTTAAAGAAGGATAATCCATATTTGGAAGCCAATATTTTTAAAAGTGTGGAAAATGTCAACTTAAGTACGGTTATTGCTTACAAGAAGGATGGTGTGAGACACCATTTCCTGGATGAATATTAGGAAAGTCCCGGGACTAAGGTTTTTCATGGAGTCAATTATAACCAGACAGTCCTTCTTGCTAAGAGGAAACTTTAGCATGGGAATGCAGGGCGTTATCTGTGGTGAGACGGCGGAAAGAGTGAAAAGAGTGCCTCTAGCGGCGATTAGGGTATGGAATGCAGGGCACGGACTGTGGCGAGACGGCGGAAAGTGTGAAAAGAGTGGTTATGGCGGCGATTTTTAAAAAAAAATCGCCGTGATATGTGATGGAAAAATGAAAACCGCCGACGCAGCTCTGGAACACTCGCCATATGAAACAGGATTGACACAAATACCGACGAGCATGAAAGAAATCCACGGCGCGGTGTGAATGTAGGACACACTTTCCGCCGAGACGTCAAAAGAAAATAGGCGTAGGACACAGTTTAGACAGCGTTGGCGCCGATTCAGCTGCTATGACTACACAAGCCATGGGATGGAGCTGACATGGCGGAGCACAGAGAGCACATTTCAGCAATTGAGACAACTATAAAAAACTAACACAGCGCAAATGCGCAGAATAATCCTTCAACTGCTTGAGTGCAGAAATATCCGACTTCGTTCATCTGTCAAGGAGGCTACAGCACCGGAGGCTTTGTCCTTGACAGATGAGCAAAGTCGGATTAAAAGTAGACAAGCAGTTGAAGGCTAATGGTGTACGGAAAAGTACACATTTTCATATATCCCCAAAATGGAATGACCGCGAGAATTATGCTAAGATGATGGAGTAAAATAATAACGTATCGAAGAACTGTATATTTTAAAAGGAGAAGAAAAAGATGAAGAACATTAAGAAACTTTTCACTGTTACTGCAGTTACCTTAATTGCTGCTTTAACCATTTCGGTACTTCCTGCTGGCGTCAATTCTGCTCAGGCTGCTACCAAGAACATTAAGGCTTTAAAGTTTGATTCCATGATTGAGAAGGTTGTTGGGGAAAGTGTCCTTTCTGACGAGGAAAAAGACTTCTTAAAAAACAGCTTCCTTACATACCAGAGAGCTGCTCAAATGTTACGTCGCGCTGACGATCTTTTGAATGGGGCAAAGTATGATGCTGATTTCTATGACAGAGTCGTTTCTTATGGCCGTATTTCTGATCGTAAGAAAGCTTCCAACAAGCAGATGAAAAAAGACCTTACCATTTGTTTTATCAAGGGCATTATGATTGGTAAGAGCAATGGTAAGTATTCTCAGAGCCGTAAACTTTCTCCTAAATCTAAAGTCCTTCTTTCTGATGCTAATCTCTTTATTAAGAGATTAAAGAATAAGAAATCCAGAATCAAGCTTACTTGGGACGGTCAGGTTACTAGAAAGACCAACCTCCCTAAGAACTATAAGCAGTTCCCTTATATTCTGGCTAGCTTTCCCAATTCCTTTTATGAAATCAAATTTGATTATGATAATTATCTAGATGGACGGCCAGCCGCCTCCAGAAATCCCAAAGAAACACAAACCGGAAATGTATATAAAGAAATGCTTTCCAACTGGGAAACATGGGAAAAAGTGATTGCTACCAACTTAAAGTGTCGCTTAAACTATAACTACAAATCCACGGACTTTAATAAGTGGGCCAGAACCTTATGCGAAACCTATGCCGGAAGCAGTGAATTAGTAATGCCGGAGATAAAAGCATACCGTCGGTGGGCAAAGGCAGCGAAAACAAAGATTAAATCTTCCAAAATCGTTGTGGAGCCCTCCGGTTTGTATTGCAGTGATACAGCAGATTACTATTTAAGATGTCTTGTTCGTTTTCGTGTAGATGCTAAGCAAGTAGTATCCGCAGACAGCAACGATCAGAATGAATTAATCCAGGGGGTGAATACCTATATCCCGGGGCTTAAAAATCGTACATGGACAAATCTGGTTATAGATGTGCCAGTATGCTTTTTAACTAGTGGAGAAATGAAGGTTAGCGGAAGCTCTTTTGTAAAGGCTGGCTATTAAAGAGCTTGGAGAGTGTGAAATGAAAGGTTTTGAGACTAACAATAAAAAATGGAAACAACGTCTTCTTTTTCTTTTGATTATATGCATGTTGCTACCACCTGTAAATTATGTTGGCACAATTCGTGTCTCAGCTCATAACGTAGAAAAGCAACAGGTAGATGGGTTTATTGATCCACCGAAAATCACAACGGATCCCGAAACGGGTGAAGTGATTTTAACGTTTACCCTTGAAGCTACAAAGCATACAACCGGTACCACATGGCGTACGGTGGGGTATTATATCACTGACTATAAAACGGAGGAGCCACAGTTGGCAGGTCGTGGTGGACGCGGCTCCCAGAAGGCTTCCGTATATAATAACGGCTTTAAGTTAAAATCCGGATGGAAACAGGATAAGACTGACGGTAGTAAGGTTATTACGAAGTTCAAAATCCCCTTTAAAACCGTGAAATACTATGCAAAGAAAAACGGAATTGACCTTGAGGCTGGAAAAACACAGATTTGGCTTCAAGGCTGGTTACAGGGATGGCGTGGTGGCGCACCGTTTACTTCTGTATGTAAGAACTGGGAACAGATGAGCAGGACCGGTACAAAGTATAAAGGAGATACTGGGTGGGCAGAACATTGTTATGCGGACTGGGAAACACGATATAACATCCCGGTAGAGTGGGATGTTAAGAAGGATGCCAAGGTCAGCGTGAACTACTACTGGCGTGGGAAGACAAACGGTGCTTGGAAATATCACTTCGTGCAATCTGTTAATAATACGGATAATCAGTGGAAGAGTAGTCGTAGTGCTGATACCGTCGCAGGTGGAAGAGGAATGCACTTTAGTGAAGATAAGTACGGTGTGGATGATAAACTCACCATGAACAGCTATGCGGCTTGCAAATTGCTGTCTACGGTAATCGGAAGGAGCGCGTATGTTAGAAGAATTATGTAAAAAGTGGGAAGCTACCTACCGTTACGGGACGGTGGAGGAGCGGAAAAAAAGAGGGGCCTTGTGGGAGCCCTATTATACCGGTATTTATGAAAGCCAGCTTGGAAAAAGCTTTGCACTGCCTAAAGAAGAGGCGGGCATAATTCGTGAACTGGTGAAAAAAGGAATACTTAACAAGGATAGTAAGGTGCTGGACATTGGTTGCGGTACCGGATATTATACGCTGCAGATGGCAAAACACTGTAAGTCCGTTACAGCCATTGATTGTAACGAAGCGGCCATTGCAGTGTTAAGGGAGCGGTTGGAAAACTGCGAAATTCAGAATGTGGAGGAAAAAAGCGTAGCCTGGGAGGATTTTGAAACCCTGGAGAGCTTTGATTTGGTTTTTACTTCCTTGTGTCCGGCCATTTGTAATTTGGAAGAGTTAAAGCGGATGGAGGGACTGACAAAGGACTATTGTGTAATCCATACGGTTCAGAAAGGCTCTTATGACAAGTATCGTAAGATGATGATGGAAGAACTTAAGTTGAAACCGGAAGGAATGGTGACGGAATACAGTATCTACCTGGATGTATTAAAAGCTTTAGGGAGAAGTGTAGAGACTTACGAAGAGTCATCACACCGGGAATATCAATCCTCTCTTCCGGAATTATTGGAGAATTACAAGGTGTATTTCAAAATTTTTGGCATGGAGGAAGCACAAATTCAATCCTTTGTGACGGATTTTTTTGAAAAACATCAGGTGGATGGACATTTACAGGATGAGTCACAAATGAATATGGGACTTTTGATTTGGAAACCAAAAACGAAATAAGAGTACTTGACAGAAATACATCTATCCGATATAATATGGATTGGTAAGCAGAAGCTTATCAAATGCTGTGCCTAAGGCGCAGGATAAACAGTTTTTTGAATTTATAAGTATGTCATGAAGGCGTACATTTTCCTAGAGGGAAAGTGTACGCTTTTTTTATGTCAAAAGGAAGAAGGAGGAGGAAAAATGGCTTGTTTTTTAGTATCAGCAGCAGAGGCAGTTGTTGTAACTGCAGTAGAAAAGGCTGAAGAAAAGAAAGAATTACAGGCAATTGAGACCGGTGTTGCAAAGGAAATCGAAGTAAAGGTTCCCTTGAGCAGAAAGTTAAAATGGCTTACCTATATGTTATGGGGAGGCGCTGTTTTACTGGCATTTGAGCATGTATGGCATGGAGAAGTAGTGCCCTGGTTCCCATTTTTAACGGCAATGTCGGATCCGGCGGATGCGGCGGAGATGTTCCACGAAATGGCAACCGTAGGTGTTACTATGGCGGCGTTGATTACTGTAGTTTGGCTGGGTATGTGTAAAGCGGCAGATGCCATCGTAAAACGCCCTGTTGGAAGAAACGCAGCACGTTTTATGTAGTGGCATAAGGAGGAAATGAAAAATGACTTTATTAATTACCGTATTTGCAGCAGTGATTTCCACTGTGGTTTGGTATAACCGCAAGGACGATAATATGAAGCTTGGCATTTTACTGTTCATGTATTGGGGTGCTTCCATTATGTGGCTTGTAGATGCAATTTATGAATATGCAGAATTGCATGAGGAGTATTTTACTCCGGCAGCAGCGGATATGTTAAATGATGCATTTTTAGGACTTTCCGTAGTTGCATTGGGACTTGTAATCTGGGTTGTAAGATTGTTGATTACAGATCCGAAGGGTTCTGTGCACAGAGCTCTTACCCGTAAAAAAGCTTAGTAGTTTTCCATATCATTTACTATTGTGTATGCTAAAGAGGGACGTGAAATTTTTTCACGTCTCCTCTTGCGTTGTGGGAAAAAATCGACTATACTATGCTCCAAAGTTATTTAAAAAGGCTATGATAAAGGGGTTTTTATGTATTACAGATATGAAGTATATGATAAGCAAGGATGTGTAGGCGGTTTATTTCGGGGGTCTGCGTATCCGTTAAATGCTTTGTTTGATCTTGATAAAGAAGATTTTACAAAGTTGAATATGGTATTGGATAATTTGTTTGATAACGACTGGTTGATTAGTCCCAAGCTACCGGATGGTACGCAAGCTGATTTCTATTTTACAGATATTGGAAATGAAAAGATAGAGCCTTATCTAATCGATATAAATAAGCTTATGAAAAAAGTTGGCTACAGAGTAATGTCTAAAAATATAGATAAATGCAATGATGACATTGTATATAGCGACGAAAACCAAATTGCTATTATTAGGCGATGATTTTCTTCTTGCAATTTCAATGCAAAAGGGCTATACTGATTTTTATAGTTATATCTTTAAAAGCTGTGATAAAGAGGAGTACATATCCGGAGGCTGTCAGAGAGGATCTCTCACCGGCTGTAAGGAGATCTCAGGGAAGGATATGGAAGGTAGCTTTTGAGCCGATGTCTGAACCATGCACTGGAGGTGACGGTCTGAGCCGTATTGCCAGAGTATCGAAGTAGGGCACTCCGGGAGTTCCCGTTACAGAACCCAATGAGAAGCGCATTTCGATGCGTAAGTAAGGTGGTACCGCGATAACACGCCCTTACAGAGAAGTCCTCTGTAAGGGCGTTTCTTATATGTAGGAAGAAGCCCCCGAGGACTCAAGAAGAAGTATATGAGCACCTCCCTAATGTTGTTTGTGCGACTGGGGTATTGCATGGTGTGTATTCTCAAGAGCAAGGTTTTTGCGGGCGTCGGCACTTGATTTTTCGAAGGAAAATCATAGTACCGTTACGCATGCAACGAAGCGAAAGCGACCTTGCGTTGAGAATACACACCACGTAAGAGGAAAGGTGCTCTCGCAAACAATATTTCGGAGGTGCGAATATGAGCAAAGAACTTGCAAAAACCTATGATCCTCAGGGACTTGAGGAAAGACTGTACAAAAAATGGGAAGAGAATGGATACTTCCATTCCGAAGTAGATTATGACAGAAAGCCCTTCACCATTGTGATGCCGCCGCCAAACATTACCGGCCAGCTTCACATGGGACATGCGCTGGATAATGCGATGCAGGATACTTTAATCCGCTATAAAAAGATGCAGGGCTTCAACACATTATGGCAGCCGGGAACCGATCATGCAGCCATTGCAACCGAGGTTAAGATTATCAAGACCTTAAAGGAACAGGGCATTGATAAGAACGAGCTTGGACGGGAAGGCTTTTTAAAGCGTGCCTGGGAGTGGAAGGATGAATATGCCGGTCGCATCGTAGGCCAGCTTAAGAAAATGGGAGCTGCCGCCGACTGGGAAAGACAGCGTTTTACCATGGATGAGGGATGCTCCGATGCGGTTGCGGAAACCTTTGTTGATCTGCATAAGAAGGGACTTATTTACAAGGGCAATCGTATTGTAAACTGGTGTCCTGTATGTAAGACATCCATTTCCGATGCAGAGGTTGAACATGAAGAACAGTCAGGACATTTTTGGCACATCAATTATCCCATTAAGGATTCCGATGAGTTCGTAGAGATTGCCACTACCCGTCCGGAAACCATGATTGGTGATACCGCTATTGCCGTTAATCCGAAGGATGAGCGTTTCAAACACTTAATAGGTAAAAAGGCGATTCTGCCTTTGGTTGGTAGAGAGATTCCAATCGTAGCAGATGAATATGTAGATATGGAATTCGGAACCGGTTGCGTTAAGATTACACCGGCTCACGACCCCAACGATTTCGAGGTTGGAAAACGTCATAACTTAGAAGAAATCAACGTTATGAACGATGATGCCACCATGAATGAGAAAGCCGGCAAGTATGCGGGCATGGATCGTTACGAAGCCAGAAAAGCCATGGTTGAGGATTTGAAAGAACAGGGGCTTTTGGTAAAAATCGTTGACCATTCCCACAACGTTGGAACCCACGATCGTTGTAAGACCACCATTGAGCCAATGGCAAAACCACAGTGGTTCGTAAAAATGGATGAATTGGTAAAACCGGCGATTAAGGCTATCGACAACGGTGACTTGAAATTTGTACCGGAAAACTATTCCAAGATTTATTTAAACTGGCTGGCAGGCATGCGTGACTGGTGCATTAGCCGTCAGTTGTGGTGGGGACACCGGATTCCGGCTTACTATTGCCAGGATTGTGGCGAAATCGTAGTAGCAAAGGAAGCACCGACTGTTTGTCCAAAGTGTGGTAAGAACCATTTTGAACAGGATCCGGATACCTTGGACACCTGGTTCTCCTCTGCATTGTGGCCATTCTCTACTCTTGGCTGGCCGAAGGAAACCGAGGAATTAAAATACTATTATCCGACAGATGTGCTGGTTACCGGTTACGATATTATTATTTTCTGGGTAATCCGTATGGTTGTTTCCGGATATGAGCATACCGGAAAATGTCCGTTCCACACGGTTTTGATTCATGGTCTGGTTCGTGATTCCCAGGGAAGAAAGATGAGTAAATCCTTAGGAAACGGAATCGATCCTCTGGAAGTAATCGACCAGTACGGCGCCGATGCGCTGCGTATGGCACTTTTGACCGGAAATGCACCGGGTAATGATATGCGTTTCCGTGATGAGAAGATGGAAGCAAGCCGCAACTTTGCCAACAAGGTTTGGAACGCATCCCGTTTCATCATGATGAACTTAGAGGGACAGCCCATTACCGAACCAAAGCTTTCCGAATTAAATAATCTGGATAAGGCGATTTTATGCAAGCTCAATAAACTGGTAAAAGAATTAACCGAGAATCTGGATAAATTCGAACTGGGTATTGCCTTAACCAAGGTATATGACTTTATCTGGGATGAATTCTGTGACTGGTACATCGAAATGTGTAAGCCGGTGCTTTGGGCAAAAGAGGAAAATCCGAAGGCTGCCAATGCAACTCTTTGGACCTTGAAGACGGTACTTTCCGAGGCTATGAAACTGCTTCACCCATTTATGCCATTTATTACAGAAGAAATCTATTGTACTTTACTTCCGGAAGAGGAAAGCATTATGCTGACTTCCTGGCCACAGTTTAAGGAAGAATGGAACTTTGCTGAGTGCGAGTCTCAGTTTGAAATGGTAAAAGAGTTGGTACGCGGTATCCGTAATACCCGTACCGGTATGGATGTTCCTCCAAGCCGGAAGGCAAAGGTCATCATTGTTGCTGCTAGGGAAGAAGCAAGAAATGCATTTGCCGCTTTTGAAAACAGCTACAAGAACTTAGCTTCTGCCAGCGAGATTGTAATTCAGGCAGAAAAGACCGGTATAGCAGAGGATGCAGTATCCGTAGTGACTGCCGACGCAGTATGTTATATTCCTTTGGCAGAGCTTATTGACTTTGAAAAAGAAAAAGCGCGTCTTACCAAGGAAAAAGAGCGTTTGGAAAAAGAGCTTGCCCGCTCTCACAACATGTTGAACAACGAGAAATTCGTAAGCAAGGCTCCGGAAGCTAAGATTCAGGAGGAAAAAGATAAGCTGGCCAAGTATGAGCAGATGATGGAAGAGGTTATCAAGCGGTTAGAATCTTTGCACTAAATAAGTAGATTATAGTCTGTTTTTTCAGAAATCATGCTTACTTTTGAAAAGTTTATGAAAATATACAGAATACTTGCGTAATGGCGAGAAGGATGGTAGAATAATCTATATAGTCTGCCGTCCTTTTTGTTTGTTCGGAAAGTATGGTTGTATTTTGACGGTAGAGATTAAGAAGGAAAAGGAATCGTCTATGAGCATTTCACAGGAAGTTAAGCCGGAAGTTAGATTCGGCAAAGATAATATGGAAGCTTATCTGACCTTGCCGCCACCACCGGAGGGGCAGGAGTATTCAGTCAGGGAACTGATGCAGATCCTGGATTCCAAGGGTGTGAAATACGGTGTGGATCAGGAGATGCTGATCCGGATGATCAGTGAAAAGACGTATCGCATTGAACGGCGGGTCGCTGTGGGAGAACAACCGGTTGAAGGATATGATGGCTATTATGAGTTTTTGTTCAATCGGGAGTTTAACCGTACACCGAAGGAATTGCCGGATGGCGGAGTGGACTATCGTTCTATTAATGTAATCGCTACTGTCAATGAGGGAGACCAGATAGCACTTTATCATCCTTGCGTGCAGGGTAAGAATGGTTTTAACGTTAAGGGCGGTATTATTAATGCCAAGCGTTGTAAAGAACTTCAGCCTTTGCGCGGTAAAGGATTTATGCGAAGCGAGAATGGCGAAGAGTATTATGCGGAAATTTCCGGTAAGATTGATTTCGTCAATGAGCGTTTGATAGTCAGTCCGGTATATGAGATTCCCAGCGATGTGGATATGCACACCGGTAATGTGGATTTCAACGGTGATGTTGTAATTCATGGTGCAGTGAAGGCAGGTATGAGCATTAAGGCCACCGGAACCGTTACCATTGATGGAATTGTAGAAGCGGCAGATATTACGGCGGGTAAGGATATTGTATTAAAGAGCGGTTTGATGGGTAATTCCCATGCGCTTTTAATTACCAAAGGAAATCTGTATGCGAAATTTGTAGAATATACCAACATTGACGTGCGTGGCAATATCAATGCGGAGTCCCTTTTATCCTGCGACGTGGTTTGCGGAGAGAAGGTTATTATTGAAGGAAAGCACGGAAGCATTGTA
The DNA here is from genome assembly GCA_015057115.1 of Lachnospiraceae bacterium. GTDB lineage: Bacteria > Bacillota > Clostridia > Lachnospirales > Lachnospiraceae > XBB1006. The sequence goes on along the minus strand of SVEZ01000004.1, from coordinate 22,902 downwards.
GGCGGTATTGTTCGTGCTGTAGGCGGTGTTGTAGTGAACAGCCTTGGTAATGAAGTGGAGCTTCGTACAGAAGTTGCCGTTGGAGCCGAAGGTGATGTATACCGTCGTTACAAGATGCTGGAACAGAAGCTTGCCAACTCCAGAAAGCAGTTAGAGATTATTGATGAGAAGATTAAGGAGATTGACAAGGAGAATTCCCGCAAGAGCGTTATGGATCGTCCGAAGAGTGATCCACGTAAGGTTTCACTTTTACGTAGCAAGATTCATGAGAACTCTGTTTTGCAGGAGGATCAGCTGGAGAAGGAAGAACTGGAAAGTGTTATTGCAAGAGCCGAAGGTGCTAATATTCAGGTACTTGCAACGGTACATCCGGGAACCTGTGTAAGAATTGATGAGAGCAGGCTGGATGTGAAGACAGAACAGTTTTCCGTGAAATTCGTGAAGCGTGTAGATAAGATTCATATGGAAAGAATTACAGAAGCTTCAATATAATTTTAGAGGGAATAAGGAGCCGTCCATAAGGGCGGCTCTATTTTTGTTGAGAGGGTGGTAAATGTCGAAAAAAGCGCAAAAAAAGCGGGGAAAACCCTTGAAATTCGCTAGGGAGATATTATAATAGTAGGGAAACTAGTTTGTAATGAAGCGTAAGAAGACAAGGTGTCAGAGCATGAATTATTGTGAGGCAGAAGCCTATTTATATGAAATACCGAAATTTACCAAGAAGAATCCGTTAGAACATACAAAGGAACTGATGAAACAGTTGGGAGATCCTCAGGAGAGCTTTTCTACCATCCATGTGGCGGGAAGTAACGGAAAAGGCAGTGTTTGTGCCATGATTCACAGTGCAATCTGTCAAGGTGGACATCATTGCGGATTGTTTACATCTCCACATTTGGTTTCTTTGACGGAACGGTTTCAAATAGATAAAAAGCCGTGTAGTGAGGAAATTTTCCTGGAAGCCTTTGATGAAGTGCTTTCTGTGGCGAAGGAGATGGAGGCACATCCCACCTTTTTTGAAATGATTTTTGCTATTGGTATGGTGATTTTCAAGAAAGCTCAGGTTGAATATGTGGTATTGGAAACCGGTCTGGGAGGAAGGCTGGATGCCACCAATATTGTAAAGAAGCCGAAGCTTTGTGTTATCACATCCATTAGTTTGGAGCATACAGAATATCTTGGAGATACGCTTAAAGCCATTGCCGGTGAGAAGGCCGGGATTATTAAAGATGGCGTTCCGGTAATTTTTGACGCGAAGCATAAGGAAATTGCAGATGTAATTTTTAAAACTGCAGAACCGAAGCTTGCCCCGGTATATCCGGTGTATCCGGGGGATATTCAGATTACAGAGAAGAAGGATTCCTGTATGTCCTTTGTATTTGACCTAAACGGACATAAATCTCCGGTGCAGATTCCTTTTGTGGCGGATTATCAGGCGGAAAACGGCGCCCTTGCCATGCAGGCCTGTGAACTGCTGATTGCAGAAGGGGTTATGACTTTGCCTCAGTTTTATGAGGGAATGAAGAAGACAGTTTGGCCGGGCAGAATGCAGCAATTGCGTCCCGGTGTTTATGTGGACGGAGCCCATAATGTAGATGGAATCCGGGTGTTTTTACAGACGGTGAAGCATATTGGAAGTAATCCCAAGGGACTACTGTTTGGCATGGTGAAAGAGAAGAATTATGAGGAGTGTATTCACATGATTCGGGAATCTCATCTTTTTTCCACCATTGTACTTACCCAGATTGAAGGACCGAGAATGCTTCCGGCAACAGAACTTTTAACCTTTTTTGAAGGGGAACAGGATATAGAAATTAAGGTGGAACCGAATATCGGAGCTGCCTTTCATAGAATCTGTGAGGTGGAGGGAACCGCTTTTTGCGCAGGATCCCTGTATCTGGCAGGTGAAATTTTGAAGGAGAATGAGCATGATTAATTTTGAAGAAGAATTAAAGAAGTTTAAACCGAGCTTAGAAGTGGAACAGACAGAAGAGGCGATTTACAGCCAGGATTTGGATGATATGACAGATCTGATGAAGAAAATGATGAAGGAAGCTGAGAAGAAGAACAGATAGGAGAGCGTAACATGAATGTATATCAGACCATACGTACACGCTCGTTACTGTATTATAACAGGGGATTGGAGTGCGCCAATGTGCGAAACCTGTCCCGGGCAGTAAATTATCTGAGAATGAGCGTGCGCTGTGATAAAACAAATATTGAAGCCCGGAATTTACTGGGACTTTGTTACTATGAAATGGGAGAATATGTACTGGCCCTCAGGGAGTGGGTTATCAGCGAGAATATGAAGGCTGAGGACAACCCTGCCACCCGGTACATGAAGGCGGTACAGCCGGATATTACCCGTACCGGCAAGTACAGTCAGTGTGTGAAGAAATATAATATGGCGCTGTCTTATGCGAATTCCGGCAGTGAGGATTTGGCGGTTATTCAGCTGAAGAAGGTTTGCTCCATGAATCCCAAATATGTAAAGGCACATTTGCTGTTGGCCCTATTATATATTCATCAGGAGCAGTACTCCCAGGCAAAGGATGTGCTGAAGAAAATCAGCCGTGTGGATGCCAATAATATTGATGCTCAGCGTTATATGCAGGAAGTGCAGGAAAACATCAATAAGAACCCGGCTCGGAGTAAGAAGAAATCCGTTGCGGATGATTCGGTGGAATATAAGAGCGGAAGCGAAACCATTATTCGCCCGGCATATTTTAAGGATAATGCCACCATCAGTACCATTGTAAATATTGTTTTTGGAATTGCGGTAGGATTTTTGATTGCATTTTTCTTGGTGGTTCCGGGAGTGCGTCGACAGGCATCGGCAGAAAGTGCTGCCAAGCTGGTGGAAGCAAATAACACCATCTCCACCAAGAATGTGACAATTCGCAACTATCAGGATCAGATTGATGAGTTAAATGAGAAGATTGAGAAAGCGGAGAAGAACAGTAGCAAATCCGAAGGCAACATGAATTTCTATAAGAATCTTCTGCAGGCTTATGTGAAGTACGAGAACAAGGAGTACGAGGAAGCCGGGGAAATTCTTGCAAAAGTGGATGAAAGCAAGATTGAGAAGGACTTCAAGAAGGCTTATACCGCGTTGAAGGAGCAGGTGAATAACCGTTATCTGCGAATTCTGTATAGAGAGGCAGCAGGCAACTACAATCAGGGAGAGTACGAAAAAGCCATTAAGACTTTCGAAAAGATTATGGATGTGGATGAGGAATTTGCCGATGGAGATGCATTGTATTTCCTGGCCCAGTCCTATCGTATGAACGGCGATTCCCAGAAGGCCATTATGATGTATCAGAAGCTGATCGATCAGTATCCGGATACCTATAAGGCCCGCAATGCTCAGCGGTATATGGATCAGTTAAAGAATAATTAATAAGATTTTTACGAAAGACAATCACGAAACTGCGTGGTTGTCTTTTTTCGTTGGAAAGGAGAGCCTATGGAAGCAGAGTATAAGGTAGAGGAGCAGGTGCTTACAATTTACCTGCCGAAAGAATTGGATCATCACGTGGCGGATAAAATAAGACGGGAATCGGATACGTTTCTGGAGGAGGGGCAGATTCGGAAGGTAATCTTTGATTTTTCGGATACGATATTTATGGATAGTTCCGGTATCGGAATGGTTCTGGGAAGGGTGAAGCGCCTTCGTTTGTTGGGCGGAAGCGTGGAGGCATGCCAAGTAGGCAACAGTGTCTATCGGATTTTAAATATGTCCGGGTTGGAAAGGGTTATCAGTATTAAACGGAGGGAAACAACATGGGAGAAATAGAAAACTATATGAAAATCGAGTTACCTGCCATTTCGGAAAATGAAGGTCTTGCACGTATGCTGGTCAGTGCTTTTTTACTACCGTTAAATCCAACAGTGGAAGAATTGGCGGATGTGAAAACCGCTCTTTCCGAGGCGGTAACCAATGCAGTCATCCATGGATATGAGGGAAGGGGAGGAACCATGGAGATTACTTTTGAAAGGAAGGGAAGAGTAGTACTTTTTCAGGTGTCGGATTATGGCGTGGGTATTCCGGATGTGGATAAAGCAATGGAACCGCTTTTTACCACAAAACCGGAAATGGAGCGATCCGGCATGGGGTTTACTTTTATGGAAGCCTTTATGGATGAGGTGAAGGTGGATTCGGTTCCACAAAAAGGCACTGTTGTACGAATGAAAAAGAAACTGGAAGAATGTGGCTGCGAGGTGTGACATGGCGGCAGATAGGGACCGGTTTCTGCTGGCCAAAGAAGGGAATGAGGATGCCCTGAATGAACTTGTGGAGGAACATGCGGGACTGGTGTATGCAGTGGCAGAACGTTTTTTACATAGGGGACAGGAAAAGGAAGACTTGGTTCAGATTGGGATGATTGGTTTAATGAAAGCCATTCGGGGATTTGATCCGGAATTCGGGGTGAAATTTTCCACCTATGCGGTGCCGGTAATTATGGGGGAGATTCGTAGCTTTTTTCGGGATGACGGAATCGTTAAAGTGTCCCGGAAGATTCGGCAACAGCGCAGGTGTATTGAGAAAAGCGTGGAGAGTCTGGAGCAACGGTTTCATCGTCCGCCCACTTTGTCGGAAATATCGGAGGAAACGGGGCTGTCGATAGAAGAGATTGGGTTGGCGAAAGAAGCATCCATTGTAATTTGCCCCATTGAGGGGGAGGTGGACTCCGGAGGGGAAAATGCAAATGCAAAGCAGCAGGCAGAGAAAACCTTCCGTAAGCTGCTTTTAGATGTAACAATATCGCAACTTCCGGAGGCGGAGCGAAGGTTGATCGGCATGCGCTTTTATCTGGATATGTCTCAAAGTCAGGTGGCGCAAAGGCTGCATGTGAGTCAGGCATCTGTGTCCCGTATGGAAAAGAAGGTTTTAAAGGACTTGCGGAGAAGGTTGGAATAAGGTATACTGTTGAAAGCCGCGCAGTCGCGGGAAGGAGAGATACGAATGAGCATTTTAAATGTAGAGCATTTGACACATGGATTTGGAGACCGTGCCATATTTGAGGATGTATCCTTCCGGTTATTGAAGGGAGAGCACATTGGTCTTGTGGGAGCCAACGGAGAAGGCAAATCCACGTTTATGAATATTATTACCGGCAAGCTGATGCCGGATGAAGGAACCATTGAATGGGCGAAAAATGTCCGGGTGGGATATCTTGACCAGCATACGGTTTTGAAAAAAGGCATGTCTATCGGGGATGTGTTACGTTCCGCTTTTGATTTCTTATATGAAATGGAAGAACGGATGAATGATATCTGTGATCACTTGGCGGAGCTGCCACCGGAGGAAATGGACGCTGCCATGGAGGAATTGGGAACGATTCAGGACTCTCTGACTTTGCACGATTTTTATATGATTGATGCGAAGGTTGAGGAAGTGGCAAGAGCCTTGGGATTGCTGGACTTAGGCTTGGAAAAAGATGTTACGGATTTGAGCGGTGGACAGCGTACCAAGGTGCTGCTAGGTAAATTGTTGCTGGAAAAACCGGATATTTTGCTTTTGGACGAGCCTACAAACTATCTGGATGAAGAACACATTGTATGGTTGAAGCGTTACCTGAATGAGTATGAGAATGCCTTTATTTTGATTTCTCATGACGTTCCATTTTTAAATAGCGTTGTGAATTTAATCTACCACATGGACAACCGGGAGTTAAACCGCTATGTGGGAGATTACGATAAATTTATGGAAGTCTACGAAATGAAGAAGTCCCAATTGGAGGCGGCTTATAACAAGCAACAGAAAGAAATTGCGGACTTGAAGGATTTTGTGGCAAGAAACAAGGCCAGAGTGGCAACCCGAAATATGGCTATGTCTCGTCAGAAGAAGTTGGACAAAATGGATGTGATTGAACTTGCCAAGGATAAGCCCAAGCCGGAATTTCATTTTCAGACTGACAGAGCACCGGGACGCTATCTTTTTACCACAAAGGATTTGGTTATTGGTTACGAAGAACCCTTATCTTCACCGCTGAACCTGCAAATGGAGCGTGGTCAGAAGGTGGTACTTACAGGAGCCAACGGGATTGGTAAGACTACACTTTTAAAGAGTATTTTGGGACTGAATCCGCCCCTTTCCGGTAGCGTGGAGTTGGGAGATTACTTAAGTATCGGCTATTTTGAACAGGAAATGGATCAGAACGTACAGACCACCTGTATTGAAGAAATCTGGAAAGAATTTCCTGCTTACACCCAGTATGAAGTGCGTTCTGCCCTGGCAAAATGCGGCCTGACCACCAAACATATTGAAAGTCTGGTTCGTGTTTTAAGTGGAGGCGAGCAGGCAAAGGTTCGCCTTTGTAAGTTAATCAATCGTCCCAGCAACTTACTGGTATTGGACGAGCCTACCAACCATCTGGATGTGGATGCCAAGGCGGAGCTTCGCCGTGCCCTTTTGGATTATAAGGGCAGTATCCTTATGGTGTGCCATGAACCGGAATTTTATATCGGGCTGGCAACGGATGTGTGGGATTGCACCCAGTGGACCACGAAGATATAAAGTGGCAGGGGGGTCACCCTGATTTTACCCTGGTTTTGTCGGCGCCTCGGTATATGGCCGAAGCACCCCTGCGAAAAGTTACAATTTGCTTCCGAGGCCGGTGCCTTCTCGGGATATAGACCTAGTACCCCTACGAAAAGTTACATTTTCCGCCTTAAATTGGCGAATCTTGTAACTTTTTGCTAGGGGTAAAAGTGTATATACCGAGTAACCGGCTTGTTCTGAGAGTTTGTGTAACTTTTGGGCAGGGTGGTGAGGGTATAGGCCGAGTCTGCTTGTCACTTCCCAAATCCACCAATGAAAAAAAGCATGCTGCCACATAATTTCCCTAAAGCAACACAAAAGATCAAAAAGCTCATACCTCTCTTAATATGAAATCTTCGAAACATGACCGGAAATGCCTGCAAAACCTCTGCCAATGCCATCAAAAGACATCCTACATAGATCCCCATGAAGAAGCCAAAAAGCGGAAGGAAGATGCCGCCGCCGGAAAAATGTACCGTATAAACGGATAAAAAGGTTCCTAGACAAATCCCCATCATAGCTACATTTTCCGCAAAAACAATATGTTCGGCGCCATTTGCTTTTGCCAAAAGCCGCGGGTATATTCCAACAGCAGCCGCCAGAGAGGCAGCACCTACAGCAATAATTATGCCGGCGCAGATTCCAAGCCCGCCAAGCAGCAGAGTTTCACACATCCTTGCTTCGCCCCTTTCTATCGGAAGCAGCCAGGAAAGTCTGTTCAACATTTTTCTCATACTGGCGCATTTGAACCTGAATCGGCGTTGGATCATGTGTAACTTTTTTACTTCCAATATGATTAAAAAATACAATAATTCCTATGCAAACTCCCAAACTGTAGCTAACCTCCAAAATCGTTACCGGAGGTTTTGCTTCACCTGTCAGTTGGAAATACAGTCTTGCAAAAGTATCACGAAGTCCCACATCTGTATGAAATGACATCATGGAAAAAGCACCACCGAAAAATAATACTAAACTGACAAATCCCATTTTCAAAAAGGTCAGTATCGGTTGCCATCTATCTTTTACCAGCTCCACCACCAGCTCCGTTGCGCCCATGTTGGTAATGTCCGCTTCTGGGATTTTTTCCCATATTTTTTTCATCACAAAAAGCGCTGTTAAGGCCGTTACGGTATGGTCTTCTTTTGAAAAATCAAATAACAATAGTTGCCTGATTTGTTGACACTTCGCTGATTTCCGGCAATATACAGTTGCCACATCCTTCACACATACCTGAGGGCTTCTAACAATTGCCCCCTCTTTTAAACAAAGATAAATTTTCATGATTACCTCCGCTTGTTTCCTTAGATGTATTGTTCCAAAATTACAGGAAATTATACCTTGTCGTCATTAGAAAATTGTGCTACACTGTCAACATCGGTGATGTTTCTTTGTCACCAAATAAATCTTACGGGGAGGTTATTCATGACCACTGATGTGTCGTATTTCATTTCCAGACATCTGGAAGAAATCAAGCGTAAGCAGCAACAAATCCAAGACGAATTGGCAAAACTGCCACCCGGAAAACTCTTAATTACGAGAGATCGTCAATGGGAGAAATGGTATTGTTCTTGTGTCGGAGAAAGAATCTATATTCCCAAGGAAAAGAAATCATTTGCTAGGAAGCTTGCAAAAAAGCGTTACCTTGAAGCATTGCTTTCTGACTGTGCTTTGGAAATATCAACATGTAAAGCCTATCTGCAAAGGCATAAAAAAGAACCACAGGCAAAGCAATTTTTATCGAAAGAGAATCCTTATCATTCTTTTATTTTTTCTGCTGAATCTGAAGCAAAAGTTCAAGATTGGCTACAAAACGAATATCAAAAGAATCCAGAATATCCGGAGCATCTTATTCACAAATCATCAACCGGAAACGTGTTACGTTCAAAATCGGAGGTACTAATCGATGAAATGCTTTTTCATCACCACATTCCGTATCATTACGAGGAAGCTTTTACTTTCCCGGATGGTACGGTGTATTACCCGGATTTCAAGATTTACAGTCCAAAGCTGGACAAATTTATTTTATGGGAACATTTTGGAAAAATGGATGATGCATCTTATCGCCGAAAGGCGCAACGAAAACTTGCCAAGTATACGGATAATGGCATTATTCCACAGCGGGATTTGATTGTGACCACAGAAACCAAGGATATGCCGCTGGATTATCAACTTGTCAATTTGTATATTCATCATTATTTGGTGTAGGGGGGCCACTCGGCCTATACCCTCACCACCCTGCCCAAAAGTTACACAAACTCTCAGAACAAGCCGGTTACTCGGTATATACACTTTTACCCCTAGCAAAAAGTTACAAGATTCGCCAATTTAAGGCGGAAAATGTAACTTTTCGTAGGGGTACTAGGTCTATATCCCGAGAAGGCACCGGCCTCGGAAGCAAATTGTAACTTTTCGCAGGGGTGCTTCGGCTATATACCGAGGTGTCCCTCTTGCATGATAGGCCCCTGGGTGTTATACTTCCACTATGACGAAAGAAGAATTTTTGGGAACGTATACAACACATTTAAATAAAGAGCAAAAAGAGGCAGTACAGGCAGTGGAAGGTTTTGTACTGCTTTTGGCTGTGCCCGGAAGCGGCAAAACTACAGTGTTGGTGACAAGGCTGGGGTATATGCTTTTGGTGAAAAAAATAAAACCGGAGAACATACTGACCTTAACCTACACTGTGGCGGCAACCAAGGATATGGCAGAACGATTTGAGGGATTGTTCGGAGGCGAATTTGCGGAAAAAGTGGAATTTAGAACCATAAACGGAATCTGCCATAAGATATTAAACTATTATGGAGCCATGACCGGGAAGAGTCAGTACGAGCTGGTAACGGATGAAAAGGAACTCAGTCGCCTGGTGGCAGAGCTTTTGTATGAAGCAAAAGAAGAATATCCGACGGAAAGCGAAGTTAGTGCCGCCAGAAGTCAGATTAGTTATTGCAAAAACCGGATGCTTTCCCTTGAAGAAATTAAAGAGCAAGGGAAAAAGGTAAAAATGGAGGAATTGGGAAGAATCTATGAGGGCTATCAAAGACGTCTGAAAGCACAAAAGCAGATGGACTACGATGATCAGATGGTGTATGCCTACAAGCTTCTTACAAAGGTGCCGGAAGTGTTGGATGTTTTTCGGAAACAGTATTCCTATATATGTGTGGATGAAGCCCAGGATACCAGCAAAATTCAGCATGCCATAATCAGTCTTTTGGCAGGAAAGGACGGCAACCTGTTTATGGTGGGGGATGAGGATCAAAGTATTTATGGATTTCGGGCAGCCTATCCGGAGGCACTTTTGAATTTTGAAAAAGAGCATTCCGGAGCAAAGGTGCTGGTAATGGATAAGAATTATCGCTCCAATGCAAAGATTGTAACAGCGGCAGATGCTGTTATAAGACATAACAAGAATCGTCATGAAAAAGAAATGAAGGCAGTGCGCCCGGAGGGCGAGGATATTAAACTGATACCCCTGGCAGGAAGGAGCAGACAATATGCCTATTTAATGAAGGTTGCCCAGAGTGCCCAGGGACAAGTGGCGGTTTTGTATCGGGATAATGAAAGTGTGGTGCCACTGATTGATTTGTTGGATCGACAGGGAGTGGCATATCGGTTGAAAAATTCCGATGCCGGGTTTTTCACGAATCGGGTAGTTACGGATGTTTGCGATATATTGAAACTTTCCTTAAGACCGAAGGATACGGAACTTTTTAATCGGGTGTATTATAAGCTGGCGTTATATCTGACAAAGCAGCAGGCAATGGAAATGTGCCGTATCAGTCAGGAGCAGGATTGTCCGGTCTTAGAGGCAATTGAACATTGCTTTAATGTGAAGGGAAATATTTTGGGGAATTGTCGCAGTATTCGTACCCATTTGCGAAACATGAAAAAAGAGACTCCGGCAAAAGCCATTAGCCGCATTCGGAAGTTCATGGGATATGGGGATTATCTGGAGCGAGCCGGAATTGATGAAGGAAAAATGGATACGCTGATGCAGATTGCCTATCAGGAAAAGATGATAGGTGGCTTTCTTTCCAGATTGGAACAGTTGCAGAAACTGTTTCTGTTTGGGGGAGATGCCAATGCCAATTTCCTTTTGTCCACCATTCATTCCTCCAAGGGCTTGGAATACGAAGAGGTCTATCTGATGGACGTGTGTGACGGTGTTTTTCCGAAACCGGGCCTTGGAAAAAGCGCTCTTAGTCGGGAAGAAATGGAGGAAGAACGGCGGTTATATTATGTGGGGATGACCAGGGCAAAAGAGAAACTTTATATTTTTAGCTATCAGGGAGAAAATTCCTGTTTTGTAAAAGAAATGGGAGAAAAGCCGAAGCTGGAAAAGCTGGATTTTGAACCGGTTACCGGGTTGAAGGTGGAGCACAAGGTATTTGGAAAAGGTGTGATTGCCGATGTTGCTTATGAGAAAAAACGACCGGTGAGTGTGGTGGTGGAATTTCAAAGCGGAATGAAGAAATTTGCTTTTCCAATGGTTTTTATCAATGGATATATGTGGAGATGTCAGGATTAACCTGGCATCTATTTTTGTGAAAAAAGTGGGTTTGAACAGTGAATTTTCTGACAAAAACCTTGTCGATAGCGGCTCGCTGCTATACAATAAAATCTATCGAAATGCATGGTTAAGTAGGAATTGCATTACGAAACATGGAAAGGAGAAGAAGTTATGACAGAGCAAAAAAGAACAGCAACAAGGCATACTTCATCACATAAGACAGCCTTTTGCAGCAAAATTTTGGGGATGTTCCTCATTGCAACCCTGATTTTTACCACAATCCCGCAGATTGCATTTGCGGCAGAGACACAGGCACCGGAAGCGGAAAGAACCGTTTTACTGTACGCCTGCGGTGCGGATTTGGAAACAGCCTATGGAATGGCGACTTTTAATCTGCATCAGATTCTAAATGCGAAGTTCAGTGCAAAGGAAAAGGTAAATGTAATTGTTATGACCGGTGGGTCTATGCAGTGGCAGCTGGAAAGCAAGTATCTTTATGATCCGGAAACCGGAAAGAGTCCGGAACAGATCAGTGGGGAATACAACCAGATTTGGGAAGCAAAGGGTGCTGATGCAAAAGAAAATCCGGGCAAGCTGGTGCTGCTTGACAAGGACGGAATTACCGGAGATGGAGAAAAAGCACTTCCTTCCACAAAGGAACTGATGTCCAAACCGGAAACCTTAAAAGCATTCATTAACTATGGTGTAAAGAATTATCCGGCAAAGAAATATGATCTGATTCTTTGGGATCATGGCGGTGGACCGGCCGGTGGATATGGGTTGGATGAGCATGCCGATGTATATGAGTGCATGTCGCTTGCAGGAATCATTGATTCCCTTTCCGATAATGATGTTATTCGTACAGCAGGTAAATTCGATTTTGTGGATTTTGACGCCTGCCTTATGAACTCCGTAGAGTTAAACCTTGCTCTTGCAGATTATGCGGATTATTATATTGCATCTCCGGAAACCGAGCCCGGATACGGACAGGATTACAAAGGCTGGCTTAACAAGCTGGGGGGAGGCACCGGCATATAATACCTATGAGCTTGGAAAGATTATCGTAGATGATTTTATTGAGTTTTATACAAACGGTACCGGCGCAGGACAGAATGGTACCCTTGCAGTAGTAGATTTAAAGAAACTGGCTGACAGCGCTTTTATCCCGACTTTAAAGGAAATGAACACTATTCTTTCCGGCGAAGCCGATAATAAGAAATTCTATGATGAATTTGCGGCAGGAAAGGATGCAATCCATTATGAAGCATCCGGTGCCTGTGACCTTGGGAACTTGGTTTCTTTACTAGCAGTTACCCAGAAGGAGGCAGATGCGGAATATATTAAGCAGAAGACAAACGGAAATGAAACAAATCCATATATCGAGGTATCCAAACGTCTTCAGAAGATTTTAGAAGATAAGGATATTATCTATGGAAACGGAACAGAGAATATTGTATCCGCGGATAAGTATTTTAAAGATAAATATGGCAATGTAAAAAGCGGCGATTTAAGAACCAGCGGAATGTACATTTATTGGCCGACTTTTGAAAATGCGTATGCTACGAATGAATACGTTCAGGCAATGCAAAAAGCAATTGCAAAAATGAAAAACGGTGCGGGCAAAGAATTTTTATCCACGTATTTAAGCACTGTAGCCAAGTATGCGTTGATTAAAGCTACTGGAGAAAAAGTATCCGAGTATATTGATCTGGATACTCCGAAAGCAGAAATTACCTACGACAGCATTAAGAAAGCTATGGAATATGTTGATCCGGAACTTGCCGCTGTGGGAATCGTATCTGTATGGAAAGAGAGTATGGAACCGCTGGTTCAGATAATTGGCAATGCCACCTTGACGGATTCCTGGTTAAACGGTGTTGTAAGCCAGCAGGTAGCGGATGCAATTTCCAGAGAAAATATCAAAGGATATAAGATTAATAGCAATAAGGGGCAGGGAACCCGTATTGTTATTGAAAATACCGAAAAACGTGCTACGGAAGATGCCCACATCAATATTACAGCGGAATTGCCGGCAATAAAGGAAGCAATCAGTAAGGATCCGGAGGCAAAGAAAGTATATGAAAAACTGCCGCATCTTTTCAATTTCAGCATTGGAAATCTCGAGGGCAGTTTGGATGTCAGCAGTTGGAATCCGGATATAAACGGTTCTACAGAGGGTATTTTACTCAGCTACCTTGATTGGTATAACAGTGGAAACAGCATTTGGGATTTTGAAGCACCGGCAAGTAAATTGTATGCATTAAAAGATCCAAGCGGAAAGATTCATGTTGCAGCGATTGAAGACGACGGCAGTGATAAAGGAGTATGTTTTACCTACAAGGACAAGAAGGGTAAAGAACAAACAGGATACTTCCTGTTTGAACAGGTCGGAAAAGAGTACAAGATTACCCAGATTGTGTTTGTATGGGATAGCAGCTATACGATTATTAAGGCCTCTGATTTAAAAGAAACACTGAAGGATGTGAAGACGTCCTTATATGTAAGCTTTTTGTGGTTCTACAACAAAGCCTTACCAATAACCAAAACGGCCTTTGATGTTACCCCCGAAAATATTAATTCCATCAAACTGACCTATACAGATTTGGCAAATATTCCGGATATTGCAGATACTGATGGTGACGGCAAGGCTGTTACAATGCAGTATGTTGTAGAAGATATCTACTCCAGAACCTTGGATATTACGGATGCTGCAACTAAGGATGCAGGGGAATTAAAGGATATCCGTGAAGCAAAGGTAGAACCGGTTGTTTATAACGGACAGAAGCAGGAACCGGTTGTCATTTATAACGGAAAAACCTTACAGAAAGGTAGAGACTATTCTATCTCCTACTATGGAGAAATGAAGGATGTAGGAGAGTACTTGGTTTCTATCGGTGGTATGGGCGAATATGCCGGTGTGAAGGCCGCAGCATTTGTTATTACACCAAAGGGTACCAGTCTGAAATCTGTAAAAGCCTTATCCAAAGGGATTAACGTTAAATGGAGCAAACAGTCTGCCATGATGTCAACAAAACGCATCTCCGGCTATGAAGTACAGCTTGCTACCAACAGCAAATTCACGAAAGGCAAGAAAGTCGTAAATATCAAAGGCTATGCAAAGACCGCAAAGAAAGTAACCGGATTAAAACCGGGCAAGAAGTACTATGTACGTGTTCGTACCTACCGGGTTGTAGATGGTAAGAAGATCGGTTCTGCATGGTCAAAAGTAAAAACTGCAAAGGTGAAAAGATAGGAGGAATCTTTTATGAGTTTAGAGACAAGTTGCAAGGTGTTAAAAGTTACGGGAATTCTTTCCCTCATTGGTGGTATTGTGGCCATCGTATTTGGTATCATGGCATTCGCAGGTGGAACCTTGATGGAAATGGAAGGCTCTCAGGTTGTAGACGGTGAGGTGACTGTCGGTGCACTGGCAATTGGCGGCGGAGTTTTGGCTTGTGTTTCCGGAGTGATTGCTCTTTTGGAAGGAATTTTCTCTATAAGAGCGGCAAACAATAATGAAAAGATTATGCCGGCATGGATTTTTGCCATTTTGGGTCTGATTTCCTCTATTGGTTCTTTGGTAACCAGTATCATGAGCAAAGAGGATTTTGTAAGCCCGATTACAACACTTTCTGTTTCTATACTGGTTTTCATTGCTGCAAATACAATCCGTAACGCCAACAAGGAATAAGGGGATTTTATATTAGCCAAAAGTGCCGAGCTTGCTTCGTAAACCGGGGCAGGCTCGGTACATATGATTTTCAGTACTGCAAAAGTTTACAATTTTACCTGGATTTGGGGAAAATTGTAAACTTTTTTGTTGTGTTGGAACACTATGTACCGAGTAAACCGGAAAAAACCTTGACAAATACCCTTGGGGGGTATATGATAAGTGGGAAGATACCCCATGGGGGTATGAAAAACAGAAATGGTGACAGAAAACAAAGATAAAAATCAGAGCAGTTGAGGATACTATATGGATAAGGAAAAGAAAAGTTGTGAAACGGCAGAGGCAACCTGCCCCCACTGTTCCGGAAAGCATAAGGAACGAAGTGAGAAAGAGAAGAAAGATCTCATGAACCGGCTGAAGCGAATTGAAGGACAGGTTCGGGGGGTGGAGGGGATGTTAGAATCCGGTGCCTACTGTCCGGACATTTTAGTACAGGTGTCGGCAATCAATTCCGCCTTGAACAGCTTTAATAAGGTGCTTTTGGCGAATCACATTAAATCCTGTGTGGCTGAGAATGTGCGAAGTGGTAATGAAGAGGTGGTGGACGAGCTGGTATGTCTGCTACAGAAACTGATGCGGTAGAAAGGATAGGAAATGGAACAATATAACGTAACAGGTATGAGCTGTGCAGCCTGTCAGACCAGAGTGGAGAAAGCAGTTGGTGCCGTTCCCGGTGTGGAAAGCTGTGCGGTAAGTCTTTTGACCAATTCCATGGGAGTAACGGGGTCGGCAGATCCGGCAGCCATTGTGAAGGCGGTAACGGATGCGGGATATGGCGCAACACTCAAGGGCCGGGAGAAGACCGGTGTGACCTCGACAAATTATGAAGAAGAATTGAAGGATACGGAAACCCCGAAGATGAGAAAGCGCCTGGTGGCATCCCTTTTACTCTTAATTCCGCTAATGTATGTGTCCATGGGACATGGCATGTGGGGATGGCCGGTGCCCGGATTTTTGCAGGATAATCCTGTGGGAATCGGTGTATATGAAATGCTTTTGGCGGGATTGGTTATGGTGATTAACCAGAAGTTTTTCATAAGCGGATTCAAGGGGCTTGTGCATAAATCCCCCAATATGGATACCCTGGTGGCACTGGGATCACTGGCATCCTTTGGGTACAGTGTGTATGCGCTTTTTGCCATGACGGTTTTCCCTGAAATGGCGATGCATCATTTGCATGAATTATATTTTGAGTCGGCGGCCATGATTTTAACCTTGATTACTGTGGGTAAAATGTTAGAGGCCCGCTCCAAGGGCAAAACCACAGATGCCTTAAAGGCGTTGATGAAGTTGACACCAAAGACGGCGGTGCTTTTTAAAGAGGGCAGCGAGGTGGAAGTGCCGGTTGAAGAAGTTGAGATTGGAGATATTTTTGTGGTGCGTCCCGGAAGCCAGATTCCCGTGGACGGCGTTGTGGTAGAAGGCTACAGTGCGGTAAATGAAGCCGCTTTTACCGGAGAAAGCGTTCCGGTGGAGAAGGAGGAAGGTGATACCGTATCTGCGGCGACTTTAAATACCAACGGTTACATGAAGTGTCGGGCTACACGCATTGGTGAGGATACTGCTCTTTCCAAAGTGATCCGGATGGTAAGTGATGCGGCGGCAACCAAAGCGCCCATTGCGAAAATTGCGGATAAGGTGTCGGGAATTTTTGTGCCTACGGTGATAGGAATCGCGGTTATAACCTTCCTGGCATGGTTGATAGCGGGACAGACGGCAGGATATGCCCTGGCAAGAGCAATTTCGGTGCTGGTTATCAGTTGCCCCTGTGCTTTGGGGTTGGCAACTCCAGTAGCCATTATGGTAGGCAACGGTGTTGGAGCAAAGCATGGAATTTTGTTTAAAACCGCTGTGACGCTGGAACAGACCGGCAATGTGCAGATTGTGGCATTGGATAAAACAGGAACCATCACCACCGGACAGATGCAGGTGACGGATATTCTTCCGGTTGAGGGAATTTCCGAGGAGGAACTGCTGCAGATTGCTGCAGCCTTAGAAGCCAAAAGCGAGCATCCTATTTCAGCGGCTATCAGGCAGAAAGTTGAAGAGGATACTGTGGTGATAGAGGAAGTGAAGGATTTTGCGGCGGTAGCGGGAAACGGATTAACAGCGACCCTTAAGGGCGAGAAAATATATGGCGGAAATGCCGCGTTTATTGAAAGCGAGGCAAAGGTAAGTATCAAAACCACAGCAGAGCAGATTGCGGCTAAGGGAAAGACCCCGGTCTATTTTGCAAAAAGCGGTAGCTTGCTGGGAATGATTGCGGTAGCGGACACTGTAAAACCGGATTCCAAACAGGCAATTGCCCAGTTGCAGAAAATGGGAATTCGGGTGGTCATGTTGACGGGAGATAACGAGATTACTGCCGGAGCCATTGCAAAAGAAGTTGGAGTAACCGAAGTTGCGGCGGGTGTGAAGCCGGATGGAAAAGAAGCGGTTATACGAAGCTTGATGGAGCATGGCAAGGTGGCCATGGTAGGCGACGGTATTAATGACGCACCGGCGCTGACCAGAGCGGATGTGGGAATTGCCATTGGTGCCGGAACGGATATAGCCATGGATGCAGCGGATGTGGTTTTGACCAAAAGCAGTCTTTTGGATGTGGCGGCAGCCCTGCGGATTTCCAGAAGAACCCTGGGAAATATTCGTGAAAATCTGTTTTGGGCGTTTTTCTATAATGTGATAGGAATTCCCCTGGCGGCAGGTTGCTATGTGGCAGCTTTTGGATGGAGTATGAATCCTATGTTTGGCGCGGCGGCCATGAGCCTTTCCAGTTTTTGCGTGGTAAGTAATGCCCTGCGATTGAACCTGATTCGACCTTATGATGGCAGTAAGGATAAAAGGCTTAAAAATGCGTTGACTGAGGCGCTTTTTATAGAAAAAGAACAAAAAGGAATGGAGGAGACAAACATTATGAAAATCAATGTAACAGGAATGATGTGTCCACATTGCGAGGCACATGTAAAGGAAGCTTTGGAAAAGCTTGCAGGAGTGACGGAAGCGGTAGCGAATCACGAGGAGAATCTGGTAACCATTACAACATCCGGAGACGTTGCTGAAAGCGATATTAAGGCAGCAGTAGAAGGTGCCGGATATACCTACGGAGGGATTCAGTAAATGGCAAAAGTTCTCTTGTTAAACGGCAGCCCCAATGAAGGGGGCTGCACTGCCACCGCCTTACAGGAAATGATCACTGTTTTTGAAAAAGAGGGGATTGAAACAGAATTGATTCAGGTGGGAAAAAAGGCAATCCGGGGCTGTATTGCCTGCGGCGCTTGTGAAAAACTGGGAAAATGTGTTTTTGACGACGACCTTGTAAATGAGGTGGGAGCAAAATTTAAAGAGGCGGATGGCTTAGTAGTGGGAAGTCCTGTTTACTATGCATCTCCAAACGGAACAGTTTTGGCCTTGATGGACCGGATTTTCTACAGCTCAAACTATCCGAAACACATGAAGGTGGGAGCAGCGGTTGTCAGTGCCCGCAGGGGTGGAAATACCGCCAGCTTTGATGTGTTGAACAAGTATTTCAGTATTTCTGGAATGCCCATTGCCACCAGTACTTATTGGAATCAGGTTCACGGTTTTACGGCAGAAGATGTGTTAAAAGACAAAGAAGGTCTGCAAACTATGCGGAATCTGGCGCATAACATGAGCTTTATGATTAAGGCCATTGGGGATGCCAAGGAGAAGTATGGAATGCCGGAGGTGGAGAGGGGAGAGGTTACCAGCTTCCCAGACGGATTGTAAACTATAACGCCACCGGGTGTATTCTTCAACGAGCGGACGCTTTCGCGAGGCCGCTCTTTTGAAGAATACGCCCGGTGTTTTTATGTTTATAAGTCGTATGGAAAGCCGACTCCTCAAAAAGCTTCAAAAAGTCCTGCATATGTGACATTCCCGGCTTTTTGTGGTATGATAGGGGAAGCGGCAGGACGCCGCATTTTTACCGGAGGATAGAATGAGAGATTTAAAACATCTACAATTTTTTGAGGATTTATTGCAATCCGCTCACAACGACCTTGTGCGTAAAGCAAAGGAGGAGGGACGGATTTGTGTAGCTTATATGTGTGAAAATACGCCGGAACCCTTGTTGAATTTGGGAAATTGTTTCGGCGTGCGACTTTTTGCGCCCAATACGGGTTCCATGGATATTGCCACTTACTATATGACCAGCTTTTTGTGTGAGACCACTAGGGCGATTTTTGAACGTGCCATGGAGGGCGGCTATAATTTTACGGATTGCTTGATTGCACCGGATGGCTGTACCATGATGAACCGGTGCGCGGAGAATATCGAGCTGCGAAAAGCTATGGATGGTGGCGAACACTTTTTTTACGAGCACATGGAGATTCCCCTGAAGGCGGATGAAAACGGAGTGAATCTTCTGATTAAGCAGTGCCGGAATCATATTTTGACACCCCTTAAGGAAAATTATGGAGTGGATGTTTCGGATACTGCGATTCGTGATGCGGTAAAAGCGCATAACCGGGTGTGCCGGCTGATTCAGGCAATCGGTGAGTTCCGGAAGGAAGAAAAACCAAGAATTACAGGCTATGAGTTTGCGGTTTTGACCCTGGCAACCTATGTGTGCCCCAAAGAGTATTTGATTCCCAAATTGGAAGAAACCCTGGAAGAATTAAAAGACAGAAAACCGGATGACAAGCCTTTTCGTGCCCGTCTGGTGGTGGTGGGTTCCGAAATGGACGATCCGGAATTTATTAAGTTGATAGAAGAGTGCGGAGCTTTTGTGTGCGCAGATCGGTATTGTTTTGGCTCGCTGCCGGGACGAGTGGAAATTGAATTGAATGAGGATGAAGATGCCTTAACCCAGGTTTGTCGCCACTACATTTATCAGTGCCAGTGCCCGAGACAAATGAATATGGAGAAGTTTTACGGAAGAAAAGTCTATGTGGATGAAATTGCCAAAGAATACCATGCAGACGGGATTTTGTATGATCAGGTAAAATTCTGCGACCCCTGGGCTTACGAGCGTGTTACCGGGACCACAGCATTGCGGGATGAGTATGGTTATCCGGTTTTGTCCGTGGACAGACCTTACAATATTCGTTCTTCGTCGGGACAGATGCGAACCCGTGTCCAGGCTTTTATTGAAAGCATCGAGATTAAGAAAATCAGAGGGGAGAAAGAATAATGGAACCCTTAAAAAACGAAAAACAGCGCAAGGGCGATATAAGCCTTGGAATTTTATATAATGAGGGAAAAGTCAGACGCCGCAGAGAGTGGCGCGGTTTTAAAGATACCATGTACGATTTCGGCAAATGGCTGGAAATCTGGGGCGTTATGGCTGGGGTTTCCATGAGTCGCGGCTTTCTCAAGGGATTGCTTCGGTATCGCTGGATGGTGAATTACCTGGCAGTTCCCCACATGATTGATAAATTTACCATCGGTCAGAGAGAGGAGACTCTTCGGATTACCCGTACCGCCATGAAGCAGATTGTAAAAGACGTGGCATTGGTTATCAAACAGTGTCTGCGGGGAGATCGTCGAAGCGGAAATGATAAGAATTTTTCCGATAAGTGTGTTATTGTGGATGAAAATGCCATGACCTCCTTTATGATGGGCTTCCCTGACCTGATTGCACTGCAGAGAGAAGTGCCTACACTTTTTTCCGCAAACCTTATTAATCAAAATTCTGCCACACACTACATTGATGTGGCTCAGATGTTTGGTATTCCGGGAGATGTATGCCCCATGCCGGAAACGGAGTTGGGTGTTTCCATTGAAGATGATTTTGTGGTTGCCGGAAAATGTGCGGTTCAGGTTAATACCACCTGCGACGGCTCCATGATGGGAAACGGCCCCATTGCCAAACGATTGGAGCAGGAATATGGTATTCCCACTTTTCAGATGGCAGCTCCTATTCGTCACCGTAATGAGGATGTGCAGGAATATGCGGCGGTGGAAATCAAAAATGCCATCGCTTTTATCGAGGAAAAAACAGGTGCAAAGTGGGATTGGGATGCTTATTTTGCAGCAGCAAAAAGAGTAAACAACACCACCAGAAACCGACTGGAATGGCTGGAAATCAATGCAACCCCATATCCACAGTTTGTGGGAGCCGTTTTTTCTCTGTATAATGACACCAACTATATGGGTAACTGCGGGCGCTCCGCGGAATTCCCACTGATTGATGATAAAATCATGAAACTTGTCATGAAAGGCTATCGGAAAAAGCACATGATGGCACCGGTATATCGCCATCGTTGTCTGATTTGGGGTGTGCAGTCCCAATATGCTTTTGACATGCTTTACTGGATGATGGAATGCTGGGGCGTTGTGCCGCTTACGGATATGTTGTCCATGGTAATCGAAAGAGAAATTGCTGAAGAGGACACGCCGGAAAACCGGGAGCAGGCATATTATGATATGGCTTACCTTAGCGAAAACATGATTATGCGAAATCGTACCCACGGCGGCTATGCGGTTTTGCTGGACGAAATGTGGGAATACTGCGAAAAAATGAACGCCGACATGGTTATGCTTTGGGAGCACATGGCATGCAAGGCATTAACTGCCATGCATGGACAGTTTGAAGAGCAGGCAAGGCAGCGGGGAATACATCTTGTATGGGTAACCCATGATTTATGTGATCCTCGAATCTGCAGCAGACAAACCATTCGAGACCAGTTTAACCGTTATATGCGGACGGTAATGCGAGAAGAACCGGTAGACCCCACACTGGAAGTGCTGCCGGATGATAATGCGTGGTAGGAGAAGTGGCTTCAAACTGTATATTTCGACGCAGCAGCGCATGCGCTCTGCGGCAGCGTAACGGTACATAGGGCACTAAAATACAGTGCCCAAGTACCGACGCGTGCCTGAAATGCTGCATTTCGAAATATACAGTTTGAAGCGCCGAGGAAATTTAGAGAGTTCGAAGGAGGAGAAAAGCGTATGTTGAAAATTGCTTTGATTGTACTGGCAGTGCTGGTGGGACTGTTCCTGTTACTGTTCAGCATTTATTTCTTTAATTTGGATATGAAATTGATTGTAAATGTGATTGCACCTGTTTTTGAAAAACACTATGATAAGGTGAAGAGGAATCAGAGGGTGTAATGGCGCTATTTGCGCGGGATGTTGGCGCAAGGTTAGTCAAGGTGGTTGTGCCGAATCGGCGATAATTTTGTTCTAACTGTGTCCTTCGCCGATTTTAAAAATGACACTCGGCGAAAAGTGTGTTTTGAATAGTCTTGGCGCCGTTGATTTTTACATAAATAGGCGGTAAAGTATGAGAAAAAGAAATCTTGCCGAGTCCTCAATTTGGGACTCGGCGATTTTTACATTTTGCTCACCTTTGCAGCCTATTTTTTTGAAAAAATCGGCGCCGGAAGGCGTTTTTTCACAGATATTGCCGAAAATGGAGTGGTAACTGCAAAAATGTTGCGGCAAGCTGTACCGGAGGGGAGTGTTTTACTTATCTTCTGTTTCAAAGCGCATTTCCCCATCATGCCACAGGCTTAAGTGGTACTCCAGACAAACTTCTGTGTCAGACTGATAAAGATAGCCGTCAAAAATTACGTTATAGACGTGGTAGCAGTCATCCAGAATTTCTAAGGTGCATCCTTCAAATTCCTTCAGAAAATCCGGAAGTGCCATCTTTCGTCCGGTAAAAGCACCTTCTTTTCCGTATTCGCTTAACAGATAGATGTGTGCAAAATCCCAGTCAATACCGGTAATGGTTAAAGTTCCCTTTACTTCTTCGTAAGGTTCGTTACTTACACAAAAGCCGTTTTCAAATTTAAAACGTAGGGAATTGCCGTCTATTGTGATGTGGTTTGCCCGCATATCATGTAAGCTGTAGGGAAGGCGGCGGGTATCCTTGTAGGTCGTAATCATGATGGAAGTCCTTTCTGCGTTAGTGTATACAGAATAGTATAGTGAAAAAATGGAAGGCTGGCAAGAGGGATGGTGGTTGGAAAATTGACATATTAAGAAAATGTGGTATAACAGACGTTCGTCTGTTATCGTGCAGTAAGTAGTTTACCTAAGTCACTAATTGTGGTATAACAAGCACAAGTGCTTGTTACAGAGTGTAGACAAAGTCCGCGGCGATTGCCGCGGATTTTTCTCATATCAGGATATATTTTTACAAAAAGGAGTTAG
>SVEZ01000003.1 GCA_015057115.1 Lachnospiraceae bacterium | reverse complement strand
TGGCTGTATCCTTCCCACTACTAGGGTGGATTGGGGACTTTCACCCGTTAGAAACGTGCGCCGCAAGGCGCACAACAGAAACAGGGATGCTGACGAAAACAGCACCCTGAAAAAAGTAATTCCCACAGCCGGAATATGAATCCATTTTGCAAGAACTCCTGCCATTCCAAATAAAAGAACGGCTAAATTAACCTGTACCAATCCCTTCTTCTGCACTTTACTGCTTCCTCTTTCAATTATTCAATGCCATCTACTTCTTTCACTTATTTATAATAGTAAAAATCCCCTCAAAATGCAACGATTTAAAACTCTTTTTCCCTTATTCTATTATAATTGGCATTTGCAGCTATACTCGCCTTCTTTTCCTTCCAAGCTGCAATTTCACTGCATATGGCCAGCATCTCATCCACCACCAATTCGGCTTTCTTAGGTTTCACATAGTAAAGATACGACGTCATACGCTCCATTGCCTGAGGGCTACCAAGGTTCTTCGCAACCTCATTTCCCAGGGCTTCAGGAAAACCCAGTTGAGTCATAGCCGTCGTCAATTCTTCTTTTGCCATACTCCATTCATTATCCACTCCACTTCACCTATCCTTTACGAAATCTTCCCCCGCATCGTCCGCAACGATACTGTTTATAATTCCTTGTAAAATTGCTTTCCCGTTTCCTTTTTACAACCGCACCACATACCTCGCAAATATAGACATATTTTACCGGTTGCTGCTTTGCTTCGTAATTTTCCACCCCTTTTTCTTTTCCGAGGGTGACACGCTTTATTTTGTACCCATAGAGGGAATTGATATATCGGGCGTAAGTCTTCCACATTCCCGTATGCTTCATACACCCGGGGCAGGTGTGCAAAAGCTCATGCAAAATTGTTTCCTTGCATGCTTTCTCCGATATACGGTCATCCACAAGCAGTTGTTTTGCAATCTCAATTTCAAAAGTGCCATCCGGATTCTTCCGACATTGTCCCCACCGTGTTCTTGCCCTATCGTTGATGTGCCAGGCTTTAATCTTACCGGGCTTTAACCCAACATCTTCAAGTTCTTTTATACAAATAGCCCCAAGACTCTGTAAATCCTTCATATCCTACTTTCCCGTTAAAATTTTAGGCTACCGTGGAGCATACAGAACCACGATAGCCCTTTATTTACGCTATTTCTTAGAATTTCCCAGCATTTGCCGCTTCTTCAACGCTAACTGCAACAGCTACGGTGGCTCCAACCATTGGGTTGTTGCCCATTCCGATTAAGCCCATCATTTCAACATGAGCCGGTACGGAGGAAGATCCAGCAAACTGTGCATCAGAGTGCATACGTCCTAAAGTATCAGTCATACCGTAGGAAGCAGGACCGGCTGCCATGTTGTCCGGATGAAGCGTACGTCCTGTACCACCACCGGATGCAACAGAGAAGTATTTCTTCCCCTGTTCGATACATTCTTTCTTGTAGGTACCAGCTACCGGATGCTGGAAACGTGTTGGGTTGGTGGAGTTACCGGTAATGGAAACACCAACGTTTTCCTTATGCATGATAGCTACACCTTCCTGAACATCATCTGCACCGTAGCATTTAACAGTTGCACGAAGACCTTCAGAGTATGGTTTCTCATATACAGTCTCTAAAGTTGCGGTTGCATAATCATATTTGGTTTCAACGTAGGTAAATCCGTTGATTCTGGAAATAATCTGTGCAGCATCTTTTCCAAGACCGTTTAAGATAACACGGAGCGGTTTCTTACGAACCTTATTTGCCTTCTCAGCAATACCGATAGCACCCTCTGCTGCTGCAAAGGATTCATGACCTGCCAAGAATGCAAAACACTCGGTTTCTTCCTCTAATAACATCTTTCCAAGGTTACCATGTCCAAGACCTACCTTACGATGGTCAGCAACGGAACCCGGAATACAGAAGGACTGTAATCCTTCTCCAATAGCTGCAGCTGCATCAGCGGCACGACGGCAGTTCTTCTTAATTGCGATAGCTGCACCAACGGTATATGCCCAGCATGCGTTTTCAAAACAGATTGGCTGGATCTTCTTAACCTGTTCATACACATCAAGGCCTGCATCCTTTGTGATCTTCTCAGCTTCTTCCAATGAGCTGATACCATATTTATTCAGTACTTCCGTAATCTGTGGAAGTCTTCTTTCGTATGATTCAAATAATGCCATGTCCCTTCTCCTTTCCTATTCCTGTCTTGGGTCGATGATCTTAACAGCACCCTGTTCTTCGGTAACACGTCCGTAGGAGCCTTTTGCTTTCTCCCATGCAGTGTTTGGATCATCACCTTTTTTAATAAAGTCAGTCATTTTTCCAAGAGAAACGAACTGATATCCAATTACTTCATTGTCCTTGTCAAGAGCAATTCCTGTTACATAGCCTTCTGCCATCTCTAAGTAACGAACGCCCTTTTCTTTGGTAGCGTACATGGTTCCAACCTGGGAACGAAGTCCTTTACCAAGATCCTCAAGTCCGGCTCCGATTACAAGTCCGTCATCGGAAAAAGCACTCTGGGTTCTTCCGTATACAATCTGTAAAAACAGCTCACGCATAGCAGTATTGATTGCATCACATACAAGGTCAGTATTTAATGCCTCTAAAATGGTCTTGCCCTGCAAAATCTCAGCTGCCATAGCTGCGGAATGAGTCATGCCGGAGCAACCGATAGTCTCTACCAGAGCCTCTTCTATAATACCGTTCTTAACATTTAATGTAAGCTTGCAGGCACCCTGCTGTGGTGCACACCAGCCCACACCGTGTGTAAAACCGGAGATGTCTGTAACCTGTTTCGCATGTGTCCACTTACCCTCCTGTGGGATTGGCGCCGGCTCATGCTTAGCACCCTTAGCTACAGGACACATTAATTCTACTTCCTTTGAATAAATCATGTTATTCTCCTTTCCTATATCTTCCTACAAGGGTAAAACCCCCGCTTGTATCTAAATTGTACGAATAAAAATACTCGCAACTAATATTCTATCATAAAGCCAACAATCCAACAAGGGCATCTGCCCTTATTCACGAAAAAGCCTTAATGCTTGCGAACAATATCATCCTGCTTCTTAAAAATAGAATCTGCAGGAATAACCCCTCTTACAGGAGATAATGGATAGATATTGGTATTTTTTCCAATTACTGTTCCTGGATTTAATACGCTGTTACAACCAACCTCCACGTGATCGGATAACATGGCGCCAAATTTTTTAAGTCCGGTTTCAATCTGTTCTTTGCCATCTTTTACCACTACCAGTGTCTTGTCCGACTTAACATTACTGGTAATGCTGCCGGCACCCATATGGGATTTAAAACCAAGCACAGAATCTCCCACATAATTATAATGCGGAACCTGCACGTTATTAAACAAAATTACGTTTTTCAGCTCTGTGGAGTTACCCACTACGCAATTATTTCCTACAATAGCATTTCCTCGGATAAAAGCGCCTGGACGTACCTCCGTCGCCTCACCAATAATAGCCGGAGCTAAAATGGTGGCTGTCTCGTACACCTTGGCGGATTTGGCAATCCATACATGTTCCCGAACCTCTTCGTAAACAGACGTATCAAGACTTGCCCCAATTTCCAAAATCCACTCCTTAATCAGTGGCAATGCCTCCCAAGGGTAAGTCAGCTTTTCAAGATACACTCCCGCCAAACTCTCCTCTAAACTATACATATTTGCAATCTTACACTGTTCCATTTTCAACTCTCCTTAATCAAACACGAAGGAAATCCCCGCTTCTTTATCGTATTTCAATTTTGCATCAAACACATTTCCGGCCTTGCTTTTAAAACCGGTAATCTTCTCTGTTGTTATACCATTGGTAAAAAGTTCT
Organism: Lachnospiraceae bacterium; assembly: GCA_015057115.1. Classification (GTDB taxonomy): domain Bacteria; phylum Bacillota; class Clostridia; order Lachnospirales; family Lachnospiraceae; genus XBB1006. Next base: position 208,946 of record SVEZ01000003.1, on the reverse strand, counting down.
GTCATCACTTCATCGGAAAGATCCACCTGTGCCACCAAATGGGAAACCTTAAATCCACATTCACACTCATGGTAAAACTTGCTTCGAATTAACTTCTTTTCGCAGTTTGGACAGGCAACTGCACTTTCTACCGGTTCTACCTGATCCGGGAAAAAGAATCGCACTTCACCGTCCACAAGTTCCAAACAGGCGTCGAATTTCTTACCACTCTTGGATGTAAATCCAGTAATCACATCGGTTTTTCCCTCCACCAAAAGGGTTTTTAACTGTGCTTCCTTAATCTTTACCCCTGCAATCTTTCCAACAGAAAAACCGCAGCTTTCTTCAGAATCCCGCTTGTAGTTGGCGCATCCGAAGCCAAAAGGGGTTACCACCAAATCACCACCGCATTTCGGACAAACCACACCTTTCACCTTCTTTGCTTCCACGTGGTCAAAGTCAAAGGTGATATTAAAGCCGCCATCCTCCGTTTGTTCCATTTTCAGACAGGCATCAAACTTCTTACCGCCTTTGCTCTTAAATCCGCGGATTGTCTCCGTCATCCCCTCTTTTACCAGTTTTTTCGCCTGTTCTAAAGAAAGGGTCTTCCCACAAATTGTTCCAATGGAAAATCGGCAGCTCTCCGGATTATCTGCATCGTAAGCACTGCAACCAAATCCGAAAGGCGTTTTTACCATGGGGGCATTACATGCCGGGCAGAAAAAGTCCTCCAGATAATATGCTTCCTTATCATCAAAATCAAACACGACCTGATGCTTTCCTTCAGCATCCTTTTCCAAACGTAAAACAGCTGCAAATTTCTTTCCGTTTTTGGAAACAAAGCCCTCTATCAACTCTGTTTTGCCATTTGTTAAAAGATCCGTTGCCTGCTTTGTGGAAAGCTTCTTACCTGCAATACTTCCCAATGAAAAATGGCAGGTTGCCTCTTCCTTATGGGAATCTGCATTTTCACAACGATAGCCAAAGGATAAAATCTGCAGTTGTCCTCCGCAGTCCGGGCAACTTACGTTTGGTAACGTTTTTGCCTCCACATCATCGAACGAAAATCCAATAGATGCTTTACCCTCTTCTTTATTAAGAACCAGCGCCGCTTCAAATTTCTTTCCGGATTTTGCGGAAAAGCCTTTCAAAACACTGGTTTTACCCTGCTCCAACAGTTCTTTTACTTCAGGCAAACTCAAGGCTCTGCCAGCAATACTTCCAATGGCAAAGTTACAACCGCTGCCATCCTTCTGATAGGCTTCACACCCGTATCCGAAAGGAGTGGTAACCATCTGCGCACCGCACTGAGGACAGATAGCCCCAATCTTCACCTTAGAAATATTAGCGCCTTCTTTAATGTCCACCAGATCCACAATCCGGTTCTGAATGGGTTCCTTTAAATCCCGTTCAATAATAGCAAGGGTCTCGGTACGTATAAAGTCTTCCAGCTTCTCACGATAGCTCTCAAACGCCACCGTTCCATTGGTAATGCCGTCCAATCCCTTTTCCCATGATGCTGTCATCTTCGGATTTAAAAGCGCCGGAACCGTAAGATTTACCACTTCAAATATCATCTCTCCCAAACGACTTGGGGTCAGTACCTGGGATTTCTTATTCAAATTCAAATATCCCACACGAACCAACTTTGCTATAATTTCCGCACGAGTAGCACTGGTTCCGATTCCGGAGCCCTTCATCTGAGCTCTTAATTCTTCATCCTCAATAAGCTGTCCCGCATTTTCCATGGCAAGTACCATGGTTCCGGAAGTGTACCTCTTTGGAGGTTTGGTCTTTCCTTCCTTAACCTCCATTCCCTGCACATCGATTCTATCTCCCTTGGAGAGCTGCTTTGCAAAGGTAAGAAGAGCCTCCTGATTCGTCGGTTCTTCCTCCTCCTCAGCTTCCCCTTTTTCTTCTTTCGTAGCAGGTTTACCTGCAATCTCCATATATCCGGGTACCTTCAGTACCTTGGCACCGGTAAAAAAGCGTTCATCTTCGATTTTTGTCGTAATCTTCACGGTTTCATATTCCGCCGGCGGATAGAATATAGAAAGAAAGCGACGAACAATCATGTCAAAAACGCTTCTTTCCAAATCCGTAAGCCCCGACAAGGCCGAAAGCTGTCCCGTTGGAATAATTGCATAGTGATCCGTGATTTTACTATCATCTGTATAACTGGTTTTTACGATTTTCTCAAAAAGACGCTGGTTTAAAATATTCTCAACGAACTGCGCCGTTGCTTCGTAATTCTTAATTCCGTATAGATTCTTCCGGATTTCCTTTGCTACAGCAGTTGACAGTACTCTGGCATCGGTTCTCGGATAGGTGGTCATTTTCTTTTCATATAAACTCTGGGCCACCTCTAAGGTCTGATCCGGACTGATTTTAAACCGCTTCGCACATTCAGCCTGAAGCTCCGCCAGGTTGAACAGCAAGGGGGCTCGCTTTTTCGTGGTGGAAAACTCCAGTTCCTCCACAATTGCTTCCTTCCCTGACAGCTCTGCTATCAGGTTCTCTGCATTTTCCAGTTCCTTAAACCCGTTCTCTTTATATAAAAGCGGAGACTCAAAATACTGAGAGCCCTCTACCGCCTTCCATTCACCCTGCAAAGAAGCCTCGCCAAAGCTTCCTACAATTCGATAAAAAGGAGTTTCCACAAAGTTTCGAATCTCCCGTTCTCTTATGACTACCATGCCCAATACACAGGTCATAACACGTCCCACAGCAATAGGAACATATTGCTTGGTTCCTGCAGCCCGATTTAAAAGGCTACCGTATTTTACTGACATGGCACGGGAAAAATTAATTCCCATGGCATAGTCTTCAATGGTTCGCATGATGCCGGATTTACCAAGATTTTCGTATTCCTTCATATCCTTGGCTTCCCGGATTCCCCTAAGCATTTCTTCATCTGTCTGAGAATCAATCCAGACACGAAGTTCCTTCATGCCTTCTTTTACGCCACCGAAATTCCGGATATTCTCTTCAATGGTCTGTCCTTCTTTTCCGGCGTCTCCTGCCCAGTAAACCGTATCAATATCTTCCCGAAAAAGAAGACCGTGTACGATGTCATACTGTTTACGGACGTTCTCAATAACGTCATATTTGTATTCTTTTGGCAAAAAAGGGAGATCTTCCAATCTCCACTTTTTCAATCGCTCGTCATAGCTTTCCGGGTAGACCATCCCTACCAGATGGCCTACACACCAGCTTATGACATACTTTTCGTTTTCTATATATCCGTCACCACGGTTTCCTACGCCCAGTACTCTGGCAAAGTCCCTGGCGACGGAGGGTTTCTCTGTTATAATCAGTGCTTTTCCCAACTTAAGCTCCTTACTACATCTCGTTCATATCTACGATAACAATGTGAGAATCCTCTTTTGACGCTGCAATCAGCCTGTCCTCAAACTTCTTTGCGGAAAACAGATAACAGTATTCGGATTTCACTTTAGCATCCTTCATATTCTTTAGAAGGCGCTCATACATATCGTAGGTAAACATATCTTCAGACCAGCTGCACATTCCCACGATGGTACTACGAATCTTGTCCTGAGCAATAATGTCAATCGTGCCCTTCTTACCAACCCAGGTTCCCATTTTTTCAATTCGTATAGGAAGCTGGTTTACTGCACTGGAAAGTTCCAAATATTCCATACAAACCTTCTGGAATGTATTATTAAAATACCTGTCAATGTCCGGCGCAATATATTTATCATAAAACTTTTCCGGTCCCATCATCCGAAGCTGACTCTGATTTGGAAAGACAAATTTGTACCAGAAATTCAGGAAGGTATTCTGAATTCGATAAACACCCTTTTTCGCATTGTCCCAGCCACCTGTTTCAAAAGAAGAAACCTTACCGATGACCTCAAAGCCTGCCAGATTCTTCATGTACACACTGATTTTTGGCCTGGAATATCCCGTATATAAAAAGATATCGTTTAGCTTTTCTCTTCCGGAAGCTATAGAAGCAAGGATGGTCTGATATACTCCGTATTCCCGAAGTTCTGCAGACAAATACCGGTGTGCCTCCTGATGCAGGAATCCGTCCTCTTTCAAAATCACTCGGCAAATGTTTTCCTTTAATGTACGACGGTCATCCCAATGTGCCAAATACTCCGGCACTCCACCGATAACGCCATATACCTCAATGGACTGCGATACACTGTAGTGCGGAAATCTACGCACTACATCCAGGAATTTCAGCTCCGTAAACTTCAGGATTACATCAAATTTCTTAATGCGATTCTCCATCAGCTCCGGAAAATCCTGTTCTGCAAACACAATGGAGTCAGTCATGAACACAATCATAACGGGACCCGGGTACAACTTCTTCTGTTTCAGTTTCAGGATGTTATCCATAAAGGCATCGTCTTTTTTCAAAATATTCTCCACGTGGTCGATTATCAATACAAGCTTAGATGCCTCACCGCTCTTAATACGGTTAAACAGAGTTTCATAATCATTGCGGATAATATCTACCTGGCAGCTGTCGCTGATGCAATTTGCAAAAAACTCCCGCTGCATATCGTTGGAACACTCGCTTGCTGAATAGAAGACGTATTTCTTCCCTTCCAAAAACCGCTGCATTAATTCATGTTGCTGCATTCCGGTTCTTCCATACAGAAAAACCAGATTGTTCTCCCTCTCCTCATACAGTTCCTGCAGCCGCTCCATTTCTGCTGTTCTGATTGTCATGACCTTCTCCTTTCTTATGTACTATACGTCAAGATATCCTTTTGCGTATAAAAGTTCCGCACTTAACAGTCCGCCACCTGCGGCACCACGCAAGGTATTGTGGGACAAACCGATAAACTTGTAATCAAACATGGAATCTTCTCTCATTCGACCCACGCAAATTGCCATTCCCCCATCGGTATCTACATCTAACTTCACCTGTGGGCGATTATCTTCCTCAAAATAGTGAATAAACTGCTTCGGCGCATGCGGAAGATTCAACTCCTGGGGTAAACCTTTGTAATTCTTCAATGCCGTAATAATCTGTTCTTTTGTAGGTTTGATTTCAAAATCCACAAATACGGCAGCGGTATGACCGTTTACCACCGGGACACGAACACACTGGCAGGTAATCTGCGGCTTTGGGGCATTGATAAGTTTACCCTCTTGTATTGTTCCCAAAACCTTCAAAGGTTCTTTTTCACTCTTTTCTTCCTCTCCGCCAATATACGGAATAACATTTTCCACCATCTCCGGCCATGTTGCAAAGGTTCTTCCTGCGCCGGAAATTGCCTGATAAGTGGTAACCACTACCTTCTTAGGCTTAAACTCTTTTAACGCTGCTAAAACCGGTGTATAACTCTGAATGGAGCAGTTTGGTTTTACCACGATAAATCCTTTCTTACTTCCAAGACGTTTCTTCTGCGCATCAATCAAAGCCAAATGATCCGCATTAATCTCCGGAATCAGCATGGGCACATCCTCTTTCCAGCGGTTCGCACTGTTATTGGATACAACCACCACGTCTTTTTTCGCATAAGCCTCTTCAAATTCCACAATCTCTGCCTTATCCATATCCACGGCAGAAAATACCAAATCCACTTCCTTGCTGATAGCCTCTACATCCTGCACCACCTTCAGAATCATGTTCTTAGCATATTCCGGAATCGGCTGGTCTATCTTCCAGCGGTTTTCTACCGCATCCTCATAACGTACTCCCTCGTTACGGCTGCTTGCCGCAAGCACTGTGACCTCAAAGTAAGGATGGTTTTCAAGCAGTGTTACAAAACGCTGTCCTACCATTCCTGTTGCTCCAAGGATACCTACTCTAGCTTTCTTCATGGTTTCCTCCTTTCGAAAACACACATCCACAAAACGACTGTCTATATAAATCATATTCTTTCGATAAAACAATAGAACGCTGATAACCGCCCTTTTTCTTGAAATCCGAAGGCAGATACGTCACTCCGTATTTCTCACCCATTTGCATACCAATCTCATTAAGCACCTTCTCATCCTTTAAAGGACTGATGGTTAATGTGGTGGCAAAATAATCGCAGGACAATTCCTTGGCCATTTGTGCGCTCTTAGCAAGTCGAATCTTAAAACAGATGCTGCAACGCTCTCCCCTTTCGGGACACTGTTCATATCCCTTTACAAGTTCATAATACTTTTCCGGTTCATATACTCCTTCCAGAAAATGAACTTTTCCCGGCAAAGGCATTTCTTTAATCAATCGTTCCAATTCTCGACTACGTGCCTCATATTCCGTCTTTGGACCAATATTCGGATTGTAGTAAAAATCAAAAATTTCAAAATAAGGCGACAGATACTCCAGAACATAACTGCTGCAGGGTGCACAGCAACTATGAAGCAACAGCTTCGGACACCTGCTATTTTCTTTAATTTCTAAAAGCAGTCGGTCCATTTTCTTATGAACCGGCATCTGGGTCTGGCTTTTCATTCCTACACATCCATCCGTTATAAAGAAATAGCCTTGCAAGCCACCCTTTTGGTAACTCCAAGGCCTTCGCAAGCTTCGAATCGGACTCGAACCGACGACCTACTGATTACGAATCAGTTGCGCTACCAACTGCGCTATCGAAGCATTTTTTCAACATCATTTATTATATCAAAATTTAAGGAATAGTCAAGGGCTTTTCGCAAAAAAAGGGCATTTGCCGCAATTGGCAAATGCCCAAAATCTTAACTATTTCTTGCTGTCTTTCTTGTCAGACTTGTCGCTGTCTTTCTCATTCTCAGCATTCTTAATCATATCATATTCTTTCTGGTCAACTTCTTTAATCTTAGCCTTCTTAACCAACTCTTTGTAAAGCTTTTCTGCTTTGTAGTGGTTCATCAGGTTATCTTTTCCGTAGTTTTCTTCCAGTTCATCAATATTCTTAACACCGTAGGTCTTTACGTCAGCCTTTGCCAACTTCTCGTATTCCTTGTCGGAGATTTCAATTCCCATTTCCTTAATCAGCTTCTCGGAAACCAGCTGGGAATTTACATAAGTCATAACATACTCTTTCATGCTCTGACCGCCTGCAAAGTACTGTAAATAGGATTTCTGATCAAGGCCGTACATCTGGCTTACGCTCTTTACATTTGCAGATACTTTCTGATATACAGTGTTATAAACATATTCCGGATATCCGTCAACCTTTGCATTCTTCATTACGGTATCCCATACATCGTTCTGCAATGTTGTTTCGGAATTCTTCTTTGCTTCCTCTAACAAATCCTTGCGAACTTTCTTCTCATAACTCTTGATGTCTTTGTACTCGCCATCTGTGGATTTCTTTGCAAATTCATCATCCCACTTTGGCTGATAGCTGATTTCCTTTGCCTTGGTAATGGTTACTTCAAACACTACATCCTTACCGGCTACATCTTTATTGCTGTAATCCTTCGGGAAGGTTAAGTTCAAAGTCTTGCTTTCACCGGACTTCACTCCGTATAACCCTTCATCAAAACCATCGATCATGCTACCTTCGCCAAGTACATACTCATGATCCGTACCGCTTCCACCATCAAAAGCTTTACCCTTAATGGTACCATCAAAGTCGATTGTAACCTTATCACCTTTCTTAACGCCTCTGTCCTTAAACTCCTTGTACTCTACAGCGTCCTGTAAAAGGCTGTCCTTCTTGTTGTTGAAGGTTTCATCGGATACTTCCGGTTTAATGCGATATGCTTCCACACCTTCATACTGACCAAGCTTAACATAATCATCAATGTTGTAGTTTGGATCACCACTGGCAGTTACGGTACCTTTATTATTTCCTTTCTGTTTCAACAAATAGCCGCCACCGATCAGGATTGCCAGTACTGCTACTACCAAAAGAATCGTCAACGCGGTCTTTGTATTGTTTTTTCTTCTTTCAAGAGCTTCTGCCTCTCGTCTTTTTGAATAATTTGACATCGTTCTTCTCTCCAATCTTTTTATTCATGCCATTCGACACGCAAGTCCAAATATATTTTTACCACATTTTATAAGAAAAAGAAAGTCCCTTCTGTCATTTTTCCAATAAATTTCCCTTGCTTTTCACTTTCGTTCATGTTATCATCACATTACCACATTCGTGGTACTCATACCTTCAGCGCGTCTCGCGCATTAATCAAACCGCATCACCAAACGGTGATAACACATGAAAAAATATTTACTGAAAAGGAGAATTTATGACCTACGACGAATTTCAAAAACTTTTAGACACAAAAAAATTTCCTTTCGTTTTTCAACCGGAGGAAATCCTTCATTTTGATGCAATTAAGCATCGCATAATTTTTAAACTATTACCCTATCGTTCTAACGAAGAATTACTGGCGACAATTCCTCACCGCTTTTTTCATGATCTTGCGGTCTGTTATCTGATTCTGTACTCCGGAGCCCCGCAAAGCGGCGTCCATGGCACTGTACTGATTACAGAAGAAATCCTGAATCGATGGTTTGTCAGTGAAGAAGAGCTGTTTGCCTGTGCCAGCGTAAATACCCCCTTGCTCCTTCCTCACCAACTATATCCCATGGAAGACCTACTTTATAAACTTGCCGAAAAAGCAGGTAAAATGAATCTCCGCTTCCCCGATTTCCCGGAAGATTCTTCAGTCCCACCGCTTCTCGTACTCACTAATCGCTATGGATTCTTAGGTGCGACCTGCCTCCTTTATGACGGTCTTCTGAAAAAACTATCAAACCAGTTTCAAAGCTCCTTCTATATTCTTCCCAGCTCTCTTCATGAGGTTATTCTGATTCCCAACGAGCACTGCCACCGTTTATCAGAACTTTCCCGCATGGTTCATGACGTCAATACAAACGTTTTAAACCCCGCCGATATTCTTTCTGACCATGCATATTTTTACCATCAAAAGCTGGATATTTTAACTTAATTTCAATTCCAGTCGTATTTTATCTGCAATGAGTGCAATAAACTCTGAATTAGTCGGTTTTCCCTTCCCTGTGCTGACTGTATAACCAAAAATATCTTCTATCACATCCAGATTTCCTCTTCCAAATGCAACTTCTATGGCATGACGAATAGCCCTTTCTACCCTACTGGCTGTTGTATCACATTTCTTGGCAATGGCAGGATACAGAAGCTTTGTTATCGAACTCAGCATTTCTGTATCCTCCACTGCTAACAATATTCCTTCCCTTAAATACTGATAACCCTTTATATGCGCCGGAACGCCGATTTCATGTAATATATGGGTGACATCCTGCGCCAGATTATCGGGAAGACAATTTACTGCCTTCACGGGTGCAGACGTAATTACTGTGTTTTGTCTTTTTATTCCGGTATCTTTCACCCCAATTAACTGCCTGATTTGTAAAAGTAACGTTTCATTAGAAAAGGGTTTCATCAAAAAAACTGCTATCCCCTTCTTTACCACATCTTTCATTATATAATTTTGCCCCAGGGAACTGATCACAATAAACTTAGGACATTTTATAAAAGTACCCTCCTTGGACAGTTTTTCTATCAAAAGCATTCCATCCATTTTAGGCATTACCAGGTCCATTAATACGATATCCGGTTTCTTAATACGAATCATATCGTATGCGGCCTGACCATCCCGTGCAATACCTACTAAGCGAAAATTACTTTCTTCTTTAATCATGTCCCTTAAATTGTTAATCATTCTTTCATTGCCATCTGCTATGGCGATGTCCCACATTCAAAGCTCTCCTCTCCTAACACCCACTCCTTACTGTTCACATTATAAACACATTACCATTAAAAGGCAAATTTCATTTTTCCACATGGTTCGACATCTGTCTATCAATACTGTTTACCGGTGTTCTTTAACATATCCCGAACAAAAATCCCATACCCCTTCTTTGAATCATGCACCAGCACGTGAGTTATGGCTCCTACAATCCTGCCATCCTGAATAATGGGAGAACCGGACATCCCCTGCACTATTCCGCCGGTTTTCTTCAGCAATCTGGGATCCGTAATTTCTATGACAAAACCTTTGGAATCCATACGATTAAAATGATTAATATGGGTAATATTCAAAGAATATCGCTTCCTTTTGCCGGAAAAATCGCTAATCAACTCTGCCTTTCCCGTATGCACCTGACTTCGTTTTGCGAGGGGCAGATACTCTTCCTCCTCCATAAACACCGGTTGTTGCAATAGTTTCCCGTAAATCCCGTTTGGAGAATTTTGCAGTATTTTTCCCACGGGTTCCTCCGGTCTGTAATCAATATATCCAATCAGCGCACCCGGCTGATTTTTCTTTCCTTTTCGAATATCCGTCAGACTACAAGGATGAAGACTTCCTTCCCTTATTCTTACTTTTTCGTTTAAATCCATATCACTGATGCAATGCCCCAGGGCAACAAACGTATTCTGTGATGTACATAATGTTATCGTACCGATACCCGCCATGTCATCCCGTACCCAGCATCCGATATGATAAGTCCCATCCTGCTTTACAGGACGCACTTTTACCCACTTTTCTTTTCCATCGCGATTAATCTTAAGGTTTACCGCTTTTCCCCCGGATTCCTGTAATGCCTTTGATAAATCTTCCTTCTTTTGAAGTTGAATTCCATTACACCTAAGAAGATAATCTCCTTTTTTCAATATTCCCTTTGCAGGTTCCTGATAGGTAGTTTCATTCCAGACTCTGGTGACTTCCAACACCAATATTCCTTTGGTTTTAACGTAAATACCGGCAACGATTCCGGCAGGCTTTGCTCTATTAACCACTCCCGGTCCATAATAGGGCTCATCCACCGCTTTTGCCTGCCCGATTGGCTGAAACTGCCGTTCCCGCCGATTTTGCAAAAACGATATACCTCCTGCTACAATCATTGCCGATATAATAATGATTCCCATACATACAAGTTTTCTATATTTCATGCTAACCTCCATTTCTCGGTATAATTAGGTTGCACAAAATCTGAAAAAATATGTAGGTTTTACGATATTAAGATTTTAAAGATAATGCCTGTTTTTTCATGTCCCGGGCATTTTCCAGAACTGCATCGTTAATTACAGCTCCTCCCAGCATTCTGGCCAATTCGCTGACTGTTTCCTCACCGGAAAGCTTCTCTATGCTGGAAATTGTGGTATCCGCCACCACCTGCTTTTCGATGCGAAAATGAGTATCCGCCATGGCAGCAATCTGAGGCAGATGAGTAATACTGATAACCTGTGTACTTCTTCCGATATCATTCATCTTCTCTGCCACCATCTGGGCAGTACGTCCGCTGATTCCGGTATCAATTTCATCAAAAATCAGAGTTGAAATCTTATCATTTGCCGCAAGTACCGACTTCATAGCCAACATGATACGGGATAATTCACCGCCGCTTGCCACATTTTCTATTGGTTTAAGGGGTTCTCCCGGATTTACGGATATTACAAATTCCGGCTCATCCCAACCTGTCATGGACGGCTCAGACAATCTTGAAAACTGCATATCAAATTTAACATCCAAAAAGTTCAAATCAATCAATGCCTGAGTCACCTTAAAGGTCAATTCCGCCGCATTTTTCTTTCGAATATCCGTCAAAATCTGACACTGTCCATCCATTTCTTCGCAGGTTTTTCGCCAGTCTTCCTCCAATTTTGCAAGAAATCTGTCGTAGTCCATAAGTTCCGCAACACGATGTTGTTTCTTCTCAAGTGCCACCTCTATATCTTGTAAAGAGTCTCCGTATTTGTCTTTCAAATGATTGATTACATCCAAACGCTGTCGCACCTCATGAAACTCTTCTTCGGAAAAACTCAAATCCTGCAGATAATCAAACAAATCTCGTCCCGTCTGCCTTGTTAAATCCTCTAATTCCAAAAGTTGCTGATACAGCTCTTTTGTTTTCTCCTGAAAGCCTTCAACACTGCTGCATTCTCTGGCAGCACGTCCGATTAAAGAAAGGGCACTTTCTCCATCCCCGTTTAAAAGCTGCGCGCTTAAAGAAATGGCTTCTGCCACCTTTCTTCCGCCTTCCATAACGCGATACCGTTCTTCCAATTCTTCGTCTTCCCCTTCCAAAAGACCGGCTGCTTCAATCTCAGAAACCTCATACTGCAAAAGTTCCAACTCCCGCAGTCTCTCTTTTTCATCGGTAACGCTTTCTTCCCGCTTTTTCTTCAATTCACGATACTTTGAAAAAAGCTCCTGTTGCCGTTTTAGCGGTTCTGCCAAAGCTTCTTTCGCATACTCATCCAAAAGAATGCGATGTTTTTTCTTATTCAGTAATGTCTGATGCTCATGCTGACCGTATATATCAATGAAAATTGCCGCCACAGCTTTTAACATAGACACCGGCACCGTTTCCCCATTGATACGGGCAACACTGCGCCCACTTGCGATTCTGCGGCTAAGTATAATTTGATCTCCCTCCGGCTCTACCCCTATATTACGAAGCAATTCTTCCTGTTCCGGATTCTCAATCTGGAAAATCAGCTCCACCAAAGCCGGTTTTTCTTCATCCCGCACCATATCCTTTGGAATCTTCTCACCCAATGCCAAGTTCATAGAGCCTACAATAATAGATTTACCGGCACCTGTTTCTCCTGTAAGAATATTTAAGCCGGAAGCAAATTCCACCTCCGCTTCTTCTATCAGTGCAAGATTCTTCACATGTAAGTTTTGTAACATTCCTTCTCCCTTTCGTATTACAATTTCTGTTTTAAAGTTTCCAGGAAGCTATTCTGGGTAAGCTTTACTAACAGCGTCTCATTATCCGACTTCCAGATTCGGATAGGCTCCGTTAAAGAACGGGTATCTGCTCCATCAAAGCTTACCAGTATTTCCTCCGGATCCTGCTGTCCATCCCGATGAACCGGACGAATTTCAATTTCAGAACTATCCTCCAGCACAATACTGCGAGAGGAAGTGGTGGAATGAGGTGCAATGGGAGTAACCAATATCATACTGGATGCCGGATTGACAATAGGTCCACCACAGGACATATTATATCCCGTAGATCCCGTAGGTGTTGCAATTACAAGCCCGTCTCCCCGATAGGTAGTAAGATACTGCCCATTCACGTATAATTCCAAAAGCACAATGCAAAGCTTCCCGCCACGATAAATAGCGATCTCATTTAAGGCATCCTGCTGTGTGTCCACCGTTTTACCCCGTAAAAGCATACGCTTCTCCAGAGTATATTCTCCGTTCAAAATTCGGCGCATACTGGGGATAATATGTTCTCTGTCTACTTCGCACAAATAACCGATATTCCCCACATTAACACCTATAAGCGGCATCATGTGCTCTTTTAGGGCGCGACTTGCCCGAATCAGAGTTCCATCGCCACCGATTACAATGGCAGCTTCATAACCGGAAAGATCCTTTCCGTGCATCTCCTCCATAAGATTTGTAGAATACTGAATCCATACAATATGGAATCCCACCTTCTCCTGATCCAAAAATGCCGTAAGCTGATCCACACATTCCTTTGTATTGTCTTTCAATCCGTTTGCTACAATCAAAAATGCTTTCATGCCTTGTCCAATGCTCCATGTGCCTGATTAACAATATCCGTCGGATTTACATCCTCACTTATGCTACCCGCTCCGGTTTTCCGAATATGGGTAAGGTACTCAATATTTCCCTCGGGTCCCTTAATTGGGGAATAAGATAATCCCAAAACAGTAAATCCTGTTTCCACACAAAAAGCAAGAACTTTTTCAATTACTTCCATATGCACTTCCGGGTCCCGGACAACACCTTTTTTACCAACTTTCTCTTTACCCGCTTCAAATTGAGGCTTAATAAGACAAACCATCTCGCCGCCGTCACGCAAAAGTGCATAGGCCGGTTCCAACACCTTGGTCAATGATATGAAGGATACATCCACGGATGCAAAGTCCAACACATCTCCAATATCTTCCGGTGTTACATAGCGGATGTTGGTCTTTTCCATGCAAACCACCCGTTCATCCTGTCTTAGCTTCCAGGCAAACTGTCCATATCCCACGTCCACGGCGTAGACCTTGCTTGCACCGTTTTGTAGCATACAATCTGTAAACCCGCCGGTAGAAGCGCCAATATCCATACACACAGTTCCTTCCAAAGAAATTGGGAACTCCTGCATAGCTTTTTCCAGTTTCAAGCCTCCACGGCTTACATACCGTAGAGTATTTCCATGTATTTCAATGTTTGCTTCCGGTGCAAATAAAGATCCTGCTTTATCCTCCCGCTGACCATCCACAAATACGTCTCCGGCCATAATAAGCGCCTTGGCCTTCTCCCGAGATGGTGCAAGGCCTTTATTTACCAGAATTACATCCAAACGTTCTTTCATCTGTTATCTCCTACTAAAGATTGATCAATTCTCTTACCAGACGGCAGACACTGTCACAATCCATTCCACACTCCTCATATAGCTTCGGCACACTTCCCTGCTCAACAAAAGCATCCGGTATACCCACATGATGAACCGAAACCGTGGTTCCCGTCACCTGATAAAAGTCCGAAACAGCACTGCCGATACCGCCCCGAAGTACATGATCTTCCATGGTTACTACATGCTCATGAGTCTTTGCCATCTCTAACAGCATATCCTCATCCAACGGCTTGGCAAACCGAAGATTCACAACCGTCACCTTAATATTTTCCTGTAAAAGCGTCTGTGCTGCTTCCACAGCGATTTTAACCATTGCTCCGAAAGCCAGAAGACATACTTTTTCACCCTGACGCAAAATTTCTGCCTTTCCTAAAACCACCGGTTCCCGATGCTCTTTCTCTCCATCAAATGCCGCGCCTCTTGGATAACGCAAAGCAATGGGGCCGTCGTAAGCAATGGCAAATTTAAGCATATCCGATAATTCCCAAATATTCTTTGGTGCCATTACCGTCATGTTGGGAATCGGCGTCAAATATGCCAAATCAAACACACCATGATGGGTAGGGCCGTCGTTTCCCACAAGACCTGCACGGTCAATAGCAAAAATCACATGTAGATTCTGCATACACACATCCTGTGCCACTTCGTCAAACCCTCGCTGTAAAAAAGAGGAATATACGGCAAATACCGGAATAAATCCTCCCAGTGCCAATCCTGCCGCAAAGGTTACTGCATGCTGTTCCGCAATACCCACATCAAAAAAGCGCTCCGGATAACAATTATGGAATCGCTTCAATCCCGTTCCATCTTCCATGGCAGCCGTAATAGCCACCACCTTCTCATTGCGGCCTCCCATTTTCTTCATAACTGTGGAAAATACATCCGTGTATCCCGGCTTTCCTTTTTGGGAAAGACCGGTGGCAATGTCAAACGCACCGGTACTATGAAAACGGGCAGGATGCCGCATAGCAACCTCATAGCCCTTTCCCTTAGTGGTAATCACATGCACCAATACCGGGCCATCCACCTTCTTTGCTTCCTGGAAGGTTCGGATCATCTTGGAAATATTGTGACCGTCCACCGGGCCCAAATAGGTAATTCCCATTTCCTCAAAAAACATTCCCGGAATCAACAACTGTTTCAAACCGCTCTTGGTCTTACGGATGGTACGAATCATGGGTTCACCCACACCCGGTACCTTCTCCAAGGAATCCGTAACCGTCTTCTTCAGTCCCTGATAAAAATATCCGGTACGAAGTCTTGACAACTGGTCCGACATACCTCCCACATTCTCGGAAATGGACATCTTGTTATCGTTTAAAACTATAATGAAATTCCCTTTCACCATAGCCGCATTATTCAACGCCTCGTATGCGATACCTCCGGTCATGGCACCATCACCGATTACCACAACCACCTTCTCATCAGTTCCTTTCAGGTTACGGGCTGCCACATAGCCCATACCCGCAGAAATAGAATTGGAACTGTGTCCCGTATCAAAGCTGTCCACCGGATTCTCTGACCTCTTCGGGAAACCACTTAAGCCTTTATACTGTCTTAAACTGTCAAACTGCTCTTTGCGTCCGCTTAAAATCTTATGGGTATAACATTGATGTCCCACATCCCAGATAATATGGTCTTGAGGAAGTTCAAAGGCCCTGTGAAGGGCAATGGTAAGATCCACCACTCCCAGATTAGACGCCAGATGACCTCCGGTTTTGGAAATATGTTGAATCAGAAAATCCGTTATTTCTTCAGATAAAAGCCCCAATTCCTTTTCCGAAAGAAGCTTCACATCATTCAATGCTTCTATACACTCTAAATACATAGTTTCCCCTTATTTTCTTCGATGAATTAAGGACAGAATCAGTTCCTTCAAAAATCCGTGTTCATTGGCAAAAGAGTCAAGATCCGCCACCGCTTCTTCACTCATCTGTTTCACAGCTTCCTCCGACTGCGGCAGACCGTTTAATACAACATAGGTCATCTTATGATTCTTCTCATCACTACCTACCGGTTTGCCCAATTCTTCCGTTGTACTGATCTGATCCAATATATCGTCCTGTATCTGAAAGGCAATGCCCACTTTTCCGGCAATCCCCTCTATTTTCAAAACATCTTCATTTTCGGCACCTGCAAGTACTGCCCCAATCATCATGGCGCATTCCAAAAGTGCCGCCGTCTTCAGGCGGTAGATAAAATCCAATTGCTGTGCATTTAACGGCTTTCCTTCCATTTCCACATCCACAACCTGGCCGCCTACCATTCCGTTGATTCCGGATTTCTCCGTTAAAATCTTCAACGCTCTTCCAATCAAAGCCGGATTCGCCCCGGGTACTGCAAAGCTTGCTGCCGCTGTATCAAATGCATGATGCAAAAGGGCATCTCCCGCTAAAATTCCCATAGCTTCACCATAGACCTTATGGGTGGTTTCTCTTCCTCTTCGATAATCATCATTATCCATGGCCGGCAAATCATCATGTACCAGGGAATAGGTATGAATGAACTCTAATGCCGCCATAAAGTGATGTAGCACAACTTCATCCTGCCCGCCAAACATTAAAAAGGTTTCTCTCATAAGGATGGGACGCAAACGTTTTCCCGGCGCTTTTACACTATAGTTCATTGCAGAAAAAATAGTTTTCTGAAGTCCCTCTTCCGCCGGTAAAAAAGAATAGATAATCTTTTCCGCATCCGTCTGCCGCCGTTTCAATTCTACCTTAAACTCCATCCTCGCCCTGCTCCTTTGTCATAATTTCTATTTTCTTTTCTATACCATCAATCTGATCGTTGCAAAAAGCAACAGCTTTCATTCCCTGCTCATAAATCTGAAATGATTCCTGAAGAGAGGTATCCGGATTCTGCAGCTTCCGGATCATCTCATCGATTTGAGTAAACGCTTCTTCGATGGTCTGATTTGTCTGACTCATAGTCTTTTCCTTTCGTTCCGCTCTTTTACCTCTGCCCTGATATCGCCGTCTAACATGCGGACAAGAATATCCTGCCCCTCCTTAACCTGTGAAATCCGGTTAACAGCATTTCCTTCCTCATCCTCCACATAACTAAAGCCCTCCCCCAAACGTTTCAATGGGGAAAGCCCATCCAGAGTGGTGGCTAAAAGTGCCGTCTTATGCCGATATGCGCTAATTTTGTCATTCATCAGGTTTATTAACCTATCTTCGTAGTCCATAAGACGATGACGGTTTTCCTGAAGCCGATACAAGGGGCTTAACTTTTCCAGCGACAGTTTCTTTTCAAAAACGCGGTTTCTGGTTTCAAACAGATTCTTCTGCATCAAATTCGTAAGGGTTTCTTTACGCTGTTGCACCTGCGCCAAATATTCTCTTACATCAAACACCGCCAGTTCTGCCGCAGCCGAAGGTGTCGGTGCCCGCAGGTCAGCCACATAATCTGCAATAGTGGTATCTGTCTCATGCCCCACAGCCGATATAATGGGAATTGGGCAATGAAAAATGGCATAGGCCACCTCTTCCTCATTAAAAGCCCAAAGGTCCTCCAACGAGCCGCCTCCACGTCCTACGATAATCACATCCGGTTCCACTTTCTGAATCCGACCAATGCCCTCCGCGATACTGGAGGCTGCCCCTTCGCCCTGCACAAGCGCCGGATATAAATACAGCTGCACATAGGGATTTCTACGGTTGCTGATATTGATAATATCCTGAATCGCCGCTCCGGTACTGGCAGTTACAATTCCCACCCGTTTCACATATTTCGGAATCGGTTTCTTATAGGACGGATCAAACATGCCCATTTCCTGAAGTTCCTGTTTCTTTTGTAAAAAGCGCTGATACAAAGCACCTTCGCCGTCCAAGGTAACTTCTTTGGCATAGAGTTGATAGGCTCCGGACTTTTCATAAACATCCACATTACCGGTAACCACAACCTTCTGTCCCTCCTTTAGCCGAAAGGAAAGACCTCTGGCACTTCCGGCAAACATCACCGCATTAAGGGTTCCGCCTTCATCCTTCAGGGTAAAATAAATATGCCCGGAGGTGTGATATTTACAATTGGATATTTCTCCCTGCACCGATACTTTGCTCAGCAAAAAATCCTGTGTAAACATATTCTTAATGTATCGATTTACCTGGGAAACACTGTATGCTTTTTTCATCATGCGATTTTTGCCAATACTCCGTTTACAAAAGCCGGCGCCTCATCAGTACCGTATTTCTTTGCCAGTTCCACAGCTTCGTTAATGGCAACGGAAGTCGGAACATCCTCATCATACAACATCTCATAAACTGCCAAACGGATAATGGTCAGTTCTGCTTTGCCCATACGGTCCGTTTTCCATCCGGTGGTATGCGCGTTAATATTCTCATCGATTTCTGTAAGCTTCTCCTTAACCGCCTCATACTTCTGACGAATATAGTTCTCATCTTCCTCATCCATAGGCTCATTCTCTTCCAGAAACACCTTTAACTGTTCTTTCATTTCACTTTCCGGGTGAAATTCCACCCGAAACAACATTTTAAAAATTCGTTCGCGTAATTCTCTTCTACTCATATTATCCTCACTGCTATTCCTTATACTACTGAAAAAGGGGTGTCCTAAGACACCCCTATCTTCCTAGTTGTCTTTACTTACATCAATACCTGCAATTTTTACATTTACCTCTGCTACGTTAAGACCTGTCATGTTTTCAATGGACGTCTTTACCCGCTCCTGAACTTTGCGGGATACTTCAGGCACGTTTGCCTGATAATCAACAATAACGGAAACCGTTACATTCACGGTATCCTCGGACATATCTACCCGAACCCCTTTAGAAAGGTTTCGCATGCCCAATTTAGCCACAATCTCGTTGGTAATGTTTCCGGACATGGAGCTTACTCCCTCCACCTCCGTAGAAGCGATGCCTGCTATTATGGCAACCACTTCCTCTGCCACGGTGATTTCACCCATGTCATCTTCTTTTATAACAAATGCTTTTCTATCCTCAGCCATTTCGTCTGCCTCCTATTTTCAATCTACTTACAGATACTCTCATTATAGCAAAACTCCATGCATTTGAAAACAGTATTTTCTAAAACACTTTAAGAAATCATATTTAATAATTCTTCTTCGGAAACAACCGGGATTCCCAAGGATTTTGCTTTATCCAATTTGCTTCCGGCAGCCTCTCCCGCCACAAGATAATCGGTTTTCTTGCTGACCGATCCGGTACACTTTCCACCATTTGCTTCTATAAGCTCGGTAGCCTCTTTTCGTCCAAGAGTCGGTAAGGTTCCCGTAACAACAATGGTTAAGCCTGCCAATTTATCCCCGGTGCCTTTGTTTTCCGGCATTTTCATATTCACTCCGGCCTCTTCCAGTTCCTGAATAACCTGGCGGTTTCCTGCATCATCAAAAAACTGTCGGATGCAAAGAGCTGTGGTTTCACCGATGTCCTCAATACCTGTCAGCACTTCCACGGAAGCATTCATCACTTCTTTAATAGTTGAAAAGTGCTTCATAATGGTCTTTGCCGTATTTTTTCCCACATTCCGAATTCCAAGTCCCGTCAGCAGATTTGCCGGATCGTTTTCTTTGGATTTTTCAATGGCCTCCAATACCTTTACGGTACCTTTTTCCTTTCCGAATACACCCTTTTCAATAAGCTCGTCTCTATGATTATGAAGCTTGTAGATATCGGCAAAGTTTTTCACATAGCCATTTTTTATCAACGCGTCCACAATCATTTCTCCCATGCCCACAATGTTCATTGCATTCAGGGAACAAAAATAGGAAAGGGTTCTGGTTAACTGCGCCGGACACAGGGCATTCTCGCAGCGAATATCCGCCGTATCCTCTTCATTTACCAAGAGGCTTCCGCATACCGGACAACGCTCCGGAGTCTGAAAAATCGCCTTTGGCGGTTTCACACAGCCATTCAATTTCGGAATGATTTCACCGCTCTTAAACAGCTTGTAGGAGCCACCTATACCAATCTGCATTTCATTAATATAGTCCTGATTATGAAGCGTGGCTCTGGAAACATTGGTTCCGCACAAACGGGCCGGCTTTCCGGTTTCTTCGTCATGGAACACGCCGGTGTAGGTTATTTTTCCGGTTCGTCCCACGTCTACCAGAATTTCATCCATTACCACCACTCGCTCTTCCGGAGGATATTTATATGCAATATGGCCACTGGAATACTTGCTTCCTGCCGGGAAATCATCCCGATACCGAATTTCATCCACCTTCACCACGGCTCCGTCAATATCGTACTCCAACTCGCTTCTCATCTCAGCGATTTCATCAATGGTCTGAAGGATTTCCTCAGCCGTATGACACTTTCTATGAAATACAACAGGAACGCCGCATTCTGATAAAAGCTTCATTCCTTCGCAGTGACTCTTCATCATTTCCTCCGGTCCCTGCTGGACATTGAAAACAAACATTTTCAATCCCCGTTCTTTGGTAATGGCAGAATCCAGCTGACGCAAGGTTCCCGCCGCTAAATTTCGGGGATTGGCCGCCAGCTTCTTTCCCGCCTTTTCCTGTTCTTCATTGAATTTTTCAAAATCCTCATGTGCCATGTACACTTCGCCCCGAAGTTGTAAAGAGTCATACGGCAACTTCAGCACACGCTTTACATCCGGAATTTCCAAGGCATTCACCGTTACATCTTCTCCCACAAGCCCGTCGCCTCTGGTTTCTGCCAGAGTTAATTTCAAAAGACCGTTTTCATCCTTTTCGTAGCGTAGTGTCATAGAAAGACCGTCAATTTTGGTTTCCACGGAAAAACTGCACTCCGGATGCAGTGCTTTTACCTTTTCCACCCAGGCAACCACCTCTTCTTTGGAAAAAACATCCTCAATAGAAAGCATCGGCACGTCGTGAGTCACTTTTACCCCGGCCTCTCGTTTCGCAGTTCCTCCAATCTTCTGGGAGGGGGAATCCGGTGTAATCCATTCCGGATGTTCCTTTTCCGCCGCTTTTAAGGAAAGCATGAGCTGGTCATACTCATAATCACTGATTTCCGGATCATCCTGATTATAGTAGCGATCCATGTGATAGTTTATTTTTTCGATTAATGCATTATACTCTTCTCTGTTCATAACTTACTGTTCCTTATACCACACCGGTTCATTGGAGGAATCCGCAATCATTTCCGACAAAACTGCAAATTCTTCCTTCGTAACATCCCGATAGGTTCCCTCCTTCAAGTCTCCCAAATTTATATTCATGACGCGCACACGCTTTAGTGCTACTACGCGGTATCCAAAATATTCACACATTCTGCGAATCTGCCGGTTTAACCCCTGCGTCAGTACAATTCGAAATCTTCGCTTTCCCAGCTTTTCCACTTTACAACGTCTTGTCACAGTCTCTAAAATCGGAACACCGTCTCCCATACCCCGAATAAAATCCTCTGTCACGTCTTTGTTTACGGTAACCAGATATTCTTTTTCATGGGCATTTCCGGAACGCATCATTTTATTCACCAAATCTCCCTGGTTGGTTAAAAGCAACAACCCGGTAGATTCTTTATCCAAACGCCCAATAGGGAAAATCCGATGTGGGTAGTTCAAATAATCTATCACGTTGTTCTTCTCCCGTTTTTCCGCAGTGCAGACAATTCCTGCCGGTTTATGAAAAGCAATCAAAATAAACGGTTCCTTTCCGTTTTCTACAGTCTTTCCGTCTACTGTAACCTTCTGTCCCGGCTTAACCTTTGAACCCGGCTCCGCCCTTCTCCCATCAATAAAAACTGCCCCTTCTTCGATTTTCTTATCCGCCTGCCGTCTGGAACAAATGCCGGCTTCACTTAAGAATTTGTTGATTCTGATTTCTTCCATATTTTTCTCCATAGGACAAGCACCCCAGTTTTCACTGAGGTGCCTTTCATTCTTACTTTAACTTAATTTTCTCGGTCAAAATATATCCGGTACGTCCATTGGTCTTTACCTTGGAATATCCATTTACATATGCGGCAATAACCTTAACTTCCGTTCCCTCAGCCAAGGAGGAAATCACCTTTCCGGATTTCTTCATCTTGGTAAGAAGATTGCTCTTCTCTGCCAATTCATACTTCTTATTCTTCTTCGGATAGCCTTTCTTTCCGGTGACAGTGTACTTGTTCTTCACTGTCTTCAAGAAATCGTTTCGAACATATCCCTTCTTGCCACTCTTTGTCTTAACGTAGGTCCACTCACCCCATACGTTAATGGAAAGAACCTTCAGCTTAACTTTTCCGTTCAGCATACATACCGGATTCTTACTGGTGCTGGCACCTTTACGTAAATATACCTCTTCTTTGGTCTTTACATATTCAACAACCGTTACCTTCTTTACTTCCGGAGTGGTTACCTCTTCTTTGTTCTCGTCTTTCTTGTCATCTTGGGTCTGATCCTTTTCTTCTTTCTGATCATCCCCCTCTGACTTGTCTTCCTTTTCGGATTTATCTTCTTTTTCGGAATCGTCCTTCTTATCAGCCTTGTCTTCTTTATCATCCTTGCTGGAAGCTACGCTATAAAGTGCAGATTCCGGAGGTGTCTGGTTCTGAGCTAGGGTGATGGTTCCCATCCAATCGGATACCGCATCTTCAATGGTGCTGTTAACCATAACATCCAACTTCTCATCCTTCTCAACAGCCTTCTCGTAAGCAGTCTGTACATCCTCCTGAAGCTGACGAACTTCTTCCAAACTCTCATACTCGGAAATACATTTGCTAACCTGCTTTTCCGTCTTGTATTCCTTGGTTCTGGCATTAAACTGACTGTACAGGTTTACAATATATAACTCTTTGGAATCCAAACCTGTTACATAAAAGAAATCCAAGCCCGGAGCTTCTGTCTTCACACCCTTGAACTTAATGCTCATTTCTACAGAAACCATAACGGAATTACTATCCACTGCCTGTTTGGTGTAGATGTTCTGAATAGAATACTTATCTACAAACTTGGAAAACAGTTTAATATATTCCTTTTCATTATCGGAAATCGGAGTTGCATACGCTCCTACCTTCTTAACAGAACCTTTTGCCGCAGCCTTATAATAATTTTCAATCAGTGTCCGAACTTCCGGATACGCATTCTTCTGAATCGCCTCCGTATCCGCCTTCTTGCCACTGTTAACAAGCACAACAATCAGCACAATTGCCAACAGCACAACACCAACGGCCATATAGCACTGCTTCTTATATTTATTTAAAAATGTATCCAAAATTTCCTTCTGTTTCTTATCCATGACACGCTTTCCTCCTATTTGTATCAGTATTCCCATATTTTCCTATCTTACAACAAATGATAGGATTTCCATCTATATCTCCCAGTCTTAAAACTGTCCAATAAACACAATAAGCGCACCTGGAGGGATTCGAACCCCCGCTCATGGAACCGGAATCCATTGCTCTCTCCCCTGAGCTACAGGTGCACAACTGTTATTCTAAACCATTATTCAGAGAAGGTCAATAAGAAATTTCATAAAAAGTGGATTTATTGTAGCCTCCGTTAATACCCCTACAGAAAAGAAAAAAATACACAACCCACAGTATTCCAATACTTTTCGAGAACTCTCCATCTCCCATGCAACACGCATTTTTCCAGAGAAAAAAAGGCCGGCCACAAAAAAAATCCACTGGGGCATACTCATTTCCACCAAAAACAAAACCGCCTTCAAATGATACCGCAATAGAAGAATTCCCCACCCATAACTTAGCAAAAACAAAAACAACCCAATCATCCAGCATTTAGTATGAAACCGGAGTAACCCGATACCATTTAAAAGCATCACCAACAGAAAAAACAATCTGTGGAACAAGATGTAGGTAAACAACTCCTCTTTTACCACATCTTCATATAGAAACTGTTCCAAAAAATACTCCATACATAAGGCTATGCCATTTTCTTCATCTGCTGAAACCTTTACTGCAAAAAGGAAGCCTGCAAGAAGGATTAAGCATCCTGCCGCGAAAATCAACCTTCCTCTTCTTATTCCTTCCTTTGTCGTAAAATCGCCTCCCGGGCTTTTTTTCTATCCTATGACCTGTCCCATCCAATTATGCAAAAAGAAAAGGATGTTACGGAAGATCTCACTTCCATAACACCCTCATACTCTCATGTCAATTATTTTGCGTAATCGGTTACTCTAGACTCCCGTATTACACTGATCTTAATCTGTCCCGGATAAGCAAGCTCGCTTTCTACGCGCTTTGCAATATCTCTTCCCAACAGCACCATATCAGCATCGGAAATCTGATCAGGAACAACCATAATACGAACTTCTCTTCCTGCCTGAATAGCAAAAGACTTATCAACGCCTTTAAAACTGTCTGCAATCTCTTCTAACTGTTTCAAACGGTTAGCGTAGGTTTCCAATGTTTCTCTACGCGCACCAGGACGAGCCGCAGAAATAGCATCTGCTGCCTGTACAATGCATGCGATAAGGGTTTCCGGCTCCACATCACCGTGATGAGCCTCAACCGCATTAATAACCAATGCACCTTCTTTGTATTTTCTACAAAGATCTGCTCCCAACTGAATGTGGGATCCTTCCATATCATGATCCACAGCCTTACCAATGTCGTGTAATAATCCGGCGCGCTTAGCCATCTTCACATCAACACCGATTTCCGCTGCCAACAACCCGGAAAGCTGTGCAACTTCGATAGAATGCTTTAACGCATTCTGACCAAAACTGGTTCTGAACTTCATTCTTCCCAGTAACTTCACAAGTTCCGGATGAATGCCGTGAACACCAACTTCAAGTGTCGCACTCTCACCTTCCTCGCGCATCATATTCTCAACCTCATGCTGAGCCTTCTCTACCATTTCTTCGATTCTCGCCGGATGAATACGTCCGTCTACGATCAGCTTCTCTAAAGCAATTCTCGCAACTTCACGTCTCACCGGATCAAAGCTGGATAAAACCACAGCATCCGGAGTATCATCAATAATCAAATCTACACCGGTTAAGGTCTCTAATGTACGAATATTTCTTCCTTCACGACCGATAATACGTCCCTTCATTTCATCACTTGGTAACTGTACTACCGAAATCGTTGTCTCGGATACATGGTCAGCCGCACATTTCTGAATAGCGGTAACAATATAATCCTTGGCTTTCTTGGAAGCTTCTTCTTTCGCTTTGTTTTCCAGTTCCTTGATAAGCTTAGCTGTATCAAGTTTCACATCGTCTTCAACAGTTTTTAAAAGATATTCTTTTGCTTGTTCGGAGGTTAATCCAGAGATTCGTTCGAGTTCCTGTACGCGTTCTTCATTGAGCTTTGCTATCTTTTCCTTCTGAACAGATAATTCCTGTTCTCTGCTGTTGCAATCAGCTTCCCGTTTCTCTACTGCGGCAATCTTCTTATCCAAACTCTCTTCACGCTGAACGATACGACGCTCTAAACGCTGAACTTCTGCTCTGCGTTCCTTGGTCTCTTTCTCAAGCTCGTTCTTGGTGCGAATGGACTCTTCCTTGACTTCCAGTAAAGACTCACGCTTCTTTGCTTCTGCAGTCTTAACAGCATCGTCAATAATCTGTCTCGCTCTATCTTCTGCACTGCCAACCTTCTCATCGTACTGTTTCTTACGACGGTCGGTAACAATCTTGGCAGTTACAGGGATTGCAATAATGCAAGCCACGATCAAACCGATTAGTGCGGACAAAATGTCAAAATGCACAGGAGCACCTCCTTTATTAAATTTTCAAATTACAAAGTGTTGTCACATATCTATATAGCAATCTGGCTTACTATTTGGCATAGTTTCAACACTTAAATTTTATACTCTTTCCCTTCTTATGTCAAGTACTTGTATCTGATATCAGCCATTATTTGCACATATTGTATTGTCAAAAAAAATCCCCTGCCTTCCATCTTGTGAACACTCTCCTACCGTTCATGTTCCATCTGCCGCATACACTCCTTCACCTCTGCAAGGGAATAGCCTCTGCGAAGCAAAAATCCCATTATACGATTCTTCTCTTTCACATCTGCCGTGGCGGGGTCGAACCTCTTCTTGTGAAGAAGTGCTAGAATCATATCCTTCTCTTCATTCTCATACTCTTCTTCCATCGCCAGGTCAATAGTCTCCTTCTTAACACCCTTCCTGATTAAATCCAATTTTAGCTGTTGACGGCTCTTACTGTCCTGACGATACCGGATATAGTTTCTGGCAAATCGTTCATCGTCCACATAATGAAAGCTCTTCACATAGGCTAGTGCTTCTTCACAGGCATATTCCGGAAATCCTTTCTCTGCCAGCTTAGACAACAGTTGACTTTCTGTTCTATCCTGTCTTTCCAAAAGAGCTAACGCCTTCTTCTTCGCACGTTTCACCACTTCTTCCGGTTCCAAATGTTCCATTGTCTCAGGTCTTCTTCTCTGATAGCCCATTTCTGTCCTCTTTCCTTTACACCTGAATTGTTCTAAGCACAGTTTCTTGCACCTATAATGCCACCATACGACTTCCTGCCTTACGCAGCCGCGCCGACATCTTCACTTCCTCCCCCATAACAATCACACATTTGCCTGCACTTACCGCAGCCTGAACCGTTGGTGCATAACCGCCATCGCAGGTTGCCAGGCAAATCACGTCTATGCGACTGTCAAAAAGTCTTCGCATATCACTCTGTATCTTCCGATCCACCTTATCCTTCTCATGCTTGCCTCCGAGGCGAACGTCCACCATCTGGTTATCTTTCGCCTTCTCACGCCACTTCCGAATACTGGGGTCATTATACAACGTATATACTCGGGAAACCACCACAACCCCTTCCTTCTCCGCTATAGAACGAATACGTTCTGCATGCTTGTAACTGATATTCTCGCCATCCACAAACAATGCGACGCGAAGTTTCTGTTTTCGTAAAGGCTTACGCGGTAGCAAAATCCCCGTTTCCAAAAAGAGTTTCATTTGACTCTTCCGGACATCCAAAGACTTAAACTTCCGCAACAGTTCTTTCCGATACTCTTCCTGTTTCTTCCCAAGCAAAACCTCATATAACGTTCTTCTGGCCTCCTTATTGGAGCAATGAAGTTTCGCCTGAATCAAGCGCTTTGCAGTCTCCTCCCCATCATGAAAGTAGTAAAAAAGAATCAACTTGTCAAAATCATCGCTAAACCAATTCAATAACATGCATCTTCCCCCTCGTTGTGATAGGCGAAAAGCCCGAAGCACAAACGCTTCGAGCTTTACATTTATTCTTCTGCTTCTGCTGTAGCTGCCACTTCGTTTCCGGCTTCTGTCGCCATTTCTCCATCCAGCTGGTAATGCGCTCTTACCTGTGCCTCAATCTCTGCACAGATCTCCGGGTTATTGGCAAGGAACTGCTTTGCATTCTCACGTCCCTGTCCAATCTTGTCTCCCTTGTATGCATACCATGCTCCGGACTTGTTAATGACATCAATATCCGCTGCAAGATCAAGAAGATCTCCCTCCTTGGATATTCCTTTACCAAACATAATATCAAACTCAGCTTCCTTAAATGGCGGAGCCACCTTATTCTTAACAATCTTGATTCTGGTACGGTTACCAATCACTTCTCCGCCCTGCTTCAAGGCTTCAATTCTTCTTACATCCATACGAATAGAAGAATAGAACTTCAATGCACGACCTCCGGTAGTAGTCTCCGGATTACCGAACATAATACCAACCTTCTCTCTTAACTGGTTGATAAAGATTACGATACAGTTGGACTTACTGATAACACCCGTCAGTTTACGAAGAGCCTGTGACATAAGTCTTGCCTGTAATCCCACATGGGAATCTCCCATATCGCCGTCAATCTCTGCCTTCGGCACCAACGCCGCAACAGAGTCTACGATTACAATATCTACCGCACCGGAACGTACCATGGTTTCTGTAATCTCTAACGCCTGCTCTCCGTTGTCCGGCTGGGAAATGTACAGATTATCAATATCTACACCAATGTTCTTGGCATATACAGGATCCAAAGCATGTTCTGCGTCAATAAAGCCTGCGATTCCTCCACGCTTCTGAACTTCAGCCACCATATGAAGGGCTACGGTAGTCTTACCACTGGATTCCGGACCGTATACTTCAATCACACGTCCCTTAGGAACACCACCCAATCCCAACGCGATATCCAAACTGATGGAACCGGTAGGTACAGTCTCCACGTTCATGCTGGCAGTATTATCACCCAGCTTCATAACCGAGCCCTTACCATACTGCTTCTCAATCTGTGCAATGGCCGCATCTAAGGCCTTCAATCTATCTTCTTTCGCCATATTCTTAATCTCCTTCTTGCGAACTTATGTTCGTCTTTATGAAAATAATATACCTCTTGTCGGGAAAAGTCAACAGGTAAATTGAAAAAAGTTCCGCAGGTATGCGGGAATGATTTTCGAAAAAAGACCGTCACGAATGTGACTGTTTACAGTATGCACTTTTTCTCGATATAAGTCAAGCATTATAGATTAGATAAATTTTATCAGAATACTTGCGGTATTTTTTTAATAAGTGTAATATATTACTATAGTATTTAAAAAGAAGGGGGACTCTGCGTTGAATTATCAAGAAGAATACCAAAAGAAACTAGTGACTGCCGACGAAGCGGTAAAATGTATCAAATCCGGAGACTGGGTTGATTACGGTTGGGGAACCGCTACCGTTGTTGCTTTGGACAAGGCACTTGCCAGACGTACCGATGAACTGACGGATGTCAAACTGCGTGGAGGAATTATTTTCCGTAAACCGGCTGTTTTCGATCGGGAAGATGCCGCAGAGCATTTTTGCTGGAACTCCTGGCACATGAGTGGCATTGAGCGTAAGCTTATTTCTACGGGAGCTGCTTATTATGCGCCTATCCGTTATTCCGAACTGCCACGCTACTACCGAGATCATATTGTACCGGATGATGTGGCCATGTTCGTAGTATCTCCAATGGATGAGCACGGCTATTTCAATTTTGGACCAAATGCATCCCATTTTGCAGCCATGTGCGAAACAGCAAAGAAGGTTATCGTAGAAGTTAATACCAATATGCCTCGTTGTTTAGGCGGTTTTGAGTCCGAAATTCATATTTCCGATGTCGACCTTATTGTTGAAGGCGATAACGAACCGCTTCCGGAACTTCCATCCGGTGGCGCACCTACCGAAGTTGATAAGAAGGTTGCCGAACTTGTGGTAAAAGAGATTCCGGACGGTGCCTGCCTCCAGCTTGGTATCGGAGGAATGCCGAACACCATCGGACAGATGATTGCTCAATCCGACCTGAAGGATTTGGGTGTTCATACAGAAATGTACGTTGACGCTTTTGTTGACATTGCCAAAGCCGGCAAGATTACCGGTGCAAGAAAGAACATCGATCCTTTCCGTCAGACCTTTGCTTTCGGTGCCGGAACCAAGAAAATGTACGATTACATTCACAATAATCCGGCGGTTATGAGTGCTCCGGTTGACTACACCAACGATGCCCGGGTTATCGGCTCCATTGATAACTTTATTTCCATTAACAACGCTGTTGATGTTGACCTCTTCGGTCAGGTAAATGCCGAAAGTTCCGGAACCAAACACATCTCCGGCGCCGGCGGACAAATGGACTTCGTAATGGGTGCTTACCTTTCCAAGGGTGGAAAGAGCTTTATCTGCTTATCTTCCACTTTTACCAGCAAAGACGGCAAGGTAAACAGCCGTATCCGCCCTACACTGGCAACCGGTTCCATTGTTACGGATACCCGTCCTCAAACCATGTATCTGGTAACAGAATACGGATGCATCAACTTAAAAGGTCTTTCCGCATGGGAGCGTGCAGAACAGATTATTTCCATTGCGCATCCGGATTTCAGAGATGAACTTATTAAGGAAGCAGAGAATATGCATATCTGGAGACGTTCCAACAAGAGATAAATATAACCATTATAAAAGCGACCTCTTTTGGGGTCGCTTTTTGTTACAATCTTTTTTTGCCGATTTTTTCAATATCCACATTCAATAATGTTTTTACAAGCCACAGCATAAAAATTAATACTAAAACAGGTATTAAACAGGAAGTAACTAACATTACCGCCACCGCTTCTATCAGGTTATTAATTTCTTTTTGTGATGACTTCAGCATTTTCTGGATATTTTCTTTGCTAAAAGTCGATACGGTGTCCTGAACCTTTTCCGTAATACCCTTTGTCCAGCCGGTAATTTTGTCTAGGATGCTTTCCTCTTCATCCTCTTTCGCAGTGTCTTCTTCCCCAAGTTCATCCCGGAATTCCTGACTCACTTCGATTCCACCGTCAATGGCCTCCTGAATGGAATTCTCATAGGTGTGTTCTATCAGATTGGCAATCCCAACACTTGCCGGAATTACCAAACAGATGGCAACTCCAAAAAGCGCCAGTTTCAGGATTACCTGATTCAGCACTTCTTTATTTACGAACAACCGAACTCCTATCAAAATGCAGATTAGCGGAATAATAATTTTAAACACAGCCACCCAGGTAATCACCAGCAAATATTTTTCCAGAAAAATCGCACACAGTACGATTACCAGATACCCACTGACATCCGCCAGTTTTTCAGCAATTGGTGTTGCCATATCCCCCGGCAAAACCGTAATTAAAGTGGACGTTGCCGTAGTAACTGCTGTCAATTTCAAAACCGTTTCTTTTTTCTCATCCAAAGTCGCAAACTGCTTCTTGTGAATTTCCGGTTTTTGCACCCAGTTCGCAGCCACTGTAAAGGATAAAATCGCGACCACAAACAGTACTGCTAAAACCACCGCTACCTTCAGTCTGTCATCTTTTACCATACTTCCGCCTCCTCCTTTGAAAAATTAATCCTTACTGAATTCTACTAACTCCAGTCCTTCATTACGCTCCAAGGTCATCTTAATGCTCCACTCATGAGCAAACAAAAGTAATGGATTTCCCTTCAAATCCTTAATTTTCTTCATATCAGAGGTTCCGATTAAGTTATCCAGATCCATGGTCTTATCCTTAATCCAACGAATATGCTCGTATGGCAGGGATTCCATCTTAATCTCTACATTGTATTCACTTTCCAAACGATATTTTAAAACGTCAAACTGCAACACACCTACAACGCCTACAATGATCTCTTCCAGACCTGTATTATACTCCTGGAAAATCTGAATTGCACCTTCCTGGGCTATCTGATTGATACCTTTTACAAACTGCTTTCTCTTCATGGTATCCACCTGACGAACTCTTGCAAAATGCTCCGGCGCAAAGGTAGGGATTCCCTCAAATGCAAACTTGTCCGGTGCCGTGGTAAGCGTATCTCCGATGGAAAAAATGCCCGGATCAAAAATACCGATAATGTCGCCGGCACATGCCTCTTCCACTATTTTACGCTCGGACGCCATCATCTGCTGCGGCTGGGAAAGCTTCACTTTTTTGCCTCCCTGCACATGGAACACATCCATACCTGCCTCAAACTTACCGGATACAATACGCATAAATGCAATTCTGTCACGGTGTGCCTTGTTCATGTTTGCCTGAATTTTAAATACAAAGGCAGAGAAATAATCTTCAAAAGGCGTAATCTCGCCCTTATCAGACTGACGCGCAAGGGGTGCGTAAGTCATTTTCAAAAAGTGCTGCAAAAAGGTTTCCACACCGAAGTTGGTCAGCGCAGATCCAAAAAATACCGGTGAAAGTTCACCCTTTGTTACCAACTCCTGATCAAATTCAGCTCCGGCGCCGTCCAAAAGTTCAATTTCTTCCAATAATTTATCATAATTCTGCTGTCCGATGCGGTTCATTGCTGCCTCATCATCCACACAGAACTCTTCCTCGTTGCCTTCTTTTGTACCCTTCTGAGTATCGGAAAAAGTCATAATCTTCCGGGTATTTCGGTCATATACACCCTGGAAATTCTTACCGGAACCAATAGGCCAGTTAATCGGGCAGGTTGCAATACCCAACTCGTTTTCAATCTCATCCAGCAAAGAGAAGGTATCGTTGGCGTCACGGTCCATTTTATTGATAAAAGTAAAAATCGGAATATGTCTCATAACACAGACTTTAAAAAGCTTTCTGGTCTGTGCCTCCACACCCTTGGAACCGTCAATTACCATTACCGCCGAATCCGCTGCCATCAGGGTTCGATAGGTATCCTCTGAGAAGTCCTGATGTCCCGGCGTATCCAAAATATTAATACAGTATCCATCATAATTAAACTGTAAAACCGAGGACGTAACCGAAATTCCTCTTTCTTTTTCAATGGCCATCCAGTCAGAAACCGCATGCTTAGCTGTCGCCTTTCCCTTTACGGAACCGGCCTGATTAATGGCACCTCCGTATAACAGAAATTTCTCTGTTAAAGTGGTTTTACCCGCATCCGGGTGGGAAATAATCGCAAAGGTTCTACGTTTTTCAATTTCTTTCTTTAAATCTGCCACGGTACATCCTCCATTTACTATCTTATCTATCTGTTTTCTTCATCTAACACATCAAACAATTCATTATATAAAAGTGATTACCCCTTTGTCAAGGTGTTCCCGTAATTTACTCCACCCGAAGAGGTGTAACCACAATTTTCTCCGGCGGACATTTGGTCTTTCGGTTCACCACCTCCTGAATTTTAGACAGATCCTTTTCTTCCACAACCGATAAATCTACCACAACATCCACGCCTTCTTCCCCCACACTCACTACCACATTTTGAAATCCCTTTGCCTCCAGTATATTTTCAATTGCTGTCTCCGCATCCTGATTCGTGGTTAAAAGCACCAGCTTTTTCGTAATTTCTTTTTTCTCTTCCTTGGAAATCCCGGACTTTTTCAAAAGTTTATTCAGTTCTTCTTTTACCTTGGCATGACTCTGTTCCCTCTTCAGCCGTGCTCCTGCTGCATAATCGGAAGCCGCCGATCCGGAGGTTGCCACCGCTTCTCCCGCATCTTCCATGTCTTCCAGCTCCGTTGTCTGCTTCCCATCTTCCTTCTTTAAACCTCCCATGGCAGTCTTCAGCAGTCCCTTATCCTTATAGTGAAAGCTCAAAAAACCGCCCACTGCAATCATCAATACCAGCGCCGTAATCATCAGTTGATTTTTTAATCGTCTACCCTTCAAAACAAATCCCCCTTATGGTTTCTTCTTAACTATACTAATCTTATGACTTTCAATCTGGAATAATGCCTCCACAGCCTCCAAAATCTTCTGCTTAATCCCTGGGTTTTCTCCTCCCTGCGCCACCACCAGAACCCCGCTGACTTTCGGAAGATTCCCACTTTCATAAAAACTGCTCCCTCCTTCTTTTTTCTCCGACAAGGTCAACATAACCTTTACCGCTCCTACCCCTTCCATCTGCTCTAAAATTTCTGCCAGTTCCTTGCCAAGCTGCCTTTCATATTCCGTAGAAACACATGAGTTTCCGGATATCCCGGTATAATTAAAACCGCCTCCGGATGCACCTTGTTTTCCTTTTCCCGTTGGCATGGCAATCACCAATAGCAGAACTCCGCCTAAAAAAATCACTGCCAACGCCTCTTTTTTCATGGAAAAAATTTTTTTAAAAATCTCTTGTTTCACACTTTTCCCCTTTCACCCGTACTGTAAAGTCCGGGGCAAAATTTTTCTCTATTTTTTCCAGACACTCTTTCATCTGTTCCTTCGTAACACTACCCTCTCTTTTTTTTAACCGGAGAAAAAGTGTAAGGCACGAAAGCTTCCCATCCTGATATCTCGCCTCATGCTCATAGATTTCATAAGGTTCCTCCCTCAATGCTTCCCCAAATCCCACCACAAGGCTCCGGGTTGCTTCCGACTCCGCCATCTGACCGTAATCCTTCCATACATCCGAAAATTCCCGGGATTGTTCATATTCCTCCCGTATTTCTTCAAAACCCAAATGTAATAAGATGTCTTCATTTCCCAGCAACTTTAACACCGGCGTAAAAAATAACAGTAGCAAAACCAATCCGGCAAAAAATTGAAAATATTTATGTAATTCACTCTGCCCCAGTAAAATCCTAATCACACTGATAAACAGTGACATAACCACACACTGGCGCAGAACATCTGTAATGTTACCCATTTCCATCACCTTCTCCTAAGACAGCGCTGTCATAATACATAGACTGACAAGCAAAAATGTCACCGTATGTAACAACAATTTAAACAATAGCAGCACCCCTTCATAGGTTCCCATCAACACCCGGTTCATGGCATCCGTTGTAAAAGGACTAACACAGGCTTCCAGAATACGAAATGCTGCAAGATATAACAGCAATGTAAGAAAGGTAGGGAAAAACAGTAAAAAGACAACAAACATGCCTGCCCCTCCCATACTGTTTTTCAAGTTTTCCGACAAACCGGAAATCAAACCTACACAGGCGCTGCTGGCTGTTATCAATCCCGGCAAACAACCTGCCGCCTTTTTTACGCCTTCTCGAAGTGCAACATCCATTCCGGGAGCCAAAAGTTCCTGAACAATCTGAAATCCGCTAATCAACGCCAGCATTCCCTTAAGCAATAGATTTATCCCATCCGACAACAACTTGGAAAAACGTTCAAACAGTTTCTGCCCGCTGAGTGCATTGGCAAAGTTCATACCAATCAGCAACTTTGACGCCGGAAGACAGACCTGTGAAATCACCAGTTGAAAAATGCAAATTTCTCCCATTACCGCAGCGTAAAACAAGGATGCAGTATGAACCCCTTTGGTAAATAGCACGCCAATACAAAATACAGGAAGCAACACCTTCATAAAAGCCCCCAAAGTTAAGATACATTTTCCCACCAAGGTAAAGCTTTGCAAAAACAGACGCAAACAAATTCCCGATGCGCACATAAAAATTATGGTATCCAGAAACCCTTTGTTCTCTTTTTCTCCAAAAGCAAGCACCAACTGACTAACCGCTCCAAACAAAAGGCACATTAGCCCCAAGGTCAAAAACTCTTCCTTCTGGGGCAGCACCGCATCTCCCACCAATTTTCCTATCTGCCTCAGGCAATAAGATGGCGAAACCAGCAGCTTCATTAACTCCGCAAAATCTTCAGAAACACCCTGCTTTTGCAAAAAATCATTGATTCCGCTATAATCCATGGCTTACCTCATCATTCCATTCAACAGCGACACCAATTCCGTCAAAAGGGGCAAGCCGGCTGTCAATACAAAAAATCGCCCCAGGGTTTTTAACTGTTTGGCGCACACCGGATTCTCCGCCTGGGTACATAGATCTGCCGTTATTTCCGTAATCATGGTGATTCCAAACATTTTTAACAGCACCCGTATGTAGACATTGGCAAGACCAAAATCTTTTGCCAATTCCGTTAAGGTCGAAAACACCTTTCCCGCTCTAGCCAACAGGATAGCCACCAACATCAGACTTACTGCCAAGCCTATAAGTTTGCCGTAAACTTTGTTCTCCCCCATGACCAGCATGGACAATAAAGTTCCTGCCAGCACTATCCCACAAATCGAAACAGAATTCATCCTTCCTCCTATATTCGCAGCAGCCCTGAAAACTGGTTAAAAATTTCAAGCACATACGGAATAACCCAGCCTACCACCAGCACCAGCCCCAAAAGTTGCAGTAAAAAGGCTACCTCATCCCTGCCGCTGTGTTTTAATATCTGTGACAGCAGAGAAATCAAAATTCCCACCGCCGTCATTTTTAACAAAATGGAAACCTCCACTTTTCGTTCCTCCATTATAAAAATAGCAGAATCGTTACCACCCCCGTTAGTGCCGCAACGCTTGCGCCGGTTGTTCGTTTCCGCTTCATGGAAAAGGCAAACTGCTTTCGTTCCTCATCCGCCTGCTCCATAAGCATTTGCAGTCCATGGTCAATACTTGCTTCTTCACCGGCAGGAAGAAGCATTCCCAACTCCAACAAACTAAGAGTAAGCCCCGGTGAAAAATGAATCCTTTTTCTCAGTCCCTCTACGTAATCCTTCCAGACACACTGTAAAGATTCCTCCATTCCATCCAATCGTTTTTTACATTGCAGGGTCTCCCCATACACCCCGGAATCCTTAGGTAAAACCATTAAAAGTCTTGTAAAAACCTGTCCCACAACCACCTGCTGATAGCGATTATTCCTGCGAAATTCATTTAAGACTAAATCAAGCAAACTCCATTCCCGATAGCGATTCACCAATTGAAAATGCAATTTAACGCAAACCGTAACCGTTGCAAACACTACCATCAGACTCCCTACTATTCTCATAACTGCTCCACCCGGAAGGAAAAATCTCCCTTTTTTCTTTCCAAAAATACCAGGGTAAAATCTCCTTTTAGCCCCTTCGCTTTTACCTCTTCTTTCCTTGCGCCGTGCATGGTACAAAGGAGTGTACATCCACTGTTTCTCGCATATTCCATCGCCAACAATTCTGTCCTACTGCCGATTTCATCTATTGCCAAAATGTCCGGCGCCATGCTTCGCACGCACAGTTCCATTCCCAAGGCCTTTTCGCACCCGGAAAGGACATTGGTCCGTTCTCCCAAATCAAATTGGGGGACTCCTTCGAAGCAGGCTGCCACTTCTTGTCGTTCATCCACAAGACTCACATACTTCCCATCCTGTGCCAAAAGCCGAATCAAATCTCGCAGCATGGTGGTTTTTCCGCATCCCGGCGGAGATACCAGCAGTGTGTTAGGGAAGGGACGGGGTAATAGTTGATACAGTTCTTTTGCACAATTGTGTACCTGTCTTGCAATTCGCAGGTTCCCATATGTAATGCGCTGAAAAATAAGACCATCTTTTCCTGATTTTACGGAACCTGTCACACCAAGACGATGACCACCTCGTAAAGTCACAAAGCCGCCGGATAACTGGTCCCGATAAGCAAAAAGAGAATACTGCAAAACTTTTTCAAGCATTGTATCAAACTCTTCTATGGCCATCCGATAATCCTTCACCTGTTTTTCTCCCGAAAGACAGCGCAGAAATACCGGTAGCCCTATTCCCATCCGAATTTCCATCACCTCTTTTAAAAGCTTCGGGTTTTCTTCTAATGCCTGTTGCACCGGTTTGGGTAAAAAACGCTTTACTTCTTCCATTGGCACCCCCTTGTCCATTTCTGTTTGAATATATGTTGTCCCAACAGAAAATATTACATAAAAAAACGACGAGGCAAAACCTCGTCGTTTTTGTGTTACTTAGTTATATTTACGTTTTCTTGCTGCTTCAGATTTCTTCTTGCGTCTTACGCTTGGCTTCTCATAATGCTCTCTCTTGCGGATTTCCTGCTGGATACCTGCCTTTGCGCAATTTCTCTTGAATCTGCGTAAAGCGCTATCTAAAGTCTCGTTCTCTTTTACGATTACATTTGACATAGTCTCACACCTAACCTCCCTCCAGTTGCGTAATTGTGCATTCAACTGTTTGGGTATTCTTTTTGCACCTAATCATTTTACCTCAAAACGATAGGTTTCGTCAAGTGTTTTTTCTAAAAAATTAGCTATTTTATCTGCTCAGCAAGTACTTCTTTCGCTTTGGCAAGGGCATCCCCGATTCCCGCCGGATTCTTTCCACCTGCCTGTGCCATATTCGGACGACCACCGCCGCCGCCGCCAACCAAACCGGCAACGTTCTTGATTAACATTCCGGCATGAGCGCCTTTCTTCATGGCACCGTCAGTTGCCATGGCAACCAGATTTACCTTGCCTTCAAATTCGGAAGCCAGTAAAATCACACCTTCACCAAGCTTCTCCTTCAGGGAGTCCCCAAGTTCACGAAGATTGTTCATATCAACGTTCTTCACATCGGTAGCCAGGAAGGATACACCCTTCACTTCTTCCACGTTATCCAAAACATCTCCAAGAGCTTTCTTAGCTGCAGCACTCTTTAAGCTCTCGTTCTCACTGCTTAAAGTCTTCACTTCTGCAAGGAGTGTGCTTACACGATGTTCTACTTCTACCGGTGAAGTCTTTAAGAGCTCACATGCTTTATTTAAACGAGCTTCCGCTTCTTTATAGTATGCGAACAGTCCATCTGCCGTAATTGCTTCGATTCGGCGCACACCGGCTGCAACACCGGTCTCGGAAAGAATCTTAAATGCTACGATGGATCCGGTATTCTTTACATGAGTACCACCACACAATTCTACAGAGAAATCTCCCATGGAAACTACACGAACCTTATCACCGTACTTCTCACTGAACAATGCCATGGCACCGGTCTTCTTAGCTTCTTCCATTGTCATAACATCGGTACGAACTTCTAAATCATTCTGAATCTGTTCATTTACCAGCTCTTCCACCTTCTGAATTTCTTCCGGTGTCATAGCGGTAAAATGTGAAAAGTCAAATCTTAATCTATCTGCGTTAACATCGGATCCCTGCTGCTCAACATGGGTTCCCAAAACTGTTCTCAATGCCTTCTGAAGCAAATGGGTTGCACTGTGGTTCTTTCCGGAACACAAACGATTCTTCTTATCTACCTTCAAGGTAACGGTGTCTTTCATAGAGAACATACCGGAGGTTACCACACCGATATGGCCAATCTTACCACCTGCCAACTTCTTGGTATCTTTTACTTCAAAAGTTCCGTTGGCACTTTCAATCACACCGACATCTGCAGCCTGACCGCCACTGGTAGCGTAAAACGGAGTCTCTTTTACAATGATGGTACCTTCGGTTCCTTCTGCCAAAGTATCAACAATTTCTGTGGTAGAAGTCATGGCAATAATCTCAGACTCTTTCTCCAATGTATCATAGCCAACGAAAGTGGAAGTCATAGCCGGATCAAGCTGTTCATAAATGGTAGCATCCGCACCCATGTAGTTGGTTTCTTTGCGGGCTGCCTTTGCCATCTTACGCTGCTTGTCCATTTCTTCCTTAAAGCCGTCTTCATCTACGGTATAGCCCTTCTCTTCCAAGATTTCCACTGTCAAATCATAAGGGAATCCGTAGGTATCATATAACTTGAAGGCATGCTCGCCGCAAAGCACCTTGCTACCGGACTTGCACATTTCATCCATCATGTCATTCAAAATAGAAAGACCCTGATCGATGGTCTTGGCAAACTGCTTCTCCTCCTGAGCAAATACCTTTAAGATGAATTCTTTCTTCTCTTCTAATTCCGGATAGCCGTCCTTACACTCACGGATTACAACCTGGCAAAGTTCTGCTAAAAACTCACCCTGCATTCCCAACAATTTACCATGACGAGCCGCACGACGAATCAAACGGCGAAGTACATAACCACGTCCCTCGTTACTTGGCATAACACCATCGGAAATTAAGAATGTGGATGAACGAATATGATCACAAATCAAACGAATGGAAACATCGTCCTTATCATTTGCGCCATAATTCTTGTGAGCAGCATTACAGATTGCGTCACGGATTGCTTTCATGGTATCGATATCAAAAATCGTATCCACATCCTGTACAACCACCGCCAGACGCTCTAAGCCCATTCCGGTGTCGATATTCTTCTGTTCTAACAGTTCGTAGTGGCCCTTGCCGTCACCCTCGAACTGGGTAAATACGTTATTCCAAACCTCCATATAGCGGTCGCACTCGCAACCCACCTTACAGTCCGGGCTGCCGCATCCGTATTTCTCGCCGCGGTCATAGTAGATTTCGGAACAAGGACCACAAGGGCCTGCGCCATGCTCCCAGAAGTTATCGCACTTGCCATCTTCATCACGGTAGAAACGGGTAATCTTCTCTGCCGGAACTCCAATCTTCTTGGTCCAGATATCAAATGCTTCCTCATCCTCAAAATAGATGGATGGATATAAACGCTCCGAATCAAGACCGATAACCTCTGTCAGATACTCCCATGACCAGGTCAGGGCTTCTTCTTTAAAATAATCTCCAAAGGAGAAGTTACCCAACATCTCAAAGAAAGTAAGATGTCTTGCGGTCTTTCCTACGTTCTCAATATCATTGGTTCGTACACACTTCTGGCATGTACAGACTCTCTTACGGGGCGGAACCTCCTGTCCGGTAAAGTATGGCTTCAGTGGTGCCATTCCCGCATTAATCAACAACAAACTCTTATCATTGTGTGGTACCAATGAGAAGCTCTTCATTGCCAGATGATCCTTTGATTCAAAGAAATCCAAAAATGAACGGCGCAACTCATTTACTCCAAAATACTTACTCAAAATCTTTCCTCCAAACGGTTTAGTCTAATTCTTCTTCACTTCTCCCGCCGGTTGTGACGCATCCTTCTTCTTTCTTGCCATCACTCCAAGGCAGGCTCCCACTGCGGAAACCGCTGCAAAAACAACAAGCAACACTACCTGATTAAAAAATGCATTAAAAAAAGCTATCATTGCGTTACCTCCTTAAGAAAAAAGTTTTCAAACTTATTCTCGTAATTATATCACAAAGTAAGGAGTGGGGCAAGCATGTCAGCACTTATTCCACTCCTTGTACACAATCTTGTACTATTCCGCAGCCCGATCCTCCATCCTATTATCGGAATCCGCTGCAGTTGTTGCCAGTTCATCACATCGCTCATTATAGTGATGTCCCGCATGTCCTTTTACCCAGACGAAGGTAACCTCATGGGGTTCTACCGCTGCCAAAAGTCGTTTCCATAAATCTACATTCTTCACCGGCTTCTTATCCGCCTTCTTCCAGTTATTCTTAAGCCAGGAACCAACCCAGTTCTGGTTAAAAGCGTCTACCACATATTTGGAATCCGATGTAAAAACCACCTCACAAGGGCGCTTTAACGCCTCAAATCCCGCAATGGCACCCATAAGTTCCATTCGGTTGTTGGTGGTCTCCACATATCCACCGGAAAACTCCCGGATGTGCTCTTCTCCCTTGGGGTCCACATACCGAAGCACCGTTCCGTATCCTCCCGGCCCCGGGTTTCCTCTTGCTGATCCGTCTGAATATATTTCTACTTTCAAATGTCTGTCTCCTTTTCTGTGCTTAGCAACTTTATTGCTGTCATTTTAATGTCTCAGCAATCTCCACCGTATGTTCGTCAACACCGGACGCAATAATCACCTCCTTGCTTTCTCCATTTCGAAGTCGTCTAACCACTTCTGCAAGCAGATTAACGCCTTCTTCTCTACCTTCTTCTCTGCCTTCTTTTCTCTCACGTTTTAACATAAGTTCAAATTGCATATATTCCACTCTCCAATCATCTCTCAGGATAGCTTCTGATACTGCATTTTCTAGCTGGTCGGTCAAACCATCAGTGCCCTTTCCTGTTTTCAAAAACTGAAAGAAATATCTTAGCTCCGGTGATATATCCTCTCTATTACACTCCGCATTCACTATAATATTATGAACACCATTTTCGAACGGAACTGTCACATCCTGCAAACACTGCATACGAAACTCATAAATTGGCAGATTGGATTTAAAAGGATCCTTTAAGCAGATAAAGATGATGTACACTTCCTTAAGTTCTTCATAATCCGCTCCACTCTGCAAATCTGATAAATCGATCACATCCGTGTAATAGCGCATTCTCTTTGGCAGCTGCGGCTCCTTCGTCGTCTGCATTTCCAAATCATAAAATGTAGAACTGTCCCCTATCAAAAATACATCCAGCCGAATTCCCTTCGACCGATAAGACACCTTCAAGCTCTTTTCCCCTTGAGCCTGTTTAATCCCCTCCAGTTTCCTGCCTAAAATTCGTTCCAAAACAGCCTTGCTTAAATCCGGATGCTCCTCCATCACCTTCCAAAACATAAAGCTGTCCGCAAAGGTCAATTCATCATACTGTTTTTTCTTTCTCATTCATACCATCCTTTCTTAGGGGAAGGTATCACTCGTTCATGGTTTTATAATAGCACAAAACCGCCAAAAATCCAATCGATGACTACTTCCCTTATCGCAAATAATTTTCGGGTTCATCCATAGAAGATTATGGATTAGAGCAGATTTCTCTGCGTGAATAAAGCAGAATTGCTTTCTCAAGATTATTATACGACTGTCGTAAAAAATATACAAGCACAAGTTATTTTTTACCTTTCCACGAAGAATATCACTATCTGGGTCCTCCGTATTATCCGAACTCTTTGGTTGTTATCTATATTTAGTTAGTTTAGTGTACCATTTCGCCGGTTGGCCATAACATACCAAAAAAACGAACGGCTATTTTCAACGTTTCCGCGGCCGCTAGACAAAAAAGCACCAACTTACGTTGATGCTCTAAGTGACATTATTACTGCTGCATAGCTTTCATTAAATGATGATACACACCATTCCCCCATTTAAGTCATTCACAATCTTTTCCATGCTCTCCTGCAGCTTCATCTGACTTTCTTCATCCATCATGGCAATTTTGGTACGCATACCGTCCTCCACCAGCTCGCCCACAGATTTTCCGAAGATATTGACATTTAAGAAGTCCTCTTTTTTCGCTCCTTCTTTTCGCATATAGGATAAAAGCCCTTCCGCCTGCTCTTTTGACCCCACAATGGGCGCAATCTCCGTTTCTATGTTGGCTTTGATAAGGTGAATGGACGGGGAATATGCCTTCATCCGGATGCCGTACTTGTTACCGTGCTTGATAAGCTCCGGTTTTTCCATGGTAATTTCGGAAAGCTGGGGCGTCATAACGCCGTATCCCTTCTGGGTCACGTTGGTATAGGCGTCGGACAGCTTCTGCACTCTGCGCTTTTCTGCAGACAGCTTCTGCAAAAGTGCTAAAAGCTGGGCTTCGCTTTCTATCTCCTCCCCTGCCAGCTCGGAAATATGATTAAAATAGCATTCCTTTGGCAGGCTGAGGTTTAAGGTGACCTCTCCGTTTGCAGGATCGGTTTTGCGTTTTTCCACCTGCTCCACCAACCCCATTCCCGGTAGAAAAGCCACTGTGCGAAGTTGCCGCATACTGCGATAATCCCGCAATACTGCCTTTGCCGTATCAAAAAATGATGTCATGACCTCACTGTCTTCCCTAAGGGTTCTGGTCCATTCCGGGGTTTCAAAATACCACCGGGTAACCGGAAACTCATACAAAAGCTGCTCCAAAAGCTCCTTCGCGTTTACCTCCGTCAAATGCTCCACGTTCATAGGCAGCACCGTTACATCGTACTTTTTCCGCAGCTCGTCACTTAAACTTCTGGTATCCTCGCTGTAGGGATGACTGGTATTTAAAATCATCACAAAGGGCTTCCCGATCTTTTTTAACTGCCGAACCGTTTCTTCCTCGGCGGGCTCGTATGCTTCCCGCATAATTCCGGTAAAACTGCCGTCAGTGGTAACCACTACTCCGAGAGTGGCGTGCTCGTGAATCACTTTTTCCGTTCCAATTCTCGCCGCCTCAGAAAATGGAACCTCCGTATCAAACCAAGGGGTATGCACCATACGCTCTTTTCCTTCTTCCAGATGCCCTTCCGCTCCTTCAATCATAAAACCTACGCAGTCAATCAGACGGATTTTACACGTTGTCTGCTCATCCAGTGGAATTTCCGCCGCCTTTGCCGGCACAAACTTCGGCTCCGTAGTCATAACGGTTTTCCCTTGAGCCGCCTGAGGCAATTCATCCCTCGTTTCCTGCCGAACCACTTCATCCGTTAAAAGCGGCAGCACACTGCTTTCCATAAAACGCTTAATAAAAGTGCTTTTTCCGGTTCGCACCGGTCCCACCACGCCCAGATAAATCTCGCCGCCGGCGCGTCTTCTTATATCATCATAAACGCTAAAATTGCTATTTTTATCCATAAAAAAATCCTCATAGTATTCCGCAAATTCTACTTACGAAATACTATGAGGAATCCTCTTATTTTATGACTTCGGAATTGCCGCACCTATCTCACGCCGCATACACAACCTTTCCGTCAAAAATCCGAGGCGTTCTTCTGAATTGCCGCGAGGGCGGCGTGTCTATGTGGTGTGCGGGGCATGCCCCAAAGCCTTCACACTTACCGAAGAAATAATTGAAAAAATAACCGTTATGTCTGCAAATGGGGGACTTTACAAGACGTCGGTACTTAGAAGAAGGGAACCATGCGCAGATGGATTTATCCATATCTGGGCGTGGCTCCCTTCTTCTTATGTACCGCTACGTCTTGTATGGAGTGCGAACGCTCCCCCATTGCAGACA
The DNA here is from genome assembly GCA_015057115.1 of Lachnospiraceae bacterium. Taxonomy (GTDB): domain Bacteria; phylum Bacillota; class Clostridia; order Lachnospirales; family Lachnospiraceae; genus XBB1006. The sequence continues at coordinate 164,785 of SVEZ01000003.1, read as the reverse complement.
CAACGGTTCCGCTTATTCATTTTACTTTTTCATCAAATACTCATGTATTCCCTTCGCTGCCGCTTTTCCTGCACCCATGGCAAGAATTACTGTCGCTGCTCCGGTTACTGCATCGCCGCCGGCAAATACGCCTTCCTTACTGGTCTGGCCATTTTCTTCTTCGGCTACGATACATTTCTTCTTGTTTGCCTCAAGTCCCTTGGTAGTTGAAGTAATAAGTGGATTCGGTGAGGTTCCCAGGGACATGATCACCGTATCGGCTTCCACTTCAAATTCAGAGCCCGGAATTTCTACCGGTCTTCTTCTTCCGGAAGCATCCGGCTCGCCTAATTCCATCTTGATGACGCGAATTCCTTTTACCCATCCCTCTTCGTTTACAAGAATTTCTGTCGGATTGGTTAAAAGGTTAAAGATTACACCTTCCTCTTTTGCATGATGCACTTCTTCTACTCGTGCAGGAAGCTCTGCTTCACTACGACGGTATACGATGTGTACCTCTGCTCCTAAACGAAGGGCGGTTCTGGCAGCATCCATGGCTACGTTTCCGCCGCCGACAACCACTACCTTCTTACCGGTGTGAATCGGAGTTGCATACTCCTTAAAAGCTTTCATCAGGTTATTTCTGGTTAAATACTCGTTCGCTGAAAATACGCCATTGGCATTTTCTCCCGGAATACCCATAAATCTTGGAAGTCCCGCTCCGGAACCGATAAAGACTGCCTCGAAGCCTTCCTCCTCCATCAATTCGTCGATAGTTACGGATTTGCCGATGATGACGTTGGTTTCAATTTTAACCCCAAGGGCTTTTACATTTTCCACTTCCTTGGCAACTACCTTTTCCTTCGGAAGACGGAACTCCGGAATACCGTATACCAATACGCCGCCTGCCTCATGAAGCGCTTCAAAAATGGTTACATCATATCCTAATTTTGCCAAATCGCCGGCACAGGTAAGTCCTGCAGGGCCGGAACCGATTACAGCTACTTTTTTGCCAAGCTTTTCTTTTGCCGGCTGTGGCTTTACATTATTTTTTGCAGCCCAGTCCGCTACGAAACGCTCTAATTTACCGATTGCTACTGCCTCGCCTTTGACACCGCGGATACACTTTCCTTCACACTGGCTTTCCTGTGGACACACACGTCCGCAAACTGCCGGCAAGGAAGAGGATTCGGAAATAATCTCGTATGCTTTTTCGAAATTACGGTTCTTTACCTGCTCAATGAATGCCGGAATATTAATGGATACCGGGCATCCGGAAACACACATAGGATTCTTACAGTTTAAACAACGACCTGCTTCTTCAACGGCTTCATCTTCTGTATAACCTAAACATACCTCTTCAAAATTGGTTGCACGTACCTTTGCATCCTGCTCCGAAATGGGAACTCTCTTCATCATATCCATTATTTGTCACCTCCGCAATGTCCGCATCCGCCATGATGGGTATCTCCCTCACGCAGTTTTAAAAGTGCTCTGCCTTCCTGTGTTTTGTACATCTGCTGACGCTTCATAGCCTCATCAAAGTTTACCAGATGTCCGTCGAATTCCGGTCCGTCTACACAGGCAAACTTAATTTCGTCGCCCACAGAAAGACGACAGGCACCGCACATTCCGGTTCCGTCCACCATAATGGGGTTCATGGAAACGATGGTTGGAATATTAAATTTCTTGGTGGTTAAGCAACAGAATTTCATCATAATCATTGGTCCGATGGAAACACATACGTCATACTGCTTGCCTTCTGCTACCAAATCCTCGATAACCTTGGTTACCATTCCGCTTCTGCCATAGCTTCCATCATCGGTGGTAATGTAGAGATTGCCGGCAACTGCCTCCATCTCTTTTTCCAAAATAATCAGATCCTTGGTCTTGGCTCCCACAATTACATCTGCATCAATACCATGCTCATGCAGCCATTTTACCTGTGGATATACCGGTGCGGTTCCCACACCACCGGCTACAAATAAAATCTTTTTCTTTTTGGTTTCCTCCAAATCATCCGTTACAAGTTCTGACGGATTACCCAAAGGTCCTACCACATCCATGAAGCAATCCCCTGCCTTTAAAGCAGTCATAGCCTCTGTAGATGCTCCTACCGGCTGAAAAACAATGGTAATGGTTTCTGCTTCTCTGTCATAATCGCAGATGGTCAGCGGAATACGCTCTCCTTCCTCATCCATCTTCACGATTAAAAACTGTCCCGGCAGGCAATGTTTTGCCACACGCGGCGCTTTTACAACCATGAGATAGATGTTTGCATTCAGCTTTTCAGACTTTACGATCTGATACATTTTTTGTTCCTCCCTTTATGTTAATTAAAATAAACCAATTCATCTTCCGGTTTTTCTGCTTTTTCAATTTCTTTTACATATAAAACCGGGCCTTTTCCCTTATACTCCATAGCAAATTCTGTCTTCATCTCGGCAGTCACCCAGATCCAGGATTTGTGCGGGATTTCTTTGGACTTGTCATATTTTGCCTTAAAACCGATAAACTGCACATCTTCAATACAGCAGGTCATAGCAAAACGTCCCGGCACAAAAACACCCTTTTTCATCTTATCCGGATTATATACCAACGCTAAAAACTTCACCGTCTTACCGTCGTACTTTTTCGGATTCTCCTGGGCGTCAATAAACCATACGCCGTAATCCATATCCGTAATTTCCAGAAAATCCTTGCTCATATCGTATGGCAACGGCTCCGGTGTTTCATCAATGGTACCGTCCTTGCGCTCATACACAATCTGCGCGCGGCGGTTATTGGTTTTGACCGCAGTACGGAACTTAATTTTTGGAGTGTTTTCATCACTCCGGTTAAAGATCACCACATCGGACAAAAACAGCTGCTCCATCATCATGGTTCGCATGTTGGTAAGATAGTTGTCAAAAGTGGTGGCATCAACAGTTGTTAAAACCTGTACCAGTTCGCAGCTTTCCGGCAATACTTCTTCCGCAAAATCCGCTACCTCCCAGGTTCCGTTATATTCAATAAAAATGTTATCCGGTCGGTATTCCCGTACACACTTATCCATGAAATCCTTGGTAAAGTCCTCTTTGTTTTCTACAAAAACGACGGAGGTATTCATGTTTTTTAACTTTTCCTCATCGTATTCCTCATCTCCGTCTTCGCAGACAACAATGAGATTCTTGGATTCGATTTCAAAACCGTTTTCCACCAGGGTTTCTTTAATGAGTGTGGTCTTACCGCTATCCATAAAACCGGTAAACAGATAAACTCCTATTGTATCCATGTTTTTCTCCTACATTCCAAATAAGGTCTTCATTTCCTCTTCTTCCACATTGGTTCCGATTACAACCAAACGTCCGGTATAATCCGGGGCACCCTCTCTTAACTCATAGTCACCCGGCACCATGTCGAAATAAATCCAGGTTCCGTCGGTAGAAGGTACCATTCCCTTGGCACGCAAAATGGTGCTTTCGTATTTCTCGGAGTGGCACAGTGTATCCAATGCTTTCTCAACAGTTGCACGGTCAAACTTATGAGGTGTCTCGATTCCCCAACTGATAAATACATCATCCGCATGATGATGGCCATGTTCATGATGATGACCACAGCTGCAAACACCATTCTCATCATAATGATGCTCGTGATGGTCATGGTCATGGTCATGATCGTGGTGATGTTCATGCTCGTGCTCATGGTCATGATGATGCTCATGCTCGTGCTCGTGATCGTGATCGTGATCATGGCCGCAGCAGCAATGACCATCTTCGTCATGATGATGCTCGTGGTCATGATCATGGTGATGATGTTCATGTTCATGCTCCACTTCATGAAGAATTTCATCCTTTAAGGACGCTTTCTGCTCTACTGCTTTTAAAATCACATCTCCGCTTAATTCATCCCATGGAGTGGTGATGATAGCCGCCTTTGGATTCTTCTCCTGCAGCACTTTTACACATTCCTGTAATTTCGCATCATCCATATCCTGAGTACGACTCAAAACGATAGTTGTTGCATATTCTACCTGATTATTGAAAAACTCGCCAAAAGCTTTCATCTGCTTTAACGCTTTTTTACCGTTTACAACAGTTACCAACGCATTCAAGGTAACGTCTACAGTCTTGCTTACGTCCGCAACGCTCGCCATTACATCGGATAATTTACCCACACCGGAAGGTTCTACCAAAATACGGTCCGGATGGAATTTTTCCACTACCTCGCCCATGTTTTTGGTAAAATCACCTACTAAAGAGCAGCAGATACATCCGGAATTCATTTCTGTTACCGTAATACCGGAATCCTTTAAAAATCCTCCGTCAATACCTACTTCGCCATATTCATTCTCGATTAAAACCACTTTTTCACCCTTAAAAACCTCTTCCAAAAGTTTCTTAATCAGGGTTGTCTTTCCTGCTCCCAAAAAACCTGAGATAATATCAATCTTTGTCATGTTATAACCTCTCTTTCTATCTGCCTCGGCGCAAGTGCCGATGTTTTACATATTAATGTTATATAAATTGGCATAAACACCATTTTGTTTCAAAAGTTCCTCGTGGGTTCCCTCCTCTGCAATACTGCCATCTTCCGCTAATACAAGAATTCGTCTTGCATTTCGGATAGTACTCAAACGATGGGCGATCACGAAGGTTGTCCGGTTCTTCGCCAGACTTTCCAGGGAATCCTGTACCACCTTCTCACTCTCGTTATCCAGCGCACTGGTGGCTTCGTCAAAAATCAAAATCGGAGGATTCTTTAAGAATACACGGGCCAGTGAAAGACGCTGTTTCTGTCCTCCCGACAGCTTAATTCCACGCTGTCCGATATCCGTATCATAGCCATCCGGCAGGCTCATAATAAAATCATGGGCGTTGGCCGCTTTCGCCGCACGAACTAACTCCTCGTCCGTAGCATCCGGTTTTCCGTATAAAATATTCTCACGGACAGTTCCCACAAACAGGTACACATCCTGAGCTACAATGCCGATGTGGTCACGCAAACTTTTCATGGTAAACCGACGTATATCTGTACCATCTACTTTAACCGCACCACCGGTTACATCATAAAATCGGGGAATAAGGGAGCACAAAGTACTCTTTCCGGCACCGGAAGCACCTACCAAAGCCACATATTCTCCTTCTTTCACCGACAAATTCAAATGCTTTAACACCATCTGATCCGTATCCTTATACCGGAAGGACACATCTTCAAAGGTAATCTCTCCCTTAACTTCCTTCATGGTAATAGCATCCTCAGAGTCCTGAATATCCGGCTCAATAGCCATAATCTCGCAGAAACGTTCATATCCGGAATATCCGTTTAAGAAGGTTTCCACAAAGTTAATAAGTTTTCGTACCGGCTCGGTATAGGTTGAAATATACAATAAGAACGTTACCAAATCTTCCAGCTTAACCTTGCCGCCGGTGATAAAAATGGTTCCTCCCACTACCACCAGCACCTGAATCAAAGTTACAAAAGCATTCATACCGGAATTAAATCCCGCCATGTAGCGATAGCTGTCCTTTTTCGCAGAAAGAAAACCATCATTTCCTTTGGTGAATTTCTTCATCTCTTCGCTTTCGTTGGCAAAGGACTTCACCACACGGATTCCGGACAAATTGTCCTCAATCTGGCTGTTGATGGCTGCAATCTTGATTCGATTATTACGATACGCCCGCTTCATACGATTTTTAAAGAAGTAGGCATACAAAAGCATAACCGGCACCAGAGCAAAGGCAATCAGGCAAAGCCTTACGTTGATGCGGCTCAAAATAATAAAGGAGCCGATGATCTTGATCACGGAAATTACAATATCTTCCGGTCCATGATGTAAAAGCTCCGTTATATCAAACAAATCGTTGGTAATACGACTCATAAGCTGTCCTACCTTCTGATTGTCAAAGAAGTTAAAGGAAAGCTTCTGATAATGACCAAAAATGGCCTGTCGCATATCGTATTCAATTTTAGCACCCATTACGTGTCCGTAATAGGTAATAAAAAAGTTACAATAAATCTCTACTCCCACCAAAAACAGCATCAGTGCTCCCAGCTTTAACACCATGGGAACCGCTTCCTCTGCCCTAAGTTCCAGAACAGAGTGGGTAATATAGCGTATGATTAAGGGCAAGCAAAGAGCAATTCCTGCACTTAACATGGCAAAAAACATGTCCGCAAAAAATACGCCCTTGTATGGCTTATAATACCCTGCAAGTTGCTTAAGATTCTTCCACATTTTCCCTATCCTTTCTCTTTCGCACACTATCCTCTATTATATCACTATTCCGTTTCTTTGCAAGCAAACACTTTTCGGCAAAGTAATTTTGCTGTCGGACAGTTGGCAAGACCGCCTTCTGCCGTTTCCCTGAGGGAAACATCCATCTTATTGCCTACTTCTGCCATGGCTTCAATCACCTCGTCTGTCGGTATGGCACTTTTTACACCACAAAGCACCAGCTCCGCTGACGTTATGGCATTGGCTACTCCGGAAGCATTTCGTTTCACGCAAGGAATTTCTACCAATCCTGCCACCGGATCGCAAACCAGCCCCATAATATTCTTCAGGGCAATTGCTACTGCGTGGGCACACTGAGTAGGTGTTCCGCCGGACAATTCCACAATGGCTGCCGCCGCCATGGCGGATGCTGCTCCGCACTCTGCCTGACAGCCGCCTTCCGCTCCGGCAATGCTGGCGTTATTTGCTATAATCATACCAATAGCCGATGCGGTTAAAAGTGCCATAATACACTCATCTTCGGAAACCCCTTTTTCCTCCTGCATGGTTATTAATGCTGCCGGTAAAATTCCGCAAGATCCTGCGGTAGGTGCCGCCACAATTTTTCCCATGGCCGCATTTAATTCCGAAACCGCCGTTGCTCGCATCAACGCACCTGCCAAAAAGGAACCGCTAAGGGTCCGTCCTTCGTCTATCGCTTTTTTAATTTTGTAGGCATCTCCGCCGGTTAATCCGCTGGTGGATTTCACATTTTTCTTCTGGCCTTTAAGTTCCGCCTGCTTCATAACCTTATATTGTTCCCGCATCCGTTCCAAAACTTCTTGCTGGGAGCATTCCAATACATTGGCCTGTTCCATCAAAACCAGCTCAGACAGCTTCATTCCGCGGTTTTCCGCCATTTCAACAATTTCCTGTAAGGAATGATAGGTAAATTCCATGTCTAGTTTCCTCCTGCCAAAAGCATAATGCAACGTTCTACGCCTGCAAAATGATTAATATAGGTTGTTACATCCAGATCTGTGTGTCCGTCAATGGAAATGCAAAGGATTGCCTTTCCTCCTTTATTTTCACGGGAAAGAGCCATATTGCATACGTTAATACCGCAGTTACCGAGAAACTCTGCCACTTTTCCAACCACACCCGGCACGTCCTGGTGTACCACAATGAGGGTGTCGTTCTGACCGTTAATGGAAACCTCCATGCCGTCAATCTGGGATACAAAAATATTACCGCCGCCAACGGATGCACCCACAATAGTCACAGTTGCTCCCTGCTCCCCTTTTAAAGTTATTCTGGCCGAATTAGGGTGTTTACAGGGTTTGGTGGATTCCAAAATATGAATTCTCACCCCTTGCTCATTCGCAAGTGTAAGGCTTTCCCGAATGCGTTCATCATCCGGATTCATTCCCAGAATACCGCCTACCAACGCCTTGTCCGTTCCATGTCCCTTGTAGGTCTTAGCAAAGGATCCAAAAAGCTCCACCTCTGCCTCCACAATCTTCTCCTTCATTAACAGGCTGGCTATTTTTCCGATACGGGCAGCTCCTGCAGTATGGGAACTGCTTGGACCTATCATCACAGGTCCGATAATGTCAAAAATGTTCATTCACACATCACTCCATGATAAAGGTCGGGGCAAATACCCCGACCCCTCTTATTCTCATCAATGACTTCTTTTACATTCTTTCCGGTGCTTCAAAGCCAAGTAAGTCGATACAGGTTTCCATGATACCCTTGGTTAAGGTTAATAACCGGATGTATCCACCCTGAATCTTCTCATCTTCTTCACTCATGATCTTGGTCTCATGATAGAAGTGATTGAATTTATTTGCAAGCTCATAGATATAAGCACAAATCTTATGTGGTGCATATTCTGCAGCTGCTGTTTCAATTACGCTCTGGAAGTTAGCCAGTGCCAACATCAAATCCTTCTCGCTCTTATTCTTTGGAGCAAGTACTTCAAAATCTTCTGCCTTCTTGCCGGTCTCTGCATATTTAGCAAGAATGGATTTGATTCTTACGATGGAATATAACAGGTATGGACCAGTATTTCCTTCGAAGGAAGTAAATCTTTCCATATCGAATACATAATCCTTACTTGCCTGGTTAGAAAGATCTCCGTATTTCAATGCTGCAAGTCCAACAATCTTAGCGGTTTTCTTTGCTTCTTCCGGATCTACTGTATGATTTTCAGTAATCTTCTTGTACATCTCGTCTGCAATATCGGAAATCATATTCTCCAGACGCATAACACCACCGTCACGAGTCTTGAATGGCTTGCCATCCTTACCGTTCATGGTACCGAAACCGATATGAGTCAATTCCACATCATCTCTTACAAGTCCGGCTTTTCTGGTGGTTCTGAATACCTGTACAAAGTGAAGTTCCTGACGCTTATCTACTACGTAAATGATGGCATCCGGATTCTGTTCCTCCCGACGCATGATAATGGTTCCCAAATCTGTGGTTGCATATAATGCAGCTCCGTCAGATTTCTGGATAATACATGGCGGGATTTCTCTCTTGTCATCATCCTTTGCAACATTAACGATAAGAGCACCTTCGCTCTCCTCTGCAATACCACGTTTCTTCATATCCTCAATCATATCCGGGATATATGGCTGTGCATCGGATTCACCCTTCCAAAGATCAAAAATAACATTCAAGTTACCGTAGTTCTTCTTCAAATCCGCATGGGACAGGGTTAAAATATGCTTCAAAATTGCGGTATAAGCACGATGTCCGTTCTGAAGCTCGTTGGTGATCTCCAACGCTTCCTTCTTATACTCTGCATTCTTCTTGCTCTCTGCACTTGCAGCCGGATAAATCTCTTCCAAATCGCTTAAGGTAAATGGCGGCTCAGTAGGATATTCTCCGGTAAAGCTTTCATCAAAGTATGGCAGTTCCGGTTTACGACGTCTTAACTCGGTAATGATTAAACCAATCTGTAATCCCCAGTCTCCCAAATGAACATCACCGTATACCGTATTACCGGTATAACGTAAAATACGTTTGATACTCTCACCGATAATAGCCGGGCGAAGATGTCCAACATGGAGTGGCTTTGCTACGTTAGCTCCGCCGTAATCAATAACGATGGTTCTCTTTGGATTGGCATCTTCTACACCAAAACGATCTTCACTTAACATGGTCTTCATATACTGTGCCATGTATTCACTGGACATGGTAATATTTAAAAATCCCGGTTTCACGGAATCCACTACCTCAAACATGCTTTCTTTATCCAGTACAGCCTTTACCTCATCGGCAATCATAAACGGTGCTTTATGGGCTTCTTTTGCACATGCCATTGCACCGTTACACTGAAATTCACAAAGGTCAGGACGGTTTGAAACCGTTACCTTTCCGTATTTCTCATCATAACCGCATTCTTTGAATGCTTTTGCTACTACTTCTGTAATATCATCCAGTATCTTTTTCATAAAACTTCTTTCCTTCCTGCTATATTGTGTATTATGCAAAAAATGCGTCACTCAGCATCATCATACCGACACTGTCCACACTTCCTGTCATAATGATTTCATCCTGATCATTGAGTTCTACCGTAAGACTTCCTCCCGGCTGACTTACTTCTACCTTGCGCTCTGTCAGTCCCAAACGCACCGTAACGGCAGCTGCCGCACAGGCACTGGTTCCGGAAGCCAGCGTATAGCCGGCGCCACGCTCGTAGACCTCAATTTCCACATGTTCCCGATCGACTACATGCAAAAGCATGAAATTGATACGATCCGGGAAATACTCAGCGCTTTCTACAATCGGTCCCAATTCCATAACCTTCTTGTAATTCACTTCGTTTACAAGCAACGCACAATGGGGGTTACCTACACTCAAACAGGTGACCTCATAGGGAGTTCCGCCAAAATACATTGCTTCATTAATGACCTCCCGGTCTTCTCCTATTACAGGAATCCTGGCTGCATGAAAATCCGCTTTCCCGATTCGTGCTCGAACCAGGGTGGCATCCTCGTTTAAAAATTCCACCTCAGCTTTGCCGCTGGCGGTATAGAAAGATACCTGTTTGTCTTTTGCATACCCTTCATCCTTCAAATATTTGGCAAAAATTCGAATACCGGTTCCGGTGTTCGTTGCCTCACTTGCATCCGGATTAAAACATCGGACATGGATCTTCCCATCTTTTTCAATCGGTCCGTAAAGAATTCCGTCTGCTCCAATGCCGAAATTCCGCTTGCAAAGCTTGCGGATATGGCACTCCTTCAAATCCACATCATTCTTGTTCGGATCGATTACCAGATAGTCGTTCCCAAGTCCGTGATACTTCTTAATCATAAATGAACCCAATTATTAAGCTCCTCCTACTTGTTCACTCCAATTTTTACAGAATCTACGCGCATTTCCTAATCAACCTGGTTCTGATTGATAATGTCTGCTAAACTATCTGCCTTTTCACCCAGTATATTCGCTGCCAAGGCTTTTGTTTCATCGGAAACATTACCTTTTCCATAAGCACCGGAATAAGAGCCGGTGGCTGCATTATAATTGCTCTCATCTTCCGCTGCCAGTTTAGCTGTCCACTCAGCCGCTTTCGCAGCCTCATCTGCTTCTGCCTCTTTCTGCAGCCGCTCGAAGATCTCATTGGCCTGTGCCAATGTTTCTGCATCCACCTCGTCGTCCCCAGTCGTTTCCTCTTCCTCCGGGGCAGTAATATAACGAACACGGCTTCGTTTCACGACAGCGTGCTTTAATTCGTCGTTGAAATTACGTACATCAATTTTATCAGTGATTGGTGCTCTTAATTTCATACTATCCACCCCCTTGCGGCTGTTTAATCGAAAAAACGGCAGATTAAACGATTCTGATATACATTTTATTATACTGATTCGCAGTAGAAAAGTCAAACTGCTTCATAGATTTTCATCATGATTTTAACTGATTTTTCACCACAAAGCGTTATCTTCTTTTTGACTTCCGTATAGTAGCATAGTATAATGTAACCGATAACTTTTATAAGGAGGTTTTACTATGAAAACTATCAAGAAATTACTTGGGGGAACACTTGCGGTAGTTATGATTCTTTCCATACTGCCTGCAAACATTGCCAAGGCTGATGGCGTATCCAGCACCATTCCATCTAAGGTACGCAGTTACACCGGCAGCGAATCTTCCTTCTCTTTCAAAATTAACGGAAAAGAAAAGGTAAAAAGCGTCAAATCTAACAGCACGAGTCTGATTGTGAAGCTTACCAGCTCCAACTACTCTGTTTCCGGTGACACGGTATCTAACAATGACTATACCATCAGTATGTTGGGTCGCAAATCCGGTACCTACACCGTTACCGTAAAATTCAGCAACAATGCAACCAAGAAAGTGACTGTTTACAATTATCCATCACCAATTAAAAGTTGGAAAGTTGGTGGCAAAAAGAATGGTTACTTATCTTATACAACTAAGAAAACCACTACCTTCCGTGTTACTCTTGCAAAAGGTTATACATTGAAAAAACTTCAATATAATAAATACGTGAAACAGAAAAATGACAACGGATATACTTCCGAGCAGAAATACGTAACCTTTAAGAATGGCGGAAAAGTAAAGATTAATACTGCACCATATCAGTACAAGAGCACCTATAGTAGCGAGTCTTACTCCAGCGACTATATGAGTGACAGTTTAATCGCACATACCTATGCGGTAATTACTTACAAAGATAAATACACCAAGAAAAATGAGACCATTAACGTAGGCATCGCTTCCGTGATTTGTCCATAATGTATTGAAAAACCGGCAATCCTTTCGGTGTCCCCCAAAAGTTTAACTCTTGGGTGCACCGCAAAGGTTGCCGGTTATTTTTTAATCGTTTAACAGTTCCTTTTCCGGAAATAGTGAAAGACTTCGTTTTAAAATACCGTTCATATAGGCTATAGCCACACCATAGTTGGTCATTGGCACATTCTGGCGTTTCGCTTCTGCCAGGCGGTATTTCATCTCCTTTTCATTTAACATACAGCCGCCGCAGTGAATCACAAGATCGTATTTTGTCAGGTCCTTTTCAAAACCGGTTCCACTGGTAAAGGAAAGTTCCAGCTCTTTTCCCGTGAATTTCTTTAACAACTTCGGTAGTTTCTCCGTTCCGATGTCCCCGCACTGACGATGATGAGTACAGCCCTCGGAAATCAGCACTTTTGCCCCATCCTTCAACATTGAAATAGCGGCAGCGCCTCTTACCTGCTGTTCCAAATCTCCCTTAAGTCTTGCAAAGAGAATGGAAAAAGAGGTTAAGGGAATATCTTTTGGTGTCATTTCATTTACCACTTTAAATGCCTGGCTGTCGGTAACCACCATCTTCGGTGGATTTTTCAAACTCTCCAAAGTCTCCGGTAAAGTGGTTTCTTTGGTCACCATACAGATGGCATTTCCGTCCAGTATATCCCGGATGGTCTGCTGCTGCGGTAAAATCATGCGTCCCTTAGGGGCAGCCGCATCAATCGGGGTAACCAGAACAACCACATCTTTGGGTTCTAACAAATCCTTGATAAGATCCCTCTGTCCTGTCTCCTGAATACCATGAGCAATATAGTTTTTCAGTTTATCCACTCCCTCTTTGGTAAGGGAGGAAACAAACACATAGGGATATATTTTTGCCCAATCCGTCTTTTCTATCATCTTCTCCTGGGCTTTTGACATAGCATCCAGCTTATTGATGGCAATGACAAAGGGCAGCTTTTTATCCTTCAGAATTTCTAACAATTCCTTTTGCGCATTGGATAGACGGGCGTCCTGTCCGTCTAATACCACAATGGCAAAGTCTATCTTACGCAGTACCTCAAAGCTTTTCTCCATACGCTTTTGGCCCAGTTCTCCTTCGTCATCCAACCCCGGGGTATCAATCAGCACCACCGGTCCTAAGGGCAAAAGCTCCATAGCCTTGGATACCGGATCCGTGGTGGTTCCTTTTACCTCGGAAACCACCGCCAGCTCCTGTCCGGTAATGGCATTTAACAGGCTGGATTTTCCTGCATTCCGATTACCGAAAATGCCAATGTGCAAACGATTTGCGGAAGGTGTTTCGTTCAAGCTCATACTCTGCCTCCTAGAATCTGAAATCACGCTCTCCGGCATCAATGCTGTTAATGTATTTCTTGGCAGTTTCTTTTACCTTCGGATTCGGTATTTTTTCCAATTCTGCTTCAATCATCTTCTTACCTGCCGCTTTTACCTTATCGGATGCATAGTCATCCAGATACTCGTTCAAAGTCATCAATGCATTTGGATGACAGCAGTTCTGAATCTGACCGGACTTTAATAAGGACATAAAACGATCCCCTGTTCGTCCTTCACGGTAACATGCGGTACAGAAGGATGGAACATAGCCAAGGTCAATAAGCCAGCCTACAACCTCATCTAATGTACGGTTATCCGAAACGTCAAATTGTGCAGAATTTTCTTCTTCCGGCTCTTCTTCCACATATCCGCCTACGCTGGTTCTGGAACCTCCACTAATCTGGGAAACACCCATTTCCAGCACTTTTTCACGGGTTTCCTTGCTCTCTCTGGTGGAGATAATCATGCCGGTATACGGTACTGCTACACGGATGCAGGCAACGATTTTTTCAAACATTTCATCGGTAATTCCGTTATCAAATACATCCGGATCGATGTCATCCGCGCGACGGAGTCTCGGTACGGAAATGGTATGGGGTCCGCATCCTTTTGCCTGCTCTAAGTGCTCTGCATGCATCAGTAATCCTACAAAGTCATAGCGGTAAAGGTTTAATCCGAACAATACACCGATTCCTACATCATCAATACCTCCGTCCATGGCTCTGTCCATTGCCTCGGTGTGATAATTGTAATCAGACTTCGGTCCCGTTGGGTGAAGTTTTTCGTACTGTTCTTTGTTATAGGTCTCCTGGAATAAAATGTAGGTTCCGATACCTGCTTCTTTTAATTTACGGTAATTCTCTACGGTGGTTGCCGCAATATTTACGTTTACACGACGAATTGCTCCGTTTTTGTGTTTGATACTGTAAATGGTTTTGATACTCTCTAAAATGTACTCAATCGGGTTATTTACAGGATCCTCTCCTGCCTCTAATGCCAATCGCTTATGTCCCATATCCTGTAATGCAATAACCTCTTTGCGGATTTCTTCCTGAGACAGCTTCTTTCTTGCAATGTGCTTATTTTTTGCATGATACGGACAATATTCGCATCCGTTTACACAGTAGTTTGAAAGATACAGCGGGGCAAACATTACAATACGATTTCCGTAGAAGTCCAGTTTAATCTGTTTTGCCAATGCATAAATTTCCTGATTTTTCTCTTCGATGTCGCAGTCCAAAAGAACCATTGCCTCTCTATGGGAAAGACCTTTTCTTAATTTCGCTTTTTCAATAATTTCTGTGATGAGTTTTTCGTTATGTTTGTTTTCCTCTGCATATTTCAGAGTTTCGAGAATCTCTTCGTTATTGATGAAATCCTCTGCGTGTGATGACATTACATTATACATAGCTCTTTCTCCTTATCTTTTATCTTTCGCGCGGATCTCCGCGGTCAATTACTAATACATATCCGATGCTTTGCATGCGGTTATTTAAGCAGTTCCGGCACTCGGCGGCTTCGTCGCCGGTGCAGATTTTGTTGTCGTACAGCTCGTACTTTTTGCGAACCGTGGTGGGTGACAGATTTGGCATCACAACATTTGCTCCCGCTAAAATTCCTTTTTCCCTGCCTCTTGGGTCAATGGTTCCAAGTGCCGTAGTTGCCGGCAAAAGCAGGTTTGGCTTTAACAAACGTAGCAGGGATAGCAAATACAGTGTTTGTTTAACCGTGCCTGCCGTTTCTTTTGCAAAAGGTGTTTCATGATGGGGTACGAAAGGTCCGATTCCCACCATCTGTGGCTGCAATTCTTCAATAAATTTCATATCCTTCGCCAGTGTTCCCACTGTTTGCCCCGGCGAGCCCACCATAAAACCGCAACCCACCTGATAACCGATTTCCTTCAGATTCCAAAGACAGTCCATACGATGCCTTAAGGACAATTCTTCCGGATGCAGTGTATTATAGTGGGCTTCATCCGCTGTTTCATGTCGCAACAGATACCGGTCCGCCCCGGCATTAAAAAACCTTTGATAGCTTTCTTTTTCCTTTTCTCCAATGGATAAGGTTAAGGCACAATCCGGATACTTTGCTTTGATTTTCTTAATAATGTCTGTTATCCGATCATCCGTAAAGTATCCGTCTTCGCCTCCCTGCAATACAAAAGTTCGAAATCCCAGCTCATAGCCCTGTTTACAACAGTCAAGGATTTCTTCCTCACTTAATCGGTAACGTTCGGCATTGGAATTGCTTCGTCGTATACCGCAGTAGAGACAATCATTTTTACAATAGTTTGTAAATTCAATGAGTCCTCTGGTAAAAACGGTTTTTCCGTAAATTTTTTCCCGGATACTTCGCGCTTTCTCTGCCGCATACTCCGCCAGTTCCTCCGTTTGCCCGGCAATCAATTCCTCCCACTGCTTCTCTGTAAGGGAGCTTCCTTGTGCCAGTGCATCAATTAATTTCTTCATTCCCATAGTTCCTTTTCTCCAGTTTGTCATTCCCCACTCGGTATAAATTCTCTTTTTCTATGTTTGGTTCCTAGTTCTGTGTATATACAAGAAACATCAAATTTTTAGTTCCTAATTTTTCTTTCATTCGCTCTCGTACACAACATTTCTCGGTATAGGATGCTCCAATCTCTGATTTTGTTCCTATTTTTTCTGCCGAATGCTCTGTTAAATTACGTTTTAATGCATTTACTCGGTAAAAAAGTTGTTGTTTGAAATTTAAAATCCTATTCCTCGGTACAAAACACATTTGTTTCAAAAAGGGAATCCTACTCCTCTCTTCCAATCACCAGTTCAGCAATAGTTCACCCTCAAATCTTCAAGTAGGATGTCTTCACTTCCACTTCCTGCAGTTTCCCAATCTTGCCAGACAGCGTGTTGACCTCATCCTGAGGTGCATCCATGATTACAGTTATAATGCTGATACCCTTTTCCTGATAGGGAATTCCATTTCTGGAAATAATGTGCTCCCCATAGTTATGCAGAATTTCATTTACCTGCATAGCCTTCTCCCGATCCTTTACCGCTATAGCAAGAACCGCAATACGACTTTCTTCCATGTGTTCTCCTTTCTTTCGGCAAATATAAAAGCGCGTCAACCGACGCGCCAAAAAGTTCCTTCCAAAAACAACTTCTTCTTTGCCGTCAGTATTCCTTTCAACTTAGAATCGGTCTTCACTTGTAAGCTCGCGGTCAGAAGCATCTTTCCACTCGCTGTCTTGATTATAACAAAAATGGTGCTTCTACGCCATGCGTAAAAAACACCATTTTTGAAGTTGTTATTTATTCAACATGCACAATCCCTTTTTCCCTTTAAGATTTGCGCGATATTTTAGTAAATCGGAATTTAAAACAAAAGAATACTCTCCTTCGGTTGACTTTGTAGAAGTCTCCGACTTCTCATCCGTCGAACCAAATACAGAGCCAAGGGCTCCCAACAACAAAAGCACCACCACACCAACTAATATTTTCTTTTTCACAAAAAATACCTCCCGCTTTATTTTTTTCAAGCTTCTTACGCGAACAAAAAGGCTACTCCATTAACAAATTGGCCAACATGGCCGGAGTATCCCAAAGTTATCTTCGTGATATCGAATTAGAAAATAAAAATCCTACTGTTGCTTTCATTTCACTATTATGTGAACAGCTTGGAATTTCCATTGCAGATTTTTTCAGTGATGAAACCATTGAGAAATTTCAGAATGCTACCTTGCTACAACAAATTTACCGTTTGACCCCAGAGCAGCAAACTGCCCTCATCTCGTTCTTGGAAACAATATCGTAATTTTTAAAGCGGAGCTGCCATCCACTATAGCTGACAACTCCGCTTCTAATCATTTTGTCACTATCGGCTTAACCGAAAAGCTCAATCCTAACTGATTGAAAATTTTTAGTAACGTGGACAAATTCGGCACTGTCTTTCCTGCCTCAATTCTTGCTACCGACGATTGCGGTATCCCGCAAAGTTTTGCCAAATCTCGTTGTGAAAGCTCAAGGTTATGTCGCTGTTGGATTATCGCGCCAACAATGACTGATATTTCCTCGACTTCATCAATATCTTTTCCAATTTCAGGATTTGACTCTTTCACTCTTTTTTTATACTCTGACCAGTCACCCATAATCCTCACCCTTTCCTTGTTATCCAATCATCCCGTTCTGCTTTTGCCTTCTGTATCTCACGCCTTGGTGTCTTTTGCGTCTTTTTACGAAAATGATGAAGTAACACGTATGTATCATCTCTAAAGAAAAAGAACAAAACACGATTATTGCCGGGTCGCAATTCCCAGATATCATCTTCTAAATGTTTGGTCACGTTCTCGCCCAATCTAGTTCCATGATCTTCCAAAAACTGAATGTACTGGGCTAACTGCTTATGTTGTATTCTTGCATCCTTGTTAGTTTCTGCTCTTTCCAGCAGATCATTCAAAAAACATTCAATATCCGAGTAACCATCTGCCGTACGATAGAAATCAATATTAAACATTAACTCCCCTCCCCTTTTACATTATGATAGCACATATGCATTCAAAATTCAATACCACTTTCCCACAAAAATACAGCAAAAGGCGGCATTCCTGCCGCCTCACGTTATCCATATTCACTTTACCCCTTAAAGAACCCATCCACTTTCTCCCGCAGTCCCTTTCGATCAATGGTTTTTAAAAGATAGTCCGTGGGCTTTAAATCCAGAACCTTCATAATGCTTTCCTTGTCATTCTTGCCCGTAAGGAACATGACCGGAATGCCGGCAGTTTCCGGTGCGGATCGAATCATTTCCAACACCTGCGGACCGGAGGTGACCGGCATCTCATAGTCCAGTAAAATCAAATCCGCATAGTTATTGGCAAGCCATGTTATGGCATGCATTCCGGAGTTGACAATAGACACGTGGTAAGCCGCTTTTAACCAATCCATAATCATAGTCATGTAAGACACATCGTCATCTACAATGAGAATGCTCTTTCGCTCAACGAAATCATCCTCCTGAGCAAAATGCTTTTCCATGGCATTCAAAAATTGCTCCATCGCAAGAGGTCTGTCATAGTACTTCATAATCATAGCCTCGGGAATCACCCTTAACACACTTTCATATTCCGGCTTGGTTCCGATTACAATAAGTCGACTGGTCAAAACCGCACTGAAGTTTTTCAAATATGCCAGAGCTTCCAACCCTTCCTCCGAAATATTATCGGAATACAGAATAAAAAGATCCGTTCCTCCGATTCTTTGCTCAATCTCTTTTGCTTTGAGGGCACAAAAAGACGGATTCACCCCAATTCCTTTCAGCTTCATTTCCAGACCGCGGACAGTAAAGGTTTCCGCTCCGCTAAGTATAAGTACATTTTTATCCATACTGTTTTCCTCCCGCTATGTATTTGCTTCGCTTACAATTTTTCTTACGCCGTCCCAGTCCAGTTTCTGAAGACACGCCTGAATGGCGGTCACCCGCTCTTTATCCTCCTCTGGAAGTCGATATTCTTTTACTGCATCCATTACCATCTGTGCCAGTTCATAATCCTCTGCCTGGGCAAATTCCTGCATGGAAACATATAAATCCGTAAGCATCTCCGGCGGTATTTCCTGCAAATCTTCGGAAGTTTCTGCAATAGGCGCCAGCCGCTTCAGATAATCGCGGTAAAGGGTCAGTAGTTCCTTTGAATTCGCTTTTATAAAAGCGATATCCTGTTCATCCCCCGCAGCCTCCAAACGTTTCGCTTTTTCCGAAAGTTCCATAGCTCCGATAATTCGCGCCGATGATTTCAAGGCATGAACCTTGATGGTGTAATTGCGATAATCCTCTGTCCGCAGATATTCTTCAATTTCTTCTGCCTGCCCTTTGATAGCAATATAAAATCCGGAAAGTACCGACAGGAATTCTTCAGCTCCACCGCAGTTTTGAACTCCCGCAGCTACGTCTAACCCTTCGCATTGCCATATCCACTGTGGGAATGTATTCTGCGCAGCCTCCTCCGAGCTCTCTTCCTGCTGCGTCATTTCTATCTTTTCATCCGGCAGATAATGCAAAAGCATTTCCTCCAAACGGTCTGCTTCCACCGGTTTGGTAAGATAGTCGTCAAAACCGGCAGCCAGGTACTTCTCTCTTGCTCCGGAAATCGCATTGGCTGTCAGGCATATTACAGGAGTTTCAAGATTTGGATTATCCTTTTCCCCACGTAGATTCTGCAGGGTTTCAATGCCATCCATCTCAGGCATCATGTGGTCCAAGAAGATGACGTCGTATTTCTTCTCCCTTGTAAGCTCCAGCGCACTTCTTCCACTTTCTGCCGTATCAATCTGCACCTTGGTAGTTTTTAGCAAACTGACAAATACCGTCAGGTTCATTGGGGTATCATCCACCACCAAAACAAGGGCCTTTGGTGCTGCAAATTTCTCCTTGTACTTCTTTCGTCCGGAAACCGCCGCCCGGTATGCAGCTTCGTAATCTCCTAAAGGCTCCCATTTTGTAACTTTTTGTTTCAGTTTAAAATGAAAATCCGAACCTTCGCCGTAAACACTGTCTACCTCTAGGGAAGTTCCCATCATCTCCAGGAGACACTTGGTAATATTCATACCAAGACCGGTACCTTCCACCTTCCGGTTTCGTTCCTCTTCAATACGGTCAAACTTGGAAAACAGTTTTGCCATGTCCTCCGGTTTGATTCCGATTCCCGTATCTTTTACCGAAAAATTCAAATATACCATATCCGGCTCTTCCGGAATCCTGTCATAACCAATATGGAAGATCACGCCACCCTCTTCCGTATATTTTACGGCGTTGGTCAAAATATTCGTAACCACCTGCTTAATACGGATTTCATCGCCGTACAAAAGCTTCGGAATGTTTTCGTCAAATTCCAGTTTCAACAACAGACCCTTTCCGTCTGCCTTGGTCTGAATCATATTTACAAGGTCGTTAATCAGGGAAGAAATATCATATTCCACCGGAATGATTTCCATTTTTCCCGCTTCAATCTTGGAAAAGTCCAGAATATCGTTTACCAATCCCAAAAGAGTATGTCCTGCGGTACGAATACTTTCGGAATACTCCAAAACATTTGCTTCGGTACTTTCCCGCAAAACCATTTCGTTCATACCCAGCACCGCATTAATAGGTGTTCGTATTTCATGGGACATATTGGATAAAAACGAAGATTTTGCTTCACTGGCTGCAAGGGCACGCTCTGTCTTTTTGTTCAAAACCTCTGCCATCTGGGTCTTTTTGTTTAGACGCACCATAATAAACAGCTGAATGAGAATGATAAGAACAGCCGTTAAAAACGTTCCAAACAGCATATTCTTTAATTGTTCGAATGCAGCTGTTGCATCAAATACCGAAAGACAAATCCAGTCATTTGCCACCTTGGTGGTATACACAATGTACTCGGCTTTGTCGTAATTCAGAGAAAAATAATTTTGATCGGATGCACGCATTTCCTCCACCAATGCATATCCAAATCCTCTTCCCTGCTGCAGATAATTTCTGCCGATTTCTCCTTTATTGGCAGAATGGGCAATAACCTGATATTTTCTGTCAATAATAATTTCCATATCCGCTTCTTCGTCAGATGCCAATTCCTCTGTAATGCTTTGCAGTCTGTCGGTGGAAAGGTCGATAGCCGCCACACTTTTTGCATCACACAAGGTCTTTGACAATGCAATCATAACGGTTCGAGAATCCAAATCAAAATAAGGATCCACCACCGCTACCCGTCCGATACTGGCTCTGGCATCAATATACCAAGGTCTCGTTGTGGGATCGTACCCTTTTGACGGAGTCCAACCGGTTCCATCCAAATATTTGCCGTTGATACAACCGTATAATCCCGGAGAACTTCCGTCGGTAATATTTTGAACCGCCACGGACTGGTTATTCATAAAATCCTTTATCTCTTTATTGGAACGTCCGTCTCGAATCATATTATCCAGCGTATAGCAGGCAATCTCCACCGTATGAATACCGGCGGCCAGATAGCTGTCAATCTGCTCAGATGACTTTTGGGCACTCAGCTCTCCGCTTTTTATAATTCGCTCTCTTGTCTCCGAGTACAGCATCTTATAATAAAATATAATCACCGCAAGGAAAAACAAAATCACCATAGTGGAAACCATTACACTTTTTATCGGAAAATTCGTTTTCATCTTTTTGTTTTTCATAGGCATTTCCTGTCCTTTATCTGGTGAACTTATCGCACGATTGTAATATCACTGCCAAACCACTGTTTCGAAATTCGGCCCAGGGTTCCGTCTTCCTTTAGCATTCCCAGAATTTCCTGGATTTTGTCCCGCAGACTCTGGTCCTCCTTGCGGAAACCAATGGCGTAATCCTCTTCCTGAAGACTTTCCGGAAGCACGTAATAGGTTTTTCCGGTTTGGGATAAAAAGTAGTAGGCGGCCACGGAATCCACTAACATTGCATCCAGATTTCCCTCTTCCAGCTTCTGAAACATATCTACTTCATCCT
This sequence comes from Lachnospiraceae bacterium, assembly GCA_015057115.1. Classification (GTDB taxonomy): domain Bacteria; phylum Bacillota; class Clostridia; order Lachnospirales; family Lachnospiraceae; genus XBB1006. Next base: position 143,040 of record SVEZ01000003.1, on the reverse strand, counting down.
CGCACTCCACAATTTCCACTTTGGTGGCCATGGATTTTAATGCATCTAAGGCGGTGGAGTTGGTGCTTACACCCACCCGTTTCCCTTGCAAATCCTGAGTTCCTCTTGCTTCGCTGTTTCCCGGAATGAGAAAAATCAACTCATTTTTCATGTATGGCTCTGACAGATTCATAGCCTCGGCTCTGTCCGGTGTAACCGACATTCCACTCCAAACGCAATCAATATTGCCACTATCTAGCTCTTCTTCCTTTTTGCCCCAGTCAATTCCCTTAACTACAAGCTTTACGCCCAGCTGGTTACAAACCGCTTTTGCCACGTCAATATCAAATCCCACAATCTCTCCATTTTCGTTTTCATACCCCATGGGTGGGAAGCCCGTATCGGATCCCAGAATCAACTGCTTTGCCTCCATAACATTTTGCAGAGAGTGATCGGTTCTGATAGCCTTTTTGTCGGACAAATTACTACTGCAGCCGGTTACAACTACCAACATAAGTACTGCAAGTAACACCATCCCTTTATGTATTCTATTTTTCACGCTGGTCTTCCCCCTTACCGAACAATCGTAATATCACTACCGAACCACTTCCGAGATATTTCCCCAAGGGTTCCGTCTTCCTTCATCTTGCCTAAATGCTCCTGGATTGTATCTCGAAGTTTCTTATCCTTTTTCCGAAAACCAATGGCATATTCTTCCTCTTTCTGACTTTCCGGAAGCACGTAATAGGTTTTGTCTGCAGTGGCCAAAAAATAGTAGGCTCCCACCGAATCCACCAATACCGCATCCAGATTTCCGGCACTTAACTCATTAAACAATGCTGTCTCTCCCGGGCATTCCACTATTTCCAATTTCAAATCCAGTTGTTTCAGGGTTTCCAGAGATGTGGAATTGGCATGCACTCCCACTTTTTTTCCTTCCAAATCCTGGGTTCCCTTGGCCTCGCTATCCCCGGGGATTACAAAAATCAATTCGTTTCGCATATAAGATTCCGACAAGTTCATTTCTTTGGCTCGTTCCGGCGTAACGGACATGCCGCTCCAAATACAATCAATTTTTCCGCTGTTTAACTCCTCTTCCTTTTCACCCCAGTCAATGTCTTTGGTCACCAGCTCGATTCCCATACGCTTGCAGACCTCTTTTGCTACATCCACATCAAAACCTATGATTTCTCCATTTTCGTCAGTGAAGCCCATAGGCGGAAAACCGGCATCAGATCCTAAAACCAGCTTCTTTGCATCCATTACCTTCTGTAAGGATAAATCTTCTCCCGTCTGGATTTTTTTGGTTTCTTCACTTCCACAGCCGGTAAAAAACAACACCAACGCTACTGCCATCACTCCCAATATTTTTCTTTTATTTATAAAAAAATTCATGGCAACTTCCTTTCCAAAAGTACGCAAGTATCGTATTTTAAAATACCAGTTACTTTAGTATAGCAAATTGCCACGAAATAATTTTAGTCCGCAAGTGAAAATTTTGCGAATACTTTATGAATTTGTCATTTTATTCTGATTTCTTTCAGATACTCCTTCTGCTCTTTCGTAATGCGGTAGCTTTCTCTGGCCTTCTGGATTGCCTTATTGTGGGTCCATTTATCCAATTTCTGCTCCGTCAAAAAAGGCAGAACGCTGTCATACTGCTTCGCCAATGCCGTGGCAAAATACCAGGCAATCATCATGTTGACGTAATACTCTTCGGACCGGATTTTCGCCACCATTTCCGGATAGGTTTCATCGTAATCCTCATCCAGAAAATGCTCCATCAGCATTCCGATGCCAAAACGAATGGTATAGGTTTCTTCGGATTTCAGCCATTTCTCAATATAAGGTAAAAGCTCCTGCCTGTGCTTTTTAAAAACCTTCGGAGACATCTGGTCACAGGTAGCCCAGTTGTCCACATAGGGTAAAAAGCCATTAACCGCCATCACGCACCGGTCAAAATCCTTCATCCCGGAAAGAATGAAAGCATGAAGCTGGTTTTCGTCAAAATAGGTATGGGGAAGTTCTTTCAAAAAATCCTCCACATCCTCCCGCTTGTCCATTTCCTTCGCCAGCTTACGAAGCTGCGGCGTTCGTACTCCAATCATGGAATCCGGTTCTATAGTAGGAATTAGTTTTGCCTGAAAATCCCGGTATTTTTCATCCTGCACTGAAAATAATTTTTCTCTTATTTCTTCTATTATAGTCATCATTAGTCATTCTGCTCCGCATCCACCACGGCATCACAAATGATACCGAAGGCAATCATAATGTCCTGATACGCTTCATCCAGCACGGAAATACGGTAACAATCCGCCCATACCGTTCTCTGTGTATCAATCTGTCCAATAGGCGTGCCCCCCACAAGGATGTCAAAATTGCATCCCATAAGATTTCCGCCGATTTTTAAATCTTTTCCGTTAATGGTTCCCACCAATTCGGGATTTAATAAGCGTAACTTCTTCTTAATCTTTCCGATTTCATTGCCATCCTTTAGCAACGTATATTCCGGCATAACCGCAACCAGTTTCTTTTTCAGTTTTAAGACTTCTTCGTCATCCTTCTGAATAGAAAAAACATGTCCCGTAATATCCCCTTCCACGTGATACATGGCTTCTTCGTCCTCATTAAAAATATCAAACTTCGGCTTAATGGACAGAACCTTTTGGTTCATATAAAACTCAATCTTCTCACCGGTGGATGTTTTTACAGAAGACAATACCGTACTTTCGGTTACGCTCTCGCCATTTTCCAGTTTTTCGATAATATCAGCCAGTTCTTCTACCGCACGGTTTACAAAGGTCTGTTCATCGCTCTGCTCTCCATCAAAAGCAAACATTGCCGCCGTATCCAGCACATTGCCTGCCTGACCGCTTGCACTGGAGCCAAGGGCTCCCATAATAATCTTTTTCCGATGTACCCGCACAAAAATCTCCTGCCTCGGGGTTACGTTCCGATAAAGTACCGACTGGGTTCCCATAATATCCCCCATCTCCGGGGTTCCGAAACTCACCTTAATTTCAGAAAGCTTCTCTAATAAATCCTCGTTTGTGAAGTTCTGCTTATTCATAATGCTTGCAAAACCCACGCCGGTTCCTCTTTGTTCACCAAAAAAAATGCCCATGTTGTCTCCTCCATTTTTATATTTATCACTAAAGCCCTATCTCGATGCGCCGCCTCCGCCAAAGGAGCCGCCACCTCCGCCGATACCACTTCCAAAGCCGCCAAAACCGCCTCCGGTTAAACCGTTCATGATTCGCCCAATCAAATCAACGACACAAAATCCCAGGAAGAAAGCAATCAGCACAACAATTCCCACCGCTGTACCTTCCAGAAATTCAAAAAACGCATCCTTCAATCGTGTCCCAACAGAAGCCGTATTTTTCTTCGGGTGATACTCCGGATATGTACCGTCCGCAACCGTCATATCATCCTTTTCTTCCGTACATTTCCAATTGGGATTAGTAAAAAGGTCTTTTTCCGGAATTCCGTATTCCTTCCCCAGAAGCTTCACAACTGCAGAAAAAGTGGCTGTCGCCGCTTCATTCCATCTTCTTTTATTCTTTGGACTCACGGCATAGTCATCCAGAATTTTTCCGGCCTTACCATCCGTAATGACGCCTTCCAGTCCCCTTCCGACCTCTAATCGCACGTGTTCATTGTCTTTTTGGGTGTTGAACAAAAGCAAAATGCCGTTGTCCTTTTCTTTGTCTCCGATTCCCCACTTTTCCGCCAAATGAAGACTGAATTTCTCCAGGGAATCTGCCTGGGTATTGGGAACCATCACCACCACTACCTGAGCACCACTCCTTTCACAGAGCCTTGTTGCCGCGGCAATCATGTAGGTTTCCGCATCTTCATTTAGCACATGGCTGTAATCATTTACATAGAAACATCCGGTTGCTTTAGGTAAAACCGTAGTCTTCCCCACCGTGCCGTTTTTTACAAACAGAACCAGGGTTCCGATTACCGCAGCCACAAGATACAAAAGCAGGGCGAAAAGGCAAACCTTACGCCCTAACTTCCTGGACTTTTCTTTTTTCTCCCGTTTTTGCTTATACTTCCCTCTCATCGCGATGCTCCACCGCCTCCGAAGGAACCTCCGCCTCCGTGATGTCCACCGGAAGAACCACCGGAGGATCGATAGCCCCGTCGTCTTCCGTCATAGTTTCTGATTCCCTCATGTACCACTGCCATGATAATAAAAATCAAAATTACGGCTGCCACCAGTGTTCCCCACAGGAAATACTTGTTGGCATTTGAAAAGGATCTGCTAATATTTTCCGAAGCTGTAAGACCCAGCTTCTTCTCTTCCGGGAAGTTGGCATCTGCGAAGGTTCCCTTCGTCTCAGCCTTTCCATCCTGCCAGTCCTGTCCCGTACGGATTGCTTTGGGACACTCCATTCCCTTTATCTTATAAACCTCTGCAACCACTGCGGAAAACGTATCTCCCGCCAAGGCATTCCATTGATGCGCTTTTTTCGCAGCAACCGCATAATCGTCTAGAATTCTTCCGGCTTTTCCGTCAGGAATATCCCCTTCCATGCCTTTTCCGATTTCCAGACGAACACTCTCTTTATCCTTATCGGTACGAATCAAAAGCAAAATTCCGTTATCCTCTTTTGCATTTCCGATTCCCCACTCATTTGCAAGGTGAACGCTGTAATTCTCCAACTCATCCTGATGGGTGTTTGGAACAGTAACCACTACCATCTGCACACCGGTATCTTTTTCTAACTGTTCTGCCCCTTCGTAGATGTAGCGTTCGGTCTCTTCATTCAGGCATCCGCTGTAATCTTCCACGTAAAAATTCTCCGTTGGTTTCGGATAAACCGTAACCGGCATGTTCAGCACAACCAGAGAAAAAATAAATACTCCCAGCCATCCTGCCACAAAGGAACCACCTACAAAAGCAAGTACTTTTATTAAAAAACTTTTCAACTTATCCATGGTCACACCCGCCTTACAAATTTGCATCCGGAGCTGTCTCAGCGCCTTCAGATGCCTTGAACATTTCCGCTTTTTCAAAACCGAAAAGGCTGGCAAACAACGCTCCCGGAAACTTCTTAATAGCTTTGTTATAGCTTCCAACCGCAGAATTGTATTTTTCTCTTGCATAGGAAATACGATTCTCGGTACCTGCCAATTCATCCATTAAATCCACGTAAACCTTATCGGATTTCAATTCCGGATAATTTTCCGCAATAGCAACCAGTTTGGTCAGTGCCGCAGATACCTCTTCGTTGGCTTCTGCCTTTGCTTCCATATCCTTGGCTCCCACAAGTTTTTCTCTTGCTTCGTTCACTGCCTCAAATACTTCTGTTTCGTGTTCTGCGTAAGACTTTACGGTTTTAACCAAATTCGGTATTAAATCCGCTCTTCGCTGCAACTGCGCATCAATATTGGATGCATACTCCTCCACATCCGTCTGTTTGGAAACAAGGGAATTATATCCTACAATGCCTCCTATAACCAGCACCGCCACCACAATGAGGCAGGCGATCAATCCTGTTTTTGAACTGCTCTTTGCTTCACTTTTCATATTATTATTCCTTCACCTTATCATTTTTGTCCGCTCCCGTAGCGGGAGACCTGTTAAAAGTATAGTCTACGACACTTGTGGTCGTCAACATATTTCCGCTTCCAGATGGAGTAATATATTATAGGTGCTTTTTCTAATCCCGTCAGCCATATTTTCCACATCATAGTTTTGGCTGTGCTTCAAATTTGTGATTTTCTCTTTTTTGTCAGCCACGGTCCTTCGTATCGCCTTTTTAGCTGACGGACAAATTTATGATTTTCCATTTTCTGCAAGCCAGTATTCCCAAAGCCTTCGATTTGGCTGATACTCCACAACCTTCCTTTGTAATTTACGCAATTTAAGAGTCTCAATTCATCAGCCATCTTCCCACTACCTTCATCTATGGCTTATGCCTGATTCGTTTTCATAAATTTTCCCGTCAGCCACTTCCCCACTTCTATGATTATGGCTAACGTTTTTTTCATTTTCATCATTTTCCACGTCAGCCATGTCCCAATATCTCAGTATTATGGCTTACGCTTTCCGGAATTCCATAATTTTTCAATCAGCCAACTTTCCCCTCCCCCACTTTCGGCTGAATTTCAAATATAGCATAAGAGCCGGCAAATTCTGCCGGCTCTATACCTCATAACTTATATAATAACCAACTACCTTGATGTCTTTTCTTTATACGCTGCTTCCATCTTCTGCATCTCTTCCTTTACAAAATCCGCAGTTTCAAAGTACAGCTCATCCAAGGTTTTTCCAAGAACTTTTTCAAAATCAGCATTGGATTTCAGCAAGGTGATGGTTTTCTCCATGCCGTAGGTCTCGTAGACATATTTGAGGATACAACCATATTCTGCATAATACATACGATCGATATCTACCGGATAAGGTAGCCCTCCCGAGGATTTGTGCTTAGAACTTCGAACACTTTTATCCTTAAAATTTTGCATATAAATATCATACATTATATAGGATTTATCCAGTTCCAACATATCCGCCGCCCATTTTTTCCCATCTACGCCTTCCTTATTGAAACCATCCGCCATATACTGCCGACATAGTTCATATTCTCGATTTCCAAGTTGGTAGGAAGCAAGCCACTCCGCCACTCCTTCCACACAAAACCTGGAAAAACTATTATCCATAATTTTTCCCTCTCCCAGAGTCAAATAATGAATATACTCGTGAAACAAACATGATGCCGTATTCTCCCAACAACGATTTGTTTTTATCATCAATGTTGTGGGCTCCATTATACCGTTCGTCCCTTTCTGATGATGATAATCCAAAACAAGTTTGGCTTTTCCCACATCATCCGGCAAGTAATCCTTCAGAAACTCCCTTGCCTCTGCAAAATCTTTTTTTCGAAGGGGTTCATACTCCATATATTTACGAACCATTTCCTGCCAACCGATACGCTTTACATCTTTGCTGTACCAAACCCAAACCGCATCTTCCTCTTCTATCTCGTAATCTGCTGGGTCAGTCGGGTGATCCGGTTGGTCATACACGCAGTCACTTTGTTTTACAAACACCTTCGCAAACTCTGTATACTTCGCCTTGCAACCGATATCTTTTAACCACTTATTTTTTTCTTTTTCCAACTCTCTCCTATGGCAGCTTTTCAAATTTCCGCATAATTCCTTGTAGTCCTTTAACGAGTGCGCCTTCACATACCACTTTGCAAAGGATTTCGCCGCCATTTTTGTCATTTGGACCTGCTCTTCTTCGAATATCGCCGTATCTGCCATCGGAATGCAGAAATCCAGTAAAAATTGATTTTCTTTTTGGGAAAAGTATTCTCCTAACGTTTTTTCATCCACGTTATCTTTCTCGTTGATTAAGTTATTCTCTTTGCAATACAAATACAGTAGTCCGTACTGCTCCAATCCGGTCATTTTGTGCACCCGGTTTAGCCCTTGCCAAAGCGCATCATAATTCAATCCATCTTCGAGATTTATATACTTCCCATCTACCGCCCGGTCAAGAATAATTTCTTCTCCATCTCTCTGCGCTCCCACAATCTTATCTGCATATGATACCAGCTTAGATTCCTTTTTGATAAACGCTTTCGCCCTTTTTTCATCAAAACGCTCCTCGTCGAAACAATATTTCACCTTATCGTAAATTGTAGTTTCAAAACATTTGGGTTTAACTCCTACTGCCCCTTCATATCCTCGCATAGGCATTGTCTTTTTTGACCACTCTAACTGCAAATGTTCTTGCACGTTTTTTGCTTCTTCACTTTTGCAAGCCGCAAACATCCCCAAAAACATGCCCAATACAAGTGCTGCACTGATTAGTCTTTTTCGCATTCTTTCCCCTCCAGTTAATTTGATGCTTTAGCTTTATATTCTGCTTCCATCTTCTGCATTTCTTCCTTTACAAAGTCCGCAGTTTCAAAATATAGCTCATCCAGTGTTTTTCCGAGAACTTTTTCAAAATCTGCGTTGGACTTCAGCAAGGCGATGGTTTTCTCCATGCCGTAGGTTTCGTAAACATATTTGAGGATACTCCCCCATTCACCATACGAAAACAAATTCACATCTACCGGAAATACTATTCCTTCTTTTACCTCTCGTCCTTGATCACGTACACTTTCTGTCTCTTTATTGCGCATGAATGCCTCATAGAATGAATATGCCTTGTCAAACTCAAGCATATCAGCCGTCCAACGCTTTCCACCGTTTTCTTCTTCATTAAACAATTCTGCTTGATATGGCCGACTAAGTTCGTATACCTCATTTTTTAATTGAAAACATTGTAACCAAGTTGCCAGGCCTTCTTTGCAAAAATCAGAATTTACATCTTCTAAAAGCCTTCCCTCACCAAAAGTTAAGAAATGTACATACTCATGAAGCAGAGGAGCCACCGCATTTTCCCAGCATCTTCGCACCATTATGCTCTTTATCGCATGTATATAACTTCCCCGTGCTTTTTTTTCATGAAAATTGCAAAAAATGAATACCTTTCCAATCTTTTTGGGCAAATAATTCTTTAGAAACTCTCGTGCCTCTGCAAAATCTTTTTTGCGAAGTTCTTCAACTTCAATATATTTTTGCACCATTTTCTTATAGCCAATCTTTTTTATATCTCTACCATACCAGACCCAGATTACATCTTTTTGGTCTACCTCATAATCCGCCGCTTCTGATGGATAATCCGGTTTCTCCCAAACACAATCAGTCTGCTTTATAAATATTTTTGAAAACTCCGTGTATTTCCCTTTGCCACCAATGCTTTTCAACCATTTGTTTTTTTCTTTTACAAGCAACTTTTTATCTACGGTTTCCAAATTCTTACACAGTTCTTCATAGTCTTTTACGGAAAATTCCTTCGCATACCATACGGCAAAGGATTTTGCTGCCGCCTTAACCATCTTTGCCTGTTCTTCCCCAAAAATCGTTTCGTCAATCATTGGAACGCAAAAATCCAGTAAATACTGGTTTTGAGGCTTGGAGAAATACTCCCCCACTTTTTTTTCATCTATTTCTTCTGCTTTCACTACCCCATTTTCGTTACAATATAGGTAAAAAAGCCCATACAACTCCAGCCCCGGCATTTTATAAATACGATTCAACCCTGTCCAGAGTACATCATACGTTATCCCCTCTTCAAGATTGATGTACTTTCCATCCACTGCCTGATTCAGAAAAATTTCCTTGCCATCCCGCTTTCGTTCCAAGACAGTATCTGCATACGACACCAGCTTCGACTCTCGTTTTACAAATTCTTTTGAGATCTTCTTGTCAAATGAGTTTTCCGAAAACCAATACTTCACTTTGTCATAAGCAGTTATCTCAAAGCATTTAGGTTTTTTTGCCACTGCTCCCTCATATCCACGCATGGGAATAGCCTTAAATGTCCACGTCAACTCCAATTTTTTCTGTTTCTCAATACTAATATCTTTTGTGCACACCGCAAACATCCCCAAAAACAATCCCACTACAAGCAGTGCACTGATTAGTCTTTTTCGCATTCTTTGCCCTCCTGTCCTTTTATTTTATACACTTCTCCGTGATTCTTCGCCTTTTTAACATAACACATCCGGACAAGCAAAAAAATACCCAGAGTTGTCATGTCGTCCCCGGACAACTCTGGGTATTTCCTTATTAACAAACAACTGTGCTCATCTTGTTACTAAGAAAATCTACAGTAGCCTGATCTTTTATGAGGCTTGATAATTCTAGCATTTGGGACAGTGGTTCAATATCCGCTGTCTTTTTTTCTTCTCTTTCGTTCCACCATTTTGCATAACGAGTATCTACAATCGTTCTTATTCTTTTGTTAATGCGTTGTAATTTCTGCAGTTTATCACAATATTGATTAGAAACATCAAAGATTCCACTGTTTCCATATAATGATTGAAAAACATCAAAAAATGCCGCTAATGCCCTAGAATAATTGACTCCTAAATCTTCATAATATAACCCTTTGCAATAGTTCTCCAACCTTTTTACAATTTTAAAATCTACGTCATGCTCCCCTTCTATGGCAGAAATTGTACTTGAAAAATATGATAATTCATTGATGGTAAAATATTGATTTTCTTCTTGCAAAGCTTCCCAAGGAATACTCTCTTCCACAAGTTGATGAACTTTATTCAAGAACTGTCTTGGGTTTATTTTTCGACTCTTATAGGCAATAACACATTTGTACCATTCAAACTGCTGTTTATTATATGGAATATCCATATTCACTTCGTTTTCAATTTGTACTAAGATCCTGTTTGCTTTTTCAAAGCGATTTGAGGAAAAAGCATCTGAAAACTCATCAATTAAACATTTTCCGCTGTAACTGGATACCACCAAATCATTCCGTATCATATATGGTGGCAAATGCAACCGTTCCATAATCCGCCTCAGATTTTCCTGCTGCCCCTTTACTTTGCCGTTTTCAATTCTCCAAACCGTCTTAACATCTAAATCGCCTCCGGCTAGTTCTTTTTCCGTCATATGAAGCATTTTTCTTCTTCGACGAATTACATCGGATATGTTTTCCACGTTCCGAATGGCATAATAAATAGCGGTGTTTGTGGTTTCTTTTTCTATCCCCACATCCCTACATATCCATTCTACTGCCTCACACCAACGAACATTTTCTTCATATTGCTCTTTCCAGGCTCCCTCACCTTTAAACGTCTCCCTAAGAATTCCTAGAGTCTCCCTTCGGCAAGATAAAATCTCCCACATGTATATCAAAAAACCATAGTTCCTTAATATCTCCAATGCTTCATCCAACCACCGATTTATTTCCATGGTCATGGATAATTCCCATTCCGGATATTTTTCTTTCATGGAACAATAATAGTAGTATATTGCCTTGGGGAAGGTCTTCCCCTGAAATTGGTCGTCACTAACCCTTTTTTGAATGTATTTTGCTACTGCTAAAAACCATTCCGGATTATGTTCCGTATACCAATAATAATCCAACAATGTATCCAGTTCCTCCACAGAAAGTACCGTTTCATCCAAATGTTCCGGTTCCACGTTTTTAACAGTAAACGAAAGTGACTTTTTCAGATATTCCTGTATTTCTTGCCTGTTCCCCTGTATACAAGATAAATACATCGCCTTCATCCGATAAAAAAATTGTTCCCGCAAAATATTGCTCTTGGCAAACTCTTTTTCAAATAAATCCAAATTCTCCTTTACTAAAGGATAGTCCCCTTTGGCAATTCCATATACGATGCGGGACCGGGCTCGCCAGCACGCATATGAACTGTCATCCGCATACTGTGCAAAACTCTCTGCTCCGATTCCCAGCCTTTCCAATAAACGATTCATTACCACATTGGGTAATTTTCGTTTTCCGTTTTCAAAATGCAGTATCTGACTCTCCGAACATAAGCCGTTGCCCAATTGCTTTGCCAATATCTGCTGCTCTTTCCGTCTTTCCTTTACAAAATCTGCCCATACCAGTTGTTCATCATTCATGATGTCTCATATTCCTCGCTTTTAACACTTTATATTCCCTTATGAGTTGTACTCGCTTAAATATTATACCATAAAGCAGGAGCCGAGCGAACAAAGAAATTATCTTCATCTGGGCATACAAAAGCTGTTTTCCTCATAACGCCCAGGGAATCACCTCATTTTGGGCGACTGAGACATTTTTCTTCCACCTGCCCAAAGTTCACCTCGATTTCTGGGCATATATGTCAAGAAAGTACTGTCCTGCCCAAATCAGCGCTTTTTTCTGGGCAGAATGGAACTTTTTTCGCTATATGCCCAGCATGCTCCTCTTCCGTGGGCAGCAGGTTCACTTTACTTCGTATATGCCCAGCAGATGATAATTTCCAACAAGACACCCTTACAGCAACGAATGAATGACGCCGTCCCGACACTGGTTGGGGGTGATGCCATAAGGCAGATTGCCGGTATCCATCATGTTATGGGAGCCAAGGAAGCCGCCGGGTTCTAAGGGAAACATGGCGGTATCATACATATTGCCAAGACCGGAAACCACCTTCACAATAATAACCTTGCGTTTTCCGGGGCGACGAATGTTCTGAAATTCCTCTGTAGAATCCGGTTCTTCTTCAATGGATAAAAGTGCCTGCCGTATCTTTCCTGCTACCCGGTCTGCAAAGCGGTGCGCCTCCATAATTCCTTCCGCGCTTCGTCCATGACCTTCTTTAAAAGTAACATCTACGTGGATTAGATAGTCCGCGGATGCAGGCGTTCCTGCCCGGTCAAAGACTACCCGATTTTTCAAAAGACCTTCGGAGGAACCGATATTGCTGGACTGAAAGCCTCCTTCCTCTGCTCCGGTTACCATCATGGTTACACCGGTGAAAAGCCGAGTAATTCCTTCTCCCAATTCTCCTTCTTCTTTTGCCGCAATGGGGAAAAAGTCCAAATTGGAATTTACAAAAAGATGAGTCTGTCCGGGGGAAAGAAGGGTTACTTTGGCTTCTTTTATATAGGTTTCATCATAAGGAACAGTGGAAATATCTTCCGGAAATGCTTCCTTTGAGAAGGCATACTGCTTCTGCACCAGCCTGCCTGTTATCTGTTCTGAAATTATCTCCGGAGTTACTTCCTTTCCGGCGCGTTTTAATTTCAGTTTCACCAGTCCTACAGCTTTTTTCGCATCATATTCCGTCAAATTATTATCCCCGACTACGCAGGATTCATAACCACTGGCATTTTTATTAAAGTCCACGATACAATCCACATAGTCATTATCACACACCAGTCGTCCCTGCAGGCCGATATAACTTAGCCCCACTGCCGGGATTCCACGGCGTCCCAGTTCTTCAATTACCGAAACGAAGTCCACATGATGATTTCCCCAACCATCAATGGCAACAATCGCTGCGTCTGCCTGCATTAGTCCGGCCAAATCCCCTACGCGCTTGGCAGTATAAATCTTCTCGTCACAGTTTTCCGATACCCCGTCTACAATAATTCCTGTAAATTCCAAGTCTTTGTCCTCTGAAAGCGCTTTTGTAAGCGGACAAAAAAAAATGATGCTTCGTGGTCATTTTAATACTTGGTCCAAGTCCCATAGCCGCTCCTCCTATATTTCTTTCCGATGCTTTTCCGAATTTCGTCAGCCTCTTTTCCAACTTTGAGACTATGGCTTACAGTTTCTCAACTTTCATGTTTTCTCGCCTCAGCCAGATTTCAATGGTCCTACCTATGGCTGACTTCAAATATAGCACAAGAGCTGACAAATCATGCCAGCTCTGTGTTTTGTAGTATACGGATATAAATGAACAAAGATTAAACGTTATGTCTGTACTCGTAAGGTAATACCTTTGTCTGATTGTAGCTTGGGCAATCACGAACCCACTCGAGGGATTCTTTGATGATTGCTGTCTGCATTGGTTTGTTGTTTGGCTCTCCGGCGTTAGATCCGATGGGCACATGTGGTGCGGTAATACGTGGTGCACCCTGCTGTCTAGCGATTGGTGGCAATGCAGCAATAACAACACAGCTCATGCCTGCTTCTTCACAGCAACGAGTTACGATTGTTGCAGAACGATGACAGGTTCCGCATCCACCGGTACAAAGTACGATATCAACACCCTGCTCTTTTAATTTCTTAGCGATTTCAGGACCTGTCTCGTTGGTAAACTTCTCAACGTTTCCACCGCCACCCATGAAGGTGTAGGTTTCATCTGCTAAAGATCCGATGAATCCCTCGTCTACTAATTCATGAAGACGATCGATTGGGAACATAGCATTTACGTCCTTGTTGATATCAGAGTTATCAAATCCACCGTGTGTTACCATTAAGTTGCTGGATGGAGTGCTAAACTCGATGGTACGATAAGAGAAATCTCCGGATGTGTTAAACGGTGTCTGATCTTTTTTATGAATACCACCGGCGGTGATAAAAGCAACTTTACACTCGCTTAATGGTTTCTTTAATTCTGTAAATACCGGCTTCGGTACAACCGGTACGAAAATTTCGGATTGCATTCCTTCTTTGGTTGTAAGCATTTACTTATCCTCCTTAAATTGATTCCACTGGAATGTCGCGTTTTCCAACGACATGCATACAGCTAAAGTAAAACTGAACATCCTGCCCTACTTCCAGTGCCACCGGCGTGAACATCCACCGGCGGGGCACTGCAATGGTTCCCATATTATCCATAATGGCAACCTTGGCGGCAGTGTCATTTACTTCAATGATCTTACCTCCCAATAAGCATGGGCTGATTTCGTGATCGGTCACCATATCACCACTGTCGTAGTCGTATGGATTTTCAATCACTTCAATATAGCTGAAATAAAATTCCATTTCATGTCCCGGCTCTATGGGTTCTTCGAATTGTATCAGCTTCTGTGGTACGCATATTACGCCGAGCCGACCGTGCAGATGGACTTTAATCATGCCATTCGATACCTCTTTTACAAGACCGCCCATTTTAATCGGGGTAATCATATATTCCATTAGTGTAACGTTCCGTTATCTAATAATACAGTCTCCGGAAGTCCTAATAACTTGTTATTTGCGTTAATAACATCGTTATTCCATTTCTTTTCAGCCGGCTTGATTTCTACGCCCGCCATCTTATTCTTTAACATCTGGATTGCACGAGCTGCAACTTCTTTGGTTACACAGGAACATCCTGCTACGTTGTTCTCGAATCCACCCTTGTCCATGTTCTCTTCTACCATGGCAGTTGCATACTTGTTACCAACAACAAGCTGTCCCTGGTAAGCACAGAAGGATACACCAACTACAGGGATATCACGTTTTCCGGCCTGTCCGATATGCTGAACAAAATCGATGTGGTTGTTACCGAATCCTTCGGTTGTAATGATACATCCGTCGATATCCAAAGACTCCAGTAAGAATCCAAGTCTTTCGGATACCCATAATTTCTCATCGTTAACCTGTGGGCTACCTACACATACAACACCGATTAAGTCAAGCTCTGTATCAGCTGCAAGTCCTTCTACGAGCGGCTCGCGGATGTAGTGACGGGTCATTTCCTTGGTTGCAGGTCCGATACAGGTTAATGCATGGATGGATCCGTCTCTTACCTGGTTCGGAGTAAGCATAATCGGCACGTTACCGCAGTCTACGTTCTTCTGTCCACCAAGGATACCACATGGCTCTGTTGGGCAGATTACGTTATCATGCATAGCACCCTGTCCCATGATTTCTTTTACTAAAACGACACGTGGGTTGCCTGCTCTACGTACGTCTTCACATACTTCTTCGCGAACAACTTCACCTTCGTAATTCTTTAATACTTCACGGATTGCCTGAATAATGTAATCCTGACATTTGTGTGCTGCAAATGGGCCAGGTCTGGTCATACCGGTTAATCTTTCGATTACAGCGTGGCAACGAATGATGATATCATTTTCGTCAGCACATCCCGGATGTCCGAAATACATCTTCTCATCCAAATATCCTTCGGAAGAACCGAACTCGTGAACCTGAACACCATCCTCGTCAACACCTGTTAACATGAATACAACGCCGTCAAGCACTTTTGTCACACCTTCACCAAGCTCACCTTCTACTTTGGTAGCGATTGGACATACATCCATAATGGTTTCGGTATAGATATGTCTCTTATCCGGATAGATTACGTCAAGCTCTAAGGATTTACATAATGCATCCTCTAAAACTGCCTTGTCGGTCAACTTCTTGTCGATGGTTAATTTTCCGTTCTTTAAAGAAGTCTCGTTTCCGATTTCAACATCAGTAATCTTAATATGTTTCTTTAATAAGGTACGAATAACTTTTTTCTCGCCTGTAGGCTGTGCTACAGCTGCTACGCCTGCTTCTGCAGGAACTCCCTCTGCACATACAGTTCCGTTTACTGCTCCCACCGGAACATCCAGTCTTAAGCCTTCAATCTTATCGGCTTTATCAATCTCAATATGAATCATTCCATTTCCTCCTACGGTTGTCTTAACCTTTGGTGCAGCTGCACTCTTTGGTGCTTTTGTTTCTGCCGGTGCTGCCTTTGGTGCCTCTTCAGTTTCATTCACCTTGTCAAGCACGTCTCTGGTAATCGGTGTCAATGCTTCCACATCTGTTAAAAGCGTACTTCCAAGTACCTGTTCGATGCGAAGTCCATCCGGACTTAAGGTAAGAAGTCCGGCTTCTACCATATCATCGAATAATCCCGGATCTTCCAGATCTGCAGCGCTGATTACTAAACCTTTTTCTCTTCTGCAACAAAAGATTGCAGGATCTTTTAAGTGCTGCTGTAATGTCTCGTTTGTAATAGACATCTTCCTTCTCCTCCTTATTTTTTAATTGCTCTTACTATCTTATGGTTTACCGCACGTAACGCGCCGTCTGTGCAGTGGTAAACCGGCAATCCCATTTTAGGTGCACAGGACATAACGGTGTTGGAGCAATCGGTACAGTTTCCGATTAAAACTGCCTGGGCTCCGGCTTTCTTTAAAGCCATTACCTTCTGAACCTGTCCCGGACATCTTCCCGGGTTTTCACATTTCAAGCTTCCCTTTACTTCCTTTGCCTGTTTACAGCATTCCACGCCAACCACCTTGGAACCAAGGCTTTCCGCCAACTGCTGCATACGCTCTTTGTTGGCTCCGCAGGCACATACCAAAAGACCGATTTTTTCAGGTCCCTTCGGGAAACATTCTGCGGCAATAAGACCTCCGGTGGTTTTTACCACCACGTCTTGCATGGTAGTTCTTTTTCCGGTAAAAGGTCCTCCCATAATCAACTCGCCGCAATCCGGATTTACGCCGCCGGCACGTTCAAACATGGTTTCAACCGGCGTGCCAAGAGGCACATCCATAAAAATCTGGATTAACTTGTCCTGCAAGTTGCCTTTGATTTTGCCGCCTACGGTCATATCCTTATCAATAAGCGGTTTTTTCAAGTCAATGGCCTCCTGAATGCGACAAGCGGTTTCTGCATTAATTACAATGGCATTTGCTTCAAGCGGAAGCGCCGTAACCGGCAATACTTCTCCAAATACCTCTCGGATAATAGCTCTTTCTTCACCCATAGGGTACATATCCATCAGGGGAACAATTCTCATATTCTTGTAATTTCCAAGAATTTTCTTTAAGGCATTAATAGCCTCCGTGTGATACTCCTTAATGGCAATCACACCATCTTTTGCCCCTGAAACTTCCATTGCAATTTCCAGTCCCCGTAAAAGCTGTTCCGGATGCTTTTCGATTCTTTCAATATTGTGAGAAAGAATGGGCTCACATTCCGCGGCATTGATGACAACAGTTCCCTCTTTTTCAAAAGGCTTGGAAAACTTTGCGTAAGTCGGAAATCCGGCACCCCCAAGTCCAACCAGACCTGCTTCTTTAATAAGCTCTAAGGGTTTTCTCTTTTTCAACTTTACAAAGTCTGCACTCTGCTTTTCATCCGGTAGAATTCCAATTTCTTCTTCATTGACGGATTCTACCTTTCC
The DNA here is from genome assembly GCA_015057115.1 of Lachnospiraceae bacterium. GTDB lineage: Bacteria > Bacillota > Clostridia > Lachnospirales > Lachnospiraceae > XBB1006. The sequence continues at coordinate 125,647 of SVEZ01000003.1, read as the reverse complement.
GGATACACTGGAAAAAATATTTGCCCCCAATCCATCCTCCGGCTGTGCTGCAATGAGTTCTCCACGCTTTACCGAATCTCCGCATTTAACAACCGCAACGGACGGCTTTCCTATACACTGTTTCAAAGGAAAACGGTATAGTTCTGACATCTTTTCCTCCTCCTTTCCGAAATTCTTACTTTTCGCTTGCAAAATGAGTATACCTTGGTGTAAGATATTTGAAAAGCGACATTCTAAGCATCTAGATATGTCAAATATTACTACCACGTTAAAAAGGAGCATTCCATGGATAATTTAATAAAATATAAGCTGTTTTCTCTTACGGCTGAAACCGGAAATATTTCAAAAACCGCAGCTTTATCCGGATATACCCAGTCCGGTGTAAGTCATACCCTAAAGCGGTTGGAAGAGGAAGTGGAACTTCAACTTTTTGTCAGAGACCGCTACGGAGTTCGCTTAACTCCCTTAGGCAAAGAATTTCTTCGCTATGTCAACAGCTTATTGGCGGAGGAAGAACGGCTTCGCCAATTTATTTACGATACCAAGGGGGTGGAATACGGCTCTTTAACCATCGGAACCTACACCAGTATCTGTACTTACTGGCTTCCCTCCATGTTAAATGCCTTTCAGTTTGATCACCCTTCCATTCAAATTAAATTACGGGAAGGTGGAAGTCAGGAATTGGAAACCTGGCTGGCGAACCGGGATGTAGACATGATTTTTTGCAGCCGTCAGCCGGAAAGCAACTATGAGTTTTGTTCTTTAAAAAAAGATATTTTAATGGCGGTACTTCCCAAAGACTATCAGCACACGGGAACTACCTTTCCCCTGGAGAAATTCCAGACGGTTCCATCCATTTTACCGGAGGCGGATGTGGATCATGATATTTATACGGTGCTCCACGATCATCGCATTACCCCGCGGATTCGCTTTACCGCCAAAGAAAACCACACCATTATGGCCATGGTGGAAAATCATTTAGGTATCTCCATTATCCCATCTTTGGCATTAACGAATACCTCCCATGATGTACGCTCGTTACCTATCGAGCCTTTATTTGAACGAAATCTGGGAATCGGATATTTAAGTCAGGAAAGCCTTTCCCCCATTGGAAAGAAATTCCTGTGGTTCACCCAGGAGTATTTTTCCTCCCAATCTGAATAAAATTTTAGAAAAATGGACATCCTCTTATTGAGATTAAAAAAGGGGATGTCTTTTTATGTCGGTATACAAAGTAGACTTATGCGGAGTCAACACTTCCGCCTTACCCTTACTGAAAGAAGCTGAGAAAAAAATACTTTTTGAAAAAATCAAAGAGGGGGATGAATCTGCCAAAGAAGCCTATATCAAGGGAAATCTCCGGTTGGTGTTAAGTGTGATTAAGCGTTTTTCCTCTGCCGGGGAAAATGCAGACGATTTATTTCAAATCGGCTGCATCGGCCTGATTAAATCCGTAAACAATTTTGATCCGAATCTTGGAGTAAAATTTTCTACCTATGCAGTTCCCATGATTATCGGGGAAATCCGTCGGTACTTACGGGACAACGGTAGCATCCGAGTCAGCCGCTCTTTGAAAGACCGTGCCTATAAAATCATGGTAGCCAAAGAAGCCTACATGAAGGAGCATCAAAAAGAACCTACCTTCGAGGAACTGGCAAAGCTTCTTGACTGCTCTTCCGAAGAAATTCTATACTGTCTGGATGCCATGCAAAACCCGGTCAGTCTTTTTGATCCGGTATTTAGCGACGGGGAAGATACCCTCTACGTAATGGATCAGGTTAAGGATAAAAGAAACACGGAAGATAACTGGTTGGATAATCTGTCTTTAAAAGAAGCCATGAACAATTTAAATTCCAGACAGCAAAATATTATTCGAAAACGCTTTTTGCAGGGAAAAACCCAAATGGAGGTGGCGGAAGAAATCCATATTTCTCAGGCCCAGGTTTCCCGTCTTGAAAAAAGTGCCTTAAAAGAAATGAGGGCTTACTTATAAGCCCTCGTTTTTTTGCATATCCTTCTTTAACTGCCGGATAATCCGTTTCTCGATTCTGGAAATATAGGATTGGGAAATCCCCAGCTTATCTGCCACCTCTTTCTGGGTTAAAGGTTCTTTCCCCGAAAGGCCGTAGCGCAATTCGATGATGTAGCGCTCTCTTTCGCTTAAATTCTTTAGGGCTGCCTTTAAAAGTTGCCTCTCCGCTTCCTGCTCCATTCCTTTTTCCACCACATCTTCCCTGGTTCCTAAGATGTCCGATAAAAGCAACTCATTGCCGTCCCAATCCACGTTTAAGGGTTCATCAATGGATACCTCCAACTTATGCTTGCTGGTTCGTCGAAGATACATTAAAATCTCATTTTCAATGCATCGAGAAGCGTAAGTTGCCAGCTTAATCTGTTTATGGGGATTGTAGGTATTCACCGCCTTCATCAGTCCTATAGTTCCAATGGAGATTAAATCCTCCACCCCCACTCCCGTGTTGTCGAACTTTTTGGCTATGTATACCACCAGCCGCAGATTATGTTCAATCAGGCAAACCTTCGCCTCCGGATCCTGCTGTTGATATAAAAGCCGTATGCAATCAGCCTCTCTTCCCGCATCCAGAGGTGGTGGCAACACATCTGCTCCCCCTATGTAATGAACCTCCGACTGTCGTTTTACCAGCATCCCTCGAATCTGCGGTAAAATTGCTTCGGATACTGCCTGAAGGGAGCACCACACGCTCTTACTTTCCATCATTTCTCATCTCTCCTATCTCTATTTTTCATTTTGCCCAAAGGTTGTATGTAATAACATTTGACACTGTCCCCGGTGAATTTTCCCGGTCACCAGGATTCCGATTCTGGGTTTCTCTACAAATTCCCACTTTCCTTTTCGATACACCCCAAGCCTGTCTGCTACAATCACTTCAGTAATGCTGCTTCCCGCAATGGTATGATAGCATACCGGCTGTTTAGGCTTTTCATACAGCGCAAGAATGGGCTGCAACCATTTTTCCTCTGCAAGAAATACAGGTTTCCCGTAAAACGGCTCGCATAGCATATTTCCGGAATCGTAAAAAGCCTTGCCGCAAAGTTTGATTTCCCTGTAAAAAAGAGTTATCTCAAAGCAGTTCTGTCTCCGCCTTTTTTGATTATGCAAAATCCGGAAAACACCATATAGTCCCATGGTGGTAAAAACCTCCATCCAAAGGGAATAGTTGTGAAACACTCTGTTTTCCCACTGACTGACTCCATAAAACAGGATGGTGGAAATATAACACAGTAACCATTCCCGTCCCGGTAGCGGCTCCTTCTTTTTGTAAAAACAAAGTCCCACCGCCATTGGCAAGAAAACAAGATGCACTAGGATTACATACCAAAAATAGGAAAATATGCACACTCCCACCGTTTCCAGACCGGATATAAGAATTGTAACCGCCAGTTTTGTCCGACGCTTTTTCGGATGCTCCCCTATAAGTTCCACCACACTTAAGGCATAGTATATCTCAACAGCCTGCATAAGAAAATATACGTCCGGATAAAACAGATACATGGATCCACCTTCTTCCTGCCTGTTTCTCCTTTAAAGTATACTCACACATCCCCTTTGGCTCTGTCGAAACTCTCCCTTCATTTCCCTTTTTCACCGCAAAAAAAGACAACCGCTTTCACGGTTGTCTTCTAATAGTTGTTGTTATTTATTTCTTGTATTCTGCAAAAAGTCCGGAATCTTAATATCCTTCTGCGGAACCTTGCTCTCAATGGTTTCCGGTTTACGGATTCCCATAAACGGTTCATTGGTTGCAGTATGTGCCTGAGCTGCCGGCTGTGGCTTCGGCTCAGAATGGTTTACAGCTGCCTGATGTGTAGGCTGGGTAGCTGCAGTTGTTGCAAAACCGCTTCTTGGCTGCGTTGGTGCCACAGGCTGCGGACGTGTCATGCCTACACCTGCTCCGGTATGATACTTCATACCTGCCATCAATGTACTTGCACTTGGACGCTCCTCCAATCCGGTAGCAATAACGGTAATAGATACCTCGTCCGGCTTGGTGTCATCATATTTCGCACCAAAGATAACGTTAGCATTCTCTCCGGCAAGTTCCTGTACATAACTAACTGCATCATTGGTATCAAACAGTCCGATATCTCCGGTGATGTTAATAATAACATGAGATACACCGTTGATGGAGGTTTCAAGCAACGGGCTGGCAACAGCAGCTTTCACTGCTTCTGTAGCCTTCTCCTTACCCTTACCAACACCGATACCGATATGTGCAATACCCTTGTCCTGCATAACGGTCTGTACGTCTGCGAAGTCAAGGTTAATAAGTGCAGGTACATTAATCAAATCTGTAATTCCGGATACTGCCTGCTGCAATACTTCGTCTGCCTTCTTCAATGCATCCGGGAAGGTTGTGGAACGATCCACAATCTCCAACAATTTATCATTCGGGATAACAATTAAAGTATCCACGTTCTCTTTCAAATTCTGAATACCGGCGAGGGCGTTCTTCATACGCACGGTACCCTCAAACTTAAATGGCTTGGTAACAACACCTACGGTTAAAATCCCCATTTCCTTGGAAATTCTGGCAACAACAGGTGCTGCTCCTGTTCCGGTTCCACCACCCATACCACAGGTAACGAAAACCATATCGGCTCCTTCTATAGCCTTACGGATTTCTTCTTCACTTTCCTCGGCTGCCTTCTGTCCTCTCTCAGGCACTCCGCCGGCACCCAGACCCTTGGTGGATTTCTCACCAATCTGGATTGGAGTTGGTGCATTACACAACGCCAATGCCTGCTTATCCGTATTAATTCCCACAAATTCTACTCCGTCAATATTATCCGCAATCATACGGTTAACGGCATTATTTCCAGCTCCACCGACACCCACAACGATGATGTGCGCGCCTCCGCTCACTCCTGTATTATTTAATTCAAGCAAGGTTCTTCCTCCTTCATACTGCAGTTTCCATTTCTCCAATTTCTATTCTTAAAGATATAACTTACTTTGGTTATACTTGGCCTATCATGGCACTATTATATAATAACTTTTTTCCATAAAATTTTCAACACTTTTTTCTACTTCTCTTTACGGAAGGTGATATCGGATTCTTCATTCGTCCAGTCTTCCATATGCAAAGTGCCCTTTAAGCCTTCAATTTCCGGAAAAATCTTTTTCAACCGGACAAGCTTCTCATTCAAATTCGTGGCATTGCCGAAATTTACCGTCACATCTTTGTAAAGCAAACAGAAGCTGCTTCCATTTTCTACCCGGATTTTCTGAGGCATTAACTCATATTTTTCAAGAGTATTGGTTAAGGAAAGCAAATTCTTAAATGTTGAACCATTCTCTGTTTTCAGGGTTTCATAAAGCTTCACATCTTTTACGGAAAGTCCCTGAAGTTCCACTACTCCTTCAATGATTCGGGTGGATAATTCTTCCACAATACCATCCTTATCGATATAGGCAAATTGACCGGTACTGTCCACATATAAATATCCTACCATGTTCTTTTCATATACATGAACCTTCACACTTCCCGGTCCCTTCCACTGAATCTCCATAGTATCCACAAAGGGAAGGGTCTTAGGCTTTTTCCATTTATATTTCAAAAATACATACACGCTGTTCCAGGAGTATTTGTCGTTAAAAACTACCTGCTTAATCTCCTCATCGGTATGAATTTCATTTCCTTCGATTTGAATTGTTTTAATTCTGCATCCAAAATAAATAACCAGAAACAGGATGGCCAGAAAAATGGCAACACCGAGAATTCCTGTCAACCACTGCAGCAACCTACTGCCATCCTTTTCCTCATACTTGTTCCTCATACGTCTCCTCAATCCGAATTCCTCTTGAAACATTTAATACAATTCCCATTTCCGCTAACAGGAAGATTACGGAAGTTCCTCCGTAACTGATGAAGGGAAGGGAAATACCTGTATTAGGGATGGAATTGGTAACTACGGCTATATTTAAGACCACCTGAGTTGCAATGTGCGCCATAGCACCCACAACCATCAAGGATCCCAATAAATCTCTTGCATTATTGGCAATCACCGCAAATCGCCACAGCATCAGAATAAACAGGCAGATAACACACACTGCCCCAAACAATCCCAGTTCCTCACAGATAATGGAAAAAATCATATCATTCTGGGCTTCCGGCACGTATCCCAACTTCTGCATACTCTGTCCCAGCCCTTTTCCAAAAAGACCGCCGGAACCGATTGCATACAGTCCCTGAAGGGTCTGGTAACCCTTTTCCGAAGTCTCCGGGTGAAGCCAGGCCTCAATACGGGATGCACGATAACTTTCCAAAAGGATAAAAGCTATACCTGCCACTCCTAAAATTCCTGCCGTCACAAAAAACTGGGCATACTTTTTGCTGGCAACAAAAATAATCAAAACCGTGATAGCCATCAAAATAATGGCATTACTTAAGTTGGTATACCCCACTAAGGCAAACAACGGTAGTACAATGCACATGATTTTGACTACATTCTTGAAATTGTTAATCTTTTGGGGCATTTGAGACACCAAAACCGCCACAATAATTAACACCGCCAGCTTTGCCAGCTCGGAGGGCTGAAAATTAATGGGGCCCAGGTACAGCCACCTTCGGGAACCGTTAATTTCACGACCGATTCCCGGAATCGCCACTGCCGTACACAAAACAAAGGCTCCCAGATAGATGATTCCCACAAACCGCCGATACCAATGATAATCGATATGCGACGTCAGAATCATGGCAAAAATGCCCAGACCGCTGGTTAAAAGCTGCCGTTTAAAATAATAGTCCACCTTACCCAGTTTGATTCCCGCCATATAGGCACTGGTACTGTATACCATAATCAGCCCAAAGGCCACCAGAAACAGAATAATGAACAGCAGGCTGAAATCAAAAAATACAACCGGTCGATTGTTTTTCATTTTTTTCTTTTTCAACGGTCTTCTATTCTCCGCCATCTAGCTCTCCTTGATTGCATTTACTATATTCTTAAAAATCTCGCCGCGCTCTTCGTAGCATTTAAACATGCCCCAGCTTGCACATGCCGGTGAAAGCAATACCGCATCGCCACTCTGAGCCTCGGAAATACAGATATTCATGGCTTCTTCAAAAGTTTCTGCCATGGTAATCTGATTGATACCATGTTTTCTTGCACACTCAGCAATTTTTTCTTTTGTCTGTCCGATGAGAACCAAAAGCTTCACTTTTCCGTCGAAGTTCTCAATCCACTCATCGTACTCACTACCCTTATCGTATCCGCCACCGATTAAAATCGTAGGCTTGGTCATGGCACGAATACCCTGAATTGCCGCATCCGGGTTAGTTCCCTTAGAGTCGTTGTAATAATCCACCCCCCGCTTGGTGGCCACAAATTCAATCCGATGCTCCACTGCTTTAAAATCCCGGATTACCGGCAGGGTTACCTCCAAAGGTACCTCCATGGCCTCCGCAATAGCAAGAGCCGCCATAACGTTCTCAATATTGCAAAGTCCCACCAGATTCATATCCGTGTCCTTCATAATTGCTTTGCCGTGACCGTAGATTACACCATCTTTATAGTAATATCCGTCAGTCAACTCCTCTTTTGAGGAAAAAGCGATTACCTTGGCCGGGCATCTATCAATAAAGTTTTTCGTATATTCATTATCATAATTTAAGACACAAACCTCGTTTTTTGTCTGGTTCATGCAAATAGCTTCTTTTGCCGCCACATAATTCTCCATGGTATGATGGCGATTTAAGTGATCCGGTGTAATGTTTAAAATAGCAGAAACCCTTGGATGGAAGGTCTCAATAGTTTCAAGCTGGAAGCTGGAAATTTCCGCTACAGTCACCTGATCCTGCTCCTGCTTTGTAACAACGGTGGTATATGGAATTCCGATATTTCCAACCACATCCACATGAGCAAACTGCGCCTTCATAATTTCGCCCACTAAGGTTGTGGTGGTTGTTTTCCCATTGGTTCCGGTAATGGCAACCACCTGACCTTTGCCAAAGCAATAAGCCAGCTCAATTTCTCCCCAAATCCGTTTGCCCATTTCACGCATCTTCTCTACAAAAGGCAAGTCAGTGGGGACTCCCGGTGAAAGCACAAGAATGTCTGCCGCCTTCATCCACTCTTCTGACAGGGTTCCACACAAAATCTCTGTATCTGCAAGCTCCGGATGTTCCGCCTTCAGCTGCGCAATATCCAAATCCTCTTTACCGTCGTAAAGACGAACGCTGCATTTTTTCTCTTTTAACAGGGAAACGGCTGCAACACCACTTTTTCCCGCACCAACAACCAAAAATGACTGATTTTGTATTTCCATTTTCTTCTCTCCTATACTATATTCCAAGGTACGCAATCATACACAGTAATGCGGTTACAATTGAAAAAACAGCAACCACTCTGGTTTCAGACCAGCCGCCTAATTCAAAGTGATGATGAATCGGCGCCATTCTGAAAATTCGTTTTCCGCCGGTTTTCTTAAAATAGGTTACCTGAATCATAACGGACAAAACTTCTACCACATAAATCAATCCCACAATCAGGATGAACAAAGGCATCTGCATCATATATGCCATACCTGCCACAAAACCGCCTAATGCCAGGGAACCGGTATCACCCATAAATACTTTTGCCGGGAACACGTTGAACAATAAGAATCCCAGTAACGCACCAATTACGGCACAGGAAATAGGGGATACTCCGCTCTTGGTTGCCACCGCAACCACTGTGAAGAAGGTTGCCACCACAACCGTTACACTGGAGGACAAACCGTCCAAACCATCTGTAAAGTTTACGCCATTAACGGTTCCGATTACAGCAAAAAACAATAACGGAATGGCAAGAATTCCGATATCCAGATAATAGCCTCCCTCTGTTACCAGATTGGAGAAGGGAATCAGCATTGTCAACGGGATCTTGGATACCTTAATCATGTATGCCGCAAAAATCGCAGTAACCACAATCTGGCAAAGCATCTTTTGCCAAGCCAAAAGGCCATCGGAACGACGCAACACTACTTTTAAGTAGTCATCCAAAAATCCGATAATACCAAAGCCCAGAGTTAAAAACATAACCGGAATAATATGGGGATATCGTCCCATGTAAAACAGGGATGTAACCATTACACTTACAATAATAATAATACCACCCATAGTCGGGGTTCCGCTCTTTGCCAAGTGAGATTTTAACTCTTCTCTCTCTGTCTGTCCTACCTTTAACTTTCTTAACATCGGAATTACAATGGGTCCCAATACTGCTGTGATACAAAATGCCATCAGTATTGGAAAAATAATGTCGTAAACCATAACGTACCTCTTTCCTCTTTTATCTTTAACTAATAGATTATATTCCTTTTTCACCGGTTACGCAAGTATGGAAGGATGTTTTCGAAAATATTTCTTATAACCGGAGCGGCAATGGTACCGCCATAGTATATGCCTTTTGGCTCCTTAATAGTAATCAGCGCCAATACCTCCGGATGATCCGCCGGTTCAAATCCCAAGAAGGAAGATATATATTTCTTTGCACTTCGGGGCAAAGTCTGGGATGTAGCGGTTTTCCCACCAATGGCATAGCCCTTAATGTAGGCTTTATTTCCCGTTCCTTCCGCCACCACCTTCCGCAGAAGCTCCGCTACGGTTTTGGATGTTTTTTCGGATAAAATTCTCTTTTTCTCCGGAGCCTTATAATACTCTTCTTTACCGTCGGAATCCCGGAAATAGTCCCAAACATGGGGTGTAATCTTTTTACCTCCGTTAATCAGGGATGATACGGTGGTTGCCAGCATAATGGGAGTAATCTGAAAAGACTGCCCAAAGGAAATGGTTGCCAGTTCCACCTGCCCCACATTCTTTTTATTATGCATAATGGTGCCCGCCTCTCCCGGCAAATCGATGCCGGTTTTTCCCGAAAGACCGAACCGGTTAAAATACTGATAATACTTTTCGACACCCAGTCGAAGACCCACTTCTATAAACACAGGGTTACATGAGTTTTGTTTTTGCTGCGTTCTTTTAGCAATGCCAGGATGTGTTCGTGATACTCTCTGGTAAGGATCGGTTCAATCACATTTTTCCGAATAATCCAGTCCTTTTTCGGCACTTTTTCCCGACTTTTGGTATACCAATCTGTCTGTTCTTTGTGAAGGTAAGCATCCCCGTGTAAAAGAGGGGACAGCAATATCTTTCGCCAGGAAGGCCCGGAAATTTTATGCCTTGGCAAAGGATTGGTTCCATGAGTAGGTTTGCTCAAAATTCCTTTGTTATACATGGCATTGGCAATACGATAATAGCCCATGCCCTCTTCCACCAGTCTGCAGGCTTCCCGAATAGCATTAGCCTCTTCTTCATTAACGGAAAAAGAAATATGCTTGTGGCCGCCCTCATCAATCTTTACGATTCTGTCCCATCCAAAAACCGGACGAGTAATGTGCAAGCAAGCATTGCCTTCATAGGTGGTCTGGCGCCGGTAATGGCTGTGCAGGGCTTTTTCCGACTTCTTTTCAGATTCATACTCATCCAGCATTGCCTGCAAGTCATGCTTCAAACCGTTTTTCCGAGGTTCAAAAAGCTCTTCCTCCATATAAAAATACAGCTGTTTACGAAACCGTCCCAGCTGTCTTTTTAAAAGATGCCATTGCGCCTGATCCCGCATCATACGGTCCTGACTTTTAACCACGAGAAGATCAAAGACATCCTCTTCCATGTCTTTTAGCATCTGCTTATATTCCTGCCGTTTCTCAATGGATGTGGCAGATTCTTTTTCCACATATTGTCGTACCAGGGTAAGTCCGCTTTTTACAACCAGTTCTCTGGCTTCCTTAACCTGATGTTCGATGGCCTCCAATTGGGCCAGTTTTTCTGTTGATACCCGATTATAAACAGCCACCCGGGTATTTTTCGGAAATTGCCATAGTTTCATAAAAAACCCTTTTTTATTATTCTATGAAGCTTACTTTCGAAAAATAACCGTCTGCTGTACCTTGTAGCTTACCAGGAACAGACAGGTATCCACCATAATTTTAATAATTACCCGATCCAAAGGAAGTAAGGAATTTAGGAGTGTTACAAGACCTGCGGAAGCACCCATAATAAGGAGTACCAGCATAAAATATCCCAAAGCACTCTTTTTTACATCCCCTTTGGAATGAAATACCAGCCTTCGATTGCACAAATAGTTAAATCCAGAAGAAATAATCCTAGCAAGAACCGTTGCCGCCAGAATATTCTTTTCCGTAGGAAGTGCTGCCAGGATTTCCTTAGAGAGGAGAGCAAATACACTGATGTCTACCAGGGAGGCCATCCCGGAAGATAATGTGTAACGCAAAAAAGAGGCAAGCATAACCCGGTAAATTTTGATGGAATCCCAAACCGGGTCAAAATGCGTCTCTTTATTCTCTTCGATGTAGATGGTCTCGATGGTAATTTCCCGAATCGCCAATTTTTCCCGGACTATTTCCATCAGCATTTTCATTTCGTACTCAAATCGCTCTCCCGGAACTTCACAAAGAGTAAGTAGCCACTCTGCCGGAATTCCACGTAACCCCGTCTGGGTATCTTCAATTCTTCTTCCAAATAAGAGGGCAAAAACCCGAGTCGTCAGTGTATTTCCGAAACGACTCTTAAAGGGCACCTGCTCCAATTGAAAATTTCGACTTCCGAGAATTAATGTATCCGGCTCTTGCAAAAGCGCTTTTGCCACTCGCATGGTATCCTTGGGACTGTGCTGTCCGTCACTGTCTGCAGTTACCACCCCAGCAATCTTTGGCTCTATCTTTGCACAGTACTCAAAACCGGTTTTAAGTGCTCTTCCCTTTCCGCGGTTTTGTGGATGTTTCAACACGGTCACTCCCGCCATTTCTTCTATCTCGTCAAAAATTAAATCGTACTCAGAAGAACTTCCATCATTAATGACCAAAATATTTGAAAAACCAAGGGCTACACATTCCCGCACATAACGCACCAGTTTTTCATCCGGACTAAGGGATGGGATTAACAGTACAATATTATCTATTCCCATTTCCATTCTATCTATTCCTCCCTAATTAAAGAAGACATTCGCAGGAACCGCGCATGAATCCACTCCTGCAAAATCGTAACCTGTTCTTCATAACTACCTGCTTCCCGCATTTTTTCCGATCCGTAGTCTGTATCTTTTTCCCAGTAATTATAATCATTTTCCAAATCCCTTCCATACAAACTTATAATACGGTTTAATTTCTTATGCAAAAATGTTTCCGTTTCCCCGGCCACTCGGTTGTATGCCTTACAAAAACTTTCCCGAAAAGCTTTTATCTCCATTAATTCCTGGTAAAAAGGTTCTTCCGAGGTTCCTGATTCCTCACTACCGAAGGCAGTATCACACCCCATGAATGGTCCGAAGGCTATTTTTCCACCGGCTTCTTTGTACAAATACATATTTACTCTATCCTCATCGGAGCAGTTGGCAATTTCCGCCGTTAAAAGGGATCGTATTGCCGAGGAAATATCCAACTCTCTCGTAATTTCCCACCAGTTATGATTTAAAATATCCTCATAAACGTGATCTAAAGAATCCTTACAATATGTTGCATACTCCTGCTTTCTTCTCTGAGACACGGCCGGGGATAAAATACGGATACGATAATTATTCCGTCGCATCCAGAACCAGTCTTCCCCTTCCTTCAAATCTTCAGAAGAAAATCCCTCCGTAGGTTCCTGCCGCATCAAAAAAGCACTTTGCTTAGGTGTTGCCTGGGCTTTACCCTCAATGGCAATCTTATCTTCACCCGGCTCCACATTTTCGCAAAGCAGATATACTCCCTGATACTGTCCATCCACTTCTACATTTACCAGCTTCATAAAAGGAGAATACTGATTGTCCTCTCCCAGATATTCATACAGTCTTCCCGTTAAGAGGGTTCGCAAAAGGGACTTATCGTGGTATCCGGATAACAGCGTATACTGTGTTCCCCTTCCCCCTTCAAATAGAGTTGTTTTTTCCGAAAAGGAAAGTGCCATGGAAGGTTTTGCTTCCAATTCATCATTGTAGGTTAAAAGCTTTATTCCGCCCTTTTTCTTTTCCTTCCCGATGCTAAGCTGCATACCAGTTTCCTGCTGACTGAAAAGCACCCCGTTTTTCTTTTCCGTGGTAATTTTAAGCATAGGAAGCTTACTGTCTAAAACGGGAGAAAGCTTCACTTGCAATAGATTTTTGCTTTTTTCCGATTCGGAAAGTGTCAATTCATTCTCTTCCTGTGAAAGCACCTGCTCCATGGTATCCGGATGTCTGCCGTATTGCTGTGATACCCACACCAGCAGGGCGGCAAATCCGGCTATCACCATGAGGCTAAGCAGGCTTACTGACAGCTTCTTTAATCCCATAACGTCTCCTTACAGTTCGTATCAAAATAATCCACAACAAAAATCCTATTCCGGATAAAATTCCTCCTTCTTTCCGGTATGGATAGCTCATTGAGATTACTGTTTTTCCATCATCAACATACAAAAGATTATTCTCTTTGCGTATATCCTGTTTGGATGAAAATATATCGTGATATGCCAAGGTGGTATTCACATTATTTTCTTCAGCAGTAATCTCAAGCCGGTTTGCATTCGTTGTAATCTTTAATGGCACAATGCGCCGCATAGGCAATTTTTCCATTTCATTTCCGATAAGACCGTCCATGATACCCTTTGCATCCTCATCATGGGTCAAATACACATGATAGGGAAGGTTTAGTCCAATAAAAGTAATATTTTCATTATCCGGATTTCCCATAAAGGAAAGACGATTACCATTATCAAAAAGATATCCCGTTTCCCGTTCCAGTTCCACAAGATATACTGCTTTCCAGTCCGCGTTGGCATGATTAAACAAATAGCATTCCACCCTACTGTTATGCACATACAGGGTCGGATATCCATTCTGAAATTCAATCTGCTGACAAATCACTCCCAAAAAGTCTTGGGAACCCGTATGTTTATCTGTAGGCAGTCCGTCTGCGGAAATAACAACCTTCACTCCCGCTTGTGCCAACTTCCGAATCAATGCTTCCGCCTTTTTCTTGCTGTCATAGGTAAATCCCGCAAGATACAACAGCTTGTACTTTGATAATTCGGAAAAACTGTAGTGATTCAAATTGCTATCGTCCGTTTCCTTTAAGCTGGGATAAGGCATGCTCATAAGTCCTGCATATTTTCCGATTCCAATGCCTTCGTACTCCGAAATCAGGCCGAAACAATCCTCTGCATTAAAATGATACAACACGTAGGAGCCGTTCATTTCCATACGCTGATATCCGCTTCGATTGGCTGCATCATCCACCGCAGCAATATCCCTCTCATCGTACTCTAACTCACTAAGCTTGATTAAAATCGTATCATTTCCCATTTCCTTCGCGCGGTCAAACAAATACAAATAGTAACCATTGTTGGCCGCTTCGTTTAATGACACAATATTTTTGGCAGTAGCGGCGCTTTGCCAGCCTGCTCCAAAAGTCTGTTTTACCTCTTTATCGTTAAGTGCTGTAGCCTGATACTGTCCCGTAGCCCCGGTTGTACTGCCGTCAATAAAGCACATCCGCTGCTTCGTAACTTCTCTGGCTCTTAGCAACAATTCGTCTTTTGCGCTTGAAACCAGCCTCTCCTCCGCCGACTGTTTTCCATCTCCGGAAAAAGCGTAAACCGATGGTATGGTATCCACAATTAAAAGCAAACACAACACCACTAAAAAAAGCTTTTTCAAACTCTTCCACAAAATCAAGCCAAAAAGCAGGAAGCACAGAGCAATGGAAATAAACCGCAGCATCCAAAGATACTGACTTCCCGGAAGGATTACCAAGGCATCGTACATGGTGGTGGTGGTTAAAATAAAAATCAACAGGGCTTCCCAGAAATAAATCCTCTGCTGCTTTCTTGCTGCGATAATGCCGAAAATCACAAGTAAAAAGGCAGCCAGGCCGAAATAGAAATGCTCTGAGTTCTGCAAACGATATACAGGATTTAAACTATGGAGCGCACTCTGGAAAAAGCCCTTCATAACCTGAGAACTGTCTGTAGAAGAAATACCTCCCTTTAAGGAAGGATACAACCACACCCCAATCATGGCAAAGCTTATAAGAATGGCTGCTATCACTCCCCTAGCCTTCTTCTTTTTGCTGTAAGCAATCCGGAAGATCCCGCAAAACAGCAGGGTTGCCAGGGCAATCATTCCACCGTATCCCACATGACAAAGGAGAATGAATACAAATACCACACTTAACATCGGTAATGCCTGCCCTTTATCCTCCATCATATATTCATGTAAAAGATAAACAAACAGTGGTAAAAAAATCATGGAAAGGGCCCTCGGAAGGTTTCCCTCTCCAAACAAAGCATACAAATTGTTGGGCATAAAAAACCAGAGGCATCCCACGAATGCCCCAAACAATATCCTTTCTTTCTTGTAGCCAATATATAACCAGCTAAGGGCTCCAAAGAAAAAGATAAATTCCACAAAAAGCAAGTAGCCACCAAACACATTGCCAAAAGCAAGGGCCTGACAGCCTGCCAAAACATACACCGGTAACGGCGCCCAATATCGCATCATCTGCACGCCGTTATACCAGTTCTCATCATATAGCGGATACCAGTTTCCTTTCAGAATATCCTGATACAAAATCCTGCCCTTGTAAATATGACACAAGGTATCCGAACCTGTAGGATAATTTCCGCCCCAAAAAATGGCATATCCAATTCCAAAAGCGATGGCAACAAATACAGCCGCCATCAGCATTGTCAACAAATACTTTTTCATTCCATTATCCTGTCAATTACATGATCAATAATTTCCACCATTCGATCTGCTCTTTCTTTCCGAATGGATTCCATCAACTCGTCGTCATTTTCAAAACTTAAAATGTAACTTCTGGTAGGGGTTTCACTGGCCTCAAACCGATAAAGTCTGCCACCGTTGCTCTGCACAATATCACGGATTTCAAAGATAAAATGCTCCGACATATTCTCCAAAGTAGGAATTGTAACATCGAAGGGTGAAAAGTCATTGATTACCTTATTCTGAAACTTTTCAAAGTACACCTCAATATCCTTCTCGTACTGATTAAACTGTACAAAGCTGTCACTGGTCATGAGAATATCCACCACAAACTCCCAGGTATGAGGATGGGTTTCGCCCTTCACTCCATCAATGAAAATATAATGGCTGGCATTTAAATAAAATTTAAATCGGTATTTCCGAAAAAGACTGTTATTGTTCATGTAATACCTCCTTAAATTCCGCATAAGACTCTCCTAAGGTTCTTATGCTACTGTTATGTTCCACAATTACTGTTTCCCGGCTAATAACATTACCGGCACGTTTCAGGGCCACTCGACTCGTCCGGTCATCCAGCCCCATCATAATCAAATAAATATCCAACGAATCCGTAGCAAAACGAATCATTTTATCATCTAATACAAGTTGGGCATTCATAAGAAAATCTTTGCGTTCTTTTTCATTATTAAATTCCAGCTTAACAAATGTACATCTTTCCGGATTCCGTTTTCCCAATTTTTCCACAAAGGCATCCATCAACCGATAACTGTACAAATTCCAACGAGTGCTGTAGGCATTGGTTTCTTTTAATTTTTCCTGCAGTTCAAACATCATTTTGTGAAGTTCCAACTCCCGGTTTTTTAAATAAAAGATTTCATCCTCTTTCTTCACCACCTTGGTGGAGGTCACCAAAAACATGACAAACATCAGGGTTAAAAGACAAAGAAGATAAATACCCAGCACCACTCTTGCAGACAAAAGCTTGTTATTATCCAAAATAACCGTTTCATCGGATAACAGACAGATTTTATACTGAGAGCCTTGAAAAATAAAGGCCACACCAGATGCCACATACACATCATCTTCTATCTGAATCACCTTGTGGGTCACGCGATTTAAGGACAAGCTTTCAAAGAAAGCATTGGCAGTCTTCGTTACGTAAAAGGTTTCCGAACTGACTCCACGATAGTGATTGGACTCCGTAATGTTCTTTACAAATAACAGGGTGTCCTTATCAGACAGGGTCCAGTACTGATTCTTTCCACTGTCTAAGGTACCGATAATGTCCTGGATCATCTGCTGTTCCGTATTCTTCTTCTGCACATTAATCTGATCCAGCACCAACTGAACATACTGATCCTGTTGTTCTGCGTACACGTCCATAATGGCGGTTTCATATTGTTCCATAAAATGCCATCCCAAATAGGCACTTACTCCCATAAAGGTAAGAATGCCTATCAGAATGAGAAGCGACTTTTTTTTGCTCACAATACTTTACTCCACATTTACATAGTTTCTGATTTTCTCAAGTATACCATTAACGGTTGCAAAATCTTTTTCCACCGTCTCCCGAAAGGTCTGTTTTTCCTCTGTAAAATTCTTGGTCTTCCAGGAACTGTCAACATTAATACTGTTAATCACTCCCGCAAAACGAATAAAGAACACTACAAAATTAAAAAACGGCAGAAAGAATACTGCATACCATTGTTTCCGATAATAGCTCCGAATATCCGGAAAATGCTTCAGATATCCGATGGTGGAAAAATAATAGAAAAATCCCACCACAATATATAACACAAATAAAATTGCGGTTGAAAATACAATCATGGTAAATCCGTAATTCATAAAGCACAGGCATAAAAGGGCCAAATACCATATCAATCGCGGAAATGCAAAGGTATGATCGTATAACAGCGTCCGTACTGCAGAATTGAAGAACATATATTGAGGCTTCATTTTATCTTTCAAAAACATATTGGAAACCTCAAGGCTTCCTCTCTGCCACCGCTGTCTCTGGGTATAAAGCTTATTTAGGTTTTCAATAGGATCCACAAAAAACAGGGCGTCTTCACAGATGTGTACCTTTTTATTAAATTGATATTTCATTTGGAAGGTAATCTCTGTGTCCTCTGTAATGGTATCCGGATTATACATACGGGATTTTAACACTGCCGATTTCCGAAATGCGGAAAAAGCTCCGGACAAGGTATAAATCGCATCAAATTCCGCTGCATAATTTCTTCCCGCCAGAAAAGCCTGGGCGTATTCCATAAACTCTACTTTTCGTAACAGTCGAGGTAATCCGAGGGGATACTTCTCAATCAACTCCGGCTGAATCAATATTGCACCGGTTACAACATCTATATCGGTATCTTTTTCAAATTTGTATATCATATTCTTCAGTGCGGATTTCTCTAAAATACCGTCACTGTCAATATTGATAATATACTTTCCACCACTGTTAAACAGGGCCAGATTCAATGCCTTGGACTTTCCCTGTTTGGAATTCAGCCACTGCATATACAAATCCGGATATAATTCCTGCGCCTTACAAAATACAGAAAAGCTATCATCTTTTCCCTGATTGTTAATCAAAAAGATGCGAATCCGTTCATTGGGATAGTCCGAATCGTTAATGGAACGAATGCAGGCATCCAAGGTTTCCTGAGAATTATATACAGGAATCAAAATGGAGATTTCCGGGTAAACCCGCATAATGGTCTCCATTTCCTCAGCTCGACTCTTCTCGTTATGCCGTGCCTTTCTTCGCTTCTTAAAAAGTACATGAATGGCTCCCACCGCCGGAACAATTTCCATAATCACCGGAATCAGAATCCATGCTCCCCAGAAGACGAAGGAACTAATCAGTCTATTTAGAAGCTCCATACGAAAAACCTCCTATCTTCTGTCTTATGATATGAGACCTTGTAAATACCATAAAGTAAAGAATAATGGATATTACATAAAAGAAAATTCTTCCAATGTAGGTGTGAGCAATATGATAAGCATCGGTTCCGGCAAAATAAATAATAAAGCAAATCATGGCAATTCGCAGGGCATTCGCCAGAATAATGTAAGCCGTGCCCACAATACACAACATGGCCCTTTCATAATGATTATATACCTCATAAAAGATTAATAGGCAAAGGTATGCCATAATCTCCAGTATACCGGAGCACTCAAAGTCTATAACTAAAGAAATGGATCCCTGGACGGAATCCACAAAAATCACGCCATATTTAAAGTAGGATTCGTAACATCCCGTAAAAGTTCCCAATATTCCCGCTATGGATGCCACAACCTGAGCCAAAGGCATCATAGCCACGGGCCGTACATAAATCATCATAAAAATGAACAGCCCGCAACTACCCCACACATATTTCCATGCAAAAAGCTTTGCTTTGGTCAAAATCCGAAGCACATATAACCATATAATTCCTAAAACAATTCCTAAGGTTATGTTCATGCAATCCTTCCTTTTTTACGTCTATGTAAGCCAAAACCTGCTCCGCCAAGAAGCGCTGCACCGATGCAAAGTAAAATTCCTACAATCGGCCCCGATGAGGTTCCTGCACAAATCACCCACTGTTTTCCAATGACATAATACTGTGCTTTAAATTCCCTCAGTTCATCCGGATCAAGATTAATATTCATCTTTGAAAGAGCCTTGGAAATATCCTCATAATGCATCACGTATTCCATTTCCGTTCTACCGTTAGGATATACCTTAATAAAAATTTTCCCCATATACCAGTCCGAATTCACTTCTCCATTCGGTGCATTCACCGGTGCCAGGGTATACTCATATTCCCCTACTGCCGGAAAAGCGCCGCCGGAATGGTTTCGAATTTCCTTCTTCGCCGGGTTGGTTTCAAAAACTCCCACCTGAATCTTATGACCGGCAACATCCAAATTAAAATCCTGATACGGATTCTGATAGCTTCGATTGTAACCCTCATCGTAATAGGTCTGCACATATCCATACAAGTTGTCATCATCCTTCCACAGCGCACCAACAGCATCTCCGCCCTTTCCGCCACCTGTGGAATATTCAATTTCCGTCACTCCCTTGTAGCTGTGCCAGTCGGAGAAATCTTTATCATACTGAATTCCGTTGAATTCTCCCACCTTCTGATCCTCTTCACCGGTTTCGCCAATATTGGCAATTCCGTCCAGTAACACCTCGTTTGGTTTTCCACTATCCGCATTATATACAATAAGTGATATGGTATCATTGTATTCTTTTATAGCTGTAGATGGGATACGAATCTCATACTGATGTTCGTCATAAGCTATGGTCGCCCCCTTAATCTGCTCAATTACCGGGTTCTTTCCATAGCCGCTAACATTAAAGTTCGTCAGCCGTCCCAAATCTGTCTGAATTGCGAAATGACCGGTACCATGAGCACTAACAGCTTGAATTACTCCATCATACTCCGTACCTTCTTTCAAATAGATATATACACCGTCACCATCCCAGATAACCGCATACTCTTCCAAGGCTTTCCGCCAACCGGTTGTCTGATATCCGTAATGCTGAATGCTGCTCCAGTCGTCAAACTTTCCGTCAATGGTAATACCATTATATACACCGGCTACAGAACCAACCTTATCTCCGGTTTGCACATCGGCGTTTTCTTCCTCCTGCTTGTCCGACTCATCCTTCTCATCCGTCGCCTGCTGTTCTTCTTCTTTCTGTTCTTCTTTACTTTCCTGCTCTTCTTCCTCTGCCTGCTCTTCCGGCTCTTCTTCGTCCAAGAATGCAGAAGAAGCTACCGTCGCTCCGCCACAGGAAAGGGTAAAAGCACCTTCCGGGAAATAGGAACGTGGCACCGCAAATTCCACTACCTCCGGACGATTAGACTCATTAAGGGAAACTCCGTCCCGGGAACCGGAAACAGAACCCCAGTGTGCATCTTTCACTTCATATTGGCGATTTGCATACGCAAAAACCAGGCCGGCCTTCTTGCCCCAGCCGCTCTCCTGACTGTTGCTCCAACCCTCATCCCCGTCCTTGGTAATCTTTATATTGGGAATACTGCAATTCCACTCATTACCACTATTCTGGTGAAAATAGAAATACACATAGTTCCCATCAGAACAAACACCCCACTTATCCGAATCTCCTTCAGAAATGGAATGTACGTCCGCACTTCTCCAATCACTATTATCTCCATCAACAGAAATAGTATGTCCCATCGCCTCAACAAAACCCGGACATACTAATGAAACCATCATTACTGCAACTAAAATATAGCTAATACCTCTTCTCATTCGCTCAAATCCTCCGTGCGAAAATCATCTCAGCTACCACTTCACACTTTTTTAACATTTATAACTCTTTTTGTAACTTATTTATACATTATATACTATATATCGACAAGAAACAATCCCTTTTCAAGCCAAAACCACAATTCTTTTTGTGAAAAATTAACAAAACACATGGTTACATGAGTTTTCCAAACCCTCCACAAAAGTCTCGGATTTATGTCCTACAACCTTATGGCAATGAATCCGTCTATCTTCCACAATTTTGTATCCGGGACAGTAAAAATGATCCTGTAAAGACACCACGCCCTCCTCCAGACCGGCGCAGGTGGTAATGATTTTAAAAATTGAGCCCGGCTCATAGGTATCGTTGATACAACCGTTTCTCCACCGCTCATTTAACTGCTCCACAGACAATCCTTCCGCGAATGGCTTATTCAGATTATATTCCGGAGCATCCACCATGGCATAAATATCACCGTTTTGAGGATTCATAACAATTACGCTTACATGAGTTGCCTTCTTTTCTTTCCGTATCTTTTCCGCGGCCTGCTGACAATAGGACTGAATATTCACATCCAAAGTAGTAAATAAATCTTTCCCTGCCACCGGTTCAATTCTTCTTTTGGATGCGTTTATGATTTCTTCCCCCCTTGCATCCGTCAAAGTCAGTATTTTCCCATCTTTTCCCCGCAGCTGATTTTCATATTCCACTTCCAGTCCCAAAATACCCTGATTGTCTCCTCCGGAAAAGCCCAATACCTTGGATGCCAACCTACCGCCGGGATAGAATCGCTTCTGATCCTCGTCCACCTTTACACCTTCGTACCCGTAGCTTAAAATCCTGTCTCCCTTCTTTTTCTCCACATTCGCCTTAATCCGTTCCAGGGCACTGACTTTTTCCACCCGTTTTCTCACATCCTTTTCCGGAAGGGAAAGTTCCCGACTTAGCATGGCAATTACTTTTTCCGGTTCTTTAATCTGATTATGAATAACCGAAACCGTACAAACCGTTTTGTTATCCGCCAATACCACATTATTCCGGTCATAAATCCTTCCCCGGGGAGCTTTAATTACCCGCTCCCTCTCATGCAGATTTCTGGCTTTTTCCTCGTAGTATCCGGATTCCAGTATCATCAAATACCCCAACCGCGTGGTCAAAATTATAAGCCCCAGAATTGACATTCCAAGAAAAATCATTAGTTTACCTCTCTGATATGTTTTCATAAAAAAACCTCACATCCAGACTCCTAATTACTTATGAGTCCGAATATGAGGTTATTCCTTAACTTATTTATTCAAAAATTCCGCCCTCGTAGTTTTCTTCCGGTGCCTTAATTTGAGGTTCCGCACCTTTCTTACCCTCATCCGGATAGATGTTCATGTAGGGCAATACCTGGGTTAAAATCTCTTTTGCCAGATTTGTTGCCAGGGAGCTTTGAGCCTGGTCCTTCAAATGGGGTTCGTCAATAATCACGTAAATCATTACCTGTGGATTATTGGCAGGAGCAAACCCAATAAAAGAAACCAGATATTTCTTGTTTCCACGAGGCAGTTTCTCTGCCGTTCCGGTCTTTCCTCCCATGGTATAGCCTTCCACCTTGGCACTGTGGGCTGTTCCTTCTTTTACCGTAGTATATAAGTATTTCCGAAGATAACGACTTGTCTCCTTGGAAATTGTTTGTTTCACCAGCGTTGGCTCAATTTCTTCATAAAGACTTCCATCCGCATTGCGGATTTCTTTTACCAAATGAGGCTGATAATACTTACCTCCATTGATTAAAGAACAAAATCCGCTTCCCAGCTGAATCATGGTGGCGTTGAAGTTCTGTCCGAAAGAGTTGGTTGCCAAAGAGGTGGCATTCATGGTCTCTTTCGTGTAAATCAAAGTATCGGTTCTGGCTTCTCCCGGAAGATCCACTCTGGTCTTTTTACCAAAACCAAAAATCGCCTGATACTTGGTAAATGTGGAAATACCAATCTTCTTTCCCATCTGCATCAACGCATCGTTACAGGAATTGTTAACCGCCTTTTCAATGGTTTCTTTTCCGTGACCGTTTCGATTCGCACAGTGAATTACATGATCTCCCACCTTCTCCGAACCGTTGCAGACATACGTTTCCTTACCCTTTAGCTTTCCACTGTCCAATCCCATGGCAACCGTAAACGGTTTTGCCGTGGAACCCGGTTCGTAGGTTGCGGTAATGCAAAAATTGTTCCACAAATCATTCAAAACCGCCAGTTTCTTCTTATCCGACATCTTCTTAATCTGTTTCTCACTATAGACATGAGACAAATCTCTGGGATTCGTCAAATCATAGCCCGGATACTGTGCCATTGCCAGCACTTCTCCGCTATTGGGATTCATTACCAAAACCGCCGTATGAGCACTTCCCTGTTTTCTTCCCTTGTATCCGGTGTGCTCCTTATTAAATTTCTCGATTCGTTTCTCTACCATGGACTGAATGGTTACATCAATGGTGGAAACAATGGTTTTGCCGTCCTCTGCGTCGATAATGGTCTTCTCGTAATCGTTATCCGATGACAGGTATCCGTACTGCCGTCCATCTTCCCCGTTTAAGGTATCATTGTAGGTTCTCTCCAACCCATTGATTCCCTCATTTCCTTTGGTAGTAAAACCGATAACCGAGGAGGCTACGCTTTTGTACGGATATTCCCGCACATATTCCTTTTCAAACCAGACTCCTGCCAACTTGCTGTCCTTTTGCTCCTCCAAATCCCGGTATGCCTTAGTTTTCTCGTAATCCACTTTTTTCACCAGAACACAATACTGACTTCTGGCGTTGTCTTTCAGTTTCTGACGGATGTCGCTTTCCGGAATGCCGAAGCAAGATGTAAGAGCCGCAATGGTGGGCTCAATACACGCCTTCTTGGCGTTTAACACCCGACAGTCCAGCACCACATTATAAACATCCTTCGAGGTGGCTAAAATCGTATTCTTGCAGTCTACAATATCTCCCCGTCTGTAGGGAATGGACTGGCTGGAATATTCCTGCTGATCCAGTACAATCCGTTCATATCGGTCGCCATCCACCTTCTGTATATAAATCATTCTGCCAATCAAAAAGAAGAGTGCTGAAAATACAATTCCCAGCACTACTAATATCTTCTTTCTCATCGGCCGTGTTAAACGATATTCTCTAAATCTACGTGCCAATGTTTTCTCTCCTGACTATCTTGAAAATAATAAGCCCAAAATGGAAGTTTCAGTTCCGCTCGGTATATCTTTATATTGCTCCATATAATCAGTATTGTCAATATGGTAATATACAATCTGGCTTTCCTTTGGGTAAACCATGTGAAGCTTCTTTCTGGCTGTCTTACGAATTTCGTTAAGGTCTACCGAAGTTTCAATTCTCTTCTGCTGTGCATCGTTTTCCTGAGTCAGGTTAATTACCTTGCCCTTTAACTCTGCAATCTGGTTCTTATTCTCGTTTAAACGAGACTGTAAGCCAATGTAGGTTGCACAAAGACCAAGAATCATAATGGTTGCAAAACACATAGCCACAAGGCTTCCTCTGCTGATTCTCTTCTCTCTCTCCAAGGCGCGACGCTGTCTGCGTAATTCACGGCGACGCTCCTCTTGCTCCATCTTTCTTCTTCTCTCTCTCAGAGCTTCCTCAAAAGTACTGCCGCCTTCATAATCCGGTACATATACCGGTGCCGCTGCTCCATACATATAGGTTGAATTTGTCTTTGTGTTGTCTGTCATTGACCTCAACTCCTTTTACTTCTTTTCGAAAATCCTGAGTTTCGCACTCTTTGCTCTTGGATTCTCATCCATTTCCGTCTCCGACGGAAGGATCGGTTTCTTAGTTACCACACGTCCCTGACTTACCTTCCCGCAAACACAAACAGGAAATTCCTTTGGGCAGGTACATGGATTTTCATTTCTTTTAAAAATATTCTTTACAATCCGGTCTTCCAAAGAATGGAAGGTAATCACACATAATCTTCCACCCGGATTTAACAGCTGTATCATTTCATCCAAGGAATTCTTCAAAACATCCAATTCCCGGTTGCATTCAATTCGGATTGCCTGGAAGGTTCTCTTGGCAGGATGTCCGCCGGTTACCTGAACCTTCATTGGAATTGCTCCCCGAATAATATCCGTAAGCTGTCCTGCTGTCTTAATGGGTTCTTCCTGTCTTGCTTTTACAATGTGTTTCGCAATATTCTTTGCGAAACGATCTTCTCCGTAATCCCGAATAATCTCAAATAATTGTTGTTCGCTGTATTCATTTACAATCTTCTCGGCTGTCAGACTTTGGCGATTATCCATTCTCATATCAAGGGGTGCATCCTCTGCCATATAGGAAAAGCCTCGCTCTCTTGCATCCAGCTGATAGGAAGAAACGCCGATATCAAGAAGAATTCCGTCCACCTTCTCAATCCCCAGTTTCTTAAGCTCTGTCGCCATTTCCGAATAATTGCTTCGTACAATGGTTACCTGCTCCTTAAAGGGCTCTAAGCGCTTGGTAGCGGCTGCTATGGCATCCTCGTCCTGATCAATACCAATGAGTCGTCCGCCTTCTGTCAACAGTTTGCAAATCTCGGAAGAATGTCCGGCGCCTCCCAAGGTGCCATCCACATAGATTCCATCCGGTTTCACCTTCAGTCCGTCGATTGTCTCATTCAATAATACCGAAACATGTTTAAACTCCATCTTCTCTCCTTCTTAACTCTTAGATGCTAAGTCCCATCTCTGCCAGATGCTCTGCAATCTCATCCATATCCTCGTAAGTATTCTCAAGCCATCTATCCTTTGACCAGATTTCAATTCTGGAAAAGACTCCGGCGCTGACAATATCTTTCTCCAATCCTGCGTACTCCCTTAAGTTTGGTGGAATCAGGATTCTTCCCTGCTTGTCCACCTCACAGGTTGCTGCTCCGGAAAAGAAGAAGCGTAAAAACTTTCTTGCGTCCTTGCTTGTAAGTGTCAGTGTCTTAAACTTCTCTTCGATGTTGGCCCATTCTTCCATGGTATATCCATACAGGCATCCATCAAATCCTTTGGTGATGACGAATTCGTCCTTCAGCTGTTCCCGGAACTTGGATGGTACAATCACACGTCCCTTTGCATCTATGGTGTGGTTATATTCACCCATGAACATTCGTCTTCACCTGCCTTTCCACAATGTTTTTTCTCTGGAAAGGTGTTTTCCACAAAGTTATCAACTTATCCACCACTTTGTGGCATTTCCAACCACTTTCCTCCACCTACACTCATATAATACACCAAAACCCGCAGAAAATCAAGGTTTTTTGCAATAATTAAAAGGATTTTTTGTAAAAGTAAATAAATGAAAAAAAGTCGACTTTTCGTCGACTCATAAAAAAATGTGGTGTAAAGTGGAGGATTATTTCCTTTCCGCTTTACACCACATGTAAGATTTTTAATTATTAATTTTCTGCTTTTCCAACTGTCTGCGCTTGTAGATATCAAAGGCTACCAGCGTCACTACAAGAATTCCGGATAAAAGCTGAGATACCGGCACATTACCAATCATAAGCTGATCTGTCCGGATTCCTTCAATCCAGAAACGTCCCAAGGCATACCCTGTTAAATACAGCATAAAAAGTTCTCCGTTAAACTTCTTCCTGTCTCTGTACAAAAGCAGCAACAGCAGGACTCCCAGATTCCACAATCCTTCGTACAAAAAGGTGGGGTGAACCTGAATGTAGGCCACACCTTTAATGGTCTGCACATTTTCCCACATGGTCTGGGTAATATCCTGGGTGGTTCGCACCGCAGACACCGGAATCTGCATAGCCAACAGATTATCCGTATATCCACCGAATACTTCCCGGTTAAAAAAGTTTCCCCAGCGTCCTATAATCTGACCTGCCACAAGGCCCATACAGCCCGTATCAAGCATCAGACCCACTGCCTTACCTTTTTTCTTTGCAACTGCGTATACCGTGATTACAGCGCCGATTATGGCACCGTAAATAGCCAGGCCTCCCTGTCGCAGATTAAAAATGCTCAGCAAATCATCTTTATAACTGTCCCAGGAAAAAATCACGTAATATAGTCTTGCACCTATCACCGAAAAGATAATGGCAAACAAGGCCAAATCCATATAATCTTCCTCTGACTGTCCGGTTCTTTTGGCTTCTTTCGCCGCCAAAAGAATACCTACCATAATACCGATGGCAATTACAATTCCGTAATAGGCAATGGTAAAGCCACCGATATTAATGGATTTGCCCACATGAGACAGATTTATGTGAAGATGAGGAAAACGAATTCCGTAATCCATGATTTTCCTCCTAGTTCTTCTTATCCGGCTGTACTTTAATCTCGCGAATCTCTTTGGTGCGGATTTCTTTACAGATTCTGTCTGTAAACTCTTCGTAGGTCATCTGTCCTTCATCACCTTCGTAACGACTTCCTACAGAAACAAGTCCGTCTGCTTCCTCTTTCTCACCTACAACCAACTGATACGGTACACGATCCAGACGTCTTTCGCGAATCTTGTAGCCAATCTTTTCGGAACGTTTATCAACAGTTACATCCACGCCGTTTTTCTTCAGGTACTCTGCCACTTTTTCCGCATAATCAATAAACTTATCGGAAATCGGAAGAATACGTACCTGTTCCGGACATAACCAGGTCGGGAAGTTGCCCGCATATTTTTCGATTAACCATGCCAACGTACGCTCATAGCATCCCAAAGAGGTTCTGTGGATAATGTACGGACGCACTTTTTCACCATTCTGATCAATATAGGTCATATCGAATTTCTCTGCAATTGCACAGTCTAACTGAATGGTAATCATGGTATCTTCCTTACCATATACATTCTTTGCCTGAATATCAATCTTCGGACCGTAGAAAGCAGCTTCGCCGTCTGCTTCCACAAAGGTAACACCCTGTTCTGTCAAGATGTCACGTAAAACGCCCTGAGTGGTCTCCCAGTATTCGTTATCTCCCAAATATTTCTCAGTGTTGTTCGGATCCCATTTAGACAGACGATAGGTTACATCATCCTGTAATCCCAAAGTTGTTAAAATGTAGCGTGTTAAATCCAAACATCTGCGAAGTTCTTCTCCACACTGATCCGGACGGATTGCCAAATGTCCTTCGGTAATGGTGAACTGACGTACACGGGTTAATCCATGCATTTCACCGGAGTCCTCTGCACGGAATAAAGTAGAGGTCTCACTCATACGATATGGCAGATCACGATAGGATTTCTGCTCATTCTTATATACATAATACTGGAACGGGCAGGTCATCGGACGAAGGGCAAATACCTCTTTATCTGTTTCCTCATCGCCCATAACGAACATGCCATCCTGATAGTGATCCCAGTGTCCGGAAATTTTGTAAAGATCGGATTTCGCCATTAACGGTGTTCTGGTACGTACATAACCCCAGTCATTGTCCTCCAAATCCTCAATCCAGCGCTGTAATTTCATAATCATCTTGGTTCCCTTTGGTGTAAAAAGCGGAAGTCCCTGTCCGATTACGTCTACAGTTGTAAACAGGCCCATTTCACGTCCGAGACGGTTATGGTCACGGCGTTTTGCCTCCTCTAAGCTTTCCAGATACTCTTCCAGTTCTTCCTTGGTTCCAAAAGCGGAGCCGTAAATACGCTGCAATCTTGCTTTGTTCTCGTCGCCTCTCCAATATGCCATGGAAGAAGAAGTCAGCTTATACGCTTTTACTCCCTTGGTATTCATCAGATGAGGTCCTGCACAAAGATCGGTGAAACCTTCTCCCTGAGAGTAGAAAGAAATGATTTCTCCTTCCGGAAGGTCCTCAATAAGCTCTACCTTGTATGGCTCGCCCAAATCCTTCATCTTCTGGATTGCTTCTTCTCTCGGAAGTTCGAAATAAGTCAGGCGATTGCCCTTCTTAATAATCTTCTTCATGATTTTCTCGATTTCATCCAAATCTTCTCTGGAGAAAGGCTCGGTATCGAAATCGTAATAAAATCCGGTATCAATGGCCGGTCCGATAGCTACCTTGGCATCCGGACGCAACACCTTAACAGCCTCTGCCAAAATATGGGATGCAGTATGACGCAGTACCCGAAGTCCCTCCGGGTCTGCTGCTGTTAAAATCTGTAATTCGCAATCTTCCTTAATCTCTGTTCTTAAATCCACAACTTCACCGTTAACCTTACCTGCACAAGCTGCTCTGGCAAGGCCTTCGCTGATATCCATGGCAATGTCGTAGACGTTTTTGCTTTCTGCGTATTCCTTAACGGAACCGTCTTTTAATGTTATCTTCATATTCTTTCCTCCTCAATAAAATTGATTATTACGTATTTTCAGTGTACATAATACGCACATGAGAATACAAAATCCGCCACTTCCATGATACGAGGAAGCATCTGTGCGATAAAAAAAGTCCCTCGTATCATTTCTATGATACAAGGGACGATATTTCACCGCGTTTCCACCCAAGTTGCTCCTTCCGCTTATCGAGAAGGGCCTCTTCATTATGACGATAACGGAGTCACCGGACCGGATTGGGGTCACTCAGAGGTGGTCTTCAAGCACATAATGTCGGGACACTTCCAGCCAAGGTGACCCTCTCTCTTCACACCGTACTGTGCTCTACTCTTCTCTTCAACGTTTTGCCTACCTAGTATAATACACTTTTCTATGAAAAAGTGCAACCGGTAAACGCATTTTCATTATTTTCAGATAATTTTAATCCTCAGGTGACCAGTTTGCCTGAACATCCTCAATCACAATGTTCTCGTCAACTTTTACAACCACCTGGTATTCATCTTCATATACGATCTCTCCGGGAAAATTGGTATAAACCACATAATAAGGATGCTCGTACCGCTCCAAAAGCCACAAAAGCGGATTAATCATCTTCATCATCATATCGGAATTCTCTGTTTTAAAATAACAAATTACCTTTTCCTGTCGTTTACACTGAGGCGGCCAGGGTAATTCCTCCGCAAACCACTCGTCGATTTCATGGAAAAGGCCCTCATCCTCCTCTTCCATAACCCCGTCTTCCACCATCTTATTCAACATGCTGAAAATTCCCTTTGCGGTTCGGGTATTCGCCGCCAACTCTTTGCCCTGGATTCTGCAATACTTAAATTTCATAGTTATTACTGTTTAACTGCCAGTTCCTGCATCTGGTTGGAAATCTTGTGAATCTCTGATAACAACTTGTTCATCTGCTCTAAGTCCTTCATGCAGGCATCGCTGACTTGCATGGTGGTATCGGTAGATGCCGCAACCTCTTCGCCGGTAGCGGAAAGATTGGTAATGCTGTCCATAATGGCTGAATTTGCCTCAATAACGTTATCCACAGACTTACGAACCTGAATAACACCGTCATATAATACTTCTGTTTCTGACTTAATATCCACCAGTTTGGTTCCGGTTTCATTAATCAGTTCATGTTGCTTATCTGCGTACTCTGCAGACTGGGTCATACTGTCAGCTGCAACCTCCGCATCTCTTGCCAGACGATCGATAATGGTTGTAATCTGTTCCGTAGCATCCTTGGTTCCTTCGGACAACTGACGAATTTCGTCTGCAACTACCGCAAAGCCTCGTCCTGCCTCACCGGCTCTTGCTGCCTCGATGGATGCGTTTAACGCAAGCAGGTTGGTCTGATTGGAAATACCGAGAATGGTTGCTGTAATAGCCTCAACGTCCTTAATACTTTCGTTTAATCCCTGAGTCGTCTCTCTGGTTCGAACGTTAATCTTAACAACCTCTTCTGCCTGCTGCTCTAACTGCTTAATCAGTGCAACGCCTTCTTTAACGGTTGCATTGGTCTTTTCGGAAACCTCTTCCATTCTTTGGCTTTCATCTCCAACCTCTTCGATACTGTTCTGAATATCGGAGGTCTTATCTGTCTGCTGTACAATGGCTTCCGCATTGACTCTGGTACTGTTTACAATACCCTCCATGGCCACATAGGATTCCTTCATGGAGCTGTTTAAATTATCGGATACTTCCTGAGCATCCTGGAATTTCTGATTTAACTGATCTGCAAGGTGAACAATCTGCTCTGCCACCTTGGTCTGGCCTGCAGCGCCTTCTTTCACCGCATTAATAGTCTCTTCACCATGGGCACTCATGAGCTTTGTAACACGATAGCAAAGATATACGGTAATACAAACCACACCTACGTTTACAATGGCCGGTTGTATTCCTACGGTTCCCTTAAACACACAATATGCCATGTATCCAACTGCTTCTACCAGCGCCATACCGCCGCCTAACGTGGTCATCTGCATGTTCTGGAAAATCAAAACCAGTACGGCTATCGGAAATACAAATACCAACGTAAAAGGCTGGGTACTGGTAGCAAGTACTGCTATCGATAAAACTCCCATTCCGATTCCGCAAACATGACGGAAGCTTTCGGAATCCCGCAACGCCTTCAGGGTAACAAGGGTTGCCACAATATCCAAAACACCAACCACCAAACGGATAATAATGGCAACTGATCGAATCTGTGCCAGTTCCATTCCAGTAACAAGTACAACACTGACCGCGATTACCAGGTTCATAACTGCACCTAAGGTATTCTTCTCTCTACGCTGACTTAACTCTAAATCCATAGCTTGTCCTCCTATGATAAAAATATTTAGATAACAAAACCGCACCTTCATCAATTTGATTTATTCTATCATATTTAGAACTTTCTGAAAATTGTTTCCCGCCATTTGTCACAAACATTTCAAAAAAACACCCTTTCGGCGGTTTTTCCTGCCAAAAGGATGTTAATTTTGTTAATTCTCTTATGCGTTTTTACCGCAGCAATGTTTGTACTTCTTGCCGCTTCCGCATGGACATGGCTCGTTACGTCCAACCTTCTTGCCCACACGAATGGTAGTGGAAGATTTCTGCTCTTTGTAAAGTTCTTTTCTCTTCTCTTCAGAGAAAATGTTCTCCCACTGTGGCAGATTGTATAACCAGTCTGCCTTCGCTTTTACCATGTTCTTATAAAGCTTTTCTTTATCGAATTTCAGGCTTACTACGGTGTCCTCTTCCATGGTTTCAATTGGATTCGGTTCTACCAGGCTTTCGTCGATTCCATCTAAGAAACCGGTCATAGCCAGCACTTCCAACTCAAATTTATCTGCAAGCTCTTTTACAGTACCCTTTACTTCGGTATCCGGGTCAGCCAGAAGTTTCTCATAAACGCCTGTCTCTTTTACAAAATATCTCTGCCAAAATCTCTGTAACTCCTGAGGATTTGCCTGTTCATTATAAGCAATCCCTCTCCACTGCTCTAATAATGCCATATTATCATCCTATCTTTCTTGTAATACTGTGGGCGTTTTGCCACGCAAAGGGTATTGTAACATAAATACGCACACCACGCAAGCGATATTAATCGCGGCCGTTTCAAATTATAATACTTCCAGCAGTTCCTCCACTTCTTCCTCCCTGGCGGCCCAACTGGTGCAAATCCGCATGATACTATGTTCTTCATCCGTGTTCTCCCAGAAGCTTAAAATCGCTTTATCGGAAATCTCCTGAACTTTCTTTTTTTCCAAGAGCACGAAAATCTGGTTGGTTGGAGACGGAAACGCCAGGGTATATCCTTTGTTTAAAAGCTCCTGTCGGATATGATTTGCAAGGCGAATGCCGTTTTCTCCCATTTTTTCATACAAACCATCGGTAAACATCACGTCAAACTGTAAGCTTGCAATACGCCCTTTTGCCAGCAATGCTCCATGTTGCTTCACAGTTGTAAATAAATGGGGAATGCTGCCTTTCTTTGGCACAACTACTGCTTCCCCAAACAAGGCTCCGCATTTGGTTCCCCCAATATAAAAAGCATCGCAAAGCTTGGCCAAATCCGGTAAGGTTACATCATTTTCCGGACAGGCTAAAGCATAAGCAAGTCTTGCTCCATCTATGTATAGAGGCAAATTGTACTCCTTACATACGTCTTTAATCGCCGTAAGTTCCGCCTTAGAGTACAAGGTGCCGTATTCCGTAGGTTGGGATAAATACACCATCCCCGGAATTACCATGTGTTCAAAGCTTTCATCTGCAAAAAAGTTCTCAAGATACTCCCTGATGGTATCTGCACTGACTTTTCCATCCTTTTGGGGTAGTCCCAAAACCTTGTGTCCGCCGGCTTCAATGGCTCCGGACTCATGAACATTAATATGCCCCGTTTCCGCTGCGATAACCCCTTGATAGCCCCGTAAAAAGGCATCAATCATGGTGGCATTTGCCTGGGTGCCTCCCACAAGAAAATGCACTTCCGCTTCCGGCGCCTCGCAGGCCTTTCGAATCTTTTCTCTTGCAGCCTCACTGATTTCATCCACTCCGTATCCCGGCGTTTTTAAAAGATTGGTCTCCATAAGACGCTGCAGTATTACCGGATGCGCCCCTTCTAAATAATCCGAAGCAAAATTTAATCTGTTCTCCATTTTCCTTCCTCCTTTTTAAAAAACACCACGACATAAGCCGTGGTGCCTTTTCTCATTATATAGCATTTTACATACGCTGTAAACTACTGCTGACCAATCATTGCAAAGAATTTCAAAAGGAATAAAATTGAAATCACATAGGTCAACACATGTACTTCTTTTGCCTTTCCGGTAAATACCTTCAATACGGTATAGGAAATGATTCCAAGACCGATACCATGTCCGATGGAACCGGAAATCGGCATAGCGATTAACATAAGTCCTGCAGGCATTGCCTGAGACATATCATCAAAATCAATCTTTTTAAGTCCGCTAAGCATTAAAAGTCCTACATAAATTAATGCGGAAGAAGTTGCTGCCGGCGGAATGATTCCTGCGATTGGTGCGATAAACATGCAGGCAAGGAACATAATACCTGTAACCAGTGCAGTAAGTCCGGTACGTCCGCCTGCTTCTACACCGGATGCAGACTCAACGAAAGTGGTTACGGTAGAGGTTCCGGTTAAAGAGCCGGCAAGTGTTCCGATGGAGTCAGCCAGAAGTGCTTCCTTCATCTGCGGCATATTGCCTTCAGCATCTACCATACCTGCACGGGATGCAGTACCAACTAATGTACCAATCGTATCAAACATATCAATGATACAGAAGGTAAGAATCAAAGTAATTACGGTTGCCATTCCCAGCTCCATAAGTCCTGAGAAGTTGAACTTAAACAAAGTGGTACTTGCCATTGCGCCAAACTGCGGAATAAATGCCTTCGGATCATTCAGGGATGCAAACGGGTTGGTATGAAGCACGGTTGCCTGTCCAATCCAGTTAATGATACTTGCGCAAAGCATACCGATTAAAACGGCACCTTTTACCTGTCTATGTGCTAACACTACAATAATAAACAATCCCACAAACATGGTTACAACGGTAAGCACCATTGCATTGTATCCGCTTCCCATGGTCTTCTTTGCAAATCCGGTAGTCAATGCTCCGAAGAAATCACGCATTACATAGAACGGTCCGCCTGCTTCGGAATAAATTCCCGCATTGGAACCCAATCCGATGTTTAAAAGCATAAGTCCGATTGCCGGTGAAATTCCAAGACGAATTCCAAGAGGAATTCCTTCTACGATTTTATCACGGATATTCAACACGGATAAAATAAAGAATACGACACCTTCAATTAAAATAATACAAAGAGCTGCCTGGAAAGATGCCACATAGCTCATTCCGGTAATGGACACAATATTTGCCACTACATAAGCAAAAAAGCTGTTAAGTCCCATACCCGGTGCCATAGCAAAAGGCTTGTTTGCCAAAAATGCCATTACAAACATACCTACTGCAGAAGCAAGACAGGTAGCTAAAAATACACCGTTCCAAAGCTCCGGACCGCCATCAGCACCGAAGTTGGTTAAAAGGTTAGGGTTCAAGGCGATGATATACGCCATGGTCATGAATGTGGTAAGACCGGCTACAATCTCAGTACGCACGGTAGTACCGTTTTCTTTCAGTTTGAATAGATTTTCCATAGTTCCTCCATCAAATAAAAAATTGTTTACATGAAAAAGCAAAATTGGGATATACTTTTCCATAAGTTAAGGTTGCTGATAACAGCAACCTTACTTATTATATAAATTATGTGAAATTTTGTCAATTCTGTGTTTCTCATTTTTTATCGATTATCTACTCTCTCGGGATACATATCATGTTCAAACAAGCGTTTTTTCGCTACTTCTGCCCATTCGGTTCCCGGTTTTCCATAGTTACAATAAGGATCGATGGAAATTCCTCCACGTGGAGTGAACTTGCCCCATACCTCAATATACTTGGGCTCCATTAACTTAATGAGATCCTTCATAATGATGTTTACGCAATCCTCGTGGAAGTCTCCGTGATTGCGGAAGCTAAACAAATACAGTTTCAAGGACTTGCTTTCTACCATCAACGTATCCGGCACATAGGAAATAATAATATTTGCAAAATCCGGCTGTCCGGTAATGGGACAAAGACTGGTAAATTCCGGACAGTTAAACTTTACAAAATAATCGTTGCCCGGATGCTTATTTACAAAAGTCTCCAGCATTTCCGGAGCATAGTTATCCGGATATTTGGTTCCCTGATTTCCTAAAAGGGTTACTCCCTTGGTTTCTTCTTTACTTCTTCCACTCATATTTCTACCATCCATTCTATTTCTTGTTCATCCGGCTTTTACTGTAACGCCGGATCCTTCACTCCGTTTTCTTCAAAAGCTCTTGCCCGATCAATGCAGGTTCCGCAAACACCACAGGGTTTGTCTTTTCCTTCGTAGCAGCTCCAGGTCAGTTCATACGGCACCTTTAATCGCAGTCCTTCCTGTACCACCCTTGCCTTGTTCCAGTTCACTAAAGGCGCTTTTACACTAAGTTGTTTTCCGCTACCTTCATAAATCGCTTTTGACATGGCATCATTGAAATCCACACTACAATCAGGATATGCACTTCCTGCCGCATCATCCTTATGGGCTCCGTAATAAATCACCTGACAGTCCTTGGATAATGCAATGGAGGCTGCACAGGATAAAAACAATCCATTTCGGAAAGGTACATAAGTGGATACCGGTTTGCCATCCGCCTCTGCAATCTGCTTATCATAGGACTCTGTAGGAATTTCCTTATGGGAGTGCTGTAAAAGGCTACAGTCACTGTAGGTAAAAATCTTGGAAAGATCCAATGCCAAATGTTCTACACCGTAGTATTCCGCCACCTTTTTTGCTGCTTCCAGTTCTTTTTCATGCTTCTGTCCATACCACATGGACAGGGTAATTACATTCTCTTTTCCGTATTCTTCAATGGCCATTCCCAGGCAGGTTGTGGAATCCACACCGCCGCTTGATAAAACCAATGCTTTCATAGTTTGTCACCTCATTTTTCTTAATCACGACTGTTTAAGGACATCTGCAGACGCATCTGCAGTTCCTTATCATCCTGAAATGCTCCACGCAAAGTTGTGGTTACGGTCTTCGCCTGGCTCTTTTTAATTCCTCTGGCACTCATACAACTGTGGCATCCCTCAATAATAACCGCCACATCCTTGGATTCCGTAATTTTCTGCATAACATCCGCAATATCGGTACCAATACGTTCCTGTAATTGAAGACGTCTTCCCACCATGTCTGCAATGCGGGCAATTTTACTTAATCCGATAACCTTGCCGTTTGGAATATAGGCAACTGCCACCTTCATATCGTACATCAGCGCCATGTGATGCTCACAATAGCTGAAAATGTCAATATCTTTTACCACAACCATGTCCTTGTAATTGCCTTCTAAATCCAAATCGTCCTCAAAGGTCTTGTCAAACATGGTTGCCACTTCATCATTACTGTACTGAATACCGGCAAAAACTTCTTCATACATTTTTGCCACACGCTTTGGTGTATCAATCAGACCTTCTCTGTCCGGGTCTTCTCCCAAAGCCACTAATATACCACGAATATGTTCTTCGATTGCTTTTCTGTCGATTGCCATTTTATACCCCTCTCTTATCCGGATCCCAGATAAACTTGTGCATCTGTAACTGCATGGTTACTTCATTTAACTCATTTGCAATAATATAGTCTACAATGTCTGCCGGTTCGATTTTTCCAAATACCGGACTTACATATAATCCACACTTATAACTTAACTCATGAGCCTTGATAATCTTACGCATCCGCTCTAAGTCTTCCATACTTCCCACCACGAATTTCACCGTATCCTTCGGAAGCAAATGGGCAAAATTATCTTTTTTCATGTGCTCTTCCATACCGCTTACCAAAAGCTTGTAGTCCATAGTAAAAAGCACTCTGTCTTCAGCATTCTTCGCCCGTCTTATAGCATCCATTTCCGCTAAAGATACGCTTCCGTTGGTTTCGTATTCAATGGTCAATCCCTCGATTTCCAAAAGGGCTCTGGTAAGTTCTGCCATTCCTTCCCGTAAAAGAGGCTCCCCGCCGGTTAATGTTACGAAGCGTACATTTTTCTCTTTTATATAATCCACAATCTCTTCTGCTGTTTCTTCTGTGCATGGTACCGCTTCTTCATTAGCCCACTTGGTATCACAAAAGCTGCAATTTAAATTACATCCTGCAAAACGAATAAAGGCTGCTATCTTTCCTGCATTCTGCCCTTCCCCGTTGATACTTACAAATTTCTCCACTACCTTATATGTCTGCATTCCTACACCTCGCTATAACACGCGCAGTTATTCGGTGTTTCATATACGGCAATCTCCTGCACCTGATAGCCGCGTTTCTTCATTTGATTATAAAAGTACGTTGCAAAATTCTCCGCAGTGGGACGAAAGTCCACTTCCCGAAGCAGAAACTCTTCTGCCAATAAAGCCTTCACCGTCTCCGGCTTCAACGTGTTCTTTTCTATAATAAAGGAGTGATCAAAATAATCCACTTCCTGCTTCAAATCTTCTTTCAGTTGTCCGAAATCCACCAGCATTCCTCGGCTCTGCTCATCGTCTTTCAACGTTTCCCCACCGATTCTGGCAAGAACACGCCACCGGTGTCCGTGGATATTGCCGCATTTTCCCTGATATCCCGCCAGAAAATGTGCTGCGTCCATGCTGGCTTCTGCTTCTAAGTAGTACATTGAATCCTCCTTAACAAATATCTTCTCACAAAAAAGGCAGGCACAAGGCCTGCCTTAGTTTCGCAAAATTACTCACTAAAAACAGCCCTGGTTTTGTTTATAGACAGGATGGTGCAAACGAACTGTCTTGTATTCTTCATACGTTGCTTATTATATTGCTATAAACCAAAGACGTCAAGGGACTTTTGTCCTTTTTTCATCTTTTTCCCCATACTGACAATCCACTTATGTTTAGCTTCTACGTCCTTAGTGTGGCTTTTAATCGATTTGGTTTTAATAGTAAATCTAAAGCGTCTACGATACCTTTTGTCACAACGTCTGCATGGGAAAGAAGTCCTGCATAGGTTCCCTCTTCCTCCAAAACGGCAACAGCAAATTCCGCTTCATCAAACATCAAAACATCATTAAACCCATTTCCAATACACATTCTGTTTTCTTTCAAATTCCGAACAATTTCCACCTTGCACTCTGCCGCATTGGCTCTTGGAAAAGTATCTACAAAAACTCCCAACGGCTCGCATTGCTTTCTTGCGGTTCCATAAGTATCTGCCGTAAGTATATGTACATCCACCAGTTCTTTCAATTCTAATAAACGTTCTGCAACGCCATCAATCAATTCTCCATCCTTGGCTACGGTTCCATTATAATCAAGCACCAGATGTTCAACTTTTACGTCCTGGCGTCCCGGGATCTCTACTTGTATCATCCAAACATTCCTCCTAAAAATTCCTGACTTTCCTTTTCCTTCGGTTCAGCAAAAAACTCTGAGGTTTTGGCTGTTTCCACCATTCTTCCATCTTTTAGAAAAACAACCCTATCTGAAAGTCGTTTTGCCTGAGCAATATTATGCGTCACAATAATTAAGCTATATCTCTTTTTCAGTTCTAAAAGAGTCTTTTCAATCACTGCTGTACTCTGTACATCTAACGCAGAACAGGGTTCATCCAGCAAAATCACCTCCGGTTCAACCGTAAGTGCTCTGGCTATGCAGATTCGTTGCTGCTGTCCTCCGGAAAACTTTAATGCGCTTTTATGAAGATCATTTTGAATTTCTTCATACAAACCCACCATACGAAGTTTTTCCTCCACAATCCTGTCAAGCTCCGATTTTTTATGAATACCATAATATTTTGGCGCGTAAGTAAGGTTTTTATACACGGAGAAAGGAAATGGCATTGGGGTCTGAAAAACAATGCCTACCCTCTTTCGCAGTACTTCTTTTGAAATTCCGTCTATAGACTGTCCCTCTAACTGTATTTCTCCTGAACATCGAACTCCGGATATTTCTGTAATCAAACCATTTAAACTTTGTAAAAGTGTGGTCTTTCCGCATCCCGAAGGTCCAATAATTGCTGTGATTTCATTTTTCGGGAAGGAAACCGTA
Source organism: Lachnospiraceae bacterium (assembly GCA_015057115.1). GTDB lineage: Bacteria > Bacillota > Clostridia > Lachnospirales > Lachnospiraceae > XBB1006. Next base: position 86,195 of record SVEZ01000003.1, on the reverse strand, counting down.
ACGTCTTTCAACGCCGCTTTTCCTTCATAGGAAACCGTTAAATTCCGTACATCCATTATTGTTTCCATGCCCGTTGCCTCCTTCTTGCATAAATTGTTACCAACATATTGCTGATTAGAATAACCGCCATCATCACGAATGCCGTTCCATAAGCAATTCCTAACGAGGCCGTCCCCTGAGCCACCAACAAATAAAGATGTAAAGGTAGCGCCATTGCCGGTTTTAAAATGCTGGTGGGATTTGAAGCATACGCAACTGCACCTGTAAAAATCATTGGTGCTGTTGCCCCCATAGCATAACATCCACCCAGAATAATTCCGGAAAAAAGTTCCGCTCTGCACGCCGGCAATACTACAGTCAGCATAGCATGGGTCTTCGTACACCCCAAAGCATAAACTGCATGTATCATCTGCTGCGGAAGTTCCCGAAACGCTTTTTCGGCACGCACTTCAATAAAAGGCAAAACCATGATTCCAAGGGCAATGCCACTGGATAAAATGCAACGACCGAACTGCAAATCTCTAACAAAAAGGCTGTACGCAAACAATCCCAGAACAATAGATGGAACTCCAGCGATACACTGTATTACAATATGTAAAATTTCTTCCAGCCGCTTGCTGTGGCAAAAAAACACAATCCACAAAGCTGTGGCTATAGCCGGTACCGCTCCTATCACTACTGCCGTCAGAGTAAATGCCAGACTTCCGGTTATCGCAGGGAAAATGCCTCCCTCCTGTCCCAACATTGCGCCTGCCGGTGCCTGGGTTAAAAACTCCCAGGAAATACAGGCACCGCCTTTATAAAAGATATAACCAAACAAAAAAACAATCACCCCGGCTACCAGCCCCATCCCAACATAGGCCCATAGCCGAATAATAAAGCTTCGAAAATGCATCTTTTCTCTCCCGGATATCTTTATATAAATCGCTTTCTTAAAGCGTTGATTCCAAAATTAATCCCCATCAATACAATGATTAGCACCAATCCTGCTGCATACAATGCATGAAAGTGGGTACTTCCGTTCACCGCAGTTCCCATCTCCAATGCAATAACAGCTGCAATTGTTTCACTTTTTCCAAGCAAGGTTGGAAAAAGATTAGCATTCCCAATAACCATCATTACTGCCATTGTTTCTCCCATAGCACGTCCAATAGCCAAAATCATTGCAGCCAAAATATTTTTAAAGGATGCCGGAAGTACTATTCCACAAATTGTGTACCAAGAATCCACTCCCAATGCATCCGCCGCCTTCAGATAGGCGTCTTTATTTTTCAAGAGGGTTTCGCTCACAGCGGAAACCAAATAGGGGAGCAACATTACCGCCAGCAAAATTGCCGCAGCCAAAACGCAGGATCCTGTACGCACTCCCGCTTTTAGAAAAAGCTTTACAAGCACAGTCAATCCAACAAAACCATATACCACAGACGGTATTCCCGCCAAAAGATCAATAAACGGATATAATACGCCTCTCATTCTATCTGTCGCCACGCAAGACAAGAACAACGCTGCTCCGATTCCCACCACACCGGCTATCAGTATGGCCAGAAAAGAAACAAAAATCGTTGCTGCAAGAAAATTAAGTATTCCAAATCGTGGGCCGTTTCCGATTCCGCTTATAGGCATCCAGTCACCGGTCAGCAAAAACTCTTTCAGGGAAACATTCTGAAAAGTGGGAAGTGCCTCTTTCACTATAAAAATTATTACAAATGCCAGCGCCAACGAGGTCAGCAACGTAAAGCTGCCCAATATAAATCGAAAAATTCTGTTTCCTGTCTTCTTCATGTTTAAAATTTCCCGGGCGCTATGCACCCGGGATCATCCTCACTTTTTATTTTACGGTAAAAGCCGGAATATATCCGTTTTCTTCTACAACTTTATATCCTGTTTCAGAGAAAATATAATCAATAAATTTCTGCTGAATATCTGTAATCTCTTTTCCTGTGCAGAAAAGAACCGGTCTCTGAACCGTATAATCGCCACTTAAAATTGTTTCTTCTGTAGCCTCTACACCGTCAACTTTCATTGCAACCAAAGTTTTTTCATTCTGATTTGCCATATTATATGCGCCAAATCCCACATAACCGATTCCGTTTTCATCTCCGGCTACGTTGGTTGCCAATTCTGTCATGGACGCAGACTGGGTTGCAGATGCAGTAATAACACTGTCTCCCATAATGGCTTTCTGGAAAACTTCATAAGCGCCACCGGAAAGATCGCGAATATAAACATTGATAGTTTCATCTGAAAGAGAAGAATCTACTTCACTCCATTTTGTAATCTCTCCCGCAAAAATTTTGCGAATGGTTTCAGTATCCAGACTATCCATTTTATCTGCAATTGGATTCTTGGCATTTACGGATACGGTCAATGCATCTTTCGCAACCACGAATTCCTGATAACCATCTCCAAGTGCCTGCTTTTCTTCATCTTTTACAGTACGGGCAACCATACCGAAATCGGCAGTCCCCCCTTCTACTGCGCTGATACCTACGCCGGATCCACCCGGTGCCACATAAATAGAAATGTTCTTCTCCGGAAGGGATGCATCCACATTGTTCCAGGTCTCATACTGTTCTGTAAAAGAAGATGCCAAAGATGACATAATCGGATAAAGAGATGTAGAACCGCAGAACATAATTGCAGAGTCAGACTTCGCCTGTGCAGCCTCCTCTGTTTTTTTGCTATCATCCTTGGATGATGTAGATTTGTCCTGACCACATCCGACAAATAAACTAATTGCCATAGCTGCTGTCAGAAATAAAGCTAGAGATTTCTTTCTCATAATACTAATACTCCTCCTATGTATTTTTCTTTATACAATATAATTATATCGTTTGTTCATCGTCTTTCAATCAAGATTTTTAATTAATCAATTAGTATTCCAAATATCACCTATGACAATTTGTCATGAGTCTGTTATTGCCCCGTGTCCCCCAATAATCCTCCGGGCTTGCTCGTCCCATGCAGCTGTGATATAATAGGCAAAGAAAAAATCAAAGGAGTCTTTATGAAACTGAAACGTATTCTCGCCTTACTTGGCGTTGTATTTCTGGTCAGTCTGTATGTTCTGACCCTTATAGCAAGTTTAACCGCTAGCCCCAATGCCGGCCAATACTTCCTGGCATGTATCTATGCCACCATTGTAATTCCGGTACTATTCTGGGCATATAGCCTAATCTATAAACTCACACATAAAAAGAAAGATTAATTGTAGTATTAGAACATGAGCCGGTATCTATATTTTGAAAGCGGGGGCAATCGAAGGTTGCCTCCGCTTCAAGATATAGATACCGGCTCCGTATTATAATGCTCTTTTACACCATCTGAACAACCCAAACATTGCTTCGTACCATGAAATATCCCACAATCACCTTTAAAAGCTCTGTTCCCTGAACCAAGAAAAATACCGTCAGAATTGGTAATCCGGAAAAATGTGCCAGCACAAAGGCCAGGGGTGCCATTACCACCCAAAGGAATGCAGAGTCAAATAAGAAGGTAACAATGGTTTTTCCGCCGGAACGCAGGGTAAAATATGCACAATGGGTATAGGCCGCAAAGGGCATCCAAAATGCCTGTACACTAATAAAATGCGCCGCCAATCTGCGAATATCAGCATCCACATTGTAAAGCTGCGGAAACAGCCTTCCACAGGCAAACATAATAAGGGACATAATACAACAACAGAATACGCTGAAGGCAATCATCTTATTATCCGCATCCTTTGCCTCCTCCAATTCACCGGCACCAAGCATCTGACCAATCATAATGCCGATGCAGACTCCCAACTGTACAAAAACAATGTTGAACAAATTATTTACGGTATTGGATATACTGACTGCCGTCAGCACATTCATTCCCCGGACAGAATAACACTGGGTAACCATGCTCATTCCTGCCGCCCATAAAATTTCATTCAACATAAGAGGCGTACCCTTTACAAGAATCTTTGTCAAAATCTCCTTTGGAAGTCCCAAACCGGTATAGGCGCCTACCAAATAGCAATTCCTATCTCTATGTCCATGTGCCCAGGCAACAATCACAGTAGTTTCAATAAATCGGGCAATCACCGTTGCCAAAGCCGCTCCTCTTACTCCCATTTCCGGGAAAGGACCGATTCCAAAAATCAACAGGTAATCCAGTACTGCATTGGTTCCTACGGCAATCATACCTGCCACCATAGGAACAATGGTCTGACCGGTTTCCTTAATGGTGCTGGCATAAGCTTGATTAATTGCAAAAGGAACCAGTCCCACTACCATAATACCAAGATAATCCATTCCCAATGCCATAGCCTTTTCCCTGGCGCCTGTATTATCCGTTAAAAACAGGGAAATCAAATCACCGCCTTTTGTCATAAATAGACTAACAGCGAGAATCACCACAATGGCTAAAATATACAATTTGAACCGGAAGGTGTACATGTGCCCTTTGTAATCTTTTTTTCCAAAATACTGGGCCCCGTAAATTCCGGCAGCTGCCGCCGCTCCAAATACCGCCAGATAAAACACAAAGATAAGCTGATTTACCGTTGCGACTGCAGATATGGCTTCTTCACCCAATTGTCCCACCATTATGTTGTCCAAGAAACTGACAAAATTTGTAATGGCATTCTGAATGATCATAGGCGTTGCCAGCATAATATAACGCTTATAAAACGCCTTATCTCCAATATATTTCTTTTTAATTGCAGTAAACATAATACTCCTTATATCTTCTTACTCCCGCTCAAATAACTCAGCCAACGTTTGCATCATTCGCTTTACATCGAGAGGTTTCACCAAATGACCGTTCATACCTGCCGCCATGGCCTCCTTCTTATCTTCCTCAAAAGCGTTAGCCGTCACGGCAAAAATCGGAATATTTGCCTTTTCCTCATCTTCCAGCTTTCGTATTGCACGGGTGGCTTCATAGCCATTCATTTTCGGCATATGAATATCCATCAGGATTACATCGAAATATCTTGCATCCGCTTCCTGCACCCGCTTCAGACATTCCTCGCCATCCTTAACATGCTCCACCAAAAAGCCTTTGTCCCTTAAAATCGCCTTTGCAATCTCAGCATTCAACGGATTATCCTCCGCCAAAAGAACACGTTTATCCGCAAACATTTCCCGCATCTGCTCTTTTGTCAGCTGCGCATTATCGTCTCTTGTAATATCATCCGCGATACGATGAGGAATCAGAATTCGGAAGGTAGAACCTGCTCCAAGCTTACTCTCCACCTCAATGGACCCCTGCATCCGCTCCACCAGCTGTTTCACAATGGGCATACCCAAACCGGTTCCAACCACCGGATTGTTTGCCGTCGTTTCCTCTCTGGAAAACTCCTCAAATACATGGGGCAAAAACTCTTCGCTCATTCCGATACCGGTATCTGTAATGGTACTGATTACCCATACCACGCCATCTTCTTCCTTCGGTTCTTCCGTTACGGTATAGGTAATACAGCCACCCTCCGGTGTATATTTTGCCGCATTGCTTAATACATTTAATAAAATTTCCCGTAATTTGGTTTCATCCGCATACACCGTGGCGTGAGAAAGGTTCAGTTCCTTCTTGAACTGCTGACCGTTTTTCTTAAAAGTGCCTTCCATAACGTTGCAGATATCGTCTACAACAGCATCCATTCGGCAAGGCTTCTCGTCCAAAGTCATCTTACCGCTTTCAATCCGGGCAAGTTCCAATACATTGTTGATTAAGGATAAAAGGAATTCACTGGCAGATTTCAACTTCTTCAGATAACCCTTTGTAAGGTTATCATCTCCCCAATGCAACTCCATTAACTCCGCAAAACCGATAATGGCATTCATTGGCGTCCGGATATCGTGAGACATGTTGAATAAAAAGGCTGTTTTTGCTTTATTGGCCGATTCTGCCAGCTCTATAGCCTTCATCATACTCTGGTGCGCCATTTCCTGCTCATGCACATCCATTACCGCACCGTATACGCTTTTTACCGTTCCGTCTGCCCTAAACACTGACTGCCCACTGGACTTTAAGTAACGGTATTCTCCTCCCTGCCCTTTCACCCGATAAATCATACTAAGAGGCGCATTATCCTCCGTACGATTTCCCGGAACCATAAAGAATTTTTCTACGGCATCTCGATCTTCCGGGTGCACCACTTCCAACCATTCTTCGGATGTCTGGGGTGCCTTTTCATAGGAATCATATCCATGAAGCCTAATAAATTCTCTGCTAAGATGAATACCCGTCAGGTTTCCTTCTCTGTCAAAATCCCGTTGCCACTGAGCACTTCCCAAAGCCCGGTAAACCGCATTCATGGCTTCTTCCAACTTCGCTTTTTCTTTACGAGCTTCTTCTGCCTGTAACTCCGCCTGCCGCTGCTCATCTACATCCAAAAGGGCTCCATAGAATAATCCGTCCGTTCCCTCCGCAATACGTCCTACTGCCCGAAACCACTTATATTCACCGGATTTCATTCTGACACGCCACTGGGTATCAAAGGTTTCCGAAAAGTCTTTGCAGATTTTTACGTCTTCTTCTACGATGTTTGGCCAATCATCCGGATGGATATTCTCCTTTGCAAATTCCATATCATCCGGATATTCTTCTTTGGTATATCCCAACATTTTCCGTAATTCTTCACTATTCTGGAATTCCGTAATGGTACCGTCCGGATGACACCGCATAGTCCAAATTGCCGCACCAAGGGAATACAACACCGTTTGTTTGGTATAGGTTGCATCTTTTAACTCCCGCTCTGCATCCACAGCCTTTCGATACAGATTGGAAACAATGATAATAAACACACTCAGTCCCAAAATCACCAACAGAGTAATAAGGATGGTCACAATGTACTTTTGAATAATATCTTCCACATTTTGACCACGCTCTTTCACGCCGTAGCGATAGGTTCGTAAGTATACAAAATCCGAATCCAAAAGCCCAAGACCATGGTTCAACAGAGAAACCAACTTGCTTTCTCCTTTTTTCACTCCCATACCCATGGAAAACTGTTGCGGAACAGCAGCCACATTCAGCGCCGCACTCATTTTTTCATTCAAAATACCGTTGGTACGATAGCCGTTGATGAGGGTGCTGCTCACTTTACCGTTTAACACCGCATCCAGACATTCCTCCACGGAATCATATAAATGAATCTCCGATGAAGGGTAACACTTTTTCACAAATTCCTGCATCATCCGATTATTACGATTAATGGCAATTTTCTTGTCCGTTTCTGCCGTGTAATCTTCCCGGAAAATTATATCAATTCCCGAAGCCGCAATACTGTCCGTTTGAAAAAGATTATTTTGCTCGGAATTCCAGATGTCCAGATAGATAGGGAATGCTACATCCACCTTTCCTTCATTCACCGCGTCGTATAATTCCCCTTGATCTTTGTAGGACACATATCGAATCTTAACCCGATCCTTTAAATGAAACCGGCTCCAGATTTCGTCGAAAATCTCTGTCATTACGCCGGTGGCATTTCCGTTTTTGTCTTCTCCGCAAAACGGGAGAAAATTATCCATATATCCAACGACAAGTAAGGAATGGTTTTTGACCCATTCCTCCTCATCTTCTGAAAGTTTTTTTCGTAATGTATTGGAAAAATATGTTTTCTCTAAGCTCTGATTAAAGGAATATCCTCCCATCTGAATCTTTTCCAGGGCCAGATTTAATTCCTCCAAAAGCTCAGGTTTTTTCGTGGAAACAGCCAAATAAAAGGGGCTTTCTCCCACCTTCGCCACCATACTCAGACCGCTCTCCGATGTAATGCTGTTATCCGTAGACGCAATCACATCGATTCGTCGTTCCGCAAAGGCTTTATCCCTTTTTCCGAAATCACTGAAATAAATCAGCTTGGGGGAAATCTGATTCTCCCGCGCCCACTCCATAACGCAACTGGTCATCAGGCTATTCTCAATCACGCCGATTCGCTTGCCATCCCAGTTCTGTCGCTTATTTCCGTCAAAAAAACGCTCTTCATCCGTGTAGAGGAAATAGTTTTCCGCTCCCATCTCCTGTTTGGGAAAAAGCATTTTTCCTTCCCGTTCCTCGGTTTTGGACAGCCCGGCCATTAAATCAATCTTTCCCTCTACAAACATGTCATAGAGTTCAGACCAATCTCCATATACATACTCATAACTCCATCCGGTATAGTAGGCAATCTTTTGCAGATATTCATAACTGTATCCGCTTTTCGGCTCCTTATCGGACTTTCCCTTCTGAAAATTCTCACTTTCATAATAGCCGACCTTTATTCGCTGCCTACATTTTTCCGCTCTTCCCGGAACCGGGAAAAACATAGTTACACATACGATCAGCAAAACACAACTTACAATTCGTCTGAACCAGCTTTTCTTCACTTACCGTACTCTCCTTTTTCATACCTATGCATGAATGCAACCGATAGAAAGATCCAACGCCGCCTCATGCAATACCTCTCCCGTTGTGGGGTGTGCAAAAACTGTATGGGTAATATCGCAATCTTTCATCTTATTACGTACCGCCAAAGTCACTGTTGCGATTAAAGTGGATGCATCCGGTCCCACAATTGTTCCACCGATAATCTCATCCTTCTCGTTCTTTATAAGTTTGCAAAAACCATTGGCCTGTCCCATGGTAACAGCCTTACCGTTTCCGTTAAACTGGAACTTACCAACCGTATAAGGAATACCCTGCTCTTTCAAGTAATCCTCCGATACACCTACACTGGCAATTTCCGGTGTGGTGAAAATAACACTTGGAACAGTGGTTTTCTCAAACGCTTCCACTTCTTTTCCAAGAATCTTGTCCACTGCCGTCATACCCTGATGGCTGGCTGCATGGGCAAGCTGAATCAGGTTGTTTACATCACCGATAGCATAGATATGCTCTACGTTGGTCTGCATATATTCGTTAACTTTGATTCCGCGATTTTTCTCCAAAGGCTCCACGGAAGTATTTTCAATACCCAAGCCTGAAAATTCCGGGCTTCTGCCAATGGCAACTAAAACCTTCTCGCAAGATACTTCATTTACTTTCTCCTTGCGCTCATAAGCTACCACCGCATTACCGTCTTCACCGGTACGAATTTCTGTTACCTTTGCAGAGGTGCTTACCTTAATACCGGCTTTTTTCGCCTGTCGAAGGATTTCGGAAGAAGCATCGGAATCAAGAACGCTTACCAACCGATCCATAAATTCAATTACCGTAACTTCCACACCCAAATGGCGATACAAAAAGGCAAATTCCAGACCAATGACACCACCACCGATAATGGCAATACTCTTTGGCAGTTCCCGCAAGCTTAAAGCAGAGGTACTGTTTAAAACGAATGGCAAATCAATACCCGGAATCGGCACCTTTGCCACCTTGGAACCGGTTGCGATAATTACATCATCAAAAGTAACCTCGTACTCCTCTTCCCCCGTAACCTTAACAGTTTTATCATCGGTAAAAGCGGCTGTTCCACACAAAACCTCTACATTGTTCTTCTTTAAGATATGCTCCACGCCTCCCACAAGACGCTTCACCACTTCTTCTTTACGATCCATAATGGCATTCATGTCCGGAGTCGCTTCCGACTCCAGACAGATACCGAATTCTTTTGCCTTCTTAATTTCCGCAAACACCTCGGCACTTTTCACCAATGCCTTGGTGGGAATACATCCGATGTTTAAACAGGTTCCGCCCAGATGTTCCTTCTCAGCCAAAATAACCTGTTTACCGTTCTTTGCTGCATAGATGGCTGCCACGTATCCCCCCGGGCCACCACCGATCACCAATACTTCTGCATGCTTCTTCGTCATGATACCTTCCCCACTTTCTTATTTCTTTAAAGGACTCTTGCGATAGATAATATCCTCTCTGCCCGGTCCGTTGCTGACCATGGTAATCGGATAACCAATCTGTTCCTCAATAAATTCAATATATTTTCTGCAGTTCTCCGGCAAATCCTCATACTTACGGATACCGCGAATCTCGCATTTCCATCCCGGAAGTTTCTTTAATACCGGTTTCGCCTTCTCCAAAGTGCTGGTCATCGGGAAGTCTGTTGTTACTTCTCCGTCCACTTCATAACCTACACAAACCGGAATCTCATCTAAATATCCCAAAACATCCAATACGGTAAAAGCAACGTCCGTTGCTCCCTGCATCTTGCAACCATACTTGGATGCTACGCAGTCAAACCATCCCATTCTTCTCGGACGTCCGGTGGTTGCACCATACTCGCCGCCGTCACCGCCGCGTCTTCTAAGCTCGTCTGCTTCCTCTCCGAAAATCTCGCTGACAAAAGCACCGGCTCCTACCGCTGAAGAATATGCCTTACAAACAGTAACAATCTCCTTGATTTCGTAAGGAGGAATACCTGCTCCAATGGCACCGAACGCTGCCAATGTGGAGGATGAAGTAACCATCGGATAAATTCCGTGATCCGGATCCTTTAAGGTTCCAAGCTGTCCCTCTAACAAAATCACCTTGTCTGCTTTGATGGCATCATGAATCAATACGGAAGTATCTTTCACGTACGGAGTAATCATATCACGATACTCCATTAATTCCTTCATGATATCATCCACCTTTATAGCCGGTTTATGATACAAATGCTCTAAAATAACATTCTTCTGAGCCAGAATGTTCTCTACACGTCCGCGCAGTCTGTCTTCATCAGAGAAAAGCTCTCCTACCTGAATACCGATTTTAGCGTATTTATCAGAATAAAACGGTGCAATTCCGGATTTGGTGGATCCAAAGGATTTCCCTGCCAGACGCTCCTCCTCATAGGCATCGAATGCAATATGGTATGACATTACCATCTGGGCACGATCCGATACATAAATGGTTGGCTTCGGAACGCCCTGATCCACTACAGACTGTAATTCTTTAATAAAGATCGGAATGTTTAATGCTACACCATTACCGATAATATTTACAACCTTCTGGTTAAAAACGCCGGATGGCAGGGTATGTAATGCGAACTTGCCGTATTCATTGACGATCGTATGTCCTGCATTGGCTCCACCCTGAAAACGGATAACCATATCCGCATCTGTTGCCATCATATCGGTAATTTTCCCCTTACCTTCGTCTCCCCAGTTTGCTCCTACAACTGCTTTTACCATTCTTCTTATTTCCTCCTAGATTTATAGAAAAACAGAACTTTGTCTGTTTAACTTTCCATACTTTACTATTTTACCACAAAAAGCCAAAACTTTCATCGCCTCATAACATAAAATGTAAACTGAGACGAACAAATCAACTTCTCATTCTCATCCCTGACATCTGCTTCTACCACTCGAATGGTTTTGCCATCTTTTTTCATTTTGGCCGTAACCGTCAGTTTTTCATTTTTTCCGAGAAAGGCAGGAGACAGGAACTGAATATTACTGTCCAAGGTTGTTACCACACCACCGCATTCCGAAGCTGCTACTCCGGCCGCTATATCGCACAGAGAAAAAAGGGCTCCTCCATGGATACTGCCAATAGGGTTAACAATCTCTTTACGAAGCGTCATAGTTGCCACGGCTCTTCCCACTTCAATTTCTTCAAAAAGAATCCGAAGTTCTTTTGAAAAGGTATCCAGGCATTCCGGATTATGAAGTAACTTTTCCTTCGTAAATATTTCCTGAGACATTGTTTCCTCCTTAAAGCAGGCGCAAAAAAACCTTCGTCTTCTTGCGCCTGTTGCTTATTCCTCTTCTTCTAATTTCTTCGAGCAGGCAATGGCAAGAGCACCCGGTCCGATATGACAGGATACACTTAATGACAGAGGGTTCACCGCAATTTCGCATCCCGGAAACTGTTCCGAAACCTCTTTCTTCCATTCCTCCACGGTTGCTTCGTCGCAGGTATGAGCCAATGCAAGATGCATCTTCTGCCCGTCTGCGCTGCCAAAGCGTTCCGCAAACTCTTTCTTCATCTGGGAAATCATAATTGATTTCGCATTCTTTACGGTTCTTGCTTTTGCAAACAAATCCAACTTCTCACCCTGAATGGATAAGACCGGTTTGATTCTTAACAAGGTACCAAGAGCCGCAGCCGCCGGTGTCACCCGACCGCCCTTCTTTAAATAATGCATGGTATCCACCATGATGTAGATACTACTTTCCTGCTTCACGGCTTCCAGTCTTTCCTTAATCTGACCACCGTCAAATCCCTTGTCCCGTAAAAGCATAGCATCCAACACCGACTGGCGCATGGTTACAGAAATCCTGTGATTATCCACCACAAACACCTTGCCGGCAAATTCCTCATAGTCCTGAGCAATCATAATCGCTGTGGCACAGCTTCCGCTGAGTCCACTGGACATAGGAATATAGACAATCTCCTCATATTCCGTAAGCAGCTTCTCCCATGTGTCCATGGTGTCTCCCATAGCCGGCATAGAGGTAGAGATATCCTCTCCTTCCGTCAGCATGGTATAGAACTGCTCCTGGGTCAGATTCACGTCTTCATAATAGGTCTTCCCGCCAATCATAAACGGCATGGGAATTACATGTATTCCCAGCTTCGCGGCTTCCGCCTGGGTAATGCCGCTATTGCTGTCTGTCAAAATTGCAATCTTTCTCACTTATTTTCCTCCATAGATGTATGAAAGCACATAACCAAGTTATTTTATCATAGATTTCATGATAAAGCAAGAAATTGCTGTTACTCTAATTCAAAAGCGCCGGTATACAATCGGTAATAGTTTCCTTTGAGAGCCAAAAGATCCTTATGTTCACCGCGTTCCTTTACTTCTCCGTTTTCCAGATACAGAATTGCTTTGGCATTTCGTACCGTCGATAAACGATGGGCAATAACAAATACGGTTCTGCCCTCCATCAACCTATCCATACCTTCCTGTACAATAGCCTCGGTACGGGTATCAATACTGGAGGTTGCCTCATCCAAAATCAGTACCGGCGGATCTGCCACCGCCGCTCTGGCAATGGATAAAAGCTGTCTCTGTCCCTGAGAAAGCATGCCGCCGTCACCGGTAATCACTGTATCATAGCCATTTTCCAAAAGCCGGATAAAATGATCGGCATTAGCCAATTTTGCCGCTGCCTCCACCTCTTCATCCGTTGCATCCAGTCTTCCGTAACGAATATTATCACGAATAGTTCCGGTAAACAAATGGGTATCCTGTAAAACGATACCAAGAGATCTTCTTAAATCATCCTTCTTAATATCTCTTACATCAATTCCGTCATAAGTAATTTTACCCTTTCCAACGTCATAAAAGCGATTAATCAGGTTGGTAATTGTGGTTTTTCCCGCACCGGTGTGTCCCACAAAGGCAATCTTCTGTCCCGGTTTGGCAAAAAGACTTAAATCCTTTAATACCAATTTTTCTTCGTTATAGCCGAAGTCTACATGGTCAAAATCCACTCTTCCTTTTAACCGAACAAGTTCAAAGCCGCCATCTTCCAATGGTTTCTTGAATGCCCATTTCTCAGTACGCTTATTCGTTTCTTCCAGGGTTCCGTCTTCTGACTCTTCCACATTTACCAGAGTAACGTTTCCTTCGTCCACTTCCGGCTTCTCATCCAGCAACTTAAAAATACGGTCTGCACCTGCCAGTGCCATAACCACACCGGAAATCTGCTGGGAAACCTGAGTGATGGGGTTGGTAAAGTTCTTGGTATACTGCAAAAAGGCAATGAGTACACCTAATGAAATTGGAATCACTCCCTTAATAATCAGTGCCGCTCCCACAATGGCGATAAAAAAGTACAGGAAGTTACTCATCTGTGCCATAATCGGCATCATAATGTTGGCAAAAATTCCTGCCTTGGAAGCATTGTCAAACAGGTTTTCATTCAGCTTGGTAAATTCTTCCTCACAGTTCTTTTCATGGTTAAATACCTTAATTACCTTCTGTCCTGTAAGCATTTCTTCAATGAAGCCGTTTACCTTACCCACGGAATCCTGCTGTTTTACATAGTATTTGGAACTTCTTCCTCCCAAAAACTTACCCATGTAAATAATGGCACCCAAAAATACAATTACAACCAACGTCAACTGCCAACTTAATCGCAGCATGGAAATAAACACTACAGTAATGGTTAAGAAAGAAGAAACCATATTGGGTAATCCCTGGGAAATCATCTGTCTTAAGGTATCCGTATCATTGGTGTAACGGCTCATAATATCACCATTGCTGTTGGTGTCAAAATATTTTAACGGGAAGTTCTGCATCTTCTCCATCATTTCATTTCGAACCGTTCGTAAGGTTCCCTGACAGATATTAATCATCAGACGTCCCTGAAGCCACTGAACAAAGGCCACTACAATATAAATGGCTCCCATAGTGGCACAGACTTCATACAGTCTGGTAAAATCCGGATGAACCTTTCCGATCTGCGGAGCAATACCTTCATCAATCAGGTTCTTTAACAATCCGGTTCCAACTGCCGTTCCGATTGCGGCAGTAATAACGCTTAAAATTACAATAATAAACTGGATTTTATATACCCCGGTGATGTATCCCAAAAGTCGGAAAAGTACTTCCTTCATACGGCCCTTTTCCATTTTCGGGCGGGGACCCATAGCACGTGGTCTAGGCGGCATCGTCATCCCCTCCTTTCACCTGAGAATCATATACTTCCCTGTAAATCTTATTATTCTCATATAATTCCTGATGTTTTCCAACACCTACTACTTTTCCTTCATCCAGTACAATAATCTTGTCCGCATCCTGGACGGAAGAAATACGCTGTGCAATAATCAGCTTGGTGGTATTTGGAATTTCTTTTGCAAAAGCTTCTCTAATCAGGGCATCTGTACGCATATCTACCGCACTGGTAGAATCGTCCAAAATCAAAATCTTCGGTTTTTTCAAAAGAGCTCTGGCAATACATAGCCTCTGCTTTTGTCCTCCGGAAACATTGTTTCCACCCTGCTCGATATGAGTCTTATATTTATTATCGAAGGTCTGGACAAACTCATCTGCCTGAGCCAGCTTACAAGCCCTTAAAATCTCCTCATCCGTTGCATTCTCGTCACCCCAGCGCATATTACTTTCAATTGTTCCGCTAAAGAGTTCATTTTTCTGCAAAACCATGGATACATTATCACGCAAGGTATGCATGTCCAGCTCTTTCACGTCGGTTCCACCTACCAACACCCGGCCCTGGGTTACATCATACAGTCGGGGAATGAGCTGTACCAATGTGGATTTACTGCTTCCGGTTCCGCCAATGATACCTACGGTTTCCCCCGAAGCAATGGAAAGGTTCACATCCGACAGCACCAGCTTGTCATCGCCGCCATAGGAAAATCCTACATTTTCAAAAACAATGGATCCGTCTTTTACTTCCATTACCGGATTCTCACAATTGGTAATGGTGGTTTCTTCATTTAACACCTCTACAATACGCTCTGCGGAAGCGCCGGACATAACCACCATAACCAGCGTCATGGTAACCATCATAAAGCTCATCATAACCTGAACGGCATAGGTAAACAGTGTTGTCAAATCTCCCATTTCCATGGATCCGTCAACAATCAGCTGTCCTCCCCAAAGTCCATCCGCAATAATAATACCAAACACCAGCATGGTTAAAACCGGAGTAGGTAAAATAATAAGTTTCTCGGCAGACTTGGACAAATCCACTAGTTTATTGGAAATCTTCTCAAATTTCTTAATCTCGTAATCTTCCCGCACATAAGCCTTAACGGTACGGATATTTAAAAGATTTTCCTGCACTGCATTATTTAAATGGTCATATTCTTCAAACATCTGTTTAAAATACTTATGAGCTCCGAAAATAACGCAGGACATTACCGCCGCCATCACCGGAATGGTAATAAGGAAGATACTAGCCAGCTTTGCATTTAAAACAAAGGACATTACCAGGGCAAAAATCATCATCAACGGTGCACGCACCATCATTCGAATAATCATCTGAAAAGCATTCTGTACATTGTTCACGTCTGTTGTCAGTCGTGTGATTAAACTGGATGATGAAAAGCGATCAATATTCTCAAAGGAAAAGCCCTGTACATTGGAAAACATGGCCTTTCTTAAATTTTTAGCCAAACCGGTGGATGCTATTGCCGCATGGACTCCGGAAAAAGATCCAAAAGTCAATCCCAGAATCGCCATTGCCAACATCAGTACTCCGATTTTCAGTACAAACTGAAAATCTCCCTTCTGAAGTCCATCGTTAATCAAAAAGGACATCAGATAGGGAATCAATACGTCCATGGCAACCTCTCCCACCATAAAAACCGGGGCAAGGATGGTATTCTTCTTGTATTCACCGATGTACGAAGCTATTTTTCGTATCATGTATTCGCCTCTCTTTCTTACAAATCTACTATTTTGTGCATTGCAGGCATTCCGTCGCAGGAACGCATCGTAAAGTCCTGCTCCCGAAACACCTGCACCGCACAATATACTACACTTTCTATAATTATAACGCATCAAATAATACCCACTACATTATAATAGCATAATGCGACTCCGACTGCCAAGATGCGAAAAAGTGAAAGAACTGTGCCGTTCGTTGCTTCCGCTCCTTCACAGAAGTAACCGCCGGAGTTATTTTCTATCATTTTACAGACGAAGAACCGCTTTCTATCTCCCTCGTATGTAGTTTTAAAACGTGTTTTCTCAACACTACCTACTGTACCTACTTTTTCTTACCTACTACTCGCTCATATTCCTCCAACAGGATGTAATCTACCTTGAACCAGCGAAGGGGCGCGCTTGCTCCTATCCACAGGCGCCGCCCTATTTTCATCCTTTTCGTAGAAGCGTTACAAAAGCTATGCCGTAATATAGTGCAGGTGCGAGTTCTACGGTTTCACGGAGGGACTTTACAAAACGTCGGTACTTAGGCTCCGTTTACGGAGTCTTATGTACCGTTACGTTTTGTACGAGCGAAAGCGCTCCCTCAGGAAAGCGTGGAATACGCACCTGCCATTAAATTACGTCAAAATTTTTCTAACTCTTCTACATCATACCCATTCCCGGATTTGCCGGCATTGCCGGTACATCTTCCTTAATATCTGCTACTACAGACTCGGTGGTTAACAAGGTGGATGCCACGCTGGTCGCATTCTGCAATGCTGTTCTGGTTACTTTTACCGGATCAAGGATTCCTGCTTTTACCATATCCACATACTCTTCGTGAAGAGCATCAAAGCCTACGCCCGGATTGGATTCTCTTACCTTGTTGATAATAACTGCTCCTTCTAATCCTGCGTTATCTGTAATGTAGTAAAGAGGTGCTTCCAAGGCTTTTAATACTACCTTGGCACCGGTCTTCTCGTCGCCTTCCAATTCCTCTACTAATTTAGCAACTTCCTTGGATGCATGGATGTATGCTGAACCGCCACCTGCAATAATTCCTTCTTCTACAGCTGCTCTGGTTGCGTTTAAAGCATCCTCCATGCGAAGCTTGCTTTCTTTCATTTCTGTTTCGGTTGCTGCACCAACACGTACTACTGCAACACCACCTGCTAATTTTGCAAGACGCTCCTGTAATTTTTCTCTGTCGAAATCAGAAGTTGTTGTTTCAAGCTGTGCTTTAATCTGAGCAATACGAGCCTGAATATCTTCTTTCTTTCCTAAACCGTCTACGATTACTGTGTTCTCTTTCTGAACCTTAACGGATTTGGCTCTTCCTAACTGATCTAAGGTTGCCTCTTTCAAATCAAGACCAACTTCTTCGGAAATTACGGTACCACCTGTTAAAATAGCGATATCCTGCAGCATTTCTTTTCTTCTGTCACCGTAGCCCGGAGCCTTCACAGCAACTACATTAAAGGTTCCGCGAAGTTTGTTGAGAATCAATGTGGTTAACGCTTCGCCTTCCACATCTTCTGCGATGATAAGAAGCTTCTGACCACCCTGTACAATCTGCTCAAGGATTGGTAAGATTTCCTGAATGTTGCTGATTTTCTTATCGGTAATCAATACATAGGGATTCTCAAGAACCGCTTCCATCTTGTCCATATCCGTTGCCATATATGCGGAAATGTATCCACGATCAAACTGCATACCTTCTACCAGGTCCAGTTCAGTCTTCATGGTCTTGGATTCTTCAATTGTGATAACACCGTCTCCGGAAACTTTCTCCATGGCGTTGGCAATCATTTCACCAACAGCCTCGTCTCCTGCGGAGATAGCTGCTACCTGTGCAATGTTGTTCTTGCCGTCTACCTTGGCGCTCATTTTCTTTAAGCTTTCTACTGCACAATCCGTTGCCTTCTTCATACCACGACGAAGAATAATTGGGTTTGCGCCTGCCTCTAAGTTACGCATTCCTTCTTTAACCATAGCCTGTGCCAAAACTGTTGCGGTTGTGGTTCCGTCTCCGGCTACATCATTGGTCTTGGTTGCAACTTCTCTTACAAGCTGTGCTCCCATGTTCTCAAAAGCATCTTCCAATTCAATGTCTTTTGCGATGGTTACACCGTCATTGGTAATAAGGGGTGTTCCGAAAGACTTTCCTAAAACAACATTTCTTCCCTTTGGTCCGATGGTTACACGAACGGTGTTTGCTAATTTATCTACTCCAGCTTCTAATGCCTTGCGGGCATCTGTTCCGTATTTAATATCCTTTGCCATTGTTACTTCCTCCTGTTACCTATTTCATAATTGCTAAAATATCGCTCTGTTTCACGATGATAAATGTTTCCTTATCCACTTCTACTTCAGTTCCGGCATATTTGGAATAAATAACCTGTTCCCCAACCTGAACTTCCATCTTAATCTCTTTGCCGTCGATTACGCCACCCGGGCCAACTGCAATTACTTCAGCCTGCTGTGGTTTCTCCTTATTCTGTCCCGGAAGCACGATTCCGGAGGCTGTTGTTTCCTCTTGTACTAACTGTTTTAAAACAACTCTGTCACCCAATGGTACTAATTTCATGTCTAGTCCTCCTATCTATTCTTTCTTTTCTCTCTTCAGTATTTTTGGTTATTAGCACTCTTTTAAAATGAGTGCTAACCGATAGTCTTATCATAGTTACTTCTATCAATATATGCAACTACCAAAAGAAAAAGAATAAGAGGAAAAACTTCGCATTATCTCTCAAATGCTCATTTTTCCTCTCTTTTTCTCACGTTTTCTTTATTTTATACCTGTCTCCATCTGGCCAAAACCACAACACCAATAAGAACTCCCGCGACGCCAACCACCAGTGTAACCATCTGGGTCTGCATCAGGAAACGATTCAGTCCGTACCAGGTTGCCATCAGGGAAAAAATATTGGCGCTGGCATGAGCCAGCATGCTGGTCCACAGCACATCTGTCTTATCATAAATATAGGCAAAAGCAATACCCAAAAGGGCTGCATACAGAAACTGCACCATATTTCCATGCATCACTCCAAAAATCAGTGATGAAAACAGAATCGCCAAAAAGCTACCGAATACCTTTTTCAGATTACCGAAAACCACACCTCTGAAAAGAATCTCTTCCAAAACCGGAGCACAAATTCCCACTGCCAAAAGCTGGTATAAATGCTTATCGGAATATATTTTCCGGCTAATCTGTTTAAATCCCAGGGAATACTGCTTAAGGGGCGAAATTTCGATAAGCTGGTTTAAACCTACCGAAAGGGTAATTCCCGCCACCACAATAATCAGAATATCCAACGCCAGGTGATTTAGCTTTCGCTGCCCTTTTCCTACGCGACTGTAAAAATAGTACATAGGCGGCACACAAATGATTTGGGAAACCGCCTGCCTAAGCATTGGCGCTCCGTTTAATGCGCTGACATACAAACGCAGATATTTTTGCACAACTACCACAATGACAGCGTAAATGATAATGGGGTACACTGCCTCCCACAAGTAACTAAATTTTTCCTTCATTGTCTCACATTTCCGTTTCTTTTGCTTTTAGAACCTGCTTCGTCTCTTGAAGCACGTCCTCGTACAATTCTAGCAGTTTATCAATGTTTTCGTCAATAAAAGAATAATTTTTCTCTTTTCCCGCAAACTCATGCTGCTTTGCAAACTCGGACAGTTCGGTAAGACAAATGCCCGCCATAGCGCTCTTTAAGCCATGCACTTCAATAATATAATTCTCGTAATCCTTCTCCTCATACAACTTCCGGATCAGGGCTTTCTTCTCTTCGCCCTCTTCCACTACCGTCTCCAGAATATCGTAATACACTTCCGTCAGACCGCCTACCGCTTCAATACCTTCCTGCACATTGTAATACTTCCATCCGTCTCTTTTTTCCATGGTCTTCTCCTCCTGTTTCACGGGATCCGCTTTTTTTGTATTTTCTTTTCCTTTTACAGAACTCATCTTCTCCTCGGGAATCCACTTTCTTAAAATGGCTTCCAGGCTTCGCAGTTCAATCGGCTTTGACAGGTAATCGTTCATACCGTTTTCCAAAAACAGCGACTGTACCCCCTTCATGGCGTTGGCCGTAAGGGCAATAATGGTTGCCGGTTTCTCCTCCGGCTTTTCTTTTTCCTTGGCACGAATAATGGCGGTGGTTTCAATACCGTCCATCTTCGGCATCATATGATCCATAAAAATAATATCGTAACGCTCGCCTTCTTCCAGCTTCTTCAGGCAATCGAAGCCGCTGGTTACCGCGTCCGCATTGATTTGATAGGTAGCAAGCATACTCTGGGCCACCTTGATATTAACCTTATTATCATCTACTACCAAAACTCGCAAATCCTTGGCGGAAAACAGTTCGTAAACCGGTTCCGTGCTGGTGAGATATTCCTTGCCTTGCAGCAACGCCATAAGCTTTGGGGCACTGATAGGCTTGGTAATGGTCTTAATCAGCCGGTCTTCCTCCCGCAGCGGTTCAAACATCTTTATCATGGCTACAAACCGCACACCGGGATATTGCTTCTCGTAAAAGGCAACCTCCTCCCGATACTGATCGTAATTATACAACACGGTAATCTTATCCATCTGTTTGGTAAAAGCCTGCAATTTCTTAAGATCCCGAATACTGTGGGGTTCGATTCGAAGGCTCTTACAGATATTCATAAGACTTTCCAGATAGTACCGGTTCGGTTCGCAAATTAAAACCTTCCATGGCGCTAATCCGTCTGTTTCCGCAATCTGACGTCGACTTATGATTTCCTGACGCATGGTGATGGTTACTTTCGTTCCTTCCCCATATACGCTTTCAATATTGACGCTTCCGCCCATAGCCTCCGCCAAACGTTTGCTGATTGCAAGGCCTAAGCCCGTACCCTCAATATTTCTGTTTCTCTTGGCATCTGCCTGGCTAAAAGCGTTAAACAGTTTCTCCATATCCTCTTCCGGGATACCCAGACCACTATCTTCCACCTTAAAAACCAATTTCAGATTATCCAGACGTTCCGCTTCTTTACGCACCGTAAGACGAATAAATCCACGATTGGTAAATTTCGTCGCATTTCCCAACACGTTGATTAAAATCTGCTTAATACGGGCCGAATCGCCATACAGCACTCTCGGAAGTGTGGGATCCACTTCCACCAGAAAAGCAATGCTTTTATCCCGCAATCTTGTTTCAATTACATTCTCCACATCATGCAGGAAGGAATCCAACTCGTATTCCTCCGGAAACAGCTCCATTTTGCCTGCATCAATTTTGGAAAAATCCAGAATATCATTAATAATGCTTAATAAAGACCGGGCGGAATTATGGATAGTATCCAGATACTCCCGCTGGGATTCCGCCACTTCCCCCATTAAAAGCAACTCACTCATACCTACAATGGCATTCATGGGGGTACGGATTTCGTGGCTCATATTGGCAAGGAAGGTACTTTTACTCTGGTTCGCCGCCAAAGCATCTTCCGTCTTTTGTTTTAATTCTTTCTGATATTTGGTAGCTTCAACCGTCATAAAATACAAGGATACCATGGCAAATTCTGCCACCAGGGCACTGATAACATAAAGGGACTCCCGGCGGGTACTCATCCAGCTTCTGTCAAAATAGGCAATGATTCCGCCTGCAAGCATGCAGCCGGTGCCCAACAGCCATTGCAGACACATACTCTCCCTGTGAAACAGGGGTGCAATTAAAATCGCCATTACCAGAAAGGACTGTGGCAGGAAAAAAAAGGAATGAAAGGAAATGGCGGAAGACACAACCATTACAATCGCGGTTATAACATAAACGCACTCCTCCGTTTTCACTTTCATTCTCTTATTCTTTATTAAACAATATACACAGGGCAAGTATAAAAGAATTGCCCACACAATGGTTTCCAGCAAATACTTCCCGCTAAATTGCCACTGCGCATAGGCAACCTCACCCACCAGGCAAATTGCATATTCTATTAAAAATATATGCCGGCGCATCGTTCCTGAAAGCATAGCATGCCCTCCTTTACTCCTATGAAAGCAACCCTCCCCTTCAGGCAATTATATCATGTCCTAGCTGAGAATATCCAAAATATGCCGTTTTTTCAACAAAAATTCAGAGTTTAAACAATATTCTTCCCGGGTCATTCCCTTCCTGTCAATCACAATTTCTTCCGTTATGGTACCCGGTTTTCCCGTCATCACATAAATTCGGTTCGAAAGCTTTAAGGCTTCATCAATGTCATGAGATACAAACACCGTAGACAGACGATATTTGTCCATTACCTGCATATACCAGGTGTGCATCTGACCCTTGGTAATGGCATCCAGGGCCGAAAAGGGTTCGTCCAAAAGCGCCACCCGGTCCGAAAACAGATAGGTTCGAAGAAGTGCCGCTCTTTGGCGCATACCGCCGGAAAGCTGGGCCGGATATTTTTTCTCCGTACCTGCAAGTCCGAATTCCTCAAATAAAGACAATGCCTTTGCACGCGCCTGGCTTTTCTTCTCCCCCCGAATCCACAGGGGAAGACAAACATTGCTAAGAATGGTGCGATGGGGTAAAAGAAGATCCTTTTGCAACATATAACTTACTCTTCCGGGTTTTCCCGTAATCTCCTCACCATCCAGCAACACTCTTCCCACATCCGGTCGCTCCAAACCGGACAGCACATGAAACAGCGTGGATTTTCCCACGCCGCTGCTTCCTACCAGACATACAATCTCACCCTCATTGAGGGTGAGATTGACATGCTCTATTATCATTTCTCCGTCAAACGTCTGCGCAATATCCTGCGCCTCTAATACTGCCATTTTTCAGTCCTTTATTGAATATAGTCGTTGGAAAAACCGGTTCCGTGAGGAATCTGCTCTTTTACCACACCATTGTCATATAACCAGTCATAAAATGCATCCCAACGCTTTTCGTCAATTACGCCCCAGCTTGGTGCATCTGCCTGATACTGATCCTTTAACCATTCCTGACTCTTTACCACAATGTCCTTGTCCAGTTCCGGCGCTGCTTTTACCAAAATGTCCGCAGCTTCTTCCGGATTCTCCATGGCAAATTCATAGCCCTTCTTGGTTGCTGCCAAAAAGGCCTTTGCCTCCTCCGGGCACTCCTTTAAATAGTCATTATTGGCAATGATTACCGGGCTGTAATAATCAAGAGCTTCGTCATAATCCTTGAAGAAGAAGAAATCATTCTCGACTCCCTGCTGTTCTAAGGCAATTCCGTCCCAGGCATAGTAAATCCATACATCATCCACTTCTTTTGTCTGAAGGGCACTGGCAACGTCCGTTACGGTACTTGGAATTAAGGTAACATCTTCAAACTTACCGCCATCTTTTTCCACCAGATATTTTAACATGGCCTGCTCGATTTCCAGTTCCCAGGTAGCATACTTTTTGCCGCACATACCCTTGGGACTGGTAATGCCATTTCCCTTTAAGGATACAATACCGGAGGTGTTATGCTGAATAATACCTGCAACCGCTGTTACCGGAAGCTGATTGTCTCCGGAAAAAGCGGGAACCAGATAATCCTGGAAATCCACACCAAACTGAGCTCCACCGGAAGCCACCAAAACAGCAGCTCCGTCTTCCGGTGGCTGAACCACTTTCACCTTCAAACCGGCTTCTTTGTAGTAGCCTTTTTCCAAAGCCACATATACACCGGTGTGGTTGGTATTCGGTGTCCAATCCAGTACAAACGTAACTTCTTTTAACTCTTTGGTCTCTTCTCCATTGGTATTCTTCTCCTTGCCGGTTTCGGTTTTGCCGCAGGCTGCAAGGGAAACAACCAAAGCCAAGGTCATTAAAACCGCAAATATTCTTTTTCTCATTACATTTTCCTTCTTTCTTTTAACTTTTATCACGCATACGGCGTTCCTTCTGTCTTTCCCAAGGCATACATAGCTTCTGTAATCCATCCACTGCCTTCATCAAAAGAAGGCTGATGATGCAGATTAAGAAAATAACTGCAAACATCTTGTCAAAGGAATAGGATTTCTTCACTCTTACCATATATACACCAAGGCCTAAAAAGCCTCCCAGCCACTCAGAGATTACGGCACTGACTACAGCATAAGCCGCCGAAATCTTTAAGCCCGAGAAAAAAGACGCTCCTGCTCCGAAAAGCTTCACATGCCAGAATATCTGCAGTTTATTCGCCCCCATGGAACGAAGCAGGTTCATCATATCCGGATCCGCTGCTTTAAAGCCCTCTAATAATCCCACGGTTATGGGGAAAAAAGAGGTAATCACCACCAATGTTACCTTCGGTGCCATATCGTATCCCATCCAAAGCACTAAAAGAGGTGCAATGGCTATGGTGGGAATGGTTTGGGTAACCACAATAATGGGATAAAAGCCTTCGTACAAAAGCGGAAAGGCATCCATTAAAATTGCTACAGCAAAGGCCAGCGCAACACCGATAAACATGCCGTAAAAGGCCTCCTGTAAGGTCACTTTCCCATGTTCGCACAACAAGGGAAAATCTCCCTTAAAGGCTTCCCATACACTTCGGGGTGATGGCAGCATGTAAGCCGGAACCACTCCCGCATCACAAAGAACCTCCCACAAAAGGATTAACAAGATAAAAACACCCAGGGGTAACAGTCTACTGATGATGCTTGGTAATCTTCTTTTCAATTGTCAGCACATCTCCTTCAGGTCTGTAAACCACCTTAATATAGGACGCTACATAAGGTGCACCTGCTTTTACCGCAATATGCTGGCACTCCTTTACGATATCCATTAATTCATCATAATCTCCCTCAATGGTTGTTTCAAACGGTCCTACCGAGCAGTTTAACCCCGTGCTTTTGATGTAAGCAATAACCTCATCCACAATACGAATAAGTTCTTCTTCATTGGTTGCTTCCGGCAACACCTGAATCGCTACACTTGCGTTCATTCTTTTCTCCTCCTTTATTAGTGCTCTACACAAGAATGTTCCGGATACCAGCGCGGTATCCGGAACATATATCATCATATATTTCTCCCTACGTTGGCATTATCCAAATCAGGTTTCAGGTCTGTTCTCAGCCCTTAACGAGCACCCTTTTTCCTATATAATGATAGTTATTTTTTTGTGAACTGTCAAGACATAGTTTTATTTCAACGAAGAACCGGGCAAACGCTTAAACTTCTTTATAACTTGCCTTTACAGACCGTCGTTTCCTTCCACCATCCTTCCAAGGCTGATATCCAGATTTCCGTTTCTGGTACGAAGCTCGTCAAGAAATGCCTTGGTGGAAACGCCGTTTTTCATGATGACGCTTAAGGTAATCTTATAGAGGCTACCCATATTGCTGGTCTTTACCTCTTCGTAATTATAATGATTTAAATATTTTTCAAATATATCCTCGAACTTTCCTTCATAATCCAGATTTTCCGGAACCGTAATCTTCAAAGTACGCTGTCCCTCATTGGTTTCTCCGAACTTGAAAACATTCATTAAGATGTTTAATGCAGAAATTAAAAGGGTAAAAAGAATTGCCACTCCAATGTAGCCCATTCCTGTTGCAAGTCCTACCGCCATAGCAAGGAAAATGCTGGTAATCTCCTGCCCTCTTCCGGCAACGGAACGAAAACGCACCAGACTGAAGGCTCCTGCCACTGCCACACCGGTTCCGATGTTTCCGTTTACCAGAATAATTACCAGTTCTACAATAGCCGGTAAAAGTACCAGGGTAATGGCAAAGCTTCTGGAACATTTATTTTTTATACAATAGGCAAACGCAATAATAAAGCCGCACAATAAAGCGGTAAGGGTTACCACCCCGAACTGAGTGGGATTAAAGGTTCCATTGGTTAAAATTGTTTGAAAAATACTACTTAACATACGCATTCACTCCTTATCATATCCAGATATCCCCGTCCGTATTTGGAAAAGGACGTAGGGAAAATTTTTAATTCACTTAATACCTGACAAAGCTCAATAGGCATGGCATTTGCCACCTTAATTTCCATCATGTATTCCCCTGGTTTTAAAAGAGGTTTGCCACCGGGAGATTTTCTTAAATCCAGCGCATCTGTACTCCACTGGATATTGGTATCAAAGGTAACCCGAAAATCCGGATCTTCTATTCCCGCCATGGCAATGCGGTCATAACAGATGGTCATGGCCGGCTGCAGCCCGGGATACATTTCCCTAAGACTGTCAATTTCTTTGGCAATCTGACTTTCCTCAGAGAGCCTGCCGTTTTTTACCAGATAGTTATAGGCATTCTTGTAGCTTTGGGAAATTCTTCGCTTATAAACGATACCGTCATACTTTTTCTTGATTTCAATAAAGGAGTTAGTATCATCCTCCGTATTCCCGTAAGTACGAAGTCTTAATTTTTCCTTGTAAAGGGGTTTTTCTAAAGATGTGCGAATCAGCCGGAAGCCCGGAGTATCAAAATAAATATTGTTAATCCGGGTCTTTCCATAGCTGTCCACTTTTGCTATTTTGTTTAAATAAAGAAATAAGGATTGAAATTGATCCTCAGTTAGAAGATATTTAATTTCCGTCCGTTTAAACACTTCTTTGTATTCGCTCATGTTCCTCACCTTCCTGTTTTTTCGTTTCTCATGAACATAGAATACAGGGGAAAGCTTAAACGAACCTTAAAACATATGATTTTTTCTAATTTGTTTTTAATTCCACGTAAAAGCAGGTCTTTCCGCCTTCCGAATGAGCCCGAATACTGCCGCCATGATTGATAACAATACTTTTTGCAATGGCAAGTCCCAGGCCATAACGATTCTCACTGCGGCTTCTGGCTTTGTCTGCCCGATAAAAGCGCTCGAATATCTTCTCTTCGTCTTCTACCGGTATGGGTTCTCCGGGATTTTCCACTTTTAGCAAAATTCCCTTGTTTGCCCGTCTTAAAAGTACCCTCACCGGACCGGACTTGTCGCTGTGCTTAATGGCATTATCCAGTAATGTGGATGTCAGCTTTTCCATTTCCTCCTTGCTACAGGAAACAGTCAAATCCTTCTCAATTTCCGTTTCGATAAAAACACCCTGTTCAAAAGCGAGGCCTTCGAAGGTTAACGCTGTTTTTTCCACAATCTTTGAAAGGTTTTCCTCTTTAAAGTACCCTTTGTTAACCGCATTTTCCAGCTTTGACAAATCCAGCAACCCGGTAATGAGCTTATTCATTCGCTCGGACTCGTATTTAATATTTTCAATATACTTCCGGTTCTTATCATCCACCGCCATTTCGTCGGAAGATGCCATAATAACTGCCAATGGGGTCTTTAATTCGTGGGAAGCATCCGCTATGAATTCCTTTTGCTTGTCAAAAGATTCCTTTGCGGGTTTAACAATCCATCCGGTAATAAGTCGGGATAAAAGCACAATCACCGCCTCTAATACCACAAAGATTCCTGCACTGACTGCCAACAATGTCCGAAGGCGGTTTCGAATCCCCGTATTATTGGTAATTACCATACCGTGGTCTGCCTTATAGTGATAGGAATACCCTGCCGTATACAGGTTCCCGATGGAAAGGGTATCTTCCTTGCAGTCTTTTTGAATCTGCTTTGCAACTTTTTCACTGTCAAAGCCGGAGGTGGAATTTCCATGGCTGATAATCTTTGCAATGTCACCATCCTTCATTTCCACCGTATAGACTTCATAATCCATAATCCGCATGGTAGCAAGATCCGGCGGTTCCAAGCCTTTTTCCTTTTCCTGCTTAAACCAGTCTCCCCCTTCATCCATCATGTGAAGGTTCCGCATAACGCCTTCGAACTCCCGCTGATAATTCTGCAGATTTAAAATAAACAGACTGATTAGCAAAAAAGCGGTAAGAATTCCGTATATGGTTAAAAACGTTTTTCTACTTAACTCTTTCATTCCACATTCTCCAGTTTGTAACCCATGTTTCGCACGGTTTTAATGGTGACGGTTGCATCCAGCATTTTCAGTTTCTTTCGTACAAAGGAAATATAGGCTTCCAGATTGTTGGATACGGCTTCATTATCCATTCCCCAAACCCGGTCAAAAATCATATCCTTGGAAAGCACCTGATTGGGATTCATTAAAAAGTACTCCAACAGCTGGAACTCCTTATTATTAATGGCTATGCCCTCCCCGGTGTCTGTATTGACAATGGAGGGATTCTTGTAATCCAGACGGATGTTTCCCAGTTCCAAAGCATCAGAAACCGCTTTTTCCACCCGGAGCTGGGCATCCACCCGCGCCACCAATTCATCAATGTGAAAGGGCTTGGGCAGGTAGTCATTGGCGCCTTCCCGAAAACCGGTCAGCTTATCCTCCAACTCACCCTTTGCCGTAAGCATAATAACTTTGGAAGGAATTCCTTCTTTTTTCATTTCCCGAAGGATTTCCAGTCCGTTTTTCTTTGGAAGCATAATGTCTAAAAGCACCAGGTCATAAATACCCGTTAAGGCATTATATAATCCGTCCTCTCCATCGGCAGATACATCCACCACATATCGTTCTTTTTTCAATCGCTCACTCACCAGCTCCGCCAGTGCGTACTCATCTTCCACCAGCAATATTCTCATTCTTCTTATCCTTTCCTCCACCCTGGGAGCCCATTTTCTGAATGTCTACATCTGCTGCCTGAATCTGGGCGCTTGTTTCCTGTTTATCACTAACCGTTGACAGGTTTCCCTCAAGCTGCGCCCGAATGCTTTCTGCTCTCAAGGTTATCACCTGTTTTAAGGTCTCATAGCCTGCTTCAAATTCCTCACTAGTGTAAAAAGCGGTAGCGTCCTTTTCCACATAAGGCTTAATCATATTATAAATCTCTTCGATTTCTTTTTCAAACTCTCCGGACTCAAAATACTCTTTTATCAGCTCATCAAATACCTGATGATACTTCTCCAGGTACTCTTTGTTTGATGCAATAAAATTCCACATGGGGCGATTTCCCTCATTGGTTCCGGATAATGGGGAATCTATTCCCGTATTTACCAGGCTTGTTGCATCGCTTCCGTCCCCAGCCTTACCGAATCCACCAAAGCCGCCGAAGGCCAGGTTATAATCCCAGGGAAGCATGGATAATTTGCCCTCAGTTTCATACAGATAGTAATTATGAAGCATACTTCCCGTATAGCTGTCGTAATTCAAAACGAAATTATGTGCCACAAAGTATCGGATAATCTCATCCGTATCCAGATACTGCTCCAAGTCCTTCCCTTCCGACAAGCCTTTTAAGGCTGCAATCACACGCTTATAATCGCTCTCATCACCGTCGGTTTCCGCGTTATCAAAAATATCCGAGTAACTGGAAATTTCATCATCTGTATAGTTTAAATCCGCACCCTTTGCATTTCCGAAATCTCCCGGCTGGAAGTTTCCGTTCCCCGGGAATTTTCCGCCTTCTGGCATCTCCGGGCGTTCCCCATCTGCTGGCATCTCCGGTCGTTCTCCGTCGGCTGGCGGCTCCGGTCTCTCCTCATCAGTCGATGTCTGTGTTCCATCTTCACTCTGCTTCTCATCACCAGACTTTTCGCCTTTTTTCATGTCCTTACCCATGTTGCCAAGATTCTCCGTCTCCGGCTTATACAGTTCTCCTTCCCCATCCTGGGTACGGTCCAAATAACTTTCACCCATATCCTCCAAGGCAAGGTACAGTCCCTGACTTTCGCCGTTTACCGTAAGATTTACATAACTTGCCAGCGGTGCTTCCACTCCCACCTTGCGGAAAATCTGATAGCTTATGTATTCCTTCATGTAAGTAGCATCCGCATAGATATTATTTAACTTCAGTTTGTTTAAGCCGTAATAGTTCTGATCATCCACATATTTTCCGAAATTCACCGCAAAGCTGTAACGATCGCTATCACTGTCGCTTGCTACGGAAGACAGACTGGTGTTTCCTTTGGTTGCAAAAGACACATCCTCCACCGTTTCTCCGTCAATGGTAATATCCACCTTGTATTTGGTTTTTTCCAAAGGATTCTTCTTTAAATCCTCCCAGTCATCCTCATCAATGGTGATATTTACTTCATGAACATACCCGGTGTCAAAAATTTTTGACGCATAGGCTGTCTTAGTCGCGGTCTCCTCCTTCTGTTCCGTCTTTGCATCTCCCGAAGAAGATGTGGTGCCGCTCATCTGGCACGCCGTCATACTAAACCCGATTACCGCCGCCATCATCAGCGCCGTAAAACAGGTATATTTTTTTCTCCTCATAAAACATTACCTCCTAAATTATTATCTAATCTAGGAGGTATTGTATCGTAGTATTCTTAAATGAAACTTAAAAAATTATTATCTTTGCTCTAACAGTTCTTTATACATCTGCTTCATGGATTTCCGGAATACAGGATGCATATAGTATGGTGCTATCTGACACATGGGTGCCAGCACAAATTCCCGGTGTTCCATATCCACATGAGGAATCACCAAATCCTTGGACTGGTAAATTTCATCATCGTAAAAGATAATATCCAAATCTAAGGTTCTCGGTCCCCAATGAATCTCACGCACCCGGTTATTGGAGGCCTCAATGGAATGCAATACAATTAAAAGCTCTTCCGGAGTCATCAGGGTTTCCATCTTCAGCACTGCATTTAAAAAGTCATCCTGTTCTACGCCACCATAGGGTTCGGTTACAATAAAGTCGGACACTTTTTCCACCCGACAGCCCTTAATCTGGCTTAACTGGTCAATGGCTTCCAAAAGATATGCCGCCTTGTTTCCCAGATTGGAGCCTAACGCGATAAACGCAGTGTGCCACTGTCTTTTAATGGTAACCGTCACTGTATCCACCGGCAATCCGATAGGTGCCCACGGCTTACTGATGGTAAGCTCCACCTCTTTAATTTTTTCATCGTACATCAATAGATGTGCCGCCAGATGTTCTGCCACCGCTTCAATCAGCTTAAAGGTATGCTTTTTGAAAAAAGCATCAATCTCCTTACAGATGGTTCCGTAATTTACGCTTTCTTCCAGTTCATCATCCAGTCCCGCTACTCTGGTATCCAAAAACAACTTGGCTGTAACATAAAACTTCTGCCCCAAAGCTGTTTCCTCACTGTAAACTCCATGATTACCAAATACCAGAAGATGATCAATGGTAATACAGTCCTGATAATTCTTCATAACCTACGCTTCCTTTCTTCCGTCCCTGATGGCTTCCATCATCCGAATGGCTCTTCTGTTTTCCAGTACATCATGTACACGGACAAACTCACAGCCTGCCATAACACCCTGACAAGAGGTGGCGATGGTGCCCTCTAAACGATGGTCCTTATCCTCATCTAAAGTTAATCCTATCATGGATTTTCTGGAGGTAGCCAAAAGCACCGGATATCCAAGTTCCCTTAACCGTCCCACTTCTCTGGTTACAATCAGGTTCTGCTCTAAACTTTTGGCAAAGCCAACACCCGGATCCACAATAATATGATCGTCTTTTACCCCTGCCTTTTTGGCAATGGCAATACTCTCTCGCAAGTCATTTAACACGTCTTCCATAAAATCATTGTAATCCGTATTGGTACGGTTATGCATCAGCACGCAGTATGCATCATGCTCTGCAGTTACTTTTGCAATATCAGGGTCCTTTTTAAATCCCCAGACATCGTTTACGATATCCGCTCCAGCCAAAAGCGCTGCTTTCGCGGTTACTGCTTTATAGGTATCTACGGAAACCAGAATATCAAAGTTCTTCTTGATTTCTGTAATAACCGGAATTACACGACGCATCTCTTCTTCCGCCGGTACAGCCGCAAAGCCGGGGCGGGTAGATTCTCCGCCTACGTCAATAATGCTGGCTCCTTCTTTTATCATACGCTCTACCTGCTTTAAAGCAGCGTCCATTTCTGTAAATTTCCCTCCATCGGAAAAGGAATCCGGGGTCACATTCAAGATTCCCATAATCTCCATGTGTTCCGGTCTAAAAGTTCTGTCCTTGATTTTCATGTCATTTGCCTCTCATGTTCTATTTTGCCATGGAATTTAATTTCTTTACCATGGTTTTTACGATAGTATTGGTATACTTCTTTGACTGAGTATACAACTTTTCCGTAAAGAGGTCAAATGCGTAGGTTTCTGCCAGAGATTCCAAATCCTTTTCGGACATTCCGTTAATCTGTGCTTCACCAAAATCTTTGCACATCCGCTGGTACACATCTGTCATAAAATCATCGCTACTCATATAGGATACCATTGGATTCATAATGTATTTTTCAATGAGTTCCAGCGTACCGCTCATATAAGTATCCATCATTTTTTCGTCCAACAGAAATTTTTTAAAGGCCTTATCGGACATATCTTCAATGATGAAACCATAGGTTTTCTTACACACATCATACATCTGCACCACATATTCCGGAGCATCTCCTTCTTCCTGCAGTGCTTCATCCAAAGCATCATTCATCAACTGAATAACCTGTTTTCTAAGCTTTGCGCTCTCGCCTTTTTCCTTTTCCTTATCTGTCTGATCTGTCTGCACTTTGTCTTTTGAATCCTTAATCAGTTTTTTCCAGTTCAGGTTTGCGGAAGCAATCTTGTATTTCCGTGTATAGTAGCTGTCTGTTGCATGATCCTTTGAAAAGGTCTTAGAACCCTTTAAAAAGTAATCATATACCAATGTATTACTTGGGTCATCCCAGGTGGCATCCAAATGATACCATTTTCCTTTAATCTTCACGATATTCCATGCGTGAGGGCCACCGGCGTTTCCGGTAACGTAATGTGCCGGCACACCTGCATCCGTCAGCAGCTTATACATAATCAATGCATATCCCTGACAAACAGTGGAATGCTTGGATGCAGCCAGACCGCCGTATGCGGAATGATCCTTTAAGGAATGATCGTAGGTTACCAGCTTCACCACGTAATCGTGAATCACTTTTGTCTTGGCAACATCTGACATGCCCTTTACCTTTAATTTCTTTAAAATCTTCTTGGACTGGGCATTCACCTTCTTAACCTGCGTAGCTGTTTCGGTATAGATTAGCTTACAGTTTAATACCAGCTTGTTTCCGCTGGAATAACCTGACCATCCCAAGCTTAAGATTCCACCCTTTAAAAAGTCTGCATCATCACTGGTCTTCTTATTATCGATTTCGCCGATTTTTTCATAAAGGTTACTTACATTTAAATTACTTTTTCCTGTATAGGTAATGGAAAAAGTCTTTTTTCTCTTTAAGGCATTTCTCTGAAATTCTTTTATAAATGCCTGAGAGGTAGATACCGACTTTCCTCTCTTTAACTGCTGAAATTCTGTCTTGCTGACTTTGGTGATTCTTGGTTTTTCAATTTTCACCATGGAACTGTTTCCGGCTGCCTGTGTCTGTCCGCTGTAAGCCAAAACAGATAAGCCAACAGCTGCCGTAATCGCCAGAATTCGAACTAATTTTTTCATCCCCACACCTCGCTATTATTCACCATACTCATAGTCATCATCCCAACCGTAGGAATCATCGTAATCATCATATCCTTCATCATAATCATCCGTTGTATCATCATACTCGTAGTCGGAATCGTTACCCTCATCATCTACCGTATCATCCTCATTGCTTCCCTTCTTGTATGCCTTCTTTGCAATAGGGAATTTCTTTGCAAATTCTCCGGTACGATAAGGTTTATCCAGGGTATGCTTCTGGGAAGGATCTGCCTTATCAAAATCTGAGGTTCCTTTTAAGAAATAGTCATGGCTAATCTTGTTCTTGCCTTCGTCATCCCAGGTAGCGTCCAGATAATACCATTTACCATCCAGTTTTACGATATTCCATGCATGGCCTCCGGAATCTCTTCCTGTTCCGGCAATGCCTCCCACAAACTTGCAAGGAACTCCTGCCTCGGTCAAAAGCTTATACATACATAAAGCATAGCTATTGCAAAGACCTTTTCCATTCTTTAATGCGCTATACATGGAAGAACATTTCTTGTAATCATCCTTATAGGTAATAAGCTTACATACATAGTCATGAATCTTCTTAACCTTATCATAGTTGGAAAGCTTCTTGACACCCAGCTTTTTTAAAATTCCGGGAATCTTGGAATTTACATATTGGGTCTGTTTCTTTGTTTCAAAATACTTCAACTTGAAAACAATGGTTTTACCCGTTGCATACACATCGTAATCATCGGAAAGATTTAAGTTTCCTGCCAGATAATCCGCATCATCGGAAGTAGACGGATCATCTATCAGTGCAAGGGTCGATGTAAAAAATGTAAAATCCTGATCGTTCATCATTTTATCAATATCCTTGCTGTTTCCGGTATATTTTACGGTAAATTTTGCATCTCTTTTTACACCATGCTTGCTAACAATCTTTGCCAGCTGCTTCATGGTGGAAGCCTTCTCTGTAGTACCTGCCTGTGCCTGCATCGGCTTTGCCTGAGCTATTGGCAGAGACATGGTCATACATGTCACCAAAAGTAAGGCCGCCGCTTTTTTCATCAATTTTTTCATCCTTTTCATCCTTTCTTTAGTAAAACTAATCTACCTGTCCATTATACTAGATTTCAACACTAAAAAAAACTTTCTGGGACGAATGTAGATTTTTCTGGGACGAATGGCAAAAAGAGCACCGGCCTCCCGATACTCTTTTATTGTTTTAATGCTTTCCATCCAGCTTCACAATATTCACATCCCTATTATTGGCATCCAGTAAAGTTGCATCTTTTGTTTCGTATTTCTTTTTGTAGTTGTCTTCTTTTTGTATATTCTTTAGCTCTATCTTCGTCTCTTCTTCAAAGTAATGTCGCTCATTTACATTACGATACTTATTATAAATTGTAGAGAAGTATGCAAAGGCTATTATTGCCGCAACACCCACAGATATTGCAAGCTCTTTTACCTCAAGTCCCGGAGAAGACCAAGCAAAATATCCCAACAATACTGCTGCAATGATGGCACCTATCATGGCTGTGAAGGAGCCGATTCTGCTTTTGTTAAGAGGCACACTTCCTATGGTTTCGGAAGTTCTGGCATTAACTGCCACATAGTGGGTTAATGCTTTGCTTGTACCTGCATTTTCCACATAGGAATAAAGCCATACCGGCAGGTAAGCTGCCAGCCATTTTTCACCCTGTTTCTCGATGTTAATAGATTTCCATTCTACACCACGGTCATAATGCTCCAGGGTATCGTTTAAGGCAAATTTTACAGCTTCCTGTTCCTGACTGTCTACAATCTCCTGCAAATCCGACTTATTGGTATCACGCTTCTCGGAAGTATAGCCCTTTAAGTAGTTGGCATCATACTTCACACAATTCTCGGTATCGAAAGGTAAAATTGCGTTAATGATGTTATTGGTTTCGTTTACCTGGGACGCTCCGGCACGACGGGAACTGGATTCCACTGCCAAATCATCAATTTCCACATCACATTCACGCTTTACATCATACCCTTCAACAATATATACGGTTTTTTCCGTTTTATCATCTCCGGAGCCTTCCGTAACCTTGTAACTATCCTTCTCATGCTCTCCATAGCCTGTGAAGGTGGCGTGTCCCTTCATGTCCACCAACATGTATGGGAAGTATACACCCATAACATTTTCCGTGGAGAATTCACTCTTAAACTTTTTATTGGCAAAAAACTTACGCTGTCCCACATAGTCCTCGATACGTTGTTTTGCCTCTTCCTTTTTCATCTTGAAAGGCAATACCACATCCGGAACCGCACCGTTTGGCACCTTGGAATTAATGGACAAGGTGTTCCGGCACCAGTGACATCTGGCATGGGTACTTTCGCTTAAGTCCACCACTACCTCTGCTCCACAACTGGAACATTTCAAGGTAACCATGGTTTCTGCATTTTTATCAATATCAACGGCTCCGCTTCCAATCTGCTCCCCGGTTAAATCTCCCACACCGGATTTCATATCTTCCAAAGCCTCTGCCATAAAGGTATGTCGGCAGAAATTGCAACGAAGCTCTCCTGTTTTTTCGTTTAAGCTGATATCCGTAGCACCGCATTTGGGACATTTATTCTGTCCGTCTATGCCGCTTCCTGCGGTATCAATAATCTTCTTCTCTTCCATGGTACGCATCCCTCATTATCCTAAGAATTTTGCTTTTGCCGCATCAAATTCTTCCTGGGTAACGATACCCGCATCCAGAAGCTCTTTCATCTGTTTCAACTTAGCAACCGGATCCTCTGCAGGTGCTGCCTGCTGCTGTGGTTGCTGTGGCTGCTGCATCTGTCCGCCTACCGGTTGCTGTAAGCCTGCAACCCCGGCACCTACCATGTTCATTCCCATGCCCATGAAGCCCATGCCCATGGCACCGCCGCCATTTTCACCGGCTGCCTGCATACCTCTGGCAACAGACTGCTGCATAAAGGAATTTCCTCTGGCTCCGGATAACGCATCTGCCTTCTTTACATCGGAAAGAAGATGCTTGCTGTCCTCATCATATTCGATGGCTGCAATGGCAACCTTGGTAATTTCCAATCCACGATCGGATTTCCATTGATAGTTTTCCTCCACTACCTCAGATAAGGTCTTTGCAAATCCCAACTGGTCTCCCTGAATCTTTGCCATACGATTTCCTCTGGCTGGATCGTTGGAATAGTTGGAAAATGCTGCAGAAAGGGAACCTACAACCTCTGTGAACAACTGCTCACCGGCTTCATTATCCATATCCGCAAAATCAAAAATCTTTCCTCCGGTAATATAAGAAGCCGGAACAAAGCCTTTAACAAAAGCAATAGGGTCTGTAATCTTCAGGCTGTAAATTCCGCGTACCATAGCCCCCACCTGGGCATTCATGTACATATCATCCCAGTAGATTTCAGACTGAGTGCCAAAACGGTTATTGGGAATCTCCTTCAAATTTACATAAACTGCAGTCTGCTTGGAACCCGGTATTCCGCCGAATTTGAAACGCTCAAAGGTCTGTTTAATCAGTCCTTCTACAATTCCTCCGCCGGAGAAAATAGACTGTGTATTCTGATCACCGGAAGAATAAGTATATCCTCCCACATCAGAAATAAAACCGGTTACCGCATTATCCTGTAAGGTGATTAACGCATACCCATCCGGAACCATAATCTTACTTCCATCCGTAATGATTCCGTCAGAACCCTTGGTATTCGCTCCTCTTCCCTCATTCTTTCCCTTCTGTACCGCCGGAATCACTCCCGCCGTTGCCGGTGCATCCGCCGGCACAATTACGTCAAGCCACTGATCTGCAAAGGTGCCGGAAAGAGCACCTGCAAATGCCTTAATAAAACCCATAATTCTCCTCCTTGTATGGTAAAAATAATTATAAACTATGTTGTCTTTTTCGGAACCATGCTCTTGGCACAGCTTCGCATCATGTCACCGTACCACTGACTGTCGTGAGTCTTAATCTCCTCTTTTTCCGACCAATACCACTTTCCGCCGCCACAAGCGATACCGGAAAAATGCTTGCTCCAGTTGGTTTCCAATCCCAGCACTGCCGCATAGGGTAAAATCCGAAAAAAATAATTGGGATCTTCATCCACCAACTTCTGAATCTTGTCATATTCCGCTTCTTTAATAAAAGTTCGAAAGCCGTAAAGTCTTCCCATAATCTCCCGGCTCTTATCCGAACGCCGGTGCATAATCATGGAAAAGAAAAAGATGATGACTTCCACTATCCAGAAAACATAAATATGTACGCTGGATGAAAGGGTATTCATCATAGCTCCCCAACTTCCCAACCCTCCGACGGTAAGCAGCGTTCCGGATAGAATTTGGATTATACCCTTTTTCTTATTCAGTCTGTAATTATCAAAGCCTCCCCAGGCTGCAAATACTGTGAGACTGATAAACATCATGGCTCCTATAGCCATATAACTTTCACGAAATCCAACTGACAGGGGACAAATCAGCCACAGGTTAATGTCCATAAGCGTAACACAGGCCCATCGCTTTTTATCCGACTTTAAGGAATACACGTCACCGTACTTTCCTTCGTAAGCTTCTCTTACCTGATCCCGCATTTTTCCCACCGGCTCCATAGACATAAAGGGAGACCGATTGGTCCGATATTCCCGCTCTCGTCCCGGAAATAGCCACTCCAAAAAGGTTTCCACATAGTCCGGCTCTTCCGCCTCCGCCTTTTTCAAAAATTTTAAAACAAAGTGGGTATCCTCCGGTTCTATGCCGATAACTCCCTTGTCTGCCAGATAAAAAACCATATACATCAACTCTTCATCATCCAGATACTCATCCAGAGCGTAGGCAATCTCCGCAGGCGTCATATCATCCGGCGGATAAAACTCCACGGTTTCCACAATTTCTTTATCTCTTCCGTATAGTAACCACCAGATTGCCGGCAATATGGCCGTAATAATCATAATGCCGCTTACAAGATAGACTAACATTTCTTTTCCTCCCCAATCCATGCCAGTTATATTTATCCTATCCTATTACGGTTATTTGTGCAAGAAAATTTTACATTTATTTAACATATTTGTATCATTTTTCAAAAAGAAAAGCCCGCAGGCACATGATATTCATGCACTTGCGAGCCCTGTAGCTTTTTCTTTTTACAGCTTATATCTGCTTACCACATCATCCAATACTTGAGCAACTTCCTGCTGTTCGGATGAAATCTGTCCCACGTTTTCCACATGAGAGGTAACGGAATCCACCTGATCCATAATCACACTACTGTCGGTAGCAGCAGTCTGGGATGCATCTGCAATATTCTGAATTGCAATATTTACATCTTCCATACTGCTTCTTAAGTTCTCTGCAATGTTGCTTACATATACAGAAATTTCTTTGATGTTTTCCGCATCATCCTGATACTGTACAGACATATCCACAAAGGATTTGTAATCCGGAGCCACGTTCTCGTTTAAGAACTTGATCAGGGAATTGGAGTTGCCAACCAACTGGTCAACCGCATCATGTACCTTAACAATGGTGTTCTGGATATTGGAAACGGTCTGGCTGGTCTGTGCTGCCAGGTTACCGATTTCTCCGGCAACAACAGCGAATCCACGACCCGCCTCACCTGCTCTTGCAGCCTCGATGGAAGCATTTAAGGATAACAGGTTAATCTGGTCTGCAATTTCGTTAATGGCATCCGCCATGATTTCGATATCGCCCACAACCTTGGAGTTATCAATGCTTTCAGCCAGTTTCTTCTCATACTCTTCTGTCAACTGCATTGCTGCTTCAAAGTTCTTGGAACTGTCTTTGTTGATCTGGGTTGCTCGATCCATAATCTCCTTAGACATGTTCTCACTTTCTGTAGCCTTGCCTGCCAGATCCACAACCACATCCTTCACTTCTACAACGGAAGCAGTTAATTCCTCAGTAGTTGCACTGTTATCAATCATGGCATTACTGATACCGTAAATCGCCTGATTAATCTGTTCAAAGCTTTCCTGTAATTCGTTTACCGCATTTCGCAGGGTCTCACAGTTATCACTGACAACAGACGAGTTCTTGGAAATCTCTGTCATCTCTGTTCGGTTTGCCTCCAACATCTCATTCAACGCGGACGTCACACTGGCAATTTCATCTTTACCCTTAACCTGAAGGGCTGCCATGGAGAAATCACCCTCGGCCATAGCCTTGGAACGGTTCTGTACAGCTCCCAGCTTCTTGGTAATACCTCTTGCAAGAAGCCAGATCATAATAATCAAACCTACAATGGCAACTACACCTACAATACATGCCACGACGGTAATGGAGGAAAT
The DNA here is from genome assembly GCA_015057115.1 of Lachnospiraceae bacterium. GTDB lineage: Bacteria > Bacillota > Clostridia > Lachnospirales > Lachnospiraceae > XBB1006. The sequence continues at coordinate 46,363 of SVEZ01000003.1, read as the reverse complement.
GGCCTCGCGCAACTCGTTCTGTTCGATTAAAATGGTCAGAATCCAATCGTAACTGTCAAATGCGGAAGTATAAACGTTATAGGTCTTCTTTGTTCCCTTAACGGTACTGTTAAAGGTATCTGCATTGATAATCTTCTTGCTTACATCCTTCAGACCATATTCCTTGTCTTTCGCAATATCCGCCTTTAAAACCTGGTCTTTCTCCACTCCGCTGACAAAAAGTCCCGCTTTTGTAATCAACTTAGCGCAACCGGTTTTACCAATCTTTACGCTGTCAACAATGTTTTGTACGGCACTCATATCAATATCCGTATTGACTACACCGATGAAGTTACCACTTTTGTCAAAAATCGGCGCCACGTAAGATGTCATCAGAATACCGATGGTAGTATCCACATAGGTCTCGGTATAATAATGGGTTCCGGTGGATTTTACCGTCTGGAACCAGTCTTTGTCATCCATGGACATATCGCTGACATCCACGAAATCCACGCCACTGCTGGCCTCCGTCCAATAGAAATTGGTCAGCTCATTCTTATAAACCGACGGATCCATAAAAAATCCGATAGCAACAATGTAATCACTGTTGTGTACCAGGTCGCTGATTACATCCCCATAGTGGGTTAAATCCTCATCTGCCTCAATCTCTTTGCCGACGGATGATGCCAATGCATCTGTGGTATACTCCGATGCATGCATGATATCTTCAATCTTGCTCTTGGTACCGCTTAATTCTGCATCCATTTTCTCCTTGGTCAGAATCTCAAATTGTTTGTTGGCAGTAAAAATAAAGCCGAAGCTTACTCCTAATAATGCCAAAATTACAACCGGAATAATTCCGGCCATCAGTTTTCCTGATATTCTTTTGTTCATCAAAACACCCCTTTAAAAATATATAATAACTTTTTGAGCAACCGTATTATAACACAAATAAAAGCCTTCTTCCGCAAACTTTCGCGAAAAAAGGCTTAAAATTGTGTGAATCAATCGTTCAATTTTAATAATTACTCATTACCACCGTATTTCCATGGTGCGTTTCTCCATGGGCCAGTTGCAATCTTTGGCTGCGCCGCAGGCAAAACAGTTTCTTGCTTTTTTATCCGCGAACCAGAAAAAATTATCCCGATTCACTCCTTCTTTCGGCAATGGAGCATGACGATGATCCCCAACTTTTCGAAGAATCTCTCCCCGCTTTTCCTCCGGATATCCGATTTCATCTAAAAGCTGTGCCGCCAGGCGCACTCCCGCTTCTTCGTGAGACTCCCCGGTAATATATTCTTTGGCCCGTCCAATATCGTGAAGCAGCGCACATAAATATAAAAACTCTTTTTCAAACCCAAACTCATACTCTAAATTCATAATATACGCAATCCTTGCCACATCCAGCAAATGATTGAATCCATGATGGCAAAAGATTCGAGTTCGCTCCCTGTCATGAATCTCCTTCATGGTTTTTAAATAGGTCTCATTCTGAATCAGACGATTGACATATTCCATTGACATAGTCTTTTACCTCTCCCAAATAGGATAAAGAGCCAAAGCCCAGCACCATATCCCGTTTCTTAATACATTTTTCAAAAGCACTTTCTACCGCAGCTTCCACGCTGTCCCGGCATTCCACCTCCGGCAAATACCGCTTTGCTACTTTGGAAAGTTCCTCTGCCGCCAATCCCCTGGGGCCCTTAGGTGTTACGCAAATGGCATCCACTCCCAACGGCAATACCTGTTCAAAAATCCGGTCATAGTCCTTATCCTTTAAAACGCCGATGACAAAGTGAATCCGGTACCCCTTCAAAAGCTCCTGCACCGTTTCCCGCAGTTTTCCTGCGGCATCCGGATTATGGCAGCCATCAATGATACATAAAGGCTTATTGCTGATTTTTTCAAACCGTCCCGGCCATTTTGTCTGCGTCCATGCCTCTTTGATGGCTTCCGCTTTTTCCGAAAGTGGGAAAACTCCCGCTTCTTCCAACGCCTTTAAGGTAGTTATGGCACAGGCGATATTTTCCTGCTGGCATGCTCCCGTAAGGGCAAAATTCCAGGCTGTCTTTCCATCCTGTACCGTCATGCCACCAATCTTCATGGAAGCCACCGGATACTCTTCTTTTCTTGCCCAGAATAAATTCTTGCAAGAGCCCTGCACCTTTGTAATCTCTTCTTCTATTGCCCGGTTAACCTCGCCTTCCTGAAAAAGCTTTATCACCACGCCGCATTTCTTAATGATTCCTGCCTTCATTCCCGCAATTTCAGCAAGGGTGTTTCCTAAAAATCCCGTGTGGTCTTTGCTAATGGAAGTAATCACACTTGCCACCGGGTTCATTAAAACATTGGTGGCATCCGTTCTGCCTCCCATACCCACCTCAATAATGGAAAAATCACACTGCTGCTCCTTAAAATACAAAAAAGCAGCTGCGGTTTCTGCCTCAAAACTGGTGGGACAAGGATGCCCTTCATCTTCTATTCCATCGCAGGCCTGCTTTAACTGCTCAAACAGACTTGTTAATTCTTCCCAGGAAATATTTTTACCGTTTACCTGAATAATCTCTTCATAGGCAAATACTGCAGGAGAACTGTATCTACCAACCTTGTAGCCTGCTGCCATGAAAGCTGCCTCCAACAGTTTTCCCGTTGAACCCTTTCCGTTGGTTCCCGCAATATGAATAATCCTACCATATTCCTGGGGATTTCCGATTTTATCGCATAAACGACGAATAGACTCCATACCCAGTATGGAGCCCTTCTGCCGTAAATATTCCAAAAATTCTTTTGCTTCTTTCGTGGTCATTACTTCTTCGTTCCTTTTCCGTCACGTTTTGCCATACGAATCCGGTGTAGCGCATAGGTATTGCCGTTTCGCTCAATTTCGTAAGGCTCCCCTTCATTCAAAAGATAAATATCCCGAACCTTATCTCCGGTTCCAAGCTTCATACCCCGAACTCCCACTGCTGTCTTTTTCTTTTCCGGAACTTCGGAAATCTGGAATCGTAAGAAATATCCTTTTTCCGATTCCATAACCACACTTTCCATGCCGTTTACAAGCTGTACCTTTAAAAGGGACGCGCCCTCATTTAACTTACTTGCAGAAATGTTTCGTTTGGAAACATCAAATTCTTCACCCCGAACCTGCTTTAACATGCCATCGGTAGATCCCATAAATACCATACTGCGACGAATATTCTCAATGGAATCCACCATAACAATCTGCTCTGCGGCACTGCTGTAGGTACTGATATTGTCCACCGGTTTGCCCTTGTCACGGAATCGTCCGAAAGGCACATCCAGCATCTTAATAGTGTGAAGCTGTCCTTTATCCGTAAATACACCAATCTTACCGGTATTCATACAGGTAATAACATACTTGTTCTCCGCATGCACCGCTTCCATGTTTCGTTCGTAAGTCGGCACATCCACGGATTTCACATAGCCGAAACGATCCATTAAGAAGACTACCGGCTGTTCTTCAATCTTCTTTTCCTCAATAACAATCTCTTCCGCATTCTCAATGGAGGTCTTACGAGGTACCGCATATTCCTTCTTGTACTCATCCAATTCCTTCATGATTTGCTTTGCCATAGCCAGACGACTGCCCAGAAGCTTTTCATAAAGTTCAATGTTCTTCAGGGTCTGCTCATGGTCCTTCATTAATGCTTCGATTTCCAAACCGATGAGCTTATATAAACGCATCTCCAAAATCGCCGTTGCCTGTCGCTCCGTAAAGCGCAACAAAGATGCGGATTTTTCAGAAATTCTGCTTTTTAACTTTATCTTGGAAGTATCACCGGTGGTCAAACAGCGTTTTGCATCTGCCACACTTTTACTGCCACGTAAAATCTCAATAATAAGATCCATTACATCGCAGGCCTTGATTAAACCTTCCTGAATTTCCCTTTTATCCTGCTCCTTCTGTAAAAGAGTCGTATATTTTCTGGTATTTACCTCATACTGGAAATTCACATGATGGCGAATGATTTCCCGAAGTCCCAAGGTTTCCGGTCTTCCGTCGCAAACCGCCAACATGTTCACACCGAAGGTATCCTCCAGTCTGGTTTTTTTGTATAAAAGATTCCGTATATACTCTTCGTCCGCACCCTTACGTAATTCGATGACGATACGGATGCCTTCCTTACTGGACTGGTTGGAAATATCCACAATGTCTGTGGCCTTTTTGCTTTCCACCAACGCATACACGTCATTTAAAAACTTTCCGATATTGGCACCTACCATAGGATACGGAATCTCGGTTACAACAAGCTGCTTCTTGCCGCCCTTTAATTCCTCAACCTGAACCCGGCCCCGAACCTTTATCTTTCCGGTTCCCGTCATGTAAATTTCGGACAGTTCGTCCTTATTTACCACAATACCACCGGTAGGAAAATCCGGTCCCTGAACATATTCCATCAGTTCTTCTACACTGATGTCCGGATTCTTGATATAGGCTTTGACTGCGTCAATCACCTCACCTAAGTTGTGGGGTGGAATGCTGGTTGCCATACCTACCGCAATACCCTCTGCTCCGTTTACCAAAAGGTTCGGCACACGTACCGGTAATACCACCGGTTCCTTCTCCGTCTCATCAAAGTTCGGGCGAAAATCCACCACGTCCTTATCCAAATCCGCCAAGAAGACCTCCTGGGTCACCTTCTGAAGTCGCGCCTCGGTATAACGCATAGCCGCCTGAATATCACCTTCTATGGACCCAAAGTTACCATGTCCGTCGATTAAAGGCAGTTCCTTTTTGAAGTCCTGGGACATAACCACCAGCGCCTCATAAATAGAGGAGTCTCCATGAGGGTGATATTTACCCATAGTATCTCCTACGATACGGGCACTTTTACGATAAGGCTTATCGTATTTGATTCCCAGCTCATGCATATCATATAAAACCCGTCGCTGTACCGGTTTTAATCCATCTCTTACATCCGGCAATGCACGGTCCACAATAACGCTCATGGCGTAATCAATGTAGGATTTCTGCATCAGCTCCGAATATTCTGTACGAATGATCTGTTCTGCTTGTCCACTCATGTTATTCCTCGCTTATATATCTAATTGCGCATCCTGCGCGTTCTCGTAAATAAACTGTTTTCTTGGTGCAACCTCATTGCCCATCAGCATCTGGGTTACATCCGATGCCATTTTCGCATCCTCAATTTCCACCAGCTTCAACACTCTGGTTTCAGGATTCAGGGTTGTCTCCCACAACTGGTCCGCATCCATTTCTCCCAAACCTTTGTATCGCTGAAGGGTGAATTTCTCCTTATGGGTCTTGCGGTAACGCTCTAAGGCCGCATCATCATAAAGATACTCGCCCTCTCCCTTTGCGGGAATGGTTTTGTATAAAGGCGGCATGGCAATATACACATGCCCCTCGGAAATCAGCTCCGGCATGAAACGATAAAACAGGGTCAAAAGCAATGTGGAGATATGAGCACCGTCCACATCCGCATCCGCCATAATTACAATCTTATCGTAGCGAAGCTTGGTAATATCAAAGTCATTTCCGTAGCCTTCGGAAAAGCCGCAGCCAAAAGCGTTAATCATGGATTTGATTTCCGCATTTGCAAGCACCTTGTCAATAGTGGCTTTTTCCACATTTAAAATCTTACCACGGATAGGCAAAATCGCCTGGTACTGGCGGTTTCTGGCAGTCTTTGCAGAACCTCCCGCAGAATCTCCTTCCACGATAAAGATTTCGCACTTTTTCGCATCCCTGCTTTCGCAGTTAGCCAACTTACCGTTGGCGTCAAAGGAAAACTTCTGCTTGGTTAACAGATTGGTCTTGGCCTTTTCCTCGGTCTTACGAATCTTCGCCGCTTTTTCCGCACAGCTGATAACGTTTTTCAATACTTCTACATTACGGTCAAAGTAAAGCTGTATTTCGTCTCCCGTCACCTTACTGGTAACTCTGGCAGCATCCTGATTATCCAGCTTTGTTTTGGTCTGTCCCTCAAAACGGGGATCCGGATGCTTTACGGAAACCACTGCTGTCATACCGTTTCGTACATCCGCACCGGTAAAGTTGGCATCCTTATCCTTCAGAATACCCAACTGTCTTGCATAGGAATTGATAACCGTGGTAAACATGGTCTTAAATCCTGTGAGATGGGCACCTCCCTCTGCATTATAAATATTATTACAGAAGCCCAAAACCATTTCACGGAATTCATTGGTAAACTGGAATGCCACCTCTACCTCAATGTTATCCGCACTTCCGGAAAAATACACCACGTCGTGAACGGTTTCCACATTCTTGTTCAATGCCTCCACAAAGCCTACGATACCCTTAGGCTCATGGAAAATCACTTCCTCCGGCTCTTCGCTTCGCATATCCCGAAAGACAATGGTAAGCTTTGGATTCAGATACGCAGTTTCGTGCAGACGACTCTTTACATCCTCTGCCACAAAACGAACCTTTTCAAAAATCTCGTCATCCGGTAAAAAGTTAATGGTGGTTCCCGTCTCTTTGGTTTTACCGATTACCGGTAACAATCCTTTTTCCAAATCCACCACCGGATTACCCTTTTCATAGCGGTCATGATGAATTTTACCATCCAGCCGCACCTGCACATCCAAAAAAGAAGATAAGGCATTTACTACGGAAGATCCTACACCATGCAGACCTCCACTGGTCTTATAAGCATTGTTATCGAATTTACCGCCGGCATGAAGGGTGGTAAAAACCACACGCTCCGCAGATACACCCTGCTTATGCATTCCCACCGGAATACCACGACCATCATCGGAAACGGTACAAGAACCGTCTGCCTCCAATGATACGGTGATATTATTACAATAGCCTGCCAAATGCTCATCCACCGCATTATCTACAATCTCGTAAATCAGGTGATGTAAGCCCTTTCTGGACACACTTCCGATGTACATTCCCGGACGCTTTCTGACAGCCTCCAAACCTTCTAAAACTGTTATACTACTGGCATCATACGCTTTACTTCCTGCCACTTATTTGCACCACACTTCCTAATTTTTTACAAGCAATGACTTTCCTGTCATTTCTTTTGGCTGTTCAAGCTCCATTAACTCTAAAATGGTTGGAGCAATATCTGCAAGACAGCCTCCCTGCCTTAAGGTCACCTTCTCGTCGCCGTTTACAAGGATAAACGGAACCGGATTGGTTGTATGTGCCGTATGAGGCTTTCCGGTTTCGTAATCAATCATCTTCTCTGCATTACCGTGATCGGCACAGATAAACATTACGCCGTCCACTTTCTTTACAGCTTCCACTGCATCACCCACTAATTCATCAATGCGCTCCACCGCTTTTATGGCAGCTTCAATCACACCGGTATGACCTACCATATCCGGGTTAGCAAAATTAATGATAATGGTATCATATTCGCCGGAGGTAATGGCCTCTACCAAGTCCATACCCACTTCCGGTGCACTCATTTCCGGTTTCAGGTCATAGGTAGGCACATCCTTCGGGCTGTTTACCAAAATACGCTTCTCTTCCACGTTGGGCTCTTCCACACCACCGTTGAAAAAGAAGGTAACGTGAGCATATTTCTCTGTCTCTGCCAAACGCAGCTGCTTCTTTCCGCAGGACGCCAGATACTCACCCAATGTATTCTTTAACTGCTCTTTTTCAAAAGCAATCAACTTATTCGGTATTGTCTCATCATAGTTCTTAAAGCAAACATATGTAAGAGGCATAAACTCTCTTTCAAATCCCTTAAATTCCGGATCGCAAAATGCTCTGGTAATCTGTCTTGCTCTGTCCGGTCGGAAATTAAAAAAAATAACGGAATCTTTTGCTTTTACCAAGGAAAGAGGTTCTCCCTTTTCATCCACGATTACAGTTGGTAATACAAACTCATCTGTCACCTCATTCTTGTAGGAATTCTCCATAGCCCTAACAGCATCCGTCTCCTTTACACCCTCGCCCAAAACCAGGGAATCATAGGCCTTCTTGGTACGATCCCAGTTGGTATCACGGTCCATGGCATAATAACGGCCGGAAAGAGAAGCAATTTTACCCACACCAAGCTCTCTCATCTTATCTTCCAACTGTTTTACATAATCCTTACCGGAAGCAGGCGGTGTGTCTCTTCCGTCTAAGAAGGCATGAATATATACCCGGTCAAAATCCTGTCTTTTGGCAAGTTCCAATAATCCGTAAATATGTGTCAGATGACTGTGAACTCCACCATCTGAAAGAAGTCCCCATAAATGCAAATCGGAATTATTCTCTTTACAGTTTTCAATTGCTTTTAAAAGACTTTCATTCTTGAAAAAGTCTCCATCCTCAATGGCTTTGGTAATACGGGTCAGATCCTGATACACAATACGACCTGCACCGATATTCATATGTCCCACCTCGGAATTACCCATCTGTCCATCCGGAAGTCCAACATACAATCCGGATGCATTACCCTTTGCAAAAGGGCACTCCTTCATTAATCTGTCCATCACCGGGGTCTTTGCCATTGCTACGGCATTGCCCTCTGTACGGTCATTTAAACCATATCCGTCTAAGACCATTAATACTACTGGTTTCTTACTCATAACTAAAACTCCTTACTCTTTCGAATGTACAAATCCGTTTTTATCGATATACATCTCCCAGGAGAGACGTTCATAATAGCGATATGCTTTTTGTTTTTCCTTCTTGTTTGTAATCAGACGTGTCTTATACTTGTCGTAATAACAGGGAATAAAACGATACTTAATCCTTCCCTTTTCCGAAATCACGATCTGAAGCATTCCTGTAGCTTTGGAATTCTCCACATCCCAATCAAACCAGAAATTTCCCATGCTGTAAAAAACAGGAACTCCATTGTAAAACTCCATTCCCTGCAAGCAATGGGTGTGTCCTCCGATGACCACATCCGCTCCTGCATTGGCAAATATTCTTCCCAGATCCACCTGATCTTTTTCGAAAAATACTTTGCCCTCCGTTCCCCAATGAACGAAGGCAATTACATAATCCGCCTTCTTCTTGGCTTCCTTGATCACCTGCACATATTTATCCGGCACTTGACATTTTAACACACCCGGCTCGTTTTCGGTAGCCTCTTTTGTATATCGATAGGTGCGCTCTATCTGTGTCGCTGCCGTAATGGCTATTTTCTTTCCGTTTACAATGTAATACAGCGTCTGCGACGCCTCGTTTATATTTTTACCGGCTCCCACATGTGGCATCCGTATCTTATCCAGTGTTTCGATGGTGGAAAGCAGACCCTCCCTGCCATAATCGTATACATGATTATTAGCAAGCGATACTCCGTCTACCCCCAATGCCAGCAAATTCCAGGCACGGGTTGTTTTCCCTTGAAAGGTAAATGCCTTTCCGGGAAGCGGAGTTCCCTTGTTTCCATAGGTGCACTCATTATTTAAGAACATGATATCCACGTTCTTCATTTCATCCAGCAATCCATTGGTAAAGCATTCGGAAATGTTTATTCCCTTCCGGTCTGCATACCGGACGCTCTTCCAATTCTCATCAAAATTAATATCCCCTGCAAAATTCATGGTAACGCCTGTACTGCTTTTTCCGCGCATGATGCAGACGTTATTAAGTTCCTCCGGATTAAGCCCCGTATCGAGGCAATAATAGTCCCACAGGCAATGTATACTGTTTCCGGTAAGCCGGCTGTAGATTCTCTGATCACACCCCTGTGAAAGGCTGTCTGCCAACTTCCGAAATACGGTCTCCCCATAACGATGATAAAACCATAAATAAAAGCTCTCATCCAGAGGATACCCTGCACTGTTGTCTTTCTCCGTTTGGTTAAGGCAAATTTCAACCAAATCATCCAGATCCGCCATGATCTCCTTCATCTTTACCACAGCATTACCGGAGGCTCCCTTTTCGGAAGCCTCCTTCGCTTTATTGGAAGAATGCCAAAATCCTGTAATAGCACTGCAACCTGACAAAAGTAAACACCCCGCAAGTACTGCTCCTGCTATTCCAACGGAAAATTTCTTCACAGTCTGTCCTCTCTTGTACTTATTTGTAGTTTACAATCTTGCCAAAATCAGCCTTTAAGGAAGCGCCTCCTACCAGACCGCCATCAATATCTTCCATGGCAAATAATTCCGGTGCGCTGTCCTTGGAAACGCTTCCGCCGTACTGAATACGGATTGCTTCGGAAACTGCTTCCCCGTAAAGTTCTTTGATACACTCACGAATTGCATGGCAAACCTCTTCTGCCTGTTCACTGGTTGCTACCTTACCGGTACCAATGGCCCAGATTGGTTCATAAGCAATAACTGCGGTCTTTGCCTGCTCCGGTGTTACGTTTAAGAAGGCAATTTTAATCTGCTGACGAATCCAGTCAATGGTAATTCCCTGTTCTCTCTGGGTTAAGCTTTCACCACAGCAGATAATCGGAGTTAAACCATGCTCGAAAGCTTTTAATACCTTCTTATTCACGGTCTCATTGGTCTCCGCAAAGTATTCTCTTCTCTCGGAATGTCCGATGATTACGTACTTCACGCCTGCATCTGTAAGCATGTTCGGAGCGATTTCTCCGGTAAAAGCGCCTTTTTCTTCAAAATACATATTCTCAGCACCGATTGCAATATTGGTTCCTTTGGTAGCCTCAACAGCCGGAATAATATCAATAGCCGGTACACAGAAAACCACATCTACGTCATCACTTTTTACAAGTGGTTTCAACTCTTCAATCAGGGCAACCGCTTCGCTTGGTGTTTTGTTCATTTTCCAGTTGCCTGCAACAATCATTCTTCTTGCCATGTTCCTTATCTTCCTCCTGTTATTTATCCTGAATTGCCTCTACACCCGGAAGCTTCTTTCCTTCCAGGAATTCTAAGGAAGCGCCGCCTCCTGTGGAAATATGAGACATCTTATCGCCAAATCCAAGCTGGTTTACTGCTGCTGCAGAATCACCGCCACCGATAATGGTAATGGCATCTGTATCTGCCAGCGCTTTTGCCACTGCAACAGTTCCCTTTGCAAAAATCGGATTCTCAAAAACACCCATGGGTCCGTTCCAAACCACGGTCTTTGCATTTTTCACTGCATCAGCAAAAAGCTTCTGGGACTCTTCCCCGATATCCAATCCCATTTCTTCTGCCGGAATCTCTTTTACGGAAACATTCTTGCAGGCAATCTTAGCATCGATTGGGTTCGGGAATTCTTTTGCACAAACACAATCCACCGGGAGAAGCATGGTCTTTCCCAGTTTCTTTGCTTTTTCCATCATTTCCTTGCAGTAGTCAATCTTCTCGTCATCTACAAGGGATGCGCCAACTTCATAGCCCTGCGCCTTTAAGAAGGTGTATGCCATTCCACCGCCGATAATTAAGGTATCGCATTTTTCCAGTAAGGTATTGATTACGTTTAACTTATCCGCAACCTTGGCACCGCCTAAAATAGCAACCAGCGGTCTTACCGGTGCATCTACTGCATTTCCAAGGAAATCCAATTCCTTCTGAATCAGGTAACCTACGGCTGTGGTTTTAACGAATTTCGTAACGCCTTCTGTAGAACAATGTGCACGATGTGCGGTTCCAAAAGCATCATTTACATATACATCTGCCAGAGAAGCCAACTCTTTGCTGAAGTTCTCCTCATTCTTGGTCTCTTCTACGCGATAGCGGGTATTCTCCAGTAATACCACTTCCCCGTCCTGCATTTTTTCAACGGCTTTCTTCGCATTCTCTCCAACTACGGTATCATCTTTTGCAAAGGTAACCTTCTGGCCCAAAAGCTCTTCTAAGCGTTTTGCCACCGGCGCTAAAGAAAGTTCCGGCTTCGGTTCTCCCTTTGGCTTACCAAGATGGGAGCAAAGAATTACTTTACCACCCCCCTGAATCAGCTTCTGAATGGTTGGTAATACTGCCACCAGTCTGTTCTCGTCGGTAATCTGTCCGTCCTTTAAAGGTACGTTGAAATCACAACGAACCAACACACGCTGTCCTTTCACATTGATGTCATCCACTGTCTGTTTGTTTAACATAAGCTCCTCCTTTTCTTATCTCTCCGTAAAAAAAGGGACCCGCCTAAGTCGGATCCCCTCTATCTTTTCTTATTTCAGTTCAGAGAAATATTTGATAGTACGAACCATCTGGCTAGTATAGCTGTTTTCATTATCATACCAAGAAACGACCTGAACTTCAAATAAATCTTCTGAAATTTTTGCGACCATGGTCTGGGTTGCATCGAACAAGGAACCGTAAGTCATTCCAATTACGTCGGAAGAAACGATTTCATCGGTGTTGTATCCGTAGGATTCGTTGCTTGCCTTCTTCATCGCTTCGTTAATTCCTTCAACGGTAACATCCTTACCCTTAACAACTGCTGTAAGAATGGTGCTGGATCCTGTCGGCACCGGAACACGCTGTGCGGAACCGATAAGCTTGCCGTCCAACTCCGGAATAACAAGTCCGATAGCCTTTGCTGCACCGGTAGTATTCGGAACGATGTTCACTGCTGCTGCACGGGATCTTCTTAAGTCACCCTTTCTCTGCGGTCCGTCTAATGTCATCTGGTCACCGGTATATGCATGAATGGTGCACATAATACCGGACTGAATCGGTGCATATTTATTTAACGCATCCGCCATTGGTGCAAGACAGTTGGTTGTACAGCTTGCTGCGGAAATAACCGTATCTTCCGGTTTCAATGTCTTGTGGTTTACATTGTAAACGATGGTTGGAAGATCCTTACCTGCCGGTGCAGAAATAACAACCTTACGAGCACCTGCCTTGATATGTGCTTCAGCCTTCTCCTTGGAGGTGTAAAAACCGGTACACTCCAATACTACGTCAACATTCAATTCACCCCATGGGCAATTGGTTGCATCTGCCTCTGCATAAATCTTAATCTTCTTGCCGTCTACTGTAATAAAATCTTCGCCTGCAGTTACCTTATCTGCCAGAGCATATCTACCCTGAGAAGAATCGTATTTCAACAAATGGGCTAACATAACCGGACTGGTTAAGTCATTAATAGCTACTACCTCATATCCTTCTGCGCCAAACATCTGACGAAAAGCGAGACGTCCAATACGTCCAAATCCATTAATTGCTACTTTTACTGCCATTTTTAATCCTCCTATATCTCTATATTAAATTTGTAACAAATTTAAAGATGGAGAAATTATAACACAATTCCTTTTTAAAATCTAGTGTAGTTATGCAATTTGGTCTTTTTTACAGTTTTTTCATGATTTTTAGAGGATAACTCCGCCTAAAGCCACATAATCATCCCGGTATAAAACCACAGCCTGTCCCTTTGTTACGGCACGAACCGGTTCTTCGAAAACCACATGGATTTTATCTTCTCCCGCCATACTCACTTTACACCACTGTCCTTTGTGGGCATAACGAATTTTTCCAAGGAAACGCTCTTCGCCATTTAAGCTCTCCACACCCATGAAATTTACCTTGCCGGCATACAATTCGGTGGTAAAAACATCTTCCGCTTCTCCGATGACCACTTCATCTGTTTCGGGACGGATATCCGTTACAAATACCGGATGTCCCATTGGTAAATTCAGTCCTTTTCGCTGTCCGATGGTGTAATGCGTAATGCCTTTATGACAACCGATAATGTTTCCATTCTTGTCCACAAAGTTTCCAGGCTTCGGAACGAGGTTTCCAGCTTCCCTCTCTATGAACCCTGCATAATCGTTATCCGGCACAAAACAAATTTCCTGACTGTCCGGCTTACTTGCCACCGGCAAGTGCTGCTCTTTCGCGATTTCGCGAATTTTCGGTTTTTCGAATTCACCTACGGGCATCAGGGTATGAGACAACTGTTCCTGGGTCAAATTGTAGAGTGCATAGGTCTGGTCCTTTGCTGCCGTTTCCGAGTTGGCTATAGCCAGTCTCCCGTTTGGAAGTCGTTTTACTTTTGCATAATGACCGGTTGCAATGTAGTCTGCTCCGATACTTAAGCTTCGGTTTAAAAGCGCCTCCCACTTCACATAGCGATTGCATGCAATACATGGATTTGGGGTTCTTCCGTGGATATATTCTTCCACAAAATAATCCATTACCGCTTCTTTAAACTCTTTTTTGAAGTTCATGACATAGTGGGGAATTCCCAACACCTGTGCCACTCTTCTGGCATCATCTACTGCACTTAATCCACAGCAGCCGCCATTTTCTTCCATGACCTCTTCTTCTTCATCCTGCCAGATCTGCATGGTAACGCCAATGACATCATAGCCCTGTTCTTTTAATAAAAAGGCTGCCACGGAGGAGTCAACTCCTCCGGACATGCCTACTACAACTTTCTTTTTTTCCATATTATAAGTTCTCTACTACCCTTTAGTAGTCCTCTTCTTCTTCACCTTCACTGATATCGTTCTTTGGCTTCTCTAATCCTTCAATCTTAATGCCGTTCTTCTCTGCATAGTCCCAGAGAGCCGCATGGATTGCTTCTTCAGCCAACAAGGAGCAGTGTACCTTTACCGGTGGAAGTCCGTCCAAAGCCTCCATAACAGCCTTATTGGTTACTTCCAAAGCTTCCTGAATGGTCTTTCCCATAACCAGCTCTGTAGCCATGCTACTGGTTGCTACAGCCGCACCGCAACCGAAAGTTTTAAACTTGCAATCACGGATAACACCGTTCTCATCAATATCTAAATACATACGCATAATGTCACCGCATTTTGCGTTTCCAACAGTTCCCACACCGCTGGCGTTCTCAATTTCTCCTACATTTCTTGGATTCTGAAAATGATCCATAACTTTTTCACTGTACATGAAAATTCCCTCCTGATTTGTATAATTCTCTGAAGCCGCTTAAAGCCAGGCTTGGAAATACTTTGTATTTCCAAGCTGTTTGGCTCTCGCCAAATGTATCCTTGTGAATATGCACCTATCCAAGCAAGCTTGATAGCTGCATATTCCAAGGATTCGCTTGGCTCTAAGCTTTTACATCTTTCTGTTTTTTAATAAAATCTTCATAAAGTGGGGACATCTGACGCAAGCGCTCGATAATCTTAGTCAGTTCCTCTACTGTATAATCAATGTCCTCTCTGGTGGTCTCATGGCTTAAGGTAAGTCTTAAAGAACCATGGGCAATCTCATGAGGCAATCCAATAGCTAAAAGCACGTGAGACGGATCTAAGGACCCTGAAGTACATGCAGATCCGGAAGAACCGCAGATACCCTTCTGATCCAGCATAATCAGCATGGATTCTCCCTCAATAAACCGGAAGCATACATTTACGTTGTTTGGTAAACGGTTGGTTCTGCTACCGTTAATCTTTACATAAGGAATTTCTTTCTCAATACGGCTCATAAGGTAGTCTCTTAATTCTGCCTCGGTCTTGGTACGTTCTGCCATGGTATTCACTGCAATCTCGCATGCTTTACCAAAGCCCACAATACCCGGGATATTTTCTGTACCGGCTCTTCTCTTACGCTCCTGCGCTCCTCCGTGTACAAAAGAACGAATCTTTACTCCCTTACGGATATATAACATACCGATACCCTTTGGACCGTTTAATTTGTGTCCGCTGGCACTTAACATATCGATATTCATCTCATCTACATTGATTGGCACCTGACCAAATGCCTGCACTGCATCCGTGTGGAACAAAATTCCATGCTCTTTTGCAATGGCACCGATTTCCTTAATCGGCTGAATGGTTCCAATCTCATTGTTTGCAAACATAACGGAAATCAAAATGGTGGTCGGACGAATGGATTTCTTTAATTCTTCCATATCTACCACACCATCTTCATCTACATTTAAATAAGTAACTTCAAAACCGTGTTTTTCCAGATACTCACAAGTATGCAGAATTGCATGATGCTCAATCTTCGAGGTAATGATGTGATTTCCCTTTTCCTTTAATAATTCCGCAGTGGCTTTTAACGCCCAGTTGTCAGACTCACTTCCGCCTGCGGTAAAATAGATTTCTTCGCTTTTGGCACCAATAACTCTTGCCACCTGTTCTCTGGCTGTTGTCAGCGCCTCTTTTGCAGTTGCTCCCACAGAATATACAGCAGATGCATTACCGTAATTCTCTGTAAAAAATGGAAGCATGGCGTCCACAACCTCCGGACGCACCTTTGTTGTTGCTGCATTGTCCAAATAGATAACTTTCTGTCCCATACTACTATCCTTCCTTCTGAGCCTTCCGACTCTCTTCTACCAATTCATCAATAAAAATATTGTTAACGGTTTCGTTGATACTCTCGTTGATTCGTTTCCACACAATCCAACTGGAACAACAGGGTTGCGCTTCACAACCGCTGGTTTCCGGATTATCCTGACCCACACAGTTTACCGGCATAAGTTCTCCTTCCAGGGCTCTTAAAACATCTCCCACGGAGATTTCCGATGCAGGTCTAGCAAGCACATAGCCGCCGCTGGCGCCTCGCACGCTTTCAATAAGCCCTGCCCGCTTAATCTTGGTCATCAACTGTTCTAAATAGCTAATGGAAAGATCCTGCCGCTTGGCAACGCTGGCCAGTGAAACCGGTTCCTCTTCCGAGTACATGGCAATATCAATAAATGCCCTTAAACCGTATCGTCCTTTTGTAGACAGCTTCATAAGCTCCCCCTTGTAATTCCTACTATTTTATTTCCTACTATTTTGCTCGGATTTATAGTAACATGGTTTTAGTGGTGTGTCAACAGGAATTACACACCAAAATCAACTTTCTTTTCTTACGTCTGTAATCTTTTAGACCTGTTTTATCAATACTACATACGACACTCTTATTTCTTCTTTTTAGTCTGTATGGTAAAATTGTGTGTTTCAAAAAATTACAGACTATTTCACTATATTCTATATATAGGTATGTAATGATTTGCGTGTTTTCCTTACAAATCCTTATTCATTCCCTCATTTTCCCTCTCTCTGCTCCGAATTATCGCTTACACTTACCGACTAGCACTATGTTTTAATAGGTTTCGTCTGTAAGAATCGAAAACACACTTTTTTTCGCTACATACTACCTGCTCATATTGCGCTAGTTAGTCTGTAATCTGCGTAAAAGTCGGCTGCTCCGCACCCGCAATTCGCAATTCGCGCTGCCTCGTTGCTATTCGCAGGAACTGCACAATTCGGAGGGTTCGCATCTTCGATGCTTCACTGCTGCTACCATGTCTATTGCGTAAAAGTCGGCTGCTCCGCACCCGCAATTCGCAAAACGCGCTACGCGCTTCTTGCTCATTCCGTTTGGTTCGCTAATACAAAAACGGAAATCTGAGCAAGCTCGATTTCCGTCCTTGTATTGCGAACACTTTTACGCAAAAAAAATCCCCACATTCTCATGTGAGGATCTGAAAAACACACTTCCAGCCAAGGAAAGTACACCACTCTTTCCTTGTCAGAAACATGCTCTTCTATATAAGATTGGAAGATACTGTGGTATTACCACCTGCATATTGACATGGTCAAAAAATATCGGGTTTCATATCTTTCTTCCATTCTGGTAGCGTCAAATCTGCATTTGATAGCCTAGAAGCTATAACCTTTGGGGCTAGTGCTTCTAGAGCATACCACCCCAATACATTTTACCTTCTTCTCTTATTAACTAAATGATAACACAGAATATAGTATTTGTGTAGGGTAATTTGTCCTAAAAATAGGAAAAATGTTGTTACAAATTTCTATAGTCTGTTCTTTCGGTAAGGAGCTTACCCAACTTCCTTACCGATTCCTTTCCAAAATAAATTCTGGTAAATTATACTCTGGAAAGATATTCGCCTGTTCTGGTATCAATCTTAATGGTATCGCCCTGTTCTACGAACAATGGAACGTTTACGCTTGCACCAGTTTCAACGATTGCCGGCTTGGTTGCACCCTGAGCGGTATCACCCTTGAAGCCAGGCTCTGTTTCTGTAATCTGAAGTTCTACAAAGAGTGGCGGTTCTACAGCAAATACATTGCCGTTATGAGAACAGATCTTAACCATCTCATTGTCTTTAACAAACTTCAATGCATCACCGATGGCATCCTGGTTTAAACCAATCTGCTCATAGGTCTCTAAGTTCATGAAGTAGTAAAGATCTCCATCGTTGTAGAGATACTGCATGTCGTTACGCTCGATACGTGCCTGTGGACATTTCTCTGTAGGACGGAAAGATTTTTCAATAACTCCTCCGTTCTTGATATCCTTTAACTTTGTACGAACAAACGCTGCACCTTTACCCGGCTTCACGTGCTGAAATTCGATAATCTGATATACACTGGATTCATATTCAATGGTCATACCATTTCTGAAATCTCCTGCTGAAATCATGATTCATCCTCCTAATCTTCTTTTGCAATAAGCATTCTTTCAAAATTATATACTAATTTTTCCAAAAAGGCAAGGATTTTTTTCTACTCCGTAATCTTTCTCTTGTGTCCCCCGCAAAGCAGGAAAGCAAGACGAATAGGTGCCTCCAGGATTCGCTTCAGAATAATATGTTTTTCTTCCTTGGGGCCTAACTTTTTAACCATAATCACCTTTACACCGGCGTTACGGGCTCCCCACACATCTGTAAAAATCTGGTCTCCGATAAAAAGTGTATTGCTTCTATCGGTTCCCATAATCTCCATACCCTTTTCATAAGCGTCCGGTCGCGGCTTATGTGCCTTAAAAATGTAGTCTGCACCAATCTGCTCATTAAACATTTTAACCCGGCGCTCATTATTGTTGGATAAAAGTAAAACCCGAAATCCCATCTCCTGAATTTCTTTTAAAAACCGGATTGCCCGCTCGTCTGCCGGCGCACAATCAAATACCAGGGTATTATCTATATCAAACATAATCCCCCGGTATCCCAGTTCATACAACTTTTTATAATCAATACGGAAGGTATTCTCCTCCCATGCGTCCGGAAACCATTTTATCATAGCTTCTGTCCTTTCCCTTTCCTATTTATAATCTGCTCCGCAAAAAGAAGCCCATGCAATGAATGCATGAGCTTACTCATCTCTTACATTTATAAGTTGAAGTTCTCCAACTCCACCTTCGGTGCTGTGGTCTTCTCCGGCTGAACAGGTGCCTTGGTTCTTCCGCCAACGAAAGTCTGATACTGCTTCAGAGCCTCATCCTTGTGAGCCTTCGGTAACTCTGTTACCTTATCCAGGCTATTAATATCACTATCTGCGCCCTTCAGGTCATACTTCGCATTGGGATCATACTTCTTCGCGAATTCAACCGCAGTTTCCTTCTGCTGAGGTCTTTCAAAAACCTGCTGCTGTTTCGGCTGTTCCTTTGGCTGCTGTTCGGTTACCTGAACCTTAGCTGCTACAGCCTCCTGACCATTTACTCTATTTACATTTGAATAATATCCTATTGCCTCAAATGGGCGAATTCCCGAAATATTCATACGCTAACTCTCCATATTACTTCTAACAGAATAATTCCTTTTATTCCTACATGATATATATCGGGCATTATGTCCAAAAGATTAGTATAAAATTTGTGAAGTTTATTTGTCCAGGATCTTCTTCAATTCATTCATGAAGGTATTTACATCCTTAAACTCCCGATATACAGAAGCAAAACGCACGTAGGCAACCGCTTCCAAATCCTTAAGGTACTTCATTACAATCTCACCGATCTCAGAGCTTGGAATTTCCTTCTCTTCTCTGCTAAAAATCTCGGTCTCCACACTGTCTACCAGTCTATTGATCTGCTCCGCGGAAATCGGTCTCTTATGACATGCACGCAATACACCGGCCTCAATCTTCGCCCGATCATACTGCTCACGGTTATTATCCTTCTTAATTACGATTAGCGGAATGGTCTCCACTTTCTCATACGTAGTAAACCGCTTATTACAATCGTCACAAATTCGACGTCGCCGGATGGAATTATTGTCATCTGCCGGTCTCGAATCAATAACTCTGGTATTCTCGCTACTGCAAAATGGACACTTCATCTGCAGAATCCTCCTCTTTATGCCTTGTCATACTACTACACTCTTATCATACACTACTTACTTATAAAAATCCAGCGTTTTTTTACCAAAGCTCCGGTCTTTTCGTCTTGCAGGGTTCGCAGGAATTAACCAGCACAAAATCCGGACCGATACGGACAATATTTCCGTATTCTATCCGACATCCCGCTTCTTTAAAGCAGAAAAAATTCCATTTCCCGTCCCCCGGTACAATAATTGCGCAGATACAACCCGTTTTTTCCTCAAACTCAATATCCTGTATGTATCCCAGACTCTTTCCTGTCTGGATATTAATCACTTCTTTTTTTCGGAAATCCTGATAGCGCATGGCAAATCCTGTGCCTTATTTCCTTATATATATGCGCTTACACGTTGAAACGGAACAAAATAACGTCTCCGTCTTTTACAACGTATTCCTTTCCTTCAATACCTACCAAACCTTTTTCTTTAGCTGCCGCCAAACTTCCCAGGTCAAGTAAATCCTGATAGTTTACAACCTCCGCTTTAATGAAGCCGCGTTCAAAGTCCGTATGAATCTTTCCGGCCGCCTGCGGTGCCTTGGTTCCAACCTTGATGGTCCATGCTCTGGTCTCATCCTCACCGGCTGTTAAGTAGCTGATAAGTCCGAGAAGTTTATAGCTTGCCTTAATCAGTTTTTCAAGACCGGATTCTTTTAATCCAAGGTCCTCCAAAAACATTGCTTTTTCTTCGTCATCCAGTTCCGCAATCTCCTGCTCAATCTGGGCACAGATTACGAAAACCTCGCAGTCATACTCTTTTGCATATTCACGAACCTTGCCTACAAACGGATTGCTTGCTCCGTCATCCGCCAAATGTTCCTCAGATACATTAGCCGCAAAAATAACCGGTTTATAGGTTAAAAGATTCAATGATTTTACAAATGCTTCCTCATCTTCATCATCAAACTGTAAGCTCTTAGCCAACTTACCGTTTTCAAGATGGGCTTTGATTTTCTCAAGGATTGGCAGCTCTTTTGCCGCTTCCTTGTCCATTCTTGCAGACTTTGCAGTCTTAGCAAGTCTTCTTTCCAAAATCTCCAAATCAGAGAAAATAAGTTCTAAATTAATGGTCTCAATATCACGTACCGGATCGATGTTTCCGTCTACATGCACGATGTTGGAATCTTCAAAGCAACGCACTACGTGTACAATCGCATCAACCTCACGGATATTTGCAAGGAACTGGTTACCCAGACCTTCACCCTTGCTGGCACCTTTTACAAGTCCCGCAATATCAACGAACTCGATAACCGCCGGAGTAACCTTCTTGGAATTGTACATATTTCCAAGCTTCGTTAAACGCTCATCCGGTACCGCTACCACACCGATATTCGGGTCAATGGTACAAAACGGATAGTTTGCGGATTCCGCTCCTGCTTTAGTTAATGAATTAAAAAGGGTACTTTTCCCCACGTTGGGAAGTCCCACGATTCCTAGTTTCATATGTTTACATCTCCTACTCTATTTTCCACAGGTCTACACCTGCATAAGATCCATATCTTATTGATTTTACCATAAGAGAGGGATTTGTTCAATCAAAAATCTGCTCGCGTTTTCTTTCGATGTTAGCCTCATGATATTTTTGCGGACATCCGCATTTTTTTCACGGATGAGTGCATTTGCCCCAGCCTTGTACTTTGTTGATTTTACACAAATTTTGTTTGCATTTTTTGTATTATTTGTTGACACTTTCTCATTCTACTATGGTATTATACTACTTGTAACCCCCCCAATACATTATATAATTTTTGCTAACCCCATAGTAAAAATACCTTCTCCTAAAAGACAACCGATCGACTGGTTGTCTTTATTTTTTGGCCTTTAAAAGTCCACCTTAGTTCCAATCCCCCGCTCAAGGGCTTTTTCATATAAGAGCTGACCGACTCTGGCATCAAAAATTCCCATTCCCACCGTCTTAAACCATCTTGTTTCAGATAGTTCATGGGGTTTTCCCGCTTTTACATCAGCAATCAAATCCTCAATATATTTCACACGGTCGTGGGTAAGAATGCCTTCGTCCAACGGAATCTTCAAATCTCCGCTTTCTTCCTTGGCATAAGGCAAATCTGCGTAGACGGTATTTACCAGTTTTGAAACCGCCATGGGAAGTTCCCGTCTGTCCGGAATCCATGATCCAATAGAGATAAAAGTTTTTCCCTTAAGTAATTCCATATCATCCGGAAAAATCGGCTCCTTGGTCTGGGTTGCCGTAATCAGAATTTCCGATTTCTCAGCAAGTTCCTTTGCATCCCGGCAGACAATAAACTCAATGTCTTTTCTCGGAATCCGGTCTTTTAACCGTTTTACAAAATCCGTATAGTCCTTTTTAAATGCATCATATAAACGTACTTCCTTTATGTCACGCACATGACAGGCATACAATAATTGTGTAAATCCCTGTACGCCACATCCGGCAAGGCCTACCGTTTTGGCCTCTTTTGGCGCAAGATATTTGATAGCCACACCGCCAACGGCACCTGTACGCATAGCCGTAAGTTCTCCCCCGTTAAGAATGGCAGTCACCTGACCATCCCGTCTATCATTTAAAATAACCAGTCCGCTTAACAATGGTTTCCCTTTTCCCGGATTTTCCGGAAATTCCGCAAGCATTTTGGTACTTATCACCGAATCCAAAAAGCAGGGCATAAACATCAGCTTATCCCCCTTCTCTTCCACCACATGCCGGTCCGGCATCAGATAGTTGCCTCCCCGATGAATGGCAAAAGCGTCTTCCACCGCATCCAGCACTTCATCAAGCGCAACTGCTGTCCACATTTCTTTTTCGTTTAAAATTATCACTACGTGCCTCCTTCTCCCTTTGTTTGCTTTGTCAACAAAATTAATAGGCGATGGCTTCCTCTCTCGTCAGCCAGAAATGAATTCCCGTAGTAGAATCAAACCACCGGTCTTCGTTAAAGTTCTTAACCTCCACCCATTGTCCTTTTCGGTAGACAAAATTGTCATCCACCAAGGACCAGGCTTCATCAAAGCTTTCCGTTGCATCAAAATTCCAAATCGATAGCACCTTGGCTTTACTTGCCCGACAAGATGGTCGTGTGGCGCTGGTGCGCTTGGCATCTGCCGGAATCAAAAGCTGCACCAAACGGTCTCCAAAACACTTCTTATATCCCAAAATCGGTCCCGTCGCCGGACAGTGCATCTGAAACCATTTGGTGGTATCATCTGTAATGATATCCGTTAAATCCGTATGCTCCAATACTGCAGAATAAAAATCCACCCCTCTGCAGTCACATCCCTTCAAACTTCCTTCCCTCAAGCAAGTTCCAACAAGACTGGCACCGGTCAGGTCGCACTCTATAAGGGCGATTCCATCCAGAAGGGAATTTTCAAAAATCGCTCCTGCCAAATTCGTCCCCCGAAAGGTCACATTCTGAAAAGCGCTTTTGCTGAAATTAAGACCGTGAAGGTCCATTCCGGACAAATCCATATCCTGAAATTCTGCTTCCATAAGATTAGCGCTTCCACGAGCTTCTTCACTTTCGATTATTCTTTGCAATTCCGCCAACGTAATTTGTTTCATTAACGGTAATCCTCCTCCAATATGGAAACCATGGTTTTCAGTCCCACTTCCATGGAAGCAATGTCAATCCACTCCTCTCTGGTATGCTGCAAACTTCCCAGGTAAATGCCGAAACAAACCGCCGGAATCCCCTTGGATAATGGAATATTGCAATCCGTAGAGCCGCTGGTAAAATCCGGTTCTTCTCCGGTAAAAAGCGTAAGCTTTTCTTTTACATAATCCGAAAGCTTCTCCTGCTGTTTTACTTCCACATCTCCCATGCCCGGTCGGTCTCCAATAATTGTTACCGAAACCAAAGTCTCCTCATCCACCTGTAGGCGGGCTCCGTCTGCCAATTCCACATCACAGCCCAGTGCCGTAAAAAGCGCCTGTTCTGCCCGGTTTTTCATGATTTCCAGGTGCTCCTGCCTGTCAGACCGATATTCGAATAGAAAGGTTGCTTCCTGGGCAATGGTGTTCACACTGGTACCACCGCATATCGTTCCCACGTTAAAGGTGGTTTTGCCGGGAAGATCCGAAACCTTCATTTCGTATAAGGCGCTAATCATTTTCGCAGCCTGGGCGATGGCATTTTTTCGCCCAAAAGCATTGTAGGAATGACCTCCCACAGTCTGCACTTTTATCTCATATCGCTTGCTTCCCACTGCCCGGTTCACCACGTGATCCGTACTTCCGTCAAACGCTATATGGCGTTTCAGCTTCTTTTCATAGCGGTGATACGCCGCCCACATCCCTTTCAGGTTACCCAGTCCTTCTTCACAGCTGTCAAAAACATAGGCTACGGGACGTTTCACTTTCAGACCGGATTTTTTCAGATATTTTAATGCCAGCAGCATACCGCAGGCATTGGCGGTATCATCCCCTACTCCCGGTCCGAAAAGCTTTCCATCCTTTTCATACACCGGGATGGGGGTGGTATCCGGAAAAACAGTATCTGTATGTGCCGTATAAAGATGAACCCCATCTAACTCTGCCGGAAGCTCCACGATTACATTTTTTGCCTCGTCCACAATAGGCTCATATCCTGCCCTTTGTAAATATTCTTTAATAAAAGCAACTCTTTGATCTTCCTGATGCGAGGGAGCCGGTATGGCTGTCATGGTTTTAATCAGGTCCACCAGTTCTTCCAGCATGTCTTTTGTGATATTCATCTTCATGTCCTCTTTTCCTTAATAGTCAAATTGCCGGTAATATCTGCGGATAGAAAGGGGGTGTCTCAGAAAAAGCTCCATATATGCATCCACTCTGGCATTCACCGCTCGCATTACAAGATGGGACAAGCTGCCACGGTATTTTTCGCTGATTCCTTCCAGTGCGTATTCCCTGGTATCAATAATGGTATAATTTCCGTTTACCTTGGGCAAAAACCGTGCTACCCGCTCTGCCAGAGGGCGCTGCTCGTCTTCCCCGATAAACAATGTTACCGGCGTATCTGCCTCAATTATCTCCTGCATACCGTGGAAAAACTCCTGACAGCTAATGGATTTGGTACGAATCCACATCTGCTCTTCCCAATAACACATAGCATAGGAATAGGTGGCTCCGTATTGATTTCCGGAGCCGATAAAATAATGAGGCAAATCCTTATGTTCATTATAAAACGCCACCTTCTCTTTTGCAAATCCAAAAGCCCAGGCATCCGCTTCTTTTTCCACTTCCGCCAGATCCTTTGCCAGATACTGTTCCATCTGGGCATTGTATTCCGTATAGTCATCAAATTCGCCATTTTTATACATAAGATAATTTGCCACCATGTAGAACTTCAATTGTTCATTCATGGGGTACAGAATAAGGTAATCCTGCATATCCTCAGCCGTCAACATCGTTCCCGGTGTATCGATGAAGGCAAATACCCTGGCTCCCATGGCTTTGACTTTTTTCACCAGCTCCACCATTTCCTTCGTATTGCCGGACACGGAAGAATAAATCAGCACGGACTTTTCTGTAAAACGCTTGTTTCCGGTGGTAAGAAACTCCGCTGCATTCTCCACATACACCGGCAGCCGGGATTTTCCTCGCATATACACTTCTACCTGCATGCCGGAGGCATAAGTACCTCCAATACCCATAAAATAAATGCCGTCAAAGCCTTCTTCCCAAATCTGATCTATAATTCCTTCAATTTGACCTCGAAGGGCCAATGCTCCATTGACACTTTCCATCTGTTTTTTTTCATCAAAATTACGCAGGCAGGGAGTAATCTCCTCTGCCCACACACTATGTTTTCTCTCCATGTTTACATCTCCCTGTTCCCTTTGCTTGAAAAACGGACATTGAAAGTACACTTATCGCCTCTGACATAGTTTTTGTTAAACTCAATAACCCGTCCCAGTTCATCATACGAAGTGCTCTGAAAGAATAACGCCGGCATATCCGGCTCCATCTTCAGGAGCTTCGCATCCACTGCATCCGGAATCAACAGATCCAGAGTCTCATCCGCCCGCTGCAGATTGATTCCAAACATGGTGTAGGTTTCGTAAATCGAAAACATATTCAAATCAATTCCACTCAATTTTGGAACCAGATACTTGGGTATGTAGATTTCTTCTAGAGAAACCGGCTCTTCGTCCGCCAAACACAACCGTCGGATGTAAAACAACTGATCCTCCGGATGAATGTGAAAAAGTGATGCATACCAATTCCCCGCTTCCCGAACATACTTATTCAGGATTTTAACAGTCGGAACCCGGTCTTTTTCCAGCATCGTCTGAGTAAAACCCTTCAAATCATCCATATTCCGTTGCACTCTAGTTTCCTTCTTTTCCATAAAACCATGTTCCAATCGTGTAATTCCAATTTCCGTTCATTTACCAGGCGCCAAAATACGACAGTGTATCCGCTGCTGTGGCTGCGCCCAGCTCCATCGCTTTCTCTACGGTCATTCCTTCGGTAATACCCTTCAAAAATCCGGCAATATAGCTGTCGCCGGCTCCCATGGTATCCACCGTTTTCCTGCACTCTTTAATTCCGTACCGGTAAAATTCTTTGCCGTCAAAACAAAGGCTTCCGTTTTTTCCCAACATACAAATGACCATTTTGGCTCCGTCTTCCCGGATTGCTTTCATCTTTTCACGAATTTCCGCTCTATCCTCATCCTCTGCAGAAAAGAACAAATAATCCGCGTATGGTACCGCACGTTTTGCCGCTTCCGCATCCGGGTGATTCGCACAATCGAAGGCTGTCCGGATTCCGCTTTTCTGCAGCTGTGCAAACTCACCTTCCACTCTGCCCCACAAATCCGCAACCACCACATCATGGGTCAAAATAAATGCCTTGTCTTCTTCGCTTAATTGAAACTCCGCCAGCACCCCTTCCCTGTATTCTCCAAACACTCTCTCTCCGTTTTGGAGTTCCACCCGGGATACTGCCGTTTTTCCCCTTTTTACATAAAGGTGGGAAATATCCACGCCCTTTCCACTCATGGCTTCCTGCATAATCTTACCGTAGTCGTCATCTCCTACCGCACCGATATAGGATGCTTTCCCGCCGATTCGCAGGGTATACACAGCCATATTTACCGGTCCGCCGCCGGGAAAAGGTTTCCCACCTTCCAGATTACTGTAAAAATCAATACAGTTACTGCCTATCGCTGCCAACTTCATGTTCTTACCTCTCTCATCCCTTCCTTTTCAGAATACTGGAAAACTGAACCTGATCGGCTCTGGTTAAACTCCGAAAGAATTCTAAGCATCGCCCTTTATCATCCACAGTAATTCCCTGCAATTCAAACACATACTGCCCTTCGCTGATTCCCAGCAGCTGCGCTTCTTCCTTCGATACATAAGAAATTCCGATTTCTTCGTTTCCCCTGTCCGGAGTCAATCCCGCATTTCTCAAAATCTGAAATAATGACTCATCAGTAAAACTGCGTTCTTCAATTCCTTCACATATTCCATAATTCAAATAGCTTTCCTCTATCCGAAAAGGAACATTGTTTTTTCTTCTGACGCGTTTTAAGCAGAATACTCTGTCACCCTCAGCAATATTCAGCCTCTCCGCCAGAAAGGCATCTGCATCTTTGAAATAAGATTTTACAACCTCCGTCCATAGAAAATTTCCCGTCCCTCTAAACGCTTCGGTTGTGGACTTCACATCCTGTAAATGCATCCTGAACTTCGGGGCTGCAACGTAGGTTCCGGCTCCTTTTTCGCTATACAGAATATTTTCCTCTATCAGGCGACGAATAGCTCCACGAAGGGTAGAACGATTCAGCCCCCACATTTCACAAAGTTCCCGTTCTCCCGGCAGCTTTGCATGGGGTCCCAACTTATGCTCACAGATATACCACTGAATCTGCTCCATGGCAAAATCTCTTGGCTTAACCTTTTTAGTCCGCTCCACCTTCCGCCTCCTATTCGGCACATATGATGCCCGTATTTCTTTTGAATTCGCCGGCCGTTGAATTCTACGCTAATTTTAGCAATTTTTCCCGGAAAAAACTATCCGCTATTGCCCTAAAAAATCAACCCCTTTATTATTCCAATTTCCAAAATCGCACCGTTTTATTTTTCCTGTTTCATACCAATTTTGTCATTTTGCACATAGTTGTTTGTGCACTTTTATGCTATATCATCTGACTGGTATGCTGGCGACTTCCGAATCCTTCCTTCTTCAAGTCAGAATCCAAATAATCAAAGCTTACCGGTGTCACTTTTATCAGCTTCATGGGCTGTGGAAGTTTCTTCATAGCCTCCATCGGAATCTTCTTATATTCCATAATTTTCAGATACTCCGCCGAAAATGGTTCCACCATTTCCGCCGTACCTTCCACCTGCAGACTTTTCAACTGACCAAACCCGCCATAGGGTTCAAAAATCGCCAATCCCACATTTTTATTCTCTTTCAGACCTTTAAACTTCAAACCGCCTTCCGAGAAAAAGTAAAAACAATCCTCCACAAAATTGTACTCTATGGGCGTATTGCGCACTCCCTCAGCCGAAGCCGTTGCAAGGGCGCAGGTATTGTGATTTTCAATAAAATTGCTTATTCTTTCCTTTAACGCAGTCTCTTCCATGTGAACGGAAGCTTTGTCCTTCTCCACCCAGTGGGCAGCTGCTGCATCGTAATCGAATTTAAACATGATTGTCTCCTTTCCTGCTGCTATAGATAATTCGATGTTCTTTGCTCTAGTATATCACAAAACGGATTCGCTTTACTAGCGACTTATGAGTCTTAAGCTATTGACATATTTACATTAGTTGTTTATACTATCAATTGATAGTGTCGTTTAAAAGGGGGCGATTGGGATATTTCTTAGTTTAAAATCAAAAAAACGTGAAGTAGTCGCTTTTCTGGATTCGTTGCATAAAGTTAAAGATTCGCGAACACCCAAAGCACATAGTATGCGTGTCATTCCATTATGCAAAGGATGATATGGATTTCCCCTATGCGTAACGGTTTAGGAAGGAGGAAAATAAATGAATACCTACAAACTAAATAAAAAAATTACTATGTACTGCCCGCTCTGCGAAAAAACTCATGAAATCGAAGAACGAAAACGAACCTCAACCATTATACTAAAAGGCGAGGAAGTAACCTATGAAGAGCGATACTATTTTTGCGCCAATGCAGACACAGATGAAAACGAATTTGAAACCGGCGCAATGACTAACGAAAACCTCCTTAATGCTAGAAATGCGTACCGTTCTAAGATGGGACTCCTTACTTCTACGGAAATCGTTGCCATTCGAGATGACTATGGCTTATCCCAAGTCGACCTTGCCAAACTATTGGGATGGGGAGAGGCCACCATCTCTCGATACGAAAGTAAAGCAATTCAAGATGATGCTTATGATGCAATGCTTCGATTAATCAAAGATAATCCGTTACAAGCGTTGGACTTTCTTAAAAAAAATTCATCGAAATTTTCTGAAGCAAAGCTTTGTGATATAAAAGCTAAGATTGTTGAAAAGTTGGATTCTTACGGGAAAGAATTTCTTACACGCCAAATCTTTGAGGGAGAGTACGCACCATTTGAATCACCCTCTGATTCAAATGGCTTCACACAACTTAATATAGACAAAATTGAAGCTATAATTTCTTATATGGCAGAGAAAAACGACACCCTTTACCAGTCTAAACTCATGCGAATGCTTTGGTATTCCGATGCCATTTCCTTTCTTATGAGTGGCTGTTCCATGACTGGTATGGTTTATCGCCATGAATCAATGGGCGCAATCCCCATTGGGCATCACAGTTTGATGAACCTGGAAAAGTTAAATATCAAAGATGAACTAAACAATGATTACGACACTACCCTTCACATATACCCCACTGCCAATATGGACTATTCTGTATTAAATGATGAGGAAAAAAACATTCTGAATAAAGTAATCGCGAAATTTGGCGACTGCAATACCAAAGATATCATAGATTATATGCGAAATGAGGCTGCATACAAAGAAACAAATCCCGGAGAAATTATTCCGTTTAGCTTAACAAAAGAATTGCGAGCATTTTAATTTCGTTCTTGACTTTGGGCCATATTAGCACTATAATCTTCCCACAGAAGCGTAGAAGTGATTGAAAAATGCTGGATTTTTCAACAGAATTGTGTATACTATGGATAGAGGAACGAGAGTCCGCTCAACTGAAGTGCTCTTTCACACTTGCAAAAGTGTTTTTTTGGCCGACGAGGCCGTATAAGAAAGGATAATTTGACCGACGAGGTCACTCTGGTTAGCCAGAGTAGGGTATGGTTAACGCCATACCCTTATTTTTTCCCTATCCGCTCCTACTAGAGTGCTTAAACAACATACAAAGTCTTGACATTACCACAAAATATGCTATCCTGATTATAGTCAACTTGTGATGGATGAAAGCTAGGTTCCCGAATGGGAGTAGGCGCCTAGATGCTTAGAATCCTTTGCTCCTAGGGTTGACTATTTTTTTCTTATCTCAATGCCCACACCTGCATCAAGATATCTCTTACAGTCCTTTACCCGACGATTCACGTCTTCAGCATATCATTCTTCTCCGAATCTTCTCCACCAAACCTTCATCTGCCGGCAGCCACGCCACGCTGTCAAGTTTTTCTTTCGTCAGCCATTTTGCCGCCTCATGCTCCTTTAACACCAAATCTCCCTTCCGGACCTCCGCCCAAAAGCAATCCATGGACAAATGGAAGGTTGGATAGTCATATTCGATGGTGTCAATCAAATCACCAACTGCGATTTCCGTTTCCAGCTCCTCCATAATCTCCCGCTTCAATGCTTCCTGGGGTGTTTCTCCTTCTTCGATTTTTCCGCCCGGGAATTCCCAACCGCCTTTCAGATCGCCATACCCCCGTTGGGTTGCAAAAATAATAGGCTCTCCTTTTTCGTTTGTTGCTTTAATAATTGCTGCTACTACTCTAACTATCTTCATGTTGTACCTCTATTCATTTACAATGTATTCGTATAAATCTTCCCGCACCGGAACATCCAGCAGCCATTCAATCTCAACCGCTGTTTTCGTTGTGTTTGGCATAACAAATTGTTTTACGTTACCGCTGGCGCGCATATTTCCGAGATAATAAAATTCCTTGGAAATCTTGTCGTCTTTGTTTTTCCGCACAAACAAGTGCACTTGAATTCCTCTTTCCTCTGCATGCAAAAAATTCTGCACATCCTCTGAATCAACACTTCTTCCAGATTTGGAAATAGCGATTAAACTGCTGCTGCTTGTGAAATGATCTTCATATTTCGTGGTATCACTAATATCTTCCGATTTATCATAATTGATGAAAACCGGGAAAGTCTTAGTCTTTTTATCGAACTTATAGCCACCTATATTTAATGGAACCTCATTCGTTTCCCAGTTCAGTAATCGGCACACATCCTCATAGGTATATTTCTGATATAGCACCA
Organism: Lachnospiraceae bacterium; assembly: GCA_015057115.1. GTDB lineage: Bacteria > Bacillota > Clostridia > Lachnospirales > Lachnospiraceae > XBB1006. Next base: position 15,109 of record SVEZ01000003.1, on the reverse strand, counting down.
AATCCGTAGTCTTATAGGTATCAGAAAATTCTCGTTCATATCGACTAATACCGAACTCCACTAATTCCTGCAAAATCTCATAAAACTCCCTATTGGCAAGCATTTTTTCAAAAGATTTTGAAACCTGATAATCTTGTGCACCATCTTTTTCAATAAAGATACAATCTGCATAGGTTTTTTTGCTTGATCCGGCAGGAAACTCATTGGTCATAACGTTGATAATATTATCCCTTTGATTCTCGCTTATTTGAATTCCATATTCCGCCTTAAGATCTTCCTGTAATCCGGTAAAAAGCATAAGCCGATGGGTATAGGCAAGCATTCTGTTTAAAAGCTGTAGCTCCTGAATACGTTTTCCGCTGGCAAGCTTCTTTGAAACAAACTCTACAACTTTCTCCTCTTCAGTCGACAGTCGAATTTTATATTCCTTTTCATATTTTACAAGAAATTTGTAATAGCTACCAAGACTATTATTATCAAAAATCCGAAGTACATCCATTTCGCCATAATCATCAAAATCTCGAAGTTTAGGAATTCTGCCAAGCTTATTTTTCAGATTGGCGTAGTTTTCCTTAATCAGCTTAATGTCACTGAAATTGGCATTGTCAACCGCAGCAAAAATTCTCTTTCTGCTTATTTCATCAAAATGAATGGTACTTGCTCCCGGAATAACCCGACCGCCTTCCATCAAATATCGACGGATATTGTCTTTGTTATAACTTCGATCCCCGGACAGTGCAATGGGAATCATAAAATTATTTTTGTAATTTCCGATAAAATCGAGAATCACCACGTATTCTTTCTCGGAAGCCTTTCGCAAACCACGTCCTAATTGTTGAATAAACACAATGGGGGACTGAGTCGGACGAAGCATAATAACCTGATTCACCTCTACAATATCCGTTCCCTCCGAAAAAATATCAACCGTAAGAATGTAATCCAAATAATCATCTTCTTCGGACTGCACGTCCATTGTCAGGCGTTCAATGGCCTCTGCTCGTGCCTCCTCTGAATCCGAACCGCTCAAAGCAAGGGTTCGCAGGCCATATTCATTGAACTTTTTTGATAGCTCTTTTGCTTCATCAATTCGGCTACAAAAAATTAACCCTTTTACCCTATCGCCGGAATATCCAAAATAAGCCGCCTGCTCCATTACATAATGCACGCGGTCGTCACTTGTCAAATATCTAAAATTTTCAAGTTGCTCCTCTTTGGAATTTCCACTATCTGCAATCATTGCTAAATCCGTAATCCCAAAATAATGGAACGGACATAACAAATCCTCATCCATTGCCTGCTGCAGCCGAATTTCATACGCAATATTATGATCAAAAATCTCATAAATATTGCGTCCTTCTATTGTGTCATCCCGCTTATCCGGGGTTGCCGTCATTCCCAAAGTAAAATTCGGAGTAAAATAGTCCATTACCCGTTTATAGCTTCCGGCGCTGGTATGATGGGCCTCGTCATAAATGCAGGCATCAAAATAATTTCGCGGAAACTTCTCTAAATTCTCCGGCTTACTCAAGGTCTGCACTGTTGCAAAAATGAAATCTGCCTCATAGTCATGAACAATTCCTGACACCAGACCGGTTTTTATTCTACTTCCAAAAACTCTTTCAAAAGATGCTTTTGCCTGTTTTGCAATCTGATTTCTGTGTACTAAAAACAAAACCCGCTGGAATCCCAGTTCTCGCATAGCAAACGCAGAAGCATAAGTTTTACCGGTTCCCGTTGCAGAAATCAGTAATGCCTTATTCACGCCGTTTTTTCGCATTTCCAGTAAATTGTAAATAAAGCTTCTCTGCATGGAATTTGGCTTAAGCTTATATGCCTCAACCGATGGTACTGCCTCATTTCTGGCAATCCTTTTCTGCTCGGCAACCATCTTATTAAACAGTTGCTTCTCTTCGTATTTTCTTCGATAGTCCTCAATAAACTCTTCATAGGGCTTCGTATATTCCGTTGCATTCCAAAGCTTTTCAAATTCTGCCAAAACAGAATTAACCATCTCACCTTTATCGGAAGAAACCAGTTTTGTATTCCACTCCATATTTCTTGTTAAGGCATCCTGGGTTAAATTTGAACTACCTATGATAAAACGATATTCCTCGCTTTTCCGAAAAATATAACCCTTCGTATGGAATCCATTACCGGCTTGCTCCGTCTGATACATCCGCAGTTCGACATTAGAAAGCCCGGCTATAGTATCCAGAGCCACCGGATCACTGAAACTTAAATAATCTGTGGTCAAAATTCTCCCCGGCACACCTCTGCGTTCTAATTCCTGTAAAGTCTGAAGAAGCGGAGTAATTCCACCTCTTGTAATAAATGCAACACTAATGGCAAAGCTGTCACATCGAAGCAACTCATCTTCGATGGAAGAAAACACCTTCTGACCGTTTTTATTATCGTTATATACAAACTGCGGGCGATAAGCCAAATTGGAGTTATAATCGCCATTTATAAACGCTGTATGAAAGCCGCTATGAAGTTCTGTTATCTTTTCCTTGGTCATTTTGATACCTCGTTACACTCTTTCCGGCACAAATGCTGCCATATAAAGCGGCAACGTTATAATTCCGTCCTCACTTACCCCAATATTTCCGTCTACAAACTTATACGCATAGACGATGTTGTCCTTTTTCTTGATTATGGAGCGAAGAGATTTTGCTGACGCATTTCCGCTCTTTACTTCAATTGGAACTACCTGTCCGTCCATTTGTATAATAAGGTCAATTTCATATTGCGAGTTTTCTTTTTTGTAAAAATAAAGCGGATACCCCTTCTTATATAGCGCATCAGCCACTGCGCACTCATAGAGACCTCCCTTTGTGTTACCGGACAAGGTATTCTCCACTATGTGCTGCTTCAGTGAAAAATCTTTCATGGCAATCAATAAGGACAAATCCGTTGTATATGCGCGGAAAAAATCATCCCTTCCATAGTCATCCAAATCATAGCGCATGTCCGTTACCAACCGGCACAGATGAACTATATCTGCCCGTACTAGCCATTCTATACTGGAATAATACTTCTGCGCCCTTGCACCTTTTTCAATTTCTTTATACTGAAATTTGTGATTTTCTTTATCCAGTAATTGTTTTGCAAGAGTCAGGTAACATTTTTCCGCTTTTACCTTTTCCTCCGCAGATGCATAATGAGCAATATCGTACTGGTAGCCTTGCAACAAATTCCGCTGTATCACATCCACCTCACGATAATCCTTTGTGTCCATATATCTCTGTACCGCTTCCGGCATACCGCCGGTTGCGATATACTGTCGGTAATACAGCATCATTTGATTATGAATAGATTCCGGGATTACAGTTTTGTCCCGCAGATAACCACGAATGGATTCCGTCATTTCTTCGGTCATTCCCATTCCCCACAAAAACTCTTCAAAATCCAATCCGTGCATCTTCAAATAATCCACATATCCCACCGGATAGGAGGATGCCCGTTTATAGTCAATTCCCAAAAGCGATCCGGAGGCAATTACATCATACCGATTATCAATTGCCCAAAATTTGAGGGATGTAACTGCTTCTTCGCATTCTTGAATCTCATCAAAAAAAATCAAGGTCTTTCCGGGTATAATTTTCTTCTCAGGAAAACGAAACCGCAATGCCATAACCATTGCATCCACCGAAAGATCCCCTGCAAACACCTCTGTAACCGACGGCATCTGCTTAAAATTAATTTCCAAAAACTCCTCGTAATGTGTTTCCGCATATCTTTCCACCACGTAGGTTTTTCCGGTCTGTCTGGCGCCTTGAACAATCAGACACTTCTTGTTTTTGTGTTAAGCCAGTCTTTTATAAACGTAGAAGCTTTTCGTTTTAGCATGTTTTAACCTCTCATCAACATTTTCAGCGCGCAAAATGTACTATCCATCAACATTTTCAGTGTTTAAAATGTATCTCCTATCAACATTTTCTATATTTTATCATAAAAACACGCACTGTGCAAGAAGTCACTCTACTCCGACATTACTCCCCTTCCACTCTACTTTCGCCCGTTTCATAGTCGATATCGATTCCCGGCTGCACATTATACACAAACACATGAAAACAAATCCCTTTTCCGTCATCTTCAATGGAATAGGCTTCCATTTCAACGCCCCTGGCCAATAATTCATTTCCTTTAAAATAAGGTGTAACCCTGTACAGAACATGATTGGTAGATGAATCAAGATACCGCATGACCTGCAACTCGTAAGGCAACATCAATTCTGTATTCATGTATCGGGTTCCAGTAATCAGATTGCGCTCATTGGCATTTTCGCCTGTCAATGCATACGCAATTAAATGACATCTGTTATACAGATAGGGCGGCTTTGAATTTACAATCCCCGGATATTTTTCCTGCACCCATCCGGTGGGTCTTACATGACCTATGTTGCCCCTCTCCTGCGTAGGCATCATATCCTGACTAAGCCGGGCAAATGCTTCTTTACACCTTCCCAACAAGTCCAAATCCTCATAATTCTCACCCGTAATATTTGATAAATCCGCCTCCGTAAAATTCGGCTTATTTCCACTCAATTCAATTATATCCTGACCACTGTACTCCGGTATTTTATCAGGTGTTGCTTTTACCGTGCTTAAAGAAAGCTCCCCATCAGGAAGCTTTGTACTTTCAACTGTTGGATTTAAAATATCGGGTACAAGCCCTCCCTCCTTGCAAAGAGCTGCAAGCAGAATTATAAGGACGACAATGAGTGTATAGATTCTCCCGATTTTTCCCTTTCGATTAAATTTATATCCTGTCACTGTTTCAAAATTTCCTCTCCTATAGCTTTTACCCCGTCATCAATCACTGCAAAATTACCTCCTCTGCGCTCGAACCCTATCCTCAATAAACTGCAGATACTCCTCCTTCGGCATGGGCTTGGCGTAAAGCCATCCCTGATAAATGGTACAGCCCGCCTCGTATAGTTTCTCCTGCACCTTCCGCTCACTGACGTACTCTGCAATAATTTCCGCATTCAGAGACTTGGACAGGGACAAAATATGGGAAATAATCTCGTAGCAACGGGCATTCTCTGCAATGTCCCTTACCAGATAGCCATCCAGCTTAATAATCTTGAAGTTGCTGCCCGTCAGATACTTGATGGACGTACTTCCCATGGAAAAATCGTCTACCGCCAAGGTATAGCCGGCCTCTCGCAATCGCGCAAACCGGTTAACCAGCGTATCATCCATACGAATTGCTGCCTGCTCCGTCAGCTCCAAACAAATATCCATTTTATTAATATCATATTCCTTCGCCGCGTCCAGCAAAAACTGTTCAAAAGCCTTACTCTGGATGGAATAGCCGGTAATGTTAAAGCTAACCTTTTTCCCTGCCAGCTCCGGCATGGTCTGAAAAGTCTTGGCATCCGTCAACACCTGACGTACAATGCTTTTTTCCAAATCTTCCAGGCAACGGCCTTCCAATGCAAGCTGCATAATCAATGGTGGATAAACAAATCCAACGGAATTATGCTCCCAGCGAAGCAGTGCCTCTGCTCCGATACATTCTCCCTTTGCATTAATCTGCGGCTGGTAAAACAGCGAAAGTTCCTGTTTTCTGATAGCGTTTTTCAAATCCACAATTAAGGCTTTCGTAGTCAACACCAGCGAAAGATTGTCCGAAAAAGTCACACTCTCCCCTTCCGACTCCGCCTGTTGCAAAATAGTTACCATCCGCTTGTAATCCCGAATTGCACCTTCCACTTCCCGTTTTTCATGGAGGCGCACAAAAGGAATATACAATCCCGTTCCAATTACAACGTTAACCAATTGCAAAATCGTGCCACGCACAGATCCGGTAACCAGATATCCGCTGATAAATACCGGCATGGTCCATGGCGCTGCATGTGTCGGTGCCGGCACCAATCCCATCACCATGCTGGCATAAGTGGTAAAAAAGCAAACAAAAGGTGTCAGGAAAAACGGAACCAACAAGTACGGATTATAAATAATCGGCAATCCGTATACCAAAACCTCATTCACATTGAAAATCGCCGGAATAATTGCCATACGTCCCATACTGCGAATACTCTTACGTCTTGCCGCAATCAGAATTGCAAGTAACAGACAGATACTGGTTCCGCATCCTCCCATCAAAATGAAGGTATCCAAAAACGGCCGGGACAAGATTGCGCCATGCGCTCCCTGCACCGGAATAAAAACCTGATCCACCACCGTATCTAACATATCGCTTCCATGAATACCGAAAGCCCAGAATAATCCTGTCAAAAATACAAATAATACGCTTTTTCCCAAATCCGTGCAACTGCAATCAAACAATGTACTCCATCCCTGTTTGATTAACTGGTATACATTTTCCACCCCAAATATCTTCAGTATCAGGTCATTTACAATCACAAAGATACTAATAACAATGATGGTAGGCACTACCATTTTCACTGCCCTTTCCATACGCACGTCTAACGCATCCATGGCGGTCTCTCTGATATAGATATGCTTAGAAATAAAGGAAAACAGCCGAACCGCAATAGCTACCGCCATAATAGCAGTAAACAATCCTCTTGCCCCCAGCGGCTCTATACCATTTCCGGGCACACCTGCCAGAACAAAAAACGACGCCAAGGACACCACAATCCATGCTGCCCTGGAGCTTCCGCTTTTCACGCCACGCAAAATCGTGAGCTGATAGCTCATGCTAATAGTCATGTATACGGATAACAATTCAAAAGTTACATTGTATGCCCCCTGAAAAAGGGTATCAAGAATTCCTCCCTGCCAGGAAGTAATAAACTCCTGATAGGGCTTCCACGGAAATGAAAACAAAATCAGCGCAAAGGCTCCGGTTAGAATCACTGGAAGTAATTCCACCAATCCGCGCTTAATAGCAATCAATATGTCAATCTGTTCTATCTTTTCCATTATAGATATAATGTTCTTTGGTACTGTATTCAAAATCTTTCCTCCACCAGTTCTCTCGTCCCCTAAACGTTCCCCAAAAATACGTGTTTTAAATGCCTTTCGGCAACCTTTTTCAATGTTTCCATCCTACGAATATCCGTTGGTTGCGCATCCAGCTTTCGATACCGTGGGAAAAAGCGAGTAATATGCAACGGTATTTCCGGATTCAAATCGGCAATCCACACCACTTCCAGCTCCATTTCTTCCATTGCATCATTCAATCCCGGCACAATCAGTGACGTAAGTTCCACATGACAATGTTCCTGTGCCTGTTTGATTCGATTTTTCACCGTCTCAAAGTCTCCCCCTAGGTTTTCATAGCCTTTTTTCGAAAAAGCCTTCAAGTCAATATTCATGGCATCCACATAAGGGATGAGCTTTTCAAATACCCATTCCTCTGCCGTTCCGTTGGTCACCAAAACCGTGTACAATCCTGCTTCTTTTATTCGCTTGGCCGTTTCCAACACGAATTCATAACCTACCAGCGGCTCATTATAAGTAAAAGCAATGCCGATATTTCCTTGGTTCTCCGCCAGTTCCCTTGCCACTCCCACCAGTTCCTCGGGAGAATACTGCCGATAAAACAGCTCTCCTTCCGACTGGGAAATCTCATGATTCTGGCAAAAGTTACACTTTAAGTTACATCCGTAGCTTCCTGTTGATAAGATTTTACTACCCGGATGAAACAAATACAAGGGCTTTTTCTCAATGGGATCCAGTGCCAGAGAAGTTACACGTCCGTAATTTTCCGCTTCCACTTTTCCATCCCGGGCAATCCTTGCCTCGCAAAATCCTCGTTGTCCCTCAGCCAATTCGCAATGATGAAAGCAAACGGGACAAACTGCTTTTTTACACATGCCGCACCACCTCAAAGCGATACAAATCTATGGTTTCGTCAAAAGCGATTCCCGCCTTTTGCATGGCAATATGAATCTGCTGCTCCGGTGTATCCACTCCCTCCAAATCCGGAAGCAATACGCCCCGCCGCATGCCGTTTACTACAATGACGCCATATTTTTTTACATCCAAAAGTGCAATGTCATCAATTTTCTCCGGTTCGGATAAAACGTCAACATTAATGGTAAGTTCCGGCAACTCCTCCGGTGTAATTGCAGTAAAACGGGGATCTCTGGTAGCTGCCGCTATGCCGTTTCGGATAATTTCCTCTGCCAGGTTCTCATATATTGGCGCTATGGTACCGATACAGCCCCGCAATGCCTCCCCTTTGTGAATGGAGACAAAAGCGGCTGCCTGCCGTTCTCGGATTTCCGGTGCTGCCTCCTCGGTCGCAATTACCTGACCTGTCCGTACATAGCTTTCCACACTTTTCACTGCTAATTTAACATATTCATCCATAGTCTGCCCCACCTTTTCACTCTACATCTCATTTTGCCGCATCACTCTGCCGGTCGTTCTACTGTTATCTCCGCAATACCATATCCTACACCAAAGGTTGCTTCGTGAGACAACACCCGTGTTGTATAATCCAGTCCTTCCAGTGCTCCCGCCATAATGCAAAAAGCTCTGTGTCCGCATTCCATGCTTGCCTCTAACAAATCCTCCGGATAGGTAAGTAACTCTGACAAGTCTCCCTTTTCCAAGGTTGCCATCAATCTTGCATCATATTCCGGCCCTGCAGGGGCAAAACCGTAGGGTCCATCCTTCTTCTGACAATGAGACAAATCTCCGCTTGCCACAAATACGGCTCTACGCCCCGTCTCCTCCACCGCCTGTCTGATATAATTACCAAACTGGCGATGGATCTGCAAGGGCAATCCCGCCAAACCCATTCGCACAATTTTCCCTTGGGTATACTGTTTTCTTATGAAATACAAAGGCACCATGGTACCATGATCTAAAGCCGCGTCTCTTTCTCCTTCAAAACCTGCCGGGAAATTCCCTTCCTCACAAATTCGGTTCAATCGCTGTGTCAGCTCAGTATCGTACTCCTCACAAAACTGCACCTGAGGCGCCCGAAACTGTTCGAGGCTTCCTTTTGCCTTTGCCCCCGGAGAGATGTGAAAATAGTTCCGGTACATCACGCTGTGAGGGGATGCAATAATAATGGTTTCCGGTTGCAGTTCTGCAATCCTTTTCGCCACCCGGTTATATGCATCCAGAGTTGCCTGGATTTTCTTCTCTTCTCCCAGTCCTACCTCTGCCACTGCCAAAGGTGGATGGGGAACCACAAATGCCGCCACAATTGCCATACCCTACGCCTCCTTACGCTTTTCTACCGAAACCGGTTGGAGTCCGGAAAGCCACCCTTAACATAGCGGCTTATCAGGTCTTTATTTTTCCCAACAATTCGTTTATTTACCTTATTTCGATCGTCTAATTCCTCGCTCAGCTGATTAATCTGGTGTTGCATAATCATCATGGTATTTGCCATGCTCTTCATAATCTGGAATACACTGCTGTGATTTTCCTGAATGAATTCGCCAATCTTTTCCTCCGTCACCCGGTAAAGAATCAAATCCGAGTAGGCAATCACCGTATAAATCGCAGGTTTATGTGTCAACAGACCGAATTCACCAAAACAGGCTCCTTCTCCCAATATTCCCAAAAGCACTTCGTTGTCCGTACCGTATCCGGTGTAAAGTTCCGCCTTCCCCTTAAGAATCTTATACATTTCAAAATTGTCTTCGCCTTCCCGCAGAAGCACCGTTTCCGCCGGAATCGTAGTTAGTTTTTCATTTGCCATGGGGTGTTCCTCCAATTTCTACAACCGTATGCTAATCTCCCCGGAATGAAGCCAGGCGATTTCGCCATTCTCATATTGCACCTGCAGGTGACAATCCTCATCCATGGAAAGCACCTTCGCCTTCTTCTCTCCCTCCGGATGCAGTACCGTAACGGTCCGGCCCATTACCAGACTTCGTTCCTTATATTCTTCAATATAACCGGCCTTATCCCAAATCCGGTAATACTTCATAAATTGATTGATGATTTCCGCTGCCAACGGGTTTCGCATATCCTTTTGTTCCCGGCTTTCCATGGCCGCGCCCGCAATATTCTCAATTTCCTCGGGAAATCCCTCTCTGGGCAAATACACATTTACTCCGATTCCCAAAATCACAAAAGCAATCTTCCCATCGGCTCCCGGAAATCCTTCCGTTAAAATGCCGCAAACCTTTCGTCCCTCCATGAAAACATCGTTCACCCATTTTATCTGTGCCGGTTTTTGCACCACTTTTTCAATGGCTTCGCAAACCGCCACCGCCGCCATGGACGTAATTCTCGCAGCATCTGTAATCGCCGCTTCTTCCGGTCTTAGCAAAATGCTCATATAAATTCCGCTGTCCTTAGGCGAGTAAAAACTATGTCCCTGTCGCCCCCGACCTGCTGTCTGAGCATTGGCTAAAAGCACATAGCCTTCCTTCTCCCCCGCCTTCGCTTTTTCATATAAAAGCGTATTGGTAGAGGTTACTTCCTGCTCCACCTGCAACGTAACCCCTTGACTCTCTATGTTCAAATATCTCTGTATTTCTGTTGTTTCCATGTGTTGTGTCCTTTTCCTTTTGCATCTAAAAAGACAAATGTCCTATAGAGTATTATAACACAAATATCGCCGGAAGCATCCATGAAAAGCACAAAAATACCAACAAAGTTACTATTCGAATGCAATGCCGTATCCACCAATAAATCGGATGCCTGCCCAGACGTCCTTTCCGTATCCAGCTTCCCATACGGGCTGCCTTTGCCTGATTGCAACGGTGGCAGCTCGCCACCAGATTTCGCGGATCGTTGATATTGGAATATCCTCGGCGTTTCAGTTTTTTCTGTAGTTTCAAATCCTTGCGCATTTTTCCAATGGGGTACAAATGATCTACCGTCACCTTGCTACGTGGTACAAGTCTTCCGCAATACGCACAAAAATAACAGCCGAATACTGCCGGCTTATGACTGTCAAAAAATTTCTTTCGATAGTTACTGCTCCGCCTGGACAGCTTTGACTCCCAAAAATAGCGAAGATGTGCCTCCCTACAATAGGCCGTAATCCGCTCACAGCGCCACGTACTTAATGTAGCCACCATAACAGTCTTGGAATCCTTATGCATCCCAAGATGTTTCAGCTTCCGCTTCGCTCTCCGATAGGCCCTGCGATTATGTTTTCGATTTGGTAAATGAACACTTATGGTTTCTTTCCTGAACATATGTTCATTTTAGCATTTAGAATGCATTTTTGCAATACTATCACCATCTACCACAAAGGCTCCGAAGGATTTCTCCCTCAGAGCCTTTGACATTTTTTCGCTATTTCTTTTTTCGTATTACAAATTTTACTGCCCGAGCCCGGAGTATTTCCCGGAATATGTCCTTTGCCTCTACCAGGTCATCCTCGGTCGCCACCGTAATAATCAGATTTTTTCCTTTGCCTTTTGGTTGCAAGAGCCTCCACTCCGTCCTTCCAAAATGCATAACATCTACATGGCCTTTCGCCAGGTCCACTCTCCGTAACTTATTATTATAGGCACGCAAAACACAAAGTTTACTATTCCATCTCAAATCCAGCTTCGTCAACTTATTTTTTTGACAGAACAGAGTATATAACTTCTCATTCCTACTTACATCCAGCTTCCTTATTTTATTTTTATGGCAACATAATCTATACAACTCCGTATTCTTACGCACATTTAGTTTCGTTAACTTATTTTCTTTGCACCGCAGGGAAGTTAACCATATATTCTTGCTCACATCCAGTTTCGTTAACTTATTATTGTTGCAGTTTAAGGACTTCAACCACCTAAAGTGTTCAATTCCAACCAAACTGGAAATGCCCTTATTGGAGCAATCAACCGCTGTTATGTCATCTATTTCAATCTCAGATAACATGCCATCTTTGTCTGTATCAAATTTCTTACTTACATATTCTCGAAAAATCTTATCCGGGAAATGTGATGTATCAAGGGCAATGCCACCTTCTGCTCTTACACTCTGTATTGGGGTAAAGGCAAGAAGTACTGCCAGTATACCGGCAACTAATTGTTTTCGTTTCATAAATTTTCTCCTTACTTCTTTCTTACTATAACTTTTGCTAGCGTAGGAAAAACAATATAGAATTCATTACGACGCAATGTTTTTATCAACCTCTGTTGCTCCTTCTTTGTTGCTACTGTAAAAGTCAGCTTTTTCCCTCTATAACCGCCAATATTCTGAAACGTGCGACGACCTATTTTTTTAGTACTGCCTTTAGGTAAGTCGATTCTTCTCAGCGGATTATGTTCGAAAAGAGCCGTAGGACAGCTGATGGCAAAAAAAAGTATTTCCTTATTATCTCTCAAATCAAGTTTCGTTAAATTGTTACATCGGCAATTCAAATGTGTCAATTTCGTACATTTTCGTACTTTTAGCGTCGTTAACTCATTTTCACAGCAAATTAGTGTTTCCAGCCTCTTACAACCACTCACGTCTAGCTTTCTTAACTTATTATAATCGCAACCTAGCCACTCCAACTTCGTTTTCTTACCCACATTCAACTTTGTCAGCTTATTGTCGTTGCACCCTAGATCTTTCAGCTGCATATTATTACTCACATTCAACTTCGTCAACTTATTTTCGCCGCAGTATAGATACTTCAACTTCGTACATCTGCTCACATCCAGTTTCGTTAAATGATTATTTCCACAATCCAACACCCTCAAATTCGTATTCTTGCTTATGTCCAGTTTCGTTAAATGATTATTTCCACAAGCTAGTCCCCGCAACGCCTTAAAGTATTCTATTCCGGCGAGATTACTAACCCGTCCACTAATCTCCCTATCATCAATACTAAATTCTCCAAATTCTATGTTGCTGAATCCAAAACATACCCATTTTATTTTTCCAATTTCACGCTCAGATAACCAGCCATCACCGTTTGTATCACAATACTTATGTACATATTTTCTAAAATATCTGTCCGGAAAATGAGCTTTATCAACTGTTACAACCTTTGCTGATGTATCAACCGACTCTGTTGACTCGTGGTCCTCGTAGTCCTCATAGCCATGGCCCTCGTTGTCCACATAGTCCACTCTGTCCGCCCCAATCAGCGTCGTTAATTTATTTCCAAAGCAATATAGCGACTTCAGTTGTGTACATCCACTCACATCCAGTTTCGTTAACTTATTACTACTGCAATCTAGCCACGTCAGCTTTGTACATCCGCTCACATCCAGCCTCGTCAACTGATTATCATTGCAGCTCAGCCAATCCAACTCCCTATTCTTGCTCACATCAAGCTCCGTTAACTGATTCCAATCGCAGGCCAGATCCCTCGCCTCAGTAAAATACTCAATTCCAGCAAGGCTACGAATGCCCATGTTACTACATGAAAAATCCGTTGCTTCCTTAATTTCATCCTCGGATAACACGCCATCATTGTTTGTATCAAATGTTGAACTTACATATTCTCTAAAACGGTCGTCCGGAAAATGTGCCTTATCAACGCTTACGCTCTGGATTGGTGTACCAGCCGATTCTGTTGAAGCATTGTCCTCATCGTCCGGCTCTGTTGACCCATTGTCTCCGTATTTCCCATAGTCTCCCCCCACTAAATTCGCGCAGCCACTCACGTCCAGGTTCGTTATCTGATTACCGGCGCAAAACAAACTCTGCAACATAGTACAACCATTCACATCCAGGTTCGTCAATTGATTATTGCCGCAGTCTAGGGACTCCAAATTCGTACATCCACTTACATCTAGATTCGTTAACTGATTATTTTCGCAGACTAAGTACTCCAGCTTAGCACATCCGCTTATATTTAGTTCCGTTATCTGATTTTGATGGCAATACAAAGTACTCAGCTTCGTATTCTTACTCACATCCAATTTTGTCAACTGATTAATGCGGCAGTCTAGGTGCTCCAAATTCATACAGCTGTTCACGTCCAAGTTTCTTAACTGATTACCACCACAGTGCAAAGCAACCAACTTCGTACACCCACTCACATTCAGGTTTGTTAGATGATTATTCGGGCATTCTAAGTACTCCAAATTTGTACAGCCACTCGCATCCAAGTTCGTTAACTCATTGCCCTCACAATACAGCATCTGTAGCTTGGTGCACCCACTCACATCTAAATTTGTAATTTTATTGCCTGAGCATTTTATATAACTCAACTCTGTAAAATATTCCATTCCCGTCAAACTACTGACACTGCCTTCAGAGAGTACAATAGAGAATATTCCGCCTATTTCATTCGCTGATAACACACCATCATTGTTTGTATCAAATTCTGAACTTACATATTCTCTAAAATGCACATCCGGAAAATGTGCTTCGTCAACAGCAACGCCTCCTTCTGCGCGTACACTCTGTATTGGTGTCAAAGCAAGCAACAATGCCATTGCACCGGCAATGAATTGTTTTCGTTTCATAAAACTTCTCCTCCTTATAAATACTAAATTCACCTACGGTATTGTAGCATTTGTAAAAAAAAAAACAATCTGCATCCTGAACAATTTTCGCAGGCCTTCATTGTATCTTTTTTCATAAGTTTACCTTGGCATGATACGCAAAACAAAAAAGGAGCACACATGAGAAGTGCTTACTTTATGGTAAGACAATGAATCCTTCAACTGCTTGTCTACTTTTCATCCGACTTTGCCCATCTGTCAAGGACAAAGCCTCCGGTGCTCTGGCATCCTTGACAGATGAACGAAGTCGGATAATTTTGCACTCAAGCAGTTGAAGGATTATTCTGCGCATTTGCGCTATGTTGTGATTTTTATAGTTGCCCCAGTACCTGAATCGGCGACATTGCTGTCCATACTGTGTCCTACGCCTATTTTCTTTTGGCGTCTCGGCGGAAAGTGTGTACTACACTCACGTCGCGGCGAGAAAATTCCCCAAACTCGGCGATATTTGTGTCAACGCTATTTTGCATGGCGAGTGTTTAAAGGTAGCGTCGACGGTTTTCATTTTTCCATCACATGTCTCGGCGATTTTTCAGAAAAAATCGCCGGCAAAAGCAGTCTTTTCACAGTACCGCCGACTCGCCACAGTCAGCACCCTGCTTTCCAAAGCTGTATCGCCACAACCACTACGCTTTTCACACTTTCCGCCGACTAACCCTAGATATCGCCCTGCATTCCTGAGCTTAATTACCGCATGGCGCGCAATCGGGTAGGAGGTAGATAATTATTTTATCTACCGACCTCCCACAGCACCGTACGTACGGTTCCGTA
>SVEZ01000019.1 GCA_015057115.1 Lachnospiraceae bacterium | reverse complement strand
AACTCCTTTTTGTAAAAATATATCCTGATATGAGAAAAATCCGCGGCAATCGCCGCGGACTTTGTCTACACTCTGAAAGAAACGCTGCTACGGCAGCGTTTCTTTTATAAATCGGGAGAACTTGTCCCCGGAATAGCTTAAATATAAATTTACTTTTGCTCTTGTCATCGCTACATATAAAACTCTTCTCTCCTCTTCAATCTCTTCAACCTCTGTTTTATCTTTTCCAGGAATAACTTCATCTTTTAAATCCGGTAAAAACACTGTATGAAATTCTAAGCCCTTTGCGCCATGAATGGTCATAAATTGGACTGGTGAATCCCCCTCATTTTTCTCCGTATTTACTCCTATTATCTCTTTAAGTCTCTTCCAATTTTCCGCATCTTTCGCAATTACTAAAATTGAATTTAATATTTCTCCACTCACTCGTTTACCCCATTTTTCGCAGGCATACTGTTGATACCCCAAAGAATAAAACAGATATTTTAAGCCAAGATACGGACCATACTCTTTAATCATCGTTATATCCCTTTCCAGCCTACAAACCCTCTCATGCTCCTGTTTATCGCAGGCTTTTGTAAAGTTTTTCCAACTATCCAAAGAAAATTTTCCCGGCGGTATGTAGCACCGCGATATTTTCTCGGGGTAACATTGTAAAATCGGCAAAATCAGCTCAAGTTGAAGCTCTTTTTTTGCCTCAAGTTCAATCATAACTTCTATATAAGCCTTGATCTGCCCAATAACATCCTGCTTTTCTCTTTCGAAATCAGTTATAAAAAGCCCACTTTCCTGAGCCACTTTTTGAAAAGCTTCCAACTGGTAATTTTTTCTGAATAAGACACCAATCTTCTCTCCCTCAGGCAATGTCAAGAGTATCTCTTTCATCCGCGCAAGAATGGCAATCTGTTCTTCTTTTTCATTTTGAAACCTTCCCAAAAGAACCTGCCCTCCCTTTCCGCGCACCCCCTTCATATCTTTCGGACAGCGTACCTCATTATGACGAATTAAACCTTTAGCCAAGTGCAGAATCTCATCCTTACTTCGATAATTGGTGTGGAGAATTACTTTCTTACATTGCAAAAATCCTTCTTCAAATTCCTTGAATATTCCCGGCATGGATCCTCGAAAGCCGTATATTGCCTGGTCATCATCCCCAACTGCCATTATATTTGCACTCTTACCACCCAGCAACGTAAGCAATTTCAACTGTTTTTTGCTTACATCCTGAAACTCATCCACCATATAATACGAATAAACCTTCTGCCAATGATGAAGTACATCCTGCTTTTGCAAAAGTAGGTTTATGGTTTCTACGATTAAATCATCGTAGTCCAAAACACCAAGCCGCCTTTTTTCCTGCCTGTATGCTTCCCCTATTTTTTCTCCTATGTCTGAAGAAAAAACAGAGTCCACCACTTCTTCATCAATCAGCATATTGGGATAAAGATTATGAAGCAGAGCTTTTATCACTGCATGTTTTTCTTTTTCACTAAGAATTTGAGGGCGATAATGCCTTGTCTGTTTTAAAATGAAATAACATAAACCATGGATTGTACCCATGAAACCTGGAAGTTCTTCCCCTTTTGAAACTTCGGGAAAGGATAAAAGTTGCTGCCGTAAATGACGGGCCGCATTTCTGGTAAAGGTGATGACGCAAATCTTTTCGGATGGAATCCCCTTTTGGGTAAGATACCGAATGCGATGGCATATCACCTTGGTTTTCCCGCTGCCGGGAGCTGCCAGCACCAGAAGAGGTCCTTCTATGTGCTGACAAGCTTCCTGCTGCTTAATATTTAAATTTAGCAATTCTCTAATTTCTCGATTCCTTTCTTAATGCGGGCAATGGATTCTTCTTTTCCAAGAAGCTCCATTAATTCAGTAGCTCCACCCGGTGTCATCTGCTTTCCGGAAACGGCTGTACGAATTGGCCACATAACATAACCATTCTTATAGCCTTTTTCAGAAATATATCCACAAAGGGTCTCATATAATGCATCGTTGCTGTAATCATCAGTACCTTCCAAAATAGGAAGTACTTCTTTTAATACTGCAAGAGATGTTTCAGCATTGGTCTTCATCTTCTTATGTGTGTACATTTCTATATCATATTCCGGTAATGCTTCGAAGAAATCAATGTGATCCTTAATATCCAAGAAGGTCTCGATACGTGTCTGTACCATTCCAGCAATCTTTTTCAAATCAAAGTCTTTCTTCAATACCTCTTTCAGATACGGAAGTGCCAACTCATAGAACTTCTCCGGATCCATAGCCTTAAAGTACTCGCCATTCATCCAACGAAGCTTCTGAATATCAAATACCGCCGGAGATTTGCTGATACGATGATAATCAAACTCTTTAATCAACTCATCCAAAGAAAAAATCTCTCGATTATCTTCCGGACTCCATCCTAACAAAGCAATGTAGTTTACTACTGCTTCCGGCAAAAATCCCTGCTCTAACAGATCTTCAAAAGAAGCATGTCCACTTCTCTTGGAAAGCTTCTTATGATTCTCATCTGTAATCAAAGGAAGATGCACATATACCGGCACATCCCATCCAAATGCCTCGTAAAGACGATTGTATTTCGGTGAAGAAGAAAGATATTCATTTCCTCTTACCACGTGGGTAATATTCATAGTATGATCGTCAATAACATTGGCAAAATTGTAGGTAGGATAGCCATCGGATTTGATTAAAATCATATCATCCAATTCGCTGTTATCTACAGTAATATCTCCATATAATTCATCATGGAAGGTTGTGGTTCCGGTTCTCGGATTGTTCTGACGGATAACAAAAGGCTTACCCTCAGCCAAATTCTTCTCCACTTCTTCCTTGGAAAGGCTTAAGCAATGCTTATCGTATACGGTAATCTCTTTTCCGTCTACAATCTCTGTCTTTAAGGAATCCAGACGCTCCTTGTCACAGAAACAGTAATATGCTTCACCCTTCTCAACCAGTTCCTTCGCATATTTCATATAGATGCCGGTCTTCATACGTTCACTCTGTACATAAGGACCATATCCGCCATCCTTATCCGGGCCTTCATCATGCTTCAATCCTGTAGTTTCAAGGGTATGATAAATAATATCAACAGCTCCCTCTACAAAACGTTCCTGATCCGTATCCTCAATACGAAGCATGAAGTCTCCTCCCTCATGCTTTGCAATTAAAAACTCATACAATGCGGAACGTAAATTTCCTACGTGCATCCTACCTGTAGGGCTTGGTGCATATCGTGTTCTGATTTTCATGTTCTTATCTATCCTTTCTCAATGAGATTGTGTGCTGGAGCAACGCCACAGCACACATCTTTTATCTTACTTATAACTTAAATATTATAGCATAAAGGGTGACACCAATCAAGCATCCATCTCCGGATTAAAAGCATAGAAATTCTTGCTGTCCAAATGCTCCTGAGCTATACGAAGCGCTTCCCCAAATCGTTTCATCCGAACAAACTGAGCCGCAAGAAAAACCTCTTCTTCTATAATGCCCTTATGCCCGGCACAAACCCATATCTTTTTCCTTTGCCCATATTGATAAAATCCGTGCTTCCTCCAGTCCATGTCATTACAAACAAGCTGAATCCCCTGATTTTTTGCAAAGGAAAAAGTGGCCTCTCCCGCTTTTACATAAACAGGATTTCTAAGAATTTCTCCAATTCTTGCCGGGGTAAAAGCTTTGCCCCGCCGGGTTTGCACCCCTCTACGGTTTAGCTCCTCACTCACCTTCTTATAAGATCCAAGGGTAAGATATTGAGCAAACAGTTCCCGCACAATATTCGTTTCTTCCGATTTCGGAACCAGCCCCTTATCTTCCAATCGAAATCCCAGAGGAACCTGTCCTCCCATGTAAACTCCCATACGGCTCCGTCTGGCATACACATCCTGAACCCGCTGGGATATGGTTTCTCTCTCCAATTGGGCAAAAATAGCAGCCATAGAAAGCATGGCCCGCCCCATGGGGGAATCCGTGTCAAACCACTCGGTGCAGGATACAAAACGGACCTTCCTTTTTGTAAAAAAATCCATTAAACCGGCAAAATCATATAAGGAACGGCTGATTCGATCCAGTTTGTAGACAAACACCGCCTGAACCTTTCCCACACGAATATCCTCCAGTAACCGGTTTAACTCCGGCCGTTTTAGATTTTTCCCGCTATACCCCCTGTCAATATAGCAGCGGCTTTCCTCCTTTGCATAGCTTTGGCATATGGAAATCTGGGTGTCTATGGAAACACTACCGCTTTTTTCCACCGATTGTCTGGCATATATTGCAATCAATCCTGTCTCTTTTCCGGGTCTTCTTATTGGTTTATATGCGTCATATCAGCTATTTAGAAGCATCTGCCTCCTCTTCATCGGCCCAGATTAATGCACATTTTACCGCACGATTCCATCCCTTCAATTTCTCTTTGCGAATTGCCTCCGGCATGGCCGGCATATAGGTATGTCCCAAGGCCCAATTTTTACGAATTTCTGCCTCATCCTTCCAATATCCTACCGCAAGTCCGGCTAAATAAGCTGCACCTAAGGCTGTCGTTTCAATACATTTCGGACGATGAACTTCCGCACCGATAACATCTGCCTGAAACTGCATAATAAACTCATTGGCACTGGCGCCTCCGTCTACCTTCAACGTGCTTAAGGACACTCCCGCATCCTTTTCCATGGCACGAATCACATCCACTGTCTGATATGCCAAAGATTCCAAAGTAGCACGAATAAAATGCTCTTTTTCACATCCTCTGGAAATACCGAAAATGGTTCCTCTTGCGTAAGGATTCCAATATGGCGCACCGAATCCTGCAAAGGTAGGCACTACATAAACTCCATCGGAATCTTCCACCGCTGTGGCATATTCCAAAGACTGGGGAGCGGTACGAAGCATTCGAAGTCCGTCCCGAAGCCACTGAATTGCAGCTCCCGCCACGAAAACACTACCTTCCAAGGCATAGGTAGCCTCTCCTTCCGTTCTTCCTGCCGCAATTGTGGTAACCAGACCGGCCTTTGACTGGATAGCATCCTTACCGGTATTCATCAGCAAAAAGCAACCGGTTCCATAGGTATTTTTAACATCACCTTTATCAAAACAACATTGTCCAAAAAGTGCTGCCTGCTGGTCACCTGCTATACCTGCAATAGGAATCTGCTTTCCAAAATAAGAGGTATCCGTCATTCCGTATTCATAACTGGAAGCATGTACCTCAGGAAGCATACACTTCGGAATATGGAAATAATCTAAAAGCTCCTGATCCCAGCTTAAGGTATGAATATTAAAAAGCATGGTACGGGAAGCATTGGTATAATCCGTTACATGAAGCTTTCCGTTGGACAGCTTATATGCAAGCCAGGTATCCACCGTACCAAATAAAAGCTCACCTTTCTCGGCACGATCTCTTGCTCCCTCCACATTATCCAGAATCCACTCAATCTTGGAGGCGGAAAAATATGGATCAATCATCAAGCCTGTCTTTTCCCGTATAACTTCTGCCATGCCATCTTTCTTTGCACGCTCCATTCGGTCTGCTGTTCTACGGCACTGCCACACAATGGCATTGTAAACCGGTTCCCCTGTTTCCTTGTCCCAGACAATGGTGGTTTCACGCTGGTTGGTAATACCGATAGCTGCCACATCCTCGGTTCTTGCACCTAAGGTAGCAAGGCTTTCTGTTGCCACCGCAAGCTGAGTTGCCCAAATATCCTTGGGATTATGCTCCACCCAGCCCGGCTTAGGATAAATCTGAGCAAATTCTCTTTGTGCCATGCTCACGATTTTGCCGGTTTTATCAAACAAAATACAACGGGAACTAGTAGTTCCCTGATCTAACGCCATAATATATTTCTCCATTGTACCTCTCCTTTTCTATTCTTCCATGGCAAGTCCGTAAAACAAATCCACTGCCGTCGGAATAATTTCATCACAGAAATCATAGTCACCGGTATGAACCATGGGATAATCCTCTCCGTTTCCAATATAGACCATAGCACCGGAAGTCTTCTTGGTATAGTAGCCAAAATCCTCGGATGCCCGCCAGGGTTGTGGCATTTCAATTGTTGTAAGCCCCATTTTCTTAGCCTGATTCAAAACTCTGTCAATGGCATCATCATGATTTCTGGTTTCCGGGAAAGGATCGCTAATGGTAAATTCCACCGTAAGTCCTTGTTCTTCCGCCATTTCTTCTGCTTTGTTTCGTAAAAGTTCTTCCAGAGTATTCATTTCGTCTTCCCGATTAGCCCGCAAGGTCATGGACACTTCTCCTGTGCTGGCATTTACGCCAAAGTTCTTATGTCCGATTTCCGTATGAATAATGGAACAAAGAACCATTTCCGTAAAACGATCAGAGCGCACCAGTTCCCCGGCATACAAAATCAATGTTGCAATGGCCTCAGCCGGATTAATGCCGTCTTCCGGCTGACTGGCATGCGCCGGTTTGCCGGTAAAAGCAATGGTTAATCCCTTTGACGCGCACTGGGTTAACCCTCTCCGGTAAACCAAAGCATTTCTGGGATATCCGCTCCTATTATGGAAAGCAAAAACCTGTCCAATGTTCTTTTCTTCAATCAAGGCCGCGCATTCTTCCCCACCTTCTCCGGTTTCCTCCGCATGCTGGAAAATAAGATACACATCCTGTGGCGGAGTCACCTCTGACAGTGCCAGAGCCAGTCCCGCTAAAACGCAGCTATGTCCATCATGACCACATTTATGACCTACCCCCGGATTCTGAGACACATAGGGAATTTTACAGGTTTCCTCAATTGCCACCGCATCAAAATCTGCACGAAAGGCAATGGGACGTTTACTTGGATTTGCTCCTTTTTTAACTGCAAAAAACCATCTCTCATTCCTTTCCTCGAGAATAAGATTTGTGTTGTTTTTGATATATTCGTACAAATACGCCTCTGTGAACTTCTCCTGCATGGACAACTCCGGATGCTGGTGAAGTACATGTCGTATAAAAACAATTTGTTCCAGATGCTTTGCATTCATGTTAATGCCTTCTTTCTTGTGTTTTTCTTCTATTATAGCAAACACGGGTAAAGAATGCCATACGATTTGCTTCCCCAAACCGTTGAAAATGCACAATTTCTCTTTCACGAAGGAAACGAATGGGATCGGCAATCTCCGGATCCTTGATAAGGCGTAAAATATTGTCGTAGGTGGTTCTGGCTTTTTGTTCTGCCGCCATATCCTCGAACAAATCCGTAATAGGATCGCCCTTGGACTGGTACTCCACAGCATTCTGCGGAAGTCCACCTGCCGCCTGTGGCCAAAGAGCCAAAGTATGATCAACATAGTATTTATCGAAACCGCTGGACTTAATCTCCTCCGGTGTCAGGTTCTTGGTGAGCTGATATACAATGGCACAAATCATTTCCATGTGTGCCAGCTCCTCAGTTCCTATGTCCGTTAAAAGTCCCTGCACTTCATTGTAAGGCATGGTATAACGCTGTGCCAAGTATCGCATGGATGCTGATAATTCTCCGTCGGGTCCGCCATACTGGCTAATAATAAACATGGCAGCCTTCGGATTGGTCTGATTGATTTTGACCGGATACTGTAACCGTTTTTCATAATTCCACATGCTACATTCCTCCTTCCCATGGCCATGGTGTTAACGACCAACACCACCGGTTTTCCGGTGTAAAAGTGCTTAAAGTAAGGGGACCGTAGTTCGCTGCGTAATCTCTTTCCGCCTGGTTTTTTAACTTGTTTAAATGATTAAAATAGTCAATGGCTTCATTATCCATGGGATGTGTATCCAGATATTCCGCCATATCTGTGGCAGCAAAGCTTACCATGCTAATCCAGTTTAATAATTTGGTCTGTTCCATATTACATGCCATAACTATCTTCCACATCCCCTTCCCTTAAATGGTTTGTTTAATTCCGGAAATACCGTACCGATTCGAAGGGCCTTATCCGGTTCATATACCTCTCCAAAAGTCTGCCATGGTACATATGCCATGGCGACAGTCATATCTTTCGCGGTTTCAAATTTTGGAAAACACATTCCCTGTCCACGCTGGTTCTGCATTTTGCATGCATTCATAGGAAAAACCTCTCATAATTCTTTTTTCTGTATCATATGATAGAGGAAGAAAAATGTGCGCAAAAAAACACCATGTAGTCGATTCCCGGCTAAACCGCGACCTACATGGTGTCTTTTTATTATATAATACGATCCAAAATCCGATGTGCTACTTCTTCTTTTGCCATCTTTGGCAGGCTTTCCTTACCTGCATCGGAAAACAGAGTTACTACATTGGTATCCGTACCAAAACCGGCTCCCTCATCCCTAAGATTATTGGCAACCATCAAATCTGCATGTTTCTTTTTTCGCTTTTCTTCCGCACGTTCCAAAAGCTTTTCCGTTTCCATGCAAAAACCGCAAAGAAACTGACCCGGTTTCTTATTCTCACCTAAAGTCTTTAAAATATCCACGGTATTGGTAAGCTCCAGTGCTGTACTTCCCTCGGATTTCTTAATCTTCTCATCCGCTGTACGCGCCGGTGTGTAATCCGCCACTGCCGCTGACAGGATAAAAGCATCCTGCCCATCTTTTCTGTCTAAAACAGCCTTCGCCATATCCGCCGCAGATACACAAGGAATTACCTCCACAAAAGGAGGATACGGGATCTGAGTAGGTCCGGTAACCAACGTAACTTCCGCTCCCCTAAGCATAGCCGCTTTTGCCACAGCATATCCCATTTTTCCGGTGGAATGATTGGTAATGTAACGAACCGGATCAATGGCTTCCTGTGTAGGCCCTGCGGTAATTAAAATCTTTTTCCCACTAAGATCTTTGGAAAAAGCGATTTCTTTTAAAATATACTGAAGCAAGGTCTCAGGTTCCGGCATTTTCCCTTTGCCGGTATCACGGCAGGCAAGAAAACCTTCTGCAGGCTCAATAATCTGCATTCCAAAGGCTTTTAACTTCTTCAGATTATCCTGCACAATGGCATTTTCGTACATGGTCACATTCATTGCCGGTGACACATATACAGGTGCCTTGGTGGCAAGAACCGTAGTGGTCAGCATATCATCTGCAATGCCGTTTGCCAGCTTGCCGATAACATTGGCGGAAGCCGGCGCAATAAGCACCATATCCGCCTTTTTGCCCAGGCTTACGTGCTCCACTTCAAACTGAAAATTTCGATCAAAAGTATCCACCAGACATTTATTCTGAGTCAGGGTTTCAAAGGTGGTTGGATGAATGAAATTCGTGGCATTCTGTGTCATAATCACATGTACATCTGCGTGAAGTTTTACCAGCATACTGGCAAGGCTGGCAATCTTATATGCCGCGATACTTCCGGTCACACCCAAAAGCACCGTTTTTCCTTTTAACATATTGCCTCCTATTCTACAACAAAGTTGTCAATGAGACGGGTTGTTCCGATACGTACTGCCATAGCAACAAGAGTCGGCGCCTTAATAACCTCCACGTCTTTCATGGTAAGTCCGTTTACTGCCTTCACATATTCAATATCAGCCAAGGGCTCTTCTTTGATAAGGGCAATCATGGCATCCGTTACCTTCTTCGCATCGTTTTCCCCTTTTTTTACCATATCTTCCCCCAAGAAAATTGCTTTGGAAAGACACAATGCCGCCTGTCTTTCTTCTGCAGAAAGATAGGTATTTCTGGAGCTTTTAGCCAATCCGTCCGCTTCACGGATAATAGGACAACGAATAATTTCCACCGGAATATTTAAGTCTTTTACAAACTGTTTTACAATGGCTGCCTGCTGCGCATCCTTCTGTCCGAAATAAGCTCTGTCCGGTCCCACAATATTAAAGAATTTGTTTAATACAGTACATACGCCCCGGAAATGGATTGGGCGGGAAAGTCCGCAAAGTGCGTTGGATAATCCGTTAATATCAGTGAAAGAACAAAAGCTTTCATCATACATTTCTTCCGGTTCCGGATGGAAAATAAGATCCACACCTTCTGCTTCACAAAGCTTACTGTCTTTCTCAAGGTCTCTCGGATAGCTGTCCAGGTCTTCCGTAGGTCCAAACTGCATAGGGTTTACAAAAATGGAAACCACTACCTTGTCGTTTTCTTTTCTGGCTGCCTTCATTAAGCTGGCATGACCCTCATGAAGATAACCCATGGTTGGTACATAACCGATGGAAAGATCTTCCTTTCTCCACTGTTTAACAATGTCTCTTACTTCCTTTATTGTTGATACGATCTGCATGTTACTGCCTCCTTATTTGAATTCCTTAATATATTTTTTCCAAGACTTCATCTTTTATTTGATAAATATGGGCTTCCGTTGGAAATGCCCCTTCTTTCACTTCTTTGGAGTATTCGATAAATGCATTCTTCATCTGCTTTCCGATATCAGAAAAGTGTTTTACAAACTTGGGACTGAAATCATCGAACATTCCCAGCATATCCTGATATACCAGCACCTGTCCGTCACAAGCTGCGCCGGAACCGATTCCGATTGTAGGAATAGACAACATTCCGGTAATGTATTCTGCAAGTTTTGCCGGTACACACTCTAAAACTACCATAAAAGCGCCTGCTTCTTCCACCGCCTTGGCATCCTCAATAAGACGATGAGCTGCCTCTTCTGTCTTTCCTGCCACCTTAAAACCACCCATGGCATGCACAGACTGAGGTGTAAGTCCAATGTGGGCGCACACGGGAATTCCCGCATCCACAATGGCTTTGATGGTGCTTTTACGGGTAACACCGCCCTCCAATTTCACTGCATTGGCATGTCCTTCCTTCATCAGACGTCCAGCATTAATAAGGGCATCATAATCTGATGTCTGGTAGGACATAAAGGGCATGTCCACAATTAAAAACGTATTCTGTAATCCTCTGCTGACTGCGGCGGCATGGTGAATCATATCTTCCATAGTGACACTGATGGTATTCTCATAGCCTAATACCACTTGACCTAAGGAATCCCCAACCAAAACCGTTTCAATGCCTGCTTCTTCAATCAGCTTGGCAGTTGAATAATCATAGCAGGTCAGCATGGTAATTTTATTCTTTTCTCTCTTCTGATTCCGTAATGTTGTTACTGTATTTTTCATACTTATTTCCCTTCTTTCAACACCTTTTCCATATGGCTGTAATCCCGTTTGGGATGTTTCTTTTTTGCAATTTCCAGTAAAACCTTAGAGCCGGCATCATATAATGCTTTCTGCTCCGTAGTAAGTTCTCCGCGATGACGCTTTACCGTTGTAATATCTCCTCGTTCCACAGGTCCCGTTAAGGCTTCCCTTGGGCTTAAGGTAAGTCCCTGCACCAAATTTCCAAGGGCAAGGGGTGTCAATGCCTGTTTCGCTTCTTCCTCGGAAAAACCGCAATCTTTCAGTAAAGTCAAGGACTCTTCCAAAAGAGACAATACCAGATTGCTGGCAAAAACACTTGCCGCATGATATTTTACCTTCTGCTCACGATTCAATACAATCACGGGATTTCCCAGCTGCATCAGCATCTGTCGCAGTTCATCCAGATAATATATATCGCCTTCAATTGTAAAAAATGCTTTGGAAAGTTCTCTGTAGGATTCATACTTTGATGAAACCGCCAGAAGTGGATGAATAGAATATCCATAAGACTGATAATCCGCAAGATCATAAAACACCGCAGAGGATTCCAATCCACTGCAATGAATCAAACACATCGGCTTTTTAAGCTCTTTCTTGATTTCTTCGTAAACCACCGAAATTTCCCTATCCGGTACGGTAAGGATGAGGGCATCGCAGTCCCCCATCAGTTCTTTCACGCTTTCAAATGCGCCGGTTCCGGTAAATTCTGCCGCCTGTTTGGCTGACTCAATATGTTTACTGGCATAACCCGCCACGTCAATCCCGCCGTTTACAAAATATTTACCGAGACTGACGCCTACCTTCCCTGCGCCTACAAATCCAAACCTCATACACATTCCCCCTTCGTCTCGCTTATTTCTAATGCAAGCGTCTGTGTCCTATTGGCCGAAATGTTTGTCTGATTTATTTTTCTATCCGGTACAGTTTTGATATCCCATCAAATACCATCCGCTACTTATTATGGCACAAGTTGCCTGTTTTTTCAATAAAAATTGTATATCTATATACTGATGAGTTTCTGTACAGACTCTAACAGTCCCTTCATCTCCTCCGGATATACGCGGTGTTGTTTTGCTAATGCCAAAGCTCCCTTCTTGTTCTCTTTGATGGTCTCCATGGCATTTTCCATACGAGCCCGAACCTTCTGACGACGTTCTAAAAGCAAATGCTTTACTTCCACCATCTCTCTGTGATCCACAATGGCATGAACCTGATATACCCAGATTCCCGCATCGTACAACTGATACTGCCGTAAAAGCGTAAGTAGAGATTCCTTGTAGAAGGTCAAATCATCATCCGCCTGCATCATCTTCTCCCGCTCCATGGCAGCTTCCAAATATAACTGCCAGTTCTTTTCCAGTTCCCTTGATGAGCTAACACCATATCGTTCACAGGTATAATCCACCGCATTCTTCATGGTAACATAACGAAGCTTAATGGAATTCTGCAGGTTCACTGCGCGGTTATAGTTCATGGTACAACGTTTTAACTCACTTTTAATGTTCTGTAATCTAATTAAAATCCCACAGACTACAATACCCATTACGGATGCGCATGCCAGGATAATGGAATATACGGTTTTGTTTTCCATTAAGAAAAAGGCTACAAAAGCTGCCAAAAACAGAGCCAGCACCAAAATACTTCCGCGGCTGATTTTTTGTAAAAGAGACTGTTCCTTACTCAGTTCTCCTTTTTCATAAATCCACTCAACCTTTTCTCCTTCCAAATAGTCCATATCCCGCTTAATCAGGTTCTGAAGATCTTCATTCTCCTTTAAGCGCTCAATATCCTTTGGGATATTCTCTTTTTCCCTATCCATCTGGTAAAACTTGGAATCCGGAAGGCGGTTAACCTTCTTTTCCATAGCCTTTCTGGAATCCTCCAAAGTAATGATGGAAGAAGCATATTCAAAAAGCTTTTTATGATCCTCTTCGTCCATATTTTCAAGTGTCTGAATATCCGTCAGATAGCTGGTAAGGGACTGATATTCCTGTTTCGCCGTATGATATTCCTTGGCGCTTTCCTCCATGGCATGACAATGTTCCAGCAAAAAGCGTTTCACATCCGCTTTGTCGGTCTGCTCCTTCTTGCCATCACCTTTGACAGGCTCCTCATAATGCGAAATTACCTCGTTTAACGTTTCTTCTTTTCGATGCTTTTTAAAAAATGAAAATAAACCCATTATAACGTACTCCTTAAATACTCCTGCATACGCAACTTTAACTGCTGATAACGGATATCACGTTTTGCCTGATCCGATCGACTCAAAAGATGAACAAAGGAATCCTCTTCCTTCATCGGCACAATATCCTCTGCCGCTTGACGCAAATTCATAATATATGCCACCGCCTGCTTTGTCTGTGGTAACCGTTCATAGCTGTAGGCATTCTGAAAACAGTTTAACGCCTCTTTATAATATAACATTTTACCGTAACAACAACCCAGATTATGCCAAACTTTAGCCAAAAGTTCCTGCTGGCCGGCTTCCTGCTCTTTCCCTTTCAAGATACGGCGATACTCCAAAATTGCAGCTTCAAACTTGCCGCGCTCCATCATCTGATCTGCCAGCATCTTTCTTCTTTCCAGTTCATTCTTATCTTCCATCCGGACAATATACTCCAGAAAAGCCTGTTTTTCCACATCATCCAGAATATTCCCCTGGGCAACCAGCGTCTCCATAAACATAACAAAGGAACCGCCACCGGCAATTAGTTGATGCAGTTTTTCCGCTAAAACCGGTTGTTTTAAGTGTTCACGTACCCAAAAAACGAAGTCCTCCTGCATCAGACTACGATCCAATAAAATCTGATGATGGTAGTAAAAATACAGAATTTCTTCCAGAGAATAAACCTTAAGGTCTATACTTTTTAAATGATACGGCTGCTCTGCCGCCCCGTAGGGGCACCAATATCCCTCCGTCATCCTATTTCTCCTCACCTATAAAATCAAATGTAAACTCGTAACTTCTCCCCTGAGACTTATACAATTCTCCAAAGCCACAATCCTTCACCATTACAGCAAACTTCTTTCTGGACAGGGCCTTAGCTGTAACACTAAGTCTTGCCACCGTATCCTTTGCCACCACAAATCCCGGCAAAGAAAGGGGAATCTCTTGAGGCTGCCCTTTCTTTAGCGGATACAGACACAGATTCAGGGATAGATTCTCCTTCGGCCCTTTTAATAAAATATCCGCACTTCCCTTTGCATCCTGCCAATGAAGTCCCGCCTGAATCAAGGTAACATCCGTTTCTTTTCCCTGATGCCAAGCCTTCAGGCACACGTTGGACAAAACATTTCCGCCTCCAAGATATACAAAAGCCGGAGTTTCTGTTTCCACACGTCGCTTCTCCCGCACATAATAGCAGGCACCTTTAGCATAGAGATTCATTCCGAAAAAGACCCTGCGTCCCGTACAAAGACGATTTAAGGATCGTTTCATCCATTCTCCTTCAAAACCTGAGCCCACTAAAAACACTGCCGAAAAGCTCTTTTGCCCCAGAAGTTCATCCAATACCTGATAAAATGCTTCATCCTCTTTTTCCATGCTCTGGATTACTGTCTCCGTAACAGATACTACCTGGGGAGAGACACTGCGATCCGTATGCAGGGTAAATCCGTGAACCTGCTTGTGCCAATAATCCGTAATCAGCACATCATACATTCGAAGTCCCGGCTCCTGATTCATAATATAGTAACTTAAAGCTTCTTTTTTATCGGTAATAAACACATGATCCCCGGGAATCTCCAATTCTTCACACACTGCCCGAAGGGTTTCTCTGGCAGCTTTTGACGCGCGCTCCAAACAAAAAACAAAGCCATCACGATCCTTTTGACAACCAACGGAACTGACCAGTCCCAGTACTCGCCTTACATACAATACCAGCAGAGAAAAAGCCGGAATTTCCTCTCCGTCAACAAGAATACTTTCTTTCCGAAAAGCTTTCTCCAAAAAACCGGTAATTTCGTAAAGCCTTCCTACTGCTTCCGTTCCCACATACCACCTGGAAACCTCCGGTTCTTTCGCCACCACCATGGGAATCAGATAATTCTCGGTTCCAGCATACAGCCCGTAAGAAATGGGTTCCTTATCATCCGGCCGAAAATAGCAAAGCTGGCTGTAATATTCATTCATATCCACACAAAAGATGGTCATCTGATCCATACAAACTCCTTCGCCGCCTGACGGACAAGGGTGTCATATTCTACAAGATGTTTACCGAACACCTCATTTTCTCCCAATTGATCTGATATAATCAGTCCGTTAATACGGCTTAAGGCACCTCCCTCTTCCTGGCTGCTGATATTTCGCTCACTGAGCTGACCGCTGGACAGGATGTTGGAACGTCCTTCTTTTTCCTCACTAATATAATACTGTACGGTATCACCGTAAAACAGGGTAATCTCCTTAACGTAGATGCCCTCGTACATCTCTTCCATTTGTTCCACCTGATACTCCTGATCCGAGAAGTTATTTCCCGCATAATCCGTATGCAGGTATCGAATGGTAATTTGTTTATTCTTACCGGTGCGGAATTCCACTGCTTGTTTTCCGGCTCTTGGGAAATGAGCCCGTACCAAAGAAGGTAACTTCTCATAGAATCCAAAAACGTAGCCTTTTAAAATAAAGTCATCATATAAGCTCTGCATCCATTCTATTTCTTTTGAGCCACTTTCCGCCAAATACGATAACAACGCAAATTTCAAACACAGATGAAGTCTTCTTCCGGCCTGCAATCGCTTGAAAAGCTGTTCCATCACCATAGCATTTGCCGGAGCTTCCAGTGCAAAATACTGATAGGCAAAATAGGAAAGGTAGGCATCACATACCAACTGATCCCCACCGCCTTTCATGTAGGAAATCAAAATATCATCACTGCGACTTACAAACACATCCGTATACAGCATCTGTACCAAAAGTCTCTCCTCCAGCGGGAAGGTTCCTACTTCAAAATCCATGGCACTCATCCACAATTCGTATAAGCTTCTGGTGGAGCCTTCCAGATGATTCACCAAATATTCCAACAGCACCCCATTATACTTGCCACGTTGGAACACCAAAGAGCACAAATAAATCAATCCTTCGTTGGCTTCCTTATGACGACGTTTGATCTCTTCCGTACACAGACTTAAAAGCGACGTTGCGGAAATAGTCAGGCAACCATAGGCCAAAACTCCTTCCATGGCTTTATCGTAAAAGCCCCGCTCAATCAAAAGTTCGCAAACCTGTTCACGACTCTCCTTGGCAAGTCCCCCAAACGAAACCTCTTCCAAATAACAATCAAGTTCCCGTCCCTTCTCTTCCTGACGATAAAACTGTAAAAGCACCGGATGCAACTGTTTCCTATAATCCGAAGTCAACACCTCGGACTGTAACAGGCATGGAATCTGTGCCAATTCTTCTTCCGAAACATCCGAAAGTCTTGTCTCCTGCAACCGCTCATAATCAAAGAAATGAATAAGATACGGCATCTCATTATGGGACAGACGCATACATTTTCGGGTCAAGCTTTCCGAAGGCATTAAAAGCATCAAATCATACTCTACGCTCTTTACATAGCGTCTGCCATATCCATCCTCAAAAGCAATTACCCTGTCTTTTGAATAAATAGGGAAATAGGCCATTTTCTTATGAATCGGATACTTGCTGATGCGATTTAATGAACGATTGACCACCACAACCCACTGCATCCGCTCATCCTCCAGTGTAAGCTTGTGTACATACAACAAGGGGGCCAGCTGATGTGCCATTTCTTCTGTCAATGGTACCTGAGAAAAATAAAAGTCATATAGCACACCCAGATTCTCGTCCATGTGTCCCAAAGACAGCTGTTTTAAAGCAAACTGCTCCATTTCTTCCTTGCATTGAAAATACAAAGTTGCCTGCTTCTCCCTATTCTGAATAACGCCGGCATAAACTGCCGCCTGCTGGTCAAAGGGCAGATTCTCTACAAACGGAAGATAATACTGAAGCATTCCGGTTGGATGTAACTTTCCTGCTTCAAAAGCGCAGCGCACGTATGCCTCAAACAATCCGTATATCTTAAGATTACCTTCCACCGCACGCTGATAATAGGGTAAAAGTTCCTTCTCAAACCGTCCCCCGCTAATATAATGGGAACATAAGGTTTTCAGGAAGTCATCTCCCCCATAGGTCTGATAATAATATTTGATAACCGGCGTAAGAAGGGGATAATAGCCACGTAAAAAGGCTCCCTCCGATGCCAGAAAATAACCGATTTCTTTGGTTAAAAGCTCTCGACGATAAGCCCAGTACAAAAGACGAACTTCAAATTCTCCGCCCTCCATCAAAAGTTCCGGCTTCTCTCTTACCAATGCATAGGCCTCCGCATAAAATACAGGGCTTCGACTGTATAAAAGGCAGAATCCCTTCAATGCACGGTACTTTCTGGTAAGGTTATTTTCGTAGGATTCTCCCGTAAAAAGCAACATCCAGAAAATTATTGGATTCTCTTTTTGCTGTAGATGCAGTCTCTGCAACTCTCCTGCCACCTTATGAACGTACTCTTTTTCCGAATTCAAAAGAGTTGTCACGTACAGATAATATCCATATTCTACCGAATTAGTATCCTTTAACACCTGCTTATTCTGGTCTAACAGCCACTGAGCTTCCTTGCCTCTGTCGCTTAACAAAAGCACCTGGGCTTTTGCCAGCTCCGCCAAGACATGCTCCTGTCCGTCAGCTAAAATATGATTCAATACTTTCAGTGTTTCATTAGCCCAGGTCGCCGGCATCAGCTTACCTGTCCGGAAATTCACGTACAACCGAATAAGCTCCACAATGTCTTCCCGCAAATCCGGTTCCCGTACCACATTCGAATCCTTATGCACAGTGAAGGTATATACAAAGGTATCATTTTCACAGGTTACAAACAGTCGACCGTAATTGGTACCGCTATGTAGCTTGTCTGCCAAAAGAAATACCGGTACACGGCAAGTATTTCCCATAAATTCTTCTTCCGAAACCTCGGTAAAAGGTACAGCAAGAAAACTGCCTTCCGTATAAAGAGAAATATTGGCATACCCCCAGGTACTTCTTGTAATTTCCAGTATTTCACGAATATCTTCCTTGGGATTCTCATATATTCGGTCTTCAAAACGGCATTCACAAGTCACCGGATCCTTAAGACCGGCAGACAATAAAAATTCCTCCATATTTCGTCTTGGAGCAGATTCATAGGCCAGGCTTCTGGCCAGCAATAAAAGTTCTACCGGTTGTTTCCGTAAAAGGGTTAAAAATTCCGATGAACAAAATAGCTGATATGCTTTTTCAAAATTATGGCGGGCAAATTGTACATAATCCTCCAAGGATGCAATTTCCTGTCCATCCACCTTAAGGGTTCCCGCAGAAATGGACACAACAAAAGAAAGGGTATATTCATTCTTGTTACAGATCAAATACAGATTGCCTTTCTGAATATCTCCTTCTACCATACCGTCCGTATAAAACTGATAATGAACTTCTGCCGCAGTGCCCGAAAAATCCGGATTCAGCACCTTCATTCGCGGATTATCCGAAATGACAATTCCCCGCATGGAAATCTGATTGGTACTCTCAATCTGAAAGCTTCCGCATTTTACCTCATTCTCACTTGCCGTCAGCACAAGGCGTTCTTCGGAAAGCCGGATTCTGGGACCTTCCCGTTCGTACACACCTGCAGCCAGTTCCTGCATCCTACGTCGCATTGTTTCCCCTTTACTTTCTTGGCTTTTCTTTCTATAATAATTATAAACAATTTGAAACACACATGCAAGTATTGGTAACGCAAAACTCCGAAGTAGTCCTATTTAGGCGCTTGCGAAACTATTCTGCGGCGTATGCCGCATGAACCATTTGCACAATAAATCGTCTTTGCAAGCTAGCTTGCAAGAACGGTTTTTGTGCAAATAAGCCCTGGCACAATTGTGGCAGGGGAGTTTCGCAATACCCTAAAGAAACATAATCATAGAAAGGAAGTATCACAATGAGTAAACAATCCGCGTTTCACGGAAGTGATTTGGAACGTGTTGAATCAGAGTACGGAATCAAGAAAGAAGACATTATTAATTTTGCTGCCAACGTCAATCCGCTGGGACTTTCCCCTCTTGTAAAGGAGAACCTTGCAACCCAAATTGATGTAATAACCAGCTATCCCGACAGAGAATATACTACTCTTCGTCAAAGCATTGGCGACTACTGTAAAATCGATCCCAAGCACATCGTGGTAGGAAACGGTTCCACCGACCTAATTTCCATTATGGCCCAGTTCATTAAACCGAAAAAAGCCCTGATTTTAGGCCCAACCTATTCGGAATACGAGCGGGAAATCGGTCTTTCCGGTGGACAAGTAGATTATTTTGAATTAAAGGAGGAGGAGGATTTCGTTTTACATCCAGCCTCTTTATTTACTGCATTAAAAAAGGGCTACGACTTACTTGTAATCTGTAACCCCAATAATCCAACTTCTGGTGCCATTCGCACCGAGGAAATGAGTGCCATTTTTGCAGAAGCCAAGAAGAACGGCACTTTTGTTATGGTAGACGAAACCTATGTGGAATTTGCACCGGATATGGAAAGTATTACCTGTGTTCCCCTTTGTGAAAAACACCATAACTTTATTTGCTTACGAGGTGTTTCCAAGTTCTACGCCGCTCCGGGCTTACGCCTTGGCTATGCCGTCACCTCCAATACGGACCTTCTGTCTCTCATCCACGAGAAACAGAATCCCTGGTGTGTCAACTCTTTGGCAGAGCTTGCGGGAACCTATATGTACCGGGACAAGGATTTTCAGGAGCGCACTAAGGCGCTGATGCATACCGAGCAAAAGCGCACCTACGGGATTTTTGAAAAAAGCGACTTATATAAACCTTATAAACCTTATGCTAACTTCATTCTGTTAAAAATCTTAAAACCGGAGCTTGACTCTTCAGCTGTTTTTGAGGCAGCCATCCGGAAAGGATTGATGATAAGAAATTGCAGTTCCTTCCCATTCCTTGGGGATCGGTTTGTGCGGTTCTGCTTTATGAAGCCGGAGGACAATGATCGGCTGATGGAACTGATGCTGTCGTTGTAATACATCGTATGTGCGAAGTTTCTATTCCTTGCAGGGACGCTTTCGCTCTGCCTCAGACGTAACGGTACATAAGCTTCTAAAAGAGCGCTAAGGCGCTCTTTCAAAAGCTTATGTACCGACGTCCTCAGAAGCCCTGCTCCGGAACAAAAACTCCGCACAGAATCCTACGCAACGACAGCCGGCAGGATTGCTAATGTGGGACTTTTGACCACGTTGGTACTTATCTTCTGTAAGGAAAGCCCAGGGAAAATTTATTTTCCCTGGGCTTTGATTACGGAAGATTATGTACCACTACGTGGTCTCAGAGCGAGAGCGCTCCCACATAGCAAACCTGCCGGCTGTCCATGAGTATAATTTTATTCCGTCACCCTATTCTTACCGAACACCAAGTCATAATTAATATGCTCATAGAACAAATCCTCACTGTTCTCCTGGGTTACTTCAAAATTACCAAGTAACCACATAATCTTGGCGATTACTGATTCTAAAGTCATGTCGTAAGACTCTAAGAAATGACAATCCTTTTTAATCTTCTGTCCCACTTCATATACGGTCATATCGCTTCCCTCGTGAGATACCTGAGTTGCCATAATAATAATGGTTTCCGGATATTTCTTGTGAAGCTCATAAAAGTCTTCGGAAATGGTATCCGGAATTCCACCTACACCAAAGCTTTCTACGATAATGGCATCATAGTAGGAAAAGATTTCTTCCAAGGCCGGTATACGCATACCCGGAATCAATTTCATTAAATAAACTTTCTCATCCAATTTTTCGTAAAAACGAAGGGGTTTCTCATAAGGTAACATAGGCAGGTAACGCATGACCTGTCCCCCCTGAAGCTGTGCCAAAAACGGAAAATCAATACTGTCAAAAGCATTGTAGCTCTTGGAACGTACCTTTTTGGCACGGGTTCCGGCAATTACCTTGCCGTCAAATACAATACAGACTCCCTGAGACTTGGAATCCGCCGCATAAATGATGGCATCCATCAGATTAGTTCTGCCATCAGTGTTTTCCAACTCAATGGGTTTCTGAGAACCTGTGAGTACAATGGGCTTACCGGAATTTTGTATCATGTAAGACAGAGCCGCTGCTGTATAGGCCATGGTATCGGTTCCGTGAGCAATGACAAAACCGTCATACTTGTCATAATTCTCTTTTACGGTAGCTACCAGCATTGCCCAGATTTCCGGCTTCATATTGGTACTGTCCACACTACATACCTGACAGGTATCAACTTTGGCGAAGTTCACGATTTCCGGAATGAATTTCAAAATTTCATCCGAAGAAATCCCCGGCTTCAAGCCGTTTTCTGATTGCGTAGAAGCAATGGTTCCTCCTGTTGTGATCAATAAAACGTTACGATTGTTGCTTTCCATTTTCTTCTTCCTCTATTCTTTTTCTTGATCTTCATTAATATATGGGCTTAAAACCTCAAAGGCCTTATTATAATTAAACTGGTACAAATGATCCAAGGCCTCTCGTAAGGATTTCTGCAAATCCTCTGCCAATGGGTGGCTTAAAAGTTCCTTCATGGAATCTCTTGCCTCTTCCTCCTGGAACTCCTCCAAATGAGCAAGGGTTAAAAGCAAGCGATCCAGCACTTCCGTCTCATCCAACGGTGCCTCCGTAACTTCAACCTCGGAAGCATCTTCCGGAGTTTCAGAAATCCCCTGCTCCTTAAAGAGCACCTCAAATCCCTTCATTACCTTATCCCACTCTTCCATCAATTTGGATACGTGGGTCTGGATGTAATGAATGTTACCGGATTTACTTTGTTTCTCTTCATCAAATGCCAATTCTCCCAACTCCATGGCACCAAGGGTTCTGGCATTACTCTTCAAACCATGAACGTAAATGGCGTAGCTTGGCATATCACACTCTGCAAGGGCATTATTTATCTTCTCACTCTTGCCCTCGTAATCTTTATAGAATACCTTCGCCATTTCCAGATAAACGTCGAAATCTCCATCCAGGATTTTCACGCCGGCTGCCACATCAATTCCATACTCTGACAAATCCGGGTAGGAAAGAACTTCTTCCTCTCCTCTTCCTTCCTCCACAGAGACCTTGTTGGCAGGCAAATATTCCATTAACACCCGCTCCAACTCCTCAATGGAAATCGGTTTGGAAAGATAATCATCGAATCCTTCCTTCAGATAATTATCCTTCGCACCGGCAATAGCATTTGCTGTCAGCACAATAATCTTGGTCTTTCGGTCAACCAACGGTGCATCCTGATCTCGAAGGACATGCAACACTTCGATACCATCCATCTGGGGCATCATATGGTCTAACAAAATCAAATCATATTTCTTCTCTTTTACCGCTGCAATACATTCTTCTCCGGATGAAACGCACTGCACCTTACACTGGGTCTTCTTTAACAGACTGGCAACAACCTGAAGATTCATTTCGTTATCATCTACAACCAAAAGTTCTGCTTCCGGTGCCAGTACAGTTCTCTGATTACGCAAGGATAACGCTTCTTCCTCCTGGCGTTTCATAGACTCTGCAAAGTTGCCAAGTACTTCCTCACTTACGGCAATCTGTGGAACCGTAATTGAGAAGATGGAACCTTCTCCGTAGACACTCTGTACGCCCATGGTTCCGCGCATCATTTCAATAAGCTGTTTGGAAATCTTAAGTCCCAGACCGGTGCCCTCAATAGCACGATTCTTCTGCAAATCCAAACGTCCAAAGTTCTGGAACAGCTTAGGTACGTCCTCGGACTTAATACCGATACCGGAATCCACAACAGACAGAATCAGGTTTCCTTCCTTCTTCTCCTTGTCCGTCCATACAAACTCCGCCTGAAGATTTACAAAACCTTTCTCCGTATATTTAATGGCGTTACTGATGAGATTACCTGCCGCCTGCTTAATTCGATACTCATCACCACACAGGGTTTGGGGTATATCCTCGGAAATCTGGTATTCAAAATCCAGTCCCTTTGTTACAGCCGGTATACTGTACAATTCGATAAGATCCCGAAGTAAAAGTCCACTATCATAGTCCACCTCAATAATCTCCATTTTGCCGGATTGAATTTTAGAAAAGTCCAAAATATCATTTACAATATTTAGCAACGACTTACCGGCACTCTTAATGGTACGGGCATACCCCTCTACTTCCGGCTGGTCCGTCTCTCGCATAATCATTTCATTCATACCGAGAACGGCATTAATGGGAGTACGAATCTCATGGCTCATTTGCGCAAGGAAATCGCTCTTTGCCTTATTCTCCTGCTGAGCCTCCAAACGCTCGTTTACTTCCGTTTCCTTGCTCTCCAGCAACTTAATCTCGTATTTTACAACCGTCATGCAGATAAAAAACAAGAAGACAAATTCAATTGTAAAACCGATTCCATAACCAAGAAAATAATCTCTGGCAGATTCAATAATAAAGTGATTCCGCACCTGATCCAACGACCTAAAATACAGGGCCACAATCATTACGATGTAACCGATAATGCAGACAAACCGGGTATAGTTCCTGTTCACATATAAGCAACTTAAAATAGTGGCAAAACTGTAGGCAATATAGATACCCACCGTAGCCTGGGTTGCTGAAAGTCCTATCATAAATTCAAAAGCAAAAATACCGAAGTATCTGGCAATCGTATGGTACTTTACATTCTTTGATAAAAACCGCTGCACCAATCCGGTAATAATTGCATAGGCCGTAAATAAAAGGCAGAACTTGAAATCCACACGAAAGATGTTCAGCTGTGTAAAAATGAACATCGCCGGTCCCACCATACAACCCATATACAGAATTACTCCGATGGAGCGATTGATCTGCATTTCATTTTCCAGTAAAAAATCCATTTTCTCCGGTCTATCCATGTCGTTACATCCTTTCTAAAATTTGCGGATGGTATCCCCCGAATCGTCGACAGATTTGTCAATTTCCCGAATGATAACCGGATAGCTATAATCATCATTCACCTTCACAATAACCTGCTCTCCAACCTTATGTCCCAACAATGCCTTTCCTAACGGAGAATCAATACTAATCCGCCCTTCCAGGGAATTTCCCCGAATGGTGGTAATGATTCGATAGGTCTCCTCTTCCTCGTCTTCCGGAAGCCACACTTTAACAATATTGTTAATTCCTACTTCATCGTCCTTAGAATCGTCGGAAATAATCTTCGCCGTCTTAATCATTCTCTCAAGATAGCGGATGCGGCTTTCGTTTTGATTCTTTTCCTTCTTGGCTGCATAATATTCAAAATTCTCGCTTAAGTCCCCCTGGGCTCTGGCTTCTTTTACAGCCTCAATCAATTCTTTACGAAGCACCAATTTACGGTGCTCAATTTCTTTTTCCATCTTGGCTATGTCTGATTTGGTTAATTCATCATACATGCGCTATATATCCTCCTATATTCTACCATAAAGGTAAATTTCAAGCAATGCAAATGCATTTTTTATCGCTCATAAACTCCAATCATATCCCGAATTTTCCCCTCCAACTCCGGCGTAATCTGTTCCTTGTTCATTCTCCACATCCAATTAATGCCAATAGTGGAAGGAGTATTAATTCTGGCATCCGTTCCCAGATTACAAAAATCCTGAATCGGAATAATACAGGTATCCGCCACACTTGCCATTGCAAGGCGAATCAATTCCCAGGTAACCTCCTCTTGGTCGGTCTTTTTTCCAAGATATTCTTCTAAAAACTTCCGATCCGCTTCCGGCATGGTTTCATACCATCCCCTCACCGTATCGTTATCATGGGTTCCCGTATAGACCACGCAATTCTTCTCGTAGCGGTGAGGCAGATAATCGCTTTTCTCCCCTGCACTAAAAGCAAACTGCAGCACTTTCATTCCGGGATAGCCGGTACTCTTTAACAGGCTCCGCACAGAATCCGTAAGGGTTCCCAAATCCTCTGCCACAATACTCGGATTGCCCATAGCCTTTCGAACCGCTGTAAAAAAGTCTTCGCCGGGACCATCTTCCCATTCTCCGATAACTGCATCTTCTCTTCCGTAGGGAATTGCAAAATATGCATCAAAGCCACGGAAATGATCTATACGCAACTCATCAAAGAGGTTAAAATTATGGCGTATCCGCTTCATCCACCAGGAAAAACCATCTTTCTTCTGGGTCTTCCAATCATAAAGCGGATTGCCCCAAAGCTGTCCTTTGTCGGAAAAGGCATCCGGCGGGCAACCTGCCACCTTTGTGGGGTACCCGTCCTTCTGTAATAAAAACAGTTTCCGATTGCTCCACACGTCTGCACTGTCAAAAGCTACATAAATCGGTATATCTCCCAGAATGCGAACTCCATGTTCGTTGGCATACTGATGCAGGGTATTCCACTCCATGAAACAAAAATACTGCAAAAAGCACTGGAATTCCATTTCTTCCCGGTAGGTTTCTTTGGCTTTCTCCACTGCCTTCTTCTCATGCTTGGCAAGGGCCGGTTCCCAGTCCATGAAGCATTTACCATCATGGGCATCCTTTAACGCCATATAAAGAGCATAATCATAAAGCCAGTCAGACTGCTCTTCCTTAAAGGTTTCATAATCAGAATAAGGGTTCTCCATAAAGCGCTTAAATGCTTTGTGTAAAACCGGAAAACGCTTCTGGTACTGCTGATCATAATGAATTGTTAAAGAGCCCTCCGTTCGTAAGGCCTCCTCGCACTCATCCCTTGTAAGAAGCCCTTTGCTAACCAGATCCTCCAAATCCAAAAAATATGGATTTAAAGCAAAGGCTGAAAAGGACTGATATGGCGAATCACCAAAACTGGTAGGTCCCATAGGCAGAACCTGCCACAATTTCAATCCTGTGCGCTCACAAAATTCCACAAACCGATACGCTTCTTTGGAAAAACAGCCAATTCCATATTCTGACGCCAAGGAAAAAACAGGCATCAGCACACCGCATCTACGCATATTTCGCGCCTCCCCGATTTTATTCTCTACTTATTATTATATAAAGCATTTGACGAAAAAACAATGCGTTGTTAAAATATATTTGTTGCAAAAATACGTAACAACAAAAGAAAGGAACAAACCCATGAATAAAAAAGAAATCGCAGAACTGCGAAAACAATATACCCCACAAAAAAGCACCATTGACCGTATCTGTGGTTGCTATGTGGATGCAGAAAAAAACATTAAATTTAAAATGAAACAGGCCTTCTTCTCCCTTCCGGAGGAAGAAGAATTCAAATACTTTGAATTACTGAAAAAAACCTTCTCCGGTTCTCTCGGCAGCAATCTGTTTTCCATGGAATTCCCATTGGAAGCGGAAGCCGAAGGCGGCACACAGGAGTTTTTATATCGTCTGCGTGAAAGCAAATTAAACAACGAAGTACTTTTAGACGAATTTTATGATAAAATCATTGCCAACTACGATTACGGTGAAAACTACTACATCATACTGATTCACTGCTGCTATGACGTTCCGGGAAAAGCCTCTGACGGTATGGAAATGGAGGATGCTTCCGATACGGTATTTGAATACATTCATTGTGCCATCTGCCCTGTTGGCTTATCCAAAGCAGGACTTGGCTACAACCCGGAAGAAAACACCATGTCCGAGCGTATTCGTGACTGGGTAGTGGATATGCCGGCCACCGGATTCTTATTCCCTTCCTTTAACGACCGGGCAACAGATTTACACAGCGTCCTTTACTACAGCAAGAATCCGAAAGAAATCCATCCTGAATTTATTGACAGCGTTCTCGGAAGCTACATGGTACAGTCTGCCGCTTCCCAGAAGGAAGCTTTTCAAAGTCTGGTAATTGAAACCTTAGAAGAAGATTGCGATTTTGATGTAATTAAAAACATCCACGAAAACATTCAGGAGCTTATTGAACTGAATCAGGATAATCCGGATCCCGTAACCGTGACCAAAGAAGAAATGAAGCAGATCTTCTATGACAGCGGAGCCTCCGATGAAAAGATGGAGGATTTTGACAGAGAATACGAAGTATGTGCCGGTAAGAATTCTACTCTCATGGCCACCAACATCTCCTCTCCCCGCTCTTTTGCCATTGAAACACCGGATATTGTGGTAAAAGTGAAACCGGAGCGCCTCGACCTGATTGAAACAAAAATCATTGACGGACGTCAGTGTTTGGTAATTGCCGTAGATTCACACTTACAGGTGAACGGCGTAGATGTGAAAACCTTTGCCGGACTGGAACTTCCGGGAGAAGATTTGGATATCGAACCGGTTTCCGAATCGGAAGAATAGGAATTATAATAGGCAGGAGTTTCTGGCTCCTGCCTTTTCTTATTTCTTAATACTGCGAATCAGACACACCGGATGCTGAAAATAGGGTTGTCTACCGGGTTTATAATTAAAAAACCGCTCCATTCCGAAATCAATTTCACAGAAAAAATCTTTTCCTACTGCCTGATCAGCAACACTCTGCGACAAGTTCATATCCGCCTCAAAAGAAAGCACTATTCCTCCCGGCTTTAATACTCGCTTCCATTCTTCGAAAGCCACTGACATATCCAGCTCCTTGCCTGCCAGATCTCTGGAAATAATTACATCAAAGGACTCGTCCGGAAAAAACATGTCCTCTACCTTCATTTTCCACAACGTAATCCTATGTCTGTAATGGCTGGTTTTCTCGCTGGCTAATGCCAAATCATCCTCTGAGCGATCTACTCCTGTGACCTGATAGCCATATTTTCCCATAAGTCCCGCCATAAAACCTGCACCGGTCTTGATATCCAGAACTTCTACATTCT
Organism: Lachnospiraceae bacterium; assembly: GCA_015057115.1. Lineage (GTDB taxonomy): Bacteria > Bacillota > Clostridia > Lachnospirales > Lachnospiraceae > XBB1006. The sequence continues at coordinate 18,102 of SVEZ01000019.1, read as the reverse complement.
CCGGAATCTGATGTGGAAAATGGGACCGAATCAAATGTACCAACATGGTACTCCAACGTCGACCCAACGCACTTAAAATTTCCTCTTCCGGAAGGATAACGGTATCTCTCATTCTGCTTCCTCATTCTCCCTTTCAGCTTACGCTGTTCTCTCATTAATCCCAGAAAGTGGCAATACTACCTGCTTGCTTCTTGCTGATATAAGTACATCGATTCGCATTCTTGTACAATTCCTCAAAAGTAATACTCTGTCCCTTCGAACAAAATACCACGCCAATGCTGACTTCTATCATTTTCTCATCAAACTCTTGAATATCAATATTCCGAACCCGTTCCATGAATTGTTCAATTCGCTTCTTTCCTTCTTCTCTTTCATTCAGTTCCGGAACAAACGCTGCGAATTCATCGCCACCCAACCGCATGACGATATCGTCCCCGGTTGCCATCATCTTCATTGCATTTGCAATTTCTACTATAACACGGTCTCCCACTCCATGTCCATAGGTATCATTAATGGATTTGAAATGGTCAACATCAAAGAGGACAAACATGCCTCCCGTCTTTTTTTCCAAAATACTACGAATCTTTACTTCTCCGCTTCCACGATTTAAAATACCGGTCATGCGGTCAATCTCGGAAAGATACTGCAAATGATCTCGTTGTCGTCTCTCTTCGTCAATCTTCTCAATCATCCACATAACCTTACTGGGTTTGCCGTCTTTGCGTTCCACCACAACAAATCGTCCGCGGCACCAGCAGTCATTATGATTTAAAAACTCCTTGGTTATGGTATTCGTATTCTCCAACCCGGAGATAATATTCGGAAATTGAACGAATTCTTTCATATCCGCTTTTCCTTCTTCATCACAGTAAAACTCCATCATCCCCTGCAAAAGCATATCTGCATGATTGTGTTTTCCTGTAACAAGATTGCCAATATCTTCCTTGCCTTTGCTAACCTCTGCGATTCGGTTTGCCTTAAGATTCACCACATACATGGTACTGTAGATATCCGCGATGGATGCAAGATGCAGGTTCATCTCCTCTGTTTCCACCTGTCTGCGATTCATATTAAAGAACACAATCAAAGCTACCAGTATAAAGAATGCAATTAACAGTCCGGCAAACACTTGTGCATGCATCAGTCCTACAAACATTTCCTTAGCATCCATAACAGAAACCGCGTACCACTGTCCCTGCAATTTCTCCACATAGACAAAGTATTTCTTGGAATCCACCGAAATTTCAAAACTGTTACTATTGTTCTTATCTCGCAACTTTGAAACCTTCTTGGCAATGACGTCCGGATTTTCCCAAATGCCGCCAACCCGCTTATAATCGCCAAAAATATCAATAACTTCTGAGTTGGAATCCATAATCAGGAAATAATTATCCCCTGTTTCCCGTCGATAGACACCCTCATTAATATCACGAATTGTATTTAAGGTCATATCCATGGCAATCACATCGCCATCCGGCAAGCATTTGCTGACACTCATAACAAGTTCATGAGTCATGGCATCTTTGTAAGGTTTAATTAATGTTGTTTTCCCCTTATTCGCTTTCGCCATGGTATACCACATCCGTTGTGTCGGGTCATAGGACTTATCCGGATCCCATCCGGTTCCATCCAGGTAACATCCCCCAATCACACCGTAAATTCCATTATAATTGCCGCTGATGGCTGTAGCATACTGTTTCGAGGTTTCCACCAAGTACTTTTTGATAAACTCCTTAGACCTCCCATTCTGCTCCATATCTTCAATGGTATAGGCAACTAAGTTCACCGCATCAATTCCGGTTTGCAAATACTCATTAAATACTTGAGCCGTTTGCAGCGCATTTACCTTTCCGGCACGAACAATATCTTCTTTTGTTGTTTTGTATAAAAGATGAGCATTATAGGCAAGAATAATATAAACACCAATGATAGAAAGTAAGAATATGATTACGAATTTTGGACTAAGCTTCTTCAGGTATTCCAATTGTAAGCCGCCTTTTCGCTTCATAACCCATCCTCCTTGTCTAATGACTGTTGTGAATGATCATCAAAATTCTATAACTTCTGATATTATAATAACGCTTCTTTTCTCTGTCTTCAAGTAAAAAATGAAAAAACAGCTCACGGAATTTCCGTGAGCTGCTAATATAACTTATAACATAGTCTGGCGAAGTTCTTCCGATGTAAGCTTTGTTAAGTATGCGGGTGCAATATCGAATACAGTCTTGCATCCGCGCTGTCCTTCTTTGTACATACGATCAATAGCTCTTGCAAAGCAAACCAAAACGCTGGTAGTAAATTCCGGATTAGAATCCAATTTCAAATTGTATTCAATAATATGTTTGTTCTCTTTGTTCCATCCGGTTACACCGCTACGGATTACAAAACCACCATGAGGAATACCATTGTGATCTCTCTTTAATTCCTCCTCGGAAATAAAGTGTACAGTGGTATCATATTCATCAAAGTAGTTTGGCATAGTCTTAATCTCTTCTTCAACCTTTGCCGCATCTGCCCCCGGTTTCAATACCACGAAGCACTCTCTGGTATGTTTCTGTCTTGTGGTTAATTCCGGATTCTTACCGGAACGAACTGCCTCAAGAGCTTCTTCTACCGGAATGGTATACTGTCTTGCATCCAATACTCCCTCAATACGACGAATTGCATCAGAATGTCCCTGGCTAACACCTTTGCCCCAGAAGGTGTAATCCTTACCCTCTGACAAAATAGCATTAGCATATAAACGATTCAAAGAGAACATTCCCGGATCCCAACCAACGGAAATGCATGCAAGATGATCATGCTCTTTCGCTGCCTTATCCACTGCATCAAAATGCTCCGGAATTCGTGCATGAGTGTCAAAGCTGTCAATAACATTAAAATATTTAGCATACTCCGGTGTCTGGTTCGGAAGATCTGTAGCAGAACCACCGCAAAGAATCATTACGTCAATTTTATCTTGATAATCCAATACCTTATCAACGCTTTCTACTTTTACACCTTCTGTAAGAATCGTAACTGTAGACGGATCTCTTCTGGTAAAAACAGCTACCAGTTCCATATCATCATTCTGTTTGATGGCACACTCAACGCCACGGCCAAGGTTACCATAACCCATAATTCCAATTCTTGTACTCATTGTTTCGTCTCCTTTTCCTTGATTCTCAATTTAGTATCATAACAGATTTTCCCCTTTTTATCAAGATAAAGTCAGATTCATCTAACTTCCGAGATACTCCTTAAGTTCAACAAAACGATCTCCCATATCATGGTACCCCAGATAGTACCACTCTCCCAATTTTTCCATATCCGACTCCAGCCTTTTAATCCCCATATCTTTGGAAGGACACAAACTAAAAATCCGCCCTTCCTTTGTGAGTCTTTCCACCTCGTCACATTCCCGGTTATATGCCTCCGGAACCTGCTTTAAGGCTTCCACATACTCCGGATAATGTTTGTACACCATATCCGCCCCCTTGGCTTCGGATTTAGACTTACGAAATTCCTGGGGTCTGGTTCTTATAACAATAATCTTCTCATAGCCCTGATCCAATGCCCACTGATAAGGAATATGTACACAACCACCGCCGTCCAGACAGGTTTTGCCATCTACCTCCACCGGTTTGGATACAAAAGGCATAGATGCAGATGCTCGTACCGCCTGAAATATATCTTCGCAATCTTTTTCAAAATAAGCGGGTTTGCCGGTAGCAAGATCCGTTGCCACTGCCACAAACCGTCCCGGCGAGGCTAAAAAACCCACCTCATCAAATGGGTCAAATTCTTTGGCGTCTTCAAAGACAAAATCAAAGCCAAAAACACTTTTGCTTTCTACCAATGCTTTCAATCCCACCATTCTGGGATAATGTCGATAGCTTAAATTGATACGGGCAGAACGACCAATATGACCCGCTGCGTAATTCAATCCGTTCATGGCTCCTGCGGAAACACCGATTACACAGGAAAAATTCATATCCTGCTCCATCAGATAATCCAACACTCCACTGGTGTATATGCCACGGAGTGCTCCCCCCTCCAAGCAAATACAGCCGGAGGTGAGTTTACCGCTTGTCCTTCCGTGGGGAAGATTTGCAAGTCCGGAATATACGTTTTTAATGATCATGATATTACTTCCTTGTTGTTGCTTTTATTTCATTAAGAACTGCACTTCAATTCCCTCATCTACATAATTTTTGAAGAGTTCAGCATCCTCCGGTGTACCAACTACCGTACCGTAATGGGTAGGAATGGCAATTTCCGGTTTCATTTTATTTACAAACTGTGCGGCTTCCTTTGGATTCATGGTATACGTTCCGCCAATAGGCACCAATGCGATATCGCACTCCACCTCGGTGTTATCCTCATTTTCATCGGTATCCCCGGCAATATATACCCATTTGCCTTCCAACTTTAATTTATAGCCGAGCCACTTTTTCCCCTTAAGATGATGCTTCTTCTCTACGTTATAGGCAGGAATAGCCTCTACCTGTAGATGTTTAATTCTCTCCTTATCTCCGGGAGCCAGCATCTCAATCTTGGATACCATTTCACTTACGTCCCCCATCTGTTCTTCCATCGTACGCGGAATTACAAGAATGGTCTGGTTACCAGCCACTTTTTCAATATCACGCGGAGAAAAATGATCATAATGCTCATGGGTAATAAAAATGAAATCCGCATCATGATAAATCTCATTCACCTCGAAAGGATCAAAGTAAATGATTCCCTCTCTTGCATGAATGCGAATACTGCTGTGTGTTAAAACTTCAATATCCATAACCGGTACCTCCTCTATTAAAATGATTTCTTTTAATCTTCTCCCACCAAATGCACATAAGTCGGTATATATTTTACCGCCGGCAGGAATTTATCGATTATGTCAGATGTCTTCATCTTCAAGCTGGATGTATTTACGCATGGATGGCATCCGAAATATTCCGCACTTTTAAGATCCTCATCTATCAAAAGACGAATGGCACGTTCTTTGTCATTCATTAACCCCAACACACTTACTGCTCCCGGCTCAATGTCCAAATATTTTAACATATCCTCCGGGCTGGCAAAGGAAAGTCTGGCCGCACCAATCTGTGCAGACAATTCTTTCGTCTTAAACTTCTTGTCTCCAGGCATTAGCAACAAATAAAAATTTGTCTTCTGCCGGTTACACAAAAACAGATTCTTACACATAATAACCCCGAGAACTTTGTCAATAGCTTCGCAAGCCTCCATGGTATCTGCATGCTCGTGATCCGTTCTTACATACTCGATTCCAAGCTTATCCAGATAATCATACGTACGAATCTCTCTTTCCAGTCTTCCCTCACAATTCTCCGGTCTTCCATTGTATAATTCCATGTCAATACCTTCCTTTTCTCCTATATTTATAGAAAAACCCTTTACCCTTCTATTGTACGATTAATTACAAAGGAGTTCAACCATAAAATCACAATCATATATACCTTACTAAAAACAGTTGTTTTTTCAACATTCTTTTCGTGTTTCGGTGTATAATGAAAGCGAAGAAACAAATTCAGTATAAGGAGTATTTCATGAAACAACTGGAAAAACTTTTGCAGGAAACGGATCACAAAAGTTATCCTGCCTATAAACGACTTACCGGAAAATATAACTTTCCCGGTTATATTCTAAGTATTGACCATGTGCAGGGAGATCCATTTGCAGCGCCTTCCTCCCTTCATATTGCATTAACAAAAGAACAACATAAACTACCTGAAGAATACTACGAAACACCCCACCGCCGGGTGATGCTACAGGATTTTATATTACGGCATTTCGCCACTGCTCTTCGGGAATTTGACCGCCAGGCCAAAGGAAGTGGAAAAAGCGGCACATTAAGTGTTACGCATTGTCATCAGGAAGTGTTAAATCGTTCCGCTTTACAGATTAATCCGGTAACAGGCGACTTGATTGTTCGTTTTAATGTAGGCTTTCCTGCTGCGGGACGAACTACCCTTTCCATGGAATTAAAGAAAATTCTAATGACCTATCTGCCCAAGTGTGTAGCCAAAGCGTTGGTTTACTCAGCTCTTCCCGCAGATCAATTGTCTGAGGCCATTGGTTTGGCGGATGACCAGCAGGCAATTCGAAATCAGCTTGCCAAACATAATCTTATTGCTTTTGTGGCAAACGGTTCCATTCTCCCCCGTAAGAGCGGGGTAGACGACCGTCCCATGAGGGAGGCAATTGCCTTTCAAAGCCCTGCAGAATGCGAGGTTACACTTTCACTTCCCGGAAATCGCAGTATTACCGGGCTGGGAATCTCCAAGGGAGTCACCCTTATTGTCGGTGGCGGCTACCACGGAAAATCCACCTTGCTAAAAGCGCTGGAACGAGGCATCTACAACCACATTCCGGGAGACGGTAGGGAATATGTGATTACCGAAGAAACCGCTATGAAAATCCGTTCCGAAGACGGACGTAGTGTAAAACAATTAAACATCCACCCGTTCATCCGCAATCTGCCGAACAATGCGGATACCACCTGTTTTTCCACAGAGGATGCCAGCGGTTCCACCTCTCAGGCCGCAAACACCATAGAGGCGCTTTTATCCGGCAGTAAAACCCTTCTGATTGACGAAGATACCACTGCCACCAACTTCATGGTACGGGACGACTTAATGCAACAAGTGGTTTTAAAAGAACAGGAACCCATTGTTCCCTATATCAGCCGAATGCGACAGCTCTATGACTCCTTCGGCATATCCACTATTCTGGTTGCCGGAAGCTGCGGAACATACTTTGCTACGGCAGACCGGGTAATCCAGATGAAGAATTATAAACCCTACGACATTACCAAAAAGGCAGCAACTGCCGCCCAAACCATTCCAGTCCAGGCGGTTACGGCACCGGATGAATTACTTACCGACTTTCAGCTTGATAACCGCATTCCCCTTCCCAACCGGGCTGTTACAGGCGGCCGAAAGGTAAAGGTAAAATCCACCGGAACCGACGCAGTATCCTTAAATCATGAATCTGTAGAGCTTCGTTTTGTGGAACAGCTTATTGATATCGAACAATCCAACTTACTGGGATTGTTCCTGCGCCATTTCGAAGAAAAAGACTTTGACGGGCGCAAAACCCTTTCCGAATGTGTCAATGAACTTTATGCGACTTATGAAAAGAAAGGTTTTTCTGCCGTCACACATTCCTGCGATGTTCCCGGAAATTTAGCCGAAGTTCGGCTTCAGGAAGTCTGGGCAATGATAAACCGATATCGGGGATTAAACTTAAAGAAATAAATCTATACGAACAAAAAGGGATAGAAAGCTATCCCTTTTTGTTTTATACGTTTAATAATAAAAGTGCCACCAAAATCATTCCCAATCCTATCAACTGATATTTGGTTGGACGTTCCCGAAAAGCAATGGTACTTACTACCGTTACCAGCATAATGGTTCCGGTGGAGAAAACCGTATAGGCAATGAATGCGGGAATGGTTGTCAAAGCCCTCAGCAAAAATGCGGAACAGAAGTAATTAGGGATTCCCACCAAAATTCCTGCCAGAAATTCCTTCGGCTCTCCAAAACTACCGGTACTCTTCTTTTCTCTTGCAATCAGATACACCGTCAAAAGGGTTGCAATGCAGAAAACAATCCAGATATACAATTCATTCTGCTTTGCTTCTCCCACATAATTAAAAACTTTTACCATTCCGTCAGCAAAACCGCCAACAAACAGTACTGCCAACAACCAGAAAAGGGAAAAAGAACTTCCTGTTTCTTTTTTACCACTGATTACCCACATGGCAAGAAGCACTACAATCATTCCCAAAATCTGGAAGGTTCCAGGTTTTTCCCCGAAAAACAAAATACTCATAAGCAGGGGGATAATCAATCCCAATTTACCCACCGCCGAAGTCAAAATTGCCCCGTTCTTTTCAATGCTTCGCTGCATGGTCACTAATCCGCCTACAAACAGAATACCACCAATGATACCAAGGATAATGGTCATCATGGCCGGGTGCAAAATCATGCTCTTTTGCGGTAACAATATAAATCCAAGAACAACGCAGGTTAGATAATTACCCATTATAATGGCGTAACGGTTCTTTCCTCCGTTCTGAAACAATCGTAAAACAATAGCGATGGCCGCACTGCTTACCACGGACAACGCCAAAAAAATTCCTCCTGAAAACTGCATATTAATCTCCTCTCTACCTTCCTTTTAAGTATAACAGACACCACTTTTTTGTCAATTTTAATCTTTTTTGAAACCTTTTTCCCTGCTGTTTCATCTAATGGATGTTGGGGCTAAAAGTTCCACATTCATTACGGAAGGAGCAAATGAAATGAAACATCAAGTAAAACACACAACCGGCATACTTCTTGCCCTGGCACTGATTTTATCCTGCCTGGTGATTCCGGCAGACAAGGCAAAGGCCGCTAAGAATTACACTTTAAAGACCATCGATCATAGTACTACCGTAAAGGGAAAGAAATGTACCATCGACATTAAATGCTATTATACCTATGTACAGTTTAAGGGCGATTCCGATGTGATTAAGAAAATCAACAAAGGCATTCGCAATGTTTTACCGAAAAACTACAAGAATTATAAAACAGATCTTTTAACCTACGCAAAAAGCGATGCCGATGAGCGTGAGGATGACGATACCTATAACGACTACAACACCCAGAGCGTATCTTTCTGTAATAAGAAATACGCCAGCATACATGAATACTCTTTCTGGTATGGCGGTGGTGTCAGCAATGTAAACGAGACCGGTTATGTATTTGATATGAAAACCGGCAAACGCATTACCAAAGTTACTACTCTGACCAAAATCAAATCCTTGAAAAGCTTCAAGAAAGCCTTAAAGAAAAAAATCAAGAAGCAGGATGAAAATTACGATATCTCCGAAATCGATAAAATGAAATCCACCGAATTTCAGTTCTATATTACCAAGAAAGGTAAAGTCTGTGTATGCTTCGGTCCTTACGACTTAGGCTTCGGCGGATGGACAAAGAAATTCTACTTTGCAGGTGACAACCTGTAAAGTAGAACTACCTTTTTTCCATTTTCATTAAAACATCTGTATAGAATTCCCTTCCTTTGTGGGAAAAATTGGCTCTACCACTATACTTCTCCACTGTAGAAACAATACTCCGAAGCCCGATGCCGCTTCCGCCAGGATGATTGGAAATATAGCTTCCATCAACCTGTTTCACTTCTCCGTTAAAAGAATTGGTCACCACAAGAAAAAGCTCCTGCTTATTCTTGATGCGCATATTCAAATCAATAAATCGCCCATTCTCCGGAACATCATTGCAAGCCAACACTGCATTTTCCAAAATATTACCCAAAACATTACAGATATCCACATCGGAAATACCGCATTTCTCCGGGAAAAAGATTTCCCATTCCATATCAATCTTCCGTTCCCCTGCCATCTGCATATAATAGTTCAGTAAGGCATTCACCGCAATATTCTCGCAAAAAATCCGGGTATTGTTCTTTGGCTGGGACGCAAGATAATCATCCAGATACTCCCGAACCGTTTCCACTTTTCCTTCTCGAAGTAGCTCGTCCAAGGTTACAAGGGTATGCTTAAAATCATGACGAACCCTTGCGGTTTCCTTCATATATCGCTGCTGAGAACGGTACTGACTTTCCTGCATTTCCAGAAATCGGTTCTTCTCCTCCAGTTCTGCCGCTTCCATCATATCCTTTACAATGAAATAGAAAATAACACATAAAAGCAACAATAAGGTTAGCAACAAAAGCAGAGAAAGCCAGAAAAACAAAAATGTTTTATTTACATGCAGGGTTTCATATTTTCGTGGCGCAATCAATAAATTATAGGTCAAAAAGATTCCGGAAACCGGCAGGGTAATCCACCAAACCCGGCCTATATTAAACAAATCCACCAGCCTGCTTCCGAATCTGGAGGCAGGATAATACAAAATCCCCACCATGAGAGACGAAACTCCGATTTGAATCAATGTAGCTTCCAGACTGTAATTATTTATATCTCCTGTAGGATGCTTTGCTGCATCCCATCCCAATGCAAAATTTGTAGCAAAACACATAAAGGTAAACACTATCAAATACACGGCTGCGCTTTTGTACAGCGGAACCTTCAAGCTTTTATGATAAACAAAAAAGGGAACCAGAAACAGTGCCGGCAAAAAAGAATTAAACTCCGCCCCTATCTTTGTTTCCAAGAAAGCCGCCCCTAAAAGCACCATGGGCAACGCAAGGAAAACAACTGCCAACACGATTTTACGATTATATCGGAACTGATTTCTCATTGGCGCATAGCAAAGAATCGCTGCCGGTATCGCCGGACACCACGTTAAGAAAGACGTCCAAAAGTCTTCCATTTCCAATCCCATGGGTTCTCCTCCTCTCTGCTGCGTTCATTAACTAGGTTCATTATAATGGCTTTTTCTCTATTTCACAAGTTGGCTGTGGCAAACGGCAAAAAAAAGTGGCAAAAAGTAGGTTGAGGTTACAAAATCCATGAAAAATGTGTTACAATAATTATTGAAATAACCATTGAAGGGAGGCAGAAACATGAATATCGCCATCGTAGATGACGTTGCAAAAGAAATTGATTCCTTAGAAGAAATACTGAAGGACTACGCTGCAATTCATGCCATCCCCCTTACAATCAGCCGCTTTTCCGGCGGAGAGGCGTTTTTGGAAAATTATGTGCCCTTCCAATACACAGCTATCTTTTTGGATATTTATATGAATGGCATCACCGGAATCCGAACCGCGGAAAGAGTCCGCGAACAGGACCCGGAAACGCTGATTTTGTTTTTGACCACCAGCATAGAACACATGCAAAGCGCTTTTTCCATCCATGCCTATGACTATATTGAAAAACCGGCTAATAAAGACCGACTTTTCCATGTTATGGATGATATTTTGAAAAAGGAAACCAAGGAGTCTTCCGCAAGGCTCAGTTTTTCCCACAATAAACAAAGCTACAGTCTTCCTTGCAGCAGAATTCAGGCCGTCTGCACCGACAAGACAAACTATCTTACCATCACCTATTCAGATGGTACCCAGTATCATCCCCGCATGACCTTCGGTTCTGTCAGTGACCTTTTGGAGAATGAACCTTCCTTTTTGCTAATTAACCGTGGGGTCTTCGTAAACATGGATTACATTGATCACTTTGCCGCTGGCATCTGCTATCTGCAAGATGACTTAAATTATCGGGTTTTTACCAAAAAAGCGAAAGAAACGGAACAAATTTATCAAAACTATACTTTTACCCAAATGCGAAATTCCAGTCGCAGACACAGGGAAACAATATAAGGCGCTGCTCCTACCGAGTCAGCGCCTTTGAAATTTATTATTGTGCGTAAATAGCCGCTAAAGCTTCTTCCGTATAGTCAATGTAGATTGATGAGTAATCCTCCCGATTCCACTGATGGTCGTCGTCAATCTTATCCTCCGAAATATCAAAATAGGTATGAACGATCGTGTCTCCCCCATCCGGCACCGGATCATCCCAGGTCATATCCATGTAAGTATAACGTCCATCTAGTTTGATATAATTGAATGCATGATCCATCTCATCACTGGAAATATAAATGCAAGGAATACCCAACTTGTCTGCCAAAAGGGTCATGGCAGCGGCATAGCCGGAGCAAACACATTTATGATTTACCAAACAGCCATAGGCGTCATAGCAAGGATGATCTGCCGGTGCATCATTTTCATAACTCTCCACATCATATACCGTATGGGTAATAATATAATCGTGAAGGACTTCTATTTTCTCACGATCCGACATTTCCGGCCGAACCAGTTGCGCAATCAAGGCATCTGCCGCTTCACTCGCTTTCGAATACCGTCCATCTTCCGCTTCTTTCATTCCGTCTGTGTATAAGAAATACCGGAAGGTATCATAATGCCATATTCTACATCGTTTTCTATACTCGAAATGCTGCCAATACAGTAAGTCCTCGAGTTTACCATAATCCGTTCCATTCACCGAATACAGTATGGTATTCTTATCCATATTCTCCATGAGTTTCAGGCCTTCAATATAAAACTCCTTTTCCGAATGGATTAAAATGGCATCTTTCAAGGATTTCGGCAGATGATTGAAACTCATAACATATACATTTCCGGAGGATTTTTTGTTCATATCACCCGATTCTCCAATTTTCTGATAATCCATAACTAAAACATCCGAATAGGCTTCCTCCACATCATCAAAGTCTATCTTGGAATTAACCAAAAGACTAATCTTCTTTCTGTCAAAATGCTGTAATGCAGTCCGAATAAAGTCTTTGATTGCATTCTTGGTGGTAACCTTCTTCGGCTTCCAGGTTACCGGTTTGGAATAGTCACTAAATACCTTTTTCCCGCCACTTACTTTGTAAGAACGGAGTTTATATTTCAACTTTCCGCTATAACTTAAGCTCCAGTTATAATCCAGATATTTGGTATCTGTAATATCACAAACCTTCTTAAACTTAGAATCCGCGCAACGATAAAGCTCGTATCCCTTTGCCCCTTTTACGGGTTTCCAGGCAACAGATGCATCCACGCCCTCCGTCGTTACCGTAATAACCGGTGCCTTCTGTTTTGCAGCTTCGGCCTGTGCCGGAAGCATAAGCAGTGCTATAAATGTACATAAAAGAAAAAGTCTTCCAATTTTCTTTACAACCGTATTCTTCATATTTCACCTCAAAAACCTTTTAGAAACGAATGGTTTTCACTGCGCTCTTGGCACTCTTAGTACCATTTGTTGCTACAGCTACCACATAGTAAGAATAGGTTTTGCCCTTCTTTACCTTCTTGTCTTTGTAGGTCGCAGTCTTTACGGTAGATACCTTCTTGTAACTTCCACCCTTCACCTTACGATAAACTTCATATTTCACAGCCTTATTTACAGTTCCCCACTTTAAGGTAAGGATCTTGGATGTCTTCTTGGTGGTAAGCTTCTGCGGTGCAAAAAGAATCGCCTTCGCAGAAATGCTCTGCTCTTCACCTACACCGGAAGAAAGTTTTGAAACAACCTTGTAATCGTAGGATACACCTACTTCCGCAGTTTCATCCACATAGGTTGTCCGGTCTTTTTCAACGGTTGTAAGTAATGCATACTCTTCTGCTCCGGTCTTTCTGTATACTTCATAACCGGTAGCATCTTTTACCTCATTCCAGGAAAGAAGTATGTTTCCACTGGTTGGCGTGGAAGCAAGCATGCCTGCCCCAAGGGCCAATGCTTTGATACAGCAGTTGAAATCATCACCGGTGGACTCCCAACTGTCGTTTAAAACAAAGCTTTCTCCTGCACGAGCAGTAACATCGGTGTAATAGTTTCCATTTCCTTCTTTCTTATAATCATCCAGCCATTCCTCCGGATCATCCTCATCTATGCTTATGTCAATCGGCTTATTAAAGGTCATAACAACGGAAAACTTCATTCCTTTTTGAATCATAACAGGTTTTTCTAAGTCAATGGTTACATGTCCGGTATGATTCACAGTAAACTTCTGAGAAGTAAGCTTTGTTCCCAATGGGCTCTTTGTCCCCGGGTTCTCGTAAATTGCTACAGTACCGCTACAGGAATCCATCAAGCCGGTTACAGCAATAATTTTCTCATTCTTCCGCGCAGTAAACACATTTGCCGCTCCGGAAAATTTTCCCATAATAGCTTTAACCAAACCACCATCGTGCTGATAAATACTCTCATAAGCATCTTTTGGTGCCACAACATAGGAATAAATCGTGGTCTGATTTACAGCGTAATCTTCATAAGAAATCCAAAAATATCCGTCATTTCCCCATTCGGTTCCCCAACTGTTACGAAGTAACCAGGCGCCATTATTCTTCGGCTTCTTGTTTCCAAAGTTTTCTTTACTGTAATTATCATCCCAACCTACAATACACACATCATGATCGGTTCCCATATCATCTGTGCCATCATAATATTCCGCATTCGTATCCCTGTTAAAAAAATCATCTTCATACTCTTCATCCATGCAAGTAGTATTAATACTTACCACTACTGCACCGTTTGCCATGATTGCATCTTTGATTTCATTAATATTTTTCCCGGGAATTTCGTAGGTTGTTTTTAAAGTCAATACATTATGCCCGGAAGCCAATTCTGTAGAAGGTGCAGTCTGTTCAGCCACGTTGACGTTCACCGGAGAGTCTGACTCCAAAACCGGTCCATAACCATTCATCATGGATTGTGAAGCCACATCACTACCTCCACCATTATTGTACCATTCCGACTTTACATACTGATCGTCTTCCTCTATTGTTCCCACTAAGAAATTGGTATCTCCTTCCAAACCCGGAAGAGGACAACTTCCACTGTTGTATGCAAACCATGCCAAGTGATTTTCTGAAAGATCATAGGTTCCCAAACCCTGCTTTAAGGCATTGCTTTCCATGGATGCACAAGCTGCAAATGCCCAGCAAAGACCTGTATATCCCTGATCTTTCACTGGAGTTACCAAGCCTAAGGTTCTTAAATCATAGCTTGCAGGATAAGATGCTCTTTTCCGAACATATTTCTTAGAGCCTGCTTTCAGGCTTTTCTGAAACTGTTTCCGGGCAGTCTTACCAGTTACTTTTGTATATGCTACTTTCTGTGGCTGTTTTGCCTGCGCCATAGCAGGTACGCCGCTCACGAGAAATATAAGGGTACAAACCCATGCAACCACTCTCGTTCTTACTACTCGATTCATATGAATCCTCCCTAAAAAAATTACTGGTTCCATATCGGAACTTTTCCCATTTTATCATTACTATCTCACTTTGTAAATAGGGAATGCCCTTGGAAATCAGAAATGAATTCCAAGGGCGGCCGAAATTTATCTCGCTATTGGCATTGTTAACATTGCACAAATTTTATCACTTTGTTTTGTAATATTTGTTTACACTTTCTTATACTACTATGGTATTATAATATTCGTAAACCCCCCCAATACATTATATAATTTTTGCTAACCCCATAGTAAAAATACCTTCTCCTAAAAGACAACCGATCGACTGGTTGTCTTTTTTTTATGCTTATCGCTGTTCCACCGTCACAACGCCTTTTTTGCTGTCCAGATTGACATACGCTCCGTTCTTAAGAATGGATGTTGCGCTGGTTGCTCCGGTTAAAACCGGGATATCTAAACTAAGTCCCACAATCGCTGCATGAGAGTGGCTTCCAAAGGCCTCTACCACGATGCCGCCTGCTTTCTTCAAATACGGCATCATTTCATTTGTAGTCTCCTTCGTAACCAGAATATCTCCTGCGTGGAAATTCTTTTCCATCTCTTCAATTGTTGATGCCACGCAAAGGTTGGCAGTAACGCTCTTGTCCCCAAGTCCTTTACCTGTCATAAGAATATGTCCTGCCACATGAACTTTAATCAGGTTGGTGGTACCGGATACACCTAAGGGAACACCCGCAGTAATTACTACCAAATCTCCGGATTCCACAATGCCTTTCTTCATGGCCATATCCACCGATGCATCAAACAGATCGTCTACCGACTGGTAGGATTCCAATAAATAGGGACGAACACCCCAGGACAGATTTAACTGCCGGCATACCTTTTCATTCACGGAAAAACACACAATCGGGCTTGATGGACGGAATTTGGAAATCATTCGTGCCGTCTGACCGGACTGGGTTACGGTAACAATAGCTTTTGCCCCAAGATCCATGGCCGTCATACAGGTTGCATGGGAAATGGCACTGGTAATATCCGGATTCACAATGGTTCCGCGCTTCTTAAAACGGGAAGCGTAATCTATGCTCTCCTCTGTTGCCAGGGCAATCTTCACCATGGTTCTTAACGCTTCCACAGGATAAGCACCCGCTGCAGTTTCTCCGGAAAGCATAATGGCACTGGTTCCATCAAAAACAGCATTCGCCACATCCGTTGTCTCAGCTCTGGTCGGACGAGGATTCTTCATCATGGAATCCAACATCTGTGTAGCGGTAATAACCACTTTCCCTGCATTATAAACCTTGCGAATAATGCTTTTTTGTATCAGGGGCACTTCCTCAAAAGGAATCTCCACACCCATATCTCCACGGGCAACCATAATACCATCCGTTACACGGATAATCTCGTCAATGTTATTTACGCCCTGCATATTTTCGATTTTGGCAATAATATTAATCTTGTCGCAGCCCTTTTCATCCAGGATTTTCCGAATCTGCAAGATATCGTCAGCGCTTCGGACAAAAGATGCCGCAATAAAATCAAAGCCCTGATCAATGGCAAATTCAATATCCGACCGATCCTTCTCGCTAATATACGGCATTGATAAATCCACATTGGGCACATTCACACCTTTACGGTTGGAAATGGTTCCATCGTTCAAAACCGTACAACGAATCTCCGTCTCTGTTACTTCGTTTACCTGTAATTCAATCAGACCATCATCAATCAGAATAGTTGCATCCTTGGCAACATCATTTACCAAATCCGGGTAGGAAATGGACACCTTCGTCTCATCTCCCGGAACATCCTCAGTCACAAGGGAAAATTCCTGTCCCTTCTTCAACGTCACTTTCCCCTGGGCAAAATCCCTGATACGAATCTCCGGTCCCTTGGTATCCAACAAGGCTGCAACCGGTCTGTCATGCTTCTTGCGAAGTTCTTTCAACTTCTCGAAACGTGCCTTCTGCTCGGAATGCTCCCCATGGGAAAAATTGAATCGGGCAACATCCATTCCCTCAATAATTAATTGCTCTAACACATCCTCTTTGTCCGTTGCCGGACCCAATGTACATACAATCTTTGTTTTTCGAATTTTCACGGTTACCTCCTTTTCTACTGAAAAAGTCTTAATCAATTCTAATGTATATTATCTTTGAACATCCCTCTTGACTGCGGCTAATCCGCTGTTCTATTTTTCTTTCTTTTCCTGCAATGAATTAATTAGTGCCGCAAAATCCTCATAATGCCAGTCCGGCGTTGGTTTCTCCCCACCGGCCGCCTTGAAAAAGCAGGATGGAATCTCTCTCTCCTTCAGATTTTTAGCAATGCAAGGGGTACAGCCCTTATCATGATTCACCGGATTAAAAGGGCATGCCGTATCTGTGCACGTGCAAAATGGTACATTCATAATCCTTCTCCTTTCCCATCAAAAATGTGCAATATGCAAAATTTTTGTTTGCATCATTTGTAATATTTGTTGAAACTTTCTTATACTACTATGATATTATATCATATGTAAACCCCAATACATTATATAATTTTTGCTAACCCCATAGTAAAAATACCTTCTCCTAAAAGACAACCGATCGACTGGTTGTCTTTTTTTTGCGCATAAGGAAAATGCCCTTGGAAATCAAAACCGATATCCAAGGGCATTTATATATTATCTTCTCCTATAGAATATATTTTACCACACATATTTTTCACACACAAGTACTTTTGTCTAACTATTATTGTAACACGTCCCTTTGCCCCAAACAACAACAAGTTTCTCACCGCGCTTTTCTACTCTTCTATAATTCGTTCCAGAATTCTCAGCATCTTTACCTTATCCTTCTTCAGATAATTCATCACATTCGGGTACATGGAAATTCGACAAATGCTGCGGTAATATCCTATTGCCTCTTTCTCAAGATCATTTTCACCAATATCTTCATCAAATGGTGCCAAATCGATAATGGACCACATGGAATTTACCGGCACCAGATCCACTCCTGTAAAGCGCGTTGACAACTTTCCAAATATATTTCCTGTAAGGAACGAGGAATGTACCACCCCAACTTTTATGAATCAATCTCTTTTTTCTCTGTGAAATCATCGATACCAAATTGCTTTATAATTTTTAATATTTCTTCCCTACTCACGCTGTACTCGCTCCATTATTCTGCATCATATTTGCTTATTTACATCAATCAGTATCTGCAGTTCTTCCCGTCTGCGTATGGCATAGCACACAAACATACGTTTACCAATTCAAACTCTTCACAAATAACCTTTGCCTCTTCACTAAAAGGCATATTAATCGTTTCAAGTTCGCTCTCTAAGAATTCCTTATGAACCTGGCGCCAGTATTCGAGACTCCTATCGCCTTCGCCCTCTTTATATGCGTGCTCTGCAGTTACATCCTTAAAGGGACATATTGTAATCTTAGATGTGC
>SVEZ01000025.1 GCA_015057115.1 Lachnospiraceae bacterium | reverse complement strand
ATGTCGGAAGGCAAGCACAGCAATGTCGGAACCATCCTTTTTGCTGCGGGATTTACATTGATGATGACGCTGGATGTGGCGTTAGGATAAAAGAATGAGCTGGTCTTAATTGGCCAGCTCATTTTCTGCTCTTTTGCGGTAGTCTCTTGGGGACATATGGTAGATGTCCTGGAAGACGCGGTTGAAGGTACGTTGGCTCTCGAAGCCGGTGTTCATGCAAATCTCGGTGATGGTCTGGTCCGTCTGAGATAACAGGGTGCAGGCGTACTGCAACCGGGATTCGTTCAGATAGCGGTTGAAGTTCCGATGGAAGGTGTTGGAGAAGACCCGGGATAAGGTATAGGGGCTTACATAGAGGTCCTCCGCCATACTGGTTAAGGAAATATTCTCCGTAAAATGTTCCGCAATGTAGCGCACGGTGCGATAAATCAAGTCGTCGTCCTGTAAGTCGGAGCGGTCCATCAGGTCTAGCTGTGGCAGGGCCCGGGATAAAATAATCATAAGAAAAGCCTGGTGTACCATATCGGCGGTAGCGCCACTCTCGGTAGGCTCTAAATGTTCCATGGCATAGATAATATCCGGATGAAGCTTCTCATGCGGAATTACCGGATTCTTCGGTAGCTTCTGTTGCAACAGAGAATGGTAACTTCCGCTCATAATCGGATTGACCAGAAGATAAGTGGCGGTACACTTCTCTGTACTGAAGACCTGGTAGTGATGGATGACATCCGGGAATACCAGGGCAAAATCGCCCTTCTCCATGTGGAACAAGTCTTGTCTGATACCAACTTCTAACGTCCCGTTGGTAACATAAATCATCTCAATTGCACCATGCAAGTGCGGAGGCACATGCTTGGAGCGTTTGTGATACAATTCAAATTCGTTTTCTCTATTTTCGTATAAAGCAAACATCTGATTCTCCTGCAATATTTGACTATTACATTCATTATACACCGCCCCCGCAAGCTTGCATCATGAATTAGTAGTAGTCGAACAGTCCTTGTACAACATCTACCACATTTACCATTTCATTCACGGATAAAGTCCCCAGATGTTTGTAGAATCTCGCTGTTAAATCAAGATATCGCAACTGCTCGGTGATGAGTAACTCTTTCGAAAAACTATTTCGAATATGTGTTGCGGACTCTCTAAATTTGGAGCTCAACGGCACAACAATACACACTTCGTTTTCATTAATCAGGTTTTGGCTTACCACTAAAAGTTTTACTCCAATGCCCTCAACCTTAATAATATCGCCTTGTTTTACCACAATTCAGTACCTCGGCTTTCACCCCAATCAATCTCTTCACCAAATGTTAGCGGCGTCCCTGATTCTGCGATTCTTTCTTCCAAGGTTTTATGCATTTTTTGCTTTTTTAAAATCAAATTCCCATTCTCAAATGCAGCATCTAACGAGTCCCCAATATGGGCATTCAATAATTCCATTAGTTCCTTGCTAAGGATAATTCCTTGGCTGTTTCCCCATTTTTTTATTGCTACCTGCATCATAAACTCCTTTCGGAACTGTTTATACTATGTATAAACATATTATAATGCATCTGTTTCTATAGCTCAACTGTTTCTAGGCAGTCTGTTCTACTAGCATGATGTTCTCTTGCTCTTTACACATCAGCTGATATCCGCTTCCGTACTTGGAAAAAGAAGTGGGATAGATGTGTAATTCCGACAGAATCGACGCCAGTTCCAGATCCATGGCTCCGGCAATCTTAATCTCCATCAGATGCTGTCCCGGCAGAAGGATGTCCTCTCCCTTATTGCCGAAACGCAAGTCCAAATGGTCCCTTCGCCAGCGAATATTGGTGTCAAAAGTGATGCGAAGCTCCGGATCCTCAGTTCCGATCATAGCAATACGATTGTAGGAGATGGCCATGGCCGGTTGAATGCCCTGATAGTAATCTAGAAAATAATCTACCTCTTTGGAAATTTGGCTTTTTTTATGAATATTCTTTCCAAAGTACAGGTAATCCAAGGATTCCTGATAACTAGCAGTCATGCGACGCTTGTATACCACACCGTCGTATTTTTTCTTAATCTCGATGAAGGCCTTACTGTCCTCCGTCGGCACGCCATAACTACGAAGACGTAACTTCTCCTTGTATTTCGGCTTCTCCAGGGAGGTGCGGATCAAGCGAAAATCAGGTGTATCGAAATATATATTAAGGATGGTAGACTCTCCATATTCGTCCACCCGGGCCTTGTGTCGGATCCGCTCTAGCAAAGCCTGATACTGAATGTCATTTAATAAATACTTGGTTTCAATTCTTTTAAAAACTGTCTTGTCCATAAGTGTCACCCCACTTGTTCTTTGTTGTTATACACATCTTATCCGGCTATCCTTAAATAAACTTTAAAGGTTATGAACTTTTCTCAAGGAACTGTTCGGATCTTTTTTTATCTTGCAGTAAATATTCCATGATTTCCTTTGGTAAAGTCCCGTAGGTATGGTATACTTTAAAATATATTGCATACAATAGAAAGGTGTTTTTACCATGGGAACGCAGG
>SVEZ01000018.1 GCA_015057115.1 Lachnospiraceae bacterium | reverse complement strand
GGGGTGTGGCTCAGCTTGGCTAGAGCGCCTGGTTTGGGACCAGGAGGTCGCAGGTTCGAATCCTGTCACCCCGACTTACAATTCTGCGGGTGTAGTTCAATGGTAGAACACCAGCCTTCCAAGCTGGATACGTGGGTTCGATTCCCATCACCCGCTTACGTGTTCGTAGCTCAGCTGGATAGAGCAACGGCCTTCTAAGCCGTGGGTCGGGGGTTCGAATCCCTTCGAGCACGTCTTAAGAACAATAGGAAATTCGTAAGAGTTTCCTATTGTCTTTTTCTAAGTAAGACATATATGGTGGGTATAGCGCAGTTGGTTAGCGCGCCAGATTGTGGCTCTGGAGGCCGAGGGTTCGAATCCCTCTATCCACCCTCTGGGACTGTTCCGGATTTGAGGAGTACAGTGTCGAAGAATAATGGGCTATCGCCAAGCGGTAAGGCACAGGACTTTGACTCCTGCATTCACCAGTTCGAATCTGGTTAGCCCAGTTTTGCAGGATAACCTGTAGATGGGATATTAGCTCAGGTGGTAGAGCACTTGACTTTTAATCAAGTTGTCCGGGGTTCGAATCCCCGATGTCTCATGATAAGGAATGTTGGAAAATAGGTTTTCCGACATTCCTTTTTTTATTACTGTTTCACTTTAATCGGATGGGAAAGGGAAGAATATGATTACAACCGTATTTTTGGATTTGGATGAAACCATATTTGATTTTAAGAAAGCTCAGGTGGCTGCTCTAAAAAGAGCCTTCAGACATTTTGATATAGAAGCTTCCGAGGAGCTTTTAAATCGCTATGATGAGCTGAATAAGTATGTGTGGCAGTTGTTGGAAGACGGAAAGGCAGGGCGAGAAGAAATACTGGTTTTGCGGTTTCAAATGTTGTTTGAGGAGTTCGGAATTGAAAAAGATCCGGATCCGGTGCAGGAACTTTATGAAAAGGAACTGGGTGTGGGTCACATTTATCTTCCGGGAGCAAAGGAGTTTTTGGAAAAGCTTCACGGAAAGTGTCGTATGTATCTGGTTTCCAACGGAAGTGCGGCGGTGCAGGAAAGCAGAATAGGAAGTTCCGATTTGGCACAATATTTGGACGGGATTTTTATTTCGGAAGAAGTGGGAGCAGATAAGCCTTCCATGACCTTTTTTGATCGGTGCTTTTCTAAAATTCCGCCTTTTTCCAAGGAGACGGCTGTGATTATCGGAGACAGCTTAACTTCTGACATTCGAGGTGGTATCGGCGCGGGATTGCATACCATCTGGTTTAATCACCGGAACCAGCCGGCAAGAGAAGATATTGTGCCGGAGTACGAAGCAAAGAGTTACGAAGAAATTCTTTCTATTATAGAAGCCATGTAATAGAAGGGAAGCAGTTAGTGAGGATGAGGAAATGTTAAGAGAGGTTTCAGCGGATACTTTAAGGCCCGGCAATCGGTATCAGGCAGAGGATATGGTAAAAATTGCCTGCAATAACTGTCAGGGATGCAGCGATTGTTGCCGTGACATGGAGGCAACCATAGTACTGGATCCTTATGATATGTTCCGCCTGACAAATTTTTTAAATAAAAGCTTTGAAAGTCTTATAGGAAATGGTGTAGAATTAAAAGTGGTGGACGGACTGATTCTACCTCTTTTAAGTATGGAGAATGAAGCTGGTTGCTGCGTTTTTTTAAATAATGAAGGACGCTGCAGTGTCCACGAAGCAAGGCCCGGAATCTGCCGACTGTTTCCTTTGGGAAGAATATATGAGGAGGACGGTTTTTCCTACTTTTTACAGGAAGGGGCCTGCAAGGCGAAGAACAAGAGTAAGGTCAAGGTTCGGAAGTGGCTTTGCGAGGAGAATTGTGCCGGTTATGAAGAGTTCATAAAGCAGTGGCATGCTTTGATTGTAAAGAGTCGGGAAAAAGCGGCGAAAGCTCAGAGTGTGGAGGAGCAGAAGGCCATTAGTATGGAGCTGTTGAATCGCTTTTACATAATGGGCTATCAAAGAAACGAAGATATTTTTACACAGATTGAAAAACGTATTGTACAGTGTGAATGACAGGGTGACCTGATCAAATATTAAGTAGTAGGGACATAAGGAGGTTTACTATGGAAATTAAGAATTTTGCACAGTTAATGGAGCAGGTAAAGGGATTCCCGGAGACCAAGCGCATGGTTATTGCGGCAGCAGGCGAGGAGCACACCTTGGAGGCAGCACTCCATGCCAGAAAAGAAGGCATTGTTCGTCCGATTCTTGTAGGCGATAAAGCAAAGATTGACGAAATTTTAAAGAACATGGGTGAAGAGGTTCCGGAAGAGGACATCTATGATGTGGCTGATCCTCAGGAAGCTGCAGAAAAAGCTGTTGCATTGGTAAGAGAAGGCAAGGGTGACTTCTTAATGAAGGGTTACCTGGATACCAAAGTTATTTTAAAGGCAGTTGTAAATAAGGAACACGGACTTGGCAAGGGCGGCGTTATGAGCCATTTTACCATGTTTGAGGTTCCGAATTATCATAAAATCGTAGTTGCGGTAGACGGTGGTATGGTTACCTACCCGGATTTGGAGCAGAAAAAGGCAATTATCGAGAATACCGTGGATGTACTTCACGCATACGGCTATGAGAATCCGAAGGTTGGCGTACTTGCCTGTGTGGAGAAGGTAAATCCGAAGATGCCGGAGACATTGGACGCCGATGAACTTGCCAAGATGAATCAGCGTGGAGAAATTAGCGGCTGTATCGTAGAAGGACCGATTTCTTATGACTGTGCTATGTCTAAAGAGATTGCAGACTTCAAGGGCTATGAAAGCAAAATTGCAGGAGACGTGGATGTTTTAATCGTTCCGAACATTCATGCCGGCAATATTTTAGGAAAAGTATATACCGTTACCTGTAAGGCGAAGATGGCAGGTTTCATCGTGGGAGCGAAATGCCCTATCGTACTGACCTCCCGTGGATCTTCCGCAGAGGAAAAATATGATTCCATTGTGGTTTCAGCGGCAGCAGCGGTAAACTAAGGAGTTTTTAATTTTACATGAGACAAGAGCAATACACAGATGTGGAGCAGAGTGGAAAAAAGCGCCTTTACCGAAAGTATAGAGCGGTTCTGATTGGGATTGCGGCAGGATTCCTGTTGCTGGCGGCGGCAAGTTTGTTGTATCAGCGGGCAACTCTGTTTCACTATGGAAATTATGCGGATAAAACGGTCATAACCATGAAGAGTGGGAATGTGAAACTTCGAGAGTTAAGCTATTACTTTATGATTGAGGAGGAGTCGGTGAATGAATCGGCTCTTGCCTATAATCCGGATAATCCGAAAGAATACTGGGGACTTTACATTGAGAATACCTTTGTGAACAAGGAAGCCAAGAAAACAGCTTTAAATTATTTTTTGCGAGACCGTATTTATGCCAAACGTGCAAAAGCAAAAGGCATGAAACTTACGAATTCCGAGAAGGAGGAAATCACCCTGCAGGCAAAAGAAATGCATGAAGGACTGACGGATAAGCAAAAAGCGCTGGATATTACGGAGAGGGACTTAAAGAAGGCCCTGACAGAGAATAAGCTTGCCAATAACTGGGTGATTTCTTTGGCTAAGAAGAAGGGACTTACCATGTCGGAAGAGGTACTGAATGCTTATTACGGTATTAACAGCAGGTACTTCAAGGAGTTGAAGAAGCGGCAGAAGGTTCACTACAATAAGCAAATTCTGGATAAAATATCCCTGGGAAGTTTGACCATTAATTAAATTGAAGGCAGCAGTTTGGTTGCGAAAGCACGGACTGCTGCTTTTCATTACCTACTGTTTGAGGGAATCTGGAAGTTTGCGGGTAATTATTCCGTATATAATGGAGAGTTGCGACAAACTCTTGTTGGTACGGAATAATATTTTTAAAATAGTATATTGCATTATAGAATAGTATGTGATATGATGATGCTAACAAAGAAAGGAGGAAGGGTATGAATGCGCAATTAAAAAAGGGTGTGCTGGAGTTATGCGTGCTGTCCAGGGTATCCAAGAGCGATTGCTACGGATACGAATTGACAGAGCATATTTCCGCAGAGATGGAGCTGGCAGGGGGAACCCTGTATTTGATCTTGAAACGACTTCGGGATGAAGGTTTGGTGGAAACCTATCTGGTGGAATCGGAATCGGGACCTGCCAGAAAGTATTATCATCTGACGGATAAGGGATGGCAGGCATATAAGCAGCAATATGAAGAGTATAGGGAATTTTCAGCAGCAGTAGAACGTTTATTAGGAGAGGTGACAATATGAGAGAACAGTATATGAAGGAGTTAAAAGAAGCATTGCAACATGTAGATCCCCAGGTGGAGAAGGAAATCATGGAAGATTTCCAGGCACATTTTGAAATGGGATTAGAAGAGGGAAAGACAGAGAAAGAACTGGCAGAGGAATTGGGAGATCCGAAAGAGCTTGCCAAAGCGTTGGAAGAGGAATACGGACGGTTTGAAGCGCCGGGAAAGGCAGAGCCGGAGGTAGAAGGCAGAAAGCGCCATGACCGTTGGGAAGGGTATGTAGAGAATGAAGAAGGTTTTAGCGGTGAAGGTACGGTTGAGTTTGAAGATACGGAGGGAAAGGTCAAAGCCATGAAGCTTGATATGGTGATTGCGGAGATTCGTGTTTCCCTGTCCAAAGACGGAGTGTTCCGGGCTTCTTATGAAAATTCCGTTTCCAAGGGCATTTTTAAGAGAAAGATCCATTATAATGCCTATGTCAGCGGGGATACTTTTATTGCAAAAGAAGAAGTCAGTCAGGGCTCCGGTCGTAGCTGGTCAACTCTGGAGGTAGAGGTTCCGGAGGATTTTTCAAGAATGACAATCAGCACTGTTAGCGGAGATGTGGAAATCGAGAAAATTCATGCCAAGGAAAGCATATCTTTAAGCAGTGTTTCCGGAGACTGGTACATGGCGGATCTTTTGACGGAGGAGCTGCGAATCAGTGCCACCAGCGGAGATGTTGAGGGAAATCGCATCAAGGCAACTATGGTGCGAACAAGTACCGTAAGTGGTGAGGTAAGATTTGAAAAGCTGCATTGTGAGGACTTCAATGCGGGAACCACCAGCGGAGATGTTGAGTTAGAGCAGCTTGTTTACCATACATTAAATGTTGAGAGTGTCAGCGGAGACATTAACGGAGAAGCTTTGGTGGGAGAAACCATGGAGATAAATACTACCAGCGGAGATGTAGAACTTACCCTTTCCAACGAGACCGGATATACCGTATCGGCGCAGACAATGAGCGGCGATGTGGAGATGGATTTTGCAGAAAAGGTTTCCAAGGGATATGTAGGGGAAAAATACCGGGGCGTTATCGGTGACGGAGCATCCCGCGTATTTGTAAAAACTCTGTCCGGTGACATTACGATAGGGTAGGTTTAGAGGACTGAAACTTGCAAATCCCGGAGTATACCTTTATAATCAAAGAAAAAGCTCCGGGAGGTGCACAAATGAGAAAGAAAAACCGAAGAATGACGGCGCTTCTGCTTGCGGTATTCATGATGCTACATTTAGCTGGGACCGAGAGTTTGATGGCGCGGGCGGCAGGCACAGAGGTCAGCACCATACCCTGCAGAAAAGCGACGATTGCTACCGTTACTGTAAGCAAGGCAGATGAGGAAACAGCCACGAAGCTTCACGCTACCCTAACCGGGTCCGGTAAAGGAAAAGAACTGCGATTGAAGGTAAAGGGAGGACCCAAAGCGGCGTATAAGAAGCTTTTGGCATTGGAAAAAATATTGCAGAAAGTCAATAAGCACGGTGTGCTGGTTTATGCCAATCAGACGGGAAAGAAGGGAAGCTATACCTATTATCAGGTTACAGAGGATGATGTGAAGTTATACAAGCTTTCCATGAAATTTATCGGAAAGATTTATGGGGATTTCCGGAACGGCTACGGAAAGGTTTCAGATGAGGTTTTAGCAGCATATCAGCAGGACATTGATACGTATTCGGATGATGAAATCCGGAAAATGCACATTTATTATGATTTGTTTGTTCGGTGGATTAAAGAAAATCCCGATCGTGCATTTTACATGTGCAACAAAAAGGTGGAAACACCGGAAGTGGTTACGGTAGAGGGGGGAGATGCACCAACCACCGCCATTGTTTCTCTTGTAAATGATATGGGGTTGATTTCCAAGCAGTTAATATATAATGTGATTCCTTTTGTAAAAGAGGCAATAGTGGACGGTCAGGGAAATGGTGTGCTACGGCTGTTATCCTTTGGAGAGTTTTCGCAGCTTGAGCATATCAAGGTAAAGGTGGTTGGATGCTCCTGTTGGGGACAGTTTTTCTCGCCAACGGAGCCCTGGAAGAATGCCACAAGTCCCAAAGCTTATGAAAAAGAAGGGGCATTCCTGCTTATGCCGGAAAGACAGCGAAGAACCATTATGCTGGCTCCGAATTTCAGCGATTTAAGTGACGCCATGAAGGTTTGGGTTATTGGCAAATCCGATTATTTTTCCTGTAGCTTTACCCGTCCGCCCTATGGAATGTTGTATTCTGCAACACCTTGTTTTGCAGGGGGAAGTAAAGGAATGGAGCTTTTGTATAAAAACAAAGCTGCCGGAGTATGCGCTCATTATGCAGGCTTTGAAAGCCAGGTGTTTGGAGTTTTGGGAATTACCTGCTATATGCAGACCAGTGCTTGGATGAGTCACGCATGGACGGTGGTGAAGGTGAAGAACAGCAAGGGCAAGACACTCTGGATTCCTTTTGACTACGGTATTGGGCCGGCAGAGAAGCTGATGACATTGTCTGATTCTGTTCGGGAGGCCTTATCTACAGAAGCCAAACGTTATAAGGTTTATCTGGATGGAATCAAAGGGGCACCCAAGAAAAAGAATTTTAAGGACAGTGACTTTAACTAAAATCCACTTGCGCGCAGATAGGATTTCTGCTATAATTTTCTTCTGTGAGAATATCTTATCTGCGGGCATGGCGGAATTCATGACGATTGTCCGCAGGACAAGCGTAGGCGGATAACTTCATACTTAGCGGGCATGGCGGAATTGGCAGACGCGCTAGATTTAGGTTCTAGTGGGAGACCGTGCAGGTTCAAGTCCTGTTGCCCGTATTAAGAAGGCACCCTTGTGAGGGTGCTTTTTTGCTGGGAGGCTAAATATGTCTAGAAAGTGAAGAAATGGTGTTTAAATTAATAAATTATGAACTAACTATTGACAAATAAAGGGCAGAGGTATATACTTGCATTATCAACAAAAGCAATTTACGTTTTTCCCTTTATATATCCTAGAAATAGAGAGTCCATCTACGATGGGCTCTTTATTTCGCCCATTTTTCTATAGGATCCGGTTCAGGAGTGCTAAGATTTCCCGGTTTAGTCGGCCATGGCAGTGAATAATGAAATTATTTGTAAGAATAGAGTTGACAATGTTTGTTCTGTGTGCTATAAGTGCATTAAGGTGATTAGTACACTTAGAAAGGAGGGCGTATGCTGTCAATCAATTACAGGGATTCACGTCCCATTTATGAGCAGATAGCTGATTCCCTGCGGGAGCAGATTGCCAAGAAGCTGCTAATGCCGGATGAGAAGCTGCCGTCGGTGCGGGAGATGGCGGCAGAGATGTCCATTAATCCCAATACCATTCAGCGGGCCGTACGGCAGTTGGAGCAGGAAGGCTATGTCTATACGGTAGCCGGCAGAGGAACTTTTGTGGCACAAATGGATCAGAAGGAAAGCCCCCGGAGGAAGGAGCTTTTGGAACGCTTTGACAAGCTGGTGGAAGAGCTTTTGGTTTACCAGGTGGAAGAGGCGGAATTGGTGGAACATATTCAGAGAATTCAGAAGGGAGAGACGAGGTAATGATACAGGTAAAGAATGTGGTTAAGTCTTTTGATGGTTTTTTAGCCTTACAAGGAACCACCCTTCATGTGAAAAAGGGAAGTATCTACGGATTGGTAGGACCTAACGGTGCCGGTAAATCCACAATCATACGGCATATTACCGGAATTTATAAACAGGATGCCGGGGAAATATGTGTGGATGGAGAACCCATCTGGGAGAATGTAAAGAAGAAAGAGAAGATTGCATATATTCCGGATGATGTCTTTTATTTTCAAGGCGCCAATATGAAGGAAATGCAGAAATTTTACAGTATGATTTATCCGCAGTTTGATAAGGAATTGTTTGATAAGCTGGGAGAGTATTTTCCGAAGATAGATCCTAAGAAGAGAATTAAATCTTATTCAAAGGGAATGCAGAAGCAGATGGCCTTTTGGCTGGCAATTGCCTGTAGACCGGAGATTCTGGTGTTGGATGAACCGGTGGATGGTTTGGATCCGGTAATGCGTAAACAGGTGTGGAGCATACTGATGAAAGAGGTGGCTGACCGTCAGATTACGGTTCTGGTATCCTCTCATAACTTAAGAGAGCTGGAAGATGTTTGCGATCATGTGGGTATTATGTCGGAAGGTTCTGTAATTTTGGAACGTTCTTTGGCGGAACTTCAGGAGAATACTTTTAAGATTCAGATGGCCTTTGAGGGCGAAGAACCGGATCTTTCAGACATACAGGATATTTTACACACGTCCTATATCGGAAGAGTGAAGACCATTATTGTAAAAGGAAATTCCGCCCGGATTGTGGCGCAGATAGAGGCAAAGAAACCACTGTTTTATGATGTGCTTCCACTTACGCTGGAAGAAATCTTTATTTACGAGTTGGGAGGGGCAAATTATGAAGTCAAAGATATCTTGCTTTAATCCGGCAATTATGAAAAAAGACTGGAAATGGTTGTGGGGAGCTTCTCTCGGCTTGTTTCTGGTGCTGGCGGCTAAGGGTGTGATATCCCTGTTATTGAATATGGCCTATATGAAAACCGCAAATGATCGCTTTGATATGCGGTTTCAGGTTATTGCCAGCCATATTACTCCTCTGTACGTGTGGGTGATGGCAGGGTTTAGTGTTATTATGGCAATCATCTGTTTTTCTTATTTGTTTGACAAAAGGGCAAACCAAATGATGCATGCTATGCCAATAACCAGAAATACCCTGTTTTTCACTCACTATGTAGACGGTTTAGTGGCGCTGCTTCTTCCATTGGTATTAAATCTTTTGCTGATTATGCCGGTGCTGGGAGATGGGATGATGATCAGAGCCATGGCAGGGTTTTATGGATTTTTGTTTTTGGCAGCACTGATATTTTACAGCGCCATGGTATTTATGTGCATGTTATGTGGTGTGGCATATCTTCCGCCTATACTGTTTCTTGTCTTTATGGAACTGTTTGAGGGACTTCGAGTATTACTGGAAAGTGTCCTCAGAAATGTGGTATACGGATTTGGAGAAAGCTATTTCTATAGCGAGTCTGCCCCCAGAAACTGCCTGCTGTCCCCGCTTTATGCATTGTGCAGGGCTAGCTTCGTGGGATTCCGGGAGCCGGTGGACAGACGGATTTATTTCTGGTTCGACAAAGGATTTTTCTGGTATATACCGGTAGCGTTAATTTTTGCACTACTGGCACTTTGGGCATATAAGAAAAGGCCGATTGAAAGTATAGGAGACTTTTTTGTTATGCCATGGTTGAAGGTGCTTTTCTCTGTGGGAATTACCGGTTGTGCCGCCATGGTGGTATATGCATGGCTTACAAGCTATGAACAGGAGGCCGGTCTTATTGACAGTATGGGAAAAGTAAATCCATTTATTATTGGAATCGCCGGATTTGTCGGCTTCCTGATTGTCAGCATGATTATACGAAAAACGCTTCATATCAAGAAAAAGGTAGTATTGATTCCGGCGGTGATAACCACGGTGGTGCTTTTTATCGGAGCAGCGGGTGTTCAGATGGATCTTTTTGGGTTGGCAAGCTGGACACCTAAGGCAAGTGATGTGGAAGTCTGCGAATTGCAGGCATTTATGTCAGGAAACCGCCCGGGTGAATTATTTTCTGCTGAAGAGGTGATAGATCTTCATAAGCGTTTTTTGGCGGAAAGAGAGCATTTGCAGTCTACCAGGGAAGGAAATATCTATGAAGTAGGTTTCACCTACCGTCTTAAAAACGGAAACCTGGTGAGCCGACGTTATACTTTGCCGTATTCCGAAGAAGACTTAAAGGACAAGAACAGTTTGCTATCAATTATTGCCGGCAGATACGCCGATTATAATTCATTTTGTCCGGAATTAAAGGATATGAAATGGGTGGATGTATCCCTTGCGCATAGCGGCGATGACGGTGAATTTTACAGTCAGATACTGGAAGAATGTGGTGTTTCCACGGAAGAGATGAAGGAAGCGGTGTTAAAAGATATTCAGGATGGTAATCTGAAAACCTTTTATCTGGAGTCCGAGAATATGGATCGCTACGGAGATAAGGTGTTGGAAAAAAATGAGCTGTCTATTACTGCCGGCTGGGAAGAGGGACTTACCATTAATTCCAATGAATTGGGAAAGAGTCTTGATGTTTGGATTACTTCTGATACCGATAATAAATATGGCGTGGTTACCATACCGTTTAATTCGGAATGTAAGCATATTTTGAAGGTGTTAAAAAAGGGAGGATACACTCACAACGTTCTTACAGAGAAAAACGGTACAAAGTTTCCGGTAAAATAAAAGGATATAACAAAGGCGGAGCCTACGTGCTCCGCCTTTTAAAAGCTGAAATAAAAGGTTAACGGTAGTCCCCCATATAAAACAGGGCAATAGTGCCCGGACCGGCGTGAGCGCCAATGGTGGGGCTGATAGGGTTAATTAAAAAGTTCTTAAAGCCAAGACGTTTGGTTACCAGGGAAGCAACTTCATTCGCTTCTTCCTCGCAATCACCGTGGCTGATAAAGATTACATCATTTTCATTCTTGTATTGTCCGATTTGTTTTTCCATAGAATCCACCAAAGATGACAAGGCTTTCTTGCGGCCTCGGACTTTACCGATGTTAATCAGGTGACCTTCATCATCCACGTGGAGTATGGGCTTCACATTGGCAATAGAGCCGATAATGGCGGTAGCCTTGCTGATGCGTCCGCCTCTGTGAAGATGGAACAAATCATCTACCGTAAAGTTGTGGACGAAGTTTAACCGATGTTCGGTAATCCATTTGGCATTTTCTTCAAGGCTTAACCCCTGCTTCTTGAGACAGACGGCCTTATGAACCATTAAGCCTTCCCCTAAGGAGGCGGCAAGGGAATCGATAACAATAATCTTGTGATCCGGGTCGTCTTCCATGCATTCTTCGGCAGCCATGCGAAAACTGTTGTATGTGCCGCTCAGACCGGAGGAAAAAGCGATACAAAGGATGTCACAATCACTTTCGGAAATTACGTCTTTGAACAGTTTTAATGCTTTGTCGGGATTGACCTGAGATGTAGTAGGAAGGGCACCGTTTCGCATTTTTTCGTAAAAGGTCTTGCCGTCCAACTGGTGGTCATCTTCGTAAGTCTCCCCATCAATGATATATGGCAGCGTGGCAAAGCGCACGTTGTGTTCCTTGAAATAGGATAGCGGGAGATCCGTTGTAGAGTCTGTAACTATCATATAATCGTTCATTTTAATTCTTCCCCCCTGGTTAGTTTATTCTACTATAGTATAGCATTATGGAAAGAAAAAGGCAACTTATGACGGAAGTGTGAGAAGTTGTCTGAAGCCGTTGACACCGAAGATTTTTGTATATATAATAACTCCAAATGGAGTTTGGAAGCAGCCAAAGGAGGGCGCTATGAAGCAGGAAGAACAGGTAAACATGACCATATCCAGTGTAATGAAGAAAAAAGGGCAGAAGGTTGTTCATGTTCGCTTTGAACGGAAACAGGACGGAAAGCTTCATTTTGCGGAAGGCATTGTGCCGGATTGTACTTTTGAGAAGGTTTATGGCTTTTCCGAGGAAGAAATGGCACAGCTGAAGTTTTATCTGAAGGAAAATATGCATACGATTTTTGAAGAGGCCCAGAAGATTAACGAGAAAGAATTCTGGTTGCATCGATAGAAGTTGACGAAATTTATAAAATGATAAAAAGAAAAACCCCGTCGGGAAATTCCTGACGGGGTTTTTAGGAGTAAAAACATGAGTCGAATTACTCTGTCTTGATTACGAAGGTTACAGAACCTTTTCCGCCTTCTGCTAAGGTAGTGAAGGTGGTGTAAGCTTTTGCAGCGTTCTTTAATTCCTTTGCTGTGTCTACCAGTGGAGAAAGGTTTCCGCTGATACCGTTGCCAAGCTTGGAAGTGCTCTTTTCCAAAGTGTTGGTTCCGTCATGGAGTTTTACAGCTCCGTCATAGAGCTTATCGGTTCCTTTGTAAAGCTTATCGGTTCCTTTGTAAAGTTTGCCGGTTCCGTTATATAACTTACCAACGCCTGTGTTCAAATCGTTGCTTCCGGTGTAGAGTGCGCCGATTCCCTGATTAATCTGGTTGGATGCTCCGGAGAGTTTCTTTGCACCTGCCGGAAGAGCTGCAAGACCCTTGGTTAACTTATTGCTTCCTGCATAGAGTTTGCCAAGACCTACGCTTAACTCATTGCTCTTGGTAGCAAACTGGGTTGCTCCTGCGGAGAGCTTAGTAGCACCGTCGGATAATTCTTTGCTTGCTTTTGTTAAGGCCTCTAAGGTCTGAGTCAGGTTTGCCTGCTTCATTGCTGCAGCCATCTGTGTCTTGGTGGACTCTAAAGCTTTAATGGCACCCTCTGCCTGATTATAAGCGGCGAAAGCTGTCATGTATTCCTTGCTTCCCTGTTTTGCAGCTGCCATGGCTTTTTTCGCTTTTTCCTGCTGAGCCTTGGTATCTTTAATTGCTGCATCGATTGGTGCGGTAAGGTTTCCGAGACCGTTTAATTTGGAGGATAAGCCGTTTGCAATCTGGCTTACACCGCCTGCTAACTTGGTAGCGCCGCCAGATAAATCTTTTGCTCCCGCTGCAAGCTGTTTGCTTCCGTCAGCAGCACTCTTTAATCCGTCGGTAATGGTCTTGGATCCGGTATAGGCATCATTCATGCCGTCGGTCATCACCGCAATTTTGGAGTTAAATACGGCGTAGTTTGTTTTTAAGGATTTGGTTCCTTCTGCCAGCTTCTGGCTTCCGTTCTTTAACTGTTTGGTTCCTTTCTGAAGATCTTTGGCACCTTTGCTAAGGTCTTTGGCTCCTTTCTGAAGATCCTTGGTACCCTTCTTCAAATCGTTGGTACCCTTATTTAATTTCTTAGCACCCTTGCTTAATTTATTTAAAGAGCTGTTTAATTTCTTTACGACACTCTCCAAATCTTCGATGGAGTGAACATCGTTAACATCTTTGATTTCGATGTCTGCGGCTTCTTTGATGGAATCGGATACGGTTTCAAAATCAACGGCATCCTTTAAGTCGTCAGAAGCAAATGGCTCGCTGGTAACAAAGGTCATCATCATATCGGAAGAGAAGTTTTCCACATCTGCTTCGAAATCAACTGTGTCGGTGAAAATTCCGCCGTCTTCCAAACCGAAGCTTTCGTTGATGCCCGGGAAGCCGTAGCCTAAAAATACGTTGGTGTCGCCGTTTTCCACAATTTTACCATGCTCGATTTCAGCGTGATTTATTTTGTCGGAAGGAACTACCATCATGGTAGCTGCCATAAACGGTACGTGAATTTCTTTCTTTTTACCATCTACCTTTGCAGTGTAGGTGGAGTTGTTGGTATATTCAATGTGAACACCCAAATGACCGGTAGCACCTTCTACTTCTTCTGCGCTGATTTCCTTGTCATCCAGTGTGTACTTGATGTTTACGGAAACCGGAAGGGTAGTGGTTGCCGGAAGGGTTCCGCGGTAGTAAACGTCATTTCCGTCAGCCGGAATGGTAAGATCCTGTCCGCTCTGACCAAGATCCTCTGCACCTTTGATGACTTTTACGTCATCCAGGTTGGTTACATCATTGATGGTTTCGTAGTTGTCTTTATTTTTTAACCAGTCAGATACGGTAATCTCTTTTACTTTACCGGTTGCATCTGCGGTTACGTATACGGTTTCGGATTTCTGTGCGGTTCCGCTTCCTTCAGCCGGAATCTTGGTTTTGGTCTCCTCTTCCTCGTCGCTTTCGGTTTCAGAGGTCTTAGCCTCGGTCTCCTGCTTGGTTTCTTCCTTGCTGTCGTTATTTCCCATGCTGCATCCGGTAAAAGCGGTGCAGGTCATGGTAGCGCATAGGATGATGGTTGCAAGTTTTTTAGATAATTTAATGGATCTATTTCTCATGATAATCTTCCTTTCCTGTTAGGTATTAGTTTGCTTTGTGTGCTTTGTCATACTCAATGGCCGGCTTGAAGCCAAGGCTTGTGTGAATGATGATCTTGTCAAAAATGATCAGCATGGACGGCAGTACCAAAAGTACGGTAAACATACTGATGATGGCACCGCGGGACATCAATGTACATAAGGAACTGATCATATCGATCTTTGAGTAAAGACCAACACCAAAGGTTGCAGCAAAGAAGCTTAAGGCACTTACCAGAACGGATTCGGCACTGGTTACATGTGCGATGCTAACCGCTTCTTTTTTACTCATACCGGAAATACGTTCCTTCTTATAACGAGTAGTCATTAGGATTGCGTAGTCTACGGTAGCTCCTAACTGGATGGTTCCGATTACTACGGAAGCAATGAACGGAACCTTGGTGTTCATGTAAAATGGAATACCCATGTTTACAAAAATCGCAAACTCAATAACACTTACCAGAATAATCGGCAGTGAGATAGAGCGGAGCACCAAAGCGATGATTACGAATACAGCAATAATGGATACTGCGCTGACTACTGCAAAATCGTGGGCAGTAATCTTGATTAAGTCCTTGGTACAAGGGGCTTCACCAACCAGCATTGCGTTCTTGTCGTAGGATTTAATAATCTTGTCAATCTTCTCACACTGTTTGTTGACATCATCCGTAGCAACCTTGTACTCGGATACAATAAGGAACATTTCGTACTTGCTGTTTGCTTTGTCGGATTTAAAAATCTTGGTGATTTTTTCCGGAATCATCATGGTTGGAATATTGGCTCCCGTTAAGGATTCCAGACTGACAACCTCTTTGATTCCCTTTAATTCTTTAATCTGATCCGTCATACCGAAGATGCTGGATTCCGGAAGGTTTTTATCTACCAGAACCATTTCCACGGTGTTCATATTGTATTTTTCTTCCAAGGCGGTGTTAGCAACGATAGAATCCAAATCCTTCGGAAGGTCGGAGTCTAAGTTGTAATAAACTGGAGTATGGTTGTTTCCGTAAATTGCCGGGAACAATAATACCAGGAAGATAACAGCCAAAGCAATGTAATGCTTATTAACGAATTTCATAGGGCGCTCCAGTGACGGAAGCAGCTTCTTATGAGTAGTATGTGCAAGTGCTTTGTCAAAGGCAAGCATCAGGGATGGTAAAACCGTTACACAGCAGATAACTCCGATAAGAACTCCTTTTGCCATAACTACACCCAGGTCAAGACCTAAGGTAAAGCTCATGAAGCAAAGAGCAATGAAACCGGCTACTGTAGTAATAGAACTTCCGGTTACGCTGACTAAGGTCTCATTAATGGCATTTGCCATAGCGTCCAGATGGTTTTCAGTTTTGCCCTGCTGTTCCTGATAGGAGTGCCACAGGAAAATGGAGTAGTCTAAAGTTACTCCCAACTGAAGTACTGCCGCAAGGGCTTTGGTAATGTAGGAAATATCATCAAAGAAGAAGTTACTTCCTAAGTTATATATAATTGCCATTCCAATACTTAATAGGAAGAGGAACGGTGCCAGGAAGGAATCCATGGTTAAACCAAGTACGATAATGGTACAGATAACGGCTAAAATAACGTAAATTGGAACCTCCTGATCGGAAAGGTTTTTCGTGTCGGTTACCACGGCACTCATTCCGGAGAATAAGCACTGCTTACCGGCAACCTTCTTAACCTCTTCAATGGCATGCATTGTGGAATCGGCACTGGTTGCATCGTCAAAAATTACCGCCATCAGGGTGGAATCTTCTGTCATAAAAAGATCCTGCACCTTCTGGGGGAGGGCGGTGATTGGAACAGACAGATCTAAGAAGCTGTCATACCATACAACTTTGGATACGTGATCAACCTTTTCCAGCTTTTCTTTAACGGCTGCCACGTCTTTGTCTTCCATGCCGTTTACAACGACCAGGGAAAAGGCTCCGGTTCCGAATTCGTCTACCAGAATGTCCTGTCCCTTCATGGTTTCGATATCTTTCGGTAAATATGAAAGGATATCATAGTTGACTCTCGTGTTCAGAAAACCAATGGCTGATGGAATTACAAGTAGTAATCCAAGCAGTAAAATGGGGATTCTGAGCTTAACGATTGCTTTTCCGAATTTGTTCATGTTTTTCGCTCCTTTATAATGTATTTACCGGCCAAACTGACCACCGGTCATTTACAGAATACGTTATAACATAAAAATGACCGTTGGTCAATAGCTTTTGCAAAAATTTCAAAAAATAATTGACGGATGGTCAGTTTTTTGCTAAACTTCACTGTGAGAAAGTAAAAAATGGGGCGAAAACAGGATGAACAGGGTAGCCGCACCAACACATATTGTACAAAGGAGGAATGGTTATGGGCGGAAAAGTTCAGGAGAATAAAAAACAGAAAAAAGAAGCGCTTTTGGAAAATGCGTTGGAACTTTTTCTGTCAAAGGGATTACAGGACACTTCCATTGCAGACATTGCAAAAAAAGCGGGAGTGGCGAAGGGAACGTTTTATCTTTATTTTAAGGATAAAATCGATTTACGAAATATCCTGATTGCGCACGAAGCCAGCAAGCTGTTTGAAAAAGCCACGGAGAAATTGGATGAGGACTCCGAGGAATGGAAACAGATGGACTTTGAGGAGCAGATGATTACCATCATCGATCATATTATCAATGAGTTGGTGGCGGACAAGCGTCTTTTGTCATTTATATCGAAGAATCTGAGTTGGGGATATTTCAAATTTGCATTGTTAAATAACAGAATGGAAGAAGATGTGGATTTTTATAAACTCTTTGAGAATATGATTGCAAATGCCAATTATCAGTTGAAAGATCCGGAGATCATGATCTTCCTGATTATTGAATTGGTAAGTTCCACCATCTACAGTTGTATCCTCTATGATGAGCCGGTGGGCATGGAGGAGATTAAACCTTACCTATATAATGGAATTCGCAGTATCGTGCGTTGTCACCGCACTATCGGAGTAGAGGAATAAAGTGAAAAAAATATGACCAAAAAGTGTTCGGAAACTTTGTAAATTTCAACAACGGTTCGGAGGTTGAAAAAAGAGTTGGCCTAATTTATAATGAAATACGACAGCAAAGCCTGAACAAAATGTGACAGGCGTAGTAATATTTATAAAATTAAGGGGGACATGTAAGATGTCATATGTAGACAGAGTCTTAGAAGCGACTAAAGCAAAGAACGCAAATGAACCGGAGTTTCTCCAGACAGTAGAAGAAGTATTAAATTCTCTTCGTCCAATCGTTGATAACGATGACAAATACGAGAAAGCAGCTATTTTAGAGCGTATGGTTGAGCCGGAGAAGGTTCATATGTTCCGTGTACCTTGGGTAGATGATAACGGTAAGGTACAGATCAACAGAGGTTATCGTGTACAGTTCAACAGTGCTATTGGACCGTACAAGGGTGGACTTCGTTTCCAGCCAAACGTTAACTTAAGCATTATCAAATTCTTAGGATTTGAGCAGACATTCAAGAACTCCTTAACAGGACTTCCAATCGGTGGAGGTAAAGGTGGAGCTGACTTCGATCCTAAGGGTAAATCTGATGCAGAAGTTATGAGATTCTGCCAGTCCTTCATGACAGAATTATATAGATATATCGGTATTGATGTAGACTGCCCAGCTGGTGATATGGGTGTAGGCGGAAGAGAAATCGGCTTCCTCTATGGTCAGTTCAAGAGAATCACCGGAAGATATGAAGCTGGTGCATTATCCGGAAAGGGACTTTCCTATGGTGGATCTTTAGGACGTCCAGAAGCAACCGGATACGGCGCTGTTTACTATGCAGATGAGTACTTCAAGTCCACAGGCGGAAGCTTAAAGGGCAAGAAAGTATCTGTTACCGGATTTGGTAACGTTGCATGGGGCGTATGTAAGAAGTTAACAGAGTATGGTGCTATTCCTGTAACCATTTCCGGACCAGACGGATATGTATATGATGAGGAAGGTATCAATACTGAAGATAAGATCGCATTCTTACTTGAAATGCGTGCTTCCAACAGAAATGAAGCTAAGATGTACTTAGAGAAATATCCAAATGCTAAGTTCGTAGCTGGTGAGAGACCATTCGGTAAAGTTAAGGCTGACATTTATATGCCATGTGCTATGCAGAACGAAATCCGCATCGAAGAAGCTAAGGCTATCGTTGCTGAAGGAACTGCTAAGGACGTTATCGAAGTTTCCAACATGCCAACAACAAACGAAGCTATGAAATACTTACAGGAAAACGGAATCATCATGCAGGCTTCCAAGGCTGTTAACGCTGGTGGTGTAGCATGTTCATCCTTAGAGATGACTCAGAACGCTGAGCACTTACCATGGACAACAGAAGAAGTTGATGCAAGACTTCAGCCAATCATGAGAGGTATCTTCCAGAACTGTAAGAATGCAGCTGAGAAATATGGTTGTGCTGGTAACTACGTAGCAGGTGCTAACCTTGCTGGATTCCAGAAGGTTGCTGACGCTATGTTAGAGCAGGGTATTGTCTAAGGAGAAGATAGGCTCGAAAGAGACTGCATAAATGAAGTATAATCAGAGCTATGCCGGTATTGGGGGAATAACGGCATAGCTCTTTTATGTGTAGCAAAAGGAGATGGCATGCCATCTCCTTTTTGGTTGTAACAGTATCTATATACCGTCATATACTAAAGAAAAAGCGTATGGAGAAAAACATGTCGACAACAATTGTGCTGGATGCCGGACATGGCGGCTATGATTTTGGCGCGTCCTATCAGGGAAGAAGCGAGAAGGAAGATGCGTTAAAATTAACACTTGCAGTGGGGAAGATTTTAAGTGATGGGGGTTATGAGGTGGTTTACACCAGAACTACAGATATTTACCAGTCCCCTTTTGAAAAAGCGCAGATTGCCAATCAGTCGAAGGCGGATTACTTTATTTCTTTCCACAGAAATTCGGGACCTATGCCCAATGCTTACCATGGGGTAGAGGGGTTGGTTTTCTCGGAGTCGGATCTTGTGACAAATGGAATTGCAAAGAGCGTAAACAAGGAGCTGGAGACAGTAGGGTTTCAAAACCTTGGAATAGAGGCAAGACCGAATCTTGTGGTGCTTCGTAAGACTAATATGCCGGCGGTGCTGATGGAGGTTGGATTTGTTAATTCCGATGTGGATAATCAGCTGTTTGACAGTAAGTTTGAGGAGATAGCAAACGCAATAGCCACGGGAATTATGGAGAGCGTTCCGTTACAGGAAAAGGGGTATGCAATACAGATCGGATTATTTAAATACGAATCCAATGCGGATTATCAGGCGGAGCTTGCAAAAGATGCAGGCTTTGATGCGGAGATCGCGTATGAAGAGCCTTACTATGCAGTAAGAATTCCCGCCGGTGATAGTCTGGAGGATGCAACAAGACTTCAGAATCGACTGAAAAGACTGGGATTTGATACTCTATTGATTACGGTATGAAAGCCCTTTCTGTGACAGAACAGAATCGAACAAAATCTTAAAAAAGAATAAATTGTAACAAAACTATTTACAAAATATGAAAACTGTTGTATGATACATTCATCTTAACTACCGAAGTCAATGCGGTAGAGGCACCTGTGAATCTTCATAGGTTTTCAATTGCAAAACTTAGAATCTTTTCAAGGTTCTGAGGAACCCTCGCGTAATTGTTAAAGTTTGTGATAAAAATTGTTGTAAGAAAACCGAAAACGTTAAGAATGAAATATACTCCCTTTTAAAATCTTTGGTAATCTATGAAACATTGGTTATTCTCTTACGCATAGACTTTGGCAGTTGGGATAAAAAAGAGAAAGGAGAAACGGTATGAAGGAAATTTTTGAACAGTATGGAGGAGCAATCCTGACTGTTGTGGCTGTTTTAGCCCTGGTGACCATTGTAAGCACCTTGTTAAAAGCAGATGGTGTGGTGTATACGGCGCTGGCAGATTTGGTAAAGAATTTTGCTTCGGCAGCGGGTGTGGTAAAAGGAGCGTAGAATGGCAGAACAGTTAGAGCTGACAAAGGAACAGTATGGAGCGCTTTGGAAGTATGTCGAGGATGAGGAAGTGTCCGATATTGACTGCATTCGGGGAGAAATTTGGGTGACCAGAGGTGCCGGAATTAGGAAACGTGCTCCTGAAATGCTTTCCAGAGAATTTATAGCAGCATTTTGCCAGAAGGTGGCGACCATGCAGAGGATGAATTTTAATCCATCCAATCCATTGTTGGAAGCGGAAACACAGAATCTTCGGATCAGCATTTTGCATGAATCGGTGAGTATGGGAGGGCGGAGTATTAGTATTCGAAAGTCCCTTCCGAAACAACGGTTTGATGAAGAAGGAGCGATTCATAGCGGCTATGCGACGAAGGAGATGTTGGCGTTTTTGACAGCTTGCGTTAGGGCGCATTTTACCTTTGTGATTTGCGGCAATCCGGGAAGCGGAAAGACAGAATGTGCCAAGTTTTTGGCGGGAAAGATTCCTCCGAATGAGCGAATTATTACCATTGAGGATAATCTGGAATGGCATTTGAAACAGATTCATCCGGAAGCAGATGTGGTGGAAATCAAAGTTGACAAAGATGAAGAGAAAGGAATATTTTCATACAAAGATGCAATAAAAGCGAGTTTGCGTCAAAATCCCAAGTGGCTGATGCTATCAGAAGCTCGTGGAAGGGAAGCACGGCAGCTACTGGAAGCATGGTCCACAGGGATTTGCGGAATAACCACACTGCATACGGATGATACGCGGAAAATTCCGGAAAGAATTCTAAATATGGTGGGGAGCTATAGAGATTCGCAGCGTATGGAGAATCAAATCTATAATGACATTGATGTGGGAATTCTTCTGGGATTTGGGAAGAGCCCGGAGGGATTGTTGTATCGTCGTATTGAACAGATATGTCTATACGGAAGGAAGAATAATCACAATGAGACCTGGCTTTATGTAGGGGGAGAGAAGGAGGAAGCAATTGAGATACCGGCATCGATTCAGGAGAAGTTGGATAAAGCGGGAATTCGGGAAGAAAGAATATTGGAATAAGCGAATTTTGTTGGCGATTCCAACACTTATCGGATTAAAGCTTTTGTACCGGATTGAGAATGGCTGGCTTCCGGTATTAGGGATAGGGTTGGTGCTGTTTTTTCTACTCTTGGGGAGAGAAAGGCGGCGCAAAGAAAAAGAAGATGGACGTTTTGAAGCTTGTGCAGATTATCTGCAGCAAATGCTATTTGCTTTTGAGAAGACAAGGGAAATTACTTTGGCTTTGCAGGAGACGGCAGGTCTTTTCCCGAAAGGAGACATGCATGAGGTTTTGGAGCGGGCATTACAGTTCCTGGAGAAAACATACACCGGAAACAGTGAAGAGGATGCCTTATATATGGTAGAGAGAGGGTATCCTACGGAAGAGGTGAAGATTTTACATGCTTTTATGCTGGAAGCACAGCGACAAGGAGGCGAAATTGAGGACGCAGTGGCGGTGCTGAAGGAGGAGCATCGTCGTTATCGAACTCGGATTAATCTTTTTCAGGAACAGTGCAGAAAACAACGGCGCAATATCTTGCTTGCCTGTATCGCAGGCATGCTCTTATGCAGCAGCATTCTATATTTGGTTCCGGATGGCTCTATGCTGACGGATTATCCACTGTATCATATCGGTACAGTATTTCTGATCATTTTAAATTTTACAATCATGTACCTTGGGATTCA
Source organism: Lachnospiraceae bacterium (assembly GCA_015057115.1). Lineage (GTDB taxonomy): Bacteria > Bacillota > Clostridia > Lachnospirales > Lachnospiraceae > XBB1006. The sequence goes on along the minus strand of SVEZ01000018.1, from coordinate 30,617 downwards.
CATTACCGCAAAGGACTGGTTGAAGGAAGAGAAAGCCTACTCTAATGAGGAAGTAGAAGAAAAGCTTCTGCGCTACTTAAACAGAAAGCAGAGGCTGGGAAGACGTACGTTGAAGAGAATATTGGACAAGGAGGTGGAAAAAGTATTTCCGGGATGGATGCTTACCATGACCTTGCTCTTGCAGAATCGGGACGTGGCCGGAGCCATTGCTCAAAGCGCCAAAGGCCGTTCGCCCATTTTGCATTATTATATTCGACGAATGCTTTCGGAGCTTAAGGAAAAACCGGATTCGCCCGAACCCTATATGAATTTTTTGGGAGAATTTGCAAAACCGGAAACAACTACGTTTATGAAACTTTTGTTTGCAATATCTAGTGGGGGCTGTAAAGATGCCCCCAAACAACTTAGCAACCTATTGGAACGAAGCAACCGGATGGCAGAACAGGCTTTTGTTTTAAAACAGGAAAACTCTGTGGCATGGATGCAGGCTTTGTTTATGATGCCGACGCTTCTGGCATCCTTTAAGTTGATTTTGGATATGAGTATGCTTTTGGTGTCTTTTTTGGCTCAGCTAGGTATGACATAGTGCCGGTATATGACAAATGGGAGGTGGAAAGATGCGCCAGGTGGTAGAGGGCATGGTGGCAATGATTTTCGTAGTGGTATTATGCATAACCGGAATGGATCTTTTAAATGTGCATAACAAGGCGGGACAGGCGAAAGAGTTTCGCAATGAGGTGGTATCTGCTGCATTAAACAGCGATTATGATGGGGAAACATTGAAATTGTGCCGTGAACAGGCAAAAGAGAAGGACTATGAGCTTACCATTTTGCTTTATAAGACAGATGGGAGTAGCGAAACTTATACTGACGGCGAAATAGAGGGTGATATTAATGAAATGCAAGTAATCCTTACCTATGAGGTTGAAATTCCTGCTTTGCACACCAAAATGAAGCAGACCATATCGGCAACAACCTAGAAGATGAAAGGAGAGGAAATGAAGGAGATTTTGGAAGACTATGGAATGAGTATGGTATATGTGGTGATGTGCGGAGGATTTTGTGCCTTCCTCCGCTTTGTATTGGGAGAAATTTGTATTTGAAGGAGGAATGAAACATGAAGACGATATTTGAAGAATATGGAGGAGTGCTGTTGGCATGTATTGCATCGTTGGCGGTTTTGACTATGAATATGGCATTCTTTCTTGGTCCGGTGACGGAGGGCATTACCTTGATTGTAAAGCAGTGCTACTAGGTGGTGTAATGAGTGAAGATGATTTTTGAATATATGGGACAAGTCCTAATCTGTGTTGTGTCTGCGGGAATGTTGCTGGTGTTGTTTTTGACGGGAGAGAATGCGCAGACTCGAAGTATAGGACAGGTTGTAAAAGAGCGAGAAAACAGATTGGAAAGGTCAATGGAGGTAAGTGGTATGGGGAAGGTAAAGGAGTGCGGTGTAGAATTTGCGTATGAGGAGCAGTGTTTTCAAACAGGGGAGTTGGTGGATGTAACAAAATACTTTCATGCAAGAAAAAGAAATGGAAGGCGTGTAAAAGTGAAAATTGAAGAAATATTTCCTGAAACATACGAGGTGAGTGGTGAGAAAGTGAAGTTTATTAAGGAGGGGATTTATGAAATCAGAGTGTCAGCGGCAGGATATCTTTATGAAGTATGTGTTCCGGTAATACAGTATGCGAATTAGGAGGTAAGGAATGCGCTACATTATTTATGGAACAACTTGTTTTATGATTTGTATTTTTTTCCTTCAATTGCTGTTATGTGTGGATGCCAGAAATGCCAGGGCGGATGAATTAAAGCAAGGAGTTCGACTTGCGGTAAGAACCACATTGGAAGCAGTACTGGAAGAACGGTTAGATAGTAGCGAAGAAATGGAAGTTTTTTTTCGAGAACGACTAGAGGAGTTAATTACATCGGATTCAAGGCTGCAGGTGCGATTTTTGGAAGCAGAGTGTAAAAAGGGGGTCTTGAGTGTTATTGTGGAGGAGAGTTTTCGATATCCATTTGGAAAAAAGGGGAGTCTGACAGAGAAGCAAACGGCTGTGATTGATTATGAAATTCAGGAGGAGTAGTATGAGGCGAGTATATTGGGGAGTAGGAATTATGTTGACTATTTTGCTGTGTGTTGGCCAATTGTATGTGAGTCATGCGGCAGAACGTAAGCCAACGAAAAGACAGGCAATTACAATATGTTGGTATCAGCGAAGAGCGGATGAGAAAATTTTTCGCAAAGCAAGGTCCATGAGAATGACGGTAGAAGTGGATGAAGATGGATATTATTATATGCATGTGAGTCCTTCAGCCGGGTACCAGATAATAGAATGGAAGGGCGGTGAAGCGGTCTATAAGGACAAACTGGCAGGCTATATCAATGTATGGGCGAACTCGCGGGTTGATATATACGAGGAAAGACAGATCTTAAAACAAACAATTCGCTACATAGTTCAAAATCCGGAAAGTGGTTCGACTTACACAGATAGAACGGAAGAGTACATCGCGGAATACGGAGAATTGTTTGAAAAGAAGTTGGTAAAACCGCCCACATCTATGGTTGTGGAAAGTGTGAGAGGGGTTCCGGGTGGATATGGTGGTACAGGAAAAATCTGCTATACCGTAACCGGGAGTAATACGATTCGGGTTACCTGGTCCCGGAAGTGCTATTGCCTGCGGTTCCATGGTGAAGGTGGAGAAGGTTATATGGCACCCCAAACACTTTATTCCGATGTCCCCGGAAACATATTCCTTAACCGCTTTGTAAGGGGTGGATACCGGTTTGTAGGGTGGAAAGGAAGCGTTAACGGGAAGACAGAGGAGTATATGGATGGGCAGAAATTGAAACTAATAGTGAGGGAGGATAAAACAGAGATTGACCTTTATGCCCAATGGAAGCCCCTTTTTGAAAAAATGATTTTGGAGTTTTATGACTCGGAGGAGGATAGCTTATTGGAACGCAGCCGGGAATATAGCGTGAATGAAACTGTTTTTTTGCCCGGAGAAAGGAACAAGGAAAATGCTTTTTTCTTGGGATGGAGTCTTTTGAAAAAGGGAGAGGAAAAGGATTTACTAAATGAGAAGGAGTATGTGAGCCAGGAGTTGTTTGAAAAAGGAGAAGAAGTGGGAAGTCTAAAAAAGGAGAAAGAAAAGGTGAGACTTCCAATATATGGCATTTGGGATTATGCGCCGAAGATCGTGACAACGAAGGTGCTGATTCCGGAAAGCTGGGCAAAGGAAGGAAAAGTGACTCCGGATTTTTTAAAGCATTTTGTGCGTGTGGAAGACAAGGAAGATGGGGAATTGGAATTTGACAGAGAGGAGACGGAACCTCATGTGAGTTTAGTCGGGTTTGATGAGGAAAAATTTCTTCAAGCAAAGGGTTCGGATGAAATTAAAGTTTACATTGAAGCGGTGGATCGACGAGGAAATTGTGTTAAGGAGGAACTAAAATGTAAGATAGTCGGCCCAAGGGGGAAGAACCTTGGGAAAAAAGGAAAAATCCGATTTATCAATGAGGCTTATAAAGATACCTTGTCGGAAAAATCTGTGTGGAGGCGTAGAAAAACCTATTGGGAAACACTTTTAAAAGTATTGGCAAAGTAGGAAAAGTAGGAAAAGAAAACAGGCAGTGGAGCAAATACAAGATTTGTCGACTGCCTGTTTTAAATTCTATTCTTCGGTTTCTTCGTCAGGAAGAACTTCGGGAATTCGAATTAAAAGCTTGTTGATTCGGTTTTTATCCATATCTAATACCTTAAAGTAAATGCCGTTTGCGTCAGTAACCTCGTCGTCCACAGCCGGGAGATGGTCTAAGAGACCGAATACATAACCGGCAATAGAATCGTAGTCTTCGGATTCAATGGGGAGATGTAGTTCATCGGCAACATCATCCAGATTGGTAGCACCCAGAACCTGGTATTCAAAGTCAGCCGTTTGAAGAATCGGTTCTTCCTCGTCGTCGTATTCGTCATGGATTTCGCCAACAATCTCTTCCAATAAATCTTCCAGAGTAATTAAACCGGCGGTATCACCGTATTCGTCTAAAACAATGGCGATGGCAATGGATTCCTCTCGCATTTGCAGGAATAATTCTGCGATGTTCTTGTGCTCATATGTAAAGAACGGTGGGCGCATAATGTCCCGAATGGAAAAATGTTCTCGATCTTCTACAAGCAGTAAATCCTTGATATTGACAATACCCACAATGTTATCCGGTGAATCTTCGTAAACCGGAATTCGAGTTAACTTGTCTTCGCTGTAAACAGCCAGAAGTTCCCGGTAAGTGCAGTTTACGTCTACCAGAGTCATATCAATACGAGGAACCATGACTTCTTTGGCTTGTGAGTCGTGGAAGTCAAAAATATTGTTAATGACTTCGTGGGAAGCGGTTTCAATTTCGCCGCTTTCGTGACTGACATTAATCATGGTACGAAGTTCGTTTTCTGTAAGCGCTGCATTTCCGGCTTTGGCGTCAATTCGGAAAAGCCGTAATACTATAAGCGCAAGCTGATTTACAAGAAAAATAACCGGAGTTAAAAGTTTCATAATGATGAAAACCGGAGCGGAATAGGAAAGCGCCAGTTTCTCGGCCTGCAAGGTAGCCATGGTTTTCGGGGTAATCTCTCCAAAAATCAGTACCAGCAAAGTCAGAATTCCGGTAGCAATTCCTGCGCCCACATTTCCCCACAGGGAAATCGCCAACGTTGTGGCGAGAGAGGATGCGGAAATGTTAACCAGATTATTTCCGATAAGAATAGCACTTAACATCTTGCTCTTGTTTTCTGTGATCTTAAGAACGCGCTTGGCACGACGGTTTCCTTCCTCGGCTTTGGATTGCATCTTGAGAAGGCTCACCGTGGTAAAAGCGGTTTCAGCAGATGAAAAGAAAGCGGATAAAAGCAGTAAAATGATTAAACAAATTAGCTGCGCCGCGACATAGGGGTCCATAGACTTCCTCCTTAAAAAATATTCGTACCATTATTATAACATGAAAGTGTGCGGCAGGCAAATGCTTTGCATGTACGTTTGGGCTTGAAGTTTCCTGTTTGTTTCACTATAATAGGGAGAGTGGGGCAGAAAGGAAAAGCCAATGATAACAGAGTTTTCATTTCAAGAGATTGTGGAACCTGCGATAACCTGGTTCGATAAGCATAAAAGGGCGATGCCTTGGAGAGAGGATCGGGAAGCCTATCACATTTGGGTTTCCGAAATTATGCTTCAGCAAACCAGAGTGCAGGCGGTGATAGAATATTACCTTCGATTTATGAAAGCGCTTCCTTCAGTGGAGGATTTGGCGCGATGCCCCGAGGATGAGTTAATGAAATTGTGGGAGGGGTTAGGATACTATAATCGTGCCAGAAACCTGAAAGAGGCAGCGAACACCATTGTGACCACATACGGCGGGAAGATGCCGGAAACAACGGAAGAACTTCTTTCCTTAAAGGGGATTGGAGATTATACTGCCAGGGCAATAGCCAGCCAGGCTTTTGGCGTACCGGTGGTTGCTGTGGACGGAAACGTACTTCGATTGGTAACCCGTCTTTCCAGAGATAACACGGATATAGGAAAGGCATCTTTTAAGAGACAGGTAGAGGGGTGTCTGGATTTAGTTTCGCCTCCAGACAGAGCCGGTGATTTTTGTCAGGCACTGATGGAACTGGGAGCTTGTATATGTTTGCCTAATGCACAGCCGGATTGTGAGAATTGTCCGTTAAAAGTTTTTTGCGAAAGCTATCGGCACCAGGATATGCAATCTTACCCGGTGAAGCAGAAAGCAAAGGAACGACGAATAGAAAATCGAACCATATTGATTTTGCGTTATCAGGACCTTGTGGTTTTATCAAAGAGAGGAAAGACAGGACTTTTGGCAGGATTGTACGAGTTCCCCGGGAAGAAAGGTTTCCTATCGGAAAAAGAAGTGGTACAGTCCGTAAAGGCTATGGGATTTTCTCCTTTGAAGGTACGGAAAATGGAGCCGGCGAAGCATATTTTTTCCCATGTGGAATGGCACATGGAAGGTTATGAGGTTCGTTTGGATGAAACCCTTGTCTTGCCGGAAGAAACAATACTTGCATCCGTTTCGGAAATGGAAGAGCGGTATTGTCTGCCTGCAGCTTTTGAAGGATTTAAGAAGCAGATTCACGTCAAATCCAGAACGGCAAAAAAGCCGTGAGGACTTGGGGGATCCTACGGCTCTTTTGAAACTGCGCGTATAAAAGTATATAAAAATTGGAGGAACTCTGTACTTTTCATACAGAGTTATGAAAAAGATAAGTTTATTATAGCCAGAGGCTGTGATGATGTTATGATTAAAATGTTATAAAAAATGTAGTTTGCTGTCAAAAATATGTGAACGAAAAAATGGAGGGGCAAATGGAAAATAAACAACCAGAAGTGATGATTATTGGTTCCGGTATCGCGGGAACAGTGGCTGCCAGAAGGTTGGCAGAAAAAGGGAAAAGTGTACTGGTGTTGGAGCGCCGGAATCATATAGGTGGAAACTGCTATGATGAAAAGGACGAACATGGAATTTTGATTCATGTTTACGGACCGCATATTTTTCACACCAATGATGAGGGAGTGTTTGAGCTTTTTGAACGTTTTACAGATTGGCACTTTTTCCCACACCGGGTAGTGGCTCAGGTGGGAGATAAGCAGTTGCCGGTTCCTTTTAACTTAAATACCTTACATCAGGTGTATGATAAGGAAAAAGCGGATGAATTGGAAAAGAAGTTGATTGATACTTACGGTGAAGGAAGTCGTGTGCCGATTATGAAGCTTCGTGAAAATTCGGACCCGCAGATTCGGGAAATTGCCGAATTTGTGTATCAGAATGTTTTTTTACGATATACCATGAAGCAGTGGGGACAGACGCCGGAGGAAATTTCTCCGGAAGTTACCGGAAGAGTGCCGGTTTTGGTATCCTATGACGATCGCTATTTTCAGGATAAATACCAGGGTGTGCCGAAGGAAGGCTTTACGGTAATGCTTGAACGCATGCTTTCCCATGAAAATATTACGGTACGAACCGGCGTGGATGCAAAAGAAGTACTGACCTTTACAGAAGACGGTAAGATTTTGTTCGAGGGAACGACTTTTGAGGGAGACGTTATTTATACAGGAGCGTTGGATGAACTTTTGGACTTAAAATACGGTCGTCTGCCTTACCGGTCTTTGGATTTTAAGTTTGCTTATTATCCGCAGGATGATTTTCAGGGACATGCGGTGGTGAATTATACCGTAAGCGAAGATTTTACCAGAATCACGGAATTCAAGCATCTGACGGGACAAGAAGATGTGAAGGGTACCACTATTGTGCGGGAATATCCTTTTGCCTATGAAGGCAAAGAAGGTCAGATTCCCTACTACGCAATTATGAATGAAGAAAATAACGGATTGTATCGAAAGTATGCGGATGATGTGGCAAAATACAAGAATCTGCATCTTTTGGGACGACTGGCAGAATATAAATATTACAACGTGGATGTTATGGCCCGCAGAGCCATGGATCTGGCGGATGAACTGTAAGGAGGAAGAAAATGAAGGTTTTATCAATTGCCATTCCCTGTTATAACTCGGAGGCATATATGGAACATTGTATAGAAAGTCTTTTACCCGGTGGTGAAGATGTGGAAATCATTATTGTTGACGATGGATCCACCAAAGACAGAACTGCAGAGATTGCAGACCGTTATGCAGAGAAGTATCCTACCATTGTAAAAGCCATTCATCAGGAAAACGGTGGTCACGGAGAAGCGGTTAACACCGGAATTAAGAATGCTACCGGTTTGTATTTCAAGGTGGTAGATTCAGATGACTGGGTAGATGAGGCCAGCTACATGAAAATTTTAGAGACATTAAGAAAGCTGATTGCAGGTTCCGAAACCCTGGATCTTCTTATTAGTAATTATGTTTATGAGAAAGAAGGCCAGAAGCATAAAAAGGTTATGAAGTATGATTCTGTACTTCCGGTAGATCGGATGTTTACTTGGAATGATACCAAGCGATTCAAAAAGGGACAGTATATTTTAATGCATTCCGTAATCTATCGAACAGAGCTTTTAAGAGAATGCGGCCTGAAGCTTCCGAAGCACACATTCTATGTAGATAATTTATTTGTATATGTGCCATTGCCATATGTAAAGAATATGTATTATTTGGATGTGAACTTCTACCGCTACTTTATCGGAAGGGATGATCAGTCCGTTAATGAGAAGGTAATGATTTCCAGAATCGACCAGCAAATCCGGGTAAATAAACTGATGGTGGAGGCTGTGGACTTGTTTAAACTGGAAAACAAACACCTGCGGAAGTATATGTTTAACTATCTGGAGATTATAACAGTAATTTCCACCATTATGCTGATTCGTTCCGGTACCGAAGAAAATCTGGAAAAGAAAAAAGAACTTTGGAGCTATTTAAAGTCCTACGATTTGCGACTTTTCCACAAACTGCGTAATGGAATAATGGGACGTACCATGAACCTTCCGGGTAGAAGCGGACGGAGAATTTCCGTGGCAGCATACAAGCTTTCCCAGAAAATTGTGGGATTTAATTAAAATAAGACTTCCATATATATAAGATTTGTGTTATAATACACTAAGTTATTGACTAAATTTGAAATTAAATAATTGCGAAGGAGTGATTTTATGAAGCATATTAAGACTTTAAACACCAAGAGATTACAGAACACTGTAAAGAAGGGTGGATGCGGCGAGTGCCAGACATCTTGTCAGTCTGCCTGCAAGACTTCCTGTACAGTAGGAAACCAGAGCTGCGAGCATAAATAAATGGTTCAATAAAGCGAATAGGAATATGAGCAAAGACCGCTCGCTTCATCGCGGGCGGTCTTGTATTGCTACGTGCAAAAAAAGGGAAGCCGTAAGCGTTAGAGAGGAGTATTACACGTGGTTCATCAGTATAAGAACAACGGATACAATATTGTGTTAGACGTGAATAGCGGTGCGATTCACGTGGTAGATGAAGTGACCTATGATGTAATTGAAGGATACGAAGGATCTACAAAGGAAGAAGTAATCAGTAAGCTTGCCGGAAAATATTCCGAGGAAGAAGTAAAGGAAGCTTACGAGGAAGTAACCCAGTTGAAAGAAAACGGGGAACTGTTTACCAATGATGATTATGAAGGCTATATTGATGGTTTGGCAGACAGACCTACAGTAGTTAAGGCGCTGTGTCTGCATATCGCTCATGATTGTAACCTTGCCTGCAGATATTGTTTTGCAGAAGAAGGCGAATATCACGGAAGAAGAGCTCTTATGAGCTTTGAAGTTGGTAAGAAGGCATTGGATTTCTTAATCGCAAATTCCGGAAGTAGACGGAATCTGGAGGTTGACTTTTTCGGTGGTGAGCCGCTTTTAAACTTCCAGGTGGTAAAAGATTTGGTTGCATACGGTCGCGAGCAGGAGAAAATCCATAACAAGAATTTCCGTTTTACATTAACTACCAACGGAGTGCTTTTGGACGATGATATTATTGCTTTTGCCAATAAGGAAATGTCCAATGTGGTTTGCTCCATTGACGGACGGAAAGAGATTAACGACAAGATGCGCCCGTTCCGCAAAGGTGACGGAAGCTATGACCTTATCGTTCCGAAATTCCAGAAGTTGGCAGAAAGCCGCGGACAGGACAAGTACTATGTACGCGGAACCTTCACCAAAAACAACCTGGATTTTTCAGAGGATGTCTTGCATTTAGCGGATCTTGGCTTTAAACAGATTTCCGTAGAGCCGGTAGTTGCAGAAGAAACCGATAGCTATGCTTTAAGAGAAGAAGATTTGCCGGTATTATTCGAACAGTATGATAAGTTGGCTAAGGAAATGGTAGAGCGTAAAAAGGAAGGAAAGGATTTCAATTTCTTTCATTTTATGATAGATTTAGAGGGTGGTCCTTGTGTTGCCAAGAGACTTTCCGGATGTGGTTCCGGAACCGAGTATTTGGCAGTGACCCCATGGGGAGACTTTTATCCATGCCATCAGTTTGTTGGTAAAGAGGAATTCCTGATGGGAAATGTGGATGAGGGCATCACCAATCTGGACTTACAGAGAAAGTTCAAGAAATGTAATGTCTATGCGAAGCCGAAATGTAGGGACTGTTTCGCGAAGTTTTATTGCAGTGGCGGATGCGCTGCAAATTCCTACAACTTTACAGGAGATATCAATAATGCATACGATGTAGGCTGCGAGCTGCAGAAGAAGCGTATTGAGTGTGCTATTATGATAAAAGCGGCAGAGGCGTAAGTCTTCGGCGCAAAACGTAAGCAATAAAGTGAGGTAAGAGAAATGAAAAAGAGTAAAGGAGCCCTGATTCTTCTCCTGGCTGTAGCAGTTCTGGGAGCAACCTCCTTTTTCGGAGCAAGAATCATAAGAGGCACAACAGGTACACAAACCTGCAGCGGGGATGCGATTGGACTCGGTCTTGACTTGGCCGGCGGTGTCAGCATCACATACGAAGTAGAAGGTAAAACACCAACTACAGAACAGCTGAACGATACAATCTACAAGTTGCAGCAGCGTGTGCAGACCGCATCTGACGGAAGTATTACCGAAGCACAGGTATATGCCGAGGGAAAAGATCGTATTAACGTAGAAATTCCTGGTGGAAGCTCTGCAATGTTTGCAGAATTGGAAGAGCCGGGAGTTTTGGAATTCCGTGATGCAGACGGTAACGTACAGTTTACCGGTGATGACATTAAGGATGCACAGGCTGTAACCCAGACAGATCAGAACACTCAGGCAAAAGAAGATGTTGTAGAACTTACTTTGACTAACAAAGCAGCAAAGAAATTCTACGAGTACACATCTGCTCATGTTGGCGATGTTTTGGCAATCTATTACAACGATGAATTATTAAGTGATCCACGTATCAACAGTGGAATTTCCGGTGGTGTCGCAACCATCAGCGGAAGCTTCGACAAGAAATCTGCTGAGAAGCTTGCATCTTTCATTCGTATCGGTACATTGGATTTAACATTAAAACAGTTGCGTGCCCAGGAAGTTGGTGCGCAGTTGGGTGAAACAGCATTAGCAACCAGTATTAAGGCAGCAGGTATCGGACTTGCTATCGTTATGGTATTTATGATTGTTATGTATCTCCTGCCGGGATTTGCTTCTGCACTTGGCCTTGCAATTTACACAGGCTTAATGATGATTGCCCTGAAATTATTCGGTATTACCTTATCCTTACCGGGTATTGCAGGTATCATCCTTTCCATGGGTATGGCGGTTGACGCAAACGTCGTTGTGTTCGCTCGTATCCGTGAGGAATTGGCAGCAGGTAAGAGCGTTTTATCCGCTATGAAGATTGGTTACAAGAAAGCGTTATCTGCCGTTATGGATGGTAACATCACAACACTTATCGCAGCTATCGTACTTGGAATGCTTGGTTCCGGTCCTGTTAAGGGATTTGCTTACACCTTCGGTATCGGTATCGTACTTTCCATGTTTACTGCCTTGATTGTTACCAAATACATCATGCAGGGATTGTATGCATGCGGATTATCCGATGTGAAGTTCTATGGTAAGGCAAAAGAGCGTAAGGTAATTGATTTTGTTGGAAAGAAAGCAATTCTTATTTGTGTTGCAGTTGTTGTAATTGCAGCAGGATTCGTATCCATGGGTATCAACTCCGGTAGCGGAAAGGGTATCTTAAACTACAGCTTGGATTTCATGGGTGGAACTTCCACAACAGCAGACTTCGGTAAAGATTATACCGTTGAGCAGATTGAAGATGAAATCGTTCCGGTTGTAAGAGAGACTGTAAAAGATAACAACGTTCAGATCCAGAGAATTACCGATTCTACTCAGATCGTAATTAAGACCAAGGTTCTGACAGATAAACAGCGTGAGAAATTAGATAATGTTTTAGTTGAGAAGTTCAACGTTGACAAGAAGACCATTACTTTTGAAAGTATCAGTTCTGTAGTCAGCAACGAAATGAGACAGGATGCTATCGTGGCAGTTGCCATCGCATTAGTATTGATGTTGATTTACATCTGGTTCCGTTTCAAAGATTTCCGTTTCTCAGCAAGTGCGGTTATCGCATTGTTGCATGACGTATTGGTTGTACTTGCATGCTACGCAATCGCTCGTATTTCCGTAGGTAATACCTTCATTGCGGTTATGCTTACTATCGTTGGTTACTCCATCAACGCAACCATCGTTATCTTTGACCGTATCAGAGAGAACCTGAACGGAAGCTCTACAAGAGATGCAGAGCGCTTGAAGGAAGTTGTTAACCGAAGCATTACACAGACCTTGTCCAGAAGTATCAATACTTCCATTACAACCTTCGTAATGGTGGCTTGTCTGTATGTTATGGGTGTAACCTCCATTAAGGAGTTCTCCTTACCACTTATGGCAGGTATCATTGCCGGTGCATACTCTTCTGTATGCTTAACCGGTGCTATCTGGTACATGATGAAGGTAAAGAAAAACAACTAGATTCTGAAATAATCAGAGTATAACAGAGGGCTGCAAGCGCAGCCCTCTTAATGTAGTTAGAGAGGTAAACGTTTATGAAAAAAAGAATGATGTCGCTGACTTTAGTTGTGACACTGTTATTATCGGGTATGATTAGCATAAAAGCTGAAGCGGCATCCTGTAAGGTTCTTATTCCGGAAGGTTACAGAACCATCGTGGGTTATGAGGGGCAGTGGATTAAGGTTCACTATTTCATTAAGGTTTCCGGGAAGGAAAATATGTCTGATTCCGGTCCTGATTGGGGCGCAAAAATGATAATAAACAATCCCGACAAGCTTAAAGAAGCATATGGTGAAAGAAATACATTTATTTGCAAAAAAGCTGGGAAAACGAGTATTACCATCCAAGCTGGAAAGTCAAAGAAAACCGTGAAGGTTGTAATAAAGAAGTCGGGACTGAATTATCCGAAAATCGTTTATTCATCCGGTATTGGAACATGGAAAGAAAAAGATAGCAGATATATTTTGAAAGGATACGGAGACAAATATAAAAACTATAAAGTAACTTCTGGGGATCCATCAATTTTGACAGTTAAGAAACTTAGAAATTCTAGTGGTAAGGTACTTTATTATGTGCTTCATCCGCAAAAGGGGAAAGCCGGAATTGTCCCTTTAACTGTTGCAACTGATGAGGGAGAAGAAACCATCGAAATTGATGTTCGGAAGAAACTTGATGTGCGTCTTTTGGGTTATAAGACCGAAATGGATAACGGCAGGGTAGTCGGTATCAGAGTGACCATAAAAAATTACAGTAAGGAAGACATAGTGATGCAGGAGATGGGGATTCGATATGGGGGAAGCATTAGAGGAATACCACTGAACAGGCTGATTAAATTAAAGCCAGGAGTAAAAAAGACCATACGCTATCATCATGAAGGCTGGGGATTTATCTTTAATTCAGCCGGAGAAATGAGGAAAGGAAATTTCTTTGAGTTGGATGCGTTTGTTGGTGGAAAACGTGGGTTTATTTTTTTAAAACAAGACGGTACGACATATTATGATCCTTGCGATTTAAAAGAAGGGTATTGATGAAACAGATACGATGAATGAAGTTTCATAGAATCAAAGAATTACAGGAGGAAGAACTCTATGATAGACGTTAAATTTTTACGTGAGAATCCGGAGGTTGTGAAGGAAAATATCCGTAAAAAGTTTCAGGAAGATAAATTGCCGTTGGTAGACGAGGTAATCGAATACGATAAGAAGTCCCGCGCGGCACAGCAGCAGGCGGACGAGCTTCGTGCAAACCGTAAGAAGTTGTCTAAGCAGATCGGTGCATTAATGGGACAGGGCAAGAAGGAAGAAGCAGAAGCGTTAAAAGCACAGGTAAACAAGGATGCGGAAACCCTGGCCGAACTGGAAACACAGGAACAGCAGATGCAGGAAGAAGTAAGAAAGCGTCTGATGGTGATTCCGAACATTATCGATCCTTGCGTACCCATCGGAAAAGACGATTCCGAAAATGTGGAAGTTGAGAAATTCGGAGAGCCGGTAGTGCCTTCCTATGAAATTCCGTATCATGCGGAAATCATGGAAGCATTAAGCGGACTTGATTTAGATGGTGCAAGAAAGGTTGCCGGAAACGGATTTTACTATCTCTTGGGAGATATTGCAAGATTACATTCATCCATTATTTCCTACGCAAGAGATTTTATGATCAACAAGGGATTTACTTACTGCATCCCACCGTTTATGATTCGTGGAGAAGTGGCAAGCGGTGTTATGAGTTTTGCTGAGATGGATGCCATGATGTACAAGATTGAGGGAGAAGACCTTTACCTCATCGGAACCAGCGAGCATTCCATGATCGGTCGTTTTATCGACACCATCATTCAGGAAAAAGATCTGCCGCAGACCTTGACCAGCTATTCTCCATGCTTCCGTAAGGAGAAGGGCGCTCACGGTATCGAGGAGCGTGGTGTTTATCGTATTCACCAGTTTGAGAAACAGGAAATGATCGTGGTATGTAAGCCGGAAGAATCCAAAGAGTGGTTCGATAAGATGTGGCAGTATACCGTAGAACTCTTTAGAAGCATGGACATTCCGGTACGTACCTTAGAGTGCTGTTCCGGAGATTTGGCAGACTTAAAGGTGCGTTCCATTGATGTAGAAGCATGGTCTCCACGTCAGCAGAAGTACTTTGAGGTAGGAAGTTGTTCCAACCTTGGAGATGCTCAGGCACGTCGTCTGAAAATCCGTGTAAACGGCGAGAAGGGCAAGTATTTGCCACATACCTTAAACAACACCGTAGTGGCTCCACCACGTATGTTAATTGCGTTTTTAGAGAACAATCTGCAGGAAGACGGAAGCGTTCGCATTCCAAAGGCACTGCAGCCGTATATGGGTGGATTGGAAGTTATGAAGCCGAATAAATAAATGTAATTCAAATGCGACCGGTATATTACGACGCATGAGCGCTTGCGCTCAGCTTCCGACGTAGCGGTACATAACCTTCGTGAACAGGGGGGATTCCGCTGAGGCTGCGCCTCGCGGGATTCCCCCTGTTCCCAAAGCTAAGTACCGACGTCTCCAGATGTCATGCGCCTGTAATATACCGGTCGCATTTGTGTTTGACAGGATTGTGTTAAGATTTAGGAATGAAGCAACGTTATTGCAGTCGCAAACAAATTACGATTACAATAAAGCGTTGGAAGATGCGGGAAATGGAGTAAAAAAAGGAAATTATGTTTATGACCAAACCGACACAAGAACCGATGGGTGCTTTCAAGAATGCATTGCCGCTACTATTCTGGATTTGTTGCGTTGCAGTGAATGTTTATAGTGTGTGGCTCTTTGTTGTCTATTGATTCATTTGCCCGTTTGAAGATTTGTAATATGGGCTAACAGGATTGTTTGCCCGAGAAAAGGAATGAAGTCTCAGGCAAATAAGAAAATTAGCCTGAGAGAAGAAAATGAATTACAGGCAAACAAGAAAATTAGCCTGAGAGAAGAAAATGAATTACAGGCAAACAAAAAAACGAAGAAATCGTGAAAAACCAATAGCCTGTGCAGAAAAAGGGGAATCCAGGCAAACGACGGCGATAGCCCGAAAGGAAAAAGTAGAATCCAGGCAAACGAAGCCGTTAGCCTGAAAAGAAATAGTGGAAACTAGGCAAACGAGACCGTTAGCCTGGATAGAAAAAACGAGGAAGCGGCAAATGCTTCCTCGTTTTTGCATATAATAATGATTAAAAATGTTCTATAATTGCTTTACAACAGGCGCGGCTTCTTCTTAATTACATTGGCAGGTTCTTTGCCCTTGCCGATTAATTTCGCCTTGCGGGAACGTATCTTGTTGAGCTCTGTGCTCAGGTGCTCGTCTACAGTAAACTGCTTTAAAGTATCCTGATCGATTTCAATACGGTTGTCCATGGTCTTCATGATGTCGGTGATGCGGAGACCGCGGGCATCATGTGGATTGGCAAGATCGATAATGCGGTTATCGGAGAACTGCAATACAACCGGCTCCATAAAGTTAACAGAGTTGGCCTCGATAACCATGGCTTTCTGGTTGTTGGATAATACCACACTGCAACCACGTGGAACAATGTGAATGCTGTCGGTTAATGCCTTCACTACACGGGTATCATAGTAAGTTGGATTATCATTTAAAAAGCGGAACGCCATAATATCGGATATAGGCGGATTGTTCAGCTGCATTGCCGTCATGGTATCATATTCGCTGGCGACTAAAAGTACCTTTGCGGAAATGGACCAGCGGACGTTATGCTCAACCGGATGATTCGGATGATAATAGTTCTGGCTGGTCTGACCAATGATGGACAGTGTTTCAAGCGGAAGATCAAAGAGATTGGAATCCGGATGAAGCATCTGATAGCTGGAACGCATGTGCTGGGTGAGAACCTCAACATCCTGCTCCGTAAGATCCGCTTCGCTCTTTTCCATAATGCTCTTAGGTAAATCCAAAAGACCTATATCGTGTAAAAGTGCAGCAGCAACCAAAGCGATAGCACTGTTATGCTGCATTCTCAACTGATGTGCAATCATAGCACATAAAATTGCAACATTTAAGCTATGCTTATAGTGATAGTCTTCAGCACTTCGTAAATTCTGAGAAAATGGGAAACGATGATCCAGACTTCCATATTCATCAAGAATCGTTTCAGACAGGGTATAAATATCCCTGGTTGCCTTTCCTTCTCGTAAAGCCTCCAGAATCTCACGTAAACGGAACATGTAAATAGTCTGGAAACGCTCAAATTCTGCTTCCTCCGAGGAAAGAGGCGGTGCCGGTTCTGCCGGCTCCAAAATGTACAGACCAATGAGACCAAAGTTCTCAACACTGGTCACAGCCTGGGCGGTTAAAGTGCTTTCACGATCATAAAGCAAAACACCTAACCGATTGTAGATTGGCTTGGCAAGTCGCATGCCAACTTTTAAATCCTGTGATTTTACAAATTTCATAAGCCCACCTTCATTGTCCCTTCCTAAACTACTTAAATTCTATCACAGTATGCAAGAAAGTACAATCATTGTTTACTTATTCTTCAAAATCTCTTGCTTTTGTGTGGACAGTGAATTATAATAATAAAAAATTGAAATTGCAGACGAAGGAAAACGTCGTTATCGATGTTTTTTTTTGCGCGGATATGAGGAGGGTATTATGGCAGAGCAGTGTGCATCAGCAGGAAGCTGTTCCAGAGAAAGCTGTGAGGGTTGTCCAAGTGCAGCAGGCGGACAGGCCGCCAAAGAAAGCTTTTTAGCAGAAATGAATCAGTATTCATCAATTAAGAAAGTGATTGGTATCGTCAGCGGAAAAGGTGGCGTTGGTAAATCATTCGTTACCGCATCTTTAGCGGCACAGATGAATAAGTTGGGATATAAGGTAGGTATTTTAGATGCAGATATTACCGGACCATCTATTCCAAAGATGTTTGGTGTAAAAGGACCTGCAGTTGGTACAGAAATGGGTATTATGCCTGTTGAAGCCAAAGACGGCACCAAGATTATTTCCCTTAACCTGTTGGTTGAGGACGAGGAAGCTCCCGTTGTTTGGAGAGGTCCTATTTTAGCCGGAACTGTTAAACAGTTTTACAGTGACGTGGTTTGGGGCGATATTGATTATTTATTTGTGGATATGCCACCGGGAACCGGTGATGTTCCACTTACTGTATTTCAGTCCCTTCCGGTGGATGGTATCGTTATCGTTACTTCTCCACAGGAACTGGTACAGATGATTGTTAAGAAGGCCGTAAATATGGCCAACATGATGAATATTCCGATTTTGGGAGTTGTAGAAAACTACAGCTTTTTAAAGTGTCCCGATTGTGGAAAGGAAATTACTATCTTCGGAGAAAGCAAGATTGATGAAGTGGCAAAAGCTAACAATATGGAAGTGTTAGGAAAACTGCCTTTAAATCCTGCTTATGCTCAGAAGGCGGATGAAGGATGCTTTGACGAAATCGAGAATCCGTATTTAGAGAAAGCATACGAAGTTCTTAAGAACTTATAATTTAGAAACACCCTTCGGGGTGTTTCTTTTCGGGTAAAAAAGAGAAACCGCAACACAAAGGAGGAAAAGATGAAAGAAAAAACAAGTGTACAGAAACTAATTCTGGGATTTCAGCACGTATTGGCAATGTTTGGAGCAACCGTACTGGTTCCGGCACTGACAGGACTGAATACGTCCATCACTTTATTCTGTGCAGGGGCGGGAACCCTGATTTTCCACAGTGTAACCAAGAGAAAAGTGCCGGTATTTTTGGGATCCAGTTTTGCCTTTATGGGAGGCGTCATCAGCATTATCGGAGACTCCCGAATGGGAGATCCTGATTATTTGGATAAGCTGGCTGCGGTAAAAGGCGCATTGATGGTAGCAGGCTTCGTGTATGTACTGGTCGCGCTTTTAATTAAGTGTATCGGATATGAAAAGGTAAACAAGCTTTTACCGCCTATCGTAACAGGTCCGATTATTATTGTTATTGGACTTCGTTTAAGCGGTTCCGGTATCACAAATGCCACTACCTGGAATGGCGTGTATAATCCCAAGTGCCTGATTGTCACCGGAGTTGTATTGGCCACAATTATAGGATTCTCGGTATATGCGAAGGGAATTTTCAACTTAATGCCTATTCTTTTCGGTATCATAGCAGGATTCATTGTCAGTGGTATCCTGGGATTTACAGACTTCACAGCAGTGAAGGAAGCAAACTTCATAGCTTTTACGGATAAAAGCATTATGCAGCAGATTCTGTTGCCGCCCACATTTAAGACGGAAGCAATTTTGGCGTTGGCACCAATTGCCTTGGTTACCATTATTGAGCACGTGGGAGATATTACCACCAATGGAGCGGTTGTAGGACAGAACTTCTTTGAAGATCCGGGTGTGCACCGTACCATCTTAGGTGACGGACTTGCAACCATGTTCGCGGGACTTTTAGGCGGACCGGCAAATACTACCTATGGAGAAAATACAGGTGTGTTGGCGGTGACTAAGAATTATGATCCGTCCATTATCCGGATTGCAGCGGTAATTGCTATGATTCTGGGTATTTTTGGAAAAATCGGTGGAGTTATCACCAGTATTCCG
Source organism: Lachnospiraceae bacterium (assembly GCA_015057115.1). GTDB lineage: Bacteria > Bacillota > Clostridia > Lachnospirales > Lachnospiraceae > XBB1006. Next base: position 11,559 of record SVEZ01000018.1, on the reverse strand, counting down.
TCCGTGGTATCCGGAGCCATCAGTATCGTGTTATACGGAATGATTTCTGCTGTGGGTGCCAGAATTTTAATCAACTCCAAAATTAATCTTGGAAGCAGTCGAAACCTGATGATTGCGGCTCTGATTCTGGTAGTCGGAATCGGATGCGACAGTCTTCCGGTTGCGGGAGGTGTTACAATCTCCGGATTGGCACTGGCTGCACTTTTCGGAATTATCCTTGCACAGATTCTGCCGGAGAAAGAGGATGCATATCTTTCATAAAGTAGTCAGAGTTTATGGAAAAACGGTTGAAATTTTTGCGTGATGCTTTATAATGGTAATGTGATAAACGGGAAAAATACTAGGAGCAGGTGCATGACGAAGATAGGAACCATGGTTCTAGAAGAGGGCAGACCGAAGCTGGCAGTTTCCATTTTCGGAAGGGATGAGGCTTCAATGAAGGCTCATCTGATGGAAGTAAAGAAAAGGGAAACAGAGGGCAGTTTTTTTGTTGACCTGATTGAAATCCGGATGGATTATTTTGAGAATTATGGGGATTCTTTGGCGGTTGAGCACGCATTACAGGGTTTACGTGAGCTTGAACCGAAAAGACCTTACCTTTTTACCTGGCGGAATGCCACGGAGGGAGGACAAAGAACCTTATCTTCGGAAGCGTATGAGAAACTGATTTTGCTTGCTGCATCCAGTGGGTTTGTGGATGCGGTAGATGTGGAGGCTCTTGCTTTTGCAAAGGCACCACAATGGATCAGGCAGTTGCAATCACTGGGAATTCCGGTGGTGGCATCCTTCCATGATCCTGAAGGAACGCCGGAAGATATGGAGTCGCTTTTGGAACGGTTGTATGAGACCGGGGCAGAGGTGGTGAAGCTTGCGGTTATGGCAGAAACAGAGGAAGATGTGAAACGTTTTACAAAAGCAAGTTATCGGTTTACCCGGAACTTTCCGGTTCCCCTTATTTCCATGGCCATGGGAGAAGCGGGAGAAATAACCAGAAAGAATCTGAAGGAAACCGGAAGCGTCGTTACTTTTGGAGCGGTGGGAAAAACGTCTGCAAAGGGTCAGCCGGCTGTGGAGGAATTAGTACCGTGGATAAAATTTGCTGAGGAGTAAGAGAATATGGGTAAGAGAATTGAAAATGCAAATATGGATCTGTTGGTAAATTGCTTTCTGGAGTTAAAGAACCGGGAAGAGGCACAGGATTTTTTTGAGGATTTGTTTACAATTAAGGAATTACAGGACATCAGTCAACGTTTGGAGGTTGCTCAGCTTTTAATGGAAAAGCGGAAATATCAGGAAATCGCATCCGTTACCGGAGCTTCTACCGCAACCATCAGTCGAGTAAACAGAGCATTGATGTACGGAAATAATTCTTATGAAGAGATTTTACCGAGAGTGTGTGGGAAAACAGAGTAGTAAAACAGGGGTGGTTGTCATGGACAATCACCCCTAAATTATTTTTTCCTTTCTTTGGCGGCAGCCTTCATGGCTTTCTTTTTCTCTTTGGCTTCTTTGGCACGCTGGCTACGATCCGGCAATTCATCAATAAGTTTTTCTACAATCAGCTTCTTCAGATAAATATCGAAGCACAGCTCGCAAATAAAAGCAAACTGCTGCAGGAATTCCCGTTCGGATTCCGGAATGTCCTCAAAAGCAGTGCGGCTGATGGAAAACTTCTCACGCACATCTTCGGTGAGGGTGTCCATGGCACCGGATTCTAAGGCATAGACCTCTTCATAAATCTTCTGGATGCTGAAATCCTTGTTCCCAAAGTATTTCTCATGAATCGGATCTAAGATTTTCTGAATATCCGTAATGGAAAGGATATTCTTAAAATAATAGATAAACACCAAGGTAATCAGATGCTCGGAAGAGTACTGCTTCTTCTCCGGAGGAGGAAGAATGTTATTCTTGGCATAATTGTTAATCATGGTCTTGGTAAGAACCTTGTCTTCGCCATAACGCTTGGTGTGCTCTAAACGCTCGTCCATAAAGGTGGTGAGCTGATCCATGTAGAGATTAATATTGGGCAAATCTGCCGTTTTAATAGGGGTCATATGGGAGAGCCCTTCTAATATGCTGTTTAATATATCCTCTTGTTTGATAGTCATAACATCACCCGTCAATTTTTTCCTTATTACATTATATAGTATTGAAAACTACATGACAAGCATTTTTTGATGGCAAATGTTTGTTCGATTTTGTTGAGATTTGTCTTCAGATGTGGTACACTGTTTTTACTGACGAAAATTGGAAGAATAGATGATTTTGGAGAGATAGATCAATGATTTCAACACAGATGTTAAATAAAGAACAGCAGGAAGGTGTCTTTACCACGGAAGGTCCGGTGCTAATTCTGGCGGGAGCCGGTTCCGGAAAGACCAGAGTGCTTACCAACCGGACGGCGTATTTGATTGAGGAGAAGGGAGTAGATCCTTTTCATATTCTTGCCATTACCTTTACCAATAAGGCGGCAGCAGAGATGAAGAGCCGAATTGAGGAACTGGTGGGGTTTGGAGGAGATGCAGTATGGGTGTCAACCTTTCACTCCTGCTGCGTCCGCATTTTGCGTCGCTACGTAGATCGACTTGGGTTTGACACGACCTTTACTATTTATGATAGCGATGATCAGAAGGCATTAATGAAGGATATCTGCAAGCGACTGGAGATTGATACCAAGATATACAAAGAGAAGATGTTTTTAAATGTAATCTCTTCTGCCAAGAATGAGCTTATGGATCCCAATGATTTCCGGCTGCAGGCAGGGGGAGATTATAAGCAGTTAAAGATTGCTACGGTATATGCGGAGTATCAGAAGGCACTTTTGAAAAACAATGCCATGGATTTTGACGATTTAATTATGAAGACTGTAGAGCTTTTGAGTGTGGATGCCGAAGTAAGGGAAGCGTATCAGGAACGTTTCCGTTACGTGATGGTGGATGAGTACCAGGATACCAACACGGCACAGTTTATGTTGATCAAGCTTTTGGCCGGCAAGTACAATAACCTGTGTGTAGTGGGTGATGATGATCAGTCTATCTATAAATTCCGGGGGGCCAACATTCAGAACATTTTAAGTTTTGAATCCGTATATCCCAACGCAAAGGTGATAAAGCTGGAACAGAATTACCGTTCAACCAAGACCATTTTGAAAGCTGCCAACGAGGTGATTGCCAATAATAAGGGGCGGAAAAGCAAGGCTTTATGGACGGAGCGGGAGGAAGGTGCGAAGGTGGCTTTTGAGCAGTTTGAGAATGCCCAGGAAGAAGCCTATTACATTGCAAATGACATTCGTAAGCGGGTTACAGCCGGCGAAGGTGGGTACTCGGATTTTGCGGTTTTGTACCGGACAAATGCCCAGTCCCGTCTTTTGGAGGAGCGGTTTGTGGCAAGTAATATCCCTTATAAGCTGGTGGGAGGCGTGAACTTTTATGCCAGAAAGGAAATCAAGGATCTGTTGGCATATTTAAAGACTATTGATAACGGCAGGGATGATTTGGCGGTAACCCGTGTGCTTAACGTACCCAAACGGGGAATCGGGCTTACTACTCAGAGTAGGGTGGCAGAGTATGCCTATACCCATGATATCAGCTTTTACGACGCCTTAAAGCAGGCAAAAGAGATTCCGGGAATCGGAAAGGCGGCAACCAAGATTGCCCCCTTTGTAGAGTTGATCGAGCATTGCAGAGGCATGCTGTGGAGTGAGGAGGCGCTGGCGGTTCTGAAGTATTTAATAGAGGAGACCGGCTATGTGGCGGAGCTTGAGGCGGAAGGCACGGAAGAGGCCAAGGCAAGAATTGAGAATATCGACGAGTTAATCAGTAAGCTGGCAGATTATGAGCAGACGAATGAAGATCCTTCTCTGAATGGATTTTTGGAGGAAGTTGCGCTGGTGGCGGATATTGACAGTTATGACGAGAACAGCGACTATGTGGTATTAATGACCCTTCACGGGGCGAAGGGACTGGAATTTCCGAATGTGTACATGTCCGGTATGGAGGATGGCATTTTCCCGTCCTACATGTGTATTACCTCCGACGACCGGGATGACTTGGAAGAGGAGCGAAGACTTTGCTATGTAGGTATTACCCGTGCCAAGGACAGATTGACCATGACAGCTGCCCGTGCCAGAATGTTGCGGGGAGAAACCCAGTATAATGCAGTGTCCCGTTTTGTAAAAGAGCTTCCGGAGGAGGTTTTATCCGGATACATTAAGAAACATGCCACGGAAGATATGCCCAGGGAGGATACCTATCGAAAGGCGAAACAGGCATTTAAGACGAAGGCTTTTGGAACACAGCCGTCGATGCAGACCTACGCGGCACGGAAGGCGGAAGGAATTACCCTCGATTATGGAGTGGGTGACCGGGTTCGTCACATTAAGTTTGGCGTGGGAACCGTAACCCAGATTGTAGAAGGCGGACGTGACTATGAAGTAACTGTGGATTTTGACACTTTTGGCACCAAGAAGATGTTTGCCATGTTTGCAAAATTGCAGAAGGTATAGGTGGAAGTATAATTTTTCAGAAAAATCCGCAGGTTGATTGTAAAATGCTTGCTGCTGTGATATACTAAAGGTAATAATTTTTAAATGTAAAGGAGCGAGTACCATGAATACAAAGAGACTTGAGGAACTGGTTAATTCCACTGCACTGTATGATTTATTACACAAAGAAGAAGAAACAAAGAAAAAGAAGAAGACGGTTGTATGTGTACTTGCGATTGTAGGTGCAGTTGTAGCCATTGCGGGAGTTGCTTACGCAGTTTATAAATTCTTCGCACCGGATTATTATGATGACTTCGAGGATGATTTCGATGACGAGTTCGACGATGACTTTTTTGAGGAAGAGCCATTAGAGATGGAAGAAGCAGACGAGAAGACTTGCGAGAGCGAAGAAGCTGAGGACAAGGAAGACTAGTCGAAACAATAGAACAGAGTTAGAAAGGTAACGACAGGACTCGCAGCAACATGCGAGTCCTTTTTAGGAGTAAAACAGGATGAAAAAAGGTCAGATTGTAGAAGGAACGGTATATAGAGTTGATTTTCCAAATAAAGGACGGGTGTGTGTAGAAGGTGAAGGCGACGTTACAGTGAAGAATGTATTGCCGGGGCAGCAGGTATCTGTTCGGATTAAGAAAAAAAGAAAGGGAAAAGCAGAAGGAGAACTTTTGGAGGTGCTTCAGCCGGCAGAGAACCAGTTGGCAGAGCCGAAATGTCCTCATTTCGGAGAGTGTGGCGGTTGTACCTATCAGCATATTTCTTATGAGGATCAGCTTGCCTTAAAAGAAAATCAGGTAAAGGCGCTTTTAACAGAAGTGATAAAAGAAGATGCACTGGAGGAAGTGTGGGCGCCTATCGTTTCAAGTCCTCTTTGCGAGGAATACCGCAATAAGATGGAGTTTTCTTTCGGAGATGCTTATAAGGACGGTCCTCTTGCTCTTGGTATGCATAAAAGAGGCAGTTTTTATGATATTGTGACAGTGGACCAGTGTAAAATTGTGGACGAGGATTTTAGGAAAATCCTTATGGCAACCCAGGAGTTTTTCCGGGAAGCGGGAGCCACTTTTTTCCATAAAATTCGTCATACCGGATACTTACGTCATTTGTTGGTTCGGAAGGCAAAACGGACAGAAGAGATTTTGGTGGATTTGGTAACCACAGCTCAGGTGGATGAGGCGGTTTTGGCCCGTTATGGAAGTGAAGGGGAAATGCTTCGTGCCTATTCTGACCTCATTGAGGGCTTAGGAAATGCAGGAAATCTTGCAGGAGAATTGAAAGGTGTACTTCATACCAAAAACGACGGAGTTGCGGATACGATTACGGATGAAGGAACGGAAATTCTTTACGGACAGGATTACTTTTATGAAGAACTTTTAGGACTTAAATTTAAGATTACACCCTTTTCATTTTTCCAAACAAATTCCCTGGGAGCAGAGAAGTTATATGAGACTGCCAGAGGTTTTATTGGAGAACTTGGCAAGGATTCTATCGTTTATGATTTGTATTCCGGAACCGGTACTATTGCCCAGATGTTAAGTCCGGCGGCAAAGAAGGTTATCGGTGTGGAAATCGTGGAAGAAGCGGTGGAGGCAGCGAAGGTTAACGCGGAATTAAATGGTTTAACCAACTGCGAATTTATTGCCGGGGATGTTTTAAAAGTGCTGGATAATGTAACCGAGAAGCCGGATTTCATTGTCCTTGATCCGCCGCGGGATGGTATTCATCCAAAGGCGTTAGAGAAGATTATCGCCTATGGTGTAGATAAAATGGTCTATATTTCCTGTAAACCAACCAGCTTGGCAAGAGATTTGGAAGTGCTGCAGGCCCGTGGTTATGAAGTGAAGAAGGTACAGTGTGTGGATATGTTCCCGAGTACGGTGCATGTGGAGACCTGTTGTTTACTCACGAAACGTAAGTCGGATACATATGTTCATCTTACGGTTGATATGGAAGACTATTATCGGATTAAGGACGAAGGAACATCTAATCGTTAGCTTTAAGCTGATGATAATAGCTAAGTAACCGTTGTAAAGTCATATCATCTGCACTTTGTGCATCGTTTATTAGTTCAAATAAGAGAGGTTCATTATTTTTCGAAATGCTGATTACGTCCGGAGATATATCATCTGTCTCTCCGGATAGAAAAGCGGTAGATGTTCCTAATTTTTCTGCAATTGTCATAAGGACTTGAGATGAGGGACAACGGTCTCCTGATTCGTATCTGACATAAGATGCTGCGGTTAAGCCTATCTTTCTTGCAGCTTCCGCCTTAGAGAGATTAAGCCTTTCCCTTACAGATTTTAAGCGTTCAGGAACAAGTGTATTAGATGATGAATGCATAAGAAACCTCCTTGACAGTTACCAATGGTAATTATATAATATTACCATTGGTAATATTATATAATTCAAGAATATAAATGTCAAGGAAGGTAAAGAAGCATGAAATTGGAAGTAGAGTTGACAGAAGAACAGCTAAACTTGTTGATTCTATCTACGGAAATATATGGACGTATTCTGATGAATCAACCAGATTTGGTTGCTGACATTATTGCTGAAGATAGGTTTTTTTATGATAAAGAAGATCCTGAGAATGATAAAAGATTTTATGAATGGATTGCTTCGAGAGATGAATTAACATAAAGATTACGAGCGGCTTTGAATGTAATGTTCAGAGATTCATATAAAAGTGAGGCCTGCCAAAACCTCATTGATATTTGGCGTGTTCTCAGACATCTTCAATATAATATTTCTGACAATATTGATAAGAATCTTTACGATGTGAGAGCTTCTAAACCATACCACGGTGGAACAGAACCGCTTATGCGAGTTTGTGTTTTGGAAAAGTATGAAGTAGTAGGAGGGGAATGATTTGGAGAAAAAAGCGATAACACAGTATAAGAAAAGATTTGATGATATCAGGCATGAAGAGAATGGCATTGAATTCTGGTTTGCTAGAGAATTGATGGGGCTGCTTGAATATGCTCAATGGAGAAATTTTGAGAAGACCGTAGAAAAGGCAAAGATTTCTTGTGAAAACAACGGGATTGTGGTAACGGATCATTTTGCTGGCGTCAGCAAAATGATAAAAATCGGTAAGGGTGGCAACCGAGAAGTTGATGACTATATGCTTACTCGTTATGCCTGCTATCTCATTGCTGAGAATGGAGATCCCCGAAAGGAACAGATCGCATTCGCGCAGAGTTATTTTGCGGTGCAAACAAGAAAGCAGGAACTTATTGAAGAACGAATTGCATATATAGAAAGAACAGAAGCTCGTGGTAAGCTTAAGGAGTCGGAAAAGCGACTATCTCAGAATATCTATGAGCGTGGTGTCGACGATGCCGGGTTCGCAAGAATACGCTCAAAAGGTGATGTGGCTTTATTTGGAGGATATACCACCAAAGAAATGAAAGAACGTCTTGGTGTCAAGGGCTCAAGGCCGTTGGCAGATTTTTTGCCGACACTTACAATAGCAGCCAAGAATCTTGCAACAGAGATGACAAATTACAATGTTGAAGAAAAGGATTTACAAGGGGAGTCTGCTATAACGGTTGAACATGTTGACAACAACAGTTCTGTAAGAGAGATGCTGGGGCAAAGGGGAATCAAACCGGAGAGTCTTCCTCCTTCTGAGGATATTAGAAAATTGGAAAGAAGAGTACAAAAGGAAGATAAGCAACTTGCTAAGAAATCGGGGAAACTTCATGAATAGAATCAGTCTGTTTAGAACCAGAATAGTGGTTGAAGACAAGGTATACTTATTAGCAAAGGATGTCAGGAAAGCACTTGGATGCAAAAGCATAGAACAGTTACAAGGTGAATATCCTGAAATAGTTAAACATATTAAAGATTTACCAGCCTTGGTTTTGGAAAGCGATTTTAATACTATCTTAACGTCTGACATAGACGTTATGAAAAAGCTTAAGCATATAGAGATAACTCGTGTTGAGACTTTGCGAAATAACACAGAAGCGATAAAGAGTATCTATCCGCTCAAGTTTATTGTAGCCGGAAAAATGTTTGAGAGTGAAGCTAGGATGGCCGGTTATCAGAGTGTTAACGAGTATATGGAAGAGATTGACTATGTTAAGGAAATCAATAACGAAAAAGAAAAACTGATTTCAAAGAGGGATTTGATAGAGAGTATAAGTCTAAGCAGAGTTAAGCTTTCCGAGTTGATTGACGCTGATGTTCTTGGCAAGAATGACCTTCAAATTCAACAGTATATCCATATCAATAATGGAACTCCTTATATTGAGAGTTTTATTGTTGGACGGGGCATATTTTTTTCTGTATATGATGACGGCTATGCATTTGATAAATTGAGGATTGAGAACAACGACCTGATCATTCCAACATTTGATTATGATGCAGATAATCCTAATAAGAATTACGGTTATGATTCGGACTTGAGAGACTACAGAGAGTACAGCTGTATAGAGAACATTTTATATCTGATCAAACATAAAGATGTTGAGGATGCCGGCGTAGATCTTATGAGTTGCAATGCCCCGGGGATTAGTTTTTATATCTCACAGGCTGAAGTGATAAAACTCCTTAATCCTAATATGTACAGAGATATAGTACTTATAGATGGTGACATAGATTTTGCTTATTCAAAAACAGTTACAAAAGATGCTTTAATAGAATAAAGAATATTGCTCAGGTAAAGAAGAAGCATGGAATTATAGAAAGAGAGAACTACAATAAGCCAAAATCTGAGAATAGCAGACAGCCGGGATGTCCGGAAGAGAAGGCTAAGGGGATAGAAGATACTATGAGGCATTTTCAGATGATATAATGCCATGATTTATGGCGCAAGTTCTTTTATAATTGTTGTTAAGGTTGAACCTTGAGTTGTGTTCACGTACAATTAACAGAGATTATACTTTATATGAAAGGAAAGGAGCATGATTATATGAACATCAGAGTTGTTATCGCTCAGTAGTCTGAGCTTAAAAAAAATGAATCGTAAGCTCAGATGAATCCTAAGAGAAATGATGTTAGGAGGAACGATATGAGCTATATAAAGGCAGAGAATGTGCTGCCGCAGGAATTAATAGAAACGATTCAGCAATATGTAGACGGAAAAATGATCTATATTCCCTGCAAGGAAAAACAGGAGTGGGGAACCACGACTTCTGCCAAGGTCTTCTTTCGTGAAAGAAATGAAGAAATATACGAAAACTACATAGGCGGAATAGGAATACACGAACTTGCACACAGGTTTTCCTTGTCGGAGAAAAGCATTCAGAGAATCCTCAGGAATCAGAGGCTGGCCATAAGCAAAGGTGCCCCTTCTGTCTGATCATACCAAAACAAGAGTGTTCTTTAGATGTGGAGGTTGTGGGAAGAAACAGGAGTTTATCAATTCCTATAAATTTAGAGTAAATGCTAACGGTAAGAGTGTTGATGTATGGCTGATATATCGATGTAAGAAATGTAAGCATTCCAAGAACCTCACAATTTATGAAAGAACTCGTCCAGGAAAGATACCTGAAGAATTGTTTGAGAGCTTTATGAATAACGATATGGAAACTGCCATGAAGTATGGTAGCGATATAGACTTTTTAAAAAGAAACAATGCTGAATTAAAATGAATTTCGGCCGGGCTATGTGTCCGGCCATTTCAATAGGGAGAATGTAATGGAAGAACAATATTTTTTTCATGTAATATCCGACATTCCCAAGAAGGTCGGTGAACATATCATTCTGGATGACAAACATCCAAACGGTGTCCACAAGCGTGTATATGAGGAACTCGAAACAGTAGCTAATTTATCTTCCAGTCTTATAGACGATTACAAATCGGGATTTGCGAATTTGGTAAATTCCTTTTTTATAACTCTCAATATTTGGTCTGAATATGCGAGGACGCGCTCGAATCAATTCTGTATAATACGTATATCTCAAAGAAAGGAGGCAGTCAAATGGAATGGATTCAAAAAATGAATGCCGCCGTGAATTATATCGAAGAACATATTCTTGAAGAGCCGGATTTGGACAAACTCGGCAGGTTGGCCGGATGTTCCGCCCATCATTTTCAAAGGATTTTCACCTATATCGGCGGTATTACATTGACGGAATACATAAGAAAGCGAAGAATGTCACTTGCCGCAGTGGATTTGAAAGATAAAAATGTCAAAGTTATAGATGTGGCTGTTAAATACGGCTAAGATTCGCCGACTGCTTTTAACAGAGCATTTCAAACGGTTCACGGTGTCACTCCGACGCAGGCAAGAGCGAACGATATTTCGCTGAAAGCATTTCCGCCTATTGTATTTCAGATGACTGTGAGAGGAGCGCAGGAGATGAATTACAGAATTGAGAACCGAGAAGCCATAAGAGTAGTCGGAAAGAAAATTCCGCTAAAATCAACTTTGGAAGAGAACTTTCGGATTACGCCGAAATTCTGGCGGGAAAGCGCGATGGACGGAACAATTGAGAAACTGGCGGCTATGATGGACACGGATATTTACGGTCTTATGGGCGTAAGCGTCTGCAACGAAAAAGACGAATGGGAATACTATATCGCAGTCGCTACGACTAAGGCGGCGGGCGAATTTGAAGAAATGGTTGTGCCCAATTCCACATGGGCGGTTTTCTATGAAGAAGGGCCTGTCATCAAAATGCAGGAGCTGGAAACAAAAATTGTAACTCAATGGCTTCCTACAAGCGGATATGAATACGCCGAGGCGCCGGAGATTGAACTGTATCTCAATCCCGACCCTGCCCAAACAAAATATGAAATATGGTTACCGATAGTTAGAAAAGGGAGAACACAATAATGGATGAAACATTTATGCTATTTTTGAATGATATACCTGCTGAATGTCAGGGTTTTGTTTTGGAACTCGATAAATATCTCACGGAGAAAGGCAGTAAGAGAACAATAAAATCGGCAAAGAGCGGCTTTGTGACATCATACACATCTCCAAAAACCGGAAAGGCACTGCTGAATTATGTATTCAGAAAAACCGGTGTAAAAATACGAGTCTATGCCGGGAATGTCGGGGGGTATGCAGAAATTCTCTCTGATTTTCCCGACAATATGAAAAAGG
>SVEZ01000017.1 GCA_015057115.1 Lachnospiraceae bacterium | reverse complement strand
GGACATAAAAATGCTCCCTCCTAAGTAGTTCAAGATTTTATTATTTCTCTTGTCTACCTAGAAGGGAGCATATCAAGGTGACTGCCCCACTTGTCCGTGGTTATTTCGCTTCCGGCAACGGTTTTGCCTTCAACGGCCTCCCGCATTGCCGGTTCTTCGTCAAAGTCATCGCCCATAGCCGCCGCATCTTCCGGATCCGGGTCGGCTACATATTCCGGCGTCCCGTCATCCCGAAGGCGTAAGGAATAAACATATTCCAAACCACCATGCTCCAGAAAAACAGCCAATTCATTATATATTTTCGAAAATTCCTCCGATTCTGCACCCTTTGTACGAAGTGCCTCAAATGCCTCTCCGTCCACGCTTTGGGCGGCACATTCTGCCAGAGACGTAGCCTGTTTCTTCAGCTGCCCCAACATTTCCTTATTCATATTCCGATAAATGCTCACTCCCAGTACTGCATCCGATAATACAATCAGTACCACTACTACAAGAAAGACCTTCGTTGCAATTCCTATTCTGCGATTTTTCATTTCGGTATACCCCCTGTTTTAGGTGCTAAAATCTCTATCTTTCATTATAATTCATTCCTGTGTCCGAATAATGTATATACAAAAGGAGCTCCGTTTTCGGAGCTCCTGCCTAGCCTTCAAAGGCTTTAATACGAAATTCATTCTCGTACTGACTGTATAATCTTGTAAATTCATCCTGATTCAAGGACTTGAAAGTTCTTAAATATTTATGGGTGCTGAAATCACTACCCTCAATCTCCAGCATGGCAACTGCCACGTTGGAACAGTGAGCTGCAATACGCTCATAATCTGTAAGCAAATTGTTAAAAGCAAAGCTCTGCTTCATTTCACAAACGCCGCTGCGAAGACGGGCAATGTGACGGGATTTCAGCTCGTTACACATATCTACAATCAAGCGTCTTAAAGGCTCAACCGTCATTGCCGTTTCGATATCGTCGGCGCAAAAAGCATCTACCGTCATATCCAAAATACGGAACGTAGCCTTTCGCAATACGGAAATCTCTGCATCCGCCTCCGGTGAGAACTTAATCTTCTTCTCGCTTAATTCCTGTGCCGCTTTGGAAATATTTACAGCATGGTCTCCCAAACGCTCAAAGTCACCGATAGTATGCAGGAACACACTGGTAAGCTGACTTTGCTTGGTAGTCATTTCCTTACGGGTAAGCTGCATTAAATAAGTTCCCAGCTTATCCTCGTACTTATCCACAATATTTTCTTTTTCCTGAACCTTATCAAACTTTTCGTCTGTAAAATCTTCAAAAAGATCATTGGCACGGTGGATATTCTTACGTGCCTGATTCGCCATACCGTTAATTGCAGTGTGACACTGGGTAATGGCCAATGCCGGGTAGTTTAAGAAACGCTCCTCCAAAAGGTCGAAATCCGCACGATCTTCCTTTTCCTCTTCGGAGTCCTTCACCAATGTAAATACCAGCCTTTCCAGATACTTACTAAATGGGAACAAGATGCAAACCGTAGCCACACGGAATACCGTATTTAATATGGCAATGGCCACCGGCGTCATGGTCCGCTCCATAAACGGGAAATGCACAACCGCGTTTACTGCGTAAAATGCAATGGACCAGAACACCATTCCAAACAAGTCGTTAATCAGATAAATGTAAGCAGTGCGTTTGCCGTTTTTGCTGGTTCCGATGGAAGACAACAATACGGGGCAGGCCGCACCAACACCGATACCCATGGTAATAGGAAAAGCTGTTGCAAAATTAATGGCTCCTGTCATGGACAACGCCTGCAAAATACCTACTGAAGCCGATGCACTCTGGATTACCGCGGTAAAAGCAATACCCACCAAAATACCCATGAAAGGATTAGAAAACATAGTAAGCAGGTTTACGAAGTGGGGATTCTCACGAAGAGGACTTACCGCACCACTCATGGTCTGCATACCAATCATCAAAATAGAAAAACCAAGTAAAATGTCTCCCACGTTCCGATGAACCGAACGCTTCCCGATCATTTTAAACAAAATACCAATGATAGCTACTACCGCGGAGATTGTGGCTGTTGATAACAACTGGGCAATTCCCTCCGAGCCGTCAATGTAAGATAAACAAAGAATCCATCCGGTAATACTGGTTCCGATATTGGCTCCCATAATAATTCCAATAGCCTGCGAAACCTTCATCATACCGGTGTTAACGAAACCTACCACCATAACTGTGGTTGCGGATGAGGACTGAATTAAAGCCGTCACCGCGGTTCCCAATAAAACGCCTTTAAGCGGAGTACTGGTAAGCTTGTACAAAATCAGCTCCAGCTTGGCACCGGCTGCTTTTTTCAAGCCGTCGCCCATTAAAGACATTCCATACAAAAATAAAGCTACTCCCGATAATAACGATAAAATCGATGTTATTCCCATAATGCTTTTTTCCTGATAATTCCTTTCTTCTAATGTAAATTACTTCCTCAAAAACAGAGGCAAACGCAAAAAGCCTCTATTACCATTTTTATCACAATTTGGACTATTTTACAATGTTAAATTCACCATATTTTCATGTTTGTAAAACAATTTCAGTTTTGGGAAAAAATCCACTCGGAAATTGTACAATACCACCATGCCCCTTTCCTTGTTTTGAGTCTTCATTTATGCTAAAATAGGAATAACGTATTGATTTGATCATTAAGGAGAACATCTATGTGTGGAATTATTGGATATACCGGTCCTCTTTCCGCCAGTCCTATTGTGTTAGACGGACTGCAGCGTCTTGAGTACCGCGGCTACGACAGTGCCGGAATGGCATACATGAACGAAGCCGGAAAACTATTTTTACGAAAAACCGTTGGAAAGGTGCAGGACTTACGTGCCATCTGCGATGATGACGAATCCACCTGCGGAATCGGACACACCCGTTGGGCTACCCATGGTGGTGTTACCAACAACAATGCCCATCCTCATAAGGTAGGCAACGTTGCCCTGATTCACAACGGCATTATCGAGAATTATCATGAGCTGGTAACGGAATATAATTTGGCAGGAGAGCTTTCCTCCGAAACCGATTCCGAAGTGGTTGCCGCTCTTATCAACAAATTATATGAGGGAGATCCTATCGCAACCATTAAGAAGGTGGTTTCTTTATTAAACGGCTCCTTCGCCTTTTGTATTTTATTCGGAGATCGCCCGGGTGTCATTTACTGTGTAAGAAATGTAAGCCCGTTGGTAGCAACCCATTGTAAGGACGGTTCCTTCGTGGCTTCCGATTTAACTGCGTTTATTGATTTTTCCAAACGCTACTTTATTATTCCGGAATATACCATCGTAACCATGCGGGAAGACGGTATTATGCTGGAAGATTTGGAGGGTAAGGCTGTAGATCCGGAATACCTTGAGGTAAATTGGGATATTTCCGATGCTCAGAAGGACGGCTATCCTTACTTCATGTTGAAAGAAATTCATGAACAGCCGGATGCCATTACCCGTACCATTACACCGCGAATCAAAAACGGCCTTCCGGATTTTTCCGAAGACGGCATTCCGGATGACTTTTTCAAGGACGTGTCCGATATTACCGTGGTTGCCTGCGGAACCGCTATGTATGCCGGAATGGTAGGGCGAACCCTTTTACAGAAGTATCTGCGCATCCCGGTTACAGTTGCCATTGCTTCCGAGTTCCGCTATGAAGAACCGGTTCTTAGCGAAAATTCCGTAGTAATCGTGGTGTCCCAGTCGGGAGAAACCATCGATACGTTGGAAGCTTTACGTTTAGCCAATAAATACACCAAGAAAACCCTTTCTTTGGTGAATGTAAAAGGTTCTTCCATTGCAAGAGAAAGTAACTATGTTTTATATACCCACGCAGGTCCGGAAATTGCGGTAGCTTCCACCAAGGCCTATACCGTACAGACCTCCATGTTTTATCTTTTAACTGCCAAGCTTGCTTTGGTGCAGGGAAAGAAAACAGAAGACGAAGTTCGCGGATTTATCGGTAATCTGGAAAAAGTGCCGGATTTGATTTTTGATATGCTGGGTATGGAAGAGAAAATCGAGCATCTGACCAAGCGTATGTTAAATGCTAAGAATGCCTTCTTTATTGGAAGAAACTTAGACTACACCCTTTCTATGGAAGGTGCGTTGAAGTTAAAAGAAATTTCCTATATTCATGCAGAGGCTTACGCTGCCGGCGAATTGAAACACGGTACCATTGCCCTCATCAGCGAAGGTATGCCGGTTATCGCTATTGCATCCCAGCAGCATGTGTATAGCAAGATGATTAGTAACATCCGGGAGGTAAAAGCCAGAGGCGCGTACGTAATCCTTTTAAGCAAAGACAGACAGATTACGGATGCAGCCCTGTGTGACGAGCACATTAAGCTACCGAACATTGCAGATGATTTCACCATGTTTGCATCCATCGTAATTTTACAGATGATTGCATACTATACTTCCGTTGGCAAGGGATTAAATCCGGACCAGCCAAGAAACCTGGCGAAGTCGGTTACGGTGGAATAAAAACAAGGACAGAAACGAAAATTTTTCGTTCCTGTCCTTTTCTTTTTCCCCTATCTTTTACTCTACCTCACGGTAGGTATCTCCGCCATCATAGCGGCGATTCATAAGAATCAGCTCTACCAGATACACGATGGGAAAAATCGCACTGACAATTGCCAGACCTGTCTTTTTCTCTTTGTAGAAAATCTCGTAAATGTAGTTGTACTCCACAAAGTTGATATATATAACCAAAACAGACAGCACTGTAGAAAAGTTTTTGGGTATGCGGGCTCCGGCAATATTTATAATCGGGTTGATAAACAAAATGTTCTTATCCACTTTTTTATCAAACAGGGGCAATAAAATATCATTTTCTTCCTGTATGGATTTTACCACGCCGATTTCGTTGCAAAGTGGAATGTAAACCAACGGGTTTACCTGTTTTCCCATCTTCTTAAGCAGGCTTGCGGCATACAACATCTTTAACAGCCAGACAGAAAGTGCAATCATAATGGTTGCTATGATTGTCCCCAGAATCACGCCCTGCAACACCATATCACCCTTTGTTATCTCCTGAAATAATCCTCCAATATTCATGTCTACTCCTCCTCATGCAGTATGTAAATATAATAAATCCTTCTTTAGAATACAGCCATTCCCCAGGTCTGTCAACAATTTGACGGATTTTTATGTATATTTAAGAATCTTTAGATTTATTTTAGAATTTCTGCCTTGTGCTATTGTGTTTGAATTGCTATAATAACCATATCTTTTTCATCAAACTTATTTCTATTAATTTATTTATTCATCTATTTTTCTTAGATGTCTACCTTTGTTTTTTCAAAACAGCATGATACAATCAAGAAAGAAGGGATAACATTTATAATTTCGACTCACATGGAAATCCTTTTCAGTTTCCACGCCACCGACTGGATCCTATGGAATACTACAAAATCGTTCATGAAATCAATACGGATTACACACTATACAAAAATGAACGCCTATGCATCCACGCCTCGGTCGGAACAGACAACAATTATTATCTATATTACTTTGAAAACCACGGGTATAATGATTATAATATATACCGGAAGGTAAATTTTTAGGAGATGATTATATGGAAGAATTACTTACCAGATTAAATACTGTTCCAAATTCATATTTTGGTTTTGTTGCAGGCATCAGCAATTATGCCAAGCAAAGTCCCGAGCGATTACAGACAGTACTCTCTTTTTTAAGAAATCATTCTAACCTTTCAACATCTGACATTATTGAATTTGTATCACAGCAACCCGATTTCTTTGAGGACGAACCACGAAACGAACAGCTAATTATCCAATAATTTACACCAACTGACGAAAACGAGGAGCAAGCCCTTGGGCCTGCTCCCCTTAAGGTAACGTAATATGTGATTTTCTTATTTGAAGTATCTGTTTAACAGTCCCTCAAATGCCTTGCCATGTCTTGCTTCGTCACGTCCCATTTCATGAACGGTATCATGAATCGCATCCAGGTCTAATGCCTTTGCACGTTTTGCCAAGTCCATCTTACCTGCAGTGGCGCCACACTCAGCTTCCACACGCAGCTCCAGGTTCTTTTTCGTGGAATCGGTAACCACTTCACCTAACAACTCAGCAAATTTCGCCGCATGCTCAGCCTCTTCCCAGGCAGCCTTCTCATAGTAAAGACCAACTTCCGGATAGCCCTCTCTATGTGCAACTCTTGCCATTGCAAGATACATACCAACTTCACTGCACTCACCTTTAAAGTTAGATCTTAAGTCCTCCAAAATATCCTCCGGAGCTCCCTTTGCTACTCCAACCACATGCTCGCAAGCCCAGGTACGTCCGCCCTCTTCCTGCTTAATAAATTTCTCCGGTCCAACGTGGCACTGTGGGCACTCTGCCGGTGCACTATCTCCCTCATGAACATAACCACATACGCTGCATACATATTTAGCCATAGTATCTTCTCCTTTTCTCATATCATTTAAACCCGGCATTTCCCTGCCGCTCATTACAATATACAAAAAAAAGAAGCGTTCGTCAACAACTGACGGACACTTCACACTTTTTTCGTGATTTGATAAAACGATTATCGAAATTTTCAATTGGGAACCACATAGGCAAACTGCAAATGATCCCGCCTTACTCCCTGTACCTCCAGACATTGATAGGCCGTTCCCTCCAAACGGAATCCCACTCTGCCCAAAAGCACCTGGGACGCCTGATTCTCCGGAAGCACAAAGGCTTCAATCCGCGCCACCTTCATCACAGAAGGAACAATCCTGACCGCCGCACTTAAGGCTTCCGTTGCATAACCTCTATGCCAGTATTCCGGCAAAAGCTTATATCCCACCATAATCGTGTGGAAGGGAGCTACCCGATAAAAGGAAAAAGAGATGGTTCCGATAATCTTTTGCGGTACATTCTTCTCGTAAATCCAGAACCGAACGCCATTTTTCTGCATTGCCATATGATATTCCGCATGCAAAAGCTTGCGTTGGGTAGCATGGGTATAAAAATCCGCCGGCTTCTTACTTTCTACCCGTTCAAAGGTATCCGCCCCTCGATTCAGAAAAGCCAATACCTCCGAAGCTCCGCTTTCATCCAATATTTTCAGGCAAAGACGCTGTGTTGTATAGGAACGGCAAAATCCGTCTTCCTGTCGTATATTCATTCCTCTACTCCTCTAAGCTCCACTTTTTTAACAAAAGGCGTAAGCGCCGCTTTAATCTCTTCCAATTCGGAAAGAGCGTGGGCATGAAAGCCCGGTGAAATCACCTGCTCACTTTCCCGATAGGGCTGGATATAATAGGCCTTAGCTCCACATATCCATTCGCCAATGGCAATAAAATCCTCTTTACTATGAAGTTCCGCAACCGCAGTGGTGCGAAATTCATAAGGGAGGTCTCCATTTTTTAAAAGTTCTACGGAAGCTTCTATTCTTTTCAGTTCAAAATCCGAAACCCCTGCTGTCATAGCATATTTTTCTCGGGAATTCTTAATATCCATTGCTACGTAGTCCAAGAGTCCTTCTTTTAAAAGTTTTTCCAAGATATCCGGTCGATATCCGTTGGTATCCAATTTTACCAAAAGACCTAACTGTTTGATTTTTCTTATAAAATCAGGCAAATCTGATTGTAACGTAGGCTCTCCACCGGTAATACAGACCCCATCCAAAATCTTTTGCCGCTTTTGCAAGGTGGCAAGCACTTCTTCCTCCGAAATTGCTGGCACCTCCCCGGGATTTAAAACCAAATCTCCGTTATGGCAAAAGGGACACCGAAAGTTACATGCCCCGGTAAAAATCGTGGCTGCCACATGTTCCGGATAATCCAGCAATGTCATTTTTGCAAAACCATGAATTTGCATTTCCTTTTCACTTCCTATATAATACACTATATATAGTATAGCAAGAAATTTTAGAAATGTATATAGTTGGTGTAAGAATGGAAGACGCAGTAAAATATATGAAAGAAGCCATCCGACAGGCAAAAAAGGCATACGCCTTAGAAGAAGTTCCCATCGGATGCGTGATTGTGAAAGACGGAAAAATCATTGCCCGGGGCTATAACCGCAGAAATACAGACAAACTGACCCTGGCCCACGCAGAGATCATTGCCATAAAGAAGGCTAGCAAGAAGCTGGGGGACTGGCGATTAGAGGGCTGTACCATGTACGTGACCTTGGAGCCCTGCCAGATGTGCGCAGGCGCACTGGTACAGTCCCGAATCGACGAAGTTGTTATCGGTTGTATGAATGCCAAAGCCGGAAGTGCCGGCTCCGTTATTAACCTTTTAGATATGAAACAGTTTAATCATCAGGTAAAAATCACCAAAGGGGTGTTGGAAGAAGAGTGCTCCACCATGCTTAGTGACTTCTTCCGGGAGTTGCGGGAGCGCAAAAAAGCTGCCTCTACTTAGAAAAGTATCGATCCACTCCCAGACGGATTCCTTTGGCTATCTTTTTCATTACCCCATCCGACCGGTTGGAACACTGGTTTCCAACCTCCAAATCAATGGACGGAACAGTACTGAAAGAAGTCTGGGTCAAATCCATGGGCATTCTTCCGTTGCTCCATTTTTTCATTCCGGCTTTTTCCAATCCCTTAATAACATATTTTCCTAGTCGATTATGCTTCTTCCAGTATGATTTCACCGGTTCCATATTTCTGTATGCCCGGTTATTGGGAACACTGCAGAAAAATACTCCCTTATCATAGGAAAGGCCGTCTCCATCGTAGTGAATCGCAATATGTATGTCTGCATTATTGTTGGCAATCAGGGTTCGCGCCACATTATCCAACTGAACATCCTTTCTTGTACGAATCATCAACACGTTATATCCATGCTTCAAAAGTTCTTTTCTGGTAGCAATGGCCGCCTTCAATGTAGCTGCTGCCTCTCTCGTTCCATCATTGAAAGTCATACCACCACCCACCGCCGGGGCTTTTGTTGCTCCTGCAGCAGTACTTCCGGATACAATCTTGGGGCTACCATCGGGATGACAAAGAACGGTTTTACTTGCACCGCCTTCTGTTCCATGTCCGGCATTGATACAAACAGTTTTTCCCTTTGCATTCTTTCCGGTAACGGTATACAAAACCGCTTCACCACTTGTAATCTTGGCACAATCCCCGTATTCCCACTTGGAGTCAAAAGCGATTCTTGTAATTTTATATCCCTTTTTTGCTTTGGAACCGGCGCTTTTTGCCACGCCGGTGGCTGGTGTTAATCCGCCTACCGTCAGGCTTGCGGTCAGGCAAATCAGAAACAATATTGTAAATAATCGTGTTTTTCCTATGTTCATAAGGACCTTCCCCCATCTTTATTTATCAGCTTAAATTTACCAAACACGGAAACTAATGTCAAATTTTTTATCATTATTGGCGCTATAGCGAAATTTTTCGAAAACGTTTTCACTATTATCTCACAGTTAGGACATTGAAACATTGTTCAAAATATGATAAGATACCATTAACTATTCGTTAATTTTTTTGCAGCGACAGTGATGACCGACGAAAACACGTGCCTTTTCATTAGAGGAGATGTGGAATGTTTTATTTTATCGTAGCCAGTCAGTGGATCGTTATTTTTTTGCTGTTTTTTGAAGGATTGTTCGTCTTCAAAAACATGAAAACACGAACTCACTACTATTTATATATGAATTGTGTCGCCATGCTTATCAGCAGTTGCGGACACATGATGTCGCTTTTTGCAGAATCGGAATCCGCTTATTTTGTAACTGTCCTGGTTTCCTGGGGGGGCAAAATTGCGGTTACCATTTCGTTTTTATTCTTCTGTGCCAAGCTTTGCGGACATGATCTGTCCAATATTATCACAGCACTTATGCTTGGATTGGGATCGGTTACCTATATCGTCGTTATTAAAACACGGGAAACCGACCTTTTCTTTAAAGGATTTTACAAACTTACCTTGGGAAAGCATACCTTTTACAAATATGAACTGGGGGTTTGGGGTATCGCATGGGACATTTTTGTAATGGCCCTGATTGTTCTGTGCCTCATAACACTGATTCTATCTACTGCCCGAGAGAAAAACATGCAGAAGCGGAAGCAGCTTCAAATCATTATAACCGCTCTGGTGTGCGAAATCATAATCGGTTTTTTATCCACATTTCCGATACACGATCTTTTTGACATGAACCAGATTGGCTTTTCTGTCTGCGCTTCGCTGATTCTGTATGCTATTTTTAAAAAGGATCTTATGAAGACCGAATTTGTTACCAAAGATTATCTGATTGATAAGCTTTCCGCCGGTGTTATTGCCATGGATACAAACGAAGATGTGGCCTATTACAACCAGACCGCGTTACAGGTTTTTCCGTCTCTGGCCCTTGACCCACAATCGGTGGTAACACAAATTCAAGAATCTATCGCGGAAAACAAGCCGCTTTTCATCGGTAACAGCATCTATTCTTTTGAGGAAAGAATATTAGAGCCCAATTCCAATGACCATGTGAAACTCTACGTATTAAATGATTCCACCAATCATTACTACCACTTGCAGGAGTTAGAGGAAGCAAGGCAGATGGCGGAAGCAGCCAATCACTCCAAGACCTATTTTTTAACCAACATGTCCCACGAAATTCGGACTCCTATTAACACGGTTCTTGGAATGGATGAAATGATTTTACGAGAAAGCACCCAAAGTTCTGTTCAGGATTATGCACGTGACATTCAGTCTGCAGGACGTACTCTGCTTTCACTGATTAATGACATTTTGGATTTGAGTAAGATCGAGTCCGGAAAGATGGAACTCTTCCCGGTGGAATACGATGTGGCCAGCATGCTGTACGACCTCATTAACATGACCCAGTACAAGACCAAGGAACAGAGTCTTTCCTTCCATCTTTCAATCTCTTCGGATATCCCTGCCAGATTATGGGGTGACGATATCCGAATTAAACAGGTTTTGATGAATCTGCTTTCCAATGCAGTGAAATACACCCCCAGCGGCTCCGTTTACTTTCGCGTCAGCTTAAATACGGACGAAATGACTTGGGTAGATGGTGACGATGAAGTCCTCCTCCACTTTGAAGTAGAAGATACCGGACGTGGAATTAAACCGGAGGAAATGGAAATTCTTTTTTCCGAATTTGAACGAATTGAAGACAGCAATAACCGTAAGATAGAGGGTACCGGTCTTGGAATCTCCATTACCCGCAGGCTTCTTGCTTTGATGGATTCCGAGCTGGATGTACAAAGCGAATATGGCAGAGGTTCCCTTTTTTCCTTTGATTTGAAACAGAAGGTTGTGGAAAAAGAGCCTATTCAGGATTTCGATAAAAAAATGGAGCACATGACCTCTGATACATACACCTACACAAAAACCTTCCTTGCACCGGACGCAACCATCCTGGTGGCGGATGATAATAGTATGAATCGAAAGGTTTTTGTATCCCTGCTGGCGCAGACACAAATGAAAATAACCGAAGCCGGCAGTGGTCTGGAAGCCATTAAACTGGCCTCCAAAACCCATTTTGATATTATTTTTATGGACCACATGATGCCGGGCATTGACGGTATTGAAGCAATGCAGGAAATTAAAGCCGAGCAAAACGGTCCCTGCGCCGATACACCTATTATTGTACTTACTGCCAACGCTGTAAACGGTTGGAAAGAGAAGTATCTGGAAGCCGGTTTTGATGGATTTATTTCGAAACCCATTTCTCCGGATAATCTGGAAAAAGTTATTAGAAACACCCTTTCTCCGGAGAAGTTGATACCGATTTCTTCCACATCAGTTCCTGCTATGGACACCCCCGCAAGCCCTATTGCAGACCCTGCCGATTTTCCTGTTATCTTCGGCGTGGATTGGGAAGTTGCCATGATGCGGATTCAAAACAAAGCTTCCCTGAGAGATCTCATGGATGGCTTTGTGGATTCCCTCAATCAGCAGGCGGATAAGCTTCAGTCCTTCAAGGATGGTTTACCGGATACCATGCCGGATTACCGAATTCAGGTACACGGCATGAAAAGCGCTGCCGGCTATGTGGGTATTTTCCCTTTATCCGGAATGGCGGCAGTTTTGGAACAAGCTGCATCCAACGAGGACATGGATACTATCCTGAAACTTCACGATGTGTTCCTTCGGGAATGGCGAATTTACAAAGATCGACTTGCCGATTATCTGAATCAGGATGATGTTGCAGAGGCAGATAAAGAGGAGATTAAAAAAGATGTTCTGGAAATGCTTTTAAACATGTTGTCTGATGCGATGGGTAAAATGGATATCGAAACAGCTGACAATACCATTAAGAAGCTTTCATCCTACAAGTTGCCGGAAACGGCAGCCCGTGAGTTTGATACGTTAAAGGCTGCGGTAACACAGCTCGACCAGAAGCTGGTGGCCCAAACCTTGCTCAAGATACATAAGGAGGACTTATGAAAAAAATACTTTTTTTTGGAATGTTCAATGAAATAATGAAGGATGTAAACAAATATCTTTCCAACTATTTTCATGTGCAACTTTGTGAACTGAATTCCGATGCGGTAAAAGATATGCTGAAGGTATACGAGCCGGATCTGGCCATTATCTTTCTAATCGGTGCCAAGGAATATGATACCTATCTTTTTGGCATGCTTGCCAAATCCGATACCCCGGTTCTTACCATTGGTACCAATCAGGAAAAGAGAGCCTTTGACAGATTTTATGAAGATGGACAGTTTGAAAACCTGGTGCGTCCGGTGGACAACCATATTATCTTATCCAATGTATGCAGACGACTGAATCTGGATTTGGAGGAAAAAGACGGAAAACAGGTTATTGCCGATCCAAACGCAATGAAAAATATTTTGATTGTGGACGATGACCCTACTGCTCTGCGTAGTATTCAGGAAATGCTGAAGGAAGAGTTTGATGTTTCTCTTGCCACCTCCGGAAGCCAAGCCATGACCACCATCGGCAAGCGCAGACCGGATTTAATCCTGTTGGATTATGAAATGCCGGTGTGCGACGGTCGCCAGACCCTTGCCATGATTCGGGCTGATGAAGATTTGACGGATATCCCGGTTATTTTCCTTACGGGTATTAGCGACGGAGAACATATTAAGGCAGTTTTGAACCTGAAACCTCAGGGCTATTTATTAAAGCCCGCCTCCAAGAATGGCCTTCTTAAGACCATCCGCAAAACCATCAATACTTGACAAACCGCCAAAAACACGGTAAAATATCACAGTATGTCATCAATGGCTTCGGCCTTGATATAAAATTTCCGTGCAGCCGGGGAGCTAGCGGTTCCCTGTACCTACATCGCTATAGCAGGGGTGATATCCTGCCCCGGGTTGTAAGGTGCGTAGCTGCCCTTAATAAGTGGTATTGACGTTTGGGTCTTACGCGACGGGAACCGGCGAACCGTGTCAGGTTGGGAACAAAGCAGCACTAAGTCGGACCTCCCGGGTGCCGTGAGGGTGCCTGGACCGAGCTAACTGTTAAGGTAACGTGCGTGTTAAGCAATTCAAAGCAGGATGCACGGATTTTAAAGACTTTTAGAAGCATGTCGAAGCTTTTCGGCATGCTTTTTTATTATTTCCTTGCAAAACAAACAATTTATCTTAAATTATCCAGAATTCTTTGACAATATAACGCAACTGGTATATAATCGCCTAGGAAAAATAAAAATACGCAGAGTAGACTGTAAAGCGTCAAGTGCCAAGTGAACAGGGAGTTGTCATTTGGACGAAGGCTTAGCCGCGGTTTTATGGTCGCATCCCGCTGCTACATAGGTTGTGCTTAAGCATCTCCCTTGTAGAAGTCAGGAACTGCATAGGAGGTGCTTTTTTAATGAAAAAACTTAAAGAAACTAAGACACTTACTGTTGTAGCCATGTTGACAGCTATTGGCTGAACCTTTTGTATTTCAAAAACGGTTATCTTGCAACCATTCTTATCCGCCTGCCGAAGGAGCTTATCATGCTTCCCATAAATATTGTATTGACCTATACCATACTAAAGGCATTTGACCGGGTAAAGGATAGAGGATTACTTTTTGAATAAGAGAATTGGAGGGACGATGCTTTGGCTTTTAGAACATTGGCCCAAACATCCGTCTCTCCA
The DNA here is from genome assembly GCA_015057115.1 of Lachnospiraceae bacterium. Classification (GTDB taxonomy): domain Bacteria; phylum Bacillota; class Clostridia; order Lachnospirales; family Lachnospiraceae; genus XBB1006. The sequence goes on along the minus strand of SVEZ01000017.1, from coordinate 39,039 downwards.
CTTCAACCAAACCGAACATACCGCATGCCTTTTTCAGCATGCATACCCTCTTCCACCCTGGCAAATCGCCAATAACAGTGTCGCAACAGTGTCCCGCGCCGATTTTCAAAACGCCACTCGCCAAAAACAGTGTCCTAAGCAGACCTGGCGCCGATGTTTTTAAAAAGGTAGGCGGCGCGAACCCATCTTTCACACCTCCCGCCCACGGACTTCATTCCTGCTCCGCACCAGCAGCATAAAATCGCCTGGCACATGTACTTTTTCACACTTCCCGCCGACGCTGCTACTCCAGCAATGCCCTATTCTATTACTTTCCGACAGTAAATTTCCCCTGTCAGTTTTTAAAAACCAGTTGACAAGTAAATTACATTATTGTATAACTGTATTAAGCAAGTAATACAATAATACAGTTGAAGGGAGGATATATATGCCATGGACTATGTCGAGCGAGCGACCAATCTATTTACAATTGGTAGACCGCATTAAACGACAGATTGCTGCCGGAAAGTACAGCCCCGGAGACCGTTTTCCATCAGTAAGAGAACTTGCTCTTGAAGCGGCGGTGAATCCGAATACCATGCAGAGAGCCTTGTCGACACTAGAAGCAGACGGATTATTAATAACCAGCAGAACTGCAGGAAGAACGGTGACAACACAGGAGGAGTTGATTAGAAGTATGAAGGAGCAGATTGCAACAGAGGAATATGAACGATTTTATCAGGCAATGTTGGAATTGGGGTATGATGAAGAAGGAATTGAAACCTTTATTAAAGAAGTGAAGGTGCCCCATGAGAAAGGAGGCAGAGAATAATGCTATTGCAGACAGATTCTTTATCCAAGAAATATGGAAATCATTTGGCATTAAACAATGTAAATCTGACACTGGAGACAGGAAAAGTAATTGGTCTTTTGGGACCCAATGGTTCAGGAAAAACTACTTTATTGAAAATGATTGCCGGTCTTTTGACACCAACAGAAGGCACGGTTCGCATTAATGGAGAACAACCGGGAATCATCACGAAACAGCAGATATCCTTTTTGCCGGATACCACTTTTTTCCCTACATGGATGAAAGCGAAGGACACGTTTTCATTGTACAAGGATTTTTATGAGGATTTTAATATGGAAAAAGCGCAGGATATGCTGAAAAACCTTGGAATACCGGAGAATATGACATTAAAGAAGATGTCAAAGGGAACGCTGGAGAAGGTACAGCTTATTGCCGCCATGAGCAGAGAGGCAAAGCTTTATTGTCTGGATGAGCCTATTGGTGGTGTGGATCCGGCAACAAGAGATTATATTTTAAAAACAATTATCAGTAACTATAGTGAGGAAGCATCGGTTCTGATTTCTACCCATTTGATTGCAGATGTAGAAAACATTCTGGACGAAGTAATATTTTTGCAAAATGGACAGATTACGCTTCATAAATCCGTTGACGATATCCGCGAGGAGGAAGGAAAATCTGTTGATGCAGTATTCAGGGAGGTGTTTGCATGTTAGGAAAGATGATAAAACACGAGATAAAAGCTACCGGAAGGTTATTCCTTCCAATGTATCTGGGAAGCATAGTGCTTACTATCGCTTTTTCTTTTCTGCTTCGCTTAACAGAGAATGTCGGTAAAGGATCCTTGCTAACCACAGCGGTTATGGGAATAAGCTGGTTTGGTTATGTGGTAATGCTGATTGCTTTATGTGCTGCAACTGTAATAGTTATCGTGTTCCGATTCTATAAAACTGTGGCAACCTCAGAGGCATACCTTACTTTCAGCCTGCCGGTCAAGACGAACCAGATTTTAAATTCGAAGCTTTTGGTTGCATTAGTCTGGCAATTGCTCTCAGCGGGAATGGTTGTTTTGTCCGCCTGGATTATGTTTACCATTCGTGGAAGTGATACATTACATAGGATGTTAGCAGAGTTATTGGAATTGAAACCTGTCTTTTTGGCAGAATATGGTTCCGTTACATTAGGATTCCTTCATTTGGGAATTATTGTATTGACTACAGTGGCTGGAAGCACCCTTATGTTTTTCCTGGCAATCTGTCTCGGACAGCTTTGCAATGATCATCGTGTGATTGCAAGTATCGGAATGTATATGGTAGTTTACATGGTTGGACAGGCTGTCGCTTCAGCTGTGTTTTTCCCTCTTTTGATGTCAGGTACGCAGCCAATGGTTGTGGGACAGGTATCAACTGTAAATCTGGATGTACAGTCAATACCCACAATGAGCTTTTTTATCACTCTAACCGTAATGCAGATTGTTTTGATGGTGGCATATTATATTGGTTGTGCTCTCATTATGAAAAAGAGAACGAATGTAAGATAAAAATGCGGAGGGAAGCTCCATTAGCAATTTCCGTAATATATTAAACAGGAGGACTTGACATGAAACAGAAAACACGTATTACCTTATTCACCATTGCTTTGTTGTTAATCACTTTTTCCCTGATTCCAAAGCAATCAGCCCAGGCCAAAACGGCAGATAAGGCCAAGACCATTCACGTTGACTTAAACGGCGATGGCAAGAAAGAAACTCTTTTTTTCAAACCTACTGCTTCCAAAGGAGATACCGAGGCAGACTTTGTAAAGCTTTCTATTTTTATTAATGGAAAACGTAAGATTACTTTTAAAGAAGACTTTTTTAGCTATGAATACCATATTATTACTTTAAAGAACGGAATGAAATTCCTCTATCTTCACCCACAGGGCTTAAACAGTGACGGATTTCATCGCTTATATCAATACAAAAAGGGCGAACTGAAACGCGTGTATAATTTTGACAACGCTCCTTTAGGTCGTTGGATTGACTCCATCAAAGCAAACGGAAATGAACTTCGTGTCATTATGCGCGATAACGGCTCCGGCATTGGACTTTTCCATTTCAGAGCCTACTATACCTATAAAAATGGCGCTTTTCATCTGAAGAGTAATACTCTCAAGGTAACAAAATATTACATAATGAACCCCAACGGTCAAAGCCAAAAAACCGGTATTAAGGAACTTACGGTTTCAAAGAAATTTAAGCTCTACTCCGACAAAACTGCCAAGAACCAGATTGGCACGGTTCCTGTGGGAACAAAATTAAAACTTACCAAGGTTTACATGACCGGAACCTATAAAAACGGTTACTCCACCTACTACGTAACCGGCGGCGGTTATCACGGATGGTATAGCTCAAAAGATGTGGAATGGGAAATGCTTTTTGAAAACGTCAGCGGCGTCGCATAAAATAACGTTTTCAATCCCATTCCTCTAGAATATAAGCTGTTCCAAATTCCCTATATCCTATGGATTTGGCTAGTTTACAGGATGCCACATTATTGACATCACATTCCCACTGGGGGCAAATCCCTTTTGCAAGAAGGTTATGGGTTGCCAGCGCAGCTGTACATTTTCCATAACCCTTGCCCCGCTCCCGCGAAAGTGTGGTAATACCGGTGTGTTGAATCCGCCCCTCCATAAAGGGCATATCCGGCGCATCACAAACAGATACCAACTGATTTTCTTTGAAATATCCGGTAAAATAACCTTTCTTCACTTTCTCTGTAAAATAATCTTCAAGCCATCCTTCCGGGTCTGCTTCCGGATTTGCTGTGCAGAAAAAGGTTTTGAAAAGCGCATAATTCGATAAATTAAGAACTCGCGCTTCTCCGAATTCCTCCACTTTCTCCTTATCAAAGATGAAAAGCTTCATTTCTTTCATTGCATATTTCCCACGAATAGCAGAAAGTATCTCTTTTTCGGGAAGTACCTTCAAATCATCCATAAATTCCTGATATTTTGGAGAAAAAGCGATTACCGCCTGATTCTCCCTTACCAGAACATAGATGCCGTAAGGACATCCAAATCCCTTTATAATCTTTTCACGCTCCGGCGTACAAATGAACTGAATCCCCGGGAGGAATTTTTCAAGATCCGTGTCGCAGAAATGTGAATAAAACTCTATTGTTATCTTCTGTATCTGACTCTTATCCAGCATATCGATTCCTTCCCTCCCAAACTATACATACCACTGCTTCTGCGCTTCATACATACGGAAGTATTCTCCTCGTCTTTCCAGAAGTTCCCCATGGGTGCCGTACTCCACCAGTTCTCCGTCCTTCATTACCGCAATGTAATCTGCAAGGGTCGCGGCTCCGATACGATGGGTAACCAAAACCGCCATTTTGTCCTTGCAAAGAGAAAGCAAAAGCTTCATAATACGCACTTCTTCTAGAGGATCGATGGCGGATGTGGGCTCGTCAAAAATAAGAAGCTCACTTTTCTTAAAATTTCCACGGGCAATAGCTACACGCTGCCACTGACCACCGGAATACTCTTCTCCGCCAAATTCCTTGCTTAGCACGATATCCGGGTTCTTTTCGGATAACTGAACCTCCTTAAGAATTTCAGCAAATTCTTCCGTGGAAACCGCATCTGCTTCACCGAAGCAAATATTTTCTCGCAAAGTCAGCGGATAGCGTTGGAAATCCTGAAAAACTGCAGAAATCTTTTTGCGATAATCTCTTTTATTTTCATCTGCTATAGCAATACCATTCGCAGTCAGTTTTCCATCTTTCGGCGGTAAAAATCCTCCAAGGACACGGGACAAGGTGGTTTTTCCGGAACCGTTTTCTCCTACAACTGCAAGAACTTCTCCGGCATGCAGGCTAAGAGAAATATCTTTTAAAGCATTCTTTTCCGCATCCGGATAATGGTAGTATACGTGAGAAAGGCTTACGGTGTGAAGATCTTGGACGGCTTCCGCTCCGGTTTCGAAATCGGTATCCCTATCCCCTCCGGCTACTGCCGTCATTTTTGCATAATCTGCTACCACCTGCACTGTGGCGCCATGCTCCACCAGTATGCTAACCGTATTTTTCATGAAATTTTCGATGCTGTCATACATGGATAAAAGCACTGTCAGTACCGTTGCCACCTGGGCTCCGTTCATCTGATGATTGCTTACCATATAGACAATAAAGCCTAAAATGATTCCGATTCCCAAAAGATGCAATCCATCGGTTACCAGTTGTAGCCCACATACACGACGATAGTACCCTTTTTTCAACTTTTGATATCCTTCCACGGCATCTGAAAAACGTTTATAAAATCGATGTTGCATGGAAAAATACCGGGTTTCATAAAGCGCCGGCAAGGTGGTATTGTATTTTTCATATTCCTGCATCTGGCGCTTCTTTTCCCCTACCTTTTGAGCCACCTCCAAATTGGCATTTCTGCGAATTTTCCAGGTTAAAATTGCCGGTAAAAAGGTTATAAACATAACTACTGCTATGCGCCAGTCCATACGAATCAGAAAAATGGTTACAAAAATATAGTACGGAAGATGATTAAACATCATATTCGAAAACCGGTAATAGTACAGTATAATACTGTCTATAGCGCCTTTTACGTTCTGCTGTGCATCCAGAATCTCTTTTTGCAGGCATTGTTCCGGTTCCATATTTTTTGCCCGAAAAATCTGAAACTGAATAAAGCCTTTTTCCAGATTGGTCTGCAAATATTCAAAAACCATGTTGGTAAAGCCGTTCATCAAATCGGATACAAGAATACAACCCACCAGTGCGAAAAAGATCAACCACAGCCTACTTCCAAAGTCCTTCGCCCAAAGAAGGGAATACAGTCTGTTTAACACCTCAATATACAAATACTGGATAATCGCGGAGATAAGCCCCAGCAAACCGGAAAGATAAAAATCCTTTCTGGCATAGATGCCGATTTCCTTCAGGCACATCCATTTTTCCCTAAGCTTCTGCATTCCTGTACCACCCCCTCTGACTTTCAAACATTTCCTCGTATAAGCCTTTCGCGTCCATCAATTCCTGATGGCTGCCCTTCTCCTTAATCACGCCATCCTTCAACACCAACACTTCATCCGATAGCCGAGCGGCTCCCAAACGATGGGTGATAATGATACCGGTTTTATCCTTCATAGCTTTTAAAAACAGCTCGTACAACGCCGCCTCTGCCATCGGGTCCAGGGCAGCGGTTGGCTCATCTAAAATCAGCCAGCCGGTATGACGGGAAAGGGCTCGCATAATTGCCAGCTTCTGCCACTGACCACCGGAAAGATCAATGTTCTTTCCTTCCAGACGTCCCATTGGCGTGTCATACCCCGCTTCCCCAAGATGGTTCTCTAAATATAAATCCAGTTCCTTCATCCAGTGGGCAATTTCCTCATCCGTCAGGCTGTCTGCCTGCTCCATTCCTACATTTTCACGGACGCTTACCTGATAACGGGTAAAATTCTGGAATACCGGACTTAAAAAGCTTTTCTCATCACGAATGCTTCGCAACTCCTTGCCATCTATCCGGATACTGCCTTCGTATTCATGGTAAAAGCCCAGCAATAGCTTCATTAACGTGGACTTTCCGGCTCCGTTTTCTCCTACTAACGCATAGCGCTTCCCTTTTTCCAGCGTAAGATTTAAGTGACGTAAGATGTAAGGTGCCTCTTCGTTGTAGCGGAAGGACACGTCCTCAAACACGATTTTTTCTGCGCCGGAAAGAACCTCGCCTGTCTGTTCTTCCTCCGGCAATCCGTAAAATGCTTCGTATCGGGTCTGATACTCTAATGCGGAAGTAATCTGATATAAATACATGTATAATTCCCAGGTCACACGAGTAGCCAGCCCAATTACCCGCTCCATTAAGATTACGCAGATACCGATGGTTATCCGATGTAAACTGGTCAAATACAGAATCACCCCTACAATACCGCACAATAGTAGCTTAATAATAAAGCTCATGGTTTTGATGCGGGTATAAGCGCTTTTTTTGTAGTTAATGTAAACCTTTGCGCCCGCGTCGAAGGAATTTTGCCATTTTCCCAATATCCAGGAGAAATAAGGGAAAGTCACACGCTCAAAGATACTTTGCTCTCCCGTCAATATATTTTCATAGCTTTCCGAGCGCCGAGCTATCTCCATATACTGAGACAACGCAGAATAATCCTCTTTTCCACCCTTCACGGAAATAATGAAGATAGGCACAAAAGCGAAAAGCGCCACCACTCCCAAACCAAGAGAGTATTTCATAATAATGGCCATCATGACTGCTACAGATAAAAAGAGATTTCCTGTCCCTAAAATTCCTGTGTAATAGGAATAATATTTTTCCGGAATTCCCTGTTTTACATGGTTCGCCAACTCATAGGTTGCCGCCTTTTCCATGTCCTGAAAGGGCAGGTGAAAAAGCTTCTGCATCAGACATTTTTTCTCATTTGCTTCAATGGATAACTGCAATTGGGAGCTGAGATAGCTATTATATGCTCCGCATAAGTACTGAAACGCCGTTAGGAATACGGCGGCTAGAATTTTCCGGACAATCGCCTCGTCAAAAGGCTGCCCGGCTACTACCTGAAGCATTCCGTCAATGAATGCTGCATAGACCATAACATATACTGCAGGCAAAATTCCCAATATCACCTGCAATACAAACACACCAAGCGCCAGCCCTGGCTGACGCTTAATTACATTACGTAAAATCCCCTTATGTCTCATCTTCTCCTCCAATACTTTTTTTATCAGCGGAAATTAATCTTCTCCCATCTTCTTCGGAAAAACGGTTGCTCCAGGATGATTTCATCCACAAGCATCTCTATCCCAAAAGAGATTATCCACACCAGGAAGGTAATCCCCACTACTTCCCAAATGGTGTACTGCCTTAACCATCCCCTTACACATTCACTTACAGGCATGTAGTCCCAATAGGTTCGAAAGAATATGCCCGGAAGCATCCAAAAGAATGTCATCATATACAGACTTTCCAAGCCTTTTCCGCCTCCCAGTATTCCAAAATAGGGCAGTGTCAAAAGGATAGGACCGAATCCCGCCAATATCTTCTCTTTCACGCACATATCTGAATTATAATACTGCAGCACTGCAAATACCATTAAAACGCTCAAAAAAAACAATTCCAATACAAAATGCAAACGAATTTCACTTTTCCGGTCAAGACTTTTTCCTAACTTTGATGAGCGTACCAGGGTAGAGCGCTTCAAAATCCAGTGGGAATCCATTACAGCCATAACCGCCACATGAAGGAAAAAAACCGGATAAACTGACAACATGAACATGGCTAAAAGCAAATATGCGATAAAGCATTTCTGTCTCTTTGTCAACGTCAAATACAACCACTCTTCTTTTATCCTATTCATCATTGATACTTCTCCTCCATCCGTTTTGTACTAATATGGACTGCTCCCAATCCGGCGGCTATCGCCAGTATCAAGGGCAGCATCCACAGACTTTTAAAATCATCAACTGCCGTCCATAAAAATATGGCAATCAACCACATTCCTACAAACAGACAAATTGCAAAGAAACTGTCTCCTCCCGTATCCGTGCTTGCATATCGTACCGACAAAGTACCAGCCATCGAAAGTATATATACAAAAGAAAATGCTGCAATTGCCCTGCCGCTTACTCCGTAATTCAGCAAACACAAAATGCCGTAATACAGAGCCTTTAAAACGACATCCAAATAAATAGTTCCCCGGAGATAGCTTTTATTCTGTGCTCCAACTTTCAATAATAAAGTGGGATCCTCACTATAGGATAGAATTCCACGGGCCGACTGATTTTCCCCCATTACCATTAAACCAAAATTAAGGACAAGAAAAATCGCGGTGGTGCCCTTTCTCATATCCACAATCTCTCGAAGCACTGCATTAAGAGGCAGTACTAACAACATTACCAGATAATACCATCTGCTGTAAAAAGAAAAGTAAGATTTCCAAATCCGTTTCATCCCATCCTCCTTACCGCACCATAATCGAGTGCTCTTTGATAAGTGCCACCGAAATCTGGCTCAAAGAAGGTCTTTCTTTTAAAAAGTCAAAACCGGTAAATTTCTCCAAATCCTCTGCCAAACATAACCCTTCAAAGCCAAATTGACTCTTTCTACATCCAATCAGTAGGTCTTTTGCCGCTTCAAAGTCCTCGGTTTCGCCTTTTACTAACACATATTTATCCGAAAGATCCTCGGTAAATCCTTCTTCTACCACCGTCCCTGCTGCCATAATAACAGCATAGTCGGTAATATACTCCATATCCGACACGTTATGGGTAGAGAAAAAGATGCTTCGCTCTCCATTTCCTTCTGCCATATACTCCTGCATCATTTCACAGAGGCGGTCACGCATATAAGGATCAAGAGGTGATGCCGGCTCATCCAGTAACAGTAGCTTGGTATCCCGGGCCAGCACTCCTGCCAGCATCAGTTTCATCACCGTTCCGTCGGAGCAGCGATCCACCCGCTTCTTGAAATCTTCTTCCTTTTCCACTACTCCCATATCCTTACACAACTTCTGAAATTTCTCTTTATCAAAGCTCGCAAAAAGAAGTTCACTAATATTTGCAACCTGCTCCAGCTTCCAATGGGGCAGATAGTAGCCTCCCATGGCAGTGTAACCGGTCATTTCCTTTACCGGGCAGCTATTTTTCTCCCTCTCCTTATCGCTATAAGCGTTAGAATACTGTATTGTTCCGGCATATTTTGTGTCAATCCCGCCTAAAACCCGCAATAAAGAGCTTTTTCCGGCTCCGTTCTCTCCAATGAGAGCAGTCACAAATCCCTTGGGGATAGTAAGCTTTGGAATCTTTACAGCAAACTCCTTATATCTCTTTTCCAAGTCTCTTATCTCCAACACATTCTCCATCTCTATTCCCCTTTCTCACTTTCCAGAATTCGTAATGTAGTAATCATCTCTTCCAAAGTCATTCCTGCCGGCTTCGCCGCCAAAAGTGCTTCCGTTAAGTGTGCCTCCACCTTCCGGCGATATTGCTCCTTTACCATCTCACAGTCCTGCTGCCGCACCAAAAATCCCTTGCCCTGCACAGCTGTAACTAAGCCCTCTTTTTCCAAAAGTTCATAGGCTTTCATGGTGGTAATCACGCTAATCTTCAATTCCTTCGCCAATCCACGGATGGACGGTAGAAATTCCCCGGAGGCTATTTTTCCATCTAATATTTCATTGCGAAGCTGAGTTGCAATCTGCTGATAGATTGGAACCCCTGATTCCTGGGAAATCTTCATAGTATTCCTCCTGCTGTGTTTATAGTGTTATTACTGTTTATATGCTATATATACACCTTCATTTTTGAAATGTCAACATGTTTCTAAAATTTTTTAAGCACGACAAAAAAAGCCTCCCGGGGAAATTCCCGGAAGGCTTGAAAATTCTGCATGCCACTACGGCATCATCAATTTAATGACTGAAGTATCTTCGTCAAAATTATTCATGTTGTAAAGCACCAGCGCCTCTGTAATCTCATTGGCTTTCGTGTACATGGTCAGATTATCGTTGAAATACCGTAAATCCACTACATGAATACTTTCATAATGCTTGGTTAAAAACGGTAAAAAGCAATTGGCATAAGAATCCTTAATAACCAACAGATGCTTTCCGTTATCCACATCCGTCTTAATGGTCACTTCGCCGTCGTTACCACCTAGGAAATACTGATATTTGTCCTTTACCTTCAACTTGGTCTCGTCGTACAAACTGTCTGTAACGGTTTTGCCCATCTGGTGGGATACAGTCAATTTCTCCTTAATAATCGGTGCTTCCACCGTATCTCCTTTGGTTCCGGCTGCCAGCACTTTGGAATACAGGGTTCCGTAAAAATCATCGCTTACCTTTTTCGTATTATAAGACACAGGGTCTAAATCCCAAGCCTCACAAAATGCTTGATATCCGTAATAGGCTCCCTTTGTAGTCCAATGATGATCGGTTCGATAGTATAAATCCTCTCGCAGATGCTCTTGCAATTCACTGTAGGAATCTACAAACTTTACATTTTTCACCTTTTTCAAGCGGCTCTTTACTGCTTTTAGTGTATCTATCTGGTGATAATCCACCGCAAATTCCGGTAAACGGCCGGTATAAACCCCTGCTGCCGTAGGCGCCAGTAAAACCGATACCGGCATATCCGGATTCCTTGTTGCAAAGCTTTCCACTGCCTTCAAATTATTCCAGAACTTCTTTTCCTTAAACTCCGACGGTGTCTTCTTCAACATTAAATATCCACCCTTGCCGAAGTAGACTCCGTTACTGTCTTTCACACCCACCAGCTTCTGCGCCTGAGTCTTCACCGTAATGGCTATACTCCGAAGAGGAAACTGATCCGTAGCATAGTCGTTCATACCATTGGTATAGTCTCCGGAAAAAAGAGCTGATGCACTAAATTCCGGCTGTCCCTTCAAATATCGGTTCTCGTCTTCGGAAAACTTCACGTCCGGAGATATAATATAACCTATGAATCCCACAAACAGGAGTGCTAAAAACACGCCTAACATGGGGATATTCTTTTTATCCATATTCTTCATGCCGGCCCTCCTTAGAATCTAAAGTATAAGAACGGATTGTAGGATGATCCGATAATAAAGCAAATCGAAATTACAAACAATCCCAATAATACAATGTCCTTTGCTACACGGTATTGCCCCTGTGTTTTCTGACTTATACGACGGAGCAAGCTGGAGCTGCAGATTACACAAGCAATCAGTAATGCCACATGACTTACCAGCATATAAACCGTCTCTCCACTGACAAAACCTGCACCCTGTAAGCCAAATAAGGCTTTCAGATACTCAAACAAGAAGGAGAAATCCTCGCAGGCAAACAGTACCCATCCCAATATTACAAAGAACATGGTATAGATATGCTGTAAAATCGCCGGAAGCTTGTCTAACACCTTTTTAAACAGGAATTTCTCAAAGATTAAGAGCAATCCGTAATAAATTCCCCACGCCAAGAAGTTATAAGCGGCACCATGCCAAAAGCCTGTGAGTCCCCAAACAACCATAAGATTGAAAATCTGGCGTCCCACGCCTTTGCGGTTCCCGCCCAAGGGAATATAAACATATTCCTTAAACCATGTACTTAAGCTAATATGCCAACGCCGCCAAAATTCGGTGATACTCTTTGAAATATAAGGCAAATTAAAGTTTTCAGGAAATGTAAAGCCAAACATTTTACCCAGACCGATTGCCATATCCGAATAACCGGAAAAGTCAAAATAAATCTGGAAAGTATAACATACAGCTCCCAACCATGCCATAGTCACCGGAATATTGCCCGGCTCCATGACCTTGATGGTATCCCATATAGCTCCTGCACTGTTGGCAAGAAGCACTTTTTTACTCATACCGATGCAAAACCGTCTACAACCGTCTGCCACCTGCTCACTGGTTACCCGTCGGTCCTCCAACTGGGTTTCCAAATCAATGTACCGTACAATCGGCCCTGCCACCAACTGTGGGAAACAGGTAACGTAGGTTGCAAAAGCGATAATATTGTGCTGTGGCTTCACCTGTCCCAAATACACATCCAGGGTATAAGACATGGTCTGGAAAGTATAGAAAGAAATTCCAATAGGTAATGCCACATTTAATACCGGCACTGCCAGTCCCGTAAGGGAGTGAACCGTGGAAAGTGCCAGGTTCGTGTATTTAAAGAAACATAAAATACCGAGATTTCCCACCACTGACAAAATCATAATAGCTTTAGCCTTCCGATTCTGCCCTTTTTCCCGGAAAATCCCGATAAGTCGGCCGTTCACATAATCGAACACCGTAGAAAACAACATTATTAATATGTAAGTTGGTTCTCCCCAGGCATAGAATATGAGACTGGCAATAACCAGAATCAGATTCTTCCATTTGAGGGGGCAAACATAATAACAAAATAGTGTGATCGGTAAGAAAAAGAATAAAAATGCCGCACTACTAAATACCATCTAATTGTTACTCCTTATCATCTTCGCTTGTAACAAGAAAACCATCTCTTCCGGCTTTCTTGATTTTGTATAATGCCTGATCGGCATCTTCCATAAACTGTTTGACAGTGCTGTCCTTTGTTGGAATACCGTGGTAGGCACCCTGACTTAAGGTGACAATATCACTGCTCTTGGAATACTCATGGATAATATGACGATGCTCTATAATGTCCTTTAACTCCTGCATGAATTGTCCCACTTCATCCTTGGTACGATCCACAAAAAGCAACAAGAACTCATCTCCGCCGTAACGACCGGTATAAATACCCCTGTGTCGCTCCAACGAATGAATTGCATCCGCCACTTCTTTTAAAATCATATCACCACGCTGGTGACCATAATTATCGTTATATTGCTTAAAATAGTCTACATCCAATATCTCTATTGCGAAATATTTCTTCTCTGCTGCACACTGAATGAAACTATCTTCTATCAAACTTAAAATCTTAAAACGGTTCCGAAGTCCCGTTAGTGCATCTACTTCCGATCGGAAGCGCAGATTGGTGGCCTCTGCCTCCATTGCAGCTTTTTCCTGCTTCGCTTCCTCCAGACTGATTCGAACGGACATGCTCTCCCTATAGCTTTGCTCCCGCTCTTTTTCCATCTTCATGGACAACTCGTAATATAAGCCTGCAGCCATCAGGTACTCTTTATTTTCCCCGTGCTCTTTGTAAAAGTTAATCTTTAATTCCACGATTCTTCGGTACAGATAGGGACTATCTGTGGTTCTTACCGTATGCTCAAGGCTGGCCACAAGATTCCAGAATTCCTTGATACGACCGATTTTTTGTAAAAAAGCGGCATATTCCATAATATCATCCACGGAATCCAGCAGTGCCTCCATGTTTCCCAACGCCTGATCGAATTCCTCTACACAACTGCTAAGCAGCTTCATATCTCCGGCAGCATAGGCAATCTGCGCTTCCAGTATTACCACTCCCAGGTGCAATGAAAGGTTCGGCTCCTGTTTCTCCAGCCCCCTTGCCATTTCCAGATTCTGTCGGGCTCTCTCAAAGTCCTCCATTCGCACATAGCAGGTAGTAAGATTCACGTAAAGGGTTGCCGTCTGGAAAGTGGCCAGATACGGTTCATAATCTCCGTGGGTTGTTTTAATCTCCTCGGCGGTTTCGATGGCACGCTTAAAATAGCGAATAGCATTTTCCAGATCGTGAAATCCAAGGTACAAAACACCGATATTACAATCCACGATAGCTGATACCCAACCCAGATCATGCTCCTTACATACTTTGATTGCCTGCAGATAGTTATCCATAGCCATGGGAATGTTTCCTATAGCGCTGCTGATGATACCGAGCATACTGTAACTTCTGGCTACCAGTTCCCACTGTCCCGTCTTCGTCAGTTCCGGAATCACTTTTCCGAAACGCAAAGATGAGTCACTGATATGATTTAAAACGTATAAACAATAGCACTCCGAAAATCCGGCGTAGGCGTGTAATCCGTCTTCCTTCTGCAGCGCAGAAAGTTTCAACAACTGCCTGCATTTCTTAAGGCAGGATTCCGGATTCGTTACCCGCTCATTCTCGATTTCATTTAATAATTTTCGGGTATTTTCATCAAATCTCTCTAAATCAAACATTCCTCATGGCTCCTTTTTTATTCTATTGGAACTATGCGGTATAAACCGAATAACCCCTTTTTCCCAACAGAATAATGATACAATGCCTATTCCGAAAAATCAAGATACGACAGAGGATTTTCGTAGTCATCGCCTCGTTTTAACTGCAAATAAAGATGTTCACCTTCCTCCGCATAATGGGGCGATACTTTGGCGATTTTGGCAAATTCCTGCTGTCGTTTGACGCTGTCACCCACCTTCAACTTACAATCGGAAAGCTGTCCGTAGGTAATCTCATATTCCGGGCCAATTTGCATAGTTACACACAAACCATGCTCCGTATCTTCTTCCACCCGGGTAACCTCTCCTGCCGCACCGGCAACCACCGGTGTATCTTTATCCGCTGCAATGGCAATGGCATTGCTGTAGCGGTACTCGTCCAGAGTTGGAAAATACACCAGATGCTCCATATCAAAATTGATAATTACATTTCCTTTCACCGGCCAAGCCAGTGTGGAGCCTCCATGGAAATTGTACTGGGTAACACTAACCTCTTTCGCATCTGCATTCACATCTTTTTCCGGATCATCCTGCTTCACAGACTGTGCCTGCTGTTCCTCTTTCAGTTCTTCTTTCGTAACTGACGGCACAACATGCTCATGTCCTTTGGCAATATTTTCCGTATGCTTGGACAAATCTTGTTTTTCATCATTGCTACTATGCCTGGCAGATTCCTCTTTTTGCCGTCCCGGCAATGTAACCGCAGTTACCACCAGCGCAATGGCAAATAAAGCACAACCAAGATACACATATAATTTATTATTCTTCATATCCATACTCCTTTTCCTATGATGCTCTTAGTATGGACATAATTTTCATTCTTCATTCTGAGAAATATTGGAAAGCTTGGTATTTTTAAAGAAATATCGTATAATTTCCTTCCACTCTTTCCCCTGTTTCGCCAGCGTGTCGGCCATGCTTTGGCTTAAGCCAAAGCCATGCCCGATTCCTTTGGTAATGACATAGGTTCTTCCCTTGCTTTTCCTTATGTAAAAACAGGAAGACGGCAGGTCGAATTTCTTGCGGAACGCTTCACCGCTCATGAGTCCGGTCATTTTCCCCCGAACCTTCACAGTTTCCACGTAGCCACTTTTAAAACGACGCAGTACCTTCACCTTTTTACCTTCCGGAAATTCTTTAATTTGCAAAAATCCTTCCGTAAGCACATCATCGGGACAAGCAGTACTTTTCAGGTATGCCGCTTTTTCGCTCTGAATTTCCTGTGCTGCTCTGGTAGTACCACAGCTACAACGATGATAGGGAAGGGACCGTACTTTTCCGTCAACCTTCAATATCCACCCCTTTGTACTGTGGACAGCATTCTGAAACCGTTTCATTTTGCTGCCGGTACTGTCATACCGGAGCAATTCGGCAACTTTTTCCTTTGTAATGCCTGTTGCCTTTGATTGTGCCACCAGATTTGTGCGTATGAGGACAGCTTGTGCGCACAATGCCTCCTCTTCATAATCCGGATTAGCCTCTGTCATTAATTGTAGTAGGACCAGATCTTCCATGTCCGGCTCTTTTTTGACAAAAAAAGCTCCTGTCAGTGGTATAACCATCAACAGGAGAGTGATACTTAACAGTATTCGTAGTCTTTTCATAGTCATCTCCTGTCCTACATCATATTTTAGATGTGTCAGAAGTATGAAAAGTTTCCTAATGTTTTAAATTTTTTATATTATTTGCCAAATCTGCAAATTGCTCCAGTGTCAGAGCCTCACCTCGAATATTTTCCGTAAGTCCCATTTTTCCAAGAATCTCCACCAATTCTTCCTTCGTTACCGGAATTCCGCCATTTTTCAGGCCATTCGCAAGGGTCTTGCGACGTTGGTTAAAGGACGCACGAATGATTCTAAACATCAGAGCTTCATCCTCCACCTGTACCGGTGGCTGTTCGTAGCGGTTAAGCTTAATTACTGCTGAACCCACCTTCGGTCGAGGCATAAAACAATTGGGAGGAACATTGGCAATAATCTCCGGCTTAGCATAATACTGCACTGCCAAAGACAACGCACCGTAGTCTTTGGTTCCCGGTCCCACCTGCATTCGGTCCGCCACTTCCTTTTGCACCATAATGGTGATGGAATCCAGGGGAACGTGACTTTCAAAAAGCCCCATAATAATCGGCGTTGTAATATAGTAAGGCAGGTTTGCCACCACCTTAATGGGCCGGCCACCATTTCGCTCTTCTGCCAGCTTGTTAATATCCACCTTCAGAATATCCTGATTAATTACGGTCACGTTATCATAAGCAGACAAGGTATCCTCCAGTATCGGAATCAGATTCTTATCTATTTCCACTGCAACCACTTCCCTGGCTGCTTCGCACAAATATTGAGTCATGGTACCGATACCCGGCCCAATCTCCAAAACCATATCCTCTTTTGTAATCTCCGATGCCGCTATAATACGGTCTAACACAGAGGTATCAATAAGGAAATTCTGACCGAACTTCTTTTGAAAATTAAAATCATATTTTTGTAATACGGCAATGGTATTTGCCGGGATTCCAAGTGTTGCCATTCTTTCTCCTTCTATTTCTGCGACTTCTACAGTCCATAAACCTTCTTGGCATTGGCAAAAGTGATATCTTCCACTTCTGCATCTGTTAGGCCCTTTATTTCAGCGATCTTCTCCACAACATACGGAAGATATAATGATGCATTTCGTTTTCCCCGGTTAGGTTCCGGTGTAAGATAGGGACAATCCGTTTCGATAACAATGCGTTCTAACGGAATCTCCTCTACCACCTGCTTTAACGCCTTTGCATTTTTAAAAGTTACAACGCCACCGACTCCGATATAATAGCCCATCTTGACATATTCTCTTGCCTGCTCTACAGAATAGCTGTAGCAGTGAATAATGCCGGGATTTTCTACCGGTTCTTCTGCTGCCAGAATATCCATTGTGTCTTTGGCAGCATCTCGGGAATGCACGATAATCGGCAATTTTACCTCCCTTGCAAGAGCTAATTGCCGCTTAAAAGCCTCTCTTTGGGCAGCCTGCACCTCCGGTTCCTTGTCCCAATAGTAGTCCAGTCCAATTTCACCGATGGCTACTACTTTTTCCTGTGCTGCCATTTCCCGCAGTTCTTTGTAGGCTTCCTCGTTCAAGCAATCGATGTCACTGGGATGAACTCCCACCGCCGCATATATTTCCGGATACGCTTTTGCAAGAGCAATACTCTGACGGGACGTTACCATATTGGCGCCTACGTTTACAATATTTCCGATTCCGGCAGAAAAAATCTCCCGAAGGAGATTTTCTCTGTCTACATCAAATTGTTCATCATCATAATGTGCATGGGTATCAAAAATCATTTAGCATACCTCTGAACCCGGTTTGATATCCTTATCCGGGGTCATTACAAATACATGATCCTCGTCATCCTCTGCGGAAAGGATCATTCCCTGACTTTCCATGCCTGCAATCATGCGCGGTGCAAGGTTGGTCAATACCATTACGTTCTTTCCAACCATTTCTTCCGGCTTGTAGTATTTCTTAATTCCGGAAAGAATCTGGCGTGTCTCATTACCAATCTGAACCTTGAAGAGCAATAATTTCTTGCTCTTCGGCACTTCCTCGCAAGTTAATACTTTTCCGATACGGAACTGCAATTTATCAAAATCATCATAGGTAACGATTGGCTTTTCTTCTACATCCACGCCTTCTACCATACCTTCGTCTTTTGCTTCTTCCTTGGAACCATATAACTCCTCTACTTTTGCCATAACTTCTGCTTCGTCCAGACGGGCAAAAAGAATTTCCGGTTTGTCGGTTACTTTATTGCCACTTGGATATGCACCAAAGCTATCTAAGGTATCAAAATCCCTCTTCTCAGTGTTCAACTGTGCAAGAATCTTATCAGCTGTCTCCGGCATGAAGCTTCTTAAAAGGTTGGTTCCGATGCTGATACTTTCGGTTAAGTTATATAATACGGTTGCCAGACGATCCTTGCTTGCCTCATCCTTAGCAAGTACCCAAGGAGTAGTCTCGTCAATATACTTGTTGCAACGTTTGAAAAGATTGAAAATCTCGGTAATGGCATCTGCCACACGAAGCTCTTCCATCTTTGCAATGGCTTTATCACGGGTTCCCGTAACAACAGCCTTTAAGTCCTCATCCACTTCTTCGCAGACATTTTTGTTCTCCACTACGCCACCAAAATACTTATTGCTCATGGAAATGGTACGATTTACCAGGTTTCCTAAGGTATTGGCAAGGTCGGAGTTGATACGCTCGGTAACCAGCTCCCAGGTAATGCTTCCGTCATTATCAAACGGCATTTCGTGAAGCACAAAGTAACGCACTGCATCTACACCAAACATTTCAACCAACTGATCGGCATAAATTACATTACCCTTGGACTTACTCATTTTACCGCCACCAACTAAAAGCCACGGATGTCCGAATACCTGCTTTGGAAGAGGTACATCCAATGCCATTAAGAAAATCGGCCAGTAAATTGTATGGAAACGAATAATATCTTTACCAATCAGATGTAAATCTGCCGGCCAGTTCTTCTTGTAAAGATCGGTATGATTGCCGTCTGCATCAAAACCAATCTTAGTAATGTAGTTGGTTAATGCATCCAGCCACACATAAACTACGTGTCCCGGATCGAAATCTACCGGAATGCCCCAGGAAAAAGAGGTACGGGATACACAAAGATCCTGCAATCCCGGCAGTAAGAAGTTGTTCATCATCTCGTTCTTACGAGCCACCGGCTGAATGAATTCCGGATGAGTATTGATATGCTCAATTAAACGGTCTGCATATTTGCTCATCTTGAAGAAATAAGCTTCTTCTTTCGCTTTTACCACTTCACGGCCACAGTCGGGGCACTTTCCGTCAACCAGCTGAGCCTCGGTAAAGAAGGACTCACAAGGAGTACAATACAATCCTTCGTAATATCCCTTATAAATATCGCCCTTATCATAGAGCTTCTTGAAAATCTTCTGTACCTGCTTCTCGTGATCCGCATCGGTAGTACGAATAAAATTATCATAAGAGGTATTCATCAAGTCCCAAATATCCTTAACCTGACCAGCAATATTATCTACATACTGTTTCGGAGTAATACCTGCCTCCTCTGCTTTTAACTGAATTTTCTGGCCATGCTCATCGGTTCCGGTCTGGAAATATACGTCATAGCCTTCTTCTCTTTTAAATCTTGCAATAGCGTCTGCCAACACAATCTCATAGGTATTGCCGATATGCGGCTTACCGGAAGTGTAGGCAATGGCTGTTGTAAGATAATATTTTCCCTTACAATTTTTGCACATATTATTCTCTCCTTATCTATCATCTATTCTATATATTTCAACTGTAAAACGTTGCATTATCTGATACAAGTATACACAATATATCCCGCATATACAAGCAACATCAAGGCGCCTTGGATTCTGCCGATTTTCTGGTCCCGGAAGGTAAAAACATAAACTAAAAGACTCATGGCAGTCATGACAACCAAATCAATAATATTTTCCATGGTCACCCCAATGGGACTGATGGTTGCCGCAATACCAATAATCAACAGGATATTGAAAATATTGGATCCTATTACGTTTCCAAGGGCCATATCCACTTCGTCCTTCCGAGCTGCCACAAAAGAAGTTACCAGCTCCGGCAGAGAAGTTCCGCAGGCTACAATGGTCAGACCAATGAGGGTCTGACTCATTCCAAACTGTTTTGCAATGGCAGTGGCAGAATCAACAACCAGATCACCACCGCCAACAATGGCAACTGCACCGATTAAAATGTAGAAGATACATTTGTACATAGGTAAAATCTTGATTTCTTCCTCTTCCGCTGCCTCAATCTGCGCCGCTTCTTTTCGATGTTTCATGGCATCTTTTACCATGACATACAAAAACAAAGCAAAAATCACAAGCAAAATCACACCGTCTATATGTCCTACGCTCATGCCCAGGGCACCCAGTCCAAGAAGCAGCATACCCACTAAAATGGAGAAAGGAAATTCTCTTTTCAAGGTACTCATTTCAATGGTCAGGGGTACCATCAAGGCACACACGCCACATACCACCATCAGATTGAAAATATTAGATCCCACCACATTACTGATTGCCAGGGCATTGGAGTTTTTCAAGGATGCGGTAACACTTACCGCACACTCCGGAGCACTGGTTCCCATGGCCACAATGGTCATACCGATAATAAAGGATGGCACCTTTAATTTTCTGGCTACACTGGCACTTCCTTCTACAAAAAAGTCTGCGCCCTTAATCAGCAATACAAAGCCGATTATTAATAATACGTAATTCATGTCTTCCTCCTATTTTTTATGATGAATATCAACTCACCTACAAAATCCCAAGATGTTCCAACAATATCTTCGTTCCAAGCAGAATCAGAATAATACCGCCTGCCAGCTGCGCCCCCTTCTCGTACCGGTTTCCAAATACGTTACCAATCACAACGCCACCAAAAGAAATAAAGAAGGTCAGCACGCCAATAATGGTAATGGCGCTAAAAATCTCCACATGTAAAAAGGCGAAACTCACACCTACCGCCAGAGCATCAATACTGGTGGCAACAGCCAAAAGCACCAACTCCGTATAATTCAGCTTATCCTCCTCATGGATTTCCACTGCATCTTCCCCTTCGGTAAAAACGTCGTAAATCATTTTTCCACCGATTAAAACCAGTAAAACGAAGGATACCCAGTGATCGAACTGTTCCACATATTTTGCAAAGGTCTTCGCTACCATAAAACCGATAAATGGCATCATCGCCTGAAATGCTCCGAAAAACAAAGCAATAATTCCGGCATGGCCATAGTTCATTTTGCGCATCGAGAGTCCTTTACAAATGGATACGGCAAAAGCGTCCATAGCAAGTCCCACGCCGATCAGCGCAAGCTCCGGTATTCCCATAATCTTTTCTCCTGCAGTTTCAAAAAATAAAATACTCATGTACATCCAAGGACATACATGAGTATTATATCAGCTTTTTACACGGTTTTCTAGGAAGAAATAGCAGTTACACGAAAAACCTTGCCGTTTTTCACATAAATGCTTATACTGAACTCCCATCCATTTTCGCGTGCGTCCAGCAAGCTCTCTTTCATCGCCTTATAGGTGGTTTTGCTTCCCACATTAGACATTTTCTTAGTTACGTCAGAATTGGTGAATTTGCACTTCTTGGAAAGTGTAAAGGTTTTCTTTGTGATGTCGGTCTGCTTTAATCCTTCCACGACACCTTTGTTCTTACTATAATTTCCCTTAAGAAATCCGTAATCCTCCTGAAGTGTAACCTTGAGCTTATTGCCGTTTTTTACCATCATTCCTTTGGATGCATAAAAATTGTAAACAGTGGTTTTCCCTTTTGCCTGAGACGGCATGACCGTAATCATGCTGCACATCATTATCATCGCTAACGCCAGGCATAACATTTTTCTAAAACTTGTTTTTTTCATAGTTACCTCCCTATTAGCCATTATTTCTGCTAAGTATAGCACAAGCCAGACATTCTTTCCAGCCCTTTTTTTATATTTCCATTTCCATCATGTCCGCAAAATCGGACACGAATTATAGTAAGCTTTGAACCAGAAAGATAACACAAGACCTTTTTCAAGGGAAAGGAGACTACATTATGAGAAAGAATAAAGAAAAACAGTTGGAACTTTTAGAACAGAAGGCCGGAGGAATTCTACTCTCCGTCTGCGCTTTTATCCTGCTTATCGGTACAGGAGATTTACCTGTCCCCATTCTTTTTACTGCCATGGGAATGGTGCTGATGTGCGGTTCCCATCCGATTCTGGAATTTGACTAGGATTTTCACTCTGCGAAAAAGCGATTTGTCATTTGTTCCTGCGTATGCTAGAATGTCTGTAAGAAAAAAGCAGGAGGATACGTTTTGCTGATAGAAAAGATCGATGAGAAAACTACATTTGCATATAGTCCGCATCTGGATGCCATCTTCTCAGTGTTTAATCTTCTAGGTGGCGGAAAAGCCGGAAA
The DNA here is from genome assembly GCA_015057115.1 of Lachnospiraceae bacterium. Lineage (GTDB taxonomy): Bacteria > Bacillota > Clostridia > Lachnospirales > Lachnospiraceae > XBB1006. Next base: position 16,632 of record SVEZ01000017.1, on the reverse strand, counting down.
GCTCTGCGCAGACATATACGGCGAGGAGCAGATCGCTGTCTGGAAGAAGAAATATCCCTTCCTGCTGGAAACCTCTGCAGCGCTCCGGAACATTTACCCTTTCGGTATCATGGATTTCATACTGGATATGGAAATGGATGGTCTGGATCTTTCCTGCTTCCATGACTTTCTAAAAGGATTAAAAACGGAAGACTTTCTATGGCGTATGTTGGATCTGGAATTTACGGACAATGCCGGAAAAGAGACTCTTGCCAAAGCCCTTACGGACGATTCCGCCTTAGATGAGGTCTATGGCTGGGTGCAGGATAGATGCAGTTCTTTCCTGCCTTTTACCGCATTGGTTCGGCAAAGCAGGCGTTATATAGATGAATTTTTTGCATTGGCTTTGGAGCTTTTGGATGCCTATCCCCAGGACGCACAGGAAAACCAGGAAGCCGCAGCCTTCGCCATGAAAGCAGAGATTAGCAACAACGTCAGGAAATTGGGCGCTTTTGACTACTCCCAGAAAATTATGGGAAAAACCTTCCGCAACCGCGGGCCTTATGACCGCTTTGTATTTATCCCATCCTATACCATGTTCTGTAAAAGCTGCCGCTTTTTCAATGTAAAAGAGGAATATAAATCACAGGTTTTATTTATGTCTCTGCGAAATGAAGAACACAATCAGGAAGATCTGGTCAAGGCGCTAAAGGCTATGGGGGACACAACCCGCTATCAGATTCTGATGCTCCTTGCCAAAGAAGGGACTTTGCGAGGCATGGACATTGCAAAACAGGTTTCCATTGCTACTTCTACCGTATCCCACCATATGGAGCAGTTAAAGGAAGCCGGGCTCGTCACCGAAGAACAGGTGAAAAACTCCAAATATTACGGTCTGAATCATAATTCTGCCGCTTCACTAATCAATGAGCTGAAAAAGAATCTTGCTATTAAAATCGAATGACCCTTTTCTGTTTTTAATAAAACGCGCTGGTCATCCGGGAGGATTACACTTCCCGGATGGCTTTTTTATTTTTCTCTTGACAGGCTTAACTAATTTCATTATTATCTAATTAGATACATATAGGATTAGATGTCTGTCGAAGGAGGAACAGCAATGGAAAAGATAATTGAAGTTACCCATTTAAAGCGGGATTATTCCACTATGCGTGGCACGTTTAAAAAATACAAAGAGACCATTCACGCTGTGAAGGATATTTCTTTTTCTGTAAATAAGGGAGAAATATTCGGATTTCTTGGTCAGAATGGTGCCGGAAAGACCACAACCATCAAGGTTCTGACTACTCTTTTGGCGCCCACTGCGGGAAGCTGCAAGGTAATGGGCTACGATACATTTGGACAGGAAAAGCAGATCCGCAAGCGGATCAACTTTATTTTCGGCGGCGAAATGGGGGTTTACCGCCGTTTATCCGCCCGGGACAATCTGCGGTATTTCGGTAATCTTTACCTGATTGATAAAAAAGTGCAGGAGGAACGCATTGACCGGATCCTTCGTCTTGTAGATCTTACGGATAGTGCCGACAATCTGGCAGAAACCTATTCCAAAGGCATGATTCAGCGTCTCCAGATTGCCAGAGGGCTGATGAATGATCCGGAAATCCTGTTTATGGATGAGCCTACGGTTGGACTTGACCCATTGGGTGCCCGAATGCTACGGGATATTATTTTAAAACTGAAATCGAATGACAAAACCGTTTTTCTTACTACCCATTATTTACCGGAAGCCGAGGAACTTTGCGATCATCTGGTTATCTTGAAAAAGGGTGAGATTGTAGCAAGCGGAACTCCAAAGGAAATTATCGGAGATGCCGCGAATCTGGAAGAAGCCTACATTTCACTGGTAAAGGATGATGCAAAATAGCCTTTTCATAAACTACTTTAAGGAGGATTCACATGTCACATTCCGTTTTACTCAGCACCATGATACTACAAATGAAGCAGTCCTTTGCACGCCCCATGTTTCGATTTTGCCTGATTGCCAATCCGATTCTGAATACAGTTTTGCTGTATGAAATGTTCCGGAACTCCGGTGAAAAAGACTTTGCGTCATACGTTATTTTGGGCTCCGGGCTTATGGCAATCTGGGGCTGTATCTGCTTTTCTTCTGCAGGAGATATTAACCGGGAACGGTTCAGCGGTACCCTCTCTTTGGTATTTGCCGCACCAGCAGGCTTTCCACTGATTATTTTAGGTAAAATTCTGGGAAATACCCTGCTTTCTCTTAGCAGTCTTTTGATTTCGCTTTTCACTGCGGTAATTGTTTACCGGACACCCTTGACATTGGCCAGTCCGGGGTATTTTGCCATTGCTTTTATTGCCATGATTGGCAGTTTTGTGGTGATCTCGTCGGTATTAGCCTGTCTTCTGACGCTCTCCAGACGCACCACTTTATATATGAACTGCATTGAAATCCCTTTCATTTTGCTGTGCGGTTTATCTTTTCCGGTTGACATCCTGCCCCGGTTTGTTCAACCGGTAAGCCGCCTGCTTGCTCCAACCTGGGCGGTTGAGCTTCTACGTATGGCGGTAGCGGGCGTTACTGACCCGCAGCTATTTTGGAAAAATCTTGGAATCATCTTGATTTTATCGGTAATCGAAGGGTTATTCGCCTTCTGGTTATTTCAAAGAATTGATAAGCGGGTACGAATACTGGCAAGTTTGGAGGTGTGTTAAATGATTCGTCGCTTTTTTGAACAGGCATGGCTCTATCATAAGGGACGGGCTGCTGCCTTTAAATTATCTGAATTTCTCTGCTTCGACGCAGGATATCCGGTGATTACACTGATTTTTTACTGTCTGCTGGCTTCTTACTGCTTTCAGACCACGAACCTGACCCATTGGGTAATCGGAAATGCCTTTTTGATGTGTACCAATACATGCATTTTCGGGTTAGGCAGTATTTTTAATGGCGAGCGGTATAATGGACGCCTTCGCTCCATCATCGCTTCTCCCTGCAACAAACTTGCGCTGATTCTGGCGAACGGTGTTTTTCCGGCACTGTTTGCCGCCATCTCAGTTATCGGCGGATTTCTGGTTGGAGCCCTTATTTTTCATGTGGATTTTTCCGGGGTAAATCCGGCACTTATGGCACTTACCATTCTCTGTGCCATGCTAGCTGCCACCGGACTAGGGCTTCTGCTGGCGGTATTCGGACTGATCTCCGACAGCATGCATCTGATTTTAAATTGTATGAGCTATGTGTTGATGATCTTTACCGGAGCTGAATTTCCGGTCAGCCAGCTTCCCCTCCCAGGGCAATGGATTTCCCAGATCCTTCCGCTGACACGTTCCATAAAGGCTATGAATATTTTGCTGGGAAACGCCTCCGGGGATTACCTTTCCCTGATTCTTTGCGAGCTTTTCACTGCCGCCTGCTATTTTTTATCCGCATGGGCCCTTCTACGACTGGCAGAGCAGGCCTGCAGAAAAAACGGTACATTTGATCTATTTTAAAAATCACCGGGGTATTCGCCCCGGTGAAATTTTTTATTTTATCTGACTTCCTCCCCACTCTACAATCGTAAAGCCCTTCCTTTCCGGTGTACGAACTTTATCCGGCGCTGCAATTTCTGTCTGCTTATCTACCCCTTTATAAGTCATAAATACACGAATTAAAGTATCCGGCGCCGGCTTAATCTGAAGCTTCGCCACATCCACATATTCCCTGCTATCAAAAGAAATCAAGTTGTATTTGTTCTGGCTAAGCCTCGGAAGCCAATAGGTAATGAAATCATCCATTTCCTTGTCATTTAGCCCCAGTTCACTAAGCTCTTTTTCCAAAAATGGCACCAAATCCTCTTTCGCTACACAGTATCCGGTATCTATCTTCGTTTTTCTGCTGTCCTCTCCTTCCCAGAACAGGTAATTGTACTCCTTATCACCCATGATGATGGTTCCATCCTTATCTGCAGTAAATTCCCAGCAATTCTCTTTTGTAAAGGCCGGATATACCGTCGTAAGGCTACCGTCATAATCTAGCGACAACTGAACCTCCGTGTTATTCTTTTCCGGATAAACGTACAAAACAGGTTTTTCATTGCACTGGTTCTCAAGTCCTATTTCGCATCCGCTCATCAAAATTGTTGCCAATACTACTGCTGCCAAAATTCCTTTCTTCATTGTAACCCCCTCAAGATACATTATTTGTAATACTGTTCCACATGACGAATCATACCCTCTAATAATCCAAAATACTCACCTACGATTTCATGAAAATATCGCTGCGCCACCTTTCCATCATAATCATGCGCTAAGGTATTCCGTACACGTAACATTTCCATCCACCGGTCATCATGAATTATTCCTACGGAAAAGGCAGTTCTTAGCGTTTCTCGGGGTGAACCTGCCGCAAAATCTGTTATTCCAAATTCTTGTATCAGCAGTTCCTTCAGAACTTTCCACGATAAGTCAAATGTAAGATTAAAGTTCTGCACCGTTGCCGGAAGAACAAACGGATTTCCGACGTCCGCCCCTTTGGATTGCCTGAGATTTTCAAGGCTTCTACATAAGCTTTCATACCGATTAAAATATTTGCTTTCCATACTTATCCATATCCTCCCTCAGCAACTCGCTACAAACCTCATCATAATTAAAAATATCTATTTTTCTTAATGTTGGAATTTCATCCACTTCTTCTTCAAATGCCACAATATCACTACATCCTCTTACCACAAAATCGATGTCGCTTCGCTCCGTGGCATTTCCAACTGCAAAGGAACCAAACAAATCCAATCGCTGAACATGATATTTGCGCGCTAAATCCGTAACGCGTCTTATAATTTCTTCTATTGACATTGTATTCGGAGTATCCATAAATACCTCCCAAACTATTTTTAATTAGTATAGCATACTTCCTCCCCACTCTACAATCGTAAAGCCCTTCCTTTCCGGCGTGCGAGCTTTATCCGGCGCTATAATTTCTGTCTGCTTATCTACCCCTTTATAAGTCATAAATACACGAATTAAAGTATCCGGCGCCGGCTTAATCTGAAGCTTCGCCACATCCACATATTCCCTGCTATCAAAAGAAATCAAGTTGTATTTGTTCTGGCTAAGCCTCGGAAGCCAATAGGTAATGAAATCATCCATTTCCTTGTCATTTAGCCCCAGTTCACTAAGCTCTTTTTCCAAAAATGGCGCCAAGTCCTCTTTCGCTACACAGTATCCGGTATCTATCTTCGTTTCTCTGCTGTCCTCTCCTTCCCAGAACAGGTAATTGTACTCCCGATCACCCATGGCGATAGTTCCATCCTTATCTGCAGTAAATTCCCAGCAATTCTCTTTTGTAAAAGTCGGATATACCGTCGTAAGGCTACCGTCATAATCTAGCGACAACTGAACCTCTGTGTTATTCTTTTCCGGATAAACGTAAAGAACTGGTTTTTCTTTTTTTCCTCCTGAATAATTACATTCGCACCCAATCATCAGAATTGTTGCCAATACTACTGCTGCCAAAATTCCTTTCTTCATTCTTGTACCCCTTTCTATCCTGCTCTACTCTTCTATAATTCTTTCCAAAATTCTCAACATCTTCGCCTTATCCTTCTTCAAATACTCCAGATAATTCATCACATTCGGATACATGGAAATCCGGCAGATACTACGGTAATATCCTATTGCTTCCTTCTCCAATTCATTTAATGTATATTCCGTAAGAATCACATCCAATGATTCCTGCTGCTCCTTGACCCATTTTTCGTAGAGATAATCCGCCCCTGCTGCCTCAAACTCTTTCTCTGCAATGGACGCGTTAGTCTCACAACAAAAATGATTCACATTTACTTCCGTCCCAGCCATGTTAAAATCAATCAGACCTTTAAAATGTCCATCCTCTACTAATGTATTAGAGCCGTTTAAATCCCCTTGTATTACACATCTGGGAAGATTTTTATAAATTTTTTTGAGACCGGCACGTTTTTTATCATTAAACGCCACAATTCGCTGTGCAAACCCCGTCTCCCCAAGTCGGTTCAGTTCCTCCACCAATGTATTCAGATTTTCCTGTTTTTCATCAATATCCTCATCCAATGGCGCCAAATCAATGATAGACCACATAGAATTTACAGGTGCTAAATCCACATCTGTAAAACGTGCTGACAATTTTCCGATTGACTGCAAAACCTCTTTATTTATTATAGTACTATCACACTCTTTCTCTTTTTCCCGGTAGGTTGGATAGTCCAAATACTCCGACAAATAGCAGATATATTTCCCATATGGAACAAGGAAAGTGCCACCTTGACTTTTATAAAGCCGCGGTGCCAGCACTCCAATTTCCCTGTATCTTGCTGCTAAGCGGTCAATGGAAGCCAACCGCTCCTCTGTCATAATGTCACCGTTAATCCGCAATACATATTTTTGATCCAAAATGATATTTAACCGATAATCATCCTCCAGGGTAGAATCAATCTCTTTTTTCTCAACAAAATCATCGATACCAAATTGTTTCAAGATATTTAATATTTCCGCTTTACACATCCTTTTCCTCCTTCCTCTACTCCTTCACATATTTTAATATATCCCGCGACTTGCAGTCAATCCTTCGTCATCCTTACCCAAATTATAATATTGTATAACCTTTTTCCTTGAAAATCCACCCCCGTATGGATATATAATTGAAAGGTACTTATTTTCAGAAAAAGGAGGAGATATAATGTACAAAATTCTGAAAAAAGCGACAGCCGTAATGCTTTCAGCGGCTATGGCTTTTACCATGCTGCCGGCTATGAATCTTCGCGCAGCAGACGAAAAAGAAACATTTAAAGCCGAGATGAAAACCCATGCGGACATCTTTAATGGAAAAGCTGACCAGTATAAGGGCAAAACCGTTATCCTGCACTCCAACGACGTGCACGGACAGATTGACGGATACGCTTGCATTGCTGAGTTAGAGGACGACTTCGAAGAAGCAGGTGCTGAGGTAATCACCATGGATGCCGGCGATTACTCCCAGGGCGATCCTTACGTAAGCTATTCCAAGGGTGCAGATGCAGTAACCCTTATGAACGTTGCGGGATATGAATATTCCACTCTCGGAAACCATGAATTTGATTATGGCTATGAACAGCTTAAATCCAATATGAAAAATGCTAAATTCCAGGTACTTTGTGCAGATGTCCTGGAAAACAACAAGACCATTTACGATGCAGAGACTGTTTACACCACTAAATCCGGTGTAAAAATCGGTATTTTCGGAATGGAAACACCGGAAACACAGACCAAAGCAAATCCTAAACTTATTGAAGGTCTTACCTTCTTAAACAATACCAATGGCAAAACAGGAATTTTTGACTGTGCCAAGAAAGAAGTAAAAGCACTGAAAGAGCAGGGTGCTGATATCATTATTTCCCTTTCTCACTTAGGAATGGAAGAAGAATCTAAAGGAGATAAACATCGTTCCTGCGATATGTACGAGAATGTGGAAGGTATCGATATGATCCTTGATGGACATTCTCATACCGTAATGACTGAAGGACTTAATAAAGAGCCAATCCAGTCAACCGGAACCAAATTCGATAACATCGGTGTTGTAGTCATTGACGATGCAGCAAAGAAGATTAGCGAACACTATCTTGTTGATACCGAAGGACTTGACAAGGATCCGGAAGTAGAAGCTGCTGCTAAAGAAATCAGCAAAAAAGTGGATGATGTCCTTGGACAGATTTTTGCTAAAAGCGAAACCACTTTTGCATCTGAAAAAACCGAAAACCGTTGTTATGAAACCAACACCGGAGATCTTATTACAGATGCTATGATGTGGGAAATTCTGAAGGATAAGAAATCCCTAAAAGTTTCTGCTGATAATGTTGTAGCCCTTACAAATGGTGGTGGTATCCGTGCCGGTCTCAAGGTTGGGGATATTACCAAAAAGGATATTAATACCATCCTTCCATTTGGAAACACCTTATCTGTAGTTTATCTTACAGGTGAACAGTTACTGGAAGTCCTGGAAGCATCTACTTTCAATACACCGGAAGCAATCGGTGGCTACCCACAGACCAAAGGTATCAAGTTTACAATTAACATTGCAAAAGCATATGATCAGGGCGATGCATACCCGAATTCAACATATTATGCACCAAAAACACTTAAGAGAGTTAACATCGAAAGCATTAATGGAAAAGCATTTAAGAAATCTGCTACTTACGCTGTAGTTACAAACAATTACAGCGCTGATGGTGGAGATACCTACTACGTCATGGCACACTCCAGTGGAAGAATTGACACCGGTTTTCCATTAGATGAAGTAGTTTGTAGATACATTACAGAAAAACTGGGTGGTGTTCTTACAGAAGCACGCTATGGTGCTCCTCGTGGAGACGTTAAGACTATCTTTGCTTTAGATGGTTCTTCCTTTACTAAAGTAACACCTGCTAAAACTAAGCTGACACTGAAATGGAATGCGACAACTGACAACGCAGAAGGTTACCAGATTGCATATTCTACCAGCAAATCCTTTACAAAAGCTACTACCAAGATTGTAAACAAAGAGATTGCTAAGAATTCCGCAACTATTAAGAATTTAAAAGCTAAAAAGACCTACTATGTAAAAATACGTACTTGCGCTAAATTAGGCAACGTATTGGTATATTCCGGTTGGAGCACAGCTAAAAAAGTAAAAACAAAATAGACTTTATTAAAAAACAGCACTCGCGCATTGCACGGGTGCTGTTTTTATTTAGTATCGAAGCTGAATTCCCTGCTCTTCAATCCAATCCTCAAGATCGGAAGTCGCTTTTTCCCAAGGCTCAAACTTCACTGTAAGATTTCGAACCATAGTATCCTCATCGTGATACTGTCCGTCTGCATCTTTATAAGCATTGGGAACGGTTCCGCAGGCTTCAAATCCATATTTTAAATACAACTGAATTGCGGCTTCATTATCCGATAATACCTGCAATTCCATTTGCTCGTATCCGATACGCTGTGCCACATCAATTAAGGCCTCCATCATTCTGCTGCCAATTCCAAGATGCCAATACTGCTCATCCAAAGAAACTCCAAGCTCGCAACGATGATTCTTTCTTTCCGTACCGCCTACGCACCAGATGCTGCCCAGACCGACTAACTCGCCCTCCAAATAAGCACCAATCTGTACCGCGTTATTTTCATCCAGGCGATTCTCCAGATACTTTCTTTCTTCCTCCACCGTAGTAGTAATTTCTGCCGGCGTTCTGCATAAAAAACGGGTCTGCCCGGAAAACTTTTTCAGACATGCAAGCGTAGCTTCTGCCTCCTCCGGACGAATACTCCGAAGCGCTACTGTCCTTCCATCCTTCGTTTTTACCTCTAATGTTCTGTAAAACATGAAATTTCCCCCTTTGTCTCGTCTGCTTTCTATTATAGCCTCATTTTTTTTCGGAAACAACCCCGAAATATTTGACTTTTACACAAAAACTCCCTATAATATCTTCATACTGTTAATTGCAGAGAACGGAACAAGTACCTGAATCTGATAACCTACAGAGAATTGCCGGTTGCTGAGAGGCGTCAGGGGAACTTTTCAGGGAATACATCCGGGAGCTGGGCACCGAAAGATAGTAGGCTGCTCCGGGTTCGCCCGTTAACGCGTTTGTGTCACGTACACATAGAGGTATCTGTCGCGAGGCAGATGCGAACTTAGGTGGTAACACGGATAAGATTATTCGCCCTAAGCTGTATTTGCAGCTTGGGGCTTTTTTATTGAAAGGAGAATGTAATGCAGATTTATGAAGAATTAGTTGCCCGTGGCCTGATTAAACAGGTAACGGACGAAACAGAAATACGCGACCTGATTAACAAAGGAAAGGCCACTTTTTATATCGGTTTTGACTGTACCGCAGACAGCTTGACCGCCGGACATTTCATGGCATTGACCTTAATGAAACGTTTGCAGCAGGCAGGAAATAAGCCAATCGCCTTAATCGGTGGCGGAACAACCATGATTGGTGATCCTTCCGGACGTACCGACATGCGTAAAATGCTTACCAGAGAGGATATCGACCACAATGCAGCATGCTTTAAACGTCAGATGGAGCGTTTCATCGACTTCTCCGATGGAAAAGCTCTGATGTTAAACAACGCTGACTGGCTGATGAATCTAAACTATGTAGAATTACTTCGTGAGGTTGGAGCATGCTTTTCCGTTAATAACATGCTGCGTGCTGAGTGCTACAAACAGCGTATGGAAAAAGGATTAAGCTTCTTGGAGTTTAACTACATGATCATGCAGTCCTACGACTTCTATCACATGTTCCAGCACAACGGCTGTAACATGCAGTGTGGTGGTGACGACCAGTGGAGTAACATGTTAGGCGGAACAGAATTAATCCGTCGTAAGCTTGGAAAAGATGCCTATGCATTAACCATTACACTTTTAACCGACTCCCAGGGTAAAAAGATGGGTAAAACAGCCGGAAATGCTGTATGGCTTGATCCGAACAAGACTTCTCCATTTGATTTCTATCAGTACTGGAGAAACGTTGCGGATGCAGATGTTTTGAAATGTATCCGTATGTTGACCTTCCTTCCTCTTGAGGAAATTGACGCAATGAACGACTGGGAAGGCGCAAAATTAAACGAAGCAAAAGAAATACTTGCCTTCGAGCTTACCAAGATGGTTCACGGCGAAGAAGAAGCAAATAAAGCAAAAGAGGCTTCCCGCGCATTATTTGCAGGTGCCGGAAGCAAAGAAAACATGCCAAGCGTAACCTTGAAACCGGAAGATTTCAGAGATGGTTCCATTGATATTCTTCAGGTTCTGGTAAGCGCAGAGCTTTGCAAGACTAGATCTGAAGCTCGCCGTGCTGTAGAGCAGGGCGGTGTTACCGTAAATGATAACAAAGTTACTGACGTAAAAACATTATACACCAGCGCAGATTTCGGCTCTGAGTTTATCGTAAAGAAAGGTAAAAAGAGCTTCTGCAGAATCGAGGTTTAATATGATTTTAGACGTAGAAAAACCGGTTTATGAAATTTTGGACCGCATGAACATTCCATATATGCGTGTAGAACATGAAGCAACTGCCTCCTGCGAAGAAGCAGACGAGGTTATGGGTGACATGACCGGAACACCAAGCAAAAGCTTATTCCTGACAAATAAGAAGAAAACCGAATTCTGGCTTGTGCTGATGAATGGCAACAAACCATTAAACATCAAAGAATTTTCTCCTCTGGTTGGTGAAAAACATTTAAGCTTTGCTCCGGAAGAAAAGATGGTAGAAAAACTTGGACTCACTCCGGGTCATGTTTCCGTCTTTGGTTTACTGAATAATACGGAACATGATGTGCATGTTATTGCCGATACAGAACTTCGAGAGCGGAATAAGATTACATTTCATCCTAATATCAACACTAGAACCATTGAAATTCCAACAAATGACATGTATCGCTTTATTCAGGAAATGGGAAATCCCTTTGAGGAAATTACCTTACCTTAGTATGTAATAAAAAAATAAAAGTGGCATCCTCCGTTGAATGATTCAAACATTCCCGGGGCGATGCCACTTTTTGTCTTATTTATAGCGCTCCAAAACGGCTTCTTCCAGCTGTTTCATAGCTCTTTCCACGGTTGATAACGGACAGGCCAGGTTAAAGCGGGCAAAATTCTCTCCCTCTTTTCCAAACATATCACCGTCATCTACCCAGATTTTCGCCTTTTCCGAAATAAAGGTTTTTAGTTCTTCGTTGCTCATGGCAAGACCACTCATGTCTACCCAAGCAAGATAGGTTCCTTCTAACTCACTCATGGTCAGTTCCGGCAAATGATCTTCAATGAACTGCTGCATATAATCCCGGTTCTTTATAATGGTGGCTTTTAACTCCTCCAACCATTCTGCTCCATAAGTGTATGCAGCTTCACAAGCAGCAATTCCCATTGGGCTAATCATACCGATACTGGAAGCATCCAATTCCGTCTTAAACTTCTCTCGCAGCTCTTTATTTGGAATAATAATGTTGGATGTCTGTAATCCTGCCAGATTAAAGGTCTTGCTTGGTGCTGTGCAGGTAATAGTAAATTCCCTATTATCATCTTTTACAGTGGCAAAAGGCTGTTGTTTTCGATCTTCGTATACGAAATCCCCATGAATTTCATCGCTTAAAACCAAGACGTTATGCTTTCTACATATTCTGGAAATCTCCAAAAGCTCTTCCCTGGTCCATACACGTCCCACTGGGTTATGTGGATTACAAAGAATAAACAACTTCACTTTTTCATCCACAATCTTCTTCTCAAAATCCTCTATATCCATAATATAGCGGCCTTCCACATTAATCAGCGGATTATTAACTACCCTACGTCCGTTTTTCTCAATCATCATAGAGAAGGGATAATATACCGGATTCTGAATTAAGACTGCGTCCCCCGGTTCGGTATAAGCACGAACTGCCATTGCAACGGCTGTGACGATTCCCGGGGTTGTTACCACATCTTCTTTGGTAAATTCAAAGCCAAAACGGTTCTTATACCAGTTAATTACCGCTTCAAAGTAACTATCGGGGCAAAAACTATATCCGAAAATACCATGTTTTGCCACTCGCTCTACGGCTTCCTGCACTTTTACCGGCACAGGAAAATCCATATCTGCTACCCACATGGGAATGGTTCCCTCCGGCTTACCTTCCACCTTCATCAAATCCCACTTGACACTGTTAGATCCGAATCGATTCACTTCCTTTGTAAAATCTCTCTCCAACTTCACTACCTCCTCCATATTTCATTATGCTTCCTGTATTTTCTTTGTTTTCAACCATCTTCCACTGATAAGGTAGATGGCAAATGTAATCGACGATAAGCTCCAGGTCATAGGATATGCCCAGAAAATCACTTCAATCTGTGGCAGCAACCGTGTCACAATGGTAATATAGGTCACACGTACCACACACCAAAAAATAAGCATGACAGCCATAGGTACCACGGCTTTTCCCGCTCCACGCATAACACCTGCACAGGCGTGAGAAAATGCCAACACACAGAAGAACAGACACTCAATATGGGCCTGTCTTGTTCCTATATCCAATATAGCCGGATTCTGGCTGAATGCCCGTAAGAAAACCGGCATTCCCAAAAACATAATTACCCCAATCACTTCTGCGGATAATGCACAGGCAATGGCACCAAATCGGGCCCCCTTTTTTGCTCTGTCCAAACGTCCCGCTCCAATATTCTGTCCCACAAAAGTAGTCAGCGCCATAGCAAAGCTGGTTACCGGCAGAAAAGCAAATCCCTCCAGCTTGGAATAGGAACCGCAACCTGCCATTGCCACGTCACCAAAGGCATTGATATTCGTCTGCACAATAATGTTTGCAAAACCAATGACGGAATTCTGGATTCCGGAAGGAATACCCATCCGCAAAATCTTTTTCAACATACATCCATGGATTCTCAGTTTTCCAAAATGCAGTCGGAAGGTCTCTTCACTAACCGCCAAACGACGAATTACAAGAAAACTACTTAAACATTGTGACATTATGGTGGCTGTTGCCGCTCCTGCAACTCCAAAGTGGAGAACTCCAACAAAAATCAAATCCAACACCACATTAGTAAATGAAGATATAATTAAATAGTAAAGTGGGTGTTTTGAGTCGCCTACAGCCTGAAACACTCCTGCACCGGCATTGTAAACCGTGCTAAAAACAGATCCGCAGAAAAAGATTCGGAAATAGGTTGTGGAATTTGGTAACACATTCTTCGGTGTATCCATCCAACGTAAAATCTGACCGGAAAGAAAAATTCCGATAATGGATAATACCAATCCACTGACCAGAGCGAAGGCAATAGTGGTGTGAAGCGCTTTTTGCACATTCTCTCTATCCTCTGCTCCGTAGAACTGCGAAATAACAACACTGGCACCGGAGAATACACCCAACAGGAAGCCCGTAATCATAAAAATTAGACTACCGGAAGAACTAACCGCCGCCAAGGCCTCGTCTCCGGCAAAATTTCCTACAATCAGCGAGTCTACAATGTTGTAGAGCTGCTGAAACAAATTCCCCCAGAAAACCGGCAAAGCAAACCTTACAATAAGTTTTGCAATGGGTCCTTCTGTCATTAACATTGCGCTACTTTGCTTACTCATTTGTACATAACCTCTTTTCTCCTTTAAATTCCCTTTCCCTTGTTGGTTTCTCATTAGAAAAAATGCTCATGCGTCCTTCCCGAACTCATGAGCATTTCCCATTCAAGGTGCCACCCGGATTTGAACCGGGGATAGAGGTGTTGCAGACCTTTGCCTTACCACTTGGCCATGGCACCGTACCAACGATATGATTATAGCAAAAGGTACGGTATAAAGTCAAGCTATTTTCTACTATTTTCTACAGCTCTTGCAATTGCCTCATTATAGGTGGGATGAGCGCGCATTGCATAGAGTAATTGTGTGGATGTCAAACCATTTGCAATAGCTGTAGCCATCTCTCCAATCATATCAGTCGCCCGTGGACACACCATCTGAGCACCGATTAAAACGTCGCTTCTTTCTTCGAAAACCACTTTAATATATCCATAGGCATCCGGATCAATCATCGCCTTCAGGTTTTCTTTAATAGAGTACTTGCCACACCGAACCTGTAAGCCCTTTTCCCTTGCTTCTGCCTCGGATAAACCTACCGTAGCAATCTCCGGTGACAAGTAAATACAGCTGGGAACAATGGGTAATTCAATAAACAAGCAGCTTGGAACGGTAGAAAGCATAACCGTCCGATTTGCTTTTTTCATGATCTGTTCCACCACCACATGTCCCTGGGCAGCTGCCACGTGAGCAAGCTGTATATCACTGCTCACATCGCCCACAGCATACACGTGATCCATACTGGTCTTAAAATTCTTATTCACCTTAATCTTGCCATTTTCCATCTCAATCTGGCAATCCAGGGAAAATAGATCCTCTGTGCAAGAACGGCGGCCAATAGCAACCAATACATGGGAAGAAGTTACTGTTGCCTCTTCTCCGGTGTTTAAATTGCGATAGGTACATACAAGTCTGCCGTCCTCCTGCTGTTCTATTTTATCCACTACACAGCTTGTATGAAGCTCCATACCGTCCTTCTCGGCGTAATTATAGATTTCCCTTGAGATTTCCGGATCCATAGGTGGTAGCAGGCGATCGCTTTTCTCTATAATGGTTATATTCTGATGAAATCTCCTCATAAAGTAGGCGCATTCAACGCCAACAACTCCGCCGCCAATAACAACTAAATCCGTCAAAAAGTCCTGCTGTTCCGATAAAAGCTGTGTACTGGTCAAAACAGCAGGCAAATGAATTCCCGGAATATCCGGAATAATAGTTCTTGCACCGGTAGCAATAATAATATCATCAGCGGAAAGATCCAGCTCTTGTCCATCATTGGTGATAACCTGCACATCCAAATGTGGAAAAATCGTTGCAGTTCCCATTATGATGTCGACATTTGCTTCCTTCAGCTCTTTAATAATCTCATCACGGCTGGATTCGATAATGCCATCCTTAAAAGCCATTACCTTATCCTTGTCATAGGTCACACCGGAAGAAATAACTCCGTAGCGGTCGCTGTGAGATGCCTCATGAAAAATACGGGATGCCTGAATTAATGCCTTTGTCGGAATACATCCGAAATTCACACAGGTACCGCCAATCTGACGCTTCTCAATAATTGCAACGTGCAAACCATTCTCTGCAGCGCGCAAAGCGGCAGTATATCCCCCAGGACCGGCTCCAATTATAATCAAGTCATATTTCTTCATCTGTGAACCTCCTTCATGCCTTTTTTGTAAGTTTACCACCATATCATTCCGTTGTCAAAAAGCACAAGAGAATTCCTTGCACAAAAAAAGATACAGCCGGAGGCTTATCCGACTGTATCGAATTTGGTACCAATACTTTCATCCACGAACCAGTGAGAATTGTCTTTTAATCCGTTAAACTGACTCCAAGCCCGTAAGCTTTCTGCCTCCTGTTCCCGCTTCTGTTTCTTCTGCTCGCTGTTCTCCTGCGAACCGTATTGATTCTGATGTAATGCTTCAAAAAAGGAGCCTTCTACCGGAGCATTTACCGTAGTCCGTTTGACGATCTTCTTTCGATTGATAGCCACATCCATAAAAACGCTGTCCGCGATTCTCGTAATACTCATACATATCCCTCCCTGGATCTCTCGGTATTACCGGCGCATATTTATTGTTTTCATTATCTATATCGTCTTTTTTGTAGTAATACTTTAGCATAATAAAAAAAAGCGATGCCGAAACATCACTTTTTTAGAGGTACCACCCGGATTTGAACCGGGGATAGAGGTGTTGCAGACCTTTGCCTTACCACTTGGCCATGGTACCATATAATGACTCCGACGGGAATCGAACCCGTGTTACCGCCGTGAAAGGGCGATGTCTTAACCGCTTGACCACGGAGCCGTTTTTGTAAAAAGCGGAACAACACAAGTTTCCCGCAACTCCCCAAGTAGGGCTTGAACCTACGACACCTCGGTTAACAGCCGAGTGCTCTACCGCTGAGCTATTGAGGATTATATATGAAAATGACGTTAGTTACAGCATTGTTGTAACAACGTCATTATTTACATTGTACCTTCAAAATCACATACAGCTTAAAACCAAAACCATTTAGGTCATACCCTCGACCGATTAGTAACAGTCAGCTACATACATTACTGCACTTCCACCTC
>SVEZ01000002.1 GCA_015057115.1 Lachnospiraceae bacterium | reverse complement strand
AGCGCCGTATACGGAACCGTACGTACGGTGCTGTGGGAGGTCGGTAGATAAAATAATTATCTACCTCCTACCCGATTTGTATGATGACAAAGACCTCGATACAAATAAAAGAAAAAAGAGACATGCTGGCATTAGTTGTGGCGGGATGTGTGTTGGCTACTCATTGGTGTACTTTCCTGGGTTCGATAAAAATGTCAACAGTAGCTATCGGAACTATTACATTTTCAACCTTTCCATTATTTGTTACCTTCTTGGAACCAATGATTTTTCACGAGAAATTGCGAGGAAAGGATGTACTGACTGCGATTTTGGTTCTGGTCGGAGTGTTTATTACGGTTCCTGAGTTTTCATTGGAAAATTCCATGTCAAAAGGAATTGCACTTGGGATGCTTTCTTCATTAACATATGCGATTTTGTCTTTAATTAATAGGAAATTTATGGGCAAATATCCTTCAACCGTGATTTCTTTTTATGAGCAGGGAACGGCAATGGTGGTATTAGTACCTGTGATTATGGCACAAAAGATTGCTCCGACAGGGAAGGATATTACATTGTTGATTATATTGGGTGTTATTACAACTGCAGTTGCACATACACTTTTTGTTAATAGTTTAAAGTATATTAAAGCAAAGACTGCGGGCATAGTTTCATCCATGGAATCAGTATATGGGATTTTGCTGGCATGTATTTTGTTGGGAGAACAACCGGGGATACGGGAACTGATCGGGGCGGCTATAATCCTTGGGGTTGTAGTTGCTACACAAATTGTGAAAGAAAATTAAAAATTAAAAGTATAATTAAAAAAGAATGGAGAAAAAGAACATGCAATTACAGGATTACAAGAAACTGCAGAATGGCAGTGATATCCGGGGAGTAGCCATGGAAGGTGTGGAAGGAGAGAAGGTGGATCTTACTGAGCGAGCCGCGTATTTTATTGGAACGGCCTTTGCCGGATTAGTGGCGCGGGAGAAGCAGATTTCCACCATGGATGTACGAATTATGATTGGACATGATTCCAGAATCACTGCAGACCCACTAAAGATGGCAGCTATCAGCGGAATGAAGGCCGTGGGGGCAACTGTAACAGATTGCCATCTGGCATCAACGCCCTCTTTATTTATGGCTACCGTACTTCCGGACTTGCAGTACGACGGAGCAGTTATGCTGACGGCAAGTCATTTGCCTTTTAATCGCAACGGATTTAAATTTTTTACCGATAAAGGTGGGCTGGAAAAAAAAGAAATCACAGAATTACTCACACTGGCATATGAAAAAGATGCTTTATTAAATGGAAAATATACAATCTGTTCTGGGGCTGATGAAGAATATGACCTTTTATCTCGGTATAGTGAGCATTTATGTGGTTTGATAAAAGAAGGAGTTAAAGCAAAAGATTATGATAGACCGCTGTCGGGACTTCGCATTGTAGTAGATGCAGGTAACGGTGCAGGGGGCTTTTTTGCGACAAAAGTTTTGCAGCCTTTAGGGGCAGATATCACCGGAAGCCAGTTCTTAGAACCGGATGGAACTTTTCCAAACCATATTCCGAACCCGGAAAATAAGGAAGCTATGGAGGCGATTCGAAAAGCAACAGTTGCCAACCAGGGAGATTTCGGTCTTATCTTTGATACAGATGTGGATCGTGCCGCCGCAGTGTTTGCTGATGGAACTGAAGTAAGCAGAAATGCATTTATTGCGCTGATGGCAGCCATTATTGCGCAGGAAAAGCCGGGAACAACCGTTGTTACGGATTCCGTTACCTCAGACGAATTGACGGAGTTTTTGACGAATGAGGTTAAAATGAAGCACCACCGATTTAAACGTGGATATAAGAATGTAATTAATGAGGCAATTCGATTAAATAAAGAGGGAGAAGAAACTTGTCTTGCGATGGAGACCTCCGGCCATGGTGCGTTAAAAGAAAACTATTTTTTGGATGATGGAGCGTATCTTTGTGTAAAAATGGTTATTGAACTTGCCAGACGTCATGCAAAAGGACAGAGAATGGAAACACTTATAAATAAGCTGAAATATCCCCAGGATGCAGCTGAGTATCGTCTAAAAATCCTTGCTGAAAATTATTCTGAGTACGGAAATCAGATTATTGATGAGTTTCAGTATTTCTGTGAAAAACAGAAAGGATTTAGGGTTTTACCAAATAATTATGAAGGTGTACGTGTTTCCTATCAGGATGACAATATTCATGGTTGGATTTTGCTTCGAATGTCTTTACATGATCCTTTATTACCACTCAATATCGAAACAAGAGAAGCGGGAGGAGTAGATTTGATTGCCGGAAAAATTCGCGAATTTTTTGCTTGTAAAGAAAAAATTAAATGGTAAATTTCTAAAATATAGAGGATGGTCTGACGAAAAACTACGAAAATGATAAATTAATAATAACTTATTGGATTGTTCTTAATTTAGACACAAATTTGAATTAGAATGAAAGCAGTTGCTAGGCACAAGATGTAGTGGCATGATGGCATGAGCAACAACAATTTCATACAAATGGAGGCATGAAAATGAAGAAATTCGGACTAAAGGGTAAGCTGATGTTATTGGCTATCCTGCCGACATTGATCATTACCATAGTGTTTGGCGTTGCAACTGCAATTAGAATGGACAATGCCATGACATCATCCTACAAAACATCGTTACGTACGGCAGCATGTTCCGTAAGAAATATTCTGCAGGAAATTGATGACGGTACCTATCATGTAGAGGGAGATGCGCTATGGTTGGGACCGACAGATCTTAGCTATGTTAATACTGTTTTGGATGAGCTATATGAACAGACACAGATGTACTCGACCATCATTATTAATGATACGCGAATGCTTACCTCTGTGAAGAACAACGGTGAAAGAGCTGTGGGTACACAGATTGATCCGGGGATAGCAAGTAAGGTAATGGGTGGAGAAGAACATTTGGCGACAGGTGTTGTAGTCGGTGGAAAGAAATGTGTTGTTTGTTACGTTCCATTGTATCAGCCCAAGACGGATGAAGTAATCGGAGCTGTGTTTACCGGTATGAATCAGTCCACCATGGAAAGCCAGATTCGAACCACGATAATCAGTATTATTGCTATTGGTATTGGTATTATGGCATTGGTTATCGTATTTGCTATTATTTTTTCATCAAGACTGGCACGAGTTATTATTGCATCTCAGAGAGTTTGTTTGGATCTTGCGGATGGAAATTTCTCCAGAGAAGAAGTATCCATGGGAACCAAGCGTAAAGATGAACTCGGAGAAATGGCAAGGGGTGTAAATACCGTTAAGTTAAAGGTGGGAGAAGCCATTGTTGGTATACGGGATAACATCGATATGTTGTTAAAGGATGCCGATGGACTCACAAAGACGGCAACTACAACCTCGGATACCATGGGTGATCTTTCCAATGCGGTGACCGGAATTGCAGACGGTGCAACATCTCAGGCACAGGAAGTTACCACTGCAGCGGATCATGTATCTGATATTTTAGCCAAGATGGAAATGGTTAATCAGAATGTGGACAGCACAGAAGAGAATACCGTTGAAATGACCAAGGCATCCAAGAGTGTAATTGATAGCTTTAGTCATTTGATTAGTGATATTGAATCCAGTATCTCAAATCTGGATGTGATTGTAGAAAAAATGGAAGCGGTTGCCAATGCGGTTAACGATGTTACGGTGGCTGCGGATGATATTAACGGAATTGCAGAACAAACCAATCTTTTATCATTAAATGCTTCTATTGAGGCAGCCAGAGCCGGTGAGGCTGGCCAGGGATTTGCGGTAGTTGCAGGAGAAATTAGACAGTTGGCAGATCAGTCCAGACAAAGTTCAGATAAGATTAACCAGATTATGGGTAACCTTAAGATTGAAACAGCAGAAGCGGTGGAAATGGTTAGGGAGCTGAATGATATTATGGATAGACAGAAGGCATCCAGTAGCGAGTCCAGAGATTCCATTGAAGGATTGGTTGAGAATATTGAACAAACCAAGAATATGGTTACCGATATTAAGAACAGTTCCGATGAAGTTAAGAATTTATGTGCTTCATTGAACGATAATGTATCAAATCTTTCAGCAATTAGTGAAGAGAATGCAGCTTCCTCGCAAGAGACTGCGGCCTCCGTTGAACAGATTTCCAATGCAGTTTATGAAGTGAGCGATATGTCGGATGAACTGAAGAAGTTGTCAAATCACTTGGCAGAACTAATCGATTTCTTCAAGATTTAAAGTTCTATAGCAAAGAAAAAGGCCTTGTTTTGGAGTTATGAATCTGAAACAAGGCTTTCTTTTGCGATAAAGCTATTACTATTTAAGGAAAAATGAAGGGCAGAGTGCAAGTATGAATTATACGTATATTGTCTGTTGTAAGGACGGAAGTTACTATACGGGCTGGACCAATGATTTGATAAAACGATTGGAAGCTCATAACAGTGGAAAAGGAGCTAAATATACCCGCTCCAGACATCCGGTTACCTTAGTGTATTATGAGGAGCATTTTAGCAAAGAAGAGGCCATGAGCAGAGAATGGCAGATTAAGCAGCTTACTAGAGCACAAAAGATAAAAATAATACAGGAGAATTTCCCGGATGGAGTAAATCTATCTAAGTTTGATGCAGAATAGAAAACGAATCAAAAAATGCAAAATGGTGATTTTGTGGAGGAAATATTAAATGATGGAAAATTATAATTTGAATTAATATAAAATACACCACCAATAGAAAACAACATACTTTGAAAACGAAATGACAAAAGACTGTGAAGGAAAACTTGCAAAGTCGATTTTTTTCGGAAAAATGTGTAAAAAACACATGGAAAAAGAACTGAAAAAAATAATAATTATGTAAATGACAGGATAAAAAGGAAATATAATTATATGCAATGATACACTAATAGTGCGTAGGAAAACGAGGAATATAGAAGAAATGGAAATCGGTAAATAACATTGAAATGTGAGCTGAACCAGGCCTGGAGTAATGAAAGAGTTAGGAAGGGATTTTCGAATTTTGAGAAGGAAGTGGTGGATAATAATATGTTTTTTGCTGATTTATTGAATGTAATCAAATTAGAATGGGGGGGATAAGGAAAAATTTATTGTTGTTATGACTGGTGCGGCATGTAATAAGTGAATTCGTAGAAAAAACGCCTTTTGGCGAGGAAAATTATCTATGTATAGGGGTAAGAAAATATTGAATTTTGGGATGCTGTTGCAATGGAAACTGAGAATAGAATCCACGTAAAATAAAGCGTTATTACATAAAATTAAATCAAAAGATATATCGAAAATCCACGAGCTCAGAATAAAAAGTTAGAAAATTGTATTGGAATTCAAACAAATTTAATAATTGCGCTGTATAATACATTCATGAGTTTTCGAAGCAAGAAAGTGAAAGAATGCTTAATGAGAAGAAAACGGAGGAATGGACATGTTTAAAAAGAAGGGCCAAGAAGAAAACAACGCAGGTACAATGCAACAGAAGACGGACGTAGGTAATATTGGAAGACATATTGCTCCGTTAAGGGAAGCCGGTCGTTTTGCTGTGGAACAGCAGAAGAAGCTTCAGAAAGAGGAAATGGTCACAAAGGAAGGAATTGATACTATTCAGCAATCCTTTAGCCTGGTACAAGACAAATACAGTAATATTTCAGAGAGTATTAGTAGCTTTCAGCAGGAGTTTAATACAATTCACGCAGTCACGGATCACTTTGAAGATATTATTAAAGAATTAATGAAAACAGCAGATGATTCCAATGCGAGTATGCATAAGGTAGATGAAAGTTCCAATTCTGTTTCTGATACGATTGATACAATGCAGAAGGTGTTTGCTGAGTTCCAGAAGAGTTTTGATGATATCCAGGAAAAAGTAAATCAGATTAACAATTTTGCAAACCAGACCAATCTTCTTGCTTTAAATGCTTCCATTGAGGCTGCACGTGCAGGAGAGGCCGGAAGAGGATTTGCGGTAGTTGCTACGGAAGTTAATAAGCTTTCTCAGGAAATTAAAGATTTGGTTTCTGAAATTGGCGATAGTATGCAGGAATTGGACGATAACAACAGCCGACTGGTGGATTCCCTGGAAGATACGAAGGCAGCTATTGAAACATCCCACCAGAATATTACAGAAACAGAAGGCATCATTGATAATATTCGTGCGGTTGCGGATAATGTTCGTGATGAAGGCGATCAGATTGGATTGGTAATCAATCGTTGTGATAGTGAGATTATGGAGATTTCTCAGAATATTGGCGGATCACAGGATTATTTCGATGATGTTGCGAATAATGTTCGAAATTTGCAGGATAAACTGGAACGAAAAGATGGTATGATGAATGAAATGAGTAATGCTTTGGAAAAAATTAATCCCATATTGGATGTTATTGCCAAAGAAATTCGATAAGAATCTTTGAAAGAGCGCTGCCTAGCTGCAGTGCTCTTTTTTTATGGAATTATTTATGGAATTTTTGCATAGAATGTAGTTTGCCGTTCATGCACTGAAATACGGTAAGTGGCATACAATATTATGTAAAAAAGAATGGAGGATAAGAAATGGCATCCTTTCAAAACCAGGCGGTTTTGACCTATAATGGTCAGACTACCACATCTAACATTACTACCGGAGAAATTGTAGAGGTTTTATCTGCAACAAAAACCGCATTACGAGATACATATGATGCAGCGGGAAAAGTAACGTACGTTTATAGTATGAATAATTCGGGAGCGACAGCTTATAACAACTTGCAATGGGAGGATGATCTTGGAGCCTATGCCCTTGCATCCGGATTAGATGTTGTTCCTCTTACGTATGTGGAAGACTCGTTACAATACTATGTAAATGGCGTTTTGCAGCCGGTTCCACAGATAACTGCAACGAATCCTTTACAAGTATCGGGAATCAGTGTTCCGGCAAACGGGAATGCAATGTTGATTTATGAAGCGGACATTAACACCTATGCTCCCTTGGAGGTTGGATCTTTAATTACCAATACAGCTGTATTAAGTGATACAAACAGAATTACGCCTGTGAGCGCGTCTGAAACGATTACAATAGAAGAAACACCGGTGCTTTCAATTAGTAAAGCGCTTTCACCAACAACCGTAACAGAGAATGGACAGGTGACCTATACCTTTACAATTCAAAATACAGGTAATATCGAGGCGGATGAACAGGCGAATGTTGTAGTTTCCGATTTATTTAACCCTGTATTAAATAATATCGTGGTTACTTATAATACAGGGACTTTGCCGACGACATCCTATTCTTATGATGAGGAAACCGGGCTCTTTAGTACCAATAATGGGGTCATTACAGTGCCTGCGGCGTCTTTTGCACAAAGCGACACCGGAGAGTGGCAAATTACTCCTGGAGTGACAACAATTTCTGTCACCGGAACCATCTGAAAAATTAAATGTAAAAAAAACTGGCTTTTTTGGAAATTGACTAAGGCTGGTTTTCACAAAAATGACACAAGCAAAAAGAAAAGCCGACAAACAAAAATGTCGGCTTTTGATTTTAAAATATCCTCTGATATAAGACGGCTAGGACTGCACGTTATAAATACGATTTAAGAAAATTAAATTTTGAAAATTTCATATACAATTCCATACAATTCAGCCTTGAAAAGATGTTTAAATTGTCAGATTTGGAGAAATTTTTGGTTTACTTACAGACAAAATGGCATTATAATATTTGTATATAAGAAATTTTAACTTGAATTTTTGAGGAGAAGGCAGTATGGAAAAAATGAGTTTGAAAAATTATGTAATCAGTATGGTATTTCTGGTACTTTGCTTGCTGTTATGTATGCCTGCAGGCCGCGTAGAAGCAGCAAAATTTAAGTATTCAATCGATGTTAATCGCAAGCAGAACGTAGTGATTGTGTATAAGAAAGGAAAGAACGGCAAGTATACCCAGCCCGTAAAGGCTATGGTATGCTCTGTTGGCGTGGATAATCGTACGCCAAAGGGGAATTTTAAAACGTCCAATCGCTATCGCTGGAGACAACTCTTTTATGGAACATACGGTCAGTATGCTACTCGTATATGCGGTTCCATCCTTTTCCATTCTGTCGGTTATAATAAAAAAGACCCTTCTACCTTACAATTTGAAGAATTTAATAAATTAGGAACTTCGGCATCCCATGGATGTGTTCGCTTGTCAGTAGAAGATGCAAAGTGGATTTACGATCATTGTAAAGCCGGAACCCCGGTACACATATATGATAGTAATAAGAAAGAGCCGTTGAATAAACCGGAGACAATGAAAATCTCCAAAAAGGATGCAAAACGGAAATGGGATCCAACGGATCTTAATAAGAAGAATCCTTGGTTAAAGGTTTTACCCACCATTCGTGTACAAGGGCAGAAAGCTTTTGAGGTTGGGGAAACAAAGAAAGCAGATTTGTTAAAAATGGCCACGGCAAAAGACTTTCGTGGTAATTCATTGAAGGTATCCATAAAAGGAACCTATAATCTTAAGAAAATCGGCGAATATACCGTAACATTTTCAGCAATCGACCGGTTGGGAAATCGTGCAACACGTCAGATTGAAATTCGGGTACAGGATACCATTGCACCGGTTTTGAACACTAAAAAGATTGAGAACCTGGTAATTACTGACGAGGATCTGGCGAAGCTTACTGAAGAAGGAAAAGAAATAACGCATCGAGAGATTGCTGAGTATCTGAAGCAGTACGTTACAGCCAAGGATCAAGGAAAGAAACTGGATTCTTCCTATATTATAGTAAACGCGGAAGAATTACTGAAGGCGTATTTGTCGGTTGAGCCCGGAAAGAAAGCAGTTGAGATTCGAGCAAAAGATGAAGCCGGAAATGTGACGGATCCTTTTGTTGTATATGTTCAATTTGAACGAGGAAAGGATATTTTTGATAGAACGATAAAGTAAGAGATATAACAGTTCTTGATTTTACAACATGGGGGATGTAAAATAATAGGGAGAATTTTTAGATTGGAGCAGAAAAGATGGTTAATAAAAGAATTCGGAATGACGAACGTCCGGTATTTCCTAAAAGAGCATTGATTACAGGAGGTATGCCTTATGGCAACAAGACCTTACATTTTGGACATGTAGGTGGTATGTTTGTTCATGCGGATACTTTTGCTCGTTTTTTAAGAGATCGCATCGGTAAGGAAAATGTTTTGTTTGTTTCCGGTACCGATTGCTATGGCTCTCCCATTGTTGAAGCTTATCGTAAGCTGTGTGACGAGGGATATTCCAAGTCCATGGAAGATTATGTTATGGGCAACCATGAAAAGCAGAAGAAGACATTAAAGGATTATGAGATTAGTTTAGATATCTTTGGCGCCTCGGCATTCGGAGAAACCGGTAAGATGCATAAGCAGGTTTCCAAAGAGGTTTTTGATAAACTGTATGAGAATGGACATCTTGCAAAAATGTCTACACCGCAGTTTTATGATCCGGTTAAGAAGATGTTCGTTAATGGACGTCAGGTAGTAGGAAAATGTCCTATTGAAGGATGTTGTTCTGAAAAAGGATATGCGGATGAGTGTGATTTGGGACATCAGTATTCTCCGTCAGAGTTGATTGATCCAATTAGTACTTTGTCCGGTGTGAAGCCGGAAATCAGACCTGTTACCAACTGGTATTTTACTTTGGAAGATTGTATGGATATGTTGAGCGAAAGAATGCAGTTCCTTACAAGAAACAGCAATACCAGAAAGTTTGAAATTAAGGCAATGGAAGAGTTTTTAAAGGATCCGTGCATCTATGTTCAGAAGAAACAGATGGATGATATGGAAAGCTTAGAGGCTGCCTTCCCTGAGCATGAAACTATTAATGAAGAAAAGAAACCATCCGTTACTTTCATTTTTAAGAACCTGGATGGTCGTGATAAAGCCAGAGAAATTTTGGATGAGAAAGGAATTCATTACCGTACAGGTAAGACACTTGTTCCGTTCCGACTTTCCGGCAATATTGATTGGGGTGTGCCTGTACCTGATAAAGAGGATGTTGAAGGACTTACTTTCTGGGTATGGCCGGAATCCTTGTGGGCGCCGGTGTCTTTTTCAAGAACATACTTCAAAGAGCATGGATTTGATGATGATGAGTGGAAGAGATGGTGGCTGGACGAGGACGCTTGCGTTTATCAGTTTATCGGTCAGGACAACATTTACTTCTACGGTTTGGCAGAGATGGGAATGTTTGTCGGTCTGAATCATAAGAAGGGTGAGCAGGTCGATATGGAAAAAGAAGTTCTGCCGCATATTGTAGCTAATAATCATATTTTGTTTATGGATAAAAAGGCCAGCAGTAGTTCTGCATTGAAACCACCAATGGCAGATGAGCTTTTGGATTACTATTCTGCAGAGCAGCTTCGTATTCATTTCTTGAGTCTTGGCCTTGCCAGCAAGAGTGTTGGATTTAAACCGCAGGTTTATTTACCGAAGGAAGAACGGGAAGGCGCGGATCCGGTATTAAAAGAAGGAAACCTTCTTACCAATGTATTTAACCGTCTGGTTCGTTCCTGCTTCTATTCAACACAGCAGTATTACAATGGCATTATGCCTACCGGTCAGGTGGACGAGAAGATTTTAAACATTTGCAAGGATGCGATTTTAGAATATGAGCGCCATATGTATAATCACGAATTCCATCGTGTAACCTATGTGTTGGATAGTCTGATCCGTGATATTAACAAGCATTGGGTAAATAATATTAAGGTTGCAGAGAAAAATGATGATGAAGCAATGCGTAAACAGCTTTTAGTAGACTGTTTCTACGGCGTAAAGGTCATCACAACCTTACTTCATCCTATTGCACCATCCGGATGTGAAATGGTTCAGGAGTATTTGAAAGTAGATGATAGACTCTTTAACTGGGACTATATCTTCGAACCGATTACCGTTTTGACGGAAGAGAACCATGAATTGAAATTCTTGGAGCCGAAAGTTGACTTTTTCAAGAAACCGGCTTGCCAGTTTGAACAGGAAGCATAGAAAAGGTAATTCATTATTTTACTTATAGAAAAAAGCATCTGCTGATTTGCAGGTGCTTTTTTCACATTTTTGTAAGCGCACTCGATTCTTTATGTTGAACGAGGGCATGCATATATTTGGTTGGAAGGGTAATCTGGGAATAGATTTGGGCATATTGTCGGTTTGAACATTCATCCACAAAGTTTATGGGAAAGTTCTTCGTGATACCTGCTTTTTTTGCTTCGTCTACAGCCTTGTTATAAGCAATGGCAGCCCGATGTTCCTCTTCGTAATATCCGATGACATAATTTCCTTTCAGGTGAATTTGAACGCGAAAGGCTTCCTTTTT
The DNA here is from genome assembly GCA_015057115.1 of Lachnospiraceae bacterium. Lineage (GTDB taxonomy): Bacteria > Bacillota > Clostridia > Lachnospirales > Lachnospiraceae > XBB1006. The sequence goes on along the minus strand of SVEZ01000002.1, from coordinate 225,381 downwards.
ACGATGAATACAACGGTTGACACCGTAATACTTGTTGATGACTAAAATATTGGCGGAACGAAAGTCGGTTTCGTCTCCGTTTACAAAGCGATAATCCCGTCCTTTCACTGCGTGGTTTCGAATTCCGTAGCGGGAAGTTAATGTAACCTGCATGCCATAGTCTGCCACAAAATAGTGACCTTTGCGAACGGAAATGGTACGGGTGCTGAAATAGAATAGGTCATCCATATCAAACTTTAAGTCTTGGGATGGAGACAAAAAGTATAAAAAGTAGTTCTGTCGAACATAGATAGGGGTTTTCATGTATAGTCCGTTATCCCGGAAGTTTAAAATGCTAATGATTCTGGAAAAATCTAACGTAAATCCACTAAAATCATCGTAAAGATGAAATGTATCGTCCCGTATCAATTTGCGGGCATCCAAATATGCCTTGAAGGCCAATTCTTCCGAACTGTAGCTTCCAAGACTGATATGTTTGTTTTTGTAGGTAAAACTGGAACGGTAGTAGAGTGTGCCATCTTTTTTTGTTTCAGTATATACGCCGGGCAGCATTGAGTAGTCTCCTTTAAAAATAAATAAGGGCTGCAATGAAATGCAGCCCGTAAAAAACATTCCTTAGTTATAGATTGTAATTAAAAAGTTTACGGTACCGAAGGTATAAGCAAGTGGCAAAAGATAGGTAGAACCTTCCGGCGCGTAGAGGTCATTGCTGATTTCCATTGGCGCTTCCAAATTCAATTCGATGGAAGACGTGTTAGACATATTCACTACGAATAGTCCGTTATGTAAATTTAAGAAATCCTCTAAGGCTGCGATGGAATACTCGTTGAACTCACTAAATTCTTCGCCTGCATAACGGGAAGCAAAAGCTACGGCTGTGTTCTCGTCCATTTCCACTGCAGTGCAAAGGGTGAATTCACCGGAAACAGCCTGAGAAGTTGCAACCTTTGTAACGTATTCCTGGAAAGGAACCAAGTCCATTGGTGTAAAATCATCTCCGATGAAACGAATCACGTTGTTAAACAGAAGTTGCAAGTAAGCGACTGCAGTATCCGCATTGCGAATGTCGCCGAAATTGCAGAAGTTTAAAACCAACTTCTTTAACTTCGCTTTGTGATCCTCCATCATATCTAAATCAAAAAGTTCTGTTTCGGTTTGGTAATCGTAAAGAAGACGCTCAACTTCTTCGTGATTTAAGATGCCTTGTTCTGCTAATTCCTGCGCAAGAACAAGATAGTGCGGTCCCTGATTCTCCATTAATTCTTCAACCTGGGAAGCGGTCAGGTAACCTTCATCCACAGCGATTTCTCCGAAACGCTTGTCCACCTGTGTCTGCATAACATAAACCTTCTCAACCTCAGCAGGGCTCATAAGACCGGCATGCATACAGAGGGTTCCGAGTTTTACATGAGAAGTGGAAGCGGCTTTAATAACGGATAAAAGCTGTTCCGGGGTAACAACCCCTTTTCTTAAAAGGAAATTTCCAAATAATTGTGTAAACATAGTTTAGATTCCCTCCACTCTTTTCTTCAGTACATTCGTAATTTGAGTTGCAACAAATGGCTTCTGAATAAAATCTTTAGCACCCTCCAAGAGAGAAGCTTTAATCTGATTCTGTGTACCGACAGAGGAAACCATAATGATAACAGCATCTTTATCGAAAGCCATAATTTGTTTTACAGCTTCAATACCATCTACATTTGGCATAACAATATCCAGAAAGACCAGAGTTGGCTTTTCTGCTTTGTAGATGTCAATGGCAGCCTGACCATCTCTTGCTTCTAAAAAATTACAACATCCAGCGGAGGTCAGTACGTCTTTCAATTGTTTGCGCGCCAAAATGGAGTCATCGCAAATCAAAATTTTACAATCTTTAATGTCCATCGGAATACCTCGCAATTTCTTAATAATAACTTAATTCTACAACATATTTTGATAATTTTCAATGTAATTTTCGTGAACGTGTGAAAATAAGGTGAATTTTTTGTAAAGTTGCAAAATCTTTTTCGGTAAATTATAATGGAACCATCAGATAGCCGTCACAGGACTGTCACTTGACGAAAGTATGATAAATGAGAAAAGAATTGAAAACGGAGGTTGTATGGGTAATCGGATTTTAGTTGTTGATGATGAAAGAAAAATTCGCGAAATTATAAAAAAATATGCTGAATTCGAAGGCTACGTTATTTCCGAGGCGGAAAATGGTATGGATGCCATTGCAATGTGTGAAAAAGAAGACTTCGATTTAATCATTATGGATGTGATGATGCCGGAACTGGACGGCTTTTCCGCTGCCAGATCCATTATGGAAAAGAAGGATATCCCAGTGCTGATGCTTTCTGCCAGAGGTGAAGAATATGATAAAATCCACGGTTTTGAAATAGGTATAGACGATTATGTGGTAAAACCCTTTTCTCCCAAGGAGCTAATGATGCGTGCCAAAGTTATTATTCAGCGGCATGAGAAACATCAGGATGCGGTGATGGAACACAAAGTATTTACTACTGAAGGGTTGAGTATTGATTTTACGGCACGAACGGTTTCTGTAGACGGACAGCGTGTTGAACTTTCGCCTAAGGAGTATGCCCTTTTGTTTTACCTGGTTGAGAATCGAAATATTGCTCTTTCCAGAGAGCAGCTTATTACCCAGGTCTGGGGATATGATTATTATGGTGATGACCGTACTTTGGATACGCACATCAAGCTTTTGAGAAATGCTCTTGGTGAGTATCGAAATCATCTGGTTACATTGCGAGGAGTGGGGTATAAATTTGAGGCGTAAAAGAAAACTGAGTGCAAAATGGCAGCTATGTGGCTATATGCTGCTTTTTTGTGCGATATTGATTATTTTACTTTGGGTTTTTCAGGTAGTATACCTGAATGAGTTTTATAAGTATATTAAGCGGGTTGAGGCAAAGAAGGTTTATGAGCAGCTTGCGGAGTTGATTGAAGCAGAAGATCCTGATTTGGAAACGAAAATCAGTGATATTGCTGGAGAACACAATTATTCGGTGATGCTGACTAATGAGAATCTGTCCTATTTGTATTTGTCAGATCATAATCCAGTGTCCTCGCTTTTATATATGCCGACCGAAATGTTTCGACAGCTTCTTGAAAAAGCGAGAATGCATAACGGTGAGTACAGTTATACCGTTATCGGAAATGATAGTGAAATGGGGGGAGATGATTCTTCCGGAATTGGTGGAGACAGCCTGGCTCCCGGAGGAAAAAAGGATTCAGAAAAGAAATTCCGACAGAACGAAGGATTGGAACGTGGCGAAAGTATTATTTTAACAAAAATAATTAATCCGGAGGCATATGGTTCGCCGGTTCTATTGGTAAATATAACGGTAACACCCGTTACTTCAACCGTGGAAACCATTAAGATTCAGCTGTTGGTAATAACGGGTGTACTTCTGGTTCTTGGAATTATATTTGCTGTTTTTATTTCCAACATGGTGGCACGACCGTTGATTCGTATGAATGAGGCGGCGAAACGGCTGGCAAAAGGAGACTTTTCACCGAATTTCCGGGCGGAACATTATCGGGAGTTTGACGAATTATCGGATACCTTGAATTTTGCAGCTTCGGAGTTGGGTAAGACGGAGCAGTATCAACATGAAATTGTGGCAAATGTGTCCCATGATCTTAGAACCCCACTTACCATGATTACCGGGTATGCAGAGGTAATGCGTGACATCCCGGGTGAAAATACGCCGGAGAATGTGCAGGTTATTATTGATGAAGCGAATCGTCTTACAACGTTGGTTAATGACGTGCTGGATTTATCTAAACTCCAAGGAGGAGTAGAGGAATTAAAGCTTATTCGCTATAATTTGACGGAAAGTATCCGTCAGGTGTTTGACCGGTATAATAAACTGCGAGAACAGGAAGGTTATGTAATAACTTTTGAGGCAGAGCAGGATGTATACGTGGTGGCAGATGAGTATAAGATTTATCAGGTGGTTTATAACCTGATAAATAATGCCATTAACTATACCGGGGCGGACAAACTGGTTCAGGTTCGACAGATTCTGAAGGGTGATGTTGTGCGCATTGAGATTATTGATTCCGGAGAAGGAATTCCCAAGACAGAACTTGATAATGTTTGGGAGCGGTATTATAAGGTGGATAAGAACCATAAACGCTCGGTTCAGGGTACCGGTCTCGGACTTTCCATTGTTAAAAACATTCTGATTCTTCATCGTGCCCAATATGGTGTGGAAAGTGAAATTGGAAAAGGCAGTACATTTTGGTTCGAATTACAGATTGATTACCGTGGAGAGGATGTGTAAAATTCCCAAAGTTTAACGGAAGTGTGATCGAAAAACCAAAGTAAGTTCAATCTGTTAATAAAAAAAGGAAATTTAAGGGAACGCTTGCAAAATGGAACAAAGCATACTATAATATAACCATCACCTGAGATGTTCGACACCCCTATAATTTTTGAACCTACATCTACTTTTATGGGACTCCTACATTACTGATTGGATGTCAGGCCGCGCTACCTATCGGCGGAAGGCAGAAGATTATGTTGCGGACACCCACCTAGCCCTGGCTAGGAGTCAAAAATATAGGAACGGCACCTTGGGGAATTACATAAGATACTATATTTACGATACGAAAGAATGAAGAGTTAAGAAGCTGCATAGAATTCTATGCAGCTTCTTTGGGATTAGCAGGAGAGTAGGATGAAATATAGCAAAGGGATATTTACCAGACGTCAGAAAAAGCAATTGTTAAGACTTAGTACCTTGCTTGGACTGGCTTTTTTGATTTTCTGCGGTGTATTCAGTATGCAACAAAGACGAGAACTGGAAAATCGCCAACTTACAACAGAAGAGCTAAGCTCTTTTATGAGTTTTTATGAATATAATAAGCCCCAATGGATGGGATATTTTGAGGAAAAAGGATACGGAAAGAAAATCAGCGGCCGAGAGCTTACAGAGTTTTGCCATACTTTGGGAGTAACCGACTATATGGATTTAGAGACAATCTCAAAGGGAGAGATTGTGCCATATGATGAATTTTTGCCGGTGTATGAACAGCTGTTAACTCTGCTTGATACGGATCATCAGGTTAATCTGAAAGAAATGAAGCTGGATGGGAAACAGTGTCAGGTATATTGTGTAGAGGATAAGATTATTGGCTTTAAGAGTTATGTTAAGAAGAGTTTGATTTCCAAGGTAATTGCCAAAGAGTCTACACATACGGATAAAGAAAACATTACCGTCCTTTTAAAAAACGGAGTTTCCTTTTATCGTAAGTCCTGTTATTTGAAGGTAAACAGTGCTTATACAAGAATTTCGGAAAAGCAGAAGGAGAAAACTGTTAAGAAGGATGGGCTTTTGTCCTTTACAAAAACAGGAAAAGTATCTTCGCCAAAGAAAAAGGAATGTGTAACCCTGGTTCCGAAAACAAAAACAGGACGCATTTATTTAGCAGATAGGAACGGAAATGTTATTTCCAAGGGCTACCGGGGAACATTGAAAGTTTATCGCTATACTTCCGGCTATGTGCTGATAAATGAATTGCCTGTGGGGCAATATTTATATGGTGTAATCCCAAGTGAAATGCCATCTTCTTATGATGAAGAGGCGTTGAAAGCTCAGGCGGTATGCGCGAGAAGCTATGTGTATAGACACATGGATCAGTCCAATAATTTAAAGAAATTTTATGCGCAGATTGATGATAGTACGACCTATCAAGTATATAATAAGTCTGCAGAATCCAGCCGTACCAATAAGGCGGTGGATGATACAAAGAATGTGGTTTTGAAATACAAGGGAAAGATTGCCACAACCTATTATTACTCCACTTCCTGCGGAATGCGTCAGGGATATGAAATATGGAGTATGGATAAGACAAATGCAGGATATTTGCAGGCGGGCATGATTCATAAGACGAAAACAAATGCAAAGAATCTTTCCAAAGAAAAAGCATTTAAAGAATTTATGGAAATGGATGAGAAGGGATTTTATGAAAAAGACTACCCTTATTTCCGCTGGACGGTAAAGATTTCCTACAAAGACAAAGAAGATGCTTTAAATAAGGCGATTTTAGCAAGGAAAAAGGCATCTGTTTCCAGCGTAACCTGCCTGAATGAAAAGGGAAAGGAGATTACAGACCTTTCCGGGTTGGGAAGTCTGAAATCCATAAAAGTAACGGGACGCTATGAATGTGGTGCTATTGAAGAGGTTACTCTGACCTATCAAAAGGGAAAGGTGAAATTGAAAAACGAATATACCATCCGCTTGTGTTTGGCTGCACTGAAACCGGAAATTACCTTGAAGGACGGAACAAAATTAAGCAGTCAAATGCTTCCGAGCGCATGCTTTTATATTAAAAGCCAGAAGAAAAAGAATTTGGAACTTCGGGGCGGCGGTTTTGGCCATGGACTTGGAATGAGCCAGAATGGTGCGAATGAATTGGCCAAAAGTGGATATGATTATAAGAAAATCCTGAATTTCTTCTATCAGGAGGTAACGTTTTAATGTGGAAGATAATAGCAATTTTTAAGGATGTTTTACAGGAACTGCGAAATGATAACGTGGGGGCAATTGCTGCGCAAACCACGTTTTTCATGATGGTTTCCGGTATTCCGATTCTGATTTTGTTTTTATTTATCTTCCAGCACACGGCTTTAAGCGAGTATCAGCTTTTGACGCTGATTACCGCATCTTTTCCGGAACAGGTAACACCGTTTTTGGTATCCATTGTACATGAGATGTACCGGAATTCAACGGGCGCTTTATCCATTGCGTTGGTGGGTGCTTTGTGGTCTTCTGGCAATGGAGTGCAGGTGCTTTCAAACGGGCTGAATGTGATTTACAACATAGAGGAAAGTCGTCAATGGTTGGTACTTCGTATAAGGGCTATTTTTTACACGTTGATTTTTACGGTAAGTGTTTTGTTGAGTGTTTTAACGTTGGTATTCGGGGATGTATTTCGTCGACGCATATTGGAAAAGTATCCCATAGTAAGCCATGCCTTTCGGGTGCTGTTAAATTTGCGGTATTTGATTTTGTTTTTGTCGTTGCTGCTTTTATTCTTGATTATTTTGAAATTTTTACCGAACCGGAAGGCGTCTTTTAAGAGCCAGCTTCCGGCGGCAAGCGCTGCAGCATTTGCCTGGGTGGTTATGTCCTTTATCATTTCTGTTTATGTTAATTACTTTGATGGATTTTCCATGTACGGCAGTATGACAACCATTATGCTGATTCTGATATATATATATTTCGGTATGTATATTCTCTTGATATGTGCGGAACTGGATTCCATGTACCAAGGGGTACTTCGTATGTGGTTCGGCAGACGCCGGCAAAAAAGAAAGTCTTGAGTTTTCCTTGAAAATGTGGTATCATAGTCACCAGTGAAAAGCAATGATGGTGCACAGTAGCATTTTATTATCCATTAGAGAGACGGGATCATCGGCTGCAAGTCCTGTCAGGCACTGATAAGATGGCGAATTTCACACCGGAGCTTCCTGATTGAAGGCAGTAGGTCAGGACGGCACTTGCACGTTACGTAAGATTGAGGTGTCCATATATGTATGGAAACTAGGGTGGTACCGCGGAGTATGCTTCGTCCCTTTTGGGATGGAGCTTTTTTTGTGCATTTTAAGCGGCAACACGACTTGCGAAAATAGAAAAATGGAGGATATAAGATTATGAAAGAAAAACTGCAGCAGATTCGTGAAGATGCGACCAGGCAGATTCAGGAATCCGATGGACTGGGCAAATTAAATGAGGTTCGTGTCAATGTTCTTGGAAAAAAAGGGGAACTTACCCAGATGATGAAGAACATGAAGAACCTAAGCGCGGAAGAAAGACCTGCTTTTGGTCAGATGGTGAATGAGACCCGTCAGGCAATTGAAGCATTACTGGATGAAACAAAAAAGAAACTGGAGGCAGCGGAGCTTGATCTTCAGCTGAAGAAAGAGGTAATTGATGTTACGCTTCCTGCAAAGAAACATCATGTAGGTCATTCTCATCCAAATACTCTTGCAGTGGAGGAAGTGGAGCGTATCTTTATTGGAATGGGATACGAAATTATGGATGGCCCGGAAATAGAATATGATTATTACAATTTTGAGGCATTAAATATTCCGCCAAATCATCCGGCAAAGGACGAGCAGGATACATTTTATGTAAATGATAAGATTGTGCTTCGTACCCAGACTTCTCCAATTCAGATTCACGCTATGGAACAGGGAAAACTGCCGTTGCGTATGCTTGCACCGGGAAGAGTATTTCGTTCCGATGAAGTGGATGCAACCCATTCTCCGTCCTTCCATCAGATTGAGGGACTGGTTGTGGATCGTGGTGTTACCTTCTCTGATTTGAAGGGAACTTTGGAAGAATTTGCAAAGAAGATGTTTGGTGAGGAAACAAAAGTTAAATTCCGTCCCCATCATTTCCCGTTTACCGAGCCTAGTGCGGAGATGGATGTAAGCTGCTTTAAGTGCGGTGGAAAAGGATGTCGTTTCTGTAAAGGATCCGGATGGATTGAAATTTTAGGCTGCGGTATGGTACATCCGAATGTATTGGAAAAATGTAATATCGATACGGAAGAGTATTCCGGTTTTGCTTTTGGTATGGGCTTGGAACGTATTGCGTTATTGAAGTATGAAATTGATGATATGCGTCTGTTATACGAAAATGATGACAGATTTTTGAAGCAGTTCTAGCAGGAGGAAATAGATTTATGAATACATCGTTAGAGTGGATAAAAGAATATGTGCCGGAACTTGAAGTGACAGCACAGGAATATGTGGATGCCATGACCTTAAGCGGAACCAAGGTAGAAGGTTATGAGTGTATCGGTGAGGATTTGGACAAGGTTGTGGTTGGTCAGATTCTGAAGATTGAAAAACATCCGGATGCGGATAAACTTGTGGTTTGTCAGGTGGATATCGGAAAAGATGCCCCGATTCAGATTGTAACAGGTGCGCCGAATGTAAAAGAAATGGATAAGGTTCCGGTGGTATTGTCAGGCGGAAAAGTCGCTGGAAACCATGATGGAGAACGTGTAAAAGGCGGCGTACAGATTACCAGCGGAAAGCTTCGCGGCGTGCCGAGTGAGGGCATGATGTGCTCAATTGAAGAACTTGGTTCTTCCAGGGAGATGTATCCGGAAGCGCCGGAATATGGAATCTTCATTTTTGGTCAGGATGTAAAAGTAGGAGAAGATGTAGCGAAAGTACTGGGACTGGATGATATTGTGGTAGAGTACGAAGTAACCAGTAACCGTGTAGATTGCTTTGCTGTAATAGGAATTGCAAGAGAAGCGGCAGCTACTTTTGGCAAAGAATTCCATTATCCGGAAATTAAAGCCACCGGAAATGACGAGAAGGCTAAAGACTACATTTCTGTATCCATTGAGAATGAGGAACTTTGCTCCCGTTATGTAGCCCGTGTTGTTAAAAATGTTAAAATCGGACCGTCACCGGTATGGATGCAGAGACGTCTTGCCAGCGTGGGAATTCGCCCGATTAACAACATTGTAGATATTACTAATTATGTAATGGAAGAGTTTGGACAGCCAATGCATGCGTATGACATTTCTACAATTGAAGATAATAAGATTGTTGTCAAGACTGCAAAGGCAGGGGACAAATTCACTACCTTGGATGGACAGGAAAGAACATTGGATGATAAAACTCTCATGATTTGCGATGGAAAGAAACCAATCGGTATTGCGGGAATCATGGGCGGTGAAAATTCCATGATTACAGAAAATGTACAAACTGTTCTTTTTGAAGCAGCATGTTTTGACGGAACCAATATCCGTCTTTCCAGTAAAAAGTTGGGTATGCGTACCGATGCTTCCGGCAAGTTTGAAAAGGGCCTTGATCCAAATCAGGCTATGCTTGCAATCAACCGTTGCTGTCAGTTTATGGAAGAGTTTGGTGCCGGCGAAGTGGTTGGCGGTTGCGTAGACGTGTATCCGGGTGTGAGAGAAGGAAATCGTGTGGTTTTAGAACCGGGAAAGATTAATCAGCTTTTGGGAACCGATATCTCCAAGGAAGATATGATTGATTATCTGGCACGCGTAGACCTTACTTATGATGACAATACCGGCGAGATTGTAGTGCCTTCCTGGCGTCAGGATATTCATGTAATGGCTGATTTAGCCGAGGAGGTTGTTCGCTTCTACGGATACGACAAGATCCCGACAACCCTTCCCAGCGGACGTTCTACTACCGGTGGAAAGAGCAAAAAGATGATTGTGGAGGAGAATGCGAGAGTAACTGCTCATTATAACGGATTCTCCCAGGCAATGACCTATTCCTTTGAAAGCCCGAAGGTGTTTGATAAGCTTCGCATTCCAAAGGATTCAAAATTACGTAAGGCGGTTACTATTTTAAATCCGTTGGGTGAAGATTTCAGTATTATGCGTACCGTATCCCTAAACGGTATGTTGACATCATTATCTACCAATTATAACCGCAGAAACAAGGATGTTCGTTTGTTTGAACTGGGTAATGTATACCTACCGAAACAGCTTCCCTTAACCGAACTTCCGGAAGAGAGAATGAGAATGACCCTGGGTATGTATGGAGCAGGTGACTTCTTTGAGTTAAAGGGTGTTGTGGAAGATATCCTTTCCGAATGTGGTGTGAAAAAGAAAGTAGAATTTGTTCCAAAAGCGGATATTTTATATTTCCATCCGGGACGTTGCGCAGAGGTATATTTAAATGGCGTGAAGCTTGCGGAGTTGGGACAGATTCATCCGTTGGTGGCTGCAAACTATGATATTAAAGAAAAAGTATATATAGCTGTTATTGACATTCTGAATCTGGTGGAATGTTCCAATTACGATTATAAGTTTGAGGAGATTCCGAAGTATCCGGCGGTAAACCGTGACCTGTCCATGATGTGCAGCAAGGGAATTCTTGCAGGAGAAATCGAAAACTGCATCCGCGAAAATGCAGGAGAACATTTGGAAAACCTGGAATTGTTCGATGTTTACGAAGGAACCCAGATTGCTGCAGGCTATAAATCTTTAGCATACTCTTTGTCCTTCCGTGCAAAGGATAAGACTATGGAGGAAGAAGAGATTACACAGATTATGAATCGCATCATTAAAGCACTTGCGAAAATGAATGTAGAATTGAGGCAATAGTTATGGAAAGTATGAGTGTAAAGGATTACTGGTTTGATCTGCCACAGGAGCAGATCGCCCAGGATCCTCTTACGGATCGTTCCTCTTCCAGATTAATGGTATTGAATAAGGATACCGGAGAAGTGGAACACAAAATTTTTCGGGACATTATAGACTACCTTGAGCCGGGGGACTGCCTGGTATTGAACAATACCAAGGTAATCCCTGCCAGACTTTTTGGCGTGAAGGAAGGAACCGAGGCGAAAATCGAAATTCTTTTACTGAAAAGAATGGAAAACGATGTTTGGGAGACCCTGGTAAAGCCCGGAAAAAAAGCAAAAATCGGAACCAAAATATCCTTTGGTGACGGACTTTTGGTGGGAACGGTTGTGGATATTGTGGAGGAAGGAAATCGATTGATTCAGTTTTCCTATGAAGGAATTTTTGAAGAAATTCTGGATAAACTGGGACAGATGCCTTTGCCGCCATATATTACCCATAAATTACAGGATAAAAACCGTTACCAGACCGTATATGCGAAGTATGACGGATCTGCAGCTGCCCCTACCGCAGGTTTGCATATGACGCCGGAATTACTGGAAAAGATTCGCGAAAAAGGCATACGGATTGCGGAAGTAACCCTTCATGTGGGCTTGGGAACCTTCCGGCCGGTAAAAGAAGAAAATGTATTGGAACACCATATGCATTCAGAATTTTACAGGATTACTGAAGAAGCGGCAGAACTGATTAATCGGACGAAAGAAGAAGGACATCGTGTGATTTGTGTTGGAACCACTAGTTGTCGAACGGTGGAATCTGCTGCAGATGAAAATGGAAGATTAAAGGAATGCAGTGGCTGGACTGAAATCTTTATCTACCCCGGATATCGATTTAAAGTGTTGGATGCCCTGATTACAAACTTCCATTTGCCGGAATCTACTCTTATTATGCTGGTTTCTGCCCTGGCCGGTAGAGAGCATGTTCTGGAAGCTTACAATACTGCGGTAAAGGAAGGATATCGGTTCTTTTCCTTTGGCGACGCCATGTTTATTCATGGTTAAGATAGAGATAGTATAAAGAATGATTGACTGTTGTAAATGCAAATAGACGTAATTTTTAAAATTTTTTGACAAAAAGCACTTGCGTGACGTGATGTGTTGTAATACAATGAAAAAGAAGATGTAGTCTAAGTTCGACGAAGAGGAGAAGAGGATGGAAGAAAGAAGAAGAAGTAAGCGACTGGATTTGGATGTTCAAGTTCAGATCGAACGGTTGGATGTTGATGATACAACTACTGTAAAATACGGTAAGGTGGATGTATTTGATCTTTCCAAGACCGGTATTGGATTCCGTAGTTCTCAGGTATTGGAGAACCATTCCTACTACGATATGAAGCTTCAGATATGGACGAAGGAAATTATTGAAACGGTAATCGAAATCGTTCGAGTAAAGGATAATGAGGACGGAACCTTTACTTACGGTGCAATGTTTATCGGAATGACGGAAACAGATTCCTTGAAGATTGAAATCTATCAAATCTTTTATGATGGTGACGAGAGCTATGGGGCAGATGAAAAGGTTTAAGTAATCTAATATTTTGAAAAATATAGATATCTTAATAAACTACTAAGTCAGGGGGACAAAACTATGAACGTATTTACAACAGACAAGATCAGAAATGTTGTCATTTTAGGTCATGGAGGATGTGGTAAAACATCACTGATTGAGGCCATGGCCTATCTGGCAGGGGACATTTCCCGTATGGGAAAAGTGGAAGATGGTAATACCATCAGTGATTACGATAAAGAAGAAATCAAACGTCTATTTTCTATTCAAACGTCTGTAATCCCAATTGTTTGGGGCGATACCAAGATCAATTTTTTGGATACACCGGGATATTTTGATTTCGTCGGTGAAGTAGAAGAAGCTGTATCTGTTGCGGATGCGGCTATTATCGTTGTGTCCGGAAAGAATGGCGTTGAAGTAGGAACGAAGAAGGCATGGGAGCTTTGTGATAAATACAATCTTCCGAGAATGGTATTTGTAACCCAGATGGATGACAATAATGCGTCCTATCGTGAGGTAGTAACCAACCTTCAGGAACTGTACGGAAAGAAGATAGCTCCATTCCATATGCCGATTCGTGAGAATGAGGAATTTGTAGGATACGTGAATATCATCCAGCAGAAAGCAAAACGCTGGAATGAAAAAGGAACCATTGATAAATGTAACCTTCCGGAGTACTCTTTAGAGAATCTTGGTATTTTTAGAGAAGCGTTGTTGGAAGCAGTGGCAGAAACCAGTGAAGAGTTTATGGATCGCTATTTTAACGGTGATGAGTTCTCTGAAGACGAAATTCGTCAGGCATTGCGCGTAAATGTTTTAGATGGTTCTACTGTCCCTGTGTTGATGGGATCCAATACCTTGGCGAGAGGTATGTATACCTTGATGGTGGATATTGTAAAATATCTTCCCTCACCAACAGAAAGAGAATGCCTTGGGGTGAATGTAAAGACCAACGAGCGCTTTGAAGGAAATTATGATTTTTCCAAAGCAAAGAGTGCTTATGTCTTTAAGACTTTAATGGATCCGTTCATTGGAAAATACTCCCTGATTAAGATTTGTTCCGGTGTATTGAAAACGGATGATTTGATGTTTAATAAGGATCAGGACAGCGAAGAAAAGATTGGTAAGCTTTATGTTTTGAAAGGTAATAAGCCAACCGAGATTTCCGAGCTGCATGCCGGTGATATCGGAGCCCTTGCAAAATTAACCAAGACTGCAACAGGTGATACCTTATCTACCAAGGCTACGCCGGTAGCATACGGAAGATGCAGTATGTCCACTCCTTATACCTGTATGGCATATAAGGCTGTAAATAAGGGAGATGATGATAAGGTTGCTCAGGCAATGGCAAAAGCCCTTGCGGAGGATCTTACCCTTCGTACAGAAAATGATGCCAAGAATCGCCAGACCTTGGTTTACGGTATTGGCGATCAGCAGCTGGAGGTTTTGGTAAGTAAATTAAAAGAACGTTACAAAGTAGAAGTTTCCCTGGATAGACCGAAAGTTGCTTTTAAAGAGACGATTAAGAAAAAAGCGGATGTTGAGTTTAAATATAAGAAACAGTCCGGTGGACATGGTCAGTATGGTCACGTTAAGATGACCTTTGAACCTTCCGGTGATTTGAATGAGGCATATGAGTTTGACCAGATTGTAGTTGGTGGAGCAGTTCCGAAAAACTACTTCCCGGCAGTTGAAAAAGGTGTTGCAGAATGTACTCTGGCAGGACCTTTGGCCGGCTATCCGGTAGTAGGTGTAAAAGCCGTTTTATATGATGGATCATATCATCCGGTAGACTCCTCTGAAATGGCGTTTAAGACAGCTTCCAGTCAGGCATTTAAGAAAGGCTTTATGGAGGCAGGACCAATTCTTCTTGAGCCTATTGAATCATTGAAGGTTGTTGTGGATGACAAATATACCGGAGATATTATGGGTGACCTGAATAAGAAACGTGGTCGTGTGCTTGGAATGAATCCGCTTCCGGGTGGTAAGCAGGAGATTCTTGCTGATATTCCACAGGCTGAGCTTTACGGTTATTCTACAGCCCTTCGTTCCATGACCGGTGGAAGCGGCGAGTATTCTTACGAGTTTGCAAGATATGAGCAGGCACCGTCTGATGTTCAGGAAAAGGAAGTAGCAGCCAGAAGTAAAGAAGCTGCAGAAGAATAGAAATGATAATATTGAAAGAGCAGGAGGCTAAATGCCACCTGCTCTTTTTAATATCGACAGCATCCGGTCAAGCTTTTGTTCTTCGGAATCGGATAATTGCTGCCGAATTAGGGAAATAATAAGCGACCGTTCTTCGTCGCTAAAGTGGATTCCTTTTTCTTTTGCAGCAGAGGATGTTGCAAAAAGTAAAGGGAGTAAGTCTTGGCGATTAGTCTGACCGTTTTTTTTAGCAAATTCAGTCAGGAAAGACAGCTTTTGCGGAGATATGCCCTTCAAAGCCGGATTGTTTTGAAAAAATGAATCGTCCATTTGTCTCCTTTCCTATGTTTCATTCAACATACTGCTGTAGGTTTCGTACATCTGGAATACATCAATAAAAAAATCAACGCTTTCCTGTTCCTGTTTAGAACAATAGGGACGGATTTCTTTTAACATCATAACCGTGCCGGAATTTCCGTCGTCGGCGGGAGCGCTGCACATGCTTAGGGCAGAGGTTTCATCACCACTCATTTTTACGGTTTTTTGTAATTCCACAAATTTACAGATGATGGAAACGGTTTTCTTTGCGCTACCGGAAAGATAGGGAATGGCAGCCTTTAACATCATTAGGTGTCGGCTTTGTATGAGACTGTCAAAGGTAGTCATTGTTTTTAATGTTGTATCATCCATGAATAAACCATTTTTCTTTCAGTATATGAACGATAATACTGATTTATTCATAGAATAACAAAAAGGAGTTTTAGTATGGGAAAATTGGTTGTTAAGGGAAACAGTGTGTACGAAATTGATGAAGAGAGTATGCAACGTTTTACAAAACATAAGAAAAGAAAAACACAGGAAAAAAGCGGAAAGAAAAATGAAAAAAAGGGGTAATAACACCCCTTTTTTTCATTTGCATCTGCTAGAAAATGGAATTGCAGCCGTTGTTGCAAAGAAGCAACAACAGGATCAGCCATACGCAGTTGTTACCGTCTGTGCCGCAGGAAATAGAATTATTTCCGTTATTGCAGCAGGATAACAGAAGGATTACCCACAATAAAGAATTGTTGTTTTCACATCCACATCCACAATTTGTAGCAGCTAATTCACCCATAACAGGCCTCCTGAAGTTTCTTACAATTCATAGTATGCAGCGGAGAGGAAAGTGTGCTATAATGGAAACAGATTTATGGACTTTTGTTGCGTTTTTTATTTTCATAACAGGAGGAAAGTATGGCTGATGTGGTAATTTTGGAACCGAATCAAGGCTCCCTGGAGAAATATAAAAATATGTTGCATGGGTTGGAACAGAAATATACAATCTGGTATACCAGCTTCCCCGAACAGGCAATGGAATGGATTTCGGAGAAAGAGGTTGCTGTGGTGATTACCGAGGATGAAATGGGAATCATCAATGCCAGTGAATTTTCGGATATGTATCGGTTGTCACACCCCAACCTTGTTCATGTGCTGATGACAGAGGTTATTGATATTAACCTGATTTTGGAGATTCTGAATGAGGCCAATATTTTCGAGATTATTTTAAAACCATTCAAATTGGCAGAGGATTTGATTTTGCCCATTGAGCGTGGAATGAAAGAGTATGAAAGAAGAAAACTGGCCAACGGACTTGTTGGAAGTATTCACGGTTCAGCTACGAATCTGGCTGAGGAATTTGACAAACTTCGAAGTGAGAATTTTAAACGCGGACGTGACTATACCAATCTTTATGCTGTTTTTAGCGGTATTGTTCATGGCAATTTGAAGACCTGGGGTGAACAGAAGGGACTGAAGGAAGAAGAATATATTCGTGTGAAATATTTTGTTCAGGAGATTGTAAGGGAATACATTAATGGATATGTTTTTTCTCAGAAAGAGTTTTCCGAACGAAAGAAGGCAGTGGAGGATGCGTTTTTTAATGAAGCTAACAAGAGTAGTTTGATTATTCAGAAGAATGTAAAGGCGGATATTCCACAGACCAAGGTACAGGATATCTTTTTCTTCATTTTCCTGATGGCGCATTTATGTAAATTTATTTTGGCAAGATATCAGCTGGTTGCCAATGTGGATCAGGCGGAAGGTTGTTATGTAATTCGATTTCAATGTGATCCGTCATACAGTGCCTTAAATGGCAAAATGGTGTATGCGGAGCAGAATCCGCTTATCCGGGGATTGATGCATGAGGTTGTAGAAGTGTGCCTGAAGAAGGTATTTGTAAAGTCTATGAAGGGATATAATGAGAATCCGTTTGTGGCAGTAGCTACTACGGTAATAACGGATTAGTTAGGAGAAACAATGATTTTATCATGTAACCATATTGAAAAAGCGTATGGCGTAGACGTGATTTTAAAGGATGTTTCATTCTTTATCAATGAGCAGGAGAAGGCTGCTATTGTAGGAATGAATGGTGCCGGAAAGAGCACGGTATTAAAGATTATCATGGGAGAAATTTCCATGGATGCCGGAGAGGTGACTGTCGGTAAGGACGTGACGGTAGGCTATCTGGCACAGCACGAGGATAAGGATTTAAATGATACCATCCATGGAGCGGTTTTACATGCAAGGGAAGACCTTCTGGAAATGGAGGGCAGACTCCGTAAGATGGAACAGCAGATGCAAGATATACCCCATGAAAGGTTGGAAGCCTTTATGGAGGACTATCATCAGCTTCAGAAGGAATTTGAGGAGAAGGGCGGCTTTACTTTTAGGGGTGAGGCAACAGCGGTAATTCGAGGCCTTGGATTTACGGACGATGAATTTGAAAAGCCTTTATCACAGCTTTCCGGAGGCCAGAAGACCCGAGTTGGTCTTGCAAGGCTTTTGGTTAGTAAACCGGATATCTTGCTTTTAGATGAGCCTACCAACCATTTGGACATTGCATCTATTGAATGGCTGGAAGGCTATTTAAAAGGGTATAAGGGTGCGGTATTAATCGTATCTCATGACCGATATTTTTTGGATCGCATTGTTACTAAGGTAATAGAAATTGAGAATAAGGTCAGTAAGGTATATAAGGGGACTTATTCCGATTATTCCCGAAAGAAGGAAGAAGCGAGAGCGGTCTATATTAAGCATTATCTGGAACAGCAGGCGGAAATTAAACATCAGGAAAATGTTATCAAAACCTTCCGCAGCTTTAAGACAGAAGCAGCCATTATAAAGGCCAAGAGCCGTGAAAAACAGCTTGAGAAGATGGAGAAACTGGATAAACCGGTGGAATTACGGCAGGACATGCACCTTCGATTGGAACCGGGGATTGAAAGCGGTAAGGATGTGCTGTATGCAGAGGACTTAAGCAAGTCCTTTGGCGAAAAGCATCTTTTCTCCCATGTGGATTTGGACATTAAAAAGGGGGAGCGGGTGGCGATTATCGGAGCCAACGGAACCGGAAAAACCACCTTGTTAAAAATTTTAAACGGTCTTCTTGCAGCGGAGACCGGAACTGTAAAATTTGGAACAAAGGTAAACCCGGGATATTACGATCAGGAGCAACAGCTTTTATCCGAAGATAAAACTCTTTTTGATGAAATCGGAGATGAATATGCGGACATGACCAATACCCGTATTCGTACGGTTTTGGGGGCCTTTCTTTTCACCGAGGATGATGTTTTTAAACGAATCAAGGATTTAAGCGGTGGAGAACGCGGACGAATGTCTTTGGCGAAGCTTATGCTTTCCAAAGCCAATTTCTTGCTTTTGGACGAGCCTACCAACCATTTGGATATTGTGTCCAAAGAGATTCTGGAAAGTGCATTAAACGATTATACGGGAACAGTGCTTTTTGTATCCCATGACCGTTATTTTATTAATCGTACAGCAACCAGAATACTGGAATTAAGAGACCAAAAGTTATATAATTATCTAGGAAATTATGATTATTATCTGGAAAAGGTAGCGGAAAGACAACAGACCCAAGCAGAACAGGAAAAAGCAGACAATTCTGTTTCGGAAGGTCAGTTAGATTGGCAGGAGCAGAAGAAACAAGCCGCTGCAAAACGTAAATTGCAGAATGCCATTTCCAAGGTGGAAGAAGAAATAGGACGGTTGGAGGATGAACTTTCTGTGATTGAAGAAAAACAGGCAGATCCGGCAATCGCAACAAATTCCGCAAAATTAAATGAATTGGCGACCAAACATTTTGATATATCTCAGAAGTTGGAACCATTATATAATGAGTGGGATGAATTGACAAATCAGGTTTAATTGCATTATAATATGCAAGTATATATATTATTCTAGGAGGACGATTCCATGAAAAAAAAGATTTCTCAGGTTGTAATCAAGAGAATGCCAAGATACTATAGATATCTGAGTGAACTTTTAGAGAAGGGGACGGAAAGGATATCTTCCGCAGAGTTAAGCGAAATAATGAATGTGACAGCGTCACAGATCCGACAGGACTTGAATAATTTCGGAGGATTTGGACAGCAGGGATATGGATATAACGTACAGTACTTACATGATGAGATTGGAAAGATTCTCGGTCTTGACCAGGTTCATAATCTGATTATTATCGGTGGAGGTAATCTGGGACATGCCCTTGCAAGCCATCAGACTTTCCACAAGCACGGATTTTTTGTAAAAGGAATTTTCGATGTTAATGAGAAACTTGCAGGACAGGAAGTAAACGGCGCGAAGATTATGATGATGTCCGAGTTGGATACTTTTGTAAAGAGCAATAAGATTGATATTGCAGCACTTACGATTCCAAAGGAACATGTTCAGGAAATCGCAAATCATCTGCAGGATTTGGGAATTAAAGCCCTGTGGAATTTTGCAAACGTAGACCTTACTGTACGTGAGGATGTTGTGGTACAGGATGTACATTTATCCGACAGTTTAATGCGTTTGACTTTGAACATGATTCAGAATCAGGCAAGAAATCAGGAAAATGAGTGATAAAAAAACGAGTAAACTTGAAAACGGCGAATTTGTAAAGGCACTTGAAAATGTAAAAGTGCCTTTGCTTGTATTGGACGAAAAGTGGCATCATTTGTTTGTGGGTGTCGGCAAATCAAAAGAGGTAGCTGAATGGGAAACCAAGGTGAATGATCTTTTGAAGTTGCAGGGCAAGCTGAATCAGGATTTAAAGGATTTAAAGAAGCTGAAGACCAATTTGATGAACAGCATTGTGGATAACATGGATGATGGCTCTTCTGACGGTAATGACGCTCTTCGACAGAAGAAAATGGAAGAGAATAAACGGCTGATTGACGAAATTAATGTGAAGATGGAAGAAGCCGAAGACCAGCTTTTGGATATTCCAAGAAGTCTTGATGAGGCCAATAAGATGCTGATGATCTATAGCATGGATCTTTGCTATAAGAAACTTCGGACCAATGCAGCAGAAATTGAGGAAATCGGTACATGGATTAAACGAATTCGCGTGGAATTAAAGAAGAATATTATCATCAAGCAGGCTGATGAGCAGAAGAATGAAGAAATTTATACATATATGCATGCTATTCTTGGCCCGAAGATGCTTGACGTATTTGACCTGAAGTATGAAGAAGACGGCGAAGTTTTGGATACTTAGGGTTAAGGGGTTTGAATCTGTGTGATAGTGTATAATATTGTTCTGTTTGGTCAATACTTCCGGTAGAAAGGCAACCGGGAGGGATGATTGTGACCGTTAAGCGAGGCGATATTTTTTACGCAGATTTAAGACCGGTGGTAGGCTCTGAACAGGGCGGGATACGACCGGTTTTGATATTGCAGAATAATGTGGGAAACCGGCACAGCCCTACGGTGATCTGTGCTGCGGTAACTTCAAAAATGAAAAAAGCAAAGCTGCCTACCCATGTAGAGGTGAGCAGTAAGGATTACGGAATGGAACGGGATTCTGTTATTTTGCTGGAACAGGTTCGTACCATTGATAAAGCGAGATTGAAGGATAAGGTGTGTCATTTGGATACTCCCATTCTTCAAAAAGTAGAAAAAGCACTGAAGATCAGTTTGGACCTTCCTTCATGAACTTGACGATACCACAGGAAATGTGATATATTGCAAGGAGGTCTTTGACAAAATTTACGAGAAAGGAAGTAATTCATTTACTATGGAAAGTGGAGGGAGTCCCCTTATAAGTATTTTGGTTTTTATTGTTTTATTGATTGTGAATGGGCTAATGATTGCATTTTACAGCGCCCTTGATAATCTGAATGAAACCGAGGTTATAGAAGATGCAGAGGATGGAAATAAGAAGGCGGAGCGGATTCGGAATTATCTGGATCATATGGGCCTGGTAACCAGTTCGTTGCATTTGACTACGGGACTTGTGTATTTGTTGACAGGTGCGTACTGTGTACCTGTGATTGCAAAGAACCTGCTTCAATTTGAGGCAGACATGTTTGCTGACTATCGGTACTATGTGTTGGTTGCACTGGTTGCCTTTGTCGGCTATTTTCTGCTTGTAAGTATAGGATTTGCGGCAGTGAAGATTGGTGGTGCCAAGGAAGAAAAGGCGGCCTATCGACTAGCCGCTGTTTGTGGTGGCATGATTGTTATTTTGACACCAATACGTGGCTTGATTGCTCTGGTGTCACGGGTTCTTGTGCGTATTTTCGGCGTGGATCCATCCAAGAATCTGGATGAAGTTTCTGAAGAGGAAATTATCTCTATGGTTAATGAGGGTCATGAGCAGGGGCTGATTGAAAGCAGTGAAGCGGAAATGATTCATAATATTTTTGAGTTTACCAATAAGGATGCTCAGGATATTATGACGCATCGGAAGAATATGATTATGATATCCGGAGAATCCACCTTTTCGGAAGCACTGGATGTTATGCTGGAGAACAGTATTTCCAGATTCCCGGTTTACATGGATGATATGGATAATGTAATCGGTGTGGTACATATCAGAGATTGTATGGAAAGAATGAAGGATAAGAATATTGAACAGATGAGAATCTGTGATATTGAAGGATTAATTCGAGAGGTATCCTTTATTCCGGAAACAAGAAACTTAAACGATCTTTTCCACAGCATGCAGGAAGAAAAGAATCACATGGCTATTGTGGTGGATGAATATGGACAGACCAGTGGTCTGGTTACAATGGAAGACATTCTGGAAGAGATTGTTGGAAATATTTTAGACGAATACGACGAAGAAGAGCCGGATATTATTGAAAATTCGGACGGAAGTTATCAAATCAGCGGTATGGCACCATTGGAAGACGTGGATAAAATATTACATTTGGAGCTTCCGGTGGATGACTATGATACGGTAAACGGATATTTGATTTCTTTGATTGATCGTATTCCTACTGAAGAAGAACAAATTAAGGTTGAAGCAGAAGGCTATCTGTTTGAGGTGCTTTCTGTTGAAAATAAAATTATACAGTCGGTTCGTGTAACAAAGCTTCCAAAAGAAGTAACCTGCGAATCGTAGATAAAAGGAAAAACAGGAAAGAGGTATAGTATGTCAGGACATTCCAAATTTGCCAACATCAAACATAAAAAAGAGAAGAATGATGCAGCAAAAGGAAAAATTTTTACCGTTATCGGTAGAGAAATTGCAGTAGCAGTAAAAGAGGGCGGAAGTGATCCGGCCAACAACAGTAAGTTACGTGATGTAATTGCAAAAGCAAAAGCAAACAACATGCCGAATGATACCATTGAACGTGGTATTAAGAAAGCGGCCGGCGATGCAAACAGTGTTAATTATGAAGTTGTTACTTATGAAGGCTATGGACCTAACGGAACTGCAATTATCGTTGATGCGTTGACGGATAATAAGAACCGTACCGCAGCCAATGTAAGAAGCGCGTTTACAAAGGGACATGGAAATGTTGGTACACAGGGTTGTGTATCTTATATGTTCGATAAGAAGGGGCAGATTATCGTTGCCAAGGAAGATTGTACCTTAGAAGCAGATGACTTGATGATGATGGCCTTGGACGCAGGTGCAGAGGATTTTTCCGAGGAAGAGGACAGCTATGAGATTTTAACAGCACCGGAAGATTTCAGTGCAGTACGTGAGACTTTGGAGAAAGAGAATATCGTTATGGCTGATGCAGAAGTTACCATGATTCCACAGACCTATGTTACATTGACAAACGAAGAGGATATTAAGTGTATTCAGAGAACCTTGGATCTTCTGGATGAAGATGATGATGTACAGATGGTATACCATAATTGGGAAGAGTAGTATACGGTGAAAGAATGAAAAATATTTTGTTAGCTAGCTCGGAGTGCGTTCCGTTTATAAAAACGGGAGGACTTGCGGATGTAGTAGGTGCACTTCCGAAGGAATTTGACAAACGGTATTGGGACGTGAGAGTAATCATGCCCTATTACAGTAAGATTCCGAAGAAGTATACCGATGATTTTCAGTATATCGGACAATTTTATATTGGATGCGGTGCCAACAATCAGAACCGTTATGTGGGAGTTTTTTCCTACGAGTACGATGGAATCACATTTTACTTTATAGATAATCAGGAATTCTTTTTTCAGGACTATATCTATAGTGATTTCTATTTTGACATTAAGCGCTTTTCATATTTTGACAAAGCGGTTTTGTCGGTGCTTCCTATGATAGGGTTTAGACCGGATTTGATTCACTGTCATGACTGGCAGACCGGATTAATACCCGTATACTTGAAAACAGAGTTTGCAGGGACACAGTACTATCAGGGAATCAAAACCATTATGACCATACACAATTTGCGCTTTCAGGGTATTTGGTCGAAGGAATATCTGATTAGTGTTACCGGTTTGGAACCACATCTATTTAGCTCCGATAAAATCGGTCTGTATAAGGATGGCAATATGCTAAAAGGTGGTTTGACCTATGCAGATTATCTGACTACAGTTAGCAAGAATTACTCCTATGAGATTCAAGCCCCATACTATGGAGAACAGTTGGAGGGGTTACTCTATGCCCGGCGCATGGATATGATGGGAATTGTTAACGGTATTGATTATGAGGTTTTTAATCCGGCAACGGATCCTCATATTACCAAGAACTATTCCGTGCAGGATTTCCGGACAAAGAAGGTTTACAATAAGCTGGCGTTACAGAAGAAATTGGGACTCACGGAAGATAAGCACAAGTTCATGATTGGAATTGTGTCACGTCTGACGAACCAAAAGGGTCTGGACTTAATTCGCTATGCATTTGAGAGGATAGTGGATGACCATACTCAGTTTGTAGTTCTTGGAACCGGAGATTTTCAATATGAGGAAATGTTTCGGTGGTTTGCAAATAGATATCCGGACAGGGTTGCAGCCATTATTTCTTATGATGATGAAATGGCACATCAGTTATATGCCGGTTGTGATGCATATCTGATGCCGTCTGCTTTTGAACCCTGTGGTTTATCACAGCTCATAGCCCTTCGTTATGGAACAGTTCCGATTGTAAGGGAAACCGGTGGTTTGAAAGAAACGGTTCAGCCTTATAACGTATATGAGCAAACAGGAGTAGGATTTTCTTTTGCAAACTATAATGCGGAGGATATGTTATATACTATTAACTACGCAAAGAAAGTTTATTTTGAAAAGAAGCGGAATTGGAATAATATCATAGAACGTGGCATGGTGGAGGATCATTCCTGGCGTCATTCACGGGAACAATATGAGAATATTTACAATTATTTGCTAGGGGAAACCTTTGATTAATAAGAAATGGTTCCTAAGGAATAAAAACTATAATGCCTCACATACTAAGCAAAAAGTATGTGAGGTTTTTTTATGGTCAATCAAATGGAAGATAAATCAGAGGAAAGAGAATCGGTGAAACAGAGTGGGCAGCTTCTATTGCATAATTCCGAGGATGAGCATACGATTCAGCTCTTATCCATTATTGGTGAGATAGAGGGACATGAATTATGCCCCGGAACGGCAAAAACAACAAAATATGAGCATATACTGCCGAAATTGGCACAGGTAGAGGACGACAAGGATGTTGAGGGCCTTTTGATACTTTTAAATACGGTAGGTGGGGACGTAGAATCCGGTCTTGCTATAGCAGAAATGATTGCATCCATGGAAACACCTTCTGTGTCATTGGTTTTGGGTGGAAGTCATTCTATCGGAATACCGTTGGCAGTAGCTGCGGATTATTCTTTTATAGTGCCAAGCGGAACCATGGTGGTACATCCTGTAAGGGTAAACGGTCTCGTGATTGGAGCGCCACAGTCTTTTGAGTATTTTAAACAGATGCAAGATCGGATTTCGGAATTTATTACAGAACATTCATTTATGAGTGAAAAACGATTTGTGGAACTAATGATGGAAACCGGTCAACTGACAAAGGATCTTGGGACTATTTTAGTGGGAAGACAGGCCGTGGAAGAAGGTTTGATTAACGAAGTGGGAGGTGTTCATGAGGCGTTGACACGTCTTCATGAGATGATTGAGGAACAGTAGAACTTGCCTGGCTCCTTCCTTTGTGGTATACTTTTAAGATATGAGTAAGATCATAGATGGAGGTACCATGGCTGGTAAAAGTACAAAAACGAAAAAACAAAAGACGAGCAAGAAAAAGGGTTCTGAGCTTACAATGGAAGTTGAGATTGCACTGATTTTGTTGCTTGCGTTTTCTGTTTTTCTTTTTATAAGTAATCTTGGATTTGGTGGAAGAGTAGGTCAGGTAGTGTGTCAGGTCGAATTTGGACTTTTCGGACTGCTGGCTTATGTATTCCCCATTCTGTTTTTTGCAGGATGTATTTTCTGCGTGGCAAATAGAGAGGATATTCTGGCCTTGCTGAAGGTTTTGTGCGGAGTGCTAGGATTTTTGATGCTCTGCGGATTTGTAGCACTTTTGTATGACGGTTCTCAGACCAAAGTTTTGAAGGAAGCCTATGAAACCTGTGCAAAAATGAAAGCCGGGGGAGGACTTTTCGGTGGCATGTATGCAAATCTTGCCGTTCCGAATCTTGGACTGGTGGGAGCGTATTTGGTGAATATTGCTCTCGTATTGATTTGTGCCCTTCTTTTGACGGAGCGATCCTTGTATGCTGTGTTAAGGAAACATGGCAAACGTATGGCTGAGGAAGGGAAGAGAACTCAGATAAGAATGCAGGAATCCAGAAAACTGCATCAGCAGAAGCGTGAAGCAAGACTTGCAGTGGAGGCATTAGAAGAAGAAGAGAAAACTAGACTTCGCCGGGATAAGGTGGTTTCCGGTGTTGCTTTTGATACACTGGTAAAGGATGCGCCTAAGCATTCCGATGAAATTAAAGAGATTCATAGCGAAGGATTATCCTGGGAACCGGAAGAAACGATACCGGAACCTGTGAAACAGCCGGAGCCTGAACCAATGCCGGTTTCAATTCCAAAGGAAGAACCGGTAATAATGGCACCAACGCTTATGCCGGAACCGGAGCCGGTTCGTGAACCTGTACCTCAACCGGAGCCGATGCCGGTTAGCGCAAAAGAGCCGGAAAAACTACCTGAGCAGGCAGTGACTTCGGATTATCAGTTCCCACCAATCTCTTTATTGAAAAAGGGAGATACGGGAAAACAGGGTGAAAGTCAGAAATCTTTGAAACAGACGGCTATGCAGCTAGAGCAGACCCTGCGTAACTTTGGGGTGAATGTAACCATTACCAACGTAAGCTGCGGACCAAGCGTCACCCGCTTTGAGTTACAGCCGGAGCAGGGAGTAAAGGTTAGTAAGATTGTTGGATTGGCAGATGATATTAAATTGAATCTTGCAGCCAGCGATATTCGTATTGAAGCGCCGATTCCGGGTAAGGCAGCTGTGGGAATCGAAGTTCCAAATAAAGAAAATGTTACGGTTATGCTGCGGGAATTGTTGGAATCAAAAGAGTTTCAGAATGCAAAGACGCGTATGCCGTTTTCCGCAGGAAAAGATATTGGTGGGCAGGTAATTGTATCGGATATAGCAAAGATGCCTCATGTATTGATTGCCGGCGCAACCGGTTCCGGAAAATCTGTATGTATCAATACCATTGTTATGAGTATTTTGTATAAGGCGAAGCCGGAAGAGGTAAAGCTTATTATGATTGACCCGAAAGTTGTGGAATTAAGCGTTTATAATGGAATTCCGCATCTGTTGATTCCGGTTGTTACGGATCCGAAAAAGGCTGCCGGAGCTCTTAATTGGGCAGTGGTGGAAATGACGGATCGATACCAGAAATTTGCACAGACCAATGTCCGTGATTTGAAAGGGTACAATGCCCATGTGGAGGCCTTTAATAAAGAGAATCCGGAGACAATGCTGGTAAAAATGCCGCAGATTGTTATTATTGTAGATGAGCTTGCAGACCTTATGATGGTGGCACCGGGTGATGTGGAAGATGCAATCTGTCGTCTGGCACAGCTTGCCCGTGCAGCAGGAATTCATTTGATTTTGGCAACACAGCGTCCGTCTGTAAACGTAATTACCGGTCTGATTAAGGCAAATATGCCATCTCGTGTGGCCTTTGCCGTATCCAGCGGTGTGGATTCCAGAACAATTTTGGATATGAACGGTGCAGAGAAACTCCTTGGAAAGGGAGATATGCTGTTTTATCCTCAAGGCTATCAGAAACCTTTGCGTGTGCAGGGGGCCTTTGTATCTGATGAAGAGGTAGCTGCAGTGGTAGATTACTTGAAGAAACAGACGGAAGAGAAAGAAGAGACGGGACAGGAATCAAACGCCATTGAAGAGCAGGTAAATGCCATTGCCCTTAGCAAAAACTCCGGAGTTACAACCCCCGGAGCAGCAACGGACGATGGAAGGGATGTTTATTTTGCAGATGCAGGAAGATTGATTATCGAAAAGGAACGTGGTTCCATTGGTATGTTGCAGAGAATGTTTAAGATTGGATTTAATCGTGCTGCCAGAATTATGGACCAGTTAGAGGAAGCCGGTGTTGTAGGGCCTGAAGAGGGGACAAAACCCAGAAAAATCCTGGTTACAATGGACGAATTTGAAATGATGATAAAAGAAGAGTAAAGGCAAGGAGAGCTTATGAAGTGTAAGAAATGCGGAGCAGAACTAAAGGCGGGAAATGTGTATTGTTCAAGTTGTGGTGCTGAAATACAGATTGTACCGGATTACAACGCCCTTGACGATGATATTTCCAACGGTTGGCAAGGGTCTGAGATGCTTAAATCCCAGCAGGCATTAAGGAAGGAAGCACCGGTTAAAAAGGCAAATAACCAAAAGAAAACACCGGAACCGGTTTCTAAGAAAAATGAAACCACGGATGGGAAGAAAAAAGCACTGATTGCAGTAAGCTGTATCCTGGTTGTTTTGGCTCTTGTTCTTGGAATTTCTGTCTTTGTATCCAATAATAAGAAACAGAATTCCTTTGCGTATCAATATGAGCGGGCTGAAGAGTATAAGAAAAACGAATTGCCGGACAAAGCCCTGGAATGCATTGATAAGGCTCTCGATTTAAAACGCGATGACGAAGACGCGCTTTTACTAAAAGCCGAGATTTTAGGGGATTTAGAAAAACAAAAAGAACAGATTCAAACACTTTTGCACATTACCGAGCTTTATCCGAAACAGGAAAAGGCATATCAGATGTTGGTGGACATTTACGTTCAGAATCAGGATTACAGTGCCATGCAAAAACTTGCCCAAGGTGTTACCGATAAAAAAATCCTGACCTTGTTTGACGGATATATTCCGGAGACGCCGGTGTTTAAGAAAGAACCGGGTGAGTATGATACCCGTATTCAGTTGGAACTTACAAGCGATGCCAACAGTCAGATTCTGTATACCGTTGACGGAAGCGATCCAATTGCCAAGGGAAAGAATTATACCGGGGAAATTGAACTCGATGAAGGCAAGACCCTTGTTAAGGCAGTTGCCACCAATGAATTCGGTATTTTTTCCGAGGTTATAGAAGGAGAGTTTATTATTGAGTTGTTGGTTCCCGATAAACCACAGGCATCTTTGCCAAGCGGAACCTATACAGAGGAGAAAAAGATTTCCATTACGGTGCAGGATGGATGCACGGCCTATTATACATGGGACGGATCCACTCCTAATGCATCCTCTACACGTTACAGCGGTTCTTTTTCCATGAAAGAGGGAAATAATGTGTTGAGTGTCATTGTAATTAATAAAAACAATCAGATGAGCGATGTGGCGCGTTATAATTATATATATTATCCGCCACAGAACGATGAGGAGGAAGAATAACCTGCCATGAAGATTACTGTATTGTGTGTGGGGCGGGTTAAGGAGAAATTCTTTACTCAGGCTATTGCAGAGTATGAAAAACGGCTGGGACGATATTGTCAGATTCAGATAGTGGAAGTTGCGGACGAGAAAACCCCTGAGAAAGCTTCGGAGAAGGAAGAAATCCAAATTAAGGAAAAAGAAGGGGAACGTCTTCTCTCCAAAATGAAGGATGATATGTATGTCATTGCTTTAGATTTACATGGAAAACAGCCGGATTCGGTTGCATTGGCTCAAAAGATTGAGAGGCTAACTACCTATCAGACCAGTCATATAGCTTTTGTAATTGGCGGTTCTTTGGGATTATCTCAGGCGGTATTACAAAGAGCCGATGAATCTGTGAGTTTTTCCAATCTGACATTCCCGCATCAATTGATGCGAGTGATTTTGTTGGAACAGATTTATAGAAGTTTTCGGATTAATGCCGGAGAACCCTATCATAAATAGCAAAGCAGATTCATAGATTGAACTATGAAGAAGCGATTTACAATGGGTGAACGAATAACAGACAGATTGCAGCTTCCTACTGATATTCTGCTTGGGGCTGCAATTTTGACGTTATCGGATAATCGGATTTTAAAAATTGAAAATGTGCGTGGAATTCTGGAAAGCGAAAAGACAAAGGTTCGAATTTTAACCAAGCATTTTCGAATTACCATTCAGGGAGAAGAACTGTCAGTTGTGCGTTACTCTAAAGAGGAAGTGGAGATTACGGGGTACATTGAAAAGCTTATGTATACCGGCCGGGAGGAAGGTGTATGAGAAGCTTTTTTGATGTGTTGACGGGAACCTACGTGGTTACGTTGAAAGGAACCCGGATGGAGCGATTTTTAAATGTGCTGACCTATCATGAAGTATCGCTGTTGGCAATATGGAAGGGGGAAGAGGAATGCCTGATTCGGATTTTGCGAAAGGACAGAAAACAATTCCTTGCCTTGGCTTCAAAGTACCGCATTCAGGTGGTGTCTATGCAGTTGGAGGGAGCCCCGGCAAAATGCACTTTTTGCCAAAATAATCGTTCTTTCTTTATTGGAGCGATAATTTGCTTTGTATTTTTGCTCTGTATGTCTCAAGCTATATGGAAGGTTGAGTTTCAGGGGAATTCCTATCATACCAAGGAAGCTTTATTGCAGTATCTGGAAATGAGGGGAATTCATTACGGAACCTTCCGTTTTATGGTTTCCTGGGAAAAAGAAGAAGTGATGCTTCGTAAACATTTTTCGGATGTTGCATGGTGCAGCATGAGTGCGGATGGTTCTAAACTGACAGTGATTATTACAGAAAATCCCCATATTGCACATAAAGAAAAAGGTGTAAAGGGGAAAAATCTTGTGGCAAATCATGACGCAGTGATTTCTTATATGGTAACAAGGACCGGAACACCTTTGGTAAAAAAAGGAAGCCGGGTAAAAGCAGGTGATATACTTGTTGAAGGTCGAATACAGTATTTTGACGATGCCGGACAGAAACTGTCGCAGAAAAAGGTATGTGCGGATGCTGATGTGAAGGGAAGATATCCGTTACCTGTGGAAATAAAGATACCTAAAAGATGGAAAAAGACTGTTTTTAGCGAAGAAAGAACAGGTCACGGGATTCTGGTGGGGGAAAACTATATTGGTTTGAAAATGAATAACCCAAAGAACACAAATATTGATGTCCTTACAGAGTACCATACCCCAGATGTTCTTAATAGGTTACCATACAAAGGAACGATTGTGAAACAGACCGGGTTTCGAAGGGAAGAAAAGGAACATTTGAATTCCGAGAAAGAGGGACGAACAATGCTTTTTCAAAAGCGGAATCGCCTTTATAAAAAATTACAGAGAAATAAGTGTAAAATCATTGAAAAAAATGTCCATATAGAAGATAATAGTAGGGAAGTTGTGTTAAAAGGTACTCTGCTTATAGAAGAGACTTTTACCGACTATCAATGAACCTTACGAGAAAGGAAGAACATGAGTCTAATCGAAATAGAAATGAAGGTGGAAGCGGAACATCTAGCCAATATTTTTGGCCAGTTGGATTCCTATCTGAAGAAGATGGAACGTGCCCTTCACGTTACGATTATGAACCGCAATGACGGAATCAAAATAATCGGAACGGCACAGGATTGCGAACTGGCGAAAAAGACCATTGTGCAGTTGGTGAAGCTTTCGAAAGAACATAAAGAAATTACAGAACATGATGTGGATTACTGCCTGTCTTTGGTATTTGAAGACCGCCAGGAGGAAATGTCTCTCATGGACAAAGAACTGATTTGCCATACCATTCAGGGAAAACCTGTAAAACCAAAGACTTTGGGACAGAAAAACTATGTGGAAGCTATTCGGAAGAATATGATAGTATTCGGAATGGGACCGGCCGGAACCGGTAAGACTTATCTTGCCATGGCAATGGCCATTACCGCATTTAAGAAAGAAGAGGTTTCCAAGATAATTCTCACCCGTCCGGCTATTGAAGCAGGTGAAAAACTGGGATTTTTGCCGGGAGATTTGCAGAGTAAGGTGGATCCCTATCTGCGACCGTTATATGATGCATTGTATCAGATTATGGGAGCGGAAAGCTTCATGAAGAATATGGAGAAAGGTTTGATTGAAGTGGCTCCGCTTGCGTACATGAGAGGACGAACTTTGGATAACGCCTTTATTATTCTGGATGAGGCGCAGAATACCACCCCGGCTCAGATGAAAATGTTTTTAACCAGAATCGGCTTCGGTTCCAAGGTGGTAGTGACCGGTGATGCAACACAGAAGGATTTGGCACCGGGAACGGTGTCCGGTTTGGATGTGGCATTGAAGGTGTTGAAAAATGTGGAGGGCATCTCCATGTGTACCCTTACCAGTAGCGATGTGGTCAGACATCCGTTGGTACAGCGGATAGTGAAAGCTTACGAAGTATACGAGGCACATCATGGCAGCGTAGAGAATGGGGACAGGAAAGATCGTATGCGTAAGGACAGAAAGGAACTCCGACGTCGATGAAACTCTATGAACGCCTGACGGGCAAAGATAAAGGAAAACTTTTTGCCATGTGGCTTATTACCATTCTTGCAGGAGTGGTGATAAATGTAAATAACCGGGCAGATGTTTCGAAAATGGCTGTGACGTTGTTTTTTGCGTCTCTGTTTTTTGTGGCATTTGTCTGGATGTTAGTACAGGATTTTACCATAGACGAAAGCAGGAAACAACTTCATGATGTACTGACAAAAGCCCTTGTGACTTATGTTATGGCAGTGA
Organism: Lachnospiraceae bacterium; assembly: GCA_015057115.1. Taxonomy (GTDB): domain Bacteria; phylum Bacillota; class Clostridia; order Lachnospirales; family Lachnospiraceae; genus XBB1006. The sequence goes on along the minus strand of SVEZ01000002.1, from coordinate 193,182 downwards.
TTATTACTCTTTCTTGTTATGTACTTCCATGGCGTATTCACGGAATGCTGTGTGTAAGCGTGCTTTTGTGCGTGACGCTGCCGCCGATATATGGACTGAGTCTTTCTCTGCTGCTTAGCATATTGTTGGGGCTTAATCGGTTTTCTGGCAGTGAGGAAGTGGCTTATATCGTGTTTTTATGCGTTATGGGATGTCTTTTGACTCCGGTACTTTCCAGAAAAGCGTATCGTATCTTTGCGGCTGTCATTATGGGATGCTTGTCGGTGACGGCAGGGTGTCTTTTTGGCTACTTGGAGGCTGGGAAATTAACTATAGAAGCGATGTTAACCGGTGGAGCGGAGGGGATTCTGAATATATTGGTAGTACTTCTCGGCGTTCCGCTTTTGCAAAGACGCAAGCAAATGAAGGACAGCTCCAGTTGCGAAAAAGCGTTGGAAGAAGATTTCCCATTGGCAGGCTTCTTACGTTCTTTGTCGGAAAAACGGTATCGGAGATGCCAGTTTGTTTCTAAGGTGTGCAGATTATGTGCCAGACAGGTTGGGTTTGATGAAGAACTTTGTGCCTGTGGGGGATTTTATTATGATTTGTGTGACAACGATGAACCTGATGCGGTGGAATACGCCACTAATCTTGGAAAGCGGAATCAGCTACCCATTGATGTGGTGAGGATTTTGTCCCAGTATCATGGACAGATCAGTCCCATTGTTACCAGAGAAGCGGCGTTGGTGGATTTGGTATACGAGACAGTGCTTTCGTTGGAACGATTGAATGATGATGCCGAGAATTTTGAAAAAGAAATGTCGGTACATACGGTGTTTAATAACCTTTCCAAAAACGGACGTTATGATGTCAGTGGGCTGAGTATGAATCAGTTTTTAACATTACGTAATTTTTTGATAAAAGAGGTGGATCTGCTATGACAATCGATATAACGGATGAACAGGAGTTACAATTCGATTTTGATGAGGAGGCTCTTTGCAAAAAGGTTGTGGAGGGCTGTTTGGATTACGAAGGATTTCCCTATGAAGCACAGGTGGAAATAACCTTCGTGGATGAGGAAACCATCCGGGCAATCAATGGAGAACAGCGTGAGATTGACGCAGTAACGGATGTGTTATCCTTCCCTATGATTGCTTATGAACAGGCGGGTGATTTTTCAAAAATCGAAGAGGATCCGGATAACTTCGAACCGGAGACGGGAGAGGCTTTGTTGGGTGATATCGTTTTGTGTATGCCTAAGGTAAAAGCGCAGGCGGAGGAATACGGGCACAGCTGTGAACGGGAATTTGCATTTTTGATTTGTCACAGTATGTTACACCTTTTGGGTTACGACCATATGGTTCCGGAAGAAGAAAAAGTGATGTTTTCCAAGCAGGATGAGATTTTGAAGGAATTGGGAATACATAGATAGAGCGGGTAGTACGGAGGAAAAAGATGAAGGCTAGAATAATTTTAATAACCATGACGATTTGCGCCATTTTGACTTTAATTTGCGGATGCGGCAAGGAAGAAAAGAAGACAGCGAAGGAAATAAAGACGGAGAATCCGGTAGTGGAAGAAGAAAATGAAGAACCGGAACCTCTTGTCAATCCTCATAAGGGTCAAAAGAAGAGTTTGCTTACGGGACTTTGGGTGAAAAAGTCTGTGGCAAAAAAACGTCCCATCGCTTTTATGATGGGAAATACATCAGAGGCGGCGCCTCAAAGTGGTATTGGAAAGGCATCCGTTGTCTATGAAATTCCGGTTGAGGGTGGAATTACCCGTTTAATGGCTATTATTGAGGATTACAAAAAGGTGGACAAGATTGGAAGTGCCAGAAGCTGTCGGTACTATTTTGTTCATTATGCCATGGAATATGATGCGATTTACTGCCATTTCGGACAGTCTAAGTATGCCCTGCCTGTATTACGTAAGGACAGTGTCAATAACATTAACGGACTGGAAAATTTGGCGGGAAAGGCATATTACAGAAGTAATGAACGTAAAGCGCCCCATAATGCTTACGCAGTGGGAGAAAAGCTTTATAACTTTGCTAAAAATAAGGGATATCGTCTGAACCATGAGAAGAATGCCAAGAGTCATTTTCGGTTTGCAAAAAAGGGCAATTCTTTAAAGAACGGTAAAAAAGCGGTTACCATCAAGCCCGGTTACCGCATTGACCAACCGGTTTTTACGTATAATAAGAAAAAGGGACAGTATTATCGTAGCCAGTACGGAAAACCCCATGTGGATCAGGAATCCAAAAAGCAGCTGCGTTGTAAAAATATTATAATGCAGTTTGTGGATATCGGACTTTTTAATGATAAGAAGAGTCTGGTGATTGATACAGTCGGTACAGGAACCGGTATTTTTGCTACCAAAGGCAAATATATTCCGATTCGTTGGAAAAAGGATTCTGAGTTTGACGTTACCCATTACTACGATGGAAACGGAAAAGAAATTCGATTAAATAAGGGAAAAACCTGGGTATTGATTGTGGATCGTTCTAAGGTGGACCAGGTATCCATACAATAGACCAGAGGAAAATATAAAGGTAGGTTTTTATGGAAAAGAAAAAGAACAAAGGCTCAAGTTTCTTGGTCCAGGGTTCGATTCTCGCAATTGCATCCATAGCGTCTCGTATTATTGGTTTAATCTACCGTGTACCCATGAAGCACATTATCGGAGCGCACGGAAATGATTTTTACAGTACGGCGTTTGAAGTATATAACATTATGCTATTGATTTCTTCCTACAGCCTTCCGACGGCAGTATCCAAATTTGTTTCGGAATGCAGGGTTAGAGGAGATTACAAGCTGATTCATAAGGTGTTTCGTGTTGCCATGGTATTATCTTTGGGAAGTGGTATCATTGCGTCCGTTATCATCTTTTTCGGGGCGTCCTATATTACAGCGGCTTTAAAGACACCTCTTGCGATTTATGCGTTATTGGTACTGGCTCCCGCTTTAATAATTTTATCTGCTATGGGAGTTTTACGCGGTTTGTTCCAGGGAATGGGAACTATGATGCCTACGGCATTTTCCCAGATTTTGGAGCAGGTGGTAAATGCCGGTGTCAGCGTTGGTGCAGCCTATGTCCTTTATCAGAGAGGAATGAAGGTTGGGGCTGTATTGGGACATGCTGAGGATTATGCAGCGGCCTATGGTGCAGCCGGAGGAACAATGGGTACCACCTGTGGCGCCCTGGCAGGATTTATTTTTGTATTCCTTCTGTTTTTGATTTTCCGCCATGCATTGAAGAAGATGGAGAAAAAGCAAAGGAAGGGTTCAAAGCAGTCAGCTTTGTCTTTGGCATTTGTGCTGATTTGCACCATTGTGCCGGTGCTTTTAAGTACCACCATTTACAATATCAGCGGAATCGTGGATCAGTTTATTTTTAAGAATTTAGCAAATATGCAACATTATGATGCGGGTCAGATTAGTACCTGGTGGGGCGTATTTACCGGAGAATATAAGGTTTTGGTAAATGTACCTTTGGCAATTGCTTCTGCCATGGCGGCTTCTACAGTGCCAACTTTAACCGGCGCATTCGCTGCGAAGGATTATAAGATGGCCCGAATCAAAACGTATCAGGTAACCAAGTTTGTTATGGTAATTTCCATTCCCTGTGTAGTGGGAATCGGAGTGTTGGCATCCCCCATTATGCAGCTTTTATTTGCGGATGGAAGTAAGTTGACGGCAAATATGCTGATGGCAGGTTGTATTTCCGTGGCTTTTTATGCCCTGTCCACCTTGTCAAACGGTATTTTGCAGGGTATTAACCGTATGGGAGAACCGGTTAAAAATGCCATTATTGCCTTGGTACTTCATGTTGGATTTTTAGTGGCGTTGATGTATTTCTTAAAGCTTCATATTTACGCGGTAATTTATGCCAATGCGTTCTATGCCTTCGTAATGTGCATTTTAAATGCCCGTTCCATTCGGAGGTATTTGCACTACCGTCAGGAGATTTTAAGAACCTTTATTATACCTTCTATAGCGTCCTTGATTATGGGAGCAGCTGTTTACGGTAGTTATTTTGGCTTGATGAAGCTCTATCCGAGAAACAGCATCTGGACCATTGTTGCAATTTTAGTGGGTGTTGTGGTATACGGCGTATTTTTGCTTTTGTTAAAAGGCCTGACCCCGGATGAAATTCTTGCTTTTCCCGGAGGCGGAAGAGTGTTGCGTTTGGCTGAAAAAATGCATCTTGTAAAAACTCAAAAGTCTCAGACGAGCGAATAATATTTAAAGAAATGCGGATACTGTTGATATGAAAAGTTCAACAAAGTACCGCATTTTCCTATTTCTTTGCCTTTTCATGGCGGGAGTGATTTTGTTTTCCGTATATCAGCTTTCATGCTTAAGCGAGACGAATAAGACGAATAGTGGAAGCAGGAGTAAACAAGAGAAGCAAGAGAAGCAAGCAGACTTTGTGCTTCGGGAAAAAGATGGTGTGATAGAAGTATATACCTATCCCGATATGCAGCTTTATGAGCAAATGCAGGTGGAGGAAAATCTTTTGCCCGGGCCTATTCGTGAAAAACTAAAAACCGGGTATTATCTTCCGGATAAAGCTGCTCTCTTTGATTTTTTGGAAAACTACAGTAGTTGATTTGACTTGTTTTTTTTGATATAATGAATAGTCAAAGTTATTATCACAGGTGAAGACAGTGAAAGATTATGATGTGATTATTATAGGCGCCGGAGCCAGCGGATGTTTGGCTGCAATTAGCGCTGCCAGACAAAAGAGGCGGGTGCTTTTGCTGGAACATTTGGACAAGATTGGAAAGAAAATCCTGTCTACGGGAAACGGAAAATGCAATTATACCAATCAGATGCAGGGGACGAGCTATTATCGTGGTACGGACCCTGTATTTGTTGTGCCTGTAATGGAACAGTTTGGGTTTGAAGAAACCCTGTCCTTCTTCCGGGAACTGGGGATTCAGCCAAAGGAGAAAAACGGCTATTATTATCCTTACAGTGAGCAGGCAGCTTCTATGGTGGAAGTTCTTACTATGGAACTAAGACGTCTTAGAGTTGATGTTTTGTTATCCTGTGAAATAGAATCGGTTAAGAAGAAAAAGCGCTTTTTGCTAAAGACATCTTTAGGAGAATTTAGTGGAAAAACCCTTATTTTTGCCACCGGATTGTTGGCCGGAAGAAAGACAGGCTGCGATGGAAGCGCTTTCCCATATATTGAACAGTTTGGACATCATTTCATAGATATAGTACCTTCTTTGGTACAAATGAAGTCCAAAGATTCGTTTTTAAAAAACCTTGCAGGAATTCGTGCAGAAATTGGGCTGAAATTACTGGTTGAAAGAGAGAATGTTTTTGCAGATTGCGGAGAACTTTTACATATTGCAGAGGGACTTTCCGGAATCGTTTCTTTCCAGGCCAGTCGTTTTGCTGCTTATGGAATACGTCAGAACAAATCTGTAACGGCAGTAATTGACTATTATCCAAAGGGTGATTTTGAAGAATTATATACGCTTTTAACGGAGAGATACCTACAATACGGGAAAGAAAAAACAGCGGCGGAAGCGTTGATTGGTTTGTATCCTTATCCACTTGCCATTGCTTTTTTGAAGGAAGTGGGAATTCCCAAAGATTTACCTGCGGCGAAGGTTTCAACAAAGGAGTTAAAACGTTTGGCAGGTCTTATGAAGGAATGTAAGCTAACAATTACGGGAACAAAAGATTTTTCCGATGCTCAGGTATGTGCCGGCGGAGTGATGACTAAAGAATTGGATAATGAAACATTGGAAAGCAGAAAGGTAAAAGGGTTGTTTTTCTGCGGTGAGGTTATTGATATTGATGGCATGTGCGGAGGTTATAACTTGCAGTGGGCATGGTCCAGTGGCTATGTTGCGGGAAAGCAGGCAGCCTTAACAGCAGCAAAACAGGAGTAGAATCGTGATTAAGATTGATCAGATTAAAGTATTAGCCGGAACCGATAAAGCGGTTTTGAAAGAGAAGATTGCAAAACAATTACATAAAAAGCCGGAACAGATAGGCAAAGTCATGATTTTGCGTCATTCTTATGATGCAAGAAAGAAGGACGTATATGATGTGTATCAGGTTGCTGTGGAAGTGGAAGGACAACAGAAGCTTTTGCAGGAATGCAAGCGTCGAAAAAACAGTCATATTACGGAATATAAACCGGTGGTATATGACTTTTTTCAACGGAGAAATACGTTACCAACGGATAGGATGAGCCATCGACCGGTTATTGTGGGTGCCGGTCCCTGCGGTTATTTTTGTGGATTACTATTGGCGGAGCATGGATATCGTCCCATTATTATTGAGCGTGGCAAAGCAGTGGAGGAACGCACAGAGGATGTGAACCGGTTCTGGGAAACAGGAAAACTTCTGGCAAGCTCCAATGTTCAGTTTGGTGAGGGAGGAGCAGGTGCTTTTTCCGATGGAAAATTAAATACGTTGGTAAAGGATAGTAATGGCAGAAATCGGGCGGTTTTAGAGCGTTTTGTGAAATACGGGGCAGATGAAAGTATTTTATACGAGCAAAAGCCCCATGTGGGAACGGATTATCTGTTCCGGGTATTAATTGCCATGCGACAGGATTTTATTCGTCTAGGCGGGGAAATTCGTTTTGAAACCTGCTTGACGGATATTCATAGTGAAGATGGAAAAATTACGGGAATTACCCTTAACGGAAATGAGGAACTGGCAACGGATATTTTGGTTCTTGCAATCGGACACAGTGCCAGAGATACGTTCCGCATGCTTTATGACAGAAACATTTCCATGTCGGCAAAAGCATTTGCAGTGGGATTTCGTGTGGAGCACCCTCAGGAGCGGGTTAATAACCTGCAATACGGAGAGGAATTTGGTAAGAAACTACCGGCTGCACCGTATAAGGTAACGGCAAATACCAAAAGCGGCCGAGGCGCATATTCATTTTGCATGTGTCCCGGTGGTTATGTGGTTAATGCCAGTAGTGAAGAGAAGCGTTTGGCGGTAAATGGAATGAGCTATTTCAAACGTGATGGTAAAAATGCCAACAGTGCAATGATTGTTTCAGTAGGTCCGGAGGATTATCCGGATGATTCTCCATTGGGAGGAGTGAAATTTCAGCAGCAGATAGAGGAACGGGCTTACGAGGCTGCTAATGGAAGCATTCCGCAACAGTTGTTTGGAGATTTTGAAAAAAATCAAGTGTCTGAAAGCTATGGAGTTTTTGAAAGTGAAACGAAGGGAAAGACTGCTTTTGCAAATTTAAGACAAATTTTGCCGGAAGAACTGAATCAGGCATTTATAGAGGGAATGCATATGGTTGGAAACAGAGTAAAAGGATTTGATCGTCCGGATGCCATTCTTTCCGGAGTGGAAAGCAGAACATCTTCCCCTGTAAGAATATGGAGAGATGAAGGGTTTGTAAGCAATTTAAAGGGACTTTATCCCTGTGGAGAAGGGGCAGGCTATGCCGGAGGTATTATGTCTGCAGCCATGGACGGAATGAAAATCGCGGAACAGATTGCGGCCGTATTTTTACCCTTTGAACAGATAGAATTAAGTTAGGCAATTGAGGTAGAGAACATTGGATAAGATGGAACAAGTAACTCCCATGATGCAAAAGTATCTGGAGACAAAAGAAGAATATAAAGATTGTATACTATTTTACCGTTTGGGCGATTTTTATGAAATGTTTTTTGATGATGCCATCACGGCATCCAGAGAACTGGAAATTACGTTGACAGGTAAAAATTGCGGCCTTGAAGAACGGGCGCCCATGTGTGGCGTTCCTTTTCATGCTGCGGATGTCTATTTAAACCGCCTGGTTTCCAAAGGATATAAGGTGGCTATCTGCGAACAGGTGGAGGACCCGAAGCTTGCCAAGGGATTGGTTAAAAGGGAAGTGGTCCGGGTGGTGACACCGGGAACCAATACCTGTTTAGAGGCATTGGATGAAGAAAAGAATAATTACCTGATGTGCCTTGTTTACCTTTCGGATGTATTTGGGTTGGCTTGCGCCGATGTAACTACCGGTGATTTCTACGTGACGGAACTTACAGACAGTCGAAATCTGTTAGATGAAATACAGGTTTTCTCTCCGGCGGAGATTATTATGAATGAAGCATTCTGCGTTTCGGGCGTGGATTTGGAACCCTACAAAAACCGAAATAGGGTAAATATTTCTGAACTTGCCCCATGGTATTTCGGAGATCAGACGGTGACGGAAACCTTGATGGAACATTTCCATGTGAAAAAACTGGAAGCTTTGGGACTTGCAGATTTTCCGGTGGGCGGTATTGCTGCGGGAGCGCTTTTACGCTATCTTTACGATACTCAGAAAACCAGTCTTAGTCATATTACCAATCTGTCTACTTTTACCAATTCCAAATATCTGATTATTGACGGATCTTCCAGACGGAATCTGGAATTGGTGGAGACTATGCGGGATAAAAGTAAGCACGGTTCTCTTTTGTGGGTTTTGGATAAGACCAAAACCGCCATGGGAGCCAGAATGTTGCGCTCCTTTGTGGAACAGCCATTGATAGAGAAGGATAAGATTAATGAACGGCTGGATGGTATAGAAGAATTAAATGCCAATCTGATTAGCCGGGATGAGTTGCGGGAATACTTAAATCCAATTTACGATTTGGAGCGACTGATTGGAAAGGTAACCTATCAGTCGGCAAATCCCAGAGATTTAATTGCTTTTCGAAATTCCATTGGAATGATTCCCCATTTGAAAACCATTCTTTCGGAATTTCATAGTAGCCTTCTTTCCAACATCTTAAAACAGATGGATGATTTGGGGGACTTGTATCATTTGATTGATGAAGCCATTGACGAAGAGGCGCCTATTGCCACCAGAGAGGGATCCATTATCAAAAGCGGCTATATGGAGGAAGTAGATAGCCTTCGTATAGCAAAAACAGACGGTAAGAAATGGATGCTGGAGCTGGAGGCTAAAGAACGGGAAAAAACCGGAATCAAGAATCTGAAAATCAAGAATAATAAGGTCTTCGGATATTATTTGGAAGTGACAAATTCTTATTTGTCCATGGTTCCGGATAATTATATTCGTAAGCAGACATTAACCAACGGTGAGCGTTACATTACACCGGAGTTAAAAGAAATGGAAGATACGGTGTTGGGAGCGGAAGAGAGACTTATTGAGTTGGAGTATCATCTGTTTTGTGAAATACGTCAGCATATTGCGGATGAAGTGGTTCGCATTCGAAAAACCGCAAAGGCCATTGCTGCATTGGATACATTTTGTTCTCTCGCCTTCGTTGCAGAACAGAATAATTATGTACGGCCAAAAATCAATACCGACGGGGTAATTGATATTTGTGACGGACGGCATCCGGTGGTTGAGAAAATGATGGAAAATCATTTGTTTGTTGCAAATGACACCTTTTTGGATAATAAAAAGAATCGTATCCGCATTATTACCGGTCCCAATATGGCAGGTAAATCCACCTATATGCGTCAGACGGCCTTAATCGTTTTAATGGCGCAGATGGGAAGTTTTGTTCCTGCGGGAAAGGCAAATATCGGTATTGTTGACCGGATTTTTACCCGTGTGGGAGCATCGGACGATCTTGCCAGCGGGCAGAGCACCTTTATGCTGGAAATGACAGAGGTTGCCAACATTCTTCGGAATGCAACCGCCAACAGTCTTTTGATTTTGGATGAAATCGGACGGGGAACCAGTACATATGATGGATTGAGCATTGCCTGGGCAGTGGTGGAACATATTTCCGATCCGAAACTTTTGGGAGCCAAAACCCTTTTTGCCACACATTATCATGAATTAACGGAATTGGAAGGAAGACTTGATAACGTAAACAATTATTGCATCGCCGTGAAAGAAAACGGGGATGATATTGTATTTTTGCGAAAGATTATACCCGGTGGAGCAGACAAAAGCTATGGTATTCAGGTTGCCAAACTGGCAGGTGTGCCGGAGGCAGTAATCGATCGTGCAAAAGAAATCGTGGAACAGCTTTCGGAAAATGATGTGGTGGTACATGCATCGGATATTAAGATGAATACCGTTACCCGCAGCAAAAAGAAGGACGAACTGGAACTTGCTCAGATTAGCTTGTTTGACACGGTGAAAGACGATGATATAGTAAACAGCATTCGGGAATTGGATATTTCCAATATGACTCCTATGGATGCCCTGAATAAACTGAATGAGTTGCAGAATAAGATTAAGAATCGGTGGTAGGAATGGGAAAAATACAGGTACTTGATAAACGTACAATTGATAAGATTGCTGCCGGCGAGGTGGTGGAAAGACCTGCCAGTGTGGTAAAAGAGTTAATGGAAAACTCCATGGATGCCGGTGCAGGTAGTATTACCGTGGAGATAAAAGAAGGCGGAATCTCATACATTCGTATAACAGATGACGGATGCGGAATAGGTGAGGAGGATTTGAAGGTCGCTTTTTTACGTCATGCAACCAGCAAAATCCGAAGCGAAAAAGACTTGGCAGCCATTTCTTCACTTGGTTTTAGAGGTGAAGCACTTTCCAGCATCAGTGCGGTTTCGCAGATGGAAGTTATTACCAAAACCGGAAATGAAATGATGGGAAACCGCGTTGTTTTAGAGGGCGGTGATGTGGTAAAAGAAGAAAAAGCCGGGGCGCCGGATGGAACCACCATGATTGTAAAAAATCTTTTTTACAATACGCCTGCAAGACGGAAATTTTTAAAAACGCCTCAGACGGAAGCTTCTTATATCGCCTCCTTGATGGAGAGAATGAGTCTTTCCCATCCGGAGGTGGCATTTCGCTTCATTGTAAACGGACAGACAAGGCTTCAAACAGCAGGAAACGGCAATCTGAAAGATGTGTTGTATCGGGTGTTTGGCAGAGAAGTGCTGGCGGATTGTATGGAGTTTAGCGCCAATGAAGGCAGTCTTCACATTACGGGATATATTGCTAAGCCCGCCCTTTCAAGGGGAAATCGGAGCTTCGAGCACTTTTATGTTAATGGCCGCTACATTAAGAGTAAGCTTTTAAGCAATGCGGTGGAAGAGGCCTATAAGACCTTTATTATGCAACATAAATTTCCTTTTGTGGTGCTGTACTTGGATATTGATCCGGCGCAGGTGGATGTAAATGTACATCCGACTAAAATGGAGGTTCGTTTTGAAAACGAAGCAGGTATTTATGATTTGCTTCTTCGGGAAATTCGGAATACTTTATCCAACCGGGACTTAATTGCACATGCGCCAATGACAGATACGAAGGAAGAAGAAAGACAGCATCGGGAGCAGGTGAAAGAAAGCATTAAACCGGAGCCCTTCGAAAGAAATAAATTGGAGGAATTGCGGCGCTATGTCCGTCAAACTTCTCCTTACGAAGCAAAATATAAACGTCCGGTTCAGCCAACCTTGGAACGGCGGGAAGAAAAAAACATATATCAGCCGGAAAAGGAAGAAACTATTACAGATGTGAAACAGCAGGAAATGTTCACAGAGGAGGAATATCATTTTCTGAAGCCGGAATCCGTAAAGGAACATCGGATTCTGGGACAGGTTTTTGATACATATTGGTTGGTGGAGTTTAAAGACAGTTTATATATTATTGACCAGCATGCCGCTCATGAACGAATTTTATTTGAGCGTACCATGAAGAGTATTGAGGAAAAAGAGGCATCCTCCCAGCAACTTCAGCCGCCCATGCTACTTAGTCTGTCCCAAAGAGAACGTCAACTTTTGACGGAGTATAGGGAGAGTTTTGAAAAAATCGGCTTTGTTTTTGAAGAATTCGGAGGCGAAGATTTGATTATTACGGCAGTACCGTACAATATGTTCGGAATTGAAGATAAAGAACTGTTTTTGGGCATGTTGGATGAACTGTCGGAATTTACCGGGAAACAGACACCACAGGTTGTTTTAAGTAAGGTGGCAATGATGTCCTGTAAGGCGGCGGTAAAGGGAAATCAGAAGCTTTCGGAAAAAGAGGCAACTGCCATAATTGATGAATTGCTGACATTGGATAACCCGTATCATTGTCCACATGGAAGACCAACAATCATTGAGATGAAGAAAACGGAGATGGAACGCCGATTCCATCGATAATAACAGGAGTTGTGTGTATGGAGCAATTAAAGCCGTTACTTATTGTTGCCGGACCTACGGCTGTTGGTAAAACAGATTTTTCCATCCGTCTTGCCAAAGCAGTGAATGGATCGGTTATCAGTTGTGACAGTATGCAGGTTTATAAATACATGGATATTGGCTCAGCCAAGATTCGAAAAGATGAAATGGAAGGCGTTCCCCATTATCTTGTGGATGTACTGGAGCCGGAGGAAGAATTCCATGTGGTGCGTTTTTGCGAAATGGCAAGGAAGGCCATGAAAGAAATATATGCCGCGGGAAGAATCCCCATTCTGGTGGGTGGAACCGGTTTTTATATTCAGGCATTGCTGTATGGTATTGATTTTGATGAAGAACCGGCGGATGACAGTTACCGAAAAAGCTTGGAAAAGCTGGCAAAGGAACAGGGAGCGGATGTGCTTTTTGAAAAGCTTATGGAAGTGGATCCCAAATCCTGTCAGATTATCCATAAGAATAACGTTAAACGTGTGATTCGTGCACTGGAATACTATCACGATACGGGGAAGCCCATATCCAAACATAACGAGGAAGAACGGCAGAAACCTGCTATTTTTAATCATGCGTTTTTTGTGCTTACAGATGAACGACCTTTGCTTTATGAAAGAATCGACCGTCGTGTGGATCAGATGATGGAAGAAGGATTGTTGGAGGAAGTCAGAGGCTTAAGGGAGAGAGGCTATCATCGTGGTATGGTGGCTATGCAGGGGCTTGGATATAAAGAATTATTAGCTTATCTTGAGGGAGAATGCTCCTTGGAGGAAGCTGTTTATACCATAAAACGGGATACACGCCACTTTGCAAAGCGTCAACTTACCTGGTTCAAGCGGGAATCCGATGTGATTTGGTTAAATCGCAGTGATTTTTCCCAGGATACCGGACTGATGTTAAAAGAGGCAGAAAGGATTATACGGAATAAAGGAATATGTTAGAAGAGATTGTAAAACGTCAATATCAGAGCCTTGGTGTTGATGAGGATGTATATGAATTCGGAAGTGAAATTTTAAAGGAATTAGAACCCAGATTTGAAGAGATTGATAAGATTTCGGAATGTAATCATCTGCGGGTAATGCAGGCATTTCAGAAGAACCGTGTTCGGACAGAATGCTTTAATACAGCTACGGGTTACGGCTATGATGATGTGGGAAGGGATACGTTAGAGCAGGTATATGCTGACCTGTTTCATGGGGAGGCCGCATTGGTGCGTCCTCAGATTACCTGCGGAACCCACGCTTTGGCTTTAGCGCTGATGTCGAATTTGCGTCCCGGAGATGAGTTGCTTTCACCGGTGGGAAAGCCTTATGATACATTAGAGGAGATTATTGGTATTCGACCGTCCAAAGGTTCTTTAAAGGAATATGGTATTTCCTATCGCCAGGTGGACCTAAAGGAGGACGGTTCCTTTGATTATGAAAATATTGAAAAAGCGTTAAATGATAAAACTAAGCTGGTTACCATTCAGCGTTCAAAAGGCTATGCTACCAGACCAACTTTAAGTGTGGAGCGCATAGGCGAGTTGATTGCGTTTATCAAAGAGCGTAAACCGAATGTAATCGTTATGGTAGATAACTGCTATGGGGAATTTGTGGAAACCATAGAACCGCTGGATGTTGGAGCGGATATGATGGTTGGGTCCCTTATTAAGAATTTGGGCGGTGGTTTGGCACCCATTGGCGGTTATATTGTAGGCAAAAAGGAATGTGTGGAGAATGCAGCTTATCGTTTAACTTCCCCTGGACTGGGAAAAGAGGTTGGAGCTTCCCTAGGTGTAATGCAGTCCTTTTATCAGGGGCTGTTCTTTGCGCCGACTGTGGTGGCATCTGCATTAAAGGGCGCAATTTTTGCTGCTAATATCTACGAAAAATTAGGATTTGATGTTCATCCAAACGGTTCCGAACCAAGATTCGACATTATCCAAGCGGTCACCTTCCACAAACCGGAAGGGCTCATTGCATTTTGCGAGGGAATTCAGGCGGCAGCGCCGGTAGACAGCTATGTTGTACCGGAACCCTGGGATATGCCGGGGTATGACGATCAGGTCATAATGGCGGCAGGTGCTTTTGTACAGGGATCTTCCATAGAGCTGTCTGCAGACGGTCCATTGAGAAGTCCATATACAGCCTTTTTCCAGGGTGGTTTAACTTGGAATCATGCAAAGCAGGGAATTTTAATGTCCTTGCAGAAAATGAAAGAAAAAGGTCTAATTTCGCTGTAATTTGCTTCTATACATCATTTGGCAAATATGCTAAAATAATAGGTGATGATTTTTTGAAGTGAGAATAGTATCAAAGGCATTATCTTAGAAAGGAATGCATGATACAGAACAACAACATGAAACAACTTCCCTTGTCCGAGCAACCCTATGAAATTTGCTGGGAGAAGGGACCAAAGTATTTAACCGATGCACAGCTTCTTGGAATTATTTTAAAAAGCGGGTCTAAGGATCAGACCGTTTTGGAGCTGGCAACACAGATTCTGAACAGTAAGGAGGGAAACCTCTTAAGCCTGGCGGAACTGTCACGAAAAGAAATGATGAAGATGAAGGGAATCGGCAAAGTTAAGGCTATGCAGTTGGAATGCATTGTGGAACTTGCCGTTCGGATGAGTGGTTTAAACAAGAAGAAGGGTCTTCAGTTTAATAATCCGGAAGAAGTTTACGGGTATTTTGCTCAAAAGCTTCGATTTCTGAAAAAAGAGCATTTATACGGAGTGTATCTTGATGGAAAAGGCATGCTTATCAAAGAGGAACTGCTAACAGTGGGAACCATGAATGCATCCTTAGTGTCTCCCAGGGAAATTTTTCGTATTGCATTGGAATGCGAAGCCCTTTCTTTGATTCTGGTACATAATCATCCCAGCGGGGATCCAAGTCCCAGCGAGGCTGACGTTGATGTCAGTAATGTGGTGAGTATGGCCGGAGAGATGTTGGAGATTCCATTAGTAGATCACATCATTATTGGGGATAATACTTACATCAGCATGAGAGAATGCGAGTTGCTTTAGGAGGATTAGAAATGGCAAACAATTTATTCGGGGTAGATTTAGGAACTGCCAACATGAAAATGTTTTCTAAGGGAGAAGACAAGGTACTGATTGAGAAGAATACCATTGCCATCCGTAACAAAACCGAACTGTATGCGTTCGGTGACGATGCGTATGCTATGTACGAAAAGGCACCGGGAATCATTAAAGTATCTTTTCCGGTAATCAATGGTGTTATTGCTGACTTTAACAATATGCAGCGTTTGGCAGAGCTTTTTATTGAGAAGAATGCCAAGAACCATACCAAGAACTGCGAATTTGTAGTTGCAGTTCCGACAGACATTACAGAGGTTGAGAAGCGTTCTTTCTATGAGCTTTTCATTAAGAGTAAAATGCGTCCAAAGAGCGTTATGCTGTGTGAAAAACCAATTGCAGCAGCGGTTGGTCTTGGATTGGACGTAAATGAGCCTACAGGTGTTATGGTTGTGGATATGGGAGCCGATACCACGGAGATTTCTCTGATGTCCTTAGGTGGTCTGGTATTAAGCGATCTTTTACGTGTGGGCGGAAACAATTTGGATGAAGCCATCATTACCCATATTAAGAGAAAATACAGTTTGGTAATCGGACAGAAGACTGCTTCCGGTTTGAAAATGGAATTGGGAAGTGCAACGGGTGCCGATTACGGAACACAGATTATTGTGGGTCGTGATGTGGTTAGCGGCTTGCCGGTTGAATCTGAGATTTCCTCAGAGGATATCAATGAGGCCATTAAAGAACAGTTAAATTCCATCTGCACCTCCATTAAGATGATTTTGGAAAAGACTCCGCCAGAGCTTGCAAAAGACGTAATTCGTCAGGGAATTTATCTTGCGGGAGGAACCAGTAATCTGCATGATATTGACAAGCTTATTGAGGAGGTTACCAATATCAAGGTAAATCTTGCAGAGAATGCAGAACAGTGTGTGGTACGTGGTTTGAATGTTATCGTTTCCGAGAAGAAATTCCAGTCACTTGCCTATAATTTGAAGAAGAAAGTCTATAACTAAAACGAGGGTACGAAATTGAAGATTAGAAAACGTTCTGGAAAGAAGAACAAGCTTCATTTTTCAACGAAAAATATCTTTTTTACGCTGATTGGCGTGTGTTTTATAGCCATGTTCGTAAGCCTTACCTTTAATATCAGCGGCGGTCCCTTAAAGGATACCGCAGATTATGTGTTTGGCCCTATGCAACGGGGCCTGAATCGTATTGGTCAGGTATTAACCAATCGTAAGGATGAACTGAAGAATTTAAGTAAGGTTATTGCTGAAAACGAAAGTTTACAGAAGAAGGTGGACGAGTTGACTACAGAGAACTCTACACTGAAGCTGAAACAATACGAACTGGAGAATCTGCAGAAGCTTTACGAATTGGATCAGAAATATCCGAGTTACAAGAAAACCGGTGCTAGGGTTATTGCAAAGGATGCAGGTAACTGGTTTGATACTTTTGTTATTGACAAAGGCAAAAAAGACGGTATTGAAGTAGATATGAATGTTATTGCCGGAAGCGGACTGGTTGGCCGTGTTACGGCAGTGGGACGTCACAGTGCAACCGTTACCAGTATTATCAATGATACCAGTAATTTCAGCGGAATGATGATTTCCACATCGGATTACTGCATTATCCGTGGCAGCTTGAAATCCATGACTCAGGATCAGGTAATTCCATTTGATACATTAAAGGATGCCAAGGATAAGGTAACGGAAGGTGAACAGGTTGTAACCTCCAACATCAGCGATAAGTACTTAGAAGGAATTTTAGTTGGATATGTAACCACCATCGGGACGGATTCCAATAACCTGACCAAGTCGGGAACCATTACACCGGTAGTGGATTTTGAACACTTAGAAGAAGTTCTTGTAATCATGGAAAAGAAAGAGTATAACTAAAAATGGTTAGAAAGTTAGTGGAAATCGGACTTTGTATAGTCTGTTTTATCTTACAGATTACCATGTTCAAAGCCTTGGAGATTGCATCTGTATCCCCTAATCTTTTAGTGGTGCTGGTAGCGGCACTTGGCTTTATGAACGGTAAAAGGGAAGGAATTTTTATCGGATTCTTAAGCGGTCTTTTTGTGGATCTGTATTTTTCACCGGTATTGGGATTGTATTCCCTTTTGTATATGCTGTTAGGATATTTTAACGGTTGTTTCCGAAAGGAGTTTTTTCCGGACGATATTAAGCTTCCGATGATAATGATTGCCATCAGTGATTTTTTACTGAATATTTTTGTATATATTCTGCTGTTTTTGTTCCGGGGAGACCTGCAGTTTGGCTATTATGCGGCCAATATTATGGTACCGGAACTGGTGTATACCCTGGTGGTTTCAATTTTACTGTATCTGATTATTTTAAAAATTAATCAGCGCATCGAAAGCTACGAAAAGAGGAGAGCAAGTAAATTTGGTTAATTCATTGAAGACATTTTTTCGTCGGCTTGCAAAATCCAGGCTGCTGACCATAAGCGTGGTTCTGGTTTTAATGTCAACAATCATGCTGCAGCGTTTGTTTGTGTTACAGGTGGTCAATGGTGAGGATTATCTGACGAATTACACATTACGAATTAAAAAAGAACGTGAGATTGCGGCTACCCGCGGAAAGATTCTGGATCGTAACGGTAAGGTTTTAGCGTATAATGAGCTTGCCTATTCTGTGGTGATAGAAGATAACGGTACCTATGGCTCTTCTAAGGAGCGTTCCAAGGAATTAAATGAGATCATAGCCCGTACTATCCAGATTTTGGAATCCCGTGGTGATATGCCGGATAATAATTTTAACATTGAATATAACAACGGTGAGTTTTCCTATACTGTCAGTGGTACGGCGAGACTTCGTTTTATTGCGGATATTTTCGGTGTGAAAACCATAGATAAACTGGGAGTCAGCAAGAAACTTGGATTTAATCAGGCTACAGCATCCGCCAGACAGATTATGGAATATCTGATGTATGATCAGTATGAGATATCCAAGAAATATGAGCCGCGTCTGGCTTATGAAATTGCCATTGTACGGTATGGCTTATCAGCGAATTATTACCAGAAGTATATTTCCACCACCATCGCTACGGATGTCAGTGAAGAGTCCGTTGCGGCAGTCAACGAAAACCTTTCGGATTTGCAGGGTGTGTCGGTAGAAGAGAATACCATCCGGAAATATGTGGACAGTGAAGTGTTCTGCCATCTAACCGGCTATACCGGTAAGATTTCTCAGGCAGAGTTAGATGAGTATCGTAAGAAGGATAAAAGCTATTCCTTAAACGATTATGTTGGAAAATCCGGTATCGAGCAGGTTATGGAGGCCCAGCTTAAGGGAAGCAAAGGTAAGAAATCCTTTTATGTAGACAGTTTGGGAAAGGTTTTGGATGTTATCTCTCAGAAGGAGCCGAAGTCTGGTAACGACGTATATACCTCTGTGGAATATAACCTTTCCAAAACCGTATATCGAATTTTAGAGCAGGAGATTGCCGGCGTTTTGTACAGCAGTATACGAAATACCAAAGCGTATCACGGTAATTCCGCTGCAGATGTGGTAATTCCTATTTATGACGTATATTTTGCCCTATTGGATAATAACGTTGTGGATATTGATAAGTTCGCCCGTGAGGATGCTATGGAAAACGAAGCGGATATCTACAAACGTTTCAAGAGTCAGTTTAAGGTAACAACGAAGCAGATTGCCAGAGAATTAAAGAAGAGCAAAACTGCCAACAAGGATCTTTCGGATTCCATGAAGGACTACATGAATTATATTTATGGGATGCTGAAGAACAATAAGATTTTGTTGAATGATCAGATTAACAAGGAAGATTCCACTTACCTGAAATATATAGCCGGAAAGACCAGTCTTCGGGAATTTTTAAATTATGCTATTTCCAAGAACTGGATTGATCGTAAGGCTTTGGTTGAGGAGGACAGCGATTCCTATTCCGATTCTCACGAAGTATATAATGCCCTGGTTGATAAGATTGTGGACATGCTGGAAGGGGAAAAGGAATTCCATAAACTGATTTATAAATACATGATTTACGATGACAAGATTTCCGGAAGACAGATTTGTCTGGTTCTTTACGAACAGGATGTCCTTGCAAAGAACGATAAGGAAATCAGTAGTTTGAAGAACAGCACCATTACGGCATATGATTTTCTGAAACGGAAAATCAAACGTTTGGAGATTACTCCGGCACAGTTGGCGTTAGATCCCTGTTCCGGTTCTTCGGTTATTATGAATCCTCAGACGGGAGAGGTTCTTGCCTGCGTATCCTATCCGGGATACGATAACAACAAGATGGCCAATGTGGTAGATTCCAAATACTACAACGAATTGTTGACAGATAATGCCACACCGCTGTATGATTTTGCAACCCAGCAGGAGACGGCACCGGGATCAACCTTTAAGCCATTAGCTTCTGTTGCAGGAATCATGGAAGGCGCGATTACCACCACGTCCACCATTAAGGATAAGGGTGTGTTTAAGAAAGTCAGCAATGAACCGAAGTGTTGGCTGTATGGATCCAGTCATGCAACCCATGGAACAATCAATGTTTCAGGAGCATTGCGGGATTCCTGTAACTACTTCTTCTATGAGGTCGGGTATCGTTTAAGTACTGCCGGCGGAACCTACAGTGATGCAGGCGGTATTAAGAAAATTAAGAAATATGCTGATCTTTTTGGCTTGACAGAAAAGACCGGTGTGGAAATCTCGGAAAGCACACCTCATTGTGCTACGGAATTCCCGGTTATGGCGGCCATTGGTCAGAGTAATAACAGTTATACTACGATTGGTCTGGCGCGATATGCGACTGCCATTGCCAATTCCGGAACCGTATATAATCTTACGTTGTTGAATAAGGTAACTTCTCCTGAGGGAGAAACCATAGAAACCTTCGCACCGGAGGTAAAAGAACAGATTACTCAGGTACCGGATAGTGCATGGAATGCCATTCATCGTGGTATGAAAATGGTTTGTGAAAACTCTGCAGTATTTGACAGTGTGAAAACATCGGTTGCAGGTAAAACCGGAACCGCTCAGCAGGTTAAGACACGACCAAACCATGCGTTGTTTATCGGTTATGCTCCGTACAAGCATCCAAAGATTGCCATTGCTACGAGAATTCCTTTTGGATACTCTTCGGCAAATGCTGCGGAGGCAACCGCTAATATAATCAAACACTACTTTAAAGAAAAAGACGTATTAGACGGAAAAGCTACCAAAGTTTCCGGTGGACATACCTTGGATTAACAGGTATTCCTCCTTATATACCAAGGATAATAATTAGGTGAAAAAGGAGGAATATTATGGGGGATGTAATTGTAATTACATCAGGAAAAGGTGGAGTTGGAAAAACCACCTGTACCGCAAATCTGGGTTTTGGACTGGCAAAACAGGGATTTCGGGTTGTGC
The DNA here is from genome assembly GCA_015057115.1 of Lachnospiraceae bacterium. Taxonomy (GTDB): domain Bacteria; phylum Bacillota; class Clostridia; order Lachnospirales; family Lachnospiraceae; genus XBB1006. The sequence continues at coordinate 172,673 of SVEZ01000002.1, read as the reverse complement.
TGGTCGATATGGATCAGGGACTTCGGAATCTGGATGTAGTTTTGGGCTTGGAAAAAGAGTTGACATTTCATTTGCAGGATGTATTAATGCATCGATGCAGATTACGACAGGCGCTTATTCGGGACCGACGGCAGTCGGGACTGCATTTGTTGCCGGCAGCTTCGTTTCTTGCAGAGGAAGGTGCTTTTGGTGAGGAATTGCGGCTTCTAACCCTGGAACTGAAGGAACAATTTGATTATGTTCTTTTAGATTGTCCTGCCGGTATCGGTAAGGGATTTGAAGATTGCATTATGTCTGCTGATAGAGCTATTTTGGTAACGGAACCGGAGGTGTCGGCTATTCGAGATGCGGATAAGGTTCTGACCATACTGCAGGAAAAACAGTTTCAACAAACGGAACTTTTGGTAAACCGTGTTCATATTAATCTGGTTAAAAAGGGATTTATGCTTTCGCCGGAAGATGTGCAGGAAGTGCTGGCCGTACCGTTATTGGGAGTGATTCCTGAGGATGAGGAAGTCTTGATTGCATTAAGTGACGGTGAGCCGGTAATTAATTATTCTTCGGACTCTGGGGCATGTTTTGAAAATATCTGTAAGCGTTTAATAGGGATGAATGTCCCTATAGGAATATCTTACGCAAAGTATGGTGGATTTTTAAGAGCATGCAGCCTTTTCTTTCGATAAGAAGGGTAGGAGGAATAAGAATGAAGACTATAAAGAAAGATCGGAATACTCCGGTCAAAACCAGATTAAATACGATACTGGCAGCGGATCGTATGCAGTGTGGAGCCGGACTTTTAAAGGACATGGCAGAGGATATCGAGAATCTCCTGACCCAATATGTGAATGTTGAGCAGGAACAAATCCGTATTCGTGTTGTGCAGCAAGAACAGGGACAGGGCCTTTTAATTTACGTTCCGGTGAAGAATTGGGAGAATACAGTATGTTAAAGTACAAATTGAAAAACTACAAATTTCGACTGATTATAGAGGTAATGATATTAAATATTTTTGGTATTCTTGTAATTGGCAGTGCCAACAGCGGATACCAGAATAAGCAGATCATCGGTATGATTTTAGGTGTTACGGTGATGATCATTACTTCATTGATTGATTACGAATACTATATGAAACTGTCCTGGCTGATTTATATTTTCAATTTTGCCATGTTGGCGGTGATCATGCTTCCCATGTTTGGTGATTCTTCAAAGGGAGCGCAGCGTTGGATAGAGGTGGGCGGCTTTCGTTTTCAGCCTTCCGAGTTGGCAAAGATATTGATTATTTTATTCTTTGCCTATTACTTTGGAAAATACTACGAAAAAATAAATAACTTGAAGGTTGTTCTTATAAGTCTCGGATTGGTGGGGGTGCCTTTGGTTTTAATTTTGGCACAGCCGGACCTTTCCACTACTATTGCCACAACGGTAATGTTTTGTTTTATGATTTTTGCAGCAGGATTGAGCTGGAAGGTTGTGGGTGGTGTAATTGCAGTTTCCATTCCAACTTTGATTGTAATGTTGAATGTGATACTGACAAAGGGAGAAACCTTTTTAAAACACCATCAGTATCTACGTATTATGGCATGGCTTCGTCCGGAAGAATTTCCACAGGAGGCGTTGCAGCAGCAGAATTCCATTATTGCCATAGGATCCGGTCAGCTTTTGGGTAAGGGGTTGTTCAACTCCGCGGCTGCATCCTTGAAAAACGGTGGATTTGTTTATGAGCCCCATACAGACTTTATTTTTGCCATTATCGGTGAAGAGTTGGGCTTTTTAGGTTGTGCTTTTGTAATCATCATGCTTTTATTTATTACTTTGGAATGCATTTGGATTGCGAAACGTGCAAAAGATATGCAGGGAAGATTGATTGCAGTTGGAGTGGCTGCTATTATCGGAATGCAGAGTTTTGTTCATATTTGTGTAAATACAGGCATGATGCCTAATACCGGATTAACTTTACCTTTTGTAAGTTATGGACTGACCTCTCTGGTTTCCATGTACATAGGAATCGGATTGGTTTTAAACGTGGCTTTGCAGCCAAGAAAATACAGAACGGGGGTACGATGAATGAACATTGGATTGATCGCACATGACTCAAAAAAGAAACTGATGCAGAATTTCTGCATTGCTTATCGCAGTATTTTAAGCAAGAATGAATTATATGCTACGGGAACCACCGGTAGACTGGTGGAGGAAGTAACAAATCTTACCATTCATAAATATTTGGCAGGTCACTTAGGCGGCGACCAGCAAATGGGAGCTCAAATTGAGCATAACCAGATGGACTTGGTGATTTTTTTACGAGATCCCTTGTCACCGAAGACGCATGAGCCGGATGTAAATATTATTGTGAAGCTGTGTGATATGCATAATATCCCTTTGGCAACCAATCTTGCCTCAGCAGAGCTTTTGATCAAATCTTTAGACAGAGGAGACATGGAGTGGCGTGAAATGTATAAGTAAGCGGATTCTCTCCGGTTTGCTAAGCCTTTGCCTGTTGAGCCTGTCCTTGACAGGATGCGGAAAAGAAGAAGCGTTGGAGCAACCCTTTGATTTGTATGAAGTTACGGGTTCCCAGGAAGAGGTGCCGGCATCTAAACAGAAAATTGAATATCTCGGTGCAGGCAATTGCCAGGTTCCTACGGAAGATATTTTGTTAAAGGGACCGGATACCGGCTCTGTTAAGGCGGCAGGAGCTTTTAACCTTACCACCGGCGAAACGGAATATGCGTATCAGGCATTGGAAAAAATTTATCCTGCCAGTACAACAAAGGTTCTGACTGCTTATCTGGTGATTAAGAAGGGTAAGTTAAAGGATAAAGTTACCATCAGTAGAGAGGCGGTTATGCTTCCCCAGGGAGCCTCAAGAGCGGGCTTAAACGAGGGGGACGAGGTTACGGTGGAAGGTTTGCTGTACGGTCTGATGATGGTTAGCGGTAATGACGCCGCAAAAGCATTGGCAGAGTACGTCAGCGGTTCCGTAGAAGACTTCGCGGCATTGATGAATGAAGAAGCGAAGAAGATGGGAGCTACCCATAGTCATTTTGTTAACCCCCACGGAATTCATGACGAGGATCATTATACCACAGTATATGATATGTATTTGCTTTTTCAGAAAGCATGCACCAGCAAGACTTTCCGGAAAATAATAAAAACCCCAAAAAAGACCATTGTTATTCATCGGGCCGGTGGTTACGATAAGGATATGACTTATGAAACCACCAACCGTTTTTTACTAAATACCACAAAGTACCCCAAAGTATATAAAATCCTAGGGGGAAAAAGCGGAACCACCTATAATGCAGGCAAGTGTTTTGTTTTACTAACGGAGAACAAAAAGAAGCAGCGGCATATTTTTATTACCATGGGTGGAGAAACCGGTGGGAAGATGTTCTCCTTTATGAACCAGATGATGAAGGCTGTTTCCCGAAAAGATAAAAAGTAAAAATAAAAATTTTTAATTTTTCAAAATTTTCTGTTGTTTTCTTCGACATAATACAATATAATAGAACTATAAAAAATAGTTGCGCACTAAAAGAAGAAATAGTTTAAATATTTCAGACTATTTTGTTGACAACGGAATCAGGAGGAGAAAGCTATGATACAAATTATTTCTGGGGAAAAAGGAAAGGGAAAGACCAAATTCCTGCTTGAAAGAGTGAACGAAGCAATTAAGAAAGCAAACGGTAACATTGTATTCTTAGACAAGAACACGAAACACATGTATGAATTACATAATAAGGTTCGTCTTATCAATGTACCGGAACTTCCGGTTGATACACCGGATGAGTTCACCGGCTTCTTATGTGGCATTCTTTCACAGGACAATGATTTGGAAGAGGTTTACTTAGACAGTTTTCTTACCATTGCCCATATTGATAATATGGATGATTTCGGTAAGGTTTTAAAGAAATTAAACGTACTTGGGGATAAGTACAACATTAAGTTTACATTAAGTGTATCAAAGGACGAAAAAGATCTTCCTGAATGTGCGAAACAGTACATCGATATTTCGTTATAAATGAGAATAAGGCAGAAGGCAAAGCGATTTGTTTTCTGCCTTTTTTTGTGTTATACTTGATGGTATGGATAATGTAGTTAAATTTAAAAAGCCCTTCCAGTTTCGGATTGGCGGAATCGTATTTGGTGTACTATGCATCTATCTGGTGGTGTTAATCATCAGCTTTTTTACGAAAAAAAATGTTGCCTCTTATGAGGTGGTTACCGGTGACTTGTCATCCTATTATTCCTTTCAGGCATTGGCAATTCGTAAAGAAAAGATTATTACAGCTCCAAGAGATGGATATATTACCTATTTTACAAAAGAAGATACCAAGGCAAGCGCCAAGAGTGTGGTTTATGCCATGCATGATACCGGGAATCTGTATCAGGATTTAAAGAATTCCTTAAAAGAAAAGGAAGCTGTACTTTCAGAAGAAAGACGTACAGAGGTATTAAGCATGCTGGATGAGTTTTCTTATGCTTATCGGGATGATGCCTTCTATGAAACGGCCAGTTTCAGAGAATCCTTAAACGGTAAGTTATTGGAAGCTCTTGCGGAAAAAGGGGGACAGGCATCCTTTTTACCGGGGATGGCGGCGTACTATGCTTTTCAGCCGGGAATTGTCCTTTATGAGGAGGATGGATTGGAGAACCTGACCATAAATAACTTTTCTGCAGCACAGGTTTCAGGAACAAATTATTCCAAGAAAATCTTGAAAACCCAGGAAAGCGTCCAGGCGGGAGACGACATTTATAAACTAATTACGGACGAGACCTGGTATCTTGTTGCGCCTTTAGAAGATAGCTTGAAGAAGCATCTTGAGGGTCAGGAGTACGTGGATATTGAGTTTCAGGCAGATAATCGCAGTATGTCGGTGCCGTATACTATTGTAAAAAGACAGGGCCATACCTTTTTATGTATGGAGTGTACCACCGGTTTAATCCGCTATGCGAAGGAGCGGTATGTCAGTATCGATATAGTAGTAAACCAAACCAAGGGATTTAAGATTCCTAATTCCTCAATTGTAAAACTTCCGTTTCTTGCAATTCCAAAGGATGCAATTATGGAGAGCAAGAATAAAAAGGGTGTTATGCATATTGTAAAGGATGAGGATGGAAATGAACGGGCAGAGTTTGTAGAAACTGCGTTATATGCATCGGACGAGAATTTTTACTATACCCGTTCCAAGAAGCTAAAACAGGGAGATCAAATCCAACTTGCAGGTTCGGCCAACAAGGACACCTTGGCTCGAACAAAGAATTTTCCTTGCGTATATTGCATGAATAAGGGATATGCTGTAGTTAAGATTGTAGAAATTTTGGAAAAAAATGATGATTACAGCATTACAGAAATGAATACAGCTTACGGTATTCGTAATTTTGATCATATAGTATTAGATGGTACTCTGGTAAAAGAAGGAGAAATGATTCCTTAGAGTGTCGGAAAGGAAGAGACATGAGTGAAGTATATGAAGGATTGAAAAACGTGGTAGAACAGGTAAAAGAAACCTGTGCAAAGGTGGGCAGAGATCCGGATGAGGTTTGTCTGGTGGCTGTCAGCAAGACCAAACCGGCAGATATGATAAGAGAAGCCTATGCAGCCGGTGTTCGTGATTTTGGCGAAAATAAAGTTCAGGAGCTTTGCGATAAAATGGAGCGTTTGCCGCAGGACATCCGTTGGCACATGATTGGTCACCTTCAGCGCAATAAAGTAAAGTTTATTGTTGGAAAGGTGGCACTGATTCATTCCGTGGATTCCATGCGTCTGGCTGCGGAAATCAGCAGACTTGCAGTTTTAAATAATGTGGAGCAGGATATTTTGATTGAAGTCAATGTAGGCGGAGAAGCAACAAAATTTGGCCTATCCACAGAAGAAACCATTCAATTTGTAAAAGAGGCGGCAAAACTTCCGAATATTCACATCAAAGGGCTAATGACCAGTGCACCATATGTTGAGGATTCTAAAGAAAATTTGCCGATTTTCCACAAAATGAAGGAATTAGCAGTTGACATTTCTAAAGAAAACATTGATAATGTAAGTATGAATATATTGTCAATGGGTATGTCACAGGATTTTGTGGCAGCCATTCAAGAAGGCTCAACCATGATCCGTGTTGGAAGCAAGATTTTTGGACAGCGGTATTATTTTAATCAAGGTGAGCAGATGTGATAGGAGAGATAGAACATGGGACTGATGGATAAGATTCTTGATGTTATGAAGCTGGATCCGGATGACGATTTTGACTACGATAACGATTTTGACTATGATGAAGAAGAACCGGTAAAGAAGCCGGTATTTAAGAAGACTAAGGCAGAGGAAACGGTGGTGGAAGAGAAGCGTCATGCTGCTCCGGAGAAACCACAGCCGAAGCCTGTAAGTAAGATTACACCGATGCGTGCGATTCGTAATAATAACAATTCCAAAGTGGCAAATGATATGGAAGTATGCGTAATTCGCCCCACAGGAATTGAGGATGAGCGTGAGATTGCAGATACATTGTTAGATGGAAGAACGGTTGTGTTAAATATTGAAGGTGTTTCTTCCGATCTTGCACAGAGAATTATTGATTTTTCATCCGGAAGCTGTTATGCGATTGGTGGTAATCTGCAGAAGATATCCAATTATATTTTCATTATTACCCCGGCAAATGTGGAGATTTCCGGTGATTTTCAGAGTATTGTAGATGGTTTTGACCGCAATACCTTTAAGAATGAGTTTTAAGAGATGACAGACGACGAGAAGTTTTTTGTAAAACGTTTAGAGGAAATAGACAGGCGGGCTTTTCAGAACTATTATCCCACCTATACGGATTTCTTAAATGCAAATGAATACAGTCTGTTTTTGGAACATCAGCGAGAGTTTCAGTGTGAAACTGTGGTTTATTCCGGAATCGAATTATTAGAGCGTCAGATGATAGCCTTTATCCCTGATGCTCTTATCTTTGATGGTAAATTTCCCATTACGGGTTTGTTACTGACTGCTAAAAGCAAGAAATTTGCAGGTGAAATGAGCCATCGGGACGTGCTTGGAACCCTTATGGGCTTGTCCATTGAACGCAAGCTAATTGGGGATATTATGGCAGTTCCGGAAGGATATTTGATTCTTGCAAAAGACAGTATTGCGCCTCTTATTGCTGAGGAACTACATAGAGTACGACATACAGAGGTTTGCGTCAGTATGTTGCCTGATTTTGAGAATCGAAGTATAGAGCGGACATTCATTCCACGGTTTGGAACGGTGGCATCCATGCGATTGGACTGTATTGTGGCGGAAATGGCAAATTGTTCCAGGTCACAGGCATTAACCATGATTCAAAGCGGTCTGGTTTTCATCAATGCCAGACAAAGCTTTCATAATGCATCTCCGGTAAAAGCAGGTGATGTTTTGTCTATTCGTAAAGTGGGCAAATTTCGGATTACGGAAATCGGGGATTTAAGCAGGAAAGGAAAAATCAAGCTTTCATATGAAAATTACAAGTAAAAAAACAAGTGTGACTTTATCCCTTATGGGAATTATTTTATTGGTTGGCTTTGATCAGCTTTGTAAATATCTGGCGGTTTTACACCTGCAGGATGCCGAAGACGTTACTCTTATTAAGGGTGTGTTGACTTTACATTACCTCGAAAACTTTGGAGCCGCCTTTGGATCCTTCCAAGGGGCTACCATAGGCTTTCTGATTCTCACAGTGGCGTTTTTAGGGCTTTTAAGCTATATAGTATGGAAAATCCCGATGGAGCGTAAATATCTGGCTCTGCGCCTTGTAACCATGGTGTTTGCTGCCGGGGCCATCGGGAATTTCGTCGATCGTCTGGCGCACCGTTATGTTATTGATTTTATATATTTCTGCCTCATTGATTTTCCGGTGTTTAACGTGGCAGATATTTATGTAACCTGTTCCTGTATTGTTTTTATCTTCCTGTTTCTGTTTTATTATAAGGATCAGGACTTTGATTTTTTAAAAAAGCAACGTGAAGATAAAGTGAAGTAGAAGAGGGTAGTATGGAAGAATTTCATTTTTGTGCAGACGGTGCGGAGGCTAAGCTTCGCGTAGATAAGTATTTATCAGAGAAAATGACGGATTTTTCTCGCTCTTTTTTGCAGAATCTTCTTGCCAAGGAGCTTGTCTGCGTAAACGGGAAGCCGGTAAAGGCCAACTATAAGTTGCGTTTGGGTGATGAAATTTCAGTACAGATTCCGCCGCAAAAAGAGGTGGAAATTGTGGCAGAGGACATTCCTCTGTCAATTTTGTATGAAGATGATGATGTTTTAATTGTAAATAAACCCAAAGGCATGGTGGTTCATCCCAGCGCCGGTCATGAATCCGGAACTCTGGTAAATGCCATCATGTATCATTGTAAGGATAATTTGTCCGGTATTAACGGAGAAATTCGTCCGGGTATTGTTCACCGCATCGATATGGATACTACGGGTTCGTTAATTGTTTGCAAGAACGATAAGGCCCATCAGAACATTGCGGATCAGATACAGGTTCACAGTATTAATCGGATTTATGAAGGTATTGTTATGGGGGTTTTAAAAGAGGATGAAGGCACTATAAAAACCCTTATCGGAAGAAGCTCTTCCGATAGAAAGAAAATGGCTGTGGTAAAACAAAACGGCAAGGAAGCCATAACCCATTACAAAGTGTTGGAACGCTTCCGGAATTATACGTACGTACAGTTTAAGCTGGAAACCGGGCGTACCCATCAGATTCGTGTGCACATGGCGCATTTGCATCATCCTTTGCTGGGGGATCAGGTATATGGTCCGGCCAAACAACCTTTTTCTTTACAGGGACAAACCCTACATGCCAAAATAATAGGATTTGAACATCCAACAACCAAGGAATATGTGGAGTTTGAGGCACCGTTACCGGAATACTTCAATGACTTGTTAAGAAAACTAAGAACAATTCGTTAAACTTGACTTTTGCGAATAGTTGCATGTTAAAAGAAAGAGGCACTGCTTCTACAGTGCCTCTGAATCCAACACAATGGTAAATGGTCCGTCATTTTCCAATTTTACTTTCATATCGGCTCCAAAGATTCCTGTTTCAACCGTAGGAATTACTTCTTTACATTTACCGATGATGTACTCATAGAGCTTTTCTGCATGCTCCGGAGAACCTGCGTCAATAAAGGATGGCCGGTAGCCTTTTTTACAATTGGCATACAAGGTAAATTGAGAAACCAACAATAAGGAACCATCCACGTCAGCCAGGCTTAAATTGGTTTTGCCTTCCGCATCTTCAAAAATACGAAGTCCTGTCATTTTTTTTACCATCTTATCGGCGATGGATTCATCGTCATCGTTACAAACGCCAATGAGAACCAGGAATCCCTTTTTAATTTCACCGGTAATCTTTCCATCTACCGCTACACTTGCTTCATTTACACGTTGTATTACAAATTTCATCTTTTCCTCCAACTATTCGCAAAAACTTTTTCTAGTAATCCTTCTCTTAATATTGTATACTATTCTAAGAAAAAAATAAAGGATGTAAAGCTATGGATATTCAACGTTTATATAGCCTAATACGAAAAGGCATTGATGATTATAATTTAATTCAGAATGGAGATAAAATTGCAATCGGTGTTTCCGGTGGAAAGGACTCTATTGCGCTGTTGGAAGGACTTGCCGGCCTTAAGCGCTTTTATCCGAAGAAATTTGAACTGGTGGCTATCAGTGTTTCCCTGGGTTTTGAAGGAATGGACTTCTCTCCCATTCGAGAACTTTGTGATAAATTGAACGTACCGTATTATGTGGTAGATACGGATATTGCAGAAATAATTTTTGAGGCACGAAAAGAAAGCAATCCTTGCTCTTTATGTGCCAAAATGCGAAAAGGCGCCTTAAATGAAAAAGCCAAGGAATTGGGCTGTAACAAAGTAGCCTACGGTCATCATAAAGATGATGTCATTGAAACCTTGTTTATGTCTATGATTTATGAAGGACGGATTCATTCCTTTGCACCGGAAACCTACCTGGATCGCATGGATTTAACGGTAATTCGCCCCATGCTCTATCTCACTGAGGCGGACGTGATTGGTTTTAAGAATAAGTATGAGCTTCCCGTATTGAAGAACAAATGTCCGGCGGACGGAAACACCAAGCGGGAATACATCAAGAATCTTATTTCTGACATTAACAAGGAGACACCGGGGGTGAAAAATCGCATTTTTACAGCAATGGTAACCCAGAATATTTCCGGTTGGGGAGGAAATGACAATGAGTGAAGAAATCTATCATGACATGGTAAATAAACGTAATCAGCTGAAACTGCGGGCATTGTTAAAGGAATTACCGGCATTTTGCAGGGATTATTTCCTGGGAATGGAAACCCAGACCCAATCCAGAACGCGCATTGCGTATGCCTATGATTTGGGGATTTTCTTTCAATTTTTGCATGACAATAACCCGCAGTGTGCCAAAATGGATATTAAAGACTACCCTCTTTCTATTTTAGATCAGATTACACCTACGGATATTGAAGAATATCTGTCCTATTTGCGTTACTATGTCAAAGGTGGAAAAGAATATACAAATGATGAGCGGGGACTGGTAAGAAAGCTGGCAAGTTTAAAGAGCTTTTATAACTACTTTTTCCGTATGGAGAAAATAGAGAAAAATCCTGCTGCTCTGGTACGTCTTCCTAAGCGGCATGAAAAGAACATCACCCGGTTTGACGTGGATGAGGTAGTCCGTTTTCTGGATAATGTGGAAAGCGGTGAAAAACTGACAAAGCGTCAACAGCTTTATCATGAGCAAACCAAAACCAGAGATCTTGCTATGATGACGTTAATGCTTGGCACCGGTATTCGTGTTTCCGAATGTGTGGGATTAAATATTGATGATGTGGATTTTCAAAATAACGGCATTCGAATTTTTCGGAAAGGTGGTTCCGAATCCGTTGTATATTTTGGGGATGAAGTGGAAAAAGCGCTGAAAGACTATATGGAAGAACGAAAAGGAATGGAAGCTTTACCCGGACACACCACTGCCCTCTTTTTGTCCATGCAGAAAAAGAGAATCGGTGTCCGCTCCGTTGAAAAGCTGGTGAAAAAATATGCCCAGACCGTTACTCCATTAAAGCACATTACTCCTCACAAACTTAGAAGTACCTATGGTACCTCGTTATACCGCGAAACAGGGGACATTTACCTTGTAGCCGATGTCTTAGGCCATAAGGACGTAAACACCACGAAAAAGCACTACGCGGCCTTAGAAGACGAACGGCGAAGAAGCGCTGCCAATAAGGTGAAGCTACGAGAAGAATAAAGCGTTAAAAACGGCATTATCTTAGATTTTAAAGTCAATCTAAGATAACGCCGTTTTTTCATGTTAGAATTTTATTCTATGTATTTTTATGGAACATTCTTTAATTCCGGTCCTGTTGCTCCCATCTTCCAGATTTTGTTAAAATCAAAGCCGCTAAAGGTTGCCTGAGAAGTTAACTCTTCATCTGTAATGCCTTTGGTTCCCGGTACTTCCACTGCCTGCTGTAATACGTTGAAGAAACCGGCGGATTTAGAGGAAAGCCAGTAAGCATTTGTAAATTTCGGATCTTCGCCAAAGCCCTGGTTGCCATAAAGACCTGCATTTACATCTCCGGTATTCAATACATTTTTAATTTTACCGTTTCCACCGCTGGTGCCAAGAATGCCGGCACCGTTAACCTGGAAATTGCCGGTGTTCTTAACGGAACCGGTGTTTAAACAATCCGTAATGTATCCGTGACAGTCGCCGCAGATGCCACCGCCGTAAGCAAAACTGTTGGAAGAATACTGGATGTTACCGGTATTGACACATTCCGTAACGGTTCCTGTATTGTAAGGCTCCATGTTGCTGGTTCTTCCCGTGATTCCACCGATATAAACAGATGGTGCCAAATCTACTGTGCTTTTGAAGGTGATTTTTACATCACTGGAGCATTGCTTAATGCTGCCGTAGCCGTTAAAGGCTACCAAACCGCCTACGAAAGCTTCTGCAATGGGGCTTGCATCAGAAGCTGAACCGCCATAAGGCGTCCAGGTCACCGGTTTGTCGTAGATGATTTCGATTTTACCTATAGATTTGCAACCGATTACTTTGCCGTAAGTGTTATCCATGATTGGTCCTACTCCACCCTGGGTGCTGTTGGAGGGTTCTCCACCCCAGATTTTGGTAATGGCATCTTTCTTGGATACCTGACATTTCATGTTTATATCAAAAACAATATTCTTAATGGTTCCTGCATTGGATTTGAAAATCGGAGTATCACTTTTAATGGTGTGTCCTTTTCCGTCCAATACAAAATCGGTATAGCCTGCGTTTTTATATTTATCCTGTACATATCCCTTACCCGTAAGGTCAATGTCCTTGGCAAGGTAATAGGTCCAGTATTTCTTGGTATAGCTTCGCATATTCATAAGCTGTGCCGCAGATTTAATGGCAATATCCGAATGACCCTTTACCTTAATATTCTGCAGATAAAAGAAACCTTCGGTCATACCGTTAATGTTTTTCTTATACTTTACGTTAATTACAATGGATGTCACTTCTCCTGCCAGCTTTGGCTTAACGGAAAACTTCACGTTACTGATTTTCTTTACCGTTACCTGATCCTTATACTGATTATTGATTCTTACGCTTTTAATCTGACTGGCTTTTATGTTTTTTAACGTAATTGTTTGTGCTTTTGCCTTTGGGGAAGCAAAGGTAAGCTTGGTTTTGGACAATTTGGGTTGTGCAGCAGCATCTGCTTTTGCCGGAATAAGACTGATTACGGAAAGTACCAGCATAGCGGATAAAAGCAGCGCACTGATTCGTTTGAAAAATTGTTTCATACTTGAAATCCTCCTCATTATTGTAAATTACTCTACTAAAAAGAACGGTGAAAAGCTTAAGATTAGGTTCTGCGTATCTTTCCCGTTTCTTCATAATATTTATTTTTATCAAGGTACATATTTTTCTCTGCAGTATGAATTAATTGTAAAAGAGAGTCTTTTTCTCCGGTAACGTAACCAATGGCTGCGATTCTGTTATGAGCCTCAAGGGTGGTATGAAGAGAAAGGATGGTCTCCTCGAATTCATCAAAATGGACATTTTGTTTTATAACAACAAATTCATCTCCACTGATTCGAAAAATTTCATTTTGAGAAAAATAATGTAAAAGTAAATCCGAAAAATTCTTAATCAGAATATCTCCGGCCGCATGTCCGTAGGTATCGTTGGTAAATTTAAGTCCGTTCAGATCAAAAAAGGCAACGGCTTTTTTGGTACTCTTCTCCTCCCCTTGCAACAATTCCGTATAGGCGCGGCGGTTTTGTAATCCGGTTAGGGAGTCTAAATGGGTAACTTCGTTTAAAATCTTTTCCCGTAAAAGTACTTCTGTAATGGTTTGTGCCTGAATGGTCACGTAAATTATCAGAAGGGACACGGATGCGGAGGCATAAGTGAATACCGGTATTTTAAAAAGTATTACACCTATTAAAAAAAGAAATGGGAAAAACAGATACGTACTGAGCCCCAAAACGAATTTAATACGAAGTTCTTTATAATATTTAATCAGGATTCCCCAAAGGTACAAAATGTACAGTATAGCAAATAAATAGGTTCCAATTGCCCATTCACCGGTTTGGTAAAAATGATTTTCAACGATAAAAAGCTTTTCGTTAAAGGACCCGATGATAATCATAAGGTAATTGAGGACGGAAACAACCATTACCGGAATCAGAATTTTGTAGGAAATGGTAATTCGTTCTCGTATTACGGAAATCATATAGAATGAAAAAATATCGATTAAAACTACGGCAAAGGCATAGGCAAATAAGTTTAATATGATAAGGCATTCATCGTTTTGTATATTGCCTTCCGTAATGTAGCTACAGACGTCAACAATAATAGCAATAAGATCGGTAAATAAAAGAATGATAAACATTTTGGTGGATGTTTTACGGTTTTTCAAAGAACTCATAAAAACACCGCAAAGTATTACGGCCATAAATATAAAGCTGATAATATCTGCTGAGATGATATATTCCTTCATAGATTTTCTCCACAATTCTCCTATTGTCAGAATGATTATGACAGAAATATGAATTCTTTGCAACCTAAAAATTGCAAAATATGTATGTCCTATTTACCAAAAAAGAAGCCGGCAGAGTTTCTACTGGCTTCTTTTGGTAGTATAGGATATATAGTAAATTAAGCGGATTTCTTATCCTTAACAACAAATACAGATCCGATTGCACACAATGCCAAAAGCGGTAAGTACCAGCAACGTGCAATAACGGAGAATGGGCTGTCCAGATTCTCAATGAATGCACAGGCAAATAACATCTGTGCTCCATAAGGAATAAGACCCTGGAAGATACAGGTGAAGATATCCAATAAGGAAGCTGTTCTCTTAGGATCCACACCATATTCTTCGCTAATGTCTTTTGCAATCTCACCATTGATAATGATGGATACTGTGTTGTTTGCAGTTGCAAGGTCGGTTAAGGAAGCCATTGCAGCAATTCCGATTTCTGCAGATTTTCTTCCTTTGATAACTCCGCGGATACGTCCGATGAGCCAGTTGATACCGCCCTCTTTCTGTACCATGGCAGCTAAACCACCCATAATCATGGACAGTAAGAAAATCTCAAACATGCCGGAAAATCCGTTATAAATATTCTGGGTTGCTTCTAAAAGGTTGAAGCTTCCATAGCAAAGACCAACGATGGTTGAGAAAACAATACCACCGGTCAACACAAGGAATACGTTGATTCCAACTAAAGCTGCTACTAATACAAAGATATATGGTAATACCTTTACAATTTCAAGCTTGTAGTGTTCTACTGCCGGTACAGTATCCGGTCTTCCGAATACCAGTAACAATAAAACTGTTAAAATAGCTGCCGGTAATGCAATTCGGAAATTGCAACGGAACTTGTCTTTCATTTCCACACCCTGTGAACGGGTTGCTGCAATGGTAGTATCGGAAATCATGGAAAGGTTATCTCCAAACATAGATCCGCCGATGGTTGCAGCCACAACAAGAGGAGCGTTTAAGCCACCTGCAGTTGCAAGTCCAACTGCGATCGGTCCAACTGCTGCTACTGTTCCAACAGATGTACCGGTGGAAATTGAAATAAATGCTGCTATAACAAAAACACCTGCTGCAATAAACTGTGGTGGAATGAAGGTGAGGCCTAAATGTACAACGGCATCAACACCACCCATAGCTTTGGATACAGCTGTAAAAGCACCGGCAAACAGATAAATGAAACACATAATCATAATATCCTGATTGCCACATCCCTTTAAAAATGTTTCCATCTTCTCATTCAAAGTACCTTTAAACATAATCATGGCAACAATTACACCTAAAAGTGCAGGAATTGGTGCAGATAACTGATAGAAAGCCATTTCGGTTCCTTTCATCTGCAGAACAATACCTACTGCCAGATACACAACTACGAAGACTGCCAAAGGTAATAAAGCAGCTCCATTTTCTCTTTTCTCCATATCTTACCTCCGTTACCTTTTATGAAAGGTATATTTTTTTTTGGCAGAACTATATTACCATATTTAATCGTTTGATTGGAATACATAATAGAAATTATTCATTCTTTTTTCAAATTTCAAATATTACAAAACATAATAACTGCATAAGATATGCTAATTTATATATAAAAACAAGTACCTTTCGGCACTTGTTACAAAAATCAAAAATATGAAAAATTCTTTAAATCAGCTGAATACCGGGGTCTAAATCGATACAAACTTCATCTTGTGACAAGTCGGTTACTTCAGCAATCTTATTGGCAATCCGCGCCTGTACGAGTTGTGCGATATCCTGTGTCTTCATTCCGTCTATTTCAGAATATTGAATTGGCGGAAGAAAATAAACAGAATTGTATACTCGACGTAGACTGTTGTACTTATAAGCCTTATAGCTGTCAATCAGAACCACCGGTACGATGGTAGAATGAGCCTTCTGAACACTCTTAAAGCATCCCGGTTTGAAAGGATACAAATGATTCTCCTTTTCATGAAGATAACCACCCTCCGGGAAGATGATGAATTTCTTTCCCTGCTTCAACTCTTCTGCCATTTCCATAATGATTTGCATGGCTTGACGAACATCATTGCGCTTCAAGCGCTTTCCCTGTAAAAGCGTCATAATCTCGTTTACAACATATAACTTAGAACGCTCATAGTCCATTACAAGAGAACAGGGGCGATCATGCCCGTTGACTATGGCAAGAGCGTCAAACTTACCCTGGTGATTGGCACAAAGAATATAGTTACCCTCTTCCGGAATGTTCTCAATTCCGTAATAGGCAGTATGAATATGTCCTGCTTTGGTTACCAGACGAGAAAGGCGTCTAACCAGACGGTAACGCTTCTCTTCCGGATAACGTTCCGGATGCTTTCCAACATAACGCATCAGCGGAATTAAATATAAGTGAAAGATATTTCGCAATATGGTGTATAGAATTCTTAGCATAACTACCTCCAAGGATAATTATACTTATTTTGTTCAAAAATAGCAAATTATCTTTTTGTGTCCGAATTGGATTATATGCTTATTGTGCTCCGGTATGTATTGGTATAATAAGACTTTCTCCGGCCTGTACTTCATCTGAGGACAGGTTATTAATCTCTAACAGTGTGTTTACGTAAGAACGTGTGGAACCGGTATAGTTCTCGCCGTAGGTCTTGGCTATAGACCAGAGCGTATCGCCCTCTTCTATTGTAATATTCTTGTATACGGTAACACCGCCGCTGGCTTGAACCTGCTGGTTACCTGAAAAAAGCTTATGTCCCATCATAAAAATCATAAAACAAACAACCAAAATACCAAATCCATAAAATACCTTCTTCTTCATAAGTAAAATCTCCTTTCGAACGTTTGTTTTCTTTATTATAACTACCAAACATTTGTTTGTCAACAGGTTTTTCGAACAAATTTTCGGAATATGTGTTTGCTTTTTTGGATGGGCTGTGTTAAAATATAGAAAAACATTGTAGAATTTTGTGAAACTGCTCTGCAGCGTATGCTGCAGAAGTAAATATGTGTAAAAGCGGTATGCAAGCTTGCTTGCAATAGCGATTTTATGCATATTTAGCCGGCTACGGCTGTGGACGGCAAGTTTCACAATGTATTTTAAGAAATTCTTATTTAGGGAGGTTTCTATGGAACAAGGTAAAATCAGCCAGAAACAGCAAGAAATTTTGGAATTTATCAAGTCCGAGATTTTAAATAAAGGATATCCGCCTGCAGTTCGTGAGATTTGTGAGGCTGTGGATTTGAAGTCTACTTCTTCTGTGCATGCACATTTGGAGAAACTTGAGAAGAACGGATATATTCGAAGAGATCAGACCAAGCCTCGTGCCATCGAAATAATAGATGACAGCTTTAACCTGACCCGCAGAGAAATGGTGAATGTACCGGTTGTAGGTCGTGTAGCCGCAGGCTCTCCTATTCTTGCAGTTGAGAATATCGAGAACTATTTCCCGGTACCAAGCGAATACATGCCGAATACACAGACGTTTATGCTGACAGTCAAGGGTGAAAGCATGATTAATGCAGGAATTTTTGACGGAGATCAGATTCTTGTGGCACAGACACCGGTAGCTCGTAACGGTGAAATTGTTGTTGCGTTGGTAGATGATTCTGCCACTGTTAAGACCTTTTACAAGGAAGACGGACATATCCGTCTTCAGCCTGAGAATGATACCATGGATCCGATTATCGTAGCGGACTGCGAAATCCTTGGTAAAGTGTTCGGTGTCTTTAGATTTTTCTAGAATATATAACGTAGGAAGCTTGGATAAAGAATGAGTTTGTGTAATGTAAATAACGGCAATATTGGTCAGCTGTAGGACTTTACAAGACGTCGGTACTTGGGTTTCGGAAGGGAATGTATCGGAAATTTTTTTTCTGATACATTCCCTTTTGAAAACTTATGTACCGCTACGTCTTGTATGGAGCGAGAGCGCTCCTACAGTGACCAATATTGCCGTTTCTATATTACGCGATTTCAATCTCTACTTTCTTTCCATCCTGCCACAACTTCTCCAGACTATAGAACTCCCTATCCTCTCTGGTAAAAAGATGCACGATGATGTCCGTATAATCCAGAAGAATCCAAGAGGAATACTGATTTCCTTCCTGAGATTTTAAGGTATATCCTGCTTTGGTCATTTCTTCGTCTACACTGCGTACCAAAGCGCTCATTTGGTTCTGATTGGATGCACTTGCTAAAATAAAATAATCACTCATTACAGAGACTTCGGAGATATCAATTACTTCAATATCTTCTGCTTTTTTCTCGCTTAACCCATGACAGGCAAGCTTTACCATATCTAATGAATCTGCCATATTACCTCCTGTTTAAAATGGATGCATAATACTTATAGGTTTCTTTTGTACGGGGATCCTGAGCGAATTCCCGTTCTTTTAAATATTCTAAAACATTTTCTGCTTCTAAATAAACGGCATAATCAATATCGGTATATGCGGCTTTACGAAGCTGGTCAATTCCTTTATAGGGGAAACGTCCCGGTTCTATATAATCTGCAAGATAAAGTATTTTGTCCAAAAGACCCATGTTAGGGCAACCGGTGGTGTGAACCAAAATGGCATGAAGAACTTCCTCGTCGGTTACACCGTATTCCTCTTTGGCGTAATAAGCACCTAAATCCGCATGTAAAAGATGTGGACTGTCATAGGAATACTCTGCTATGGGAATATGAAGCCTTTTACACTCTTCGATGTAATCGTTGGCACCAATGAGCTTGGCACAATCATGCAAGGCAGCTGCCAACATGGCCTTATCTGCATCATAATCATAGGCGTAAGCAAGATTAGCTGCTGTATAAATTACACCGATGGTATGATAGAATCGATCAGGCTTCATTTTGGGTTTTAATGTATTCAGAATATCTTGGATTTCTTTTTTCATAATTGTTCCTTGCTGTCTTAATGTATTTCTAAGTCCGAATAAAGCTTCTCTTCCATAATCATGGCTCGCACATCTTCCGGAACCAGAAAACGGATACTTTCTTTCTTAGCTACTCTTGTTCGAATATCCCTGGAGGCAACATTAAATTCCGGTGTTAGAATAACATCCATGGCCCCGCCCAGATTATTCGTGATTTCTTGAATTCGTTTCCGAATACCGTCCTGCTCTACATGATCCCTGGCGGCAATCAGAACTGTTGAGTGCTTAAGAATTACCTCAGGTTTAACCCATTTGTCGAAATACAGAAGAGAATCCGCACCCATAATGAAATACATCTCCCAGTCACTGTGCAGCTGATGAAAGTATTCCAGAGTTTCAAAGGTATAGTTTACCTTTTCGGAATCCACCTCTTTGCGGTCATAGGTAAAATACGGAATGTCCTTGATGGCTGATGCCACCAGCTCGCAGCGTATATTGCCGTTTAAGACGGTTTTATCCTGCTTATGGGGAGATTTTCCCGTTGGCAAAAAAACAACCCGATCAAGGTTAAATTGATCGTAGGCATTTTCTGCGATTAGGAGATGTCCGTTATGAATTGGATTAAATGTTCCTCCGAAAATACCAACCTTCATACAAACTCCTTTTAGCGCGGTAAATGATATGCGCTATCTTTTCTTTTCTGCTTAAATAAAACGATTTTTTTGCCGATGACCTGTACTACCTCAGAACCGGTATGTTCTGCAATGGCTCTTGCGATTTCCTTAGGGTCATCCAGACAATTCTTTAATACGTTTAATTTAATTAATTCCCGCTTCTCAATGGCTTCGGAAATTGCTTCAATGTTTTCATCGGTTACGCTCTGTTTTCCAATTTGAAAAATCGGATCCATAACGCTTGCTTTGCTTTTTAAATATGCTCTTTGTTTACTTGTCATAGTACCCTCTATTTATAATACTCAAAGGAAAGACCGTAAAGTCTTACAGTATCTCCTTCTTCAATTCCAAGTTCCTCTAACTGCTCCAAAATTCCCTGGTCTTTCAGGAAGTTCTGGAAGAATAAAAAGCCCTTTTCGGAGTCGATATTGGTGTAACCCAGCATACGTTCAATACGCGGACCTTCCACCACATATTCATCCTCTTCTTCATCGTAAATAACGGTGAATGGCTCTGTATCTGTGTCCATAAGCTCTTCATCTACATCGTATTCCGGCTCAAAGACAACCACTTCTCTCGGAAGGGTTTCAAGCAGGCCACTAACATGGAATAAAAGCTCTTTTACACCCTGACCGCTGACTGCGGAAATTGGGAAAACCTTAATGCCAAGGTGCTCAAATTCAGCCTTCAGGGTTTCGATAATCTCATTGGTATCGCCATAGACTGCATCCATTTTGTTAGCTGCAATGACCTGTGGTTTGTTTAAAATTTCAGGATCGTAAGCTTCCAATTCTTTGCGAATGGCTTTAATGTCAGCTACCGGGTCACGACCTTCCACGCTGGCACCATCCACAATGTGAATCATAACTTTGGTACGCTCAATATGGCGTAAAAATTCATGACCAAGTCCGATTCCTTCCGAAGCGCCTTCAATCAGTCCCGGAATATCCGCAATTACAAAGCCTTTGGCTTCCGGCATATCCACTACACCAAGATTTGGTGACAGGGTGGTAAAATGATAGTTGGCAATCTTTGGCTTAGCATTGGTCACACGGCTTAAGAAAGTGGATTTTCCAACGTTTGGAAAGCCCACAAGACCTACGTCCGCAATGACTTTTAACTCTAGTTTCACTTCAAGTTCCAATGCCGGCTGACCGGGCTGGGCATATTTTGGCGCCTGCATGGTAGGGGTTGCATAATGCTGGTTTCCTTTACCGCCTCTACCGCCTCGTAAGAGCACGATTCTCTTATTGTCACCGGACATATCGGCAATAACCTTATCTGTTTCGGCATCCTTGATTACAGTACCTGCAGGTACTTTTAAAACCAAATCTTCACCGTTTTTACCGTGGCAGTTTTTCTTTCCGCCTTCCGCGCCGCTTTCCGCAACATATTTGCGTTTGTGACGATAATCCGTAAGGGTATTTAAAGCTTCGTCCACCTCAAAGATGATGGAACCGCCATGTCCGCCGTCTCCGCCGTCCGGGCCACCGTCCGGCACATATTTTTCCCGGCGGAAGCTGACATGTCCATCGCCGCCTTTGCCGGATTTTATAAAGATTTTTGCACGATCTGCAAACATAGTCTTCTTCCTTTCTAAAACCTTTCTAAAAAAAGACCCGGCTTTCACAGTCGGGTCCCACTTTAACAACTTATTTGTCCTCTACCGGATATACACAAGCCTGTTTCTTGTCTCTTCCAAGTCTTTCGAATCTTAAAACACCATCGGTTAATGCAAATAATGTATCATCACCGCCGCGTCCAACATTCAAACCTGGATGAATCTTTGTTCCACGCTGTCTGTATAAAATGTTTCCGGCCTTAACGAACTGTCCGTCTGCTCTCTTAGCGCCTAAACGTTTAGACTCGGAATCTCTTCCGTTCTTTGTAGAACCAACTCCCTTTTTGTGAGCGAATAACTGAAGGTTCATTAACATCATTTCCTTACACCTCCCTGAAATCTAACGTTATATATTGTTGATACGTTTCTGAAATTCCCGTAATACCAAGTAAAAGACTTTCCAATAAAAGATTCGCTTCCGTTGATGGAGCTTCCACCAAAGAAAAAGAAACATCACCGGATTTCTCTTCTACTTCACATGTAAAACGATCCTCCGTAAAAGCCTCAATGGAATTAATAGCATTGAGTACTAGTGCGGATACACCGGCACATACAATATCTTTGCCTGATTCGGCGAAGCCAGCATGTCCGGAAAAATGAAAGCCGGAAATATATTCTGTACTTCCTTCTTTCTTTTTAAAAAATGTTACGTTTACCATCTTCTTTAATAAACGGATTAAGCGTTAATCTTGTTGATCTTAACCTGAGTAAACGCCTGTCTGTGTCCGTTTTTCTTGTGATAACCAGATTTTCTCTTGTACTTGTAAACGATAACCTTCTTACCTCTGCCTTCTTTAACTACTTCGGCTTCAACGGTAGCTCCGCTAACGGTTGGTGTTCCAACGGTTAACTTTCCATTGTTTACAGCTAAAACCTGGTCAAAAGTATATTTTGCTCCTTCTTCAAGGCCAAGCTTTTCAATGGTAATGATTTCGCCTTCTTCTACTTTGTACTGCTTACCACCTGTTGCAATAATAGCGTACATATGGCACCTCCTATAATCATTACTCGCCAATTTTGGTGCTGCGACATGCAGACTTATAACCTAATTGTGCGGCATACCTAAGTATATTAGCATACTCCTACCCTTAAGTCAAGTAATATCCTGAAAAATTTGTTGCAAAAGTGTAGGACCGGTTTTCTTTCTGGTAATTTCCATTAAATGGAGCTTTGTAAAGTCTACTACGGTTGTGGTTATGTGGTCTTTTTTACAAAGCATGCGCATGTAGGATAAAAGTTCCTCCCGCTCGTCTTCTGTGGCCAGATCAATAAAATCAACGATACAGATACCGGAAATATTCCGCAAAATCAGTTGTCGGGCAATTTCTGTTGCCGCTTCTTTATTGATATCCATAAAGTAGCTTTCCTTTTTTCCCGTTTCTTTTTTTCCACTGTTAACATCGATGACGGTTAACGCTTCCGTATGTTCGATAATAAGATAAGCACCGGATTTCAGCCATACTTTGGAAGCTAAGGAATCCCGCAGTTCTTTTTGCAGGGAATACAATAACTTTAACGGGTAATTGTCGATATACTGTGTAATGCTGACTTCCGAAGGGAAAAGCTCACGGTTGGTCTGTAACGTTTCAAAGATACCTGCTTCATCTGTAATAATTTCATCCGCTTCTCCGGCATAACAGCCCTTGATATAGGTAATATAATCAGGCTCGGGACGATACAGACAGGTAAAGCGTGTTTTCGTTGCTGCAGTTGCAGTCATATTAGCAAGAACTGTCTGCAATTGTTGTGCTTCCGCTAAAACATCTTCCATATTTGCGGTAAGGCAATTGGTTCTGGCTACAAGGTCGGCATTTTTGAAGGTTTCCCAATGCTTCGTAAGATAATCTTTAATCTCTTTTTGTACAGGCTTCGGAATTTTTTTGGAAACGTTAATCTTCCCTTGCGTTCGGGATGTTATTACTACAAAATGCCCGGAAAGATTGATTCTGGTTGTGACGCAAGCCTGTTTGGTCTTCATAGGAAGCCGGACCACCTGCACCAAAAGTTCATCTCCGATGGCAATGGGTTTCTTAGAGGGCTTATGGGTAAAAATAGCATCTTTTATTTCATCCTCAGGCAGATAACATACGGTATCGGCATCTATTTTTACAAAAATCGCATGAATCTTTGGTGCAATGCTGTCAACCCTGGCAATAAAAACGGAGCCTGTCAGAGACTGCTCATTTGATACACAGGACAGACTTCGAATTTTGCCCTCATAAAAATGAGCAAGAATAAGACTGTCCTTTGGATTTTTCAAAGAAGGAACCGGCTCTATGCATTCATAAGCCGGTACCTTTGTAATAATGATTTTATTCTGCTGCTTCAATGTTTTCTCCCATACTTCCTAAAGGAATGTATTTGTCGTTCTCCAGTGCATAGACTTCTTGACGATGAATCTGAAAGGCTTCTTCTTTGTATTCTGCATTACAGAAATCATAAAAAGCAGAAACCACCAGTTCCGGTCGGATATTCACTTCACTCCCCGTTGTGACGGATAAAAAGTAGGCGCACTGGTTTAAGCATTCTTCCTGACGACTGTTATAAAAATCAACGTTAAAAGCATGAATATGTGGCTTTAAATCCACTTCTTTTTCACTCTTTTTGGTTTTCTTAGTTACAAGAATCGCCGGTTGCGCCATAAATTTGGCGATTTTATTGGATAAAACGGTAATATCTGTAAACATTTCATCCTCATCCTTCGGGTACATATAGTAATCCGCCAAGGCAACCACACTCATGGATTTTTTGGAATCATCCGGAAGCTTTTTGAATTCCAGAATTTCCATACCATCCACCATAACATCATTTAATGCCTTGATACTGTCGGCTGTGGAACGTGTGGAATTTACACGAATATCCATATATTCACCATCACTGGTAATGCCTACACCAAGAGGAGCCGCAAAGGACATGACCTGATGAGGGTTAAAACCTTCCGAATAGGCTACGTCAATGCCTGCGCGGATATTGGCTTTTTGGAAGTAACGCATGATATCTAAATGTCCGATGAACTTCATACAGCCGTGTTTGCTGAATTTAATTCTTATTTTCAACGCAGACACCTCCTTTATATTTTAATGCACCACAACCGGAGCATGCCATTCGACAGTTCGGTGTAACCGTTTCCTGTTGTGCACGTTCGTACTCTCTATACAGGAATTCTCGACTTACGCCGCAATCCAGGAAGTCCCAAGGAAATATTTCGTCTTTTTCCCTTGGACGTACAGTGTAAAAATCTTCATCAATACCGGTATCCCGGAAGGCGCGATTCCATTTTTCTACGTCAAAGTATTCATCCCAGGCATCAAAAACGCAACCTAATTCATAGGCGCGAAGCAATGCCTTGGCAATTTTACGGTCTCCTCTGGCTAAAATTCCTTCCAGAATGGTAACATCTGCATGATGCCAGTTATACTTCATACTCTTTTTATTAAGCTGCTCTTTCACGGTATCGTTTACAAGCTTTGCACGTTCCAAGAACTGTTCTCTGGTACACATAGGCACCCACTGGAAAGGAGTAAAAGGCTTCGGTACAAAGAAAGAGGTACTGATTGTAATATTACATTTTCCGTTTCTTTGATCCTTGGGAATTTCGTAATATCTTCGGGCAATTTTTTCTGCCAATTCCGGAATGCCCTTAATATCCTCTTCTGTTTCCGTTGGAAGTCCAAGCATAAAATAAAGTTTTACCTTCTGCCAACCGCCTTCAAAGGCCATGCCGGCACCTTCTAAAATGTTTTCCTCAGTAAGTCCTTTGTTGATAACGTTACGCATACGCTGGCTTCCCGCCTCCGGTGCGAAGGTTAGGGAGCTTTTACGGATATCCTGAACTTTGCTCATAATATCCAGAGAAAAAGCGTCAATTCTAAGAGAAGGCAGGGAAATGTTGACGCCCTTCTTCTCGTAATTTTCTATCAGGAATTCAATAAGCTCTTTTAAATCCGGATAGTCACTGGAACTTAGGGAACTTAAGGAAATCTCATCGTAACCGGTGCTTTTTAGCATTTCATCGGCCATGGCTTTTAATTCGTTAACATCTCGTGGTCTTGTTGGACGATATAACATACCCGCCTGACAGAAACGACAGCCGCGGATACAGCCTCGTTGAATCTCCAATACCACACGATCCTGAGTGGCTTTAATAAAGGGAACCACCGGATGTGCGGGATAACCGATTTTGCTGGTGTCCATTACAATGGCTTTTTCAATGCGGGATGGAATGCCTTCAACGTTAGGCGTAAAGGAGGCAATGGTTCCGTCCTCATTATAAGTAACGTCATACAGCTGTGGAACATAGATCCCCGGCAAAGCTGCCATTTTTACAAGAATTTCGTGACGGCTTAATCCGTTTTTTTTGCACTCTTTGTAAAGGTCAAAGAGGTCATCATAAACCACTTCGCCTTCTCCAATGTAAAACAGATCAAAAAAGTCTGCAATTGGTTCCGGATTATAGGTACAGGGACCGCCGCCGATAACCAATGGATCTTCTTCGGTACGCTCTGTTGCCAAAAGCGGAATTCCCGAAAGATCCAACACCTGAATAATATTGGTATAGCACATTTCATACTGAATGGTGATACCAAGAAAATCAAAATCGTGAATGGGATCCTGAGTCTCCAATGCAAAAAGGGGAATTTTTTTCTCCTTCATAATAACGGAAAGATCCGGCCAGGGAGAATAAACTCGTTCGCAGTACACGTCCGGGCGTTTATTAAACATATCGTAGAGGATTTGAATGCCCAAATGGGACATACCAATCTCGTAAACATCCGGGAAACACATACAAAAACGGATATCAACGTCAGCAGGATTCTTTTTTACCGAGTTGACTTCGTTTCCGATATAGCGGGCCGGTTTATCTACTTTTAATAAAATATCATCTGATAAAGCAAGTTTTCTCATGGGTTCTCCTATATATTATTTTCGCTGGGCTAGCTCATTGGTAATGTCATCCCAGGTGATTTCGAATTTGCTCATGAGTACCATTAAAAAGTACAGAATGTCCGAAACTTCGCCGCGCATGGATTCTGTATCTCCGTCTTTGGCGGAAAGGGTAAGTTCCATGGTTTCGGACTGAATCTTTCGCAAGATTTCGTTTAATCCCTTTTCTAAGAGGAAGTTTGTATAGGAACCTTCTCTGGGATTCTTTTTCCGGTTGATTATAACATTATAAACACTTTCCAAAAGCTTTACCGTGTTCTTTTCGGTATAGTCTTTTTTAAAGATTTCGGTGTAAAAGCAACTGTGATTTCCGCTACTGCAGGCGTTACCCAATTGAGAAACACGGGCAAGAAGGGTCTTTTTCTTACAATCAACAGATAAAGATTTGATATATTGCAACTCTTCTGTGGGGAAACCGTGCATGGTTACTTCTCCGGTTTCCGGGTCGTAATAATGCATTTTTCCTTTTGCAAGAGTAAGTTTGAAAGCCTCCTCATTCATTTTTCCAAGGCACAGAACCTCGTTGGAAACATAATCCTGTGCAATGGCGGAAATCAGTCCGTTTTCATTTAAATTAAACTGGGACCAGTTCATGTTGGCTTCGTTAATCATTACCAACAGGCCTCTTTCAAAAAGTTCATGCTTTAAGGTCATGATGTCTGTGGTTTTTGCATTTAAAAGAGGACCACCTACACCCATACAGCTTGGAATTCGAAGTACTTTTGCATAGTCATCAAGATCCATGGAATCAATGACACCGTAAAAGGGAAAATCTGTCATGTTTACAAGGGATTCCATAATTTCGGGATCGAAAACATAAATATCATGATAAAGTTCTTCAATTTCCGCACGTTTTTTAAACAGAACGTCCACTTCATCCAAAGCCAGTGACATACGCTCGCTACGGAAACGCTTCTGGCACTCTTCCAAAATATTTGGAAGCTCCGGGTCACTACTGGATAAAATGACACGTCGGCATCCGGAAAACAGGTATTCCCGAATATTTCGAATACTGCTGGTCCATCCAAAAGCATAGGAGGAAATTTCCAACACACGGTTGATTTCCCGAATGATTTTAATGGTATTCTCGTGTTCTTCCTGGGTTTCTGACAGATCCCATAACAGAATCTTATCAATTCCGCTGTCGTTATAGATTTTTGCAAGCTCCTCGGCAGCACCGATGCAGGTATGGTTGGATTTGCTTTTAACTGCTTTTCCGTCACGCAAATACATGGTGGCCATAAGGCGCTTTCTTTCGTTCAGTGTTTTGTCCATACTACACTTCCTTATCTGCCCTCTAAATCCTGGGCTAATTTATCTAAATAGGGAACCAGTACACCTTTTCCCGGTGGGAAAAAGTAAGGCTCCTCCAGTTCTTCCAAGCGAAAACTTTTGCGTCCGCCGTCATTCATCCGATGGTAAAATTCCATGAATTTTTCAAAACGCAAATAGTAAAAAATATCTCTGGTGGAAAAATACAACAAAAAGAAGGCGATTCCCTGTTGGGCTTCAAATTCTTTCATAAACTCCACCTGGTGAGCATGAATGTTTTGCAAAGGGAAGGTATCGGTTTTACATTCCTTTGCATCAAAACAAACAGGCACGCCCTGTACCACACCAATATAATCCACCGTACTCTTCTGTTCAAAATAAGCCAACGTAATATGCCTTGTTTTCTTGTCGATGGTAATGGGTGTAATAGGAGTCGGCACCTTTTGTACCAGTGCCAAATGTCCCTGCTGGTATTTCTCGTTGGTTCGATTAATGAATTCCTCTAAAGTGGAGCCTCTGAGGCCCCTGGAGTTCCAGGTTGGCATGCCTTGGCTTCCTCCGTCTGATAATAATATTTTGCCTGCTCTGCAATGGTAAATGGTTCTGCGCCTTCACAGGTCAGGATGCTATGACAAAGGTTCTTGTGTCTTGTTTTCCAAAATTCGGAGAGGTCTCTTTCCTGAATGGCCCATAATAATGCTCTTGTTGTCCCACCATGGCAGACAACTAAAATGCTTTCGTTATTATGAAATTGCTTTCGTAAGTCCTCCAGGAAAGAACGTGTACGTTGGAATAATTGGGAAAAGCTTTCTCCGGTAGGATCCGGTACATAGTTTTGTGGTGCCAAAAAGCAATTGCTTATTTGCGCAAGCTCTGGCTCACCTGCCATAAGCTTATGATAATCACTACCCTCGTATTTGCCGTATGAAAGCTCTTTTAACCGGGAATCTATGCGGATTTCCTGACCGGGATCCGCCAAAATTCTGGCTGTTTCATAAGCGCGAATCAAAGGCGACGAATAAATAACGTCGTAGTGAATGTTCTCCTTTTCATAAGCCTGTCGGGTCTGTTTGGCAACCTGTCGACCGTAATCATTTAGTGGAACATCAGTCTGTCCCTGAATCCTGCCTATCTTATTCCATTCCGTTTCCCCATGTCGTACTATGGTTACCTTCACTTGACGTACACTCCTTTTATTGTATCAAAGATTTGTGGATTTGGTGCGAAAATTGTTTTACCATCCGGAAAACGAAGTTCTGCCGCATGCAGAAGCTGGCTTGTCACACCGTATTTCTCATTAACTTGACGATTTACTTCCCGGTTACCGTATTTACCGTCACCAACAATCGGAAAGCCCAAATGAGCCAAATGAGCGCGGATTTGATGGCTTTTACCGGTAATCAGGTGAACCCGTAAAAGGGTAAAATTTCCAAAATGCTCCAAGGGTTCATAGGCTGTTTCGATTCTGGAAGAACCAGGTAATTCTTTTTCAGAAACAGTTACTTGATTTTTCCGTTCATCTTTAAGCAGATATCCGGAAACCCTCATGGATTGTACTACATTTCCAGCAACAAGGCAAATATAGTATTTTTCCAAGCTGCGATCTTTAAAGGCTGCGGACAGCTCCTGTAGTCCTTTCATTGTTTTACCGCAAGCCAAAATTCCGCTGGTGTTGCGGTCTAACCGGTTGCAAACTGAAGGTTTAAAGGTTTCAAACCGTTCCCTTGATAATTCGCCCTGATTCATCAGGTATGCTAAAAACAGTTCGTTGGCGGAAATGTCCTCTTTTCTCGCTTTTTGAGAAAGTAGATTTACAGGTTTGTTGAAAAAAACCATGTTTTCATCTTCCCATAATACAGGCATAATTTCATAAGCTTTTCTTTCTGTTAATTGACGAATTTTTTCGTATTCTCCGGAAAGGGCTTCTCTTTTTCCAGAACCGGAAAGCTTTTCGTAGGTCTCATCGGAAAAATAGATACAAATAACATCCTCTTCTGCCAGCTTTTCTTTGCCCGTTGCCTTTTTGTTGTTTAAGGTGACGTTCTTTTTCCGGAGCATTTTATACAAAAATCCGCTACCGGCGTCTTTTAGATACCGGTTTAGCAGTTTTATGAGGCTTGTTCCGGCCTCGTTTTTGGTTACGATTATCTTCTTCATGTTTTTTTGCCTTGATCTGTCTCGGCGGAATCAGGCATTCCTTGGAAAATCCGATTAAATCCTCCCGATGACAGCGTTTTAATGCTTCTTTTACAAGTTCATAGTTCTTTGGATCCCGATACTGTATAAGCGCCCTTTGCATGGCTTTTTCATGGGGATTATTGGCTACATACACAGGCTTCATGGTACGAGGATCCAGTCCCGTATAATACATACAGGTGGAAATTGTAGAAGGCGTAGGGTAAAAGTCCTGTACCTGCTGGGGAGATAAATGTTCATCTCTCAAAAATTCCGCCAGTTCAATGGCTTCCTTTAAGGTGGAACCCGGATGGGAAGACATTAAATACGGTACCAGATATTGTTTTAAGTTAAGCTCTTCATTAACCTTTGCATATTTTTTGCAAAATCCCTGATAAACGGACATTTCCGGCTTGCCAAGCATGGAAAGCACCTTGTCGCTGATGTGCTCAGGAGCCACTTTTAGCTGGCCGGATACATGGTATTTGCATAGCTCCCGAATAAAAGTATCATCCTTATCTGCCATAAGGTAATCAAAACGTATACCGGATCGGATGAAGACTTTTTTTACACCGGGGAGTTTTCTTAATTTTCGTAAAAGCGCTATGTAGTCGGAATGATCCACTTCCAGATTCTTACAGGGAGTGGGGAAAAGGCATTGTCTGTTGGCACAGGCACCTTTCGTTAACTGTTTTTTGCAGGCAGGTTGCCTGAAATTTGCTGTCGGACCGCCTACGTCGTGTATATATCCTTTAAAATCCGGATGATGAGTCATCTCTTCTGCTTCCTGCAAAATGGATTCATGGGAACGGGTCTGAATAATCCGTCCCTGATGGAATGTTAGCGCACAGAAGTTACAACCTCCAAAGCAGCCTCGGTTGCTAATTAAAGAAAACTGTACTTCCTTGATAGCCGGAACACCGCCCAAAGCTTTATAGGAAGGATGATATGTTTTGGCATAGGGTAATGCATACACATCGTCCATTTCCAACTGGGTCAGGGGTTCACAGGGAGGATTCTGTACGACGAAAAGGTTTTCTTCATACTGCTCGCATAGCTGTTGCCCGTGAAAAGGGTCTGTATTGCAGTATTGTGTATAAAAGCTCTTAGCGTAGTCCTCTTTATTATCTTTAATATCTGCGAAGGAAGGAAGCTTTACTGCATCCCGAATTAAATCATGATCCTTGGTTTTAAAAACGGTTCCTCGTAAATAGGTAAGGTCGGAAACGGCTAAGCCTGCATCCAACGCATCTGCAATTTCTACTACACTCTTCTCGCCCATGCCGTACATTAAAAGATCGGCACAGCTGTCCAAAAGAATGGAACGTTTTACTTTATTGGACCAGTAATCATAATGCCCTAATCTTCTGAGACTGGCTTCGATTCCACCAATGAGAATGGGAGAATCCTTAAATTTCTTACGAATCAGATTGCCGTAAACAATTGTGGCATAATCCGGACGCTTTCCCATTACCCCTCCGGGGGTAAATAAATCCTGTTCTCTGCGGTGTTTGGATACGGAATAATGATTTACCATGGAGTCCATGTTCCCTGCGGAAACAAGAAAACCCAAACGCGGTTTGCCTAAAATGGCGATACTGTTCTCATCCTTCCAGTCCGGCTGAGAAATAATTCCAACAGTATATCCGTGGGCAGCAAGAATACGGCTAATAATGGCATGACCAAAACTGGGATGATCCACATAGGCATCGCCGATTACATATACAAAATCTAAAGTATCAATTCCCATTTCCTGCATATCTTCTCTGGAAATCGGTAAAAAACGTTGGTCCATGCAGACTCCTTTCTGGTTTGATCTTAAACTAATAACTCGTCATAGGAATAAATAAAGTGGGTTGCCATTTGACGTTTCTCTGCTTCCATATCCTTGGAAAAATCGTCGGATACAGCACAGGTGTCCATTCCAGCACGTTTGGCGGCAAGTAGACCGTTAGGAACATCTTCAAATACCAGACAGTCCTGGGGATCAACCTGTAACTGCTTTGCTACCGTTAGATAAATGTCCGGCTCAGGCTTTCCTTTTGGTACTTCCTTAGCAGTAACAATGGTATCAATATACTTGGAAAAGTGAAGCTTTTTATCCACAAGTTCCACTAATTCTCTGGAGTTACTGGTTGCAATGCCGGTTTTAACGCCTTTGGCTTTTAATTCCTGTAAAAAGCGGAATGCTCCGTCTTTGTATGGGACTTCATGAGCATACTGGTAGGCAGCCATATCGTTCCAAATTTTCATTAACTCTGTTACCGAATAAGAAATTGGAAAGGTTCTTACAAAATACTCTGCTGTTTCCTGCATACTATAGCCTTCAATGTCTTTTTGCAAGGTATCCGGCATTGGAATATTCTCCTGCCGGAAAAAATCTTCGTCCAATTTAGGCCAAATCCACATGGAATCAATTAAGGTTCCATCCATATCAAAAATAATAGCTTTATAGTTCTTATACATCCGTTTTTCCTTCTTTGAGATAGGCAAGCTCCGATTCTGTAAGCCTACGATACTCTCCCGGTGCCAGATTCTCGTCCAAGGTTAGAGAACCCATTTTTAATCGTTTCAAATAGAGTACGGAGTAGCCACAGTGGGCAAACATCCGCTTAACCTGATGGAATTTTCCTTCAGAAATGGTAACAAGAGCTCTGCTTTTTGCTCCTGATTCCAGTATAATCAATTCAGAGGGACGTGTCAGATGTTTTTCACCAATATCCATACCATTCTGAAAGGTTTCACAAATCTCAGGAGTTAACTCTCCTTCCACAAGGACTTCGTATTGTTTGGATACGTGTTTTGCCGGTGAGGTAAGATTATGCCCCAATTCGCCGTCATTGGTTAATAGAAGCAGGCCTTCCGTGTCCAAATCCAGTCGACCTACGGGAAATAAACCGCTTACATTTTCTGAAGTTAAAATATCCAATACTGTTTTATGAAGGTTATCTTTAGTTGCACTCACAACGCCTGCAGGCTTGTTCAGCATGTAATAGACGAATTCTTCATAAAGCAGTTCTTCACCCTGATATGTTATTTTCTGTGTTTCGGTATCGATTTTTTGCTCCGGTCGTGTTGCAAAAGTGCCATCAACAAGAACGAGTTTTTTTCGTATTACGGTCTTGGCTTCCTGACGGGTAAGATGACAGGTCATTCCAAGGAATTTATCTAATCGGCAAAGCATGAATCCTCATTCCCCTCTTAACAGCAGGAAAAACCGGATGATGGAAACAATCCGGCTTTTCCTTTACTGTTCATTTGTTTACAGTCCTATTTATTTTGCACGTTTTAAGAATTCAACTAAAAGATTCCAGTACCGTTCTGTGGAAGAAATGCTTAAACGCTCCTGCGGAGTATGGATATCAAAGTTGGCAGGTCCGAAGGACACTGCGTCTAATGTTGGCATCTTCTCGTTGAAGTAACCACACTCAAGACCTGCATGGATTGCCTGAATCTGCGGCTCTGTATTAAACAGATCGCGATATACACCGGCAATCTTCTCACGTACTACAGAGTTTGCATTGTACTCCCAAGCCGGGTAATCATCGGTTTTCTCAACTGTTGCGCCAATGAATTCTCCAAGGAATACAATACGATCTAGTACTTCGTATTTTCTGGTTGCAACGCTGCTTCGAATAGAGGAACATACATGGAAGTTTGTTTCCTGTAAGTCTACGATTCCAAGGTTGCAGGATGTTTCTACGAGACCTTCAATGTCTGTGCTCATAGCCATTACTCCGAATGGGATTTCTCTTAATAAGAAAAGAATCTTGGCCTGGGCAGTTTTATCAACAACCTGTAAGCTTCCTTCCTTCTCTTCTGCAAATGTAACGAAAAGATCCGGATCGGCAACACGGTATTCTTTCTTTAATACTTCTTCAAGGTCAGCTACAATCTTCTTAGCTTTTGCAACATCTTCTTTAGCAAGAATAATGGTTGCGTCATTGTTTCTGGTAATAGCGTTATGTTTGGTTCCGCCTGCAAGGTTTGCAATGGAAAACTCTACTTCATCGGAAAGTGTTTTTAAAACACGTCCCATAATCTTGCTGGCATTTGCACGCTCTTTATGAATTTCTGCACCGGAGTGTCCGCCTAATAAGCCACCAACAGAAATTTTGGCAATCATACCGCTTTCTTCCACACGTTTAACTGGAAGATCCAGACTGGTTTCACATCCACCGGCACTGCTGGTTAAGAAAACGCCTTCTTCATCAGAGTCGATATTTAACATGATATGTCCTTTTAAAGGAGCAAGATCAATGGCCTGTACTCCGTCCATGCTTGTTTCTTCATCAATGGTAAATACCATTTCAAGTCTTGGGTGCTCGATTGTGTCATCATCTAAAAGAGCAAGACCATAAGCAACAGCAATTCCGTCGTCACCACCTAAGGTAGTTCCCTTTGCCTTTAAGAAGTCACCGTCTACGTAAAGATCAAGACCTTCTTTGTCCATGTCTTTGGTGCAGTCTACTTCTTTTTCGCAAACCATATCCAAATGTCCCTGGATAATGATTGGTTCAGAATTTTCATAACCTTTGGTAGCTTCCTTAATGATAATAATGTTGTTTACAGCGTCCTGATGACACTCTAAATTATGTTCCTTGGCAAAAGCAACACAGTAGTCGCTGACAGCCTTGGTATTTCCGGAACCACGAGGGATTTTGCTTAATTCTTCAAAATAATAAAATACGTTTTCCGGTTTTAAATTTAATGAATTCTTCATCTTAACCTCCTATCGCATAATACATTATGCTATTTCATATAGTAAAACATGAGAAAAAATTTTACCTTCCCCATATTTCTATACTTTTTGTTGTTTGTCTTGCTTTTTCCAAAGGAAAGCGGTCAAATTACCCTGAATACACTGGTGTTATGGTACCAATCGGTAATTCCGGCATTACTGCCCTCTATGATTTTCATCCAGTATTACCTGCAAAGCATGGATGTAAAGCCGGTATCTGTTCCTCTCGGAATTTTACTAGGCTTGTGTTGCGGCTTTCCGGTTGGAAGTCTTATTGTTACAAGCTGGATGAAAAAGCAAAAAATTACTTCTACGGAAGCTATCCTGTACATGGCTTTTTTGAATCAGTTTAGTCTGTCGTTTCTTATAAACTATGTATCCGGTCAAATTTTACATATATCAGGAATTGGCTTCGTTATACACTATTATAGTCTGCAATTGCTTTCCTATGGGATTCCCGCAATCTGTCTTTTTTGTAAAAAGCGGGAAACTACTGCGCAATATGAAAAAAAAGATTTCGGCGCAAAAGAAACGCTGCCATTTACGGATAACTCCCCAAGCTTTGGAAATGCCATTCTGAAAAGCAGCGAAATCTTATTAAAGTTATATGGGTACATGTTGATTTGCAATTTGTTTTCAAAGAGTCTGTCATATTTAATTCCTAATTCGGAATTAATTCTTATTGCAGACCTTTTCACGGAAGTCACCGGTGGGCTAATGAAAGCAAGGCATAATCTTCAACCATTTGCATTGCAACCGGTTTGTCACGCTGCAATAAGCTTCGGCGGGATTTGTACCATTTTGCAGGTGATTCCCATAATAAAAAAAGCAAATCTTTCTGTCCCTTTCTATATTCTGTTGAAATGCTATGCGGCTATAATCAGTGCACTTTTGACACTGTATTTTCCGGTTTAATTTAAATCTGTTACGTCAACGGCATCTGTTTCGTCATCTTTCTTGGATTCCTCTGCATTTACAGGTGTCTCCGGCTTCTCGTCCGGTACAAGTTCTTGCTTGTTAGCCTGTACAATGTCCAAGCAATTCTTCAGATTGTTGTAATAGTTGTCAAATTTAGCTTTGGAAGTTTCCATGCTTGCTGTAAGAATACTTTCCATATTTCCCAGCATATCGCCGGTATAGCTGATGGCTGCTGTACGAATGTTATTGGCATCCGTGGTTGCGTTATCAAGAATCTCCTGTGCCTGTTTGGTTGCCAGCATAACCACTTCGTTTGCCTGAGCGTAAGCCTGCTGCATAATCTGATGTTCACTTACCAATTCGTTGGTATGAATCTCGGCCTGTGCAATAATTGCTTCAGCTTTGGCTTTGGCGTCTGCTAAAATTGCATCTTTGTTATGAACAATCTTCTGATATTCACGAATTTCCGATGGGATTTTCTTCTTCAAATTATCCAATAACTGATCCAGCTCTCCGCGGTTAACCACAATGTTCTCGCTGGAGAAATGCTGATATTTACAACCGTCAATGTATTCTTCTATTTCATCAATCATTTGTTCCATTCTGCTTGTCATAATTGAGTTCCTCCTCGATGATAGATTGTTAAGGTGTTTCGGACGCTGTAGGTCGTTGTAAAATCTGTGAGGATCGCTTCTGATGTACCCGCTTTTCAATGGTTTTCGGTACTGTCTTGGAAATATCTCCTCCATAGGCGGAAATTTCTTTCACTATGGAAGAACTAAGGTAAGAATATTCCAGACTGGTTGCCAAAAAAATGGTATCAATATTCGGATCCATTACCCGGTTGGTTTGAGCAATCTGTAATTCGTAGTCAAAATCTGTTACTGCCCGTAGTCCCCGAATTATAACTGAAATATTCTGGGCTTTGCAGTAATCTACCAACAGTCCGTCAAAGGAAACTACTTTGATGTTTGGATATTCCGCCAACACCTCCTCTATCATACTAACACGTTCTTCCATAGAAAACAACGGATTTTTCGCACTATTGATAAGTATGCCTACATAAAGTTCGTCAAACATACCTGCCGCACGTTTAATAATATCCAAATGTCCATTGGTGATCGGATCAAAACTTCCCGGATAAATTGCTTTTTTCATTTAGTCCTCCTCAACAAGTGCTACAAAAGCATGGGCGTTTGTTTTATACGCTTTGTATTTAAAAAGTTCAAAACCGATGCCCTTTAAAAAGGCAAATTCTGTTTTTTTATCTGCTTCAATGATGATAATGGTATAGGGATCTACCAAGCCTGCTTTTTTTAAAGCCAGTAAAACAGGCTTTTCATAGCCTTCTTCGTAAGGTGGATCCATGAATACAATATCAAAGGGGGCCTGTCCTTCCATTTCGGCAATGGCGGAAAGAACATCTTTTTTAATCAGGCGGGTTTGAACACCAAGACCTGTAAAAGCAATGTTTTCTTCTATACAACGAATTGCTTCTTTGTTATTTTCCACAAGGACAGCGTAGGAAGCGCCACGACTGACGGCCTCCAGTCCGATTCCACCGCTTCCGGCGAAAAGATCAAGGAACCGGCACTCCCGAAGCTCATAATTAATGATGTTAAATAAAGTTTCCTTGATACGATCTGTGGTTGGTCTGGTATGATCTCCTTTTGGAGTTTTTAATGGCATGCTTTTGCATTTTCCCGCGATGATTCTCATAAAAACGCCCCTATTCCTGTTCTTTTAATACATCTTTGTTTTTAATCAGGTAATCCAGTAAAGAGATAATGGTTAATGCAGTTGCTATTCCAATTAGAGCATATTCCAAATACTGATAACCCGGAACATCAAAATGAAGTAATAATGCTACCACCATTATCATCTGGAAAGTGGTTTTAAATTTCCCCCACATGCCGGCTGCAATAACCACCTGATTACTTGCTGCAATAAGACGAAAAGCAGAAATAATGAATTCCCTGGCAATAATAATAATTACTACTATGGCAGGGAGCAAGCGTAAGTCAAGTAAGCATATCATTGCTGTACAGACTAAAAGCTTGTCCGCCAGTGGGTCCATTAATTTTCCAAAATTCGTTACCAGATTATACTTTCTGGCAATTTTACCATCCAAAAGGTCGGTGAGACTGGCGATGATAAAAATTGCTACAGCAATATAACGACCAATTTGTCCAAAGGATGGCTGTAAACTCAAGACGAAAAACGGAATCAATATAACACGAAAAATCGTTAATTTGTTCGGCAAATTCATGGTACTAACTCTCCTATCAAATCATATTCATACGCTCCGGTTACTTTAACACGAACAAAGTCGCCGGTAATTAATTCTTCATCACTCTGAATAAAAATATATCCGTCAATGTCCGGGGCATCCCGATAAGTACGTCCCAAATAGGAATTTTCATCCTGTACTTTCCCCTCAATTATAGCCAGCATAGTGGAACCGATTAAAGTCTGGTTCTTGTCATATAAAACTTCTTCGGAAAGTTCCATAACATCGCTTTGCCAGTTTTCCTTGGTTTCTTCCGGAATCTGATCCGGCATTTCAGCTGCAGGAGTATTTTCTTCCGGTGAATAGCAAAAAGCACCTAAACGGTCAAACTCCATATCGTTAATGAACTGCATCAGCTCTTCGTGCTGTTCTTTGGTTTCTCCCGGAAATCCGCAAATTAGTGTGGTTCTGAGGCAAATATCCGGAATACGCTTACGAAGCTTTGTAATATTGGCAACCAGTTCTTTACGGTTGGTACGACGATTCATACGCTTTAAAACTGCATCACTGGCATGCTGGATCGGCATATCCAGGTAATGACATACCTTCTCATTACGAAGGATGGAATCAATAAGCTCGTCGTAAATTTCCTCCGGATAACAGTACATAATTCTTATCCAGTATAAACCGGGGATTTTATTTAATTCATCCAATAAAAGATGCAAGGATTTCTTTCCGTAAAGGTCTACACCGTACAGGGTGGTTTCCTGGGCAACCAAAATTAGTTCTTTAACACCATGAGCTACCAAATCCTTGGCTTGTGCCACAAGATCTTCCATTGGAACACTGCGGTAGCTTCCACGAATAGAAGGGATAATACAGTATGCACAACGCTTATCACAACCCTCGGCAATTTTTAAATGTGCATAATGTCCCGGAGTAGATAATACCCGGGGACTTCCTTTTGCCGGTATAAATGGTTTTTCTTCCATGCAACATTTTGCATCCTCTTCTACCAGTTCAAGAATTTGGTCAAGGGAATTGGTACCAAGAATGGCATCAACTTCCGGCATCTCCTTGAAAATCTCTTCTCTGTAGCGTTCTGCCAGACAGCCGGTAACAATGAGTTTTTTAAGACGGCCCGTCTTTTTATATTCTGCCATCTCTAAAATGGTTTCGATACTTTCTTCCTTAGCATCATTGATAAAGCAGCAGGAATTGATAACAATGACCTCTGCCTGTTCTTCTTCGTCTACGATTTGGTGACCGGCTTTGGTAAGAGTACCAAGCATATATTCGGAGTCAACCAGGTTTTTATCGCATCCTAAAGAAACAAATAATATATTCATGTAAAAAGTCCTTTCTGTCGTAAAGCAAGAAAAGTGCCTGTAAAAGGCACTTCACTTTCCTTATTCATCCTCGGAAAGAATATGAATCTGTCCTTTGTATAATTCTTCTACAGCAGTAGAAAAGGGCTTGTGGCATTCAGCCATGGCTTTAGCCGGAGCACCGTCGATTAACTGACGGGCACGTTTTGCAGTTGCGATAACGATGGAATAACGGCTGTTTACTACCGGTTCTTCTCCAATCTCAACCTCACTGTTTACTACACGCATTAAGTCTGTGTAAGATGGATGTAACATATCCAAGTCTCCTTTCTATTTGGCATAGCAGCAAAGCTGCTGTTTCATAACCCATAATTTTTCTTTGTTGCGGAACATACGATGATGTTCGTTTTCGATAATGGTGTTAACCTTTTCTACACAAGAATCCAAATCATCATTTACTACCCAGTAATCATACTTAGGCATAATGTCCGCTTCTTCATAAGCTTTGGCCATACGACGGGCGATGGTATTCTCGTCTTCTGTGGCTCTTCCCTTTAAACGATTATAAATGGTATCTGCATCCGGTGGAGTTACATACATAAGCAAAGTGTCCGGAAGCATCTCTTTTACCTTTAATGCACCCTGAGTCTCAATTTCAAGGATTACATCATATCCTTCCTGAAGCTTACGCTCCACATAACCCTTCGGGGTACCGTAATAGTTACCGACGTAGTTGGCATATTCCAGCATCTGACCAGAACTTACCAAATCTAAGAATTCTCCTTCTGTCTTAAAGAAGTAATCTACGCCCTCTTCTTCGCCCGGACGTGGGGATCTTGTTGTTGCGGAAACCGACAGCGCATAACGCTCCGGATATCGCTTCATCAGTTCCTTCATGATGGTTCCTTTTCCGGAGCCTGCAAAGCCGGAAAAAACAACTAAAATACCATTTCTTCTTTCCATTTCTTTTCCTCAACTAATTCTTTGAAAGATCGGATACACGGCCGGTAATGGTTTCCGGCAGAAGTGCTGATAAAATCACCTTCTCGGTATCGGTAATGAGAATGGATTTGGTCTTTCGCCCCTGTGTGGCGTCAATCAGTACCTCTTTTTCCTTGCTTCTTGATATGATACGCTTGGCCGGAGCGGAATCCGGTGTAATCACGGCAAGAATCCGTTCTGCATTCACTACATTGCCGTATCCGATGTTAATAAGTTTTCCCATAAGTTACTCGATATTCTGTATTTGTTCTCTAACTTTTTCAATTAAGGTCTTCAACTCAATGCCGATATTGGAAATTTCAATGTCGGTAGTCTTTGAAAGGATGGTGTTGGCTTCACGGTTCATTTCCTGAGCAATAAAGTCAAGCTTACGTCCTACCGCATTGCCGGATAATAATTCCTTCTTGGTGGCAGCGATGTGGCTCTTTAAACGGACGATTTCTTCATCTACGCAAATCTTGTCAGCAAAAATTGTAACTTCCTGAGCAATGCGTCCCTCGTCAATCTTATTATCTTCCAACATATCTCTTACCTTATCCATCAATTTCTGACGATATTCGGTAATAATCATCGGAGATCGTTCTTCAATAAAATCAACATAGCCGGACATGGTGTCAAGCTTCTCCAACAAGTCCTCCTTAAGGTTCTCACCTTCTGCTTCACGGCTTGCAACCATTTGAGATAAAGCGCCGGACAAAGCTTCTTTTAAAAGTGCCCATAAAGCTTCCTCGTCTAATGCAACTTCCTCCATGGTGAATACTTCCGGGAAACGTGATAAGGTGCTGACACGGATGTCATCTTCCAATCCGAATTCAGCAGACATCTGCCGCAAATAATTCAAGTATTCTTTTGCAATGTCCGGATTATATTTCACATTCTGCTGGCCTTCTGTGTAGTCTTCAAATAAAATATAAAGATCTACCTTGCCTCGCTCTAAATATTCTTTGATCAGAGCACGGATGGAATTATCGAACATGTTTAACTTCTTAGGCATCTTCGTATTCACATCCAGATAACGGTGGTTCACCGCCTTCAGTTCTACTGAAATCTTATAGCTTTCGTTACTTACTTCGTTACGACCGAAGCCGGTCATACTCTTTATCATAACATTCTCCTATTTTCTAGCCTTACACATATAGTTAAAAACTAATTAACAGTATGCATAGATATGTTTATTATAATCAAATTCTGTGCTTCCGTCAATAGATTCCCCGATACCATTTGCACATTTTTTTGTTTTAAGGTACACTATATTTATCTGTTTGTAAGTATACGAATAAAACCAAAAAGAAATGAGGAAGCTTTATGGCATTTGATGGAATAACAATCT
This sequence comes from Lachnospiraceae bacterium, assembly GCA_015057115.1. Taxonomy (GTDB): domain Bacteria; phylum Bacillota; class Clostridia; order Lachnospirales; family Lachnospiraceae; genus XBB1006. Next base: position 131,523 of record SVEZ01000002.1, on the reverse strand, counting down.
GCAGTCTTGTTGCAGAATTTCAGAATAAAATTGAAAACGGAAGAATTCAGAAAATCGCTCAGCCGGAAAATGATGCACTGATGCTTACTATCAAAGGGAATGATGGAAACAAAAAGTTGTTTATTTCTGCCAGTGCTTCTCTTCCGTTGCTGTATTTCACAGAAGAAACCAAGCAAAACCCCATGGTGGCCCCAAATTTTTGCATGCTTTTACGAAAGCACTTATCTTCTGCCCGAATTACAAAAATCTATCAACCGGATTTTGAACGTATTGTTGTGTTTGAATTAGAACATCGAAATGAGCTGGGAGATCTTTGCAGTAAAAAACTTATCGTTGAAATTATGGGTAAACACAGTAACATTATTTTCACGGATGATCAGGATGTGATTTTAGACAGTATCAAGCATATTCCTGCATCTGTAAGCTCCGTTCGGGAAGTTTTACCGGGGCGTAATTATTTTATACCCAAAACCACGGAAAAGATAAATCCGTTAGCTGTTTCAAAAGAAGAATTTTTTACACAAGTATACTCAAAGCCTTTAACAGTGCTAAAAGCGTTGTATCAGACGTTTACCGGATTAAGCCCGGTTGCAGCATCGGAAATCTGCACCAGAGCTAATCTTGAGGCTGATAGGCCGACAGAAGCTCTATCCGACATAGAAAAGGAACATTTGTATCGGACCTTCAGTCTTTTTATGGAGGATGTGCAGGAGGGACGATTTACTCCGGCCCTGTATTATGAAGGAAAAGAACCCAAGGAATATGCCGTTTTTCCTTATCGGCAGTATGCTGATTATCGGGAAGTAGTTTTTTCGTCTATTTCTGATGCATTAACAAGTTTTTATGCGGAAAAAGAATGTTATACCCGTATCCGACAGAAATCTTCGGATCTTCGTCGTGTTGTCACCACTGCTTTGGAACGTAACCGCAAAAAATTGGATTTACAGGAAAAGCAATATCGTGATACGGATAAAATGGATACCTTCCGAATTTACGGAGAACTGCTTCATACTTATGGCTATGAAGCGCAGCCGGAAGCGAAAAAACTTACCTGTCTGAACTATTATACCAATGAAGAGATTACCATTCCGTTAGATGAAACCATGACAGCCATGGATAACGCCAAACGATATTTTGATAAGTACGGGAAAATGAAACGAACCCGCCAAGCATTGGATACTCTGTTAGTGGAGACCCGGGCGGAAATAGAACATTTAGAGACGGTTTTGACGGCTTTGGATATTGCCGTAAGGGAGGACGATCTTTCCCAGATTCGGGAAGAACTCATGGAGTCCGGCTATATTCGAAAACGTCCCGCGGATAAGAAAAAAGTAAAAATTAAAAGTGCTCCATTCCACTATCGCTCTTCCGACGGATTTGATATCTATGTTGGAAAGAACAATCTGCAAAACGAAGAGATTACTTTTAACCTTGCAGACGGTGGTGACTGGTGGTTCCATGCCAAGAAAATTCCGGGTTCCCATGTTGTGGTTAAGACAAAGGGACAAGAACTGCCGGATGGAACTTTTGAAGAGGCGGCAAGATTGGCAGCCTTTTATTCCAAAGCAAAGGGAGCCGGTAAGGTGGAAATTGATTATGTAAAGCGTAAGGAAGTAAAAAAGCCGGGAGGCTCTAAACCCGGCTTTGTAGTTTACTATACCAATTATTCCATGACAATCGAACCGGATATTACCGGAATCGAATTAGTGTCGGATTAAGTTAAATACCAAGGATCGGATGCAGAGGCTGATGTACAGCTTCGGAAAGCGTCGGATCCTTTTTTAATATTTCCTTTGCTTCCCAGGAGGCATCTTTTAGCAAATCTGAATCATGGTAGATATCCGCAATTTGAAAATCCAATTCTCCGCTTTGGCGGATTCCGAATACATCTCCCGGTCCGCGAAGTTTTAAATCCTGTTCTGCAATATAAAAACCATCGTTACTGGTATTTAAAATTTCCAATCGCTCATTTTTCTGAGAGCCTGCTTTTCCGTCCACGAAAATACAATAGGACTGGAAATCTCCACGTCCAACACGACCGCGAAGCTGATGAAGCTGAGCAAGGCCGAAACGTTCAGCATTTTCCACCATCATTACAGTGGCATTGGGAACATCCACACCTACTTCCACAACGGTGGTAGAAACCAGAATTTGAATTTCTCCTAAAGCAAAGCGATCCATAACTTCCTGCTTCTTCTGTGGTCGCATTTTGCCGTGTAGGCAATCAATGGTAACTTCACGATTTGTTTCTTTAAAATATTTTTCTAATAGTGCAGAATAGGTTCCTACATCTGCACTGTCACTTTCTTCGCGCTCTTCCACCAGCGGACATATAACGTACACCTGATGCCCGGAAGAGATTTGTTTGTACATAAATTCGTAAGCGGTTTTCCGATAAGAGCGTTTCACAACGCAGTTCTTGATTGGTAGACGATTTCTGGGCACGGTCTTAATTACGGATATATCCAAATCTCCGTAAAGTATCAGCGCAAGGGTTCTTGGAATCGGGGTGGCACTCATAACAAGAATATGAGGAAGAGAACCTTTTTCCGTTAGAGTCTGGCGCTGATTAACCCCAAATCGGTGCTGCTCATCCGTAATTACCAGACCCAGATTATTAAGGGATACATCCTCTGTTAATAACGCATGAGTTCCAACAACCATTGCGGTAGGATCCAATAACAATGCCTGCTTAATCTTCTTTTTCTGTCCGGCTGGAATACTTCCCGTCAGAAGGTATACGTTGGTAAAGGGTGCATGCTCCTTGCAAAAAGCAAGAAGTTTTTCATAATGTTGTCTTGCCAATACCTCTGTTGGTGCCATAAGTGCTGACTGATAACCGTTTGTGGTAGCGTACAGCATGGAAAGAAAGGCAAGGACGGTTTTTCCGCTTCCTACATCTCCCTGTAAAAGGCGTTGCATAGGCGTATCTGAAGACATGTCATTAAGGATATCCAAAAGCGCTGTGTGCTGCCCTTCCGTTAGTGTAAAAGGAAGCTTGTTTGCTTCTTCAAGGATAGTCTCCTGTCCCTGCATACGATACAAGCTTTTTACTTTCTCGGTTTTTAAAAGCTCGATTTTTAGCAAAAAGAGAAAGAATTCATCAAAAGCCAAACGTTTTCGTGCGGCCAGAAGCTCATCGAAATCCTTTGGAAAATGAGCTTGAACATAAGCTGTGCTTAAATCAACCAAATTCCGTCGTTCCTTTAGCTCGTCTGACAGGTAATCCTGCATTTGTCTGGCAAATTGAAGAGTTTGTGAAGCAAGCTTTCCAAAACCCTTATTGGTTAGTCCCGGTGTCAGATGATAAATAGGTTGTAATGTCTTTTGCTGTTTTTGGTAATCTTCTTCAGAAAATACAGCAGGCTGTTCCAGGGTGAATCGTCCGTTGCGATTCCGTACTTTCCCGTAAAAAATATAGCTTTCTCCGGTGTTCAGTGAATGGCGGATATAGGGGGTATGATACCAGCATACCGGTAACTTGTTGGTACCGTCGGTAATAGTTGCCGTAACCATTTGAAGTCTGCCCCCTTTGAAATAGGGCTTGGTTCCAACAATACCCTGTACCGCCACCAGAGTATCTTCCTGAATCTCCGGAAATTCTATAGGGTCCGGATAAAGAATATAATTATACGGAAAATGAAGGAGTATATCCCGAATGGTATATACTCCTATCTTATTCAGTGTAATTGCTGTTTTCTCTCCGACTCCTTTTAATTCTAAAACGGATGAAGAAAGGTCCATACACGTCTCCTTATTCTACAGAAATCAGGTAATAGTATACCGGCTGTCCGCCGTAATATACTTCGGTTTCACAGTCCGGATAGTATTCTTCAAACTGTGCTGATAATGCATTGGCATCATCTTCTGTTTTGTCCTCACCATAATAAATGGTAATAATAGAGGAATCCTCTGTAACCATCTTATCCATCATTTCTTTGATTACAGTATCCATATTTGCACCTGCAGATAAAATGGAATGATCGCCGATACCCATAAAGTCATCTTTGGCAATGGTAATGCCGTCAATTTCCGTATCACGTACCGCATAGGTAATCTGACCTGTCTTAACGCTGGATAATTCTTCTTTCATGGTTTCAAAGTTCTCATCAGCACTACGTTCCGGAATATAGTTAATCATGGCTACAACACCCTGTGGCACAGTCTTGGTAGGGATTACATAAATCTTCTTATCCTCACAAAGTTCAGCCGCCTGATTAGCTGCCATAATAATATTGCTGTTGTTAGGCAAAATAAATACGTTATCCGCATTTACTTTCTCGATTGCAGTAAGCATATCTTCCGTACTTGGGTTCATGGTCTGACCACCTTCAATAACGTGATCCACACCAAGACCTTTGAAAATATCAGCCAAACCATCTCCTGCCGCAACGGAAATAAATCCCATTTCCTTACGTGGCTGAGTGGAAGTTGGTGCTTCTTTCTTCTGTTCGCGCTCTTTTTTCTGCTGTGCTGCCAGCTTTTCTGCATCTTTTATAAGTTTTTCCTGATGTTCCTCTCGCATATTATCAATCTTAATCTTGCTTAAGGAACCGAAAGTAAGGGCTTTCTGAATAGCAAGACCCGGATCGTTAGTGTGAACATGCACCTTTGTAATTTCATCATCCGCAACAAGAACGATGGAATCTCCGATTTCCTCTAAAAAGTCCTTCATGCCTAATTCTTCCTCTTCGGACATAGGCTCGTTTAATACGATAATAAATTCGGTACAATAACCAAACTTAATCTCTGCTTCGGTCTGAGCTGAAATTTTGGTTACACCGGTAGAGGTACTCTGTCCCTCAAAGTGATAATCAATCTCTTTTCCCTGTATAGCGTCGTAGACACCACGTAAAACTTCCATAAGACCCTGTCCGCCGGAATCCACAACTCCTGCCTGTTTTAATACAGGGAGAAGATCCGGAGTGGTCTTTAAGACGGCATCGCCTTCTTCAATAAGCAATCCTACATATTCTTCAATATTTTCTACGTCACCAACCAAATCCAATGCTTTATCGGAAATACCTCTGGCAACGGTAAGGATAGTACCTTCCTTTGGTTTCATAACAGCTCGGTAGGCTGTTTCTACTGCTTTTTCAATAGCTTCACTTAAGGTTACCACATCAACTTCGTCATGATTTGCAACCACTTTGGTAAAGCCACGTAAAAGCTGAGAAAGGATTACTCCGGAGTTACCTCGTGCTCCACGAAGGGAACCGGAGGAAATGGCTTTTGCCAGCTGTGCCATGGTAGGATTTGTAAGTGCACTTACCTCATTGGCAGCGGACATAATGGTCATGGTCATATTTGTTCCCGTATCACCGTCAGGAACAGGAAAGACATTTAATTCATTGATCCATTCTTTTTTTGCTTCGAGATTCTTGGCACCTGCTAAAAAGCATTTTGCCATTAACTCTGCATTTATTGTATTCATTCTGTAATTTCCTCCTTAATCGATTACCCGTACACCCTCAACAAATATATTGATCTTCTCAATCTTCAGACCGGTAAACTCTTCCACCTGATATTTCACGGTGCTGATTAATGTGTCGGAAATAGCTTCAATGCTGACACCATAAGCGATAATCACATGGAAATCAATGGTAATCTTATTATCTTCAATAACCACATCGATTCCATGATTCAGATAATCCCTTTTTAAAAGACGAACCAAGCCGTCCTTCATGTTGACTGCAGCCATACCTACAATACCAAAACAGCTTACAGCCACACTTCCTGCATAAGTCTTTATAACGTCGCTATCAATGATAACTCTTCCATATTCTGTATCCATTTTACCATTCATAATGATATCCTCCATATTGGTCTTTCTCAAAGACATCCTAACATATACTAAGTTATTATAATCGTTTTTTATCAAAAATGGAAGTTCAAAACAGTTTTTTTCGTAAAAATTAAAATATTCCTTGCATTCCATGCTGACTTTTGATAAAATATCTATGTTGCGATTTTGGTAAGTAAGTACCATCGTAGTAAAGTTGCAAGGAGGTGCGAAGGATGGCAGCATGTAGCGTATGTGGAAAAGGCGTTCATTTTGGAAATAACGTAAGCCACGCTCACAACAAATCAAACAAGATGTGGAAATCAAATATCAAATCTGTTAGATGTATCGTTGACGGAACTCCTAAGAAGATGTATGTTTGTACTTCTTGCTTAAGAAGTGGTAAAGTTGAAAGAGCCTAATAGAAAATAGCGAGCTCCGGTAATTCGGAGCTCTTTTTCTTTGCCCTTTATCGGCACCGTCGTCCCTGAAGAAATAATCGTATTCCCACCAGCAGTAATCCTACTGCAAACAATCCTCCCCAGATTTTCGTCGGCAAAAACATCATTAAAATTATACCGGCTGCAACACATATACAGGCAATTCCCAAAATTTTGGTCATGAACTGCTCTACTCCGTTTTTTATCAGTATATGAAAAAATCCCGCATATACGCATGGTATACACAGGATTTCCTATTATTCTTCTTTTTCGGATTTGTCTTCGGCTTTTACTTCAGCAGCAACTTCATCTAAATCCACATCATCATTCTTATCTTTGGAAAATTTGGAGATAATGTCGGGAACCATATCCAATATCTTGGTCATACCATCCTGATTCTTGACATTTACAAGCTTGGTATGTCCGTTATGGATTACCAGTACGGCACTTGGAGAAATTTTACCGCCAAGACCACCGCCGCCGTTGTTCTTCTTGTCTCCGGAAAAAGCACCGGCACCAACTCCGAAGGATACATCAACCAATGGAAGAATGATGGTATCTCCGATATGAATGGCTTCCCCAACTACGGTACTTGCAGTAATGAAATTATCCATTCCGTGAAATAAGGATTCTACTGTTGATACAAAATTATTCTCTGACATTCTTTTTCACTCCTTTTCGTAGTAACTGTCTAAAGCGTTTGTTCATAAATATGTGAATGGCACTTCGTACACCATGTATTATACGAATATGACCGCCTATTCTCATTTTTCCGTAAAGGTATAGCTCTTCATTTTCAAAATCCGGGTACACGCGAACTCCCTTTTTGTAAAATAAAGGAATCATACTTAAGGCCGCCGTAAGTAATCCGGTGTTTGACGGATCAGCCAAGTTGTAATGTAATGTCATTTTTCCGCGTCGTGGTCCGAAATGCTTCAAAAGGTAAAAGGATTCATCCTTTATAAGGGATATGAGTTCTTTGTTCTCATCTGAAAATGCAGAACGCACTAAATCAAGAATTTTATTAACCTTTCCGGTCTTCTTTTTCTTATTCTTGGCTGTAGATTTGGTTCCTTTTCTATTCTTTGAACTAGCCTCTTTCTTTTCATTCTCATCTTCCGGGACTTCCGACATAGGCGCATCCGCGTCCGCCGCTATTTGTTGGGCTTCAGCATCAACCTTATGGTTCTTTGAAGATTTTTTAATTTTCTTTTTCCGCTTGGAATTTATAACCGGTATTCCACAAACACATACTTTGTAAGTTGCATTCTTGAAATCCTTTGGATGTCGGTTAGCTTCATTTAATTCTGCTTCAACACTATAAAATATGGGTACCAGTAATAGAAACACCAACAAGCATAACAGTCCCAAAAGGATATATAAAACAATTCTGCCGATGAGCAATACAATATTAATTGCCGCCATCATGACGCTTGTCCCCTCCTAACGTCGAAAAAAATGCGGATACCTGGTCTACAGCGCCTGTCTGGTCATAAATATCCTGTATTATCTTACCTACCAGCAAGAAAGCTTCTTCTTTTCCCTTTGCAATGCCGATGACTGTAAGATCTTCTTTAGGATAACCCTTTTGCAGCAATTCTAAACTTGATATGATACGAAAATTGTCCTTGCCGTTGTCAGCAAGAACAATCACGTACACTCCGGGCTGCAATGCATTCTGTCTGATTTTACGAATCACTTTGTCTTCTTTGCCCGTAAGAGAGTCTCCTACATAGAGCCGTTTATACCATTTCAATAATATCTCCTGTTTCCCCAGAGGTTCTTTTTCTTAAGCTCCAGGTATTCACTGTAGGCAGTTTCTAATATCTGTTTCTCATTTGCGAATTTCAGCAAATGATATGCTTCGTGGTACTTATAAAAGCCTGAGTCCACGAAAAACTCTTCCTTTTGTGGTTTCGAGTAATAACTATCAGCCATCATCAGATACCAGTGTACTTCTTTCTCCACGGTATCCTCCGGTACAGTAAAAGAATATTGGCTTTTTCCAATATATTTAATAATGGTTGCGTCCACATCGGTTTCTTCCTTCACCTCTCTGGTCGCAGTTGTTTTATAGTCCTCCCCCTCTTCTACCGTTCCTTTGGGAAGCACCCAGCCTTCGTATCTGTTCTTATAGTTCTTAAACAGAAGTAAGATCTTTCCTCTGAAAATTACCACACCACCACAGCTCGTTGCTTCGATCAATGCACAAGTCCTCCATGCGGTTTGGTTTTATATCTAATCTAAAAAGATTATACAACTTTTTTGGTACCTGTGCAATTATTAATCGAAATAAGCGTCAAATACTTTTTTGGCAATGGGTACTGCAAATCGGCTGCCGTTACCCTGTTTCTCCACAATTACCGCTATGGCAATGGATTTGCCTTTTTTATTTTTGGCATATCCCACAAACCAGGAATGGGTATCATCGGAAGAGTCACTAACCTGAGCAGATCCTGTTTTGCCTCCTGAAAGGTATTTGTTAGACTGTAATGCAGTGGCTGTACCGTAACGCACTGTTGCCCGCATTAATCTCCTCATAATCTTTGCCTTTTGAGGAGATAACAATTGTTTATATTTCTCCGGATTGTTTTCGCTTACGATTTGTCCGGCATCATTTTCCACATGATCAATACTGTATGGTTTCATAAGAATTCCCTTATTGGAAATGGCTCCTGCCACCATCGCTAAATGAATGGGAGAAACCGTTATTTTATCCTGGCCAAAGCTTCCCATCATAATAGATGCTGTGGAAGAATCTTCACTTAATGAAAATTTACTTTTGGTGTAAGGATATTCTATGGGAAGGGAACGGTCAAATAACATCTTTTTGCTTAACTTTTGAAAAGATGCTATATCTAACGAAAGTCCCATTTCCGCATAACCGCAGTTACAGGATTCGGCAAAAAGATGCTTCAAATCCACGTCACCATGTACTTCTCCGCCATAACAGTGAATTGTGGTACCACCGGCAGTTTTTGCCCCGGTACAATGATAGTTAAAAGCTGCATTGGTACCGTTTTCCTTTAAATATTCCAAGGTGGTAAAAATTTTAAAGGTTGAACCCGGTGTATAGCTACCCTGTGTTGTACGGTTTAACAGCACTGAACTTTCTTTTCCGTTGGCATCTGTTCCGGCAATACTGTCATAATGGTCTGCCACCTGATTGGGATCAAAGTCCGGCTTAGATACCATACAAAGGATTTTACCGGTTTTTGGATTTAATGCCACCACTGCTCCTTCATACCCGCCTAGACCCTGATATGCTGCTTTTTGCAGCTTATAGGACAGAGTGGAAACCACCGTATCACCCTGATTTTTCTTCTGGGAAAGCATATTCATCAGTTGATCGCCGATAAAGCTGTGGGTTCGAAGAAGCTGGAAGTTGGCGAAGCTTTCAATTCCGGTATTTCCGTTGGTACTATACCCTACAGCGTGAGCAAACATATTTCCAGCAGGGTAGACTCGGGTTTCTTTTCCGGTTTTGGAATTTACCTTTGTTTTTGCCAGGGTTTTACCGTCTGAAGATTCAATTTTACCACGGATTATGGACTTGGAAAAAATAGTCTGTCGTTTATTGTAGGGGTTATTGATTACTGTTTCTGCCTGCAAAACCTGAAAAGATACAATATACCCCATAAGGCAAAGAAAAAGTGCCAGGAAGAAATAGGTAACAATTACAAATTCCCGATTGTTTTTATTGTTCTTCTTCTTTTTGGATTTTCTCTTTTTTTCTGGATTTAAATCGTCTCTTTCCGGCAAAACGTTCACCCTCTTCCTCTCTCAAAATATATAATCCTTCAATGATGGAAAAAATCATAACCGTACTTACCAAAGAACTGCCTCCACTACTGATTAACGGAAGGGTTACACCGGTAGACGGAATGAATTTGGTCACTCCACCAACGGTCAAGAATACCTGAAATCCATAGACACAGCCAAGACCCAGGGCCACCAATTTATAGAAGTTATTTTCCATCTGCATGGCAATATTCAAAAACATCATAAAACAACAAATGCAAACCAGCAGTAAACACAGGGCAAAGACCAGTCCCATTTCTTCGGAAATGGCGGCAAAAATGAAGTCCTGCTCTACAACCGGAATACTTTTTGGCAATCCCTGATAGAGTCCGGAACCAAGCCAGCCGCCGGTACCGATAGCAAATAGGGATTGGGCAACCTGACAGCCTTCATTGGCAATAACACCCGGTGCGAAAGGATCTCTCCATGCCAAGACACGAACCCGAACATGGGAAAAGACATAATATCCTCCCACTGCAGCTAAAACGCCTCCGGCCATAATAAGCAACAGATAACGCACATCTTTTGTTGCCACAAATGTAATAACCATATATGCCACAAAATAGATAAGGGCACTTCCTAAATCTCTGGATGCCACCAATACCAACACATGGGCTGCCGCCATAACTGTTGTAATTACCACCTGTTTGAAGGAGGTATCCTTATAAAGCATACCTGCTACGAAAAATACGTACGTGATCTTTACAAATTCCGATGGCTGTATGGACACAGGACCCAGAGAAATGGATAATTTGGCGCCGTAGCTTACTCTTGCATAAACTAATACAACGGCTAGTGCAAGCAATCCCAAAATGCCAAATACCCAGGTCAGTCGACTTAAAAAAGTCAGCTTGTGAATAAAAAACGGAACCAAGGTACACAGTATCATTCCGGCAAACATAAAGACAAACTGTCTCATGGCATGCTCCAGACTTAATCTTGTTAAAATCAGCATGCCAATCATTAAAAGCATAACCATATTGTTCACCACAAGGGTGGATGCTTTTTCATAAAACAAGTCATACAGCGTTAGGAACATGGAAAAAATCAACAGCTGCACACCGTAAAAAATCAGATATCGAAAATCTTGCTGAACCATATACATCACCATATTTCCGATAAAATGCAGCATATACATAAACAGACGCTGTCTGGTGCTAATCTGACTTCTTAATTCCGGACTTTTTCTTGCCATACTGGAAAATCCTTCTATGGTATAAAGGCCAAGAAGAAAAATCATTAATATTTTTGAAAGTTGTACAATAATCTGAATCATAGTTGCTCCTACTCCACGCCTTTTTTGTAATGGCCCCAGGTAAAATCCGTAAGGGCTTTTGCCGGCGTGTTAAATCCAAGCACCTGTTTTTCAAACAGGGCCAGAACCTTATTAACCTCGCTTTCGTCTTCTGTAGAAAACTGCAGACGTAAATACGGGGTATCAAAGGACGTTTTATCATTAAATAAACAAGTGGGTTTACTGTTATAAAGGACGTTGTAACATCCATTACATTCATTTACAACAGGAAAAACGTAACCCATTCGGTCTTTTACAAACAGTGTTTCGCTTTTTTTCTTGCATTCTGCGGTGTTCTTTTTAACACATCCTGCGCTAATCATTAATGGAATGCGACCGTATACAATAAGTTCCGGAGTAAAAGGAAGTAAAGGCTTCATTTCTTTCCGAGTTATTTCCACGGGAACTGTAGTCTGCCATGCTGAAAAATCCTTAAAAAATCTCACTGCTTCTGTGTGGAAACAGTACAAGGATGCATCCGTTACAAATGGAAGCTTTTGCTCTTTTACAAAACCAAGGCTGTCGTAACTACGGGCAAGGAATCCGTCTGTAACATCTTTTAATAGTTCATATGCCCGTAAAAAATGGTCTTTATTTCTTTTCCGAAAAATGTAAGGAAGAGCAAGGTAGATTTCCAGCTGTTCCTGTCGTATTTTGAAAAGATCCGGGATAAGCGCTTTTGACTCTTCAGGACTAAAGGCGGTTATCTCAAGGTATATTCTACTTATATAGGGACGGTCCATTAATGCAAAAAGTTGCTCTTTCGTGCGTACTAAAACCGATACATTTTCCTTGCCAGCTATAATATTATGGGAGGTTTCTTCTTCAGCCTTTGGAGCCTCATACAACCGTTGCCCACAAATTTGACGGGTAAGAACCTCCAAGGCTTCTCTTCTAAGCTGATTTAAGGAGGATACAGGCAGAAAAATTCCATCATCCATTGCTATATCTAACATACCAAAAACGTATGGCGTTGAGCCGGTTTTTTGTAATTGTTTTTCAATCTGCTCCCGTAGAATTCCTTTGTTTTCTGCCGCCTGTACAGTAGCTCCGGTAACCGCAACTTCTACGTCTTTATATTTCACCGTAAGGGTTACGGGTTCATCAACCTGTAATTTGCATGATCCGCTGATTGGAACCTGCTTTTTTTGGCACATTAAGTTTTCATCCAGAATACCTTCGCTGCTTACATGAGCCGATGACCTGCCGGTGAGCATGTCTTTTCCATTGTGCTGTTTATAATATCCATTAGTGAAACCGTCGCGGTTTCCTGCTTTTAAAAGCGCTTCATAGTCCTTCTTGGAAACCTGATACCCTTCTTTTCCTTTTTCGTCGTACAAATCCAAGTACTTGCGGTAAATGGATACTACAGTGTAAGCATAAGAAGTCTGCTTCATACGTCCTTCAATCTTTAAAGAATAGACACCCGACTCCAATATTTCCGGAAGAAACTGCAAGGTACAAAGGTCCTTCAAGCTAAAAAGCTCACGTTTTTCAAAAATTTTGCGGTTATTTTCATCAAATACCTCATAAGGAAGGCGACAAGGTTGAGCGCAGCGTCCTCGATTTCCGCTTCTTCCACCGATAAAACTACTAAATAGACATTGACCGGAATAACAGTAACAAAGGGCACCATGAATAAAGGTTTCAAGTTCCATTCCGGTTTCATCATGGATTTCTTTTAATTCCGTTAAAGAAAGTTCTCTGCTGGGTACAACACGACAGATTCCAGCTTCCTTTAAAAGATTTGCCCCCTCTACGTTGCTGACGGACATTTGAGTGCTGGCATGAAGCTCCATTTTCGGAAAATGTTTTCGGAATGTACGAATAATTCCTACATCCTGAATAATAACTCCGGCTAAACCTGCTTCGTAAAAAGGAATCATCATGTCAATACAATCCTGTACTTCCGACTCTTTAACAAGGGTATTCACGGTCATATAGACCTTCACACCATGAAGTTTTCCATAAGTAATAGCTTCGATTAATTCTTCTGTTGTAAAATTCTGGGCATAGGCTCTGGCTCCAAATCTGGGACCGCCTACATATACTGCATCTGCTCCCGCATTTACAACCGCATAAAAAGTTTTCAGACTGCCTGCCGGCGCCAATAATTCATGTTTCATACTGTTACCTTTGAAAAAACTCCATTTTGCATTTACATCAAAATGGAGTTTCGCTTCGTTATACTTTTCCTAATAGTTTCTCTTCCAAAGAGGATTCCAATTGCTCTTTGATATGTGTAAGTTCTTTATTTTTAGACTCCAATTCTAAAATGCTGTCCTTCATGGTGTCAAGCTTAATCTGTAGGGATATCAGTTCATGCTTTAATTCAGCCTGTCCCTTTTTAAATTCTTCTAAATCTTCTTCTAACTGTTCAACCCGTTCTTTGGACTTGAAGTATTCGTCTGTTAAGTTAAGCTCCATTAACAGCGATTTCTGCTCCATGGACAGATGATTATACCCTTCCATGGTTGTGGAAAGTTCCTCCATTTTCTTGTTGATAAAAGAAGCAACCTTCTGCATATATTCTTCACTTTCATATCCGCTTAAGGTGTATACTTTACCACCGATAATAACCTCTGCATTTGACTTCGTTGTCATCATCTATCCATCCTATTGTTTTATTTTTCGTTTATTATACCACGAAGGCACAAGGCAAGCAAGCACGAAGTGCTTGTTAGGCACTGGCAGACGTCATTGACCGCTTGCGGGCAAAATGACGTACTGGCAAGGGCCGTAAATAAGCGCAACGCGCTTATTTGCCGACGCCACGCGATAACGGTCGCAGAACAACCGTTATATCACAAAAGCACGAGCCAAACGCAAGTATTATGCTTCCGGTCGGTTTCTGTGCAAATGCTCATAGGCAAGATCTGTTGCCATTCTCCCCCTTGGAGTTCTAAGCAGAAATCCGTTCTGTACAAGATAAGGCTCATAAACATCTTCAATGGTTCCGGCATCCTCACCCAAGGAGGCTGCCATGGTCTCAAGGCCTAGCGGTCCACCGCCAAACTTATCAATAATGGTTAACAGAATATTTCGGTCATTTCTGTCAAGCCCCAGACTGTCTACTTCTAATCTGGTAAGGACTTCATCGGCCACTTCCTTAGTTATCATGCCATTATATTTGATTTGGGCAAAATCACGAACTCGCTTTAACAAGCGGTTTGCAAGTCTGGGAGTTCCTCTGGATCTTCTGGCAAGTTCATAAGCTCCATCTTTATCAATGTTCACATTTAATTTCTTAGCAGAACGCTCCACAATAATTTGTAATTCTTCCGGAGTATAAAATTCCAAATGGTTTACTACACCAAAACGGTCACGTAAGGGCGCAGACAAAAGACCTGCACGTGTGGTAGCGCCTACCAGAGTGAATTTCGGTAAATCCAATCGGATGGAACGGGCTGTAGTACCTTTTCCAATCATAATGTCAATGGCAAAATCCTCCATAGCCGGGTATAATACCTCTTCCACCTGTCTATTTAACCGATGGATTTCATCCACGAACAAAATATCCCCTTCCCCAAGATTATTGAGAATAGAAGCCATTTCTCCCGGCTTTTGGATTGCCGGTCCGGAAGTGACTTTTACATTTACTCCCATTTCATTGGCAATAATACCGGAAAGGGTTGTTTTACCAAGACCAGGTGGACCGTAAAACAGTACATGATCCAAGGGCTCCTGTCTTTCCTTGGCAGCTTCGATATATATTTTTAAGTTGTTTTTTACCTTTTCCTGCCCGATATACTCGTCAAGGGTCTGGGGACGTAGACTGTTGTCTGTTACTAGATCCTCGGTGCTAAGTTGGGTGGAAATGATCCGTTTTTCCATAGCTTCTCCTGCATATTAAAATGCCAACTTCTTTAATGCCAGCTTAATGATGTCTTCTGCATCCATTTCCGGAGTAATGGTTATACTCGATACGGTTTTCATACTCTCCGTTGCACTGTATCCTAAAGCGGTTAAAGCGCTGATGGCATCGTTTCTGGCGCTGTTAGCGATTTCCGATTCCGGCACTACCTGTTCCGCTAAAGTTTCTGATAAATCAATTTTGTCTTTTAACTCAATTATTAGTTTTTGCGCCATCTTTTTCCCTACACCCGGAGCCTTGCTTATCTGTTTATCGTCCCCGGCTAAAATGGCAAATTTCAGTTCCTGAGGAGTCATTACGGACAAAATAGATAAGGCACCCTTGGGGCCTATACCGCTTACTGTAAGCAGTAACTTAAATAAATGCTTGTCCTCCTTGGTTAAAAATCCAAACAAAACTAAAGCATCTTCCCGCACGTTTAAGTAGGTGTAAAGCTTAATTTCTTCTCCAGTGGGTGGAAGTTTTTGTTTTACACTGTCCGGAATATAGATTTCATATCCTACGTTATTGCAATTTAAACAGACCAGATTTTCTTCTATTTCTTCAATCCGTCCAATAATAAAACCGTACATAATACTCCTTTACTTACTTCCTTGAACCCAGGAAATAGAATCCTTTGCAGGTATCAAGATGAACGTCTACCAATTTACCGATAAGGTCCTTATCTCCCGGAAAATGTACCAAAAGATTATTGCTCATACGTCCGGTTACTAAAGAGGCATCCTGCTCATTTACAGATTCTACCAATACAGTAGCATCCTGTCCTTCATAGGCTCTTGCTCTTTTTTCGGAAATTTCCTGTACTTCTTTTAAAAGTCGATCAAAGCGATCCTTTACCACATCCTCCGGCACCTGATCCGGCATAGATGCAGCCGGAGTTCCGGTTCTCTTGGAATAAATAAAGGTAAAAGCACTGTCGTACTCTACTTCTTTTACCAGAGAAAGAGTTTCTAAGAAGTCCTCTTCTGTTTCACCGGGGAATCCCACAATAATATCTGTTGTAAGGGCTACATCCGGTAGTTTTTCACGAATCTTCTTTACCAGATTTAAGTAATGTTCTCTATCATAATGGCGGTTCATGATTTTCAAAATTCGAGAACTTCCGGATTGAACCGGTAAATGTAAATGACGGCAAATCTTTTTGGAATTTGCCATTACCTCTATTAATTCATCAGATAAATCCTTAGGATGAGAGGTCATAAAACGAATTCTCTCGATACCGTCAATTTTCTCTACTTCCTGTAAAAGTTCTGCAAAGGTAATTGGGTCTGCAAGGCCTTTTCCGTAGGAATTTACATTCTGACCTAACAACATAACCTCAACCACCCCGTCGGATGCAAGCTTTTCAATTTCCCGGATAATATCCTTAGGTTCACGGCTCTTTTCACGTCCCCGAACATAAGGTACAATACAATAGCTACAGAAATTGTTGCAGCCAAAAGTAATGTTGACACCGGATTTATAGGAATACTTTCGTACAATAGGAAGTTCTTCTACAATCTTATTACTGCCTTCTACCACTTCCACAATCTGAAAATCGGAAAACAGCATTTCCACTAATAATTCCGCAAATTTATAAATGTTATGGGTTCCGAAAACCAAATCTACAAAGGGATAACTCTGATGAATTTTTTCCCTTACATGCTCTTCCTGCATCATGCATCCGCAAAGAGCAATCTTCATGAATTCGTTTTTCTTTTTCAAAGTGCTTAAATAGCCAAGACGTCCGTAAACACGGTTGCAGGCGTTTTCCCTTACAGTACAGGTATTATAGATTACAAAGTCTGCATGTTCATCTTCTGACTCCACATAGCCTGCTTTTTCCAAAACACCAAGAATTTTCTCGGAATCTCTGGCATTCATCTGACATCCAAAGGTATTGACACAGCAGGTCATGGGACGACCGGCTGCTTCACTTCGTTTTGCTACTTCTTCTTTTGCTACTTTAATAAAATAATCCTGTCTATCTAAATCTTCTGTAGGTGCAGCCTCCAGAATAGCAGTTAATCTTGTATTGATGATTTTTTTCTTACTCAACTTAGTTCTTTCCTTTCTGACGTCTGCGTTCCACAGCAGAAACAATGGTTCCGTCCGCTTCTTCTACGCTGACATTTTCCATTTGAGCAGAAATTGCCCCTTTAATGGCTGCGATATACTCCTGCCGAAGCATAAACTGCTCTTTCTTTTCTTCTTCTGTTAATCCTTCTGCCTTTGATTTATGATATAATTCGTTGATACGAGCGATTTTTTCCTCTGTCATATCCTTATCCTTTCTAAAATGCATACCTTTTGAAAGTATAACAGACTTTTCTTTTTTTTGCAAGAATGGTGTATTCTTTCGTAATAGCCAACCAAAAAACGCCCACGAGATATTTCTCGCAGGCGCTTTTATTAAAATCTTATAAAACGGAAATAACCTTCTTCGGACATTTCTCAGCACAGGTACCACAACGTGTACATTTGGACTGATCAATGTGAGCAATGTTATTTTCTACAGTGATTGCTTCAGAAGGACAATTCTTCTCGCAAAGATGACATGCGATACATCCTGCCTGGCAAACCTGCATTACCTGTTTGCCCATGTCCTTGTTGGAACACTGAACAATCTGGGTTGCACTGTACGGTACAAATTCGATTAAGCCGTTTGGACAAGCTGCAATACATTTTCCGCAGGCTTTACAAGCTTCCTTGTCAACTTTGGCAACTCCGTTAATAACGTGGATAGCATCGAAAGGACAAGCCTTTACACAGCTTCCGAAACCAAGGCATCCGTAGTTACAGGACTTGGCACCGCCACCCGGAACACGTTTTGCCATGGAACAATCTTCCAAACCGATATAGTTGTAGTCGTTCTTTGCTTTATCGCAGGTTCCGATACATTTTACAAATGCAACTTTTCTTTCTCCCTCTTCTGCTGCAACTCCCATGATTTCACCAATCTTGACACCAACAGGAGCTCCACCAACAGGACACTGATTTACAGGAGCTTCCCCCTTAACAATAGCTGCAGCCAAACCGGAACAACCAGGGTATCCACATCCTCCACAGTTGTTTCCAGGGAGTACTTCTAAAATCTGAGTTTCACGAGGATCAACCTCTACTTCAAACTTTTCTCCGGCAACTCCTAAGAAGACGCCGATGAAAATACCTACTCCGGCAATTAAGACACCGGCAATAATAATTCCTGTCATACTCACGCCTCCTTAAATGATTCCGGAAAATCCAAAGAATGCAATGGCCATAAGACCTGCAGTGAATAATACACTGGCAGAGCCCTTAAAAGCTTCCGGAAAGTCATTGTATTCAATCTGCTCACGAATTCCAGCCATAATTACGATAGCAATGGAAAATCCAACTGCGGTAAATAAACCGTTTACCGTTCCGGTAATAATACCATATCCGTTCTGTACGTTCTTAAGTGCAATACCAAGTACTGCACAGTTGGTGGTAATAAGTGGTAAGTACACACCAAGAGAATTGTACAGGGATGGCATGGATTTGTGTAAAAACATTTCCACGAACTGTACTAATGCCGCAATGATTAAGATAAATACAATGGTATTTAAGTATTCAAGGTGCGCAGGAATTAAAATAAATTTCTCAATAATTCCGCATACAAATGATGCAAGGGTAATAACGAAGATTACCGCTCCGCCCATTCCGGCTGCGGTCTCAACCTTTTTGGAAACACCAAGGAAAGGACACAGACCAAGGAACTGGCTTAATACAACGTTATTTACCAAGGCTGCACCAATGGTAATGAGTAAAATATTCTCCATATCCGTTATCCTCCTATTCGTCTTTCTTCGTTTCTTCTGCAGTTTCTGCAGGCTTTACTGCCTCAGCAGGTTTAACAGGTACTGCTTCTGCTTTCGGAGCTGCATTTAAGTTTGCTGTCTGACATACGGATTTGCTTGCACAGCTTGCACAACCATCACCGCAGCCAACTGCTTCTACAACCGCTTTACCGGCCGCTTTCTTCTTGTTGTTAATTGCATTAATAACTGCTGTTAAGGAACCAAGAACCAAGAATGCACCCGGTGCCAAAACAAAGATGGTAATCGGTACATATCCTGCTTTTCCACTTGCAGCATCTGCAATTGGAAGAATCTGGTTTCCAAATAACTGGCCTGCTCCGATAAACTCACGGAAAGCACCGATGATGGTGATACTGCAGGTAAATCCAAGTCCCATTCCGATACCATCAAATAAAGATGGCAAAGGACCGTTCTTGGAAGCATAGCTTTCTGCACGTCCTAAGATAATACAGTTTACAACAATAAGCGGAATGTAAATTCCAAGGGATGCATAAAGGCTTGGTACAAAGCCTTTTACCAAAAACTCTACCATGGTTACGAAAGATGCTACTACTACGATGAAGGACGGTACACGGACACGATCCGGAATCATATTTCGTAAAATGGAGATTAAAAGGTTACTTAATGCCAATACTACGGTAGTAGAAAGTCCCATTCCGATACCATTGATTGCCGAAGTGGTAACCGCCAGGGTCGGACACATTCCAAGCATCAGCACGAAAGTAGGATTCTCTTTGATTATACCGTTGTATAAACGCTCTGTACATTTGTTCATTACTGTGCTCCTCCTTCCGCTGCTAATTTATTCTGGAAATAGCAAAGACCGGAGTCAATACCATAGGTCATCGCTTTGGAGGTAATGGTTGCACCGCTGATGGCATCAATCTCTTCATCAGATTTAGCACCTGTCTTGGTAACCTCTAAGCGAGTAACGTTTTTGTTTTTAAACTGGGAAGAGAATTTCTCTTCTTTGGCCTTCATACCAAGACCGGCAGTTTCGCTAATGGATAAAATGGAGTATCCGTTTAAGGTTCCGTCCATTTTGATTCCGATGGAAAACTGAATATCTCCACCGTATCCGGCAGTAGAGGTAATGGTTAAAACATAGCCCAATAAAGCACCGGATCCGTCTTTTGCTTCTACCACTTCATTAATGGTATCGTCCTGGTAACTGTTTTTGTCTAAAAGCTTACGAGCTTCCTTCTCGTCAAACTTAGTTGCCTCGAAGGTCTTGGCATCTTCAAATACAGCTTTGTAAGCTTCCTGTTTAGCATTCTCATCAGCTTTACGGATTGGCTCTTTGGTGATCATGTATACAGAACCAAGAAGTAATCCTGCAACCAATGTAATCATGAAAATCTTTAACGTATCACTTACTATTCTATTCATTATGCCTTGCCTCCTTTACCAAATGCTTTTGGTCTGGAAACCCTCTCAATAAGCGGAACTAAAAGGTTTGAGAAGATGATGGCGTAGGAAACACCCTCTGCACTTGCTCCGTAGAAACGGAACACGCCGGTCAAAATTCCCAGGCAAATACCAAAGATAATTCTTCCGTTGGTTGTGATTGGACTGGTTGCATAATCGGTAGCCATAAAGAAAGCTCCAAGCATTAAACCACCACCACAAAGCTCTGCTACAAGGAAAGTCATATCAAATCCATGTCCGCCAAAAAGAAAAGTAAAAATGGCGAAGGTAATGATATAGCTTGCCGGAATGGTAATCTGAATCACACCCATAAGAATCAGGAAAATTGCTCCTGCAAGTAAGGCAATAACACAGGTCTCACCGATGGTTCCGGCGGTGGTTCCCATAAACAGATCCATCGTTTTTACAGACTCTCCTGCTTTTAATAAAGCCAGAGGAGTTGCAACGGATTCTCCATCATAAGTGAAGTTGGTCATGTAACCGGTAAAGGAAATCAGTAAGAAACAACGAGCTCCCAATGCAGGGTTCATGAAGTTCTGTCCCAATCCACCAAATACCATTTTAACAACGATGATGGCGAATATACCACCTACAATTGCAAGATACCATGGAAATGCAGGCGGAAGGTTTAATGCAAGCAATAAACCGGTAACTACTGCACTCAAATCCTGAATGGTCTGTTTCCGTTTGGTAATCATGTTAAACACATATTCTGAAAGCACACAGGATGCTATCGTAACTAAGATAAGCACCAACGCCTGCATTCCAAAATTATAAACACCGAAGCATGCTGCCGGAAGTAAGGATATTACCACATAAAGCATGATTTTCTGTGTCGTATCTTTAGAACGAACGTGTGGCGATGATGAAACATGTAATAATTCACTCAACTTAAGTACACCTCTCAATCCTTATTTTTTACGACGATTTGCAAGCACAGTCTGACGTCCTGCACGGATGGACTGAGCCAGATGTCTCTTTGCCGGACAGATATAGCTGCAACTTCCACACTCTACACACTCTACGCCGTCCATTTTTTCAAATGCTTCAATATCTCCATGATCCATTAACTTAGCAAGTCTGGATGGAATCAGACGAGATGGGCAAACCTCAACGCAGCGTCCGCAATTAATGCAGGCTGTTGGCTCATACTGTGCTGCTTCATCCTTTGTCATGCAAAGTAATGAGGAAGTTGTCTTTACAACCGGGAAGTTATAATCAAATACGGCGAATCCCATCATAGGACCTCCGGAAATGATTTTCTCAGGCTGATTTTTGAATCCGCCTGCGGCTTCTACAAGTTCAGCAAAGCTTGTTCCGAACAATACATCAAAGTTACGAGGATCGTTGATGGCATCACCGGTAATGGTTACAACACGGTGTGTTAACGGCTTGCCTTCTTTGACAGCCTTGTAAACATTGATAATGGTTGCTGTATTATCTACAATACAGCCGGCATCTGCCGGAAGCATAGCGGAATTGATAGCACGACCGGTAGTAGCAAAAATCATCTGACGCTCAGAACCCTGTGGGTATTTTGTTTTAACAGCTTTTACCTCAATCTTTGGTTCATCTGCTGTCATCTTCGTCAAAAGATCAATACAATCCGGCTTGTTATCTTCGATAGCAATGATTCCCTTTGCATGCTCAAATAAGGACACCATAAGCTTCATACCGCCGATCAGGTTCTCCGGTTCATCTAACATCAAACGATAATCGGATGTCAGATATGGTTCACATTCCGCACAGTTTGCAATAATGTAGTCGATTTTCTCCGGTTCCTTCGGGGAAAGCTTTACGTGGGTTGGGAAACCAGCTCCGCCCATTCCAACAATTCCCGCCGTCTTGATTCTCTCAATTACTTCTTCCTTGCTGAGAGAAAAAACATCCTCCACCGGCTGAAATTCTACACTTTTGTATTCTCCATCGTTTTCAATAATGATGGACTGTACCATGGCACTGGTTCCGGTTCGTCGCGGTTCAATGGCTTTTACCGTGCCTGAAACACTGGAATAGATTGGTGCTGATACAAAGCCACCAGCCTCAGCGATTAATTGCCCCGCCAAAACATGGTCGCCTTTCGCCACTACTGGAGTGGCCGGAGCTCCGATATGCTGGGATAAAGGAAATACCAAATCATTCTTAGGTAAATAAGAAGTGACCGGTTTATCCTTGGACAATTCCTTACCCTCATACGGATGAACTCCACCCTTGAAAGTTAAAATTCCCATTCGCGTATCCTTCTTTCTGTTTTTTTTATGATTTTTTAATAAACCCATAAAAAATTATAACGCAAAATTCAAAAATATGCTATACTTATTTATAAATTAACGTAAAATTGTTCACAAAGTACACAAATGGAGAAACTATGAAAGTAATTGAACATGAATTGAATTTGAACCTGAATTGCCCGGAAAGCATTTGCCATTTAACTGAAGATACCATTCTATTTGACATCGAAACCACCGGTTTTTCGGCAAAAACCTCCCAATTATATATGATTGGTGCTGCTGTTTTAGTAGATGATATTTTGCATATTACACAATATCTTGCGCAATCCAAGGAGGATGAAGCCTTCCTTCTTATCGCATTTTATAATCTCTGCAAGCAGTACTCTTCATGCATTACTTATAATGGATTGGGCTTTGATATTCCGTATTTGGAGGAAAAAGCAAAACTTTTAAAGGTAAATGAAACCCTATCTTTATTGGAAAAAGTGGACATTTATAAAGAATTAAAGCCTTTTAAGCATATATTAAAGCTAATGGATTTAAAACAGAAAACGGTTGAACAATTCTTAGGTATCAATCGGGAAGATTTGTACACCGGTGGTGAACTCATCTCCCACTATATGAATTACAGCAAAACCGGAAATTTAGATGAAGAAAAGCTGCTGCTTTTACATAATTACGAAGATATTTTGGGAATGGCCTATCTTCTACCGGTTCTTTCTTATCTAAAAGTCTTTCAAGGGGAGTATACGTTTGAAAGTGCATCCCAAACTACCTCTGTGGACTATTACGGTAATGAAGAAGAACGTCTGGTTATTGAAGCAACATTGAGTTTACCGGTACCGGTTCCTGTTTCATATCGTCGCTTTGACTACTACTTATCGTTGCGAGGCAATAAGCTATATTTAAGTTCCACTATGTATGATGGTCAGATTAAAGTTCCATATCTGAATTACAAAGACTATGTATATTTGAAAAATGAGGATATAGCTGTTTTAAAAGATATGGCAAGGTACGTTGAAAAAGAATCCAAAATTCCAGCAACTCCGGAGACTTCTTACGGGAAATTCCGCATAACAAAAGAGAGTTTGTGTAAAGAAACATTGGAACCGTATATTCAAACAATATTGCAGCTTCTTTGTAATTTGAAATAAATATCAAACTTACTTGTAATTCAAAAAGCCACATTCCGACTATGCCGGAATGTGGCTTTTAATATGCTTATTTGATTCACAGCAATGTACAAACAAACATCTCCGAAGGAGAATTTATTATTTGCCACTCTTGATGAAAAAGAAAGACTGGGCACGGTCATATCCGATTTCTTTATAATTCATAATCTGTTCCGTGCTTCCAATAAAGAGAACGCCATCATTTACAAGAGAAGCATTAAACTTCTTGTAAACTTCCTCTTTTGCTTCCTCGGTAAAATAGATCAGTACATTTCTGCACACGATTAAATTGCAGCCAGTCGGGTAAGGATCCTTTAAAAGGTTATGTTCCTTAAACTCGACTCTCTGTTTGATGGCATCAGAGATCTGGTAGGAGCCGCCTATTTCCGTGAAGTACTTCTTCTTCAAATCAGCAGGAACATTAGCAATACTCTTGGCAGAATATAATCCTACCTTTGCCTTTGCGATGACCTGCTTGTCAATGTCAGTTGCAATTATCTTTATTCTTTCTAACGGTAAATGTCTGCTAAGTGCCATTACCAGGGAATATGGTTCATCGCCTGTGGAGCATGCTGCACTCCAAATCTTCAGGTTCTGTCCAAAACTACTGATAAGCTTTGGAAAAACTTCTTTGTCAAGAAGTGTCCATTGTTCCGGGTTACGATAAAATTCAGAGACATTGATGGTAAGGAAATTTACGAACTCCTCAAAACGCTCTTTATTATTCTTAATCAATGCTACATACTCATCATAAGTTTTGCATTTGTTCTTCCCTATCAACGTATCAATACGTCGTTTCATCTGCTTCTCTTTGTAGGCATTTAAATCAATTTTTGTCAAAGAGAATACATCTTTTTTAAACTTCTCATAACCGTTTTCTATTGGCATATAACACCTCTCTACTGTTTCTCGTATAAGCTTATGAACTGACTATTAAGCTTCTTCCTCTTCTTTTGCAGGAGCTTCCGGCTCAAGCATAGCTTTCATGCTTAAGCTGATTTTCTTCTCTTCTTCTACAAAATCAACAACTTTAGCTTCAATTTCCTGTCCTACGCTTAATACGTCGGATGGTTTCTCAATATGCTCTTTAGAAATCTGAGATACATGTAATAAAGCATCAACACCTTCTGCTAATTCTACAAAAGCGCCGAAGTCTGTCATGCGGGCAACTTTACCCTTAACAACAGTACCAACAGCAAATTTGGTGCTGGCATTTAACCATGGGTTCTGATCTTCAAACTTCATACTAAGAGCAATCTTGGTATCCTTAACATCTTTGATGAATGCTTTTACAACATCACCAACCTTGAATACCTTCTTTGGATTCTCTACTCTACCCCAGGACATTTCGGAAATATGTAATAATCCATCAGCACCGCCAAGATCGATGAATGCACCAAAATCAGTAACATTCTTAACAGTTCCTTCGATTACATCGCCAACTTTAATCTTCTCGAAAAGTTCTTTCTGTAATTCAGCCTTCTTAGCTGCTACTAACTGTCTTCTGTCACCGATTACACGGCGTCTTCTTGGATTAAATTCGGTAATTACAAATTCAATTTCCTGATTCTTGTACTTGCTCAAATCTCTTTCAAAGGTATCTGATACAAGACTAGCCGGGATAAATACTTTTGCCTCATCGATGATCACACTTAAACCACCGGAAAGGACTTCACTTACGGTTGCTTTTAAGACTTCGTGGTTGTTAAAGGCTTCTTCAAGGCGCTTGTTACCTTTTTCAGCCTGGAGGCGTTTGTAAGAAAGTAATACCTGTCCTTCGCCGTCGTTTACTTTAACAACTTTAACGTCCATCTTATCGCCGACTTTAACGACTGTTGTCAAGTCAACCGGTTCATTGGAATATTCGCTACGTGTTAAGATTCCATCAGCTTTGTAGCCAATGTTAAGTACAATCTCTTCCGGCTTCACACCAATGACAGTACCTTCAACGACCTCCCCATTTCTTATTGTTTTTAATGAATTTTCAAGCATTTGTTCAAAGCTCATTTCTGACATTCGTTTGAACCTCCTCAATTAATTTGTTTGGGGTAGATGCCCCTGCAGTAATACCTACAGAATGGAATTTGTTCATCTTGGTAACATCAAGATCGTCAATGGTTTGTATATAGTAAGTATTTGCACATTCTTTCTTGCAGATTTCATACAGCTTCTGTGTATTGGAACTTGCAAGACTACCAACCACAATCATTGCATCACAAACACGTGCCAGACTCAGCGCTTCAGTCTGACGATCTGTTGTGGCACTACAAATCGTGTTGATAACACTTATATCATAACCTTTTTGGCTTATGATTTCAACTAATTCTTGAAATTTTTTGTAATTGTATGTCGTTTGAGAGACAATACATATTTTTTCGTCGGTTTTAGCACTGAAAGAAAAGGCTTCTTCTTTGCTGTTTATTACAACGGTACGGGGTGATTCACTCCATCCACAAATACCTTGTACCTCCGGATGCTCAGGATTTCCAATTATTAAAATCGTTTCCTTTAATCGACTGTGCTCTTCCACCAATCGATGGATTTTTTTTACAAAAGGACAGGTCATATCCTCACATTTATGAATGCTGTTTGAAATTTCATTGAAACGTTCCCTGGTAACGCCGTGGGAACGAATAATTACTGTTCCTTCCGGAATATTCGGCAATGCCTTTTCCGGATCAAGCACCGTTACTCCCATATCTTCCAATTCCTTGGTTACCACTTCGTTGTGAATAATGGGTCCATAGGTATAAATGGGTTTATCGGAAGAGGAAGCACATTCATAGACAAAATCCACTGCCCGTTTCACACCAAAGCAAAATCCCGCACTTTTTGCAACGGTTACACTTTTCTTTTCTTCCATTATGCTCTTCGCTCCATAACCAGATTTCGTATGGTATTTACAACCTCGTCAATGCTCATATAAGAACTGTCAACTAAGACTGCATCTTCTGCCTGCTTCAAGGGGGCAATCTCGCGATTCATATCCCGCTCATCCCGTTCCTGAATACCTGCTGCAATTTCGGAAAGATCCGCCTGCTCTCCTTTTGCAAGTAACTCATCATAGCGTCTTTTTGCTCTGGTCTCCACACTGGCTGTTAAGAAAATCTTCAACTGAGCCTTTGGCAAAACACAGGTTCCGATATCTCTTCCATCCATAATAACATCTTGTGTTGCTGCAAGATCCTGTTGTAATTTAAGTAAATGTGCTCTCACAGCCGGATACGCACTGGTTCTGGATGCGGCATTTCCTACTTCTTCTTCACGAAGATGCGAAGTAACATTCTCTCCGTTTAACAAAACCTGCTGCTTACCGTCTTCATAAGCAATCTCTACAGTTGCTTCTTTTACAAATTCACCAATCTCTTCTTCATTGGAAATATCTGCTTTACGTGATAAAAAGAAATAGGCAAGGGCACGGTACATTGCGCCCGTATCTACATATACAAACTGAAGCTCTTTGGCAAGAGCCTTGGCTATGGTACTTTTTCCGGCTCCAGCCGGTCCGTCAATTGCTACATTAAAACTCATAATTCCTCCTTATTCGATACTGCTTCCCGCAAGATAACCTGTTGACCATGCGATCTGCAGATTATATCCGCCTGTATAAGCATCCAAATCCAGTACTTCTCCGGCAAAATACAATCCGGAAATCAATTTCGATTCCATAGTGGATGGATTAATTTGTTTTACCGAAATTCCGCCTCTGGTGACAATGGCTTCTTCAAAGCCTCGGACACCTGTTAATGTTAAAGGCATGGCTTTAATTAAATTGCAGAATTCTTCCCGCATTGCTCTGGTAATCTCATTAACCTTCCTCTCCGGATCAATACCTGATAAAGCAATCATAACAGGAGTAAGTTTACCGGGAAAAAGTCCGGTTACTGCATTCTTAAACTGTCTATTGGGATTTTCTTCAAAGTCCCGCAAAATACGTTTATCCAGTTGTTCTTTCGATAGAGCAGGTTTCAAATCAATGGTCAGATATAAATTTTCTTTCCCGATTTGATCGTTCACCTTTGCTGACGCAGAAAGCATCAAGGGCCCGCTTACTCCGAAATGGGTAAAAAGCATTTCTCCAAAGTCACTATATAATTTCTTTCCCTTCGAGTCACAAATGGTTGCTTCTACATTCTTTAAAGAAAGTCCCATTAAATCTTTTACAAAGCTTTCTTTCGTAATAAAAGGAACAAGGCTTGGGGTTGGAGTCTTAATTTCATGGCCGAAAGCTTCTGCAAATTTATAGCCGTCTCCCGTACTTCCAGTAGAAGGATAAGAACAGCCTCCGGTGCAAAGAACCACCGCATCTGCGGGTAAAAGGTCTTCTCTGCGATCCTTGATAACTTTAACGCTACTGATTCTGTTATCTTGCGTTAAAATCTCTGTTACTTTGGTAAAAAGAGAAATTTTCACCCCGGTATTACGTAATTCTTTCTCAAGCGTGCGTATAATATCAGAAGAATGATCTGAAACGGGGAAAACTCTTCCTCCTCGCTCTACCTTCAAAGGACATCCGTGTTCTTCAAAAAACTGTTGAACGCGGTATGTGTCATAGGTATAAACTGCAGAATAAAGAAATTTGGGATTTCGCAAAACTTGCTTAAAGAAATCCTCTGTATCACAATCATTGGTAACATTACAGCGGCCTTTTCCGGTAATATAAATTTTCTTACCCAATTTTTCATTTTTCTCTACAAGGGTTACCTGATGTCCGTTTTTTGCAGCGGCTAGGGCGGCCATCATTCCGGCTGCTCCGCCTCCGATTACGATTACATTTTTCATTCTATTCCTTATCCTCCGGACGTTTATATCTCCATTTCATGGCATCGCTTACATAATCCAGTTCATCGCTGCCGTAGACCTGATATTCATCCCAGATTCTTTCTAATTCATCCAGATTCTTCATTACCTGAGTTTGGCGTTTCTTTGCAAGTGCAATGATTAAAGCATTAATTACACTTAAAGGTGCAACCAAAGAATCCACCAATCCGGACATCTGGCTTTCCGCAATCAGATTACAAGAAGAATACAAATTCATAGGGGAATGCACGCTGTCCGTAATACTGATAATACGGGCACTGCGATTGTTGGCAAATTCCAAAGCTTTCAAAGTTCTCATGGAATATCTTGGAAAACTGATGCCGATTACTACATCGTCCTTATTCACACGCATCATCTGCTCGAACAATTCGCTTAAACTATTTGTGGAAAGGATTCGCACATTATCGTATATCATATTCAAATAGAATCCTAAAAACTGAGCAAGGGGAGCGCAGCTTCGGATTCCCACTATATAAATCTTCTTTGCCTGATGAATCATATCTACAGCAATTTCAAAAATCTGTTCGTCAATTTGGGACAAGGTCTGTTCAATGCGCTTTGCATCGGATAACAAAACCGTATCCAAAATCTTATCGTCCTCCAGATTCTCGTATACCACCGTTGGCGCCGGAGCTTCTTTCAATTTCTCCTTCACCAATTCCGCCATGGCTTGCTGAAATTCCGGATAGCCCGCATAACCTAATGTGGTTGCAAAACGTACCACCGTAGATTCGCTGACACCTACTGTTTCGCCTAATTTCGCCGCAGTTAAAAAAGCAGCCTTGTCATATTCTTCTGTTATATACGTGGACAAAATCTTCTGTCCTTTACTCATCTTGCTATAGCGTTCATTAATGCGGTTTAATATTTCGTTTGTATTTGCCATGTTTGTCCCTTTCTATCCGTTAACTCTTTCCTATTTTATCATAAAAGAACGAGCCAGGCAAACATTTGTTTTACCTGACTCATCCTTTTTATGATACATAAAGAAAAACTTTGGAAGCTAAATTATGCCGGATATGCTCCTACTTCTTTGTCGGAAACTTTATCATCCACCTTGGTAAGCTGTGCATCTCTGTACTTAAAGAATTCTGTTGCCACCTGTGGGAATAATGCATAGGTGAGAACGTCTTCATCCTGACGGATGTACTGAGCTGCTTCCTTACGAAGAGTATCCAACTCATTATCCAATAAGTCTGCCGGGCGGCAGGTAATCTGCTTTTCATCCCCCAGAGCCTTCTTAACAACTTCCGGATTAAATGGTTTAACGGTCTGTCCGTATTCACCGCGTAAAATTGCTTTGGTTTCTTTGGTAACCATCTTATACCGTTCTCCTGCCAGTACATTGAACACTGCCTGGGTTCCAACAATCTGGCTACTTGGAGTTACAAGTGGCGGCTCACCAAGGTCCTTACGAACTCTCGGGATTTCCTTTAATACCTCTTCGTACTTATCTTCTGCGTTCTGCTCCTTTAACTGGGAAATCATATTACTTAACATTCCTCCAGGAACCTGATAACGTAAGGTATTAATATTTACGCCAAGAACCTTGGTGCTTAAAAGTCCGCTGGCAATGAATTCTTCTCTCATTGGGCGGAAGTATTCGGAAATCTCTGCCAACAGATTCTGATCAAGACCGGTATCATACGGAGTTCCGCGTAAGGCTTCTACCATAACTTCCGTAGCCGGCTGGCTGGTTCCCAATGCCAACGGTGACATTGCAGTATCAATCACATCACAGCCTGCTTCAATAGCTTTTAAATAGGTCATGCTGGCAACACCACTGGTATAGTGTGTATGAAGCTGAATCGGAATGGAAACGGTATCCTTTAAGGTACCTACCAACTCTTCTGCACGGTAAGGAACCAGCAATCCTGCCATATCCTTAATACACAAAGAATTGGCACCCATATCTTCGATACGTTTCGCAATATCTTTCCAATATTCCAAAGTATAGGCATCGCCCAAAGTATACGAAAGGGC
This sequence comes from Lachnospiraceae bacterium, assembly GCA_015057115.1. Lineage (GTDB taxonomy): Bacteria > Bacillota > Clostridia > Lachnospirales > Lachnospiraceae > XBB1006. The sequence continues at coordinate 100,879 of SVEZ01000002.1, read as the reverse complement.
TACCTGCGCATCGCCTTTTTCCTTGTTTGCTGCATTAACTGCAGTCTGCAGATTACGAATATCATTCAAACAGTCAAAAATACGAATGATATCAATACCGTTTGCTATGGATTTCTGAACAAAATATTCTACTACGTCATCTGCGTAGTGACGATATCCTAAAATATTCTGTCCACGGAAAAGCATCTGCAATTTCGTATTCTTGAAGCCTGCACGAAGTTTACGAAGTCTCTCCCAGGGATCTTCTTTCAAAAATCGAAGGCAGGCATCAAAGGTTGCTCCACCCCAACACTCTACAGAGTGATAGCCAACCTTGTCCATTTTATCAATAATCGGCAACATTTGCTCAGTCGTCATACGAGTTGCAATCAAGGACTGATGTGCATCTCGAAGTACTGTTTCAGTAATGCCGACGGGTTTTTTGTTCTGATTCGACATGTTTCATATCCTCCTATACACCAAAGATAGCCATAAATACTCCGGCTGCTACGGCTGTTCCGATAACACCGGCAACATTCGGTCCCATTGCATGCATTAACAGGAAGTTGGTAGGATCTTCTTCTGCTCCAACCTTCTGTGCCACACGGGCAGACATTGGTACTGCGGAAACTCCGGCCGCACCAATCAATGGGTTTACTTCTCCGTGTGTTACCTTACACATAATCTTACCGAAGATAACACCGGCTGCTGTTCCGAATGCGAAAGCAAGCAGACCTAAAAATACGATTAACAAGGTATCGATTTTCAGGAAGTTTTCTGCACTGGTGGTTCCGCCTACGGAAACACCAAGTAAAATTACTACGATATACATCAATGCATTGGAAGCAGTGTCGGTTAACTGTTTCACCACACCGGATTCTCTAAAGAGATTTCCAAGCATCAGCATACCAAGAAGCGGTGCTGTCTGTGGAATAATCAATACAACCACGATGGTAACCACAATGGGGAATAAAATACGTTCCAGCTTGGATACATTTCGAAGCTGTTTCATCTTGATCATTCGTTCTTCTTTGGTGGTTAATGCTTTCATAATAGGCGGCTGAATCATAGGTACCAGCGCCATATAGGAATAGGCGGCTACCGCAATAGGTCCCATTAAATCTCCCTGCCCCAGTTTACCTGCAAGGAAAATGGAGGTAGGTCCGTCTGCACCACCGATGATAGAAATAGCTGCCGCCGCCATATCGTTAAATCCAACGGCGATGGCTGCCAGGTAGGCAGCAAATACACCAAACTGGGCACTTGCTCCCAACAAGAAGCTTTTGGGGTTTGCAATCAGCGGACCAAAGTCCGTGGAAGCTCCAACTCCCAAAAAGATTAAGGATGGCATAATGGACCATTCGTCTAGCAGATAAAAATATCGGAACAATCCTGCAACCCCGTTTTCTGCATCCTCAGCCTTCATCATAATGTCCGGGAACAGATTTACAAGCAACATACCAAATGCAATTGGCACAAGCAACAATGGCTCATATTTCTTTCGGATAGCAAAATACAATAATACACATGCTATCAGAATCATAACTCCGTTCTTCCAGGTGAGGTTAAAGAATGCAGACTGATGTATAAGATTATACAGTGTGTCTGTAATGTATTCCATAATAAGCCTCCTATTAGTTCAACGTAATCAGGGTTGCTCCTGCCTCTACGTTGTCTCCTTCTTTGATTTCGATGGAGGCAACGGTACCTTCGTCACTTGAAACAATAGGTGTTTCCATCTTCATAACCTCTAACATGGCAACATTCTGTCCAACCTTAACGGTATCGCCAATTTTAACATCTACTTTTAAAATCTTTCCGGCTGCTCCGGCTGTAATTGCCTTTGCACCTTTTGCTCCGCCTGCAGCAGCTGCCTTAGCCGGTTTTGCAGGCATAGATGGCTGACGACGTGGCATATCCATCTGTGGCGCTGCGCCGCCCACATTCTCTTCTACTGTTACATCATAAGTAACTCCATTCACGGTTACAGTATAGCTTTTCATATTTCTACGTTCCTTTCCTAAATTATCTTCTTACGATACTTCTTACCACAAAATCATCCTGACTCATTCCGGTATATGCAGTGATGGCTGCCATAATCGCGGCTACAATTTCACCTTCATCCTCTTCTTCTACTTCGTTCAGAATCTGTAGTTCTTTTGGCAGTTCCGGCGTACTTACATTTTTCTCCGGTTGCTTTTTAAACTTCTTCTCGATTACCGGGAAGATATTAAAGCAATAAATAACAAGAGAAATCAGTATTAATACAAGGAACACGGAACCCATACCAAGTATCACATTTAATAAAGCATGTAGTAACATCTCGTCACTCCTTATCGCAAACTATGTTTCTTATCCTGTACGCAGGCATATTTCGTATATAAAAGGTCAAAAGCGGAAACCAGATATTTTCTGGTCGCTTCCGGTGCAATAACACGATCTACCTGAGCACGTTTTGCAAATGCATTTACATGATTATGGCTTTCCTCATAAGCAGCCATCTTTTCATTACGAACTGCAGCATCTTCTTTTGCAAAAAGAATCTCCGCAGCCTGTTTTGCCGGCAGAATACCCATTTCAACATCCGGCCAAGCATATACAAAATCCGCACCAACGGACTTGGAATTCATCATTAAATAAGCACTTCCGTAAGCTTTATGAGGAAGCAAAGTAACCTTTGGAATATCTGCTTCACAAAGAGCACTCATAAAGGCTGCCATTTGACGTCCCATGGACTTCTCTGCGGCAACCGTGGTTTCAAATCCACAAGTATCTGCCACAACCAATAAAGGAATATCATAGGCGTCACAGAAACGAATGAAATCCGTACCCTTGGATAGTCCTTCCACCGTTAAGCGGTCGCTGTCTTCTTTGTTGGCAAGAACACCAACTGTCATGGCATTCAAGCGAATAAATCCAGTAATCATCTCCGGAGCATACTGAGTCTTGGTTTCCACAAACTCATAGCCATCGGAAATGTTGGAAATAAGAGCTTTTGCCTCATAATTGGAAGAATCCATTCCTTCCACCAGACGATTTAAATCGTCCTTACACATATCTGTATAAATACCCTCAGTATTGTTTGCCGGTAAGATTTCCAAAAGCCGTCTGATTCGATCCACAATCTCCTCTTCTCCCAGGCAATCATCTACGATGCCGGAATATAAAGCTTTAAATTTGCCGTCGGCTGTATCCAGCTTGTCCTGATAGTTCTCATCAATGGCATTCGGAGAGTTTACAAATAAGCGTCCCTTCTTATCAACCATATAGGAAAAATCTGACAATGCCGGAATCAAGCTTAATCCACCGCCACAGTTTCCGTAAATAACGCTGTACATTGGAATAAGTCCGCTTGCTTCATTTACAGCGCTTAAAACCTCACCAAATCCGGTCAGAGCGTCAACTCCTTCCTGTAACCGCATTCCGGAACTATCCAAAAGTGCGATAATCGGTGCCCCCATTTTCAATGCCTGCGCATATAACTCAACAATCTTCTTGCAGTGCATTTCACCCAATGATCCGTTTAATACATCCGGATTCTGACTGTAAAGAAATACCAGGCGTCCATTCATTAATCCATATCCGGTCACCACACCGTCGGAAGCATCCTGATAATCCCGAATCGTCATATCCGTGCTTCTAGAGGTAACCGTTTCAAACAGTTCCACAAAGCTACCTTCATCCACGAAGGATAAAATACGCTTACGTGCAACATTTTCTTGCATTACACTCATGTATCTACCTCCTACATAATCTACATTTGATATTGTATTCCTTTAAGTACAATTTTTCAACGGAAAATTCCGTAAATTTATGCGATTTAACAAAAACTTCTTAAAGCAATGGTTTACTACTTTTAAAAGTGAAATTTCTTCGTAATTTTTCACTGAAAAAATAGGCTCTATAGCCACACAGTTTCCATCAACATACCAATGAGCTTCTCCTATAATCTGATCCTTTTTTACCGGGAGCTTCATTCCTCTTTTTAAAAATATGCGGGTTTTTATACGTTCTCCATCAAATAAAAGGATTCCTCGGTGCTTTGGGAGTATACTTTTATAACGGATTTTTATACTATCGGGTATCAAGGCTGTTTTGGACATAAAAGCCGTATTTTTTACTTTGACATATCCTCTTGGAATTCCGGGAAAAGATTTTTCAGCCAATTGTTTAGACAAAGCTTTTAAAAGCATGCAACAATCCTGCCATTTGAAATTTTTATTGGGAGGCCAGCCGCTTGCCAAAAGTGCAATACATACAGTATGACCATATATTTTTGCCGCCGCCACATAACAGTATCCTGCTTTTCCCGTAAAACCGGTTTTTCCGCTGTAAATTCCCTCCCGGCCCAACATGGAATTGTGATTGTGAACCGTAATACTTCGACCGGTAGTCAACTCTTGAAAGGAATGGCTGTTTGCTCCAGTAATCTTTAAAAATTTTTCCTTTTGCGGGGAAGCCTGTACGCAATATCCCATAATACGTGCAAGGTTCACGGCAGAAATTCCATGCCCCTCTGCATCCAGACCGTTGGGGGTTACAAAATGCGCTTTTTTATCACATAGCTTTGACGCCTTCTCATTCATTTTTTCCGCAAAAGCCTCTACGGAACCGCTGACATGTTCCGCTATGGCAACTGCCACATCATTAAAAGATTCTAACATCATGGCATATAAAAGATCCTCCAAACGGTATTGTTCACCCGGTTTCATGCCTAAATGAACCCGAGGCATCCCTGCCGCATAAGCACTGACGGTCACTTCTTCGTCCAATTTGCAGTTTTCCAGGGCAAGAATACAGGTTACTATCTTGGTGGTGCTGGCATTTGACAATACTTTTTCACTGTTTTTCTCCCACAATACCCGGCCGTTTTCCCCATCCAATACGCAAAAAGCTGATGCATGGATTTTCGGAGGTAAAGGCTTTTGAGATGCCCCACGGGCAACCAATTGACAACTGTTTAATTGAATTAATAAAAGAACTATTAGAAACAGGCTCCGCCTTCTTTTCATTTTCTGCCTCATTAACCCTTTTCATCATACCTATGTTTTAGACACAAAAAAAGAACCAATTGGAAATGTCAATCAGTTCTTTTTAAACTTATATTTTTCCTCTTAACATGTGATCCATATAAGAAATCATCATGCCGATACCTGCTTCATTTTCTCCACCTCTGGGGATGATAATATCCGCATAGCGTTTGGAGGGTTCCACAAATTCCTCATGCATAGGCTTAACGGTCTCTGCATATTGTCCCAGAATAGAATCAATGCTTCTGGCACGTTCCACCATATCTCGGCGAATACGACGCATTAAACGTTCATCCGCATCCGTATCCACATAAACCTTAACGTCCATCATATCACGCAAGGTCTTATTTTCCAGTACAAGAATACCCTCCACCACAATAATCTGTTTGGGAGATACATGGGTAACTTCTTTAGAACGGTTATGAACCGAAAAATCATAAACCGGTACGTCCACCTCTTCCCCTTTTAACAAGGCATTCAAATCCCGTACCAATCGATCGGTTTCAAAAGAAGACGGATGATCGTAGTTTAACTTGGAACGTTCCTCGTAAGTCATGTTACTATGCTCTTTGTAGTAGCTATCGTGATTAATGACCAGAATGTCTTCTCCAAAGTGTTGGCTGATACGTTTTACAATGGTGGTTTTTCCTGACGCGGAGCCTCCACAAACTCCAATAATCCAATTATTTTTCATAAGCATTTCCATTTCTATTCTTAAATATTTTTTCAAACAAATACGGGTATCCGGCTGTAATAAAGAAGGTTAATACTAGGTTGCTAAAACATGCAATAAAAGGGTTCTCTCCCGTAACCAACTTCAGTCCGACTTTCAAAGCAACCAGTATAATCAGACCCACAAGAACGCGGATGGTTCCTTGAGAAACTGACTTTGGCATCTGAAAATGAATCCGTTTCGTCTCCAAATAATACCCAAGACAAAATCCAATGCTAGCGCCCACACATTGAAAACAGTCCTTTACGTTGATATAGTCTATAATTCCTTTTGAGAAAAAATAGTATCCTTCTATTACGCCGATTACAGAAGCAACCATACAAATCAGCGGCAACAAAAGCGCCTTCATGCCGATTCCCTTTTCCAGATAAGGATAGGCATATTCCACAAGGACGATGGATAAAACACCCATTCCAATTCCGCAAAGAACATCCTTTGGCGTATGGACCCCGAGAAACATACGGGATAAGCCAACTAAAAGCGGGATTATCAAGCATAGTATCTTCATCCACTTTATTTTGCAGGATGTAAAAAAGGAACCAAAAATGGATGTGGCTGCCTGGCTATGTCCACTTGGGAAGGAAAAACCGGTGGCAGCTTTTAAAGCCTTTTTAACCGGTGTAAAATCTTTATCCAAAATCCACGGACGTGGGATGCGGACAAAAATTTTAATAATACCATGTACGATTAATCCGGAAATGCAGAAGGCAAAACCGGCTTTGTAGGCAGTTTTCTTATCGAAGCACCAGAAAATCACTGCCAGAAAAACAATGGGAATAATTTGATATCCAAATTCTGTGATTCCCAATGCCAGGGCTTCGGTTACGGGATTTCGATAGTTGGATAAGAACCATAAAAAACTCATTTATACGTCCACCTTTTCCATTGCGTTTAACTCTTCTTCTGCCTGTGCCTTAAATTCGTCAATCTGATCTGCTTTTAATACCGGGAGCTCGTCCACAGAATTCACCCCGAAGGAACGCAAAAATTCTTCTGTGGTTCCAAATAACAAGGGTCTTCCCGGTGCATCCAGTCGTCCCAACTCCTGTACCAGATTATATTCTACCAGCTTATTTACGGCATGTCCGCAGGATACACCACGGATTTTTTCAATTTCCACACGGGTAATAGGCTGTTTATATGCAATAATAGACAAAGTTTCTAATAATACATCCGTCAGAACATTTCTACGGGGCTGTTCCTTAATCTTTATTAAGCAATCATAAAACTCCCGTTTGGAACACATCTGATAAGACTGTTCCAATTCAATAATCTGAAGGCCTCTGTCTTCGTTTTCATATTCTTCCATTAATTCTTTAATATAGGATTCGGTAATATCCTTATCCAATTCCAATGCCAAAGCAATCTTGGATAATTCTACCGACTCTCCGAAGGAGAATAAAATGGCTTCAATTGCTGCTTTTGCTTTTGTTTTATTCATCTTTTACTCCAAACATGATTCAATTAAAATATCATCAAAGGTGTGTTCCTGGGTAATGGTTATTTTTCCCATTTTCATAAACTCCAGGATCGTAAGGAATACTACCACCATCCGTAACTTGGAATGGGTATTTCCCAAAAACTCCCGAAAAGAAAAACGTCGATGTTCTCTGAGATACTGTTCCATATACTCCATCTCTTCTTCCATGCTCACTTCTTCTTTTTCGATTTTACCAAAGGTTGCACGTACCGGATCAATACGTTCCACCTGACGTTTCATCATGGATTTAAAAATTTCATTCAGTTTATGAAGATTCATATCACCCACCAGAGCTTCCATATCAATCGGTGCCTGATAGGATAACACCTCATCCGGTAAGGTTGCCGGCTTATAGTAGTTCTTCGCTGCATCCATCTGACGATCCCGTAATTCGTAAGACATATACTTGTACATTTTGTATTCGATTAACTGCTGAACCAATTCTTCACGTGGGTCAATCTCCTCTCCCTCTTCGGTCACCTCCGCCGGAAGAAGCATTTTAGCCTTAATATCCAATAGCGTTGTAGCCATAACCAGGAATTCACTCATAATATTGAGGTCCTGTCGCTTCATTTCATCCAGATATTCCAAATATTGTTCCGTAATTAAGGCAATGGGGATATCGAAAATATTCGCTTTATTCTTATCAATCAGATGAAGGAGCAAATCCAAAGGTCCTTCAAAAGTGTTAAGTTTTACCTGTAATTCCATAAAATCCTCCAACCTAGTTATTTTACTAGGTTTTTCTCATCTTGGCAAGATAATTCCAGCAAAAGAATCTCTGCTCTGTCCAGAACCCGTATTGGATAAGAATGATATCCCAAGCCTTTGCTTACCAGAAAAGGAATTCTTTTATTCCCCTCAATTAACGTATAGCTTCCTCCATCATACTTGGGAAACCACGTAAGTTCTGTGCTGATAATACTTCCAATAAAGGGAAAACGAACCAGTCCACCATGTGTGTGTCCCGATAAAATCAAATCCGGCAAAAGCTTCTGATAGGTTTCTCCAAACACAGGATGATGGGCCATGAGAATATGATACTCTTCCGTCTCCTTCGGATTCAGATATTTCCTCATCTCCTCTTCCCCAAGAGGTTTAACTTCAAACTTCTGATAATACTCACTGGGTAATTCCAGACCGGAAACCTTTACACCATGACCAATGGATTGGGTTTCATTTCGTAAAAATGTGATGCCGCCTTCTTCCAAGCAATTTTTATAATCTTCAAATGCTCTTCCATAGGCTTCCTCTTCCACACCCAAAATTTCTTCTATGGTGGTTTCATGGTTGCCGAAACCATAATATACCGGTGCAATTTCTTTCAACTGAATCACAAAATCCGCCATGGGAATAAGCTGCTCCGGATGTTTCTTGGTTATCATATCTCCGCCGATAAGTATTACATCCGGCTGAAGAGCTTTAACCTTGGTTAAAAGTCTTCCTTCAAAGGTTTTTCCATGAACATCCGATAAAAATGCTATCCGAAATTTTTTGTCTATCTTCGAAGATTCTAAACTATAGTACGTAACCCGAAATTGCTTTAATTCCAACCACAAAAGAAATATAAGCAGGATAAAACATCCCAAAACGACAAAAAATGCGGTCATAAACTTTACTTTCCTTTCATAGTTTACAGTAAAAGTCGCCTACAAAAGCGGGGCAAACAAGCGCAATATTCCCTGCAGCGTGCGAATAATCCAGCTGCGTCCAGCTTCCCTGGCGTAAGTGATCTCCTTGGATATCCGGAAGGTTTCCAAAGCATCCTGCTTAATCTGACCAACCTCCCAGGTTCCGTACATCCATACACCGCATTCAAAATGCATATACAAGCTTCGATAGTCCAAATTAATGGTACCCACCGTAGCAATCACATCATCGCATACAAAGGTTTTGGCATGAATGAAGCCCGGCCCGTATTGGTAAATTTTCACTCCTGCCCGCAAAAGCTGTGAATAATAAGACTGGGTCAGCAGAAATACCAACCGCTTATCCGGTATACCCGGAGTTACAATACGAACGTCTACACCGGACTTGGCCGCATTGCAAAGCGCCGTCATCATTTCGTTATCCACGATTAAATAGGGGGTAAAAATGTAAATATAGTCCTTTGCCCGGTTAATTATATTTAAGTAAACGGTTTCTCCAACCTTTTCGTGATCCAATGGAGAATCGGCAAAAGGTTGCACATAGCCCGGCAGAACTTCCGGCTCATTCATAGAATATTCCGGAAAATATGGTGTTTCGTCCTCGGGCATTCCCGTTTGATATTGCCACATCTCCAAAAACATAGCAACAAAATTGGCAACAGGACGGCCTTCTATCCGTAAACCGTTGTCTTTCCAATGGCCAAAACGCTTACGCTGATTAATATACTCATCTGCCAGGTTAAAGCCTCCGGTAAAAGCGATTTTGCCGTCTATTATCAGCATTTTCCGATGATCCCGGTTATTCATTACCGCAGAAAACAATGGTTTTAAGGGATTAAAACGGACACAACGTATTCCAAAACTTTCAATATACCGGTCATAATGATGTGGAACCGTATTGGCACTTCCAAAGTCATCATACATCAGACGTACTTCTACCCCTTCTTTGACCTTCTGCTCTAGCGCATCCAAAATAGTATTGAAAAACACACCTTCCCGAATGATAAAAAATTCCAGGAAAATATAATGCTCCGCCTTTGAAATTGCATCCAAAATCGGTTTTAGCGTATCATCACCGGTACAATAATAGGTCAGACCCTGGTTTCGACTAATTGGGAAATGGGACCACTTACTGATATACCCTGCCTGTTTTGCCGCGCCTCGGCTTCTTGTTGAGATTTCCTGTATTATATCTGAATCCGAAGGCAGATGGCGAACGGACTTGGTATGCATTTTATCCAATTTTTTACGTTTTCGTTTGGTAATATCCGAACGTCCAAACAAAAAATACATGGCTATACCAAGTACCGGGGCTCCAAGTATCAAAATAGACCATGCAACCTTATAAGAAGGATTGGTTTGGGCATTTACAATGGTAAGAACAATGATAAATGCTACAATCTCCAAACAGGTTCCGGCATAGCGAAAATGATTATGAATGTACAAAAACAGGGAAATAAACCATCCAATCTGCAGAAGCATTACGATTCCCCAGATTACAAGACGGCTGCTTAACACTTTTCTTAATTTATTTAACCATTTCATATTCGTTCCTCAATTCATTGTTGTATTATAACATAAGGACACGAGGCAGACAAGGGCTGTTCCTTTCCCTTTAGAGGCTACCTGTCAACAAGTTCTTAAGGTTAAGCATACCCCAACCTTCATGATTTTTCTTAAGTCCCATAGAAACACAGGTATGATACAGCCGCAATTTTACTTGTGCCGGAGTTAGATTCGGATATTTTTCCAAAAGCAGCGCAATGGCTCCACTAACGACAGGTGTGGACATGGAGGTACCGCTTTTGATAGTATATAAGGGCTTTCGTTTTGCATTACAGCTTGTAATATTGGTACCCGGAGCCACTACTTCCGGTTTCATAATATAGGAGCCTGTTGGGCCTCTTCCGGAATAACCACGGTTTAAGTTACCGGGTACATTACTGCTTTCATCATCCATTGCACCTACAGTAATAATCTTTCTAAGGTTTCCCGGTGGCGTAATACTCATGGGTAAGGGACCTTCATTACCTGCAGCACATACCACAACAATTCCCGCATCCCAGGCCATTTCAAGGCAATTTAATAATCGCTTCTTTTCTTCACTATTTACATTTTTCCCCATTCCCATTGAAAAATTCAGTATTCGCAGGTTATACGCTTTGGCTCGTGAAATACAATCCTCTAAAGCCTGTACTGCCCGGTTTAAATTGCCGTTTCCACCTTCATTCAATATTTTGTAGGCATATAGCCAAGCTCCCGGAGCAATTCCTGTATATTTTCCCTCAGAAGAACTGCCATCCCCTGCCAGGATACCTGCTACATGGGTGCCATGACCGTTATCATCATATATCCCGTAACTATCCTCCACAAAATCCTTCATGCCAATAATCCGATGCTTCAAATCAGGATGCGGAAAAATTCCCGTATCAAATACCGCTACACCAACTCCATCTCCTGTATATCCTTTTTGACGGACAAAGTCCCAATCTAAAAGATTTCTAACTCGGTTCATATTCTTACCATTATGTTTTTTAGTAATATATGAAGGATTATACAGATGGTTCCTTACGGTAAAATGCAAAAAAGAGCTCCGCTTTCACGGAACTCTTTAAATCATATTTCTTAGATTGCTTCAGCGTCCGGCTTCACATCTTTGATGGAGAAGCTGATTCTACCAAGCTTATCTTTGCCAAGGCAAACAACTGTAACCTTATCGCCTAAGGTTAATACATCTTCTACATGCTGAATACGTTCCTTGCAAATCTTGGAAATGTGAACCATTCCCTCTTTGCCCGGTGCGAACTCAATAAATGCACCAAACTCTTTGATGCTGATGACTTTACCGGTAAATACCAAGCCTTCTTCAAAGTCGGTGGTAATTACTTTGATCATATGCATAGCTTCTGCCATCTTCTCAGCATCGGTTCCGCAAATAGAAACAAATCCATCATCGTTAATGTCAATCTTAACGCCGGTCTGTTCAATAATTGTATTGATGGTCTTTCCACGCTGACCAACTACATCGCCAATCTTCTGTGGATCGATAGTCATCTGAGTAATCTTCGGAGCGTACTCGCCAACCTCTGCACGTGGCTGTGCAATTGCCGGTGTCAGCACTTCATTGATTATATACTCTCTTGCAATCTTGGTTCTTGCAATTGCCTCTTCAACAATCGGTCTTGTAAGACCATGAATCTTAATATCCATCTGAATTGCAGTAATACCGTCATGTGTTCCTGCAACCTTGAAGTCCATATCGCCAAAGAAATCTTCCAGTCCCTGGATATCTGTCAATACGATATAATCATCATCTGTTTCACCGGTAACCAAACCACAGGAAATACCTGCAACCTGTTTCTTAATCGGTACACCTGCAGCCATCAAGGACATGGTGGATGCACAGATAGATGCCTGAGATGTGGATCCGTTGGACTCAAAAGTCTCGGATACGGTACGAATTGCATATGGGAAGTCCTCCGGACTTGGAAGTACCGGAACAAGTGCCTTCTCTGCCAACGCGCCGTGACCAATCTCACGTCTTCCCGGTCCTCTGCTTGGCTTGGTTTCACCAACAGAATAGGATGGGAAATTATAGTGATGCATATAGCGTTTCTCAGTAATATTCTCGTCTAATCCATCAACCTTCTGTGCTTCGGAAAGCGGTCCTAAGGTTGTAATGGTACAAATCTGAGTCTGTCCACGGGTAAACATAGCAGAGCCATGTACACGAGGTACAATATCCACTTCTGCTGCAAGTGGACGAATCTGGTCAATCTTACGACCATCCGGACGTTTGTGATCTTTTAAAATCATCTTACGAACGGTCTTCTTCTGATACTGATATAAAGCTTCCGGAATTAAAGCAAGCCACTCTTCATTCTCGGCAAATGCTTCTTCCATCTTCTCACGAATTACACGAATGTTCTCTTCGCGTACCTGTTTCTCATCTGTAAAGACAGCTTTCTCCATTTCTTCCGGAGATGCAATCTCACGCATTGCAGCAAACAATTCCTCAGGAATAGCGCAACTCTCATATTCATGTTTTGGTTTACCAACTTCTTCTACCATGCGGTTGATAAAAGCAATAATATCCTGGTTGATGCCATGACATTTGTAAATTGCTTCAATCATCTTATCCTCCGGAATCTCATTAGCTCCGGCTTCAATCATAATTACCTTCTCAGATGTAGAAGCAACAGTTAACTGTAAATCACCGTTATCCCACTGTTCCTGACTTGGGTTTACGATAAACTCGCCGTCTACCATACCAAGCTGAGTAGTAGCACATGGTCCACAGAATGGGATATCGGAAATACTGGTAGCAATGGCAGAACCAAGCATAGCAACCAATTCCGGTCTACACTGCGGGTCCACACTCATAACCATATTGTTTAATGTAACGTCATTTCTGTAATCCTTCGGGAATAAAGGACGCATCGGACGGTCAATAACACGAGCGGTTAATACGCTGTTTTCACTGGCCTTACCTTCACGTTTATTAAAGCCTCCCGGAATCTTACCTACAGAATACATCTTCTCTTCAAATTCCACACTTAAAGGGAAAAAGTCGATTCCTTCTCTTGGTTTCTCGGATGCTGTGGCTGTACAAAGCACACAGGTATCTCCGTAATACATTAACGCTGCACCGTTTGCCTGAGCAGCTACACGGCCGACATCAACCCGTAAGGTTCTGCCGCCAAGTTCCATTGTAAAACTCTTAAACATACTTCCTCCTTCTTTGCAAGGGGGTGTCCGAAACTACTGAGCAAAATACAGCTTCCTGTATCCTCTTCAGTGGCTTCGGAAAAAACAATCCCCTGCAGTATTTTTGTCATGATGTTAAAAGTGACTCCATAAAGCAATAGGGCGGAAAAAAATCCGCCCCCCGTTTTGCAAAAAGATTATTTTCTAATGCCTAAACGTGCAATTAAGTCACGATATCTCTCGATATCTTTGTTCTTTAAGTATGCTAATAATCTACGTCTCTGACCTACCATCTTTAAAAGACCACGTCTGGAATGATGATCCTTCTGGTTAACTTTTAAATGCTCAGTAAGCTCCTGAATTCTAGCGGTAAGGATAGCTACCTGTACCTCTGGTGAACCTGTGTCACCTGCAGTTCTTGCATACTCGTTGATAATGGCTGTTTTCTTTTCTTTAGAAATCATTGTTCTACCTCCTTAAAATTTCCTTAAAGCCCCCAAATCCACAGTGTAAGGTCGGAGTGTCCTTAAACCGAGGACGGGTTAAGTCTCATACCCAAATATAATATCATAAAAAATGGTACTTGTAAACTTATTTTTTGGCATATTTTGCTTTAAAATCATTTAATACCCGTAAAATAACCTGCATACTGCTCTGCACGTCATTTGTGGTGGTACGGTTCTGATCCGTTAGTTCTCTGGTGTAATCCACATTTGCAGATACTTCCTGAGAAATGGAAGAAATATTGGTAATATCGTCCACGATGGTCTGATTATGTTTCTCCAGTTCACGCATCTGTGCGCTCTGGCTGTTGGCATTGGAATTAACACCATCTACACTGTTGCTGATACCATCAAACTGTTCCTGCATGTTGTTAATAAGTTCTTCCTGATGATCAGACTGCTCTGTCATCTGCTGAACACTGGTTGCCGCTGCAGCAGATGATTCCTTCAATTCATCAATAATATGTTCAATTTCTTCTGTTGCACTACGGGTCTGGTTAGCAAGTTCTGTAATCTCTGTTGCAACTACCGCAAATCCGCGTCCCGCATCTCCTGCTCTTGCAGCCTCGATGGATGCATTTAATGCAAGAAGGTTTGTCTGACTGGCAATGTTATTAATTAATGCCACAATGTTAATGGCTTCTTCTGTTTTCTTGGTTAAGGATTCCATCTCAGTAATAACGGTGTCTCGATTATCCTTCGAGATTTCTGCACTTCTTAAAAGTTCCCGTACACATTTCTTTCCTTCGTTAATCTGTTTCGCTGCATCCTCAGATAATGTATGAAGGCTATCGGACAAACCGGTTACTTCTTCAATTGTGCTTTGAATCTTCGTGGTCATTTCCATCTGTGTCTGAATAGAATCAGCGGTACTTGTTGTTCCTGTACTAACCTGAACCATGGATTCCGCTGTTCCCGAAACTGCTTCTGTCAGGCTATCCACTCTGGAACCGATTTTTTCCATTTCCTGCTGAATCTGATTAACAACACCAATGGCATTATGTAAAATTTCTTTTTCCAGCTGTTCTTTCTCGCGAATATCGTCAATCTTATCATTGTTAATCTTCGATGCAACTGCACTTCCCCAGATAGAAAAAATACAAGTCAATAAGATGCCAAGAATCTGAATTTCATAATTAGCACTGTTCTTAAGAACAGATGAAAGATCTGTCACTCCACGGAATACTACCAGTCCAATATTGGAGACAATCAGAACAATGGAAAAGTTTCGCAGCACACTATGATTATTGGTAATCAGCAATGCCGGCAACAATACCAGTGCATAAATAAATGCAAGGGGTGAAGTGGTTGTAAAGATTACAAATACATAAAGAACAGCATAGGCATAGGCTGCAACCGCTGCTAAATTCTTGTCTGCACTGTTCTTCTTATACATCACTGCAGCAATAATTCCCGGAACCACGTCAATAATCAAAAACATGGTAATGTACGGAATACTTCTGGCACCTTTCACAAATTCCAGAATGTATGCCAGTGCCAGCACACACACCAACGCTTCATAACATGTGATTACGATCTTATTGACTCTACTCTGCTCGTTCACGATAAACCTCCCATAATGAACATTTTTTTATATTTTAGCACAAATAAAAAGAGCCTGCAATCGAAAGATTACAAGCTCTGATTCTCATTTTCATTACATTACGGAAGTACACGAACGACGCACGCCGGACTGCTGTAAAATGCATTACTGATAACAATACCGGTTCTTGCGGACTGTGCATGAACAATCTGTCCATTTCCGATGTATAGTGCAACGTGTCCTATTCTTCCGCCGTGGCTATAGAAGAACAAATCTCCCGGTCTTGCTTCAGATGCAGAGATTCTTGTTCCGCAACCTGCCTGGGAACCGGAATGATGCGGCAGATAAATACCGTATCTTGCAAATACACCCATGGTAAATCCGGAGCAGTCAACACCATGTCCTAATCTGGTTCCGCCCCAAACATATCTTCCGCCAACAAACTGAAGGGCATACTGAACAAGACTTGTCCGTGTGTCAGAAACACCGCCCTTTCCGGAAGAAAGTTCTTTCAATGTGGCAGCCTCATCCAAAGCATAGGAAACATCCGCATACTCTTCGCTGATATATCCTTCACCACCGTTAATTTCTACCTTAATCCAGTCATCAACCACCTTGACAACTTCCAGTTTCTCGCCTTTAGCAACTTTGGTAATTACTCTGGCATCGGTAGATGCTTTGGAGCGAACACGAAGATTGTCCGTCTTAACCTTAGCAACATGCATAACCGCTTTATTAACTTTCTTTAAAGCGGTTTCACCGGTAACCAGATATTCATTGCTTACCCAACCTTTTACTTTACCGGATTTGATCTTAACCCAGCCATCTTTTTCCTTAAGAACTTCGCATCCGGCATTGTTGGTAATTTTTCCAAGTATCTTACCATCCTTGGCCGGAGTTTTACGAATATTCAGGTTACCATCCTCAACTCTTACTATACCAAGATTTTCATATCCACAGACAGTAATCTTTCCATCCTTATTCTTGCTGATATATTTCTTATCAACCAACGCTTCCGCTTTGGATGCTGTAGAAGTTTTGGTAACTTTCTCCTTCACAGAGCATTTGGCGACCTGCAGATTCTGAGAAACTGCGGAACAAACTCCCGACTCTTCTTTCTTGAGATTTACAGATAAAGCGGAACACACACCGGCATTGGCCAATTTAATTGTTACAGAATTATTGGCACTGGTTGCCTCCTTCGGCATGGCTCCAATTATGCACAAACTTAAACAGGTAACGGTAATTGTTGACAAAATTTTCGTTATAGAACGCTTCATAAACTTAAAACTCCTTTAAACTAAACATACAAAACTAACCTGTATGACCGATATTATCACACTGAAACCTTTTTGTCAACAGTTTGTAATATTTTTGTAATATCCAACTGAATCTGCTGTTTTAATTCTTCCACCGATTCAAACTTTTTTTCACCCCGAATAAACTGTAATAGTTTCACGCAAATAGGCTTTCCGTATATTTCTTCATGAAAATCAAAAATATAAGTTTCCAAGCCCACCGGATTATCATCTCCCACCGTAGGTTTTTTTCCAATATTACTTAGGGATAAATAGGTTTTACCGTCAACAACGGTTTCGCTGGCGTATACTCCAAATGGTGGAAGCAACTTTCTTTCGTGAGGCGTAAGATTAACCGTAGGAATCCCTATGGTACGTCCGATTTTACGTCCGTTTTGTACCTCACCCTCAAAAAAGTAAGGATACCCCAGTAATTCGTTGGCAGTTTGAATATCACCGTTTAAGATGGCATTTCGAATTCTTGTACTACTGATATCCTCTCCCTGTTTTTGCTTTTTGGTAAAAGCAAGAACACGAAAACCGTAGTTTTGGGAAAGGGATTGCAAAAGACCATAGTTTCCACGTTTTTCATATCCAAAGGAAAAATCCGTACCAATTACAAAAACTTTTACATGAAGTTTCTCAACCAACATAGCAACGAAATCTTCAGCCTCCATTCGCCGCACTTCCTCAGTGAAGGGATACTCGATTACATAATCCACTCCTGATTTTTCCAAAAGACTTTCCTTTTCTTCCATGGAAAGTAAAAACGGTTGTTTCTTCTTTTCAATCTTTTCTTTGGGTAATCTGGAAAAGGTGAAAACCACACTTTTAAAACCGGTTTTCTCTTTTTCCTTACGAAGAGCTTCCACCAAAACCCGATGACCGCTATGTAGGCCGTCAAATTTGCCGAGAGTTATAACTGTATCTTCTTCAATATAGATATCTGTTGTATTTCTAAAACATTTCATAAAGCTTATCCCTCGTTTTTGCAATAAAACATTTTTACCGGACGATATTCCTTTGTTTCTTCTTTGTATGAAAAAATACCGATAAAATCTCCTTGATGATTATACATACGAACCATCTGAACAGTACTTGCCGGTTTCTCCATCCAACCGGCAGGAACCACATTCCCGTTCTGTAAAAGCTTGTCTGCTATACTTTTAGCCGTTACTCTCGGATAAACGGAATATACTTCTTCCACAGGATGTAAATAATCGGTTAAGTGCCCTGCATCCTTGGCTTTTTGCAATTCAGTCAATGTAATTGCATGTTCCAGAGTAAAACCGGCTGCACGAATTCGACGTAAACTACCCATTGCACCTCCGCAACCAAGCTTGTCTCCAATATCCTGACAAAGAGTTCGAATATAGGTCCCTTTGGAACAAGCAACACGAATAATAACCTTAGGAAGCTCCATGGAAAGAATGTCTATGGAATAAATTTTAACCTTCCGCGGTTTACGCTCCACTTCAATCCCCTGTCTTGCAAGGTCACAAAGCTTCTGACCGTTTACTTTCAACGCACTATACATTGGCGGAATCTGGAAAATTTCACCCACAAACGAATATATGGCTTCTTTAACTTCCTCCTCCAGAAAATCAACTTCCCTCTCAGAAAGAATTTTTCCCGAAAGATCCAGGGTGTCTGTGGTAATTCCCAAAACCAATTCAGCTTCATATACCTTATCGGAATCCGTTAACAAGCCACTTACCTTTGTTCCTTTTCCAAGGCAAATGGGTAAGACGCCGGTGGCGTCCGGATCCAATGTTCCGGTGTGCCCCACCTTTTTCTGACCACAGATTCCACGCATTTTTGCAACTACATCATGGGAAGTATACCCCGGTTCTTTATCAATCACAATGATGCCATCTAACATGTCTTTCCATCCTTTATATCCGGTATTTCTTTTAAAATTGTCTGAAGGATGTCCTCAGGCTCTCCTGTCATGGTTACACCTGCGGCACGGGCATGCCCGCCTCCACCAAATTTTACGGCAATATCCGCAACATCTACTATACGTTTGCTGCGCATACTAACCTTATACTCATTTGGTGCACTTTCATATAAGAATATTGCTGTTTCCACACCTTTTGTAATGCGAAGTTGGTTCACAATTCCATCTAAGTCTTTTGTACTTACACCGTAATCTTTCATATCAGCTGCAGTTAAATATGAAGAAATCACTCTGCCTCCTTTATGAAGGTTTGCTTTTAATACAGCCTTTGCAAGAATCTGATTTTGAGCAAAGGTTTTCTCATAATACGTAGCATCTACAATCCGGCTGTAATCAATACCCTGCTCCATTAAAAATCCGGCAGCTTCCATAGTGTGTCTTGAAGTGCAGGAATACTGGAACACGCCGGTATCATGTACCAAACCGGTATACAGACATTCCGCTATTTCTTTCGTCATTTTATCCTTCGGCAATACTCGATAAATCAACTCACAAGTCGAACTACTGTCCGGTACAATAAAATTTTCCTGCGCAAACGCAAGATTACTCTTGTGATGATCAATACATACTGTGGTTCTTGCAGACAAAAACTGTTCTGCAAAATCCCCTAGACGCTTTTCATCGCCGCAATCCAATGCGAAATATAAATCAAAGGTTATATCTGTTTTTTCATAACAGATTTCTTCGGATCTTTGTAAGAAAGAAAAGACTTCCGGAATCTCCTCTAAATAGAGTCTGATGCTTTTATTCGGATATGTATCCTTCAAAAAATTATATAACCCCAGCGTGGAGCCGACACAGTCGCCATCCGGATGAATATGTCCGGAAATTCCAATTGTGTCAGCTTCTTCAGCCAGTTTCATGATATCTATCATTTTATGCTTCTTCCTCATTCTCGTGCATGGACTTGGACAGTTCATCGATTTTATGGGACATATTTACACCATACTCGATGGACTGATCCATGATAAAGGTTATACTCGGGGTATTTCTTAAGTTAATGCGTTTTGCAAGCATGGTCTTAATAAATCCCTGAGCACTTTTTAAACCTGCCAGTGTATCCTGCTGGGATTTTTCATCCCCCAGGACACTGATATAGGCTTTACAGGTTTTTAAATCAGGTGCAACCTCTACGGCCACAACACTGGTAAATTCATTGATTCTCGGATCCTTGATTTCCCCACGAATAATGTTGGATAATTCATGAAGCACCTCTTCGTTGATCCGGGTGTTTTTAATACTGTTTTTTCTCATTTATCGTGGTACCTCCACCATAATATAAGCTTCAACCTGATCCATTTCCTGAATCTGACCGAATCCTTCAAATACAAGACCACATTCAAAGCCGGCTTTTACTTCCTTAACATCGTCTTTGAATCGTTTCAGGGATGCTAACGGTCCTTCGAAGATCTGCTCGCCCTCACGGGTAATACGTACAGAACATCCTCTCTGGAATCGTCCGTCAAGCACATAGGATCCCGCAATATTTCCAATGCCGGAAGCCTTGAAAATCTGACGGATTTCTGCATGACCGATTACCTGCTCCTCGAAAATCGGATCTAACATACCCTTCATAGCAGCTTCCACGTCTTCAATAGCATTGTAGATAACCTTATACAAGCGGATATCAACACCTTCTCGATCTGCTGTTGCCTTGGCAACTGCATCCGGACGGATGTTAAATCCGATAATAATAGCGTTAGATGCAGATGCTAAAATTACGTCGGATTCGTTGATGGCACCTACACCACCATGAATAACTTTTACAACTACTTCTTCGTTGGACAATTTTACAAGACTCTGTTTTACTGCTTCCACAGATCCCTGTACATCGGCCTTGACGATTAAGTTTAATTCCTTTAAGTTTCCTGCCTGAATCTGAGAGAACAAATCGTCTAAGGACATCTTTGCCTTGGTCTCTTCTACCAGACGTTCCTTGCTTTCAGAGATAAAGGTCTCTGCAAAGGATCTTGCTTCCTTATCGGAATCCATAGCCACAAAAATATCTCCGGCACCCGGTGCTTCGTTTAATCCAATGATTTCCACCGGCATGGAGGGTCCTGCCTCTTTTACGCGGCGTCCCTTGGAATCTGTCATGGCACGGACTTTACCAAAGCTGCTACCTGCGGCAATCGGATCTCCTACATGAAGTGTACCCTTCTGTACCAAAAGTGTTGCCACAACTCCACGACCTTTATCTAATTTCGCCTCGATAATAAGACCTCTTGCCTTACGGTTCTTATTTGCTTTTAATTCCAATACCTCTGCTGTAAGAAGAATCATTTCCAACAGGTTATCGATACCTTCGTGAGTATGAGCGGATACCGGACAGAAGATGGTGCTTCCACCCCAGTCTTCCGGAATTAATTCGTACTCGGAAAGTTCCTGTTTTACTTTATCGATATTTGCACTTGGCTTATCAATTTTATTGATTGCAACAATAATTTCAATGCCGGCAGCTTTCGCGTGGTTAATAGCCTCAACAGTCTGTGGCATAACACCGTCGTCAGCTGCAACAACAAGGATTGCAATATCTGTAGAGCTTGCACCACGCATACGCATTGCGGTAAATGCCTCGTGTCCCGGTGTATCAAGGAAAGTAATTCTCTGTCCGTTGCTTTCAACTACAGAAGCACCGATATGCTGAGTAATACCGCCTGCCTCACGGTCAATAACGTGGCTGTCTCGGATTGCATCCAAAAGGGATGTTTTACCATGGTCAACGTGACCCATTACACAGACTACAGGTGGTCTGGAAGTCATTAAGCTTTCATCCTCTTCTTCCTCATGAAGAAGCTCTGCAATAACGTCCACCTTTTCTTCTTTTTCACAAATACAGTTGAATTCCAGTGCAATCTCTTCTGCGGTTTCAAAATCCACATCCTGGTTTACTGTAACTACTTTACCCTGTAAGAACAGCTTCTTTACAATCTCGGATGGCTGACGTTTCATCTTATCTGCCAAATCACGAATTGTTAAAGTCTCAGGAATTACAATAGTCTTAATCTCATTCTTATCTTCCTGTGGCTTCGGCTGGTGATTCTTCTTCTTAGTAACTTTTTCAAGCTGGAAGAAGTTCTCCGGACGTTTTTCTTTCTGATTCTGATATCCGTTCTTCTGTGGTTTGCTCTTAAAGCGCTTGTTCTCTCTATCCTTTGGCTTTTCTTCTGCTACAGCTTCAGAATTACGGTTCATACGATTGATTTCACCGTCCAAGCGACTACGCTTATTGCGATCATCACGGTTATTATCTCTGTTCTGATTACCGCCCTGACCCCCGCGACGATCATCTTTACGAAATGGTTTATTATTTCCGTCCTTATTGAATCTCGGTCTGTCACCATTAGGTCTCTTGTCACCGTTTCCACCCTGCTGCGGGGCGCCCTGACTCTTCGGTCTTTCTGTTCTTTCAGAACGTTCTGCATTCATGCGTGGTTTTTCAACACGTTCCTGTGTTACATGCTGCTTCTCGGGACGTTCGGTAGCCATATTTGGTTTCTCAGCCACATGTTCTGCACTAGGACGTGGCTGCATGGGCTTACCCTGTGGACGCGCTTTTTCCGGATGGTTTGGATTCGGACGTCTTTCACCGTTAGGTGCTGCTTTTCTTCTTTCTGCAGCTGCTTTATCACCAACTCCGCTCATGGTCTTTCTCTGTCCATTGCGCATTGCCGGATTTTTACCATACTGTGGGTTATATACCGCTGAAATACTTGCTTTCTTTTTATGCTCTTCAGGCTTTGCCTCCGTCTTTGTGGCTGCCTTTGCCTCTACCGGCTGTTCTTTTTTCTTTTCGTTCAAATCTTCTGTCTTCTTTCTTCCGAATTTATTTCTTATTTCATCTGCCACTGCATCTTCAATGGCACTCAATGTACTTTTTGCTTCAATATTCTTTTCTTGCAGGAAGCTCATAATCTCTTTGTTATTTACATTTAGCTCTTTGGCTAATTCATGTACTCTGATCTTTGACACTTACTTACCTCCATATTATTCTGATTGATTATTTTTTAAGAAGCGTTTCTATGGATTTTGCAAATCCTTCATCCAACACTGCAACGCAGGCCCGAAATTCTTTCCCGATACAATGTCCCAACTCATCCTTATCCGAAAATTCATAATAAGGAATACTCCGATAGGTACAGCGATCGGAAAACTTTTTCTTCGTATTGTCCGAACAATCTGTGGCCAAAATCACCAGTTTAGCGCTTTTATCTTTAATGGCATTTTCTACCATAAATTCACCACTCACTACTTTTCCGGCCTTCATTGCAAGGGAAAGCATGGATGTTATTTTGTTTTGCATGTAATTTCTTCCATCTCCTTCGCTAACACTTCATAAATCTCTGTAGGAACGGATGCTTTAAAACTGCGCTCCAAGCCTTTGCTTTTCTGAACACGCTTTAAGCACTCCGGGTCTTTGCAGATGTAAGCACCGCGGCCCTGTGCTTTTCCGGTTTCATCAAGAAAAATGCCGCCGTCCTTTTGTCTGACCACCCGAATCATGTGCCCTCTGTCTCTCATCTCACGACAGCCGATACACATGCGCTCTGTAATCTTCTTAGTACTCTTTGTCGTCATATTCGCCGTCTGATTCATAGGAGTCATCCTCTCCCTCATATTCACCATCATACTCGTCGGAATACTCGCCATCGTAGTCTTCAGCATATTCGCCATCGTACTCCTCATCGTATTCCTCGTCGTACTCATCATACTCATCGTAATCCAGAATATCACCGGCTTCTCTAGCCTGAGTCTCACTCTTGATATCAATCTTGAATCCGGTAAGTCTTGCAGCCAGACGGGCATTCTGTCCTTCCTTACCAATGGCAAGAGATAACTGATAATCCGGAACAACAACCTTAGCTGTTTTTTCATCGGCATCCGCAATTACGGAAATAACTTTTGCTGGGCTTAATGCATTTTCGATTAAAATCGCTGCATTTTCATCCCAGTTAATAATATCAATTTTCTCGCCTTTTAATTCATTTACAATAGCATTTACGCGGGCACCGTTTAATCCGACACAGGCTCCAACCGGATCCACATCCGGGTTGGTGGAATATACTGCCATTTTGGTACGGCTTCCTGCTTCTCTTGCAATGTTCTTGATTTCAACTGTACCATCTCTTACTTCGGTAACCTCTGCTTCAAATAAGCGTTTTACCAATTCCGGATGGGTTCTGGATACTAAAACCTGCGGTCCCTTGGAACCTGCTTTTACTTCTAAAACATAAACCTTAATACGTTCTGTAGGCTTAAATACTTCTCCACGAATCATCTCGTTCTCAGTTAATGTGGCATCTAATTTACCAAGGTTGACCTTTACATTCTTACCGGCATAACGCTGAACCACACCGGTAACAACTTCATGCTGTTTGGTAACATATTCATCGTACTGAGCTCTTCTTTCCTCTTCACGAATCTTCTGTAAAATGGTGTTCTTGGCTGTCTGAGTTACAATTCGACCAAATTCCTTACTCTGAACTTCCACGTTGGCAATGTCACCTACATTTAAGGAAGCATCAATTTCGTGAGCTTTTTCTACGGAAATTTCCTCTGTCGGATCTTCCACAGTTTCTACCACATTTTTCTGGATGAATACATGGAATTCGCAAGTGTCGTGGTCAATAACAACCTTCACGTTATCAGATTTTCCATACTGATTCTTGCAGGCCATAACCAGAGCCGTCTCAATTGCTTCCAGTAATACTTCCTTACTGATATTTTTCTCTTTCTCAAGCACGTTTAATGCTTCTAATAATTCGCTCATCTTCTTTTCATTCCTCCGTTTCTTAAAAATGTACCGCTAATCGTATTAATGCGATATCGCTTTTGTCAAAGGTAAGCTTTTTATCTTCATCTGTTTCTATGGTTACGGTTTTCTCATCATAAGCTGTTAAAATACCGTAAAACTCTTTCTGTTTCTCAATGGCGCGATAGGTTCGGATTTCCAGTTCCTTGCCCATGCTTCGTACGTAATCTTTTTCTTTCTTTAACGGACGTCCCAGTCCCGGAGAACTCACCTCCAAAATATAGGAATCGGAAATAAAATCCTTCTCATCCAAAAGATCACTTAAGGCACGGGATACTACCTCGCAGTCATCTACAGCGATTCCGCCTTCTTTATCAATGTAGGCTCTTAAGTAGTAATTGCCGCCTTCTTTTACATACTCCACATCTACCAGTTCGAAACCATGTGTTTCCAAAATTGGTAAAAGCAATTCTTCCGTCATTTTCTCGTAATCTTCTCTTCTCGCCATATAAGTCTCCTTACCACATTTGTTTTTGCAATGTAACACCCACACAAAAACTTGAGAGTGGACCTTCGCCCACTCTCAAACTAAATCACTATCGTTACTATAACAGTATAGCACCTTTGACCGGAAAATACAAGAGATTCTTTAGTTTTCTTCCGTATTTACTCCTTTTTTCTCGCCCATTTCCGCAAGATATTTCAAGTCAGCATCGGTGCCTACAACCCAAAGCACATCATCCAACCGAATTTCCATATTTGCATCCGGCATCATAACGAAATCTCCGTCTCGCTCGATACCAATCAGCATACAGTGCGCTTCGGACTGAATTCCGGAAAACTTCAACGGTTTTCCTACATATGGCTCGTCGCCCTTTACCTTCAATTCCATGCAGGCAAGTGGAGACTGCTTCTCGGTTGCACCAAAGCCCATGAAATCTTTCATGGTACTCATGGTATATTTACCACCGATATCCCAACGAACCGTGAATCGGCGAACCATTTTCTCAAGACCCATTGCAAAGACTCGGTCACCTTCCAATACCTTGGTATTTCCATTCGGTAACATCATCATCTCTGTACCACGTTCAATCTTCACAATGAAAATACTCTGGGTTTTACCCCATTCCAATTCCATCAATGTCTGTCCTGCGTAATCCGTATCCTTCGGAATTACGAAAGAAATAACACGATAGTTATCTTCCATTTCATCTACAAAGCCCGGTACCGCCAATGAGGAGGACGCCATACTTGCAAAAAGGAAGGATGCTCGTTTCAACTTTGAATACTTCTGACGCTGTCTGTAGTCCAGTACAAAAAGAATTACGCCAATCAACATCCACCATGCAAACAAGATAATGGCCTTGTATCCCATGTATACCGGCTGCCCCGGAATAAACAAAAGCACAAATACTACCAGCATAATAATTCCGGCTACCCAAGCTGTGGTTACGCCACCCGGAATCTTATATGGTCTTTCTAACTCCGGTTCTGTTTTTCTGAGTTTAATCAAACAAAATGCGGTAATTGTCCAACTTAATACGTATCCCGCCGCTGAGAATGTGGTCAAAGAATCAATAAGACCCATTCCAAGGAAAGGACCGATAAGAGAAGCCACCAAACAAACTCTTAATGCATTTACAGGTGTTTTATATTTCGGATGCTGCTTTGCCAATACATTCGGTACAATGCTGACACGAGACATTGCCATCAAAATCTGGGAGGATGCCATCATAAAGCCGTTCCAGGTTGTTAGCAGTCCGCAAATAGCTCCTGCCAAAATCAATGTATATAAGGCAACTCCAACAGGTCCTTTATAAATTACCTTAAAAAGATTTGCCGCTGATGGACGATTAAATCCAATAAAATCCTGCCACGGATATGCTCCACCAATGGTTACCAGCAATAATGCGTAGAACACACAGGATAACACAACCGTAAATACCACTGTTTTTCCAATTTTCTTCATATCACCGCCGGCACTTTCGATTCCCTGTGGAATGGTTTCAAATCCGGCAAGGAAGAATGGCGCGGATGCCAAAATGGATAACATACCACCAAAGAAATTGCTGTGAAATGCTCCCTTTGGATGAACATATAAAGGTTCAAAGTTATTTACATCCATTTTGATTCCTGCACAAATCATAGCAAGAATTCCGGCACCTACCAAAGCAAGGCATAAAAACTTCTGCAACTTTGCTGAAGAAGCAACACCTTTACGATTTATAAAATACAAGACAATCGAAATTATGGTACCGATAATAATATGACTCGGATATACATCTGCCCCCGCCAATGTATATAAAGGTTTACCGGCACGTAACTGTGGAATCAATACACTTAAAATGTCTACCACATAAATTGCTTCCCAAGGTATGATGGTAATAAACGCACCAAAGGCTGCCCATCCGGATACAAAAGAAATATGATCTCCGTATGCCCTAAAAGCATAAGCCATACCGCCTCCGGAAACAGGAAGCATAGAGCAAAGCTCACAATAGCACAATGCGATGGGAACCATCATAATAATCGCAGCGATATAACCTGCTGCAGCCGGTAATGGTCCACCACTTCCAGCCATCCAGTTGTTAATGGAAACGGCCCAACCTACTCCTACGATTGCTCCGAATCCAATACAGAAAAAATCAATGGCGCCAACACCAGATTTTTTTTGAACGTCTTTCATTCTCACTCTTCTCCTTCATAATATCATAATTACAAAAAAACGCAGAGCCAAATGACTCTGCGTTTATAGCAGCTCGTACGAGAATCGAACTCGTGATTCCGCCTTGAGAGGGCGGCGTCTTAACCTCTTGACCAACGAGCCATGCAAGAAGTATCATACACCATTTAGCATGAAATTGCAAGTACTTTTTTCAATTTTTTTAAATTTTTTAATTGCATCCACAAGATGATGTTGATATATATACCTTTTAGGCACCAATCACCGCTTTCGCAGTGACTGGGACCATAGTATCTTCTACTTAGGCAATTTTAGATTTTGCAAGTTCTGCAAGTGTTGCAAAGCTTTCTGCATCGTTAACTGCAAGCTCTGCTAACATTTTACGGTTCATATCTACGCCTGCAAGCTTTAATCCATACATAAATTTGCTGTAGGATAATCCGTTTAATCTTGCTGCTGCATTGATACGAGCGATCCATAACTGTCTGAACTGACGCTTTCTTTCTTTTCTACCTGCATAAGAAGTAGCTAAAGCTCTCATTACAGACTGTTTTGCTACACGATACTGTTTAGAACGTGCGCCTCTATATCCTTTTGCTAATTTTAATACTCTATTATGTCTTTTTTTAGCATTTAATCCGCCTTTAATTCTTGCCATGATAATTCCTCCTTACTTACTTTGACCTATAAATACGGTAAAATTCTCTTCATTGTCTTAACATTTGCCTGATCACAGGTAGTAGCCTGTCTTAAGTTTCTCTTTCTCTTAGTAGACTTCTTTGTTAAGATATGGCTCTTAAAAGCTTTGTTTCTCTTTAACTTTCCTGTACCTGTAGCTTTGAAACGTTTTGCTGCAGCTTTTTTAGTCTTCATTTTTGGCATGGTTGTTTCCTCCTTCGATCTTATAGCTTATTGCTAATTGTTTTTCTTTGCCAGCACTAATGACATATTTCTTCCTTCTACCTTTGGAGCTTTCTCGATCACTGCAATGTCTTCCACAGCTTTTGCAAAATCCTCAAGGATATATTTGCTCTGCTGCATATGAGCCATCTCACGACCACGGAAGCGAAGGGTTACCTTCACTCTGTCTCCTTTGGTAAGGAACTTCTTTGCTGAATTGATTTTAGTGTTCAAATCGTTCGTGTCAATATTCGGAGACATACGAATCTCTTTGAGCTCAACCGTCTTCTGCTTCTTCTTGGCTTCCTTTTCCTTACGAACCTGCTCGTACTTATACTTACCGTAGTCAATAATCTTGCAAACCGGCGGCTCAGCCTTCGGTGCAATCTTGACCAGATCAAGTTCCGCTTCATCAGCCATTCTTAAAGCTTCCTTAGTCGGAACAATTCCTAATTGTTCTCCGTTCTCTCCAATTAAACGAACCTCTTTATCACGAATCTGTTCGTTGATCATTAAATCAGCTATGTTGAAACACCTCCATCGTATTATTAATTCAGCCCACAAAAAAATGTGGCTAGCCAGCAAAGCTATCCACACATCACAATACGACCTTTAGTAAGGATTCGTCTTATGAACACTTAGTCACTTCCTCGTGCTAAGGTGAGAGTGGAACTCTGCTTTGTTTTCGACCTTTATAGATTACCACTCTCACCCTTCGCTGTCAAGGTTTTTTTATGATTTTCTCATTTAACTTTAAATGCAATTATTAATTTTAATAATAAAGCAACTTTATCACCTTGTCAAATTCCTAGATTTCACTCTAAAAGAGCCGGTATCATTGTATTTGTCAATGATTCCGGCTCTTTTGAAATTTTAAAAATATGTTCTAGCATGATCCTGGAGGCGGTGGACACGTTGGCTTCGGCGGCTTAACCACTTTATATTTTGGCGGCGGAGCTCCGGTTCCTTCCGGTCCATGCAAATCTCTCTTAATACCCCATAAGTTTAATTCTTTTACTTTTTTTAAATTTTTCATTTGTAGTATCCTCCCAATTTTAAAGTATAAATTTTTAACTTTTAACATTAGCAACCTGCTAACTGTGGTTCCCACGGCTTGCCAGCTTTGTATTTTGGCTTTGGCTTCGGTTTTTCGCCACCACCAGTATCGCCATTATCAACGTTCGGGTAAGGACAATCTCCCGATGATAATCCACGTGTTACGTTTGTAGACCACAATTTCAATTCTTTCATTGAATTCTCCTCCTTTGTTTGTGTTGTTTTATTGTTATATTTGCAAATAATAACCATAATTAAACGCTTCTGCTGCAGATAAGACCGTTCTTGATCCAGAGGATCTCGTCTACATATGCAACCCGCTTTTCATCGTGCTCAAGAATGAGCACCTTTCTCTGTTTAAAATATTT
The DNA here is from genome assembly GCA_015057115.1 of Lachnospiraceae bacterium. Lineage (GTDB taxonomy): Bacteria > Bacillota > Clostridia > Lachnospirales > Lachnospiraceae > XBB1006. The sequence goes on along the minus strand of SVEZ01000002.1, from coordinate 71,238 downwards.
GTCATATATCTCCTTAAAACGTTTGCGAAATTCTTCATCCAGATTCGCCATGGGTTCATCCAGAACGATCACATCCGCATCGCTAAGGGCTGCCCGGATCAGTTCCACCTTTTTCATCTGTCCGGATGACAGGGAAACATCTTTCCCAAGCACGGTTTCCAGTCCGTTATCCATCTGACGGATATCCTCAAAGAATAAGAAATCATTACAAATTCTGCAAAGGGTCTCATCCTGGATCTGTTTATTGCTTATTCCAAGCAAAAAGTTCTCCCGTAACGTCATTCCTGAAAAGACGCAGGGTTTTGCGGCAAAATAGCGGATTCCTGTCATTTTTTCGCGTGGGATTATTTCTTTTTCCATTCCATCTAATAAGATGGTTCCTCCGTTGACCCCTTCCTCTCCCATCAACATTTTGGCAAAGGTGGTTTTTCCGGTCCCGTTTGCTCCGAGAAGCGCATAATTTTTGCGGAAGTCCAGTACCACATCGGTATTGGAAAATAAAACCTTCTCTCCAAATTTTTTCTCGACCGACTGCAACTCCAACGTGCCAACTCTTTGATATTCCTCTGCTTCCAAGGGTTCTGTGTGAAGCACTCCCAGTAACCTGCGTACATTTATCAGCATTGGCTGCAAGGATGTCATCATTTGAATCACCGACATGAAATTTCCGGTAAAAGTAGTCATGTATGAATAAAATACGATATATTCCCGCATGGTAACTCTTCCATGAAGCACCTCATATCCCATACCGAAGAACAAAAGCATTTTCCCAATGTACATCACGCCTTCACTCATACTGGAAATTCCAACCGCACAACGATTTTGTCGAAATCGCTTTTTCATTACAGTACTGAGATTTTTCTTTACAAAAGAAACTACATCATCCCCCAAGTTCTCATATCGGATGGCATGCATTTCCACCAATTCTTCATTCAAATACTTCTGAAACTCATTCTCGGATGCAAGGCGATCTCGTGAACATTCTTCTATCTTTTTTACGCCTCTGCGCTGAATAATCCCAACCGCAATCTGTACAATGGCAAATATTCCTGCCCACTTCGGTGAAATCCATATCAGTGTGGCACCCACGTAAAGAATCACACCTATACTGTAAGCATACGATATGATCTCAAACACAAAGGAAACCAGCGCATTGCAATCCTCCTGAACAATGCTGTTTTGTTCTCCGCTGGAATAAGATGCCACTGCTTCGGATCGCTTACATAACCGATTGATCGCAGCAAGCTTTAATTTCATCAAAACCTGCTGTTGTATGATCACATCCAGCCAATATCCGAAAAGATCAAGAAGTATCGTCACTAACCCCACAATAACGGCTATCAGCAAATACACATAAAAGCTTTTTCCGTTTCTTTTATAAAGAGAATCCGTTATCCCGGCAAGTACAAAGGTTTCATATAGTCCGGATATTTGAATAAGAAGCGTCACAATGGATGACAACAGCAATTTCCCCTTGTATTCTTCAAATTCGCGAATACTTTTTCCAAAACAACTCCAAATATCCCGCAGCACACTACGCTTCATATCTATTTGCTACCTCATACAAATGTTCAACATCCACTACATACGGAAGCTTTTCAAGAATCTCCGGCTCCTTCCAGATACCGCAGAAACCCTTTTGAATACTTCCGCTCCGGGTAATTGCAGATAAGGGACAGCCTCCCTGACAAAACAATCCAAACTTACAGTCTTTGCATTCTGCAATTGTAGAGCAGTTCCGATCCCGATAAGCTTCCACAACATCCCGGTAAATTTCTACTTTCGGATAATACTGTCCAATCCGATTCTTTTCATTCACAACCAGATTGCAGTTATACACATATCCATCCGGTCCAAAAACCAGACCGGCACTGGCATTTGCGGGACATCTCGAAAGATTCACCTGATTCTTTTCTAATTTATTCTCAAGGATTTTTCCAACATTTGAAGCCCCCATAATAATACTGGGACTAACCTTCCACATACGACGTTCTGCCGCTAAAAGTTCTTCGTACAAATGGATGGTATCTTTTAGACGTTCCACATCGCAGCCCTGAATTCCGGCGTTCATCTCCACGCTAAAGGCTACATCCATACGCTCTTCTTTCAGCCACCCCAATTCCTCCAGCATATCAAAAAATTCCATATAATCTCCGACCGACAATCCGGTGTTCATAACCGTCGCGATGGATGTTTCTATTTTCTCTGCTATCAAAAATCGGATTCCCTCCAGAATTTTCTCATACGCGTTCGGAACAGCCGTTTTCCGTCGCAAATTCTGCATTTTCTCCGTTCCGTCTAACGAAACCGTAACTTTCACCCTGTATTTTTTCAGCAAGTCTTTAAACGCTAAAAGCTCTGCACCGTTTGTGGTAACCTCAAACTCAACCCCTTCAAATTCCTTGCAAATTTCTTCTATCAACTGGCGATTCTTTGCTTGCAGAATTTCTCCTCCCATAAGATCGATACTCTCAATGTTGGTATCAATTCCGAATTCTTTATCCCATTCCTTCACGAATTCTTTGATAGCCGGAACCATTGCAGACTCCATCTTTATTTTTGCAAAGTCCTTTTCAAAACAATAGGTGCAGGAAAAATTACATTGAAAGGTTGGAAGAATTCCGATGGAACCGCACGCCAAAACCTCCGCCCCACAGCATTGGGATTCTTCTAAGGGTTTCAAAAATCTTTCGCACATCGCATCCTTCTTATCATTTTCCAATGCATCTATGATCTTCTCTATGTCCTGTTCGTCTACGGCAAGCATTTCCGCATTCTTCGGATTAATCAATAAAATCCCTTTCTTAGCTTCCATGTAAAACAAATCCTGTATATCCATCGTCTGCAAGCACCGCCTTTGCTGTATTCTTGCACATATTTTAACAGCTATTCAACAAGATATACAATAGACAGAACCGCTTATCATGTTTCACGAAACTGTCGCATTGAAAAAACGTGCTGTCTTTCTATATGAAAAACAGCACGTTTTGTAAAACCAATATTATTTTGTTTTTTCCCAACCTTTTCGTCGTATGGTAAGGTTCTGAATAGCAAGCTTGTCAAGATGCTTGGACCATTTTCCTTCCATACCGAAAATGATGGCATAGGGATATATATGATAGTAATACTCCGGATCATCCTGAGATAAAACCACCATCTTATCATACTCCGCATCTTTAATAAAATCCCGGAATCCATATATCTTCATCATGAGTTCCGCATTCTTGTCGGATCGGGTTGCCATCACTATGGAAAGTGCAAATATAGCCGTTTCCCCTCCAAAAAACGCAAGTGTAGGTAATTTCAATATGGATACGTCCACCATAAGGATAATAAGAACAATGGCAATCTCGTATAGAATTGCACCCAGAATAATTTTACCCTTGCCCTTCTTTTCATTAACCTGGTAGTTATCGTATCCCTTCCAGCCCAACAGCATACCAAAGATCACGAAAAAGGCAGGTACATAGGCAAGGGCGAAGGCAGCAAATTCCTTCATCTCCATACAGAACACAACCATATTAATGATTGCAAATAAAATACATACAAATCTTCGGGTGAAGGACTCGTTTTTATATACTGTTCCATACTTCTCTTCGTAGCCACTCTGCACCTGTATCCATGCCTGGGCAAACTGCTCAATAAAATTCTTTGGTGCATTCTTCATATCAAAAACTTTGGCATCTCCCGGAAAATAGGCATTCATAAAGGTTCCCAAAAATTTCGGTTCACTTTCATCTACGTCCTTTATCTTTTTCAGCACTATGCCCTTTTTATCGGATTCAATGGAAATGTAGCCTTTATCCGCAAGATAATAGACCATACTTAGAACCTCTCTATCCTCCAATTTTTCATCCAAAGCATATCCGATTTCCGCAGGCGTCAACCCCTCCGGCGGGTAGAATTCCACCGTCTTAACCTGTGGGTCCTTGCTTTTATAACGTAACCACAAAAGCAAAGAAAATAAAACCGTTACAAGTGAAGTTCCGATTACAATCAAATCATTTAACATGCTAGTCCCCCAATCAATTTTCATGTACTTCCTGTAAAGCATACCATATTTTGGCGTGTTGGGGAAGGTGCCTTTTCTTGGGTTATGAAATTACGCTATACAAACCACTCCGGATATGCTATATTGTGTAGGTGATTTTTAGCATACAGGAGGCCAGTTATGGAAAATGCCATAGATTTACATGTTCACTCGGTTCATTCCGACGGAACACTAACAGTAAAAGAATTGGTGGAATACGCTGAAAATATCAATCTAAGAGCTATTGCTTTGACTGATCACGACAGTGTAGATGGTGTAGCCGAAATGCAGAAGCTTTGTAAGGAAGCCGGCATTGATTTCGTGCCGGGAATAGAGCTTTCTACGGAGTATACCTCGCCGGATGGTGCTTTTAGTAAAGAAGTCCATTTATTGGGATATTTCATCGATGAAAAAAATGAAGATTTTCGCCATTATTTGGCCGAATATCTGCATAGCCGCCTTCATCGTAATGAGCAAATGGTGGAAAAACTGCAGGCCCATGGCATATCTATTACTATGGAGGACTTAGAAACACTATATCCTGATTCTGTCATAACAAGAGCGCATATGGCAAGATATCTGTTTGATACGAAGCAGGTTAAAAATATGAACGAAGCTTTCAAAAAATATTTGGGAGATACTGCCCCCTGTTTTGTGTCCAGAAAAAAGGTCAGCACAAAAGATGCAATCGCTCTAATCCACGCTGCAGGCGGGCTTGCGGTACTTGCCCATCCACCTTTGTACAATTTAAAGGACAAACCCTTAAATGAGATGATCTCCTCTCTTACGCGCGTCGGATTGAATGGAATTGAGTGCGTTTACAGCACCTATTACAACGATGAAGAGCATCGCATGAAGAAATTTGCCAAAGAATACAACTTGTTAATGACCGGTGGCTCCGACTTCCACGGAAGTAATAAAGCTTATATTCATTTGGGAAAAGGAAAAGGGAACCTATATGTACCCTATGAACTTTATGAAAAATTAGAAAAAGCGCATGCCGGAGTGAACTAATCTATTCCACATGCGCTTCTTTTAATTCAAAACAAATTTCTCGATTACTTCTCCTACCCCGCCCTCATTGTTATTGGCAAGGGTAATATAATCTGCAGCTTCTTTGGCTTTTTTAATGGCGTTTACCATAGCAACACCCAGGTTGGCCTTACGAATCATGGAAATATCATTTTCTTCATCGCCGATGGCAATGGTATCTTCCATGGAAAAGCCCAGGACATCTGCCATTTTTTGAATGCCGCTTCCTTTGGATATCCCCTTTGGTAAAATCTCCAAATAATAGGGGGTTGAAAAAATGGTATCCGCACTATCCTGCCAGATTTTTTCTGTTTCCTTCTGAAATGCCATCAGCCTTTCGTGGTCAAAAGCGATGGCTATGAGTTTTCTGGTATTTTCTCGAAGTTCCCCTGGAACATCCTTATGAATTTCATAGGGCATTTGACCGTTTCGGTGATAATGCTTCATCTCTTCTGTATCGGCTTCACACCAAACCTTGCCTTCACAATAGGCCTGAATATGAATGCCTGCCTTACGAGCCGCATCAAACATATTGTGTACCAAAGGCATGGCCAGGGTTTCTTCATAAAGAATCTTTGCGGTACTGCATTCATAAATAAGTCCACCGTTATAGGATAAAATGTAGCAGCCATTTCTGTCCAGTCCTGCATTTTTCGCACCCAAAATAGCGGATTCCAAAGGTCTGCCGGTGGCTGTAATCACGTGATGACCACGTCTTACAGCTTCCTCGATAGCCTTGGCGTTTCGATGGCAAACCTTCTTTTCATCATTTAAAAGCGTGCCATCCAAATCCACAAATATGTATTTTGTACTCATACAATTCTCCCATCCTATTACTGCTTAGAAATCAAACAAGGACAACTGATTGCTCTCCGGCAAGTCCAGAATTCCCAGCTCCGACATCAAATCAATACAGGTCTGGGATACCTTGGTTCTGGTTTTAAAATCATCCTTGGATAAAAACGGTCCGTCCTTGGCCGCTTTTACAACTGCATCCGCCGCGTTATCTCCCATACCGTCAATGGAGTTTAATGGCGGCATCAGCTTGCCGTCAATAATGGAAACACGACGTGCCTGTGCCTTGTAAACATCCAATTTCATAAACTCGAAACCACGCGCATACATTTCCCGGACATTTTTCATATCCTTAATAACATCTTCGTCCTTTTTAGAAAGCTTTTCCTGGCTTTCGATCTGTTTCATAAAGAACTTCAACTTCTCCGGGCCCTGACACATAAGTTCATAGTTAAAGGCGCTGGCACGGATGGAAAAATATGCCGCATAGTATGCCAAGGGATAATAAACCTTACAATAAGCAATACGCCATGCCATCATAACGTAGGCAGCCGCATGGGCTTTCGGGAACATGTATTTAATCTTTTTACAGGACCAAATGTACCAATCCGGGACACCATGTTCTGTCATGATTTCTTCCCATTCCGGTTTCAATCCCTTTCCTTTACGAACGGCCTCCATAATGGTAAAGGACTGCTCACTCTCTATACCCATACTGATAAGGTAGGTCATAATATCGTCTCGGGTACAGATTGCCGAAGCAATGGTTGCTTTTCCTTCCTCAATTAAGGTCTGGGCATTACCTAACCATACGTCTGTTCCGTGAGATAATCCGGAAATACGAATCAAATCGGAAATGGATTGGGGTTTGGTATCCACCAACATCTGAATAACGAAATCCGTTCCAAACTCCGGAATACCTAAAGATCCCATAGGACAGCCCCCGATATCCTCCGGCGTAATTCCAAGGGCAGAGGTATTTTGGAATAAAGACATAACCTTCTCGTCATCAAGAGGTATGGTCTTTGCATCAATTCCGGTTAAATCCTCCAGCATTCGAATCATGGTAGGATCATCGTGTCCTAAAATATCCAGCTTCAGCAGATTGTGGTCAATGGAATGGTAATCAAAATGGGTGGTAATAATATCCGTTGTCATATCGTTTGCCGGATGTTGTACCGGGGTAAAAGAATAAATCTCTTCACCTAAAGGCAAAACGATAATACCACCCGGATGCTGACCAGTGGTACGCCGTACACCTACGCATCCCTGTACAATACGGTCAATTTCCGCAGTGCGCTTGTGCATTCCCCGTTCTTCATAGTAATTCTTAACGTAACCAAAAGCGGTTTTATCTGCTAAAGTACCGATGGTTCCGGCACGGAAGGTTTGTCCGTCACCAAAAATAACCTCTGTGTACTTATGAGCCTTACTTTGGTAGTCACCGGAAAAGTTCAAGTCGATATCCGGCTCCTTGTTACCCTTGAATCCAAGGAAGGTCTCGAATGGAATATCGAAGCCTTCACGTACCAGTTCTTCCCCACAGTTGGGACACTTTTTCCTTGGAAGGTCACAACCGGAACGCCCGGCTAAGGCTTTTACCTCTTCCGATTCAAAATCGCTGTAGTGACATTTCTTGCAATAATAATGTGGTGGCAAAGGATTAACTTCCGTTATACCTGCCATGGTGGCCACAAAGGAAGAACCAACAGAACCACGGGAACCAACCAGATAGCCATCCTCATTAGACTTCCACACCAGCTTCTGAGCAATAATATACATAACCGCGAAACCGTTTCCGATGATGGAGGTAAGTTCACGCTCCAATCGCTCTTCCACTACCTTCGGCAAGGGATCTCCGTAAATGGAATTCGCCTTATGGTAGCAGATACTGCGCAGGGTCTTATCGGAATCCGGGATGACCGGAGGACATTTGTCCGGTCGTACCGGTTCGATGTATTCACACATATCCGCAATCTTATTGGTATTGGTTACCACCACTTCGTAAGCTTTATCGCGACCCAGATACTCAAATTCCTTCAGCATCTCATCTGTGGTTCGAAGATAAAGCTCTGACTCCTCATCTTCAAATCCTTTTCCAACAAGAATAATACGACGATAAATCTCATCCTCCGGATCTAAGTAATGTACATCGCAGGTGGCTACAACCGGTTTTTGAAAAGATTCTCCCAGCTTCACAATGCGACGGTTAATATCCTTTAAATCCTCAACGGAATCAAACATGGGGTCTTCTCCTCTGGTCATAAACATATTGTTTGCCAAAGGCTGAATCTCCAGATAATCGTAAAAATTCACTATGTTGGCAATTTCCTGATAGGTCTTTTGCCGCACGATTGCCTGGTACAGCTCTCCTGCTTCACAGGCAGATCCCACTATAATTCCTTCATGATACTTCTCAATCAGACTCTTTGGTATCTTCGGGAATCGATGAAAATATTTCAAATGGGAAATAGAAACAATCCGATACAGATTCACTCTTCCCACTTCATTCTGCGCCAGTAAAATCACGTGGTACTGTGGCAGTTTACGAATGGTATCATCGGAAGCCTGTGCCATTTTATTGGCATCATCCAAATTAAATACCTCTTCTTCTTTCAGTCTTTCACACAATTTAATAAAAATATGCGCCGTACATTCTGCATCATCTACTGCCCTGTGATGATGTCCCAAGTCAATTTTTAATGCTTTTGCCACCTGATCCAACTTATATTTCGCAATGGTTGGAATCAGGGTTCTGGCCATTGCCACTGTATCTACCACAGTAAAATCACAGGGCAAATTCTGTTTTTCACAGGCAACGGAAATAAAGCCCATATCGAATTCCGCGTTATGCGCCACCATAATGGCTCCTTCGCAAAATTCCATGAACTGTGGTAAAACCTCTTCTATAACCGGTGCATCCATTACCATTTCGTCGTTAATGGATGTTAATTGCTCAATTCGAAAAGGAATAGGAACTTTAGGATTGACAAAAGTGGAAAAACGATCCGTAATGGTTCCGGCCTCCACTTTTACCGCACCAATCTCAATAATGGTATCTGTAAGGGCACTTAGTCCCGTAGTTTCAATATCAAATACCACGTAGGTATCATCCAAAGACTGTCCATGACTATTAACCACCATTCCCTTTGTATCATCCACTAGATACCCTTCTACGCCGTAGATTACCCTGGTCTCAGCGTCCTTCATATCCCGGATGGCATGAAAGGCTTCCGGGAATGCCTGCACATTACCATGATCCGTAATGGCAATGGCTTTGTGTCCCCAGGCAACCGCCCGTTTTACAATATCCTTGGCATCGGATACACCGTCCATGTCGCTCATTTTGGTATGACAATGAAGCTCTACACGTTTTTCAATGGCTGTATCCATACGACTTACACGAAAATCCGGGATTTTCTTGATACCGTAAATATTCTGTAAGGTCAGTTCATGATCGTATTTATCCGTCATAACATTTCCTCTGACCTTGTAAAACCCACCTTTACTTACACCGGAAAGAATTTCCGCCACCTGTTCATTTGGGGCAAACATTTTAAAACAAATGGTGTCAGTATAGTCCGTGATGTTAAACATTAAAATGGTTTTCTCGTTACGGATTTCCCTGGTATCTACGGTTAAAATAGATCCACGAATAACAACTTCTCCGATTTCGCCTTCGATTTCCACGATATCCATGGATTCACCTTCAAAGTCACGACCATAGACCACATCCGGGTTATTGCTCTGGATAACAGGTCTGGGCCCTTTTTTCGAAGTTTTTTCTCCCTGCGTAGGATTTGTGGCGGTCTTCGCGGCAGCAGGCTTCTTCTCTGCGGGTTCTTGCGATGCTTCTTGGGGTTTATCATCTTCGCTTACTGAGATATCTTCACCGCGAAAATCCTTGTTTAACGAAGAATGCTCCACAATCTGCTCTACCCTTTGTTTGATTTTCTGCTCATTTTCCTGTTCGTGCTTAGTCCAATCGGAAGCATAGTAATCCGTATCAATAATAACCTGCAACCCGCAACGTTCTAAAAACACTTTATTCAAGTACTCAATCAAATGCGGTTCCAATTCTTCAGAGACAAGGGTTTTCTTAAGAGTAAGCTGCATGGTACTATCATCTTCAAAGGCAATTTTTGCAGTATCCAATACACTGTATAAAAGCGCATTTTTGCGATGTAACTCCAACAGCATACTTTCTTTATAGTCCGTAAACAACGTACTTGGACGATACTGCTTTGACAAATGGAATTTCTCGATAATAGTAAGCTTTAATCCCGGCTGACGGAATATCTGCTTTTTCAATTCCTCTTCCAATTTGTAGATATTCTGTTTATAAATCAGTCTTGGACTCATTAGATAAATACGCAAAAAGTCTCTTGCAGAATTAGTGGAAATCTTCTCAATTTCCACATCCTGCAAAAGACTTGTAAGATCTTCATTCAATTTTAGGTCCATAAAGACGTCAAAAAACTTCTTCGCCATTACTACTCACTCCAATGCTCCAGTTCATACTGAAGCGTATTTAACAACTCACTTTCAAGCACTTTTCGTATAATTTCGCCTTTCTTAATAAGTAAGCCTTCTCCGATTCCTCCGGCAATACCAAGATCCGCTTCCTTTGCTTCTCCCGGTCCGTTTACAACGCAACCCATAACCGCAACTTTCAAATCAAGGTCATAGCCTGCCACCAGTTCTTCCACCTTATTTGCCAAAGGAATTAAATCTATTTGGGTTCTGCCGCAGGTTGGGCAAGATACCACTTCAATTCCACCTTTACGAAGACCTAAGGTTCGTAAAATCTGTTTTGCGGAAAGTACTTCCTGTACCGGATCTCCCGTAAGCGAAACACGGATTGTATCCCCAATGCCCTGATTTAAAATCAGCCCAAGACCAATGGAAGACTTAATATTTCCGGACCACACCGTTCCAGCCTCCGTAATTCCTACATGAAGAGGATAATCCATTCTGTCGGCAATTAATTCATGGGCTTTTACGCACATTAACACATCGGAAGTCTTAATGCTGACTACAAGATTATCGTATCCCATATTCTCGATAATAGAGATTTTGTCCAAAGCACTTTCTACAATGCCCTCCGCAGTTACACCGTGATACTTTTCCACCAGCTCTTTTTCCAAAGAACCACTGTTAACCCCAACTCGAATTGGAATATTGCGCTCTTTTGCAACATCTACTACAGCCCGGATTTTGTCGATACTACCAATATTACCTGGATTGATACGAATCTTATCAGCACCATTTTCCATAGCGAGAATAGCCAAACGATAGTCAAAATGAATATCCGCTACCAAAGGAATTTGTATCTGTTTCTTAATCTCCTTGAAAGCATACGCTGCCTCTTCATTGGGCACTGCGCAACGAATAATCTCGCAACCGCAGTCCTGTAGTCGTTTTATCTGAGCAACTGTTGCTTCCACGTCCTGTGTCTTTGTGTTGCACATGGATTGTATCTTAATACTGTGATCCCCACCGATCATTACATTTCCGATGGCAATCTGTCTTGCTTTTCTTCGCATAAGAACTCCCTAGAAAAAGATTTTTCTTACATCATTAAACATAATAATTACCATTAATCCCAGCAAAAGCACAAGTCCAACAAGATGAACCATACCTTCCTTATTGGGATCAACCCGCTTACCGCGAATAGCTTCAATAATCATAAATAACAATCTTCCACCGTCCAAAGCCGGTAATGGCAAAAGATTCATAACGCCTAAGTTGGCCGACAGCAAAATACACATGATTGCCATGTTCAAAAATACATATAAGGCACCGCTTTTCTGGCTCTCCTGATAGGTCTGACCAATGGAAGATACAATTCCCACCGGTCCGGAAAGGTCGTTCACGCTAACGCCGCCGGTAACCAGCAACTTCAAACTGGTGATTGTGGTATCAATATAGTATTTCACCTCATAAAAACTATACTGCAAAACCTGAATCGCATTTCCTTTTTCGTAGGGAGAACTGGTTACACCAATAAGATAACGACCGGTTTCCTTATCTTTCTTAGGTACTAATGTTGCAACCTTTTCTTTTCCGTTTCGCTCATAGGTTACCTTAATGGTTTCCCCACTGTGCACATAGGTGTAAAAGGTCAGCTCTTTAAACAAATGAATCCGCTTGTTGTTCAGCTTTGTAATTACATCTCCAGCCTGTAGCCCTGCCTCCTGCGCGCTGTAGCCATCTGCTACATCACCAATGGTGCTGGTTCCGTAACCGGAAATCACAATAACCACAATGGCCAGTACAAAGGCCATAATAAAGTTAAATAAAGGACCGGCAAAAACAACACTCATTCGAGCCCATACAGATTGTTTTTCAAAGGCTCTCTCATCATCACTGGCTTCATCTTCGCCTTCCATAATACATGCTCCACCAAATGGAAGGGCCTTTAAGCAATATTTGGTTTCTCCCTTTGTAAAACCAACTATGGTCGGACCAAGTCCTAAACTGAACTCATTAACCCTAATATTATTTGCCTTCGCCAGCAAAAAATGTCCCAACTCGTGAAAAATTACGATAATACTAAATATAATAATTGCTATAACAATACTCACGAAACATACCTGCTTTCTATATAGTCTTCTGTCTTCTTCTGTGTTTCTAAAATCTCCTCTACCGTAGGATTATCCACCATCATAATGTTATCCATACAGTCTTCGATAATCTCCGGAATCGTCAAAAATCCAATTTTTTCCTGTAAAAACAGGGCAACCGCTTTTTCATTGGCAGCATTTAAAACCGTTGGCATACTACCGCCCATTTGTAAGGCTTTCTTTGCCAAATACAACCCTCGGAAGGTTTCTTCATCCGGTTTTAAAAACGTTAATTCTGCCATTTTATAAAAGTCCAAATGCTCTCCCGGAATAGGACGTCTCTTTGGATATGTTAGGGCATATTGAATCGGAAGTCTCATATCCGGGGTTCCAAGCTGAGCTTTTACAGCCCCATCCGCAAACTCCACTGCGGAATGAATCACACTCTGCGGGTGAATCAATACCCGAATTTGCTCAAGCGATGCTCCAAAAAGCCATTTGGCTTCCATAACCTCCAATCCCTTGTTTACCATGGTAGCAGAGTCAATGGTGATTTTTTTGCCCATAGACCAATTGGGATGTTTTAACGCATCCTTCAAGGTTACATTTTCCAGTTCTTTTCTGGTCTTTCCCAAAAACGGTCCACCGGATGCTGTAAGCCAAATTGCAAAAAGGGGATTACCCTTCTCCTCTTCCAAGCATTGGAAAATTGCAGAATGCTCACTATCCACCGGCAAAAGCGCCACCTGATGTTTCTGAATCATAGGCATAATCAAATGTCCCGCCGTTACCAGGGTCTCTTTATTTGCAAGGGCAATGTCCTTACCTGCCTCAATGGCCGCAATAGTTGGACGAATTCCAAGCATTCCTACTATAGCTGTAACCAAGATATCGCTTTCCGGGTAAGTTGCAACTTCTATCAGTCCCTCCATGCCTGAATATACTTTTACAGGCAAATCTGCCACACGCTGCTTTAAATCCGCGGCATCATCTTCCCTTTCAACCGCAACTATGGCCGGTTTAAAAGCGCGAATCTGTTCTTCCAGAAGCTTAATATTTCTACCGGCAGAAAGGGCTACGACTTCGCAATCTTCCAGCCTGGAAATCACTTCCAGAGTCTGGGTACCGATGGAACCGGTGGAACCCAGAATTGCAATTTTTCTCATACTCTACTCCTAATCTAAATCAGATACACTGCCATATAGTATACGATAGGCGCTGTAAAAAATACACTGTCAAACCGATCCATAATCCCGCCATGACCGGGGATTAATTTGCCATAATCTTTTACTTCATAGTTACGTTTAATAGCTGAAGCAGCCAAATCTCCAACCATGGAAATAAGCGCTCCCGCCGCACTCACAATAAGCATTACAACCATGGTACGATCCGGAATTATAAAGAACTGCTTCATCACATAACTGTAAATCAGTGTTAAAATAATGCTTCCGAGAACTCCGCCAATGGCTCCTTCGATTGTCTTTTTCGGACTTAAAACCGGTGCCATCTTATGTTTACCAAAGAGTCGACCTGCACAGTACGCACAGGTATCGCAACCCCAGGAAGACAAAAAGATAAGCCACACCAGAAAACTTCCGGAAGGCAACATTCTTGTCTGATATACAAAGGATACCAAAACGCCAACATAAAAAATTCCGAAAAATGCACATAACATCTGGTTTGCGTGATATTTCGGGAAGGTAAAAACATATACCGCCAAAATCAAAATCATTGCCGCAAGAAACAGTGGCATCAAATCTTTTATAAAGGCAAACTTCAAATTATAATAGTATACAAACAAGGTCAAATAGCCAATAGCTCCCATAAGTCCCTTTTCAATCTGAAATACCCGATAAAGTTCAAATAAGCCGCAGGCAGCCACAGCTCCCATAGCACAAAGAAGCACATCTCCTCCTGTTATAATCAGAAAAAGTGCTGCCACAACAAGAACGATACCGCTAATCAGTCTTGTCTTAAACACCCTTATGTTTCCTCCTTCACATTTCCAAATCTACGATCACGATGATAATAAGTATCAATCGCAAGATCCAATTGTTCTTCATCAAAATCCGGCCATACCACCGATGTAAAATAAAACTCGGAGTAAGCAAGCTGCCACAATAAAAAGTTGGACAGTCGCTGTTCTCCACTGGTACGGATTAATAAATCCGGGTCCGGGATATCTCCGGAATCCAAAGCATGAGAAATCATATCTTCAGTAATCTCTTCCGGTAAAAGGCTTCCGTCGGCAACCTTTTCCGATAATTTCTTTACCGCCCGACGAATTTCATCTCTTCCGCCGTAATTTATACAAATCTGTAATTGTAATCCTGTGTTATCCGCAGAAACGCTTTCCAGTTTTTCAATTTTGGGTAAAAGCATTTCAAGCCCTTCCCTATCGCCCAAAAGACGTACTCTCATATTATCTTTCTTAGAAGTACGAATGCAGGAATCCAGATAGGAGTCAAATAGGGACATAATAGCTTTCACTTCATCATCCGGTCTCTTCCAGTTCTCAGTGGAAAAAGCATAGATGGTCAAATATTTAATCCCTTTCTTATGACACAAACGGCAAACCTTCTCTACCGTTCTGGCTCCCTGCACATGTCCCATCTTTCTGGGAAGTCCACGCTTCTTGGCCCATCGACCATTTCCGTCCAGAATAATTGCTATATGATTTAGCTCCTTCATTACAACAGAAGCTCCTTTCAACATGTAAAACTGGGGACACGCAAACGCCTGTCCCCATGATCTTATACAGTCATAATTTCTTTTGATTTCTCATCAATTGTTCCATCAATCTTCTTGATGTAGGAATCTGTCATCTTCTGAACTTCATCCTCTAACTGGCTAACGATATCTTCTGAAAGATCCTCAGATTTCGCTGCCTTCTTAATGGAATCATTGGCATCACGACGAATGTTACGGATAGCAACCTTGGCATCCTCGCCCTTTTTCTTAACTTCCTTGGCAAGCTCTTTACGACGCTCCTCGGTAAGTTCCGGGAACACCAATCGAATCACTTTACCATCGTTAGTTGGGTTAATTCCCAAATCTGACATGTTAATCGCCTTCTCGATTTCTTTCAACAAAGAAGCATCCCAAGGCTGAATAAGAATCATTCTCGGTTCCGGAACAGATACGTTTGCTACCTGTTGCAGACCGGAAGGTGTTCCATAATAATCCACGCGAATGTTATCTAATACATGAGGGTTTGCACGTCCCGCACGGATTGTACCGTACTCCTGCACTAAATTGGCATGGGACTTTTCCATCTTATCTTTAAATGGCAATAATCTCTCGTCCATTTGAACCTCCCTATTAAACTAATACTTTCGTACCGTTGAAATTACCGGAAATAGCTTTCACGATACTGTTATCCTCGCTCAATGCAAATACATACATTGGCATCTTATGTTCCATACACATAATGGAAGCGGTCAAATCTACTACAGCCAGCTTCTTATCTATTACTTCGGCAATAGTGACTTCATCATATCGAACAGCATCCGGATTGGTCTTTGGATCACTGTCATATACACCATCAATAGCCTTGGCAAGTAAAATAACCTCTGCTTCTATTTCAATCGCACGAAGAACGGTTGCCGTATCGGTGGAAAAATAAGGATGTCCTGTACCACCGGCAAAGAATACAACCATATTCTTTGAAAAATACTTATTAGCTCTGTCCTTTGAAAATAACTTGGTAAAAGAACCGCATTCAAAGGGAGTCAAAACAGCAGTCTTCATATCCAGACTTCTAAAAATCTCGGAACAATACAGACAGTTCATAACCGTCGCCAACATTCCAATCTGGTCTGCTTTAGTTCGATCCATATGCTCACTGGTTCTTCCTCTCCAGAAGTTACCACCGCCAATGACGATTCCAACCTGTGTACCCTGGTCTACCAACTGCTTCACCTGTTTGCCAACGGCAATTACCGTTGCCTCGTCAAATCCGGTCTTCTTATCTCCCGCCAGAGCTTCACCGCTGAGTTTCAGTAATACTCTCTTCATGCTCTACACTCCTTAACCGAATACGTTCTGAACGTCAATGTCAGAATAGCTCTGAGAACAGTAACCTTCAATAACAGCACCATTGTTAATCTGAACAGAACGGGATTTGATGTTACCCATAACAACTGCAGATGTATCTACAACAACCGGTCCCTGAACATCGATATCACCCTTAACAGCTCCTGCGATAACAGAAGATGTTGCAGAGATGTTTCCGATAATGATGGAACCATTTCCAACTTTTACAGTTCCCTCAGCAATAATTTCTCCCTGAATTCTTGCATTATCAGCAAAGAATTCGGAGGACTGGGTATTTCCGGAAATAGAACCGGTAACAACCAGCTTACCGTTACAACGAACATCACCAACAACGTTTCCACGAACCTCTACAGAACCGGTGGACTCAACGTTACCTGTAATAGTCATGCCTTCGGTGATTACTGCTGTTTCTTCGGTCGCCTGTCCTGCTGTACGAACCGGAGCAACCTGCGGTGCCGGTGCTACCTGTGGTGCAACCGGAGCTGACTGATAGTAAGAAGTTGCTGGTTCAGGCTGTTTTACCGGTGCAACAGACTCCTTTAACATATCATCAATTTCATTCATCTTCTCATTTACCAACGCTTCGTCTGTTCCCTCTTCCAGAAAATCCTCATTCAGATTCTCCATAGGTTCACCGCCTGGCATCATTTCTTTAGCCGCTGTTGATAAATCCTCTTTGAATTCCTTAAAAAAACTCATGAAACGTACCTCCAATATTATCAGTTTTCATCTTTTACAACATCCTCAACCGAGACATGCTGAATAATTTTTGTATTCTCATCGATAGGAAGCAATTGATATTCCTGTGCCTGAAGCTGCTCTATCATCTTCGGCAATGCCTCTACCGTGGAAGTCTTATTAGGCGCATCATGCATCAATACAACTGAATTCTGATGCTTGGAAACTCCGGAAATCACATTCTCACGCAATTCATCCGGCGTATACTGAATGCTTGTAGCGTCTCCGCAAACCACATTCCAGTCAAAATACGTGTAGCCCTCTTTTGTCACCAGCTTAATAAACTTCTTCATGCTGATGCTACTAACCTGATTGGAACTGCCTCCAGGAAACCGCATATATTTGGTTCTCACACCGGTGGTATCATATACCAAGTCGCTTATTTTTTTTAAATCCTTTTTAAAATTCTTTAAGGAAGCGTAGATGCGGGAATACTTATGAGAATAAGTATGAAGTGCAATGGTATGTCCTTCATCTACAATTCTCTTATACATTGCAAGAGAATGCTCATCGGTTCTTCCCACCACAAAGAATGTGGCTTTCACGTTATACTCTTTTAAAACATCCAAAATCTGCTCCGTATTCTCGCTGGGACCATCATCAAAGGTAAGATATACCTTCTGTGCTTCTTCCTCGTCAATGAGCTCCTGCTTGTTCATATCGTAAATAATCGGAGCATCGCTGTCTAAGGATTCTTCATTCATGGACATATTATCTAAATAGGTCATCACAGCGTTACCGGAAGCAGAGGTTAGATAACTGTAAATCTTATCTATCTTCTTGTGTAGAGAAAACACACGCACACCTAAAAAAATGCAGGCTGCCATGGATAATAAAATCCACCCGACAATAATCGTTAACAGGGCAGATTTCATACGGTTAATCCGCTGGCGTCTACGCTGCTGTTCTCTCATACCTGTTATTGGCTTATCACTCATGCTCTCCTCCGTAAAAAAATCCTTTTTTATTTTACCACATCACACAAAATAATCAATAATATTAAGCGATTTTTCTTTAATAATTCCATGAAAAGCTGTATTTTTGCAAAAAAATATGCTCTTGGATCCGCCTGATTTCAACGAATCCAAGAGCAATTCCTTCTAAATACAAAGATTGAACAAATTAAGCGTTCATCTGTGCTGCAACTTCAGCTGCGAAGTCTTCGTTCTTCTTCTCCATACCTTCACCGGTCTCGAAACGAACAAATCTCTTAACTGCTACAGTTGCTCCAACCTGCTTGGAAATCTCTTCAAGATACTTAGCAACGGTCTGTTTACCATCTTCAGCCTTAACATATACCTGATCAACTAAGCAGATTTCTTTTAATTCTTTGTTTACACGACCTTCAATCATTCCGTTAATAACCTTCTCAGGTTTCTGGGATTCCTTCGGATCGTTCTTAATCTGAGCAAGTAAGATCTCTTTCTCATGTGCAATGTAGTCCGCACTGATTTCACTACGGTCTACATACTTTGGATACATAGCAGCAATCTGCATTGCAACATTTCCTAATGCTTCTTTTACAGTATCGTTAACAACAGAAGTTTCAGCCTCAACGATAACGCCGATTCTTCCGCCACCGTGTACGTAAGAAACAACACAACCATTAGCAGCTTCTACCTTCTCAAAACGACGAATGCTTAATTTCTCACCGATGGTAGCAATCTGCTCAATAAGTTCTTCGGAAATGGTCTTGGAACCATCCCAGCTCTCTGCCATAAACGCATCCATATCAGCTGCAGATGTTGTTAATGCCTTCTCTGCTACAGCCTTTACGAAGGTCTGGAACTTCTCGTTCTTTGCAACGAAGTCTGTTTCAGAGTTAACTTCTACAACGGCTGCTTTCTTATCTCCGTCAACAGCGATGCAGCAAATACCTTCTGCTGCGATTCTGCTTGCTTTCTTCTCTGCCTTAGCCTGTCCGTTCTTTCTTAAGAACTCAACTGCCTCGTCCATATTTCCGTTGGTTTCATTAAGAGCCTTCTTGCAGTCCATCATACCTGCTCCGGTAAGCTCTCTTAATTCTTTTACCATTGCTGCTGTAATAGCCATTTTCAATTCCTCCGTTTGTCTTAAAAGATTATTCTGCTGCGATCTCTTCCATAGATGGGTTCTCGCCTACTTCAACTTCTTCTGTATAAACAGCTTCACCCTGGTTTGCTTCGATAACAGCATCTGCCATCTTAGCAACGATTAATTTAACTGCACGAATTGCATCGTCATTTCCCGGAATTACGTAATCAAGTTCTTCCGGATCACAGTTGGTATCTGCGATTCCGATAAGCGGAATACCAAGTGTATGAGCTTCCTGCACGCAGATTCTTTCCTTCTTAGGATCTACTACGAAGATTGCATCCGGAAGTTTCTTCATTTCTTTGATACCACCAAGGTTCTTCTCAAGCTTAGCAAGCTCTTTCTTAAGAGCGATTACTTCTTTCTTAGGAAGTACATCAAAGGTACCGTCTTCCTGCATCTTCTCGATAGCTTTCAATCTCTTAACACGGCTTTCAATGGTCTTGAAGTTGGTAAGCATACCACCTAACCATCTCTCGTTTACATAGTACATTCCACAACGCTCAGCTTCTGTCTGAATTGCTTCCTGTGCCTGTTTCTTAGTACCAACAAAAAGAATTGTGCCACCGTCAGCAGCGATATCAGCGATTGCTTTATAAGCTTCATCAACCTTACCTACAGATTTCTGTAAGTCGATGATGTAGATACCGTTACGCTCGGTGTAGATGTACGGAGCCATTTTCGGGTTCCATCTTCTTGTCTGATGTCCAAAATGAACACCTGCTTCTAATAACTGTTTCATTGAAATTACGCCCATTTTACTTACCTCCATTGGTTCATTCTTCCACAAGCTTCATCTTCAGGGGAAACCTAGGCACCCTCCCCTAAATCCACTTATGTGATTGCTAAATATAGTTACTTCTGTCCGGTAGGTTTACACACAAAAAATGCCTGCATGGATTTACCTGTACGCCCAGACTCAAATATTCTAGCATACTTTGTAATCCAATGCAAGCATTTTCTTAGTGTTCTGATAATATTTCCGCGATTTCTTTATAGGTGGAACCCTCTTTAATACGGTATACTCCGGGCTGAATCATGTTATCATAACCATGTCTTCCCAACCAACGATTATATCGCTCTGCATTCTTAATAAGTCCCTTTTCCTTTAAGTGTTCGCAAATAACATCGGAGAATTCCCCACCGGAAACCACAAAACGAATCTTGCGGGGTTCCTTCTCTTTATCTTCTTTCTCGGAGTCATCTTTTTTATCTTCTTTTCCGGTAGTTTCATCCTTCTTAGAATCCTCTTTCTTGTCAGATTCTTTCTCGGATTCTTCCTTCTTCTCTTTTTCATCTTCCGACTTTTCATTTTCGGATTTTTCATCCTCAGGTTTTTCCTGATTCTCTTCCGGTTCAGTCGGTTTATCTTCTTTTGAATCTTCTTTCTTCTCTGTCTCTTCTTGTTGCTTATCCGCTTCTTCCGCTTCCACCATACCCAGCTTTCTTGCCTGAAGGCGAATCTCATCTGCCGTAAGAGTAGGTTTAAAACGCCAAAAAGCAATGGTAAGCACAATGGTGGTTACCAAAATTCCCACTCCGGCTCCCCGAAGATAATATTTAAACCTCATTCCTACACCTCATCATACAAATCAATAACCAAACGTACTTCACCGATTCCCAGAGAAAGCGCTTTTGCAATTTCCACTTCACTCATTCCCTTACGGTAGCACTCTAAAATCCGGTCACGGTTGGAAAACATAGGAGCCTTTTCCTTCTTGATTTCCTCCGTAGCATCCGTCTCCTGTTTTACAGGTTCGCTAACCTTGGGAGCCGGCTGTAAAACCGGCTGAACCGGTTTTACTACAGGGTGAGGTGCTGGTGCAGGAGCAACCGGTACTTCCTGTGGCTTCTGGGCTACAGCTATTTGCTGCTTTGCCTGATTTACAAAACCTGCCGCCTCTCCTTCCAACGCAGTCAAATCATTTGCCAATTTGGTTAATTCCGTATGTTTATCATTCAACATACTGTACAAGAACATAACTTCGTTATGGGTTTTGTTAATAGAATCCAAAACTGTATCCGAATACTCGCTGATGGCCATAATCTTTTCATTGCTAACCTGTTCCATAGCTCGTTCAGACTGTTCTTCTTTGCTGACAGCAGTCTCCTGGATGGCCTGTTCTACGCGTTTCTTAGCTTCCTGAACCTGCTTATCCGTAATAACTTTTAATTGTGCCTCACTTAATGTGGCCAATTCCTCCACATCTTTATCGGAAAGTTTATCGGTGATGAAAAAACTTACAATAATAAAAGCGACACCGACAACCAAAAAAATAGCCTCTAATACGCCCATAATTTCTAGATTTTAATGTCAAAACCTCCGGAATACTGCGCCTTTGGTGTGACTTTATCTTTTTCCTCCTTCTTTTTCTTCTTCGCATTGGGATTGGCAAAATATTTATTTTTGCTCTCATCTCGCGCATCATATTTAGTCTGGGTTTCATCCTTCTTCTCGGATTCATTAACCTGATGCAAACGATGCTCAATTTTTTTCTCTTCCTTATGCTCGATATGCTGCTGTTCAATAACCGGACGCTGATCTTCGTGTTGTTTCAAAGTACTGACGTCCTGGCTTCTTTGCATCATACCGTTAAAATCAATCGGTCTGATTGTCATACAAATCTCTCCTTATAATCCCTAGAGATTCTTAACCGTAACTGCACCGCCTTCTCTTACAAACTGACAAAATGAACGATTGGTCTTTGTTGTAAGACTTACATCGGAAATAGCGATGGTTACTCCGGGGAAAACATCCTTGGTAACCTTCACCTTTGCATCTTTTCCGGTCATAATCTCTTTATTTAGCATTTCATATTCTTCATTCAATGCTTTTAATTCACCCTGCAATCCTTTAAATGCCATGGAAAGCTTCTGAACATATTGCATTTTATCTTCCGGAATCTGAACTCCCGCAGCCATTTTTTCAGAGAAATTCTGTAAAATCGGCTTAATGGAATCCACTTCCTTGCGTTTTGCCTTAATGGCATCGGAAACTTCCATAAAGCGAGCTTTCTTCTTGGGATCCACACCTACTTCCACCGCTGTAGCAGCTCCCATTTCGGATCCAAGGGTATCTACTTCTACCATATTGCCGGCACGCACAACGCCACCTGCAATCATAGCTTTTTTACCATGAACAATAATATTGGTTGTTGCAGAAACTTTACTGTGCAAAATACCTTCCGTCTCAATATAGCCACCGGAAATAACTCTGGCATTCTCAATAAACTTACAAAGAACATTTCCTTTGGCATCCAACACACCCTTGTTGACACCATGAATTCCTCGTTTGATTACAATCTGGCCTTCCGAAACAACAATTGCGCCTTCTACAACGCCTTCTACAACCACATCACCTTTTGCCTGAACTTTAAATCCACTCTTCACATTTCCATGAACAAGAACGGATCCTTCATAGGTAATATCGCCTGTAGACGTATCCACATCTGCCGGTATATCTAAAATATCGGATACAAAGACTTTGTCCTGGGTTAAGGTTGCATGTCCCGTTACATCCGAAAAAATTTCATTCTCATCATCAGACAGGGTAATATTATTTCCGAAGGAAAGCTTTGCCTCTTTTACCTGATGCGGCTTCACTTCGGCGCCAAATACATCCGTTCCGATGTCACCCATATCTGCAGGAATTCTCCTCGCCAGGCACTGTCCCTTCTGCACAATGCTGACAGTATTCAGTTCGTGATAGTTAACCGTTCCGTCTTCATTTTTCTTAGGCTTAGTGCTAAGAGAAGTATTAAAGAAATACTCAATCTTTCCATCTTTACCCTGTCTTGCCGGCTGGCCTTTAGCAATCACAATGTCACGGTTATACTCATGATTTGCCAAAAAGCGATTTAACGCTTCCTGATCAACGCCATACACTACTTTGTTCTGTCGCAAATGCTCGATGATTTTCCCCTCATCCAACATTGTTCCACCCTCTGAGGGTGGAAAAAAGCGACAAAACACCAGCATTTTGTCTATGGAAACATTCAAATCAATCTGTTCATCATAAGGACGGAAAGGTGCCGGCCCCACCTTTGATGTGGTTACACCATCCGATTTCTCACAAAGAACAGACAGCTCTTTTACACTGTATTCATTCAACTGGTTTCTTTCGAGATACTCGGTTAAAGATGCCACATCCTGCTTCTTACCGCCTTCATCCGGCGGCATAATCTTAACCAAGGTATTATCTCCCTCTACCACTAACTGTGCATATCCATTCATCCAACAAATCCCCCAACTTTCTAATTATACAACACATCCATGTAATCACCCATACCTTTTTTCATTTTCTGTAATGCTTTGGTATGTAACTGCGAAATACGGGATTCAGAAACCTCTAAAACCAAACTAATTTCCTTTAAAGTCATTTCTTCATAGTAGTAAAAAAGAATAACCTGTTTTTCTTTTTCGGTCAACAGCTCCAAGCTACTTGCCAGAGCCTGCTTCAGTCCTTCCTTCTCAATAGCCATCTCCGGCTCCTGAAAATGACTGTTATGTCTGGCATCCATAACCGGTTCCGGCCCCTGATCCTCAAATTCATTCAGGGAAACCATGTTGGTTACCTTCATCTGATTCTGCCACTCGGAATACTCATCCAGAGTAAGTCCCAACTCCTCTGCTATCTCCCCTTCGCTTGCAGCACGCCCCAACTGATTTTCAAGATTCTTCACTGCTTCATCAATCTTGCGCTGCCTCTGACGAATGGTTCTGGGGATCCAATCCATTTTTCGAATCTGGTCTAAAATAGCCCCACGAATTCTTAAACTGGCATAAGTTTCAAACTTAACCTCTTTTTCAAGGTTAAATTTATCAATCGCATCGATCAGTCCAAAAATTCCGTAACTCACCAGATCTTCATATTCCAAATTACCGCCCAGATACATTCCAAGTCTGCCAGCAACAATCTTTACAAGGGGCGAATATTCTATAATAAGCTGCTCCCTTAACTCTGCGCTTGGCTGCTTTCTATATTGTACCCAGAGCATTTCTTTTTCTTCCGGCTTCATCTAGCGTCCTCCAGGTTTTGTTATTTAAAACGAATCCACTTCCTCTTCATCATTTACCGGATTCACAAGCTTCTCCTGTATAAAACCGGCTTCTTCGGCAACGACTCCATCGGTTTCCTCAATATTCTCAAGTTCCCGCTCTTCTTCAGGTGTCTCTACCGGTGCATCTTCAATCATTTCCTTAAAGTTACGATCTAAGATTACCTTAACCAAAAAGCCGATTATATAAAAGCAAATCATTACCAGAACCAATGTCCACAAAAAGCTTTTCAGCTCATCGCGGTATATGATTCCAAAAATGCAGCGGACAATACCCGCTAAAAGCATACAGATGGATGGAACCGGCTTCGTGTTAATAATGGTTCTGTACTTTTTCTTTTCATCAGCCTGTTCCCCATTCTGATCGCTTAATTTTTCTTTATCTTTTTCATTTTCCTTATCTTTTTCTTTTTCCTTATCACTCATGCCGGTTTCCTCGTTTTCCTATTATGTCTTTCATTAAATCTTCTTCACCGGTTTACCTACGGCCTTAATAAGGAATTCACCATTCTCACAGTACAATTCTACTGTACGACCGTAATTTAAACCGGTATCTTCTGCAATTAGACGAATACCCAGCTTTTTCAAGGTTTCCTTCGAGCTTTCCGCGTTCCGGTCACCTACACTACCGATGGTTGAGCCACCGCTCATTTCGAACATCCTTGCTCCTCCGGCAATTTTGGCTACTATACTGCTTTTACGCGCTCCCAGTTTCACCATTTGATTTAAAAGCTCTACAATTCCGGTATCAGCAAACTTTGCAATATTAGAATTATTCTTAATCGCTGTACTGTCTGGCAACATAATATGAGCCAGACCACCAATCTTTGTGGTTGGATCCCATAATGCAATACCAATGCAGGACCCCAATCCAAGGGTAGTAAGAACATCGGGATCGCGAGCTGTTTTTAAATCTGCCATACCTACTTTAATTACTTTACCCATAGACTCTCCCTCTATACTTGAATACCTAACGACGACAAAATCTTTGCATAAGATTCTAAATCCGGCAATAAAATGAAATATCCATCAATCATAACATCATCACCGAACTCGGTCTGAATCAATAATGCATTATCTCCATACTGTCCGAACTGAATTGCCGGAACACTTAAAATAGCCGCCGCCATGTCAATTGCAAGATATGGTACGGATGGAGTAATTGTTAACTGCGTCATAGATGCAAGTGCTGAGAGATAAGAACCTGCAATGATGTTTCCAACTTCTTTTAATGCAGACATTTCAATCTCGTCAAAATGATTGGGATCTCCGCCTTCCTTCATCATCATCTTATTTACCAGGAATCTGGCGGATTCCATCTGCAATAAGAACATCATACTTCCGGAAATATCAGAACCGACCTCCAGATAAATTCCAACGATCTGATTCTCTTCTCCACCAACAGCACCACCCAGTTCCGGGAAGGATAAAAGCTGTACCTTTGGTACATTCATATCCAGTCTTAACTGAAGCATGGATGCAATAGCGGTAGTTGCATTTCCTGCACCAATATTTCCTATTTCTTTTAATACGTCAAAATAAATATTATTAACATCTTCTAAGCTATAATCTGCCATACTTTCTCCTTTATGCACAACAATAGTGAGACCGGGTGGGTCCCACTATTGTTCTGTTTTTACATACTTTCCTTATCATCAATAATTGCATTCAAATCAAGCAAGGAAATTAACTGGTTGTTATTTTTACCAATTCCCTTAATGAAATCACCTTTTTCATCCTTGGTTTCCGGACTGTAATTATCAATCTCATTCGGACCAAGTTCAACAACTTCTTTTACCTGATCAACTATAATTCCCAAACCACCACGTTCTTCAATCTTCAGAATGATAATTCTGGTGTTGTTATTAAATTCATCATCAGGCAACCCCATTCTTTTACGAACACTCATAACCGGAAGGACTTCACCACGCAGGTTAATAATACCGTTAAAATATTCCTGCGCCTTCGGCACTCTGGTTATACTCTGCATACGAACAATATTATCGATAAAACTAATATCAATGCCGTACTGCTCACTGCCAATTTTTACTACGATATATTGCTTCTTATCCCCATCAAGGGTTGTTAATGCATTTTCTCCTGCCATAACCTTTTCCTCCTACATTAATGTATTCGCATCCAGAATAAGTGCAACTTCACCATCTCCAAGAATGGTAGCACCGCTGATCATCTTGTTATTGTTAATGTAATCGCCCATGGATTTAATAACGATTTCCTGCTGACCCATCAGTCTGTCAACAACGAGGCCGGCAAAATTATCACCCTTACGAACAATTACAACGGTCAGGCTTGTCTTATTCTTCTCAGCTTCCGGATCCTTACGTTCTACATCCAGGATTTCATCAAGACGGATAAGCGGATATACAGATCCACGAACGGTAATAACTTCTTTGGCCTGTACATACTTAATCTCATCTACTTCGATGTTTTCAATATTCTGAATGGATCCTAACGGAATCGCATACTTCTCATCTTCAATCTCAATCATCAAAGCCTGGATAATAGCAAGGGTTAATGGCAAGCGAACAGTAAACTTACTACCTTCGCCTAAGGTTGTTTTAACCTCTACATCACCACCAAGGGCTTCGATACCGGACTTAACAACATCAAGACCAACGCCTCGTCCGGAAATATCGGAAATCTTCTTAGCCATAGAGAAACTCGGCATAAACAAGAAATCAATAATTTCTTTCTGGCTCAAGTTCTCTGCCTGTTCCGGTGTTACCAGACCACGCTCAATGGCTTTTTCCTTAACGGACTGAGTATCAATACCATTACCGTCATCGCCTACTTCGATAATAACGTTGTTACCTTCCTGGAACGCATTCAGGAAAATACGTCCGGTTTCAGGCTTACCACGCTGTGCACGTACATCCGGCATTTCCAAACCATGGTCTGCGGAGTTACGAAGCAAATGCTGCAACGGGTCACCAATCTGGTCAACTACAGTACGGTCAAGTTCTGTCTCCTCACCGGTCATTACCAGTTCCATTGGTTTCTGCAGTGTCTTAGACAAATCACGAATCATACGTGGGAATTTGTTTACAACACTTTCAATCGGAACCATTCGGGCTTTCATTACAGATTCATGAAGTCCTGTGGTAATACGTTCCAGATACTCAATCTGCTCTGTAAAGGACTGGCTGTGTGTAGTATCACCTTCCATATTGGAAATAGATACGATAGAGTTCTTTGCAATAATCAACTCAGATACCTGATTCATTAATGTATCCAGTTTCTCAATATCCACACGGACAGTTCTGCTTGTTACAGGCTTATTACTTGCTGCAGGCTTATTTGTTGCTGCTTTTCCCGCCGGTTTTGCTGCAGGTTTTGCTGCAGGTGCCGGAGCAGGTGGCGCTGCAGCCGGTTTTTCTTCTTCTTTCTTCTCTTCCTGTGGAGCCGGAGCCGCTTTCGCTTCCAAATCAGCTTCTTCAATCTGCTTACCAACTGCTTCTTCAATTTCAGAAACTGTCTTAGCCGCTGCTACCAATTCATCAAACTCGTGCTCAGACTCAATACAAATACTGAAGTCAAATTCAAACTTTTCGTCCTCAATATCCTGGGAAGATGGGTCATAATAGATAATATTTCCCAAATCTTCAATTGCCTTAAATACTAAGAAGGCTCTTGCCGATTTTAACAAGCAATTCTTGTCAATGTATACGGTCATGCCATATACTTTATTGCCGGAAGAAATGGATTTCTTGATGGTTTCCTTATCTTCTTCCGTAACATTTTTAAGGAATTTCATGGCAAAGCCATCTTCTTCCTTCTCTTCTTCTTTAGTTTCTTCTGCCGCAGCCTGTGTTTCACCGCCAGCTGCTGCTCCTCCCTCACCGGGATCGCCACCGTTTAAAATAACGTTCAAGCTGTTTACAATAGCTTCATTCTCTTCCGTTCCTTCATTGGAAGTATTCTTTACGGTATCCAAATAGCCTTCAATCGCATCCAGACACTGGAAAAGAATGTCAATCATGGCACTATTTACTTTAATCTTATCAGAACGAACTTCCTGGAATACATTTTCCATGTCGTGCGTCAGACGCTGCATTCTCTTAAAGCCCATGGTACCTGCCATACCTTTCAAGGAATGGGCCGCACGGAAGATTTCGTTAATAGTGTCTTTGTTGTCCGGTTCCTGTTCAAGCGACATAATACAATCACTCAGATTCTGAATATGCTCACTTGTTTCATCAATAAAAATCTCAAGATACTGACTTACGTCCATACTAGTGTACCCCCACATTCGTAATGATAGTTGATGCTACGTTTTGTAATGGAACTACTTTATTTGAAACGCCAGCTTCTGCTACAGCTCTCGGCATTCCATATACTACACAGGTTGCTTCATCCTGACTGATGGTATACACGGGCTTGCTCTTCAATAATTTCTTAATACCTTTGCAACCATCTTCACCCATTCCGGTTAATACGACACAAACAATCTCATCGTATCCGCAATTGGTAAGCGAATCATACATCAAATCTGCACATGGCTTCAATCCACCAACTGCAGGGGAATCATCCAAATGAATCGCATGGCTTCCATCGGCTTTCTTCGCAACAGTCAGATGTTTACCTCCAGGTGCAATATAAACATGTCCTTTCTTAAGAACGTCCCCTTCTTCCGCTTCTTTAACAGTAACCTTGGATAATTCGTTCAGGCGATCCGCTAAAGACTTGGTAAAACCAACCGGCATATGCTGTACAAGTACCATAGGTGCATCCATTTCCGCCGGCAAAAGGGGGATAACCTTCTGCAGGGACTGTGGACCACCGGTGGAACAAGCCAATGCCACTAACTTATTACCGCTCTTAACTGTGCTGCGTTCTGCTCCAACCACTCCTGTTGTCGGTTTAGCAGTCTGGGTCGCAATCGGGGATGTAATTTGAGGTCGAATGGTTGTTGCCGGCTTTTCTTTAACAGGGGTCTGTCTAGAGAAAAAGCTCTTCGCTCCTCGCTCTTCCTTAACCGGCTGGGGAGTCGGCTTAACGGGTCGTATTGTTTCCGACGTACGAGGGCGTGTCGAACCGCTATCGATATGAAGCGCCACACGAAGCATATTCAGCAAACGACTGGAGAATTCTTCTCCTTTTGCCTCAATAACATTACCCGGTTTGGTTACAAAATCAAATGCTCCCAACTCCAAAGATTCAATAGTTTCCTTGGCGCCTTCCACGGTAAGCGTACTTGCCATAATGACCGTCACTTTGATCCGCTCTTTTTTTAATTTTCTAAGTAATTCCAGACCGTCCATTCGAGGCATGTTGATATCGAGAATAATGGCATCAAACTGACGCATTAAAATCTTCTCATATGCTTCCTGACCATCTCGACTCGTATCCACTACTTCGAAGGAACTATCTGAATTGATTATATCACATATAACCCTTCTCATGAGTGCAGAGTCATCAACAACCATAATATTTTTCTTCATTTTATCATCCCCTTGAGAGTTTTCTGGTTTTTCTTTCCTGTTCAAAGATAAATCGGATTATTTCCTCTCGTTCACTATTGTCAATACACATAAACATTACACGATTCACATACTTCATACGCGTATCTTCGATTGGATCGCAAGATATAACTTTTCCGATCAAATCGAATTTCCGATACTCATTTTCATAGATCGGGATGTCAACTATTATCCGGATATAGCCTCCGGGTATGTTCTTTTCTTTAGATGCAAACCGGATACCTCCTCCACTGATATCCAGAATCACACCACTTTTAACAAGGTTGCCCAATCTGGCTCCCTGTAGTTCTCTACGAAGCTTTATCAATGCCTCATCATCATAATCCTTATTCGGAAGCTCCGCATACATAAAATCAATGAGACATTCGCAACGAAAATATTCTCTTCTCTGGAACTTAACCGGTTGTGTTTTCATTGCTATTCTTAGGTAATAGCGATTCTCGGTCTTATACCGATCAACCACTTCACAGATAGCCATGTACGTCACCTTGTTCTGGAAGAAGAATACCTGATACCGCATTCCATTATGCAGCAATACCAGCTTTCGTTGATAAGTAGGCATATCCACCTCCAAATCCCCATTTGGAAAGACATCCTCAATCATACTGGCATAGCTTATTCCTTCATCATGGAATTCCTCATCGTCCCCCGGGACAGAGGTTATTTCCAATCTGGTCCCAACTTTTAAGAAATCAGCGTCCATAGGTTTCCTCCGTCTATTTCATTTTGTTAACAAAATTAGCAAATAACTGTGCAATCCCTCTTTTCATTTCCATTTGTTCGTGTTTGCCATTAATAAGATTATCCGCCAAAACACGATATGCTTCCGAAGATTTAGCGTTCGGATATAGCATGGTTACCGGCTTCTGTTGACGAATTGCTTTATCAACCGAACTGTCTGCCGGTACAATTCCGATATAATCCAACTCTCCCCCCAAAAACTGTGTCACCACACTGGAAAGTTTATTAAACACCACATCTCCGTCCTCCAAAGAACTTACTTTGTTAGCCAGAACATGTATCATGGTGCGAGTTGGATCAAATAACGGATTCCTATACAATGCCTTCAGCAAAAAGTAGGCATCTGTCAAAGAACTGGGCTCCGGTGTGGTCACTAGCAAAACCTCAGGGCTCGCCAACACAAATTCCATAACACTGTCAGAAATTCCCGCACCGGTATCAATAATAATGACATCCGTCATGTCATCTAAA
Source organism: Lachnospiraceae bacterium (assembly GCA_015057115.1). Taxonomy (GTDB): domain Bacteria; phylum Bacillota; class Clostridia; order Lachnospirales; family Lachnospiraceae; genus XBB1006. The sequence goes on along the minus strand of SVEZ01000002.1, from coordinate 40,178 downwards.
TCCGCCAGATTTTTAATCATAAAACCTATCTGTTGCCGATTTAAATTACTGAGTTCCACAATACCGGATCCACCGGAGATAAACTGAATTCCTTCCGGTCCTTCCGTAATAATCTCACGAATACTTTTCCCTTTAAAAATAATATCACTCAAGTTATATTTCGGCAACGCGCCAAACATAACCTCCACATTAGCCAACCCAAAGTCTGCATCAAAAATGATTACAGACTTTCCCAACTTCCTCAATTCCACAGCAAGATTAACGGTCGTATTGGACTTTCCAACACCGCCTTTTCCACTGGTTACTGTAATAACTCTGGCTTTTCCTGGATTCACTTGATTCTGGCGCTTCACAATATTTCTTAACTGTTGTGCCTGATCCATTCCTAATTCCCCCCGAGCAATTTCTTTACAATGCTTTGTGTATCAAATACCTCAATATCATCCGGAACATTCTGTCCGTTTGTCACATAGGAAATTGCAGAATCCGTATACATCCGCATGTTGTACAGATTTCCATACGCACTGGTTTCATCCAGTTTCGTGAAAACTAATTTATAATCCGTAATCTCACGATATGCATCTGCAATTTCAATCAAATCACGATACTTTGTTGTTGCACTTAATACCAGATATACTTCCTTATCATAACCATCCGGCAATCCCTCGATCAGCTTCTTAGTATCTGCTTTCTGATTCTTATTCTTATGTGAAAATCCGGCAGTATCTACCAAAATCACATCCATATCCTTATAGGCTTCTACTGCCTCAGAAAGATCCTCTACAGAATACACAATTTTTAATGGAGCATCCAAAATATTTGCATAAGTGCGGAGTTGCTCCTCAGCCGCAATTCGATAGGTATCCGCCGTTAAAAGCCCCAGCTTCTTTCCGGCATCAACCTTCATTTTGCTTGCAATCTTTGCAATGGTAGTTGTCTTACCAACTCCGGTAGGTCCGATAAAAAAGATAATCTTCGGTTTACGACCATTTAAATCAATGGGACTGGCCTGACCAAATTTTAAAATCATCTTCTGGTATACGTTTGAAAGCATGTGATCAATACTCATGCTGCCCTTTAAAGAGCGATCAACTTCATCCACCAGCGAATTGGCATATTTCTCATCAACCTCATTGTCAATCAGGTTGTTATAAATCATTTTAACGATTTTCATATTCTCGTCCTGCTGAGCTTTAATGGCTCTGGACTCTTCCAATGAAAGCTCCGACTCTTCCCTTACCGGAGATAATCTCTGCTCTAACATAGTCTGAAGATTACTCAATCTTTCTTCAAATCCATTATAGTCTTCTCTTGGGACTGCGGTGCTCTTTCTTGGTTCCTGCATAAAAGCACGATCCATCAGTGGTGACTGCATGGGTTCCGGTGCTTTTCTTACCGGAGTTTCGTAATCTCTTCGTACAGCATTTGGATTCACCATAGGATCCGCATTTCCGGTTACTGCTTCAGCTGTTTCCCTTGCCTGTTTTGCTTCCTTCGGTGAAGTATTCTTCAGCAATGCCTGAATATCCTCATTCGCAGAAAGATTAATTTTATTCGTTCCATTCTGCTGTTGCTGCTGTGGAGCACTATTTACCCGATAATCCTTCTCTTCCACTGCCGCTGTCACCTCATAGGTCGGAGATTTGAATCCTTTAAAAAAGCCGCTTGGTTTTAGCTGTCTGACATTCATAATCACACAAGCCGATCCCATCTCCTGTTTTGCTTTTACGGTTGCTTCTTCCTCGGTTTTCCCTATAAACTTCTTGATTGTCATTTTATCCTGTCACCATCCCTACTGACTGTAATTCTACGTTGGAGTCAATTTCATTATAAGAAACCACAATCAAATCTTTAATATAATCTTCCGTCAGTTTCTTAAAATACATTCTTACAATGGGTGAGGTAATTACTATAGGTGCTTTACCGATATTTTCAAGCTTAGCTACCTCTTCCTCCACAGATTTCATAATCTCTTTTGTTCTCTCCGGATCCAATGTAAGATATGCTCCCTGCTCTGTCTGTTTCACAGAGTTCATAATATCCTGCTCAACCTTTGGATCAAGGGTTACCACACTGGTGGTTTCATTTGCAGGGAAGTACTTAGCAGAAATTGATCGTTTCAAACTCTGACGAACATATTCCGTCAAAACATCCGTATCTCTGGATGTTGCTGCGTGATCAGCCAAACATTCAAATATTGTTAAAAGATCCCGGATGGAAATTTGTTCACGCAAAAGATTCTGTAAAACCTTTTGAATTTCTCCCAAGCCCAAAAGTTTCGGTATTAATTCTTCCACCAGTACCGGATTGCTTTCTTTCAAATTGTCCACTAAATTCTGTACATCCTGTCTTGTAAGGAGTTCTGCAATATGCTCCTTAATAACTTCTGTAATATGGGTAGCAATAATGGATGGTGGATCTACAACGGTATAACCAAAGCTTTCAGCTCTTTCACGTTGACTCTCTGTAATCCAGATAGCCGGTAAATGGAAAGAAGGCTCAAAAGTTGGAATACCGGAAATTTCTTCTTCAACATATCCAGGATTCATTGCCATATAATGGTCAAATAAAATCTCACCTTCCGTAACCTGTATACCTTTAATTTTAATAATATACTGGTTGGGATTCAGCTGAATATTATCTCGCAAACGGATGATAGGCACCACTGTACCAAGTTCCAGCGCAACCTGTCTTCTAATCATAATAACACGATCCAGCAAGTCTCCACCCTGGTTCACATCCGCAAGTGGAATGATTCCATAACCAAACTCCAACTCGATTGGGTCCACGGAAAGTAAAGATACCACATTCTCCGGTCGCCTGATTTCGCCGGCTTCCTCTTCCGCTGCTTCAACTTCCTCTTCCACAGCTTCAATCTTACTATTCGTACTTATATTCTTACCGGAGATAAGAAATACTGCTCCGAATATTAAGAACAAAATTGTATTTAACGGGGTTGCAATTCCAAGCAACATCATTGTTGCTCCAACTATGTACATAACTCTCGGAATTCCGAATAGCTGGCGTACCAATATGCTGGAAAAATCCGCTTCCTTTGACGCTTTGGTAACCAAAATACCTGTTGATAATGAAATCAGCATGGACGGGATCTGGCTGACCAAACCATCACCAATGGTAAGAATACCATATTTTTGAATAGCAGACATGGCATCCAATCCAAGGTTTGTCATTCCGAGAACTGTACCACCGATAAGGTTAATCATTGTAATAATAAGACCTGCGGTAGCATCTCCCTTTACGTACTTCGTAGCACCGTCCATGGCTCCGAAAAAGCTGGATTCCTGCTGTATTTTCTCTCGACGTTCTTTTGCCTGTGCATCGGTAATTGCTCCGGTATTCAAGTCGGCATCGATAGCCATCTGTTTACCAGGCATAGCGTCCAATGTAAATCGAGCGGTTACCTCAGCGACACGCTCGGAACCTTTATTGATAACAACAAACTGTACAATAACCAATACGATAAAGACAATAGCTCCGATAACCAGATTGTTTCCACCTACGAACTGACCAAAGGTTGCAACTACGTTACCGGGATTACCGGTGGTAAGAATCAGTCGCGTGGATGAAACGTTTAAGGAAATACGGAAAATCGTGGTAAACAAAAGCAATGTCGGGAAAAAGGACATATCCAGTACTTCCTTGACAAACAATGCATTAAATAAAATCATTAATGCCATTCCGATATTAAAGGCAAGCATCACGTCTAAAATAAAATTCGGGATAGGGATAATAAAGAATAAAACCGCTACCAGTAAATATGCCGCAATACCTATGTCTGTCTTCTTCACCCTTTTTCCCTCCTTTCAGTGTTTCTTTATGATGCTTCTTTCTTTTGATAAACGAGGGCAAGCACTTCTGCCACTGCCTGATAAAGCTCAGGCGGTACCTGCTCATCTATTTCTACATTGGCATATAGCATCCTCGCCAATGGCTTGTTTTCTACAATTTCTACACCATGTTCCTTTGCGACCTCACGAATCTTCAAAGCAACATAATCCTCACCCTTTGCCACCACAACCGGCGCGCTTGCAATCTTAGTATCATATTTCAACGCTACGGACAAGTGGGTCGGGTTGGTAATTACAACGTCCGCTTCCGGAACGCTCTGCATCATACGCCTTTGAGAAGCCTGTCGCATTACCTGCCTCTGACGACCTTTAATTTCAGGATTTCCTTCGGAATTCTTGAATTCATCTTTCACTTCCTGCTTGGTCATCTTCATATCTTCTTTAAACTTATGTTTTGAATAAAGATAATCCGCGATACCGATAAAAATATAGAAAATCGATATTTTTAATCCGGTATCAATGATAATCTCTCCCACCAAAGCTATAGCCTGCTGTAGATTAATCTCATATAAAATAAACAGTTCATCCGCGTAATCTTTAATGTTCTTATATGCAATAAAGCAAATCAATCCGATTTTCAATACAGACTTAACCAATTCGAACAAGGACTCTTTGGAAATAATCTTCTTAAATCCCTGTAACGGATTTAGTTTGGATAAATTGGGCTTCATGGGTTTAAATGTTACCTTCCACTTCACCTGTATGATGGATACCACAAAGGTAACAACCAAACCCACCACAAATACCGGCAAAACCGTTACAAAAATATGATTCATACCATATTGAATCAAATCTTGCGCCTGTCTATTGGTAAATCCACCGATACTATTATTAACAATATCCGGAATTTTCCTGTAAACCTCAAAAAAACTTGCCGTCAGTCCTTCGCCAAGATAAACCAAAAAAACTTTAATAACAAGGAATAAAGACAAAAGCTGCAATGCTGCCGCCAACTCTTTACTTTTGGCTACTTTACCCTCGTCTCTTGCATCCTGTAGCTTCTTGGCAGTTGCCGGCTCGGTTTTCTCTCCTCCCGGTCCATCTTTCGCAAAAAGCTGCAGGTTATAAGCAATTAAATATCGCGAATTATGACTTCTTTCCTCCATATTCCTACGTCATTCCTTTTATGAATAGTATGGTTAGCGTTTTCATTTCCCGGAAAATGTAATTTGCAATATCCGGCAAAAGGAAAACAGTCAAAAACATAACTCCCAAACCTACCAGAAGCTTAATCTGCATACCAACGGAAAACATATTCAACTGCGGCGCCACCTTTGACAAAATACCAAGAATAACATTCAGAATCATGGTAACCGCAAACACCGGTAAAAAGATACGAAACGCAATAATAAAGGTATCTGTCATAAAACGAACCATGGACTCTAAGAGAAAATCCATGTGGAAATTCACTTTTCCCAGAGGTATAACCGTAAACGAATCGCACAATGCACGTAAAATATAGTGATGCATATTCGTAATAATCAATAACAACAGGACAAAGTAGTTATACATATTGGCAACTACACTAGCCTGCGTCTTGGTCATAGGGTCATACTCCGTCGCCATGGAAAGACCGATATTCATATCAATCAACTTACCGGCCGTCAATATTATGGTATTACACACATTCCCGGCATATCCTATCAGAAGTCCCACCATTACTTCTTTTAAAACAAGAGCGGAATAATCAAAAACACCGGAATAGTTAAGACCTGTTTTCGGCAATAAAACTTGATACAACCACAAGGAAATCAACGCTGAAAACCCGATTTTCACTCTACCCGGTGCACTAGAGATTCCATAAAATGGTGCAACAACCATAAATGAGGTAATCCGCACCAAAATAAGAACAAAATATTCAAATGTAGCTATATTAAAACTATACTGAACCATCCATCAATTCCTACCGTAAGTACGTGCTGATATTACTCCAAAGATTGGTCATGAAATCAGAAACCAGTCCAAACATCCAAGAACCACCAATCAGAATAGTCACAAACACAGCCAAAATTTTCGGCACAAATGTCAACGTCTGTTCCTGAATGGATGTAACGGTCTGAAAAATACTGATTACAAGACCTACTACCAAGGATACAATCAATACTGGTGCGGACGCCAGGATAATGGTATAAATCGCATCTCTTGCTATATCCAGAACCTGTCCTTCTGTAATCATCTTCTATCACACTCCAAATTTTACATAAAGGTCTTTACAATGGATCCAATTACCAAATCCCAACCATCCACTAAGATAAATAACAAAATCTTAAATGGCATGGAAATGGTAGTCGGCGGAAGCATCATCATACCCATAGACATCAATATGGAAGATACTACCATATCAATGACAATGAACGGTACATAAATACAGAATCCCATAATAAATGCGGTTCGAAGCTCACTCAAAATGAAAGCCGGAATTACCAAGCTCATGGGAACCTTATTATAGGCTTCCTCAGTTGTAGGAACATCCACCTTTGAAATATCGCATAAAAGCGCAAGATCCTTTTCCTGAGTTTCCCCATACATAAAATGGCGAATAGGCATACTTCCTTTTTCAAGCGCTTGTTCCTGCGTAATCTCCCCTTTATCAAAAGGCTTGATTGCCGTGTCATTAATTTCCTTAAAAACCGGTGACATAATAAACACAGTAAGGAAAACTGCCAAACCAATCAATACCTGGTTAGGCGGCGCGGTTTGCGTACCAAGTGCCTGTCGCAGGAAATGTAATACAACAATGATTCGTGTGAAGGAGGTCATCATAATTAGAATTGATGGTGCCAACGAAAGAACCGTCAGCACAATCAGAATTCTAACTGTACCGGATAACTCTCCGTTATCATTATTATAAGAAATGTGCAATCCGTTATTGATGTCGTCTTTTGAATCTGCTATATCCGTTGATGCCGACTGATTCGGCACCTTCGTAGGTTCTGTAGGTTTCGTATGTGCATTTGCACTACTAAACATAGGGCATACCATGCTTAAGGTTACAGAGAGGAACAGAAATCCCAGCAGTAGCGATAAACAAACTACTTTTTTCTTAATGTGATTCATTTTCCTTTTTTCCTCTTCACTTTTTCAAGTATTTCTTGAAATCCTTCCTTCAGTTCTGGACTACCTGCATCAGCATATTCCTTCAAATCCGGCAATTCTTCTTTGCTCAATTTGGCGATTGGATGAATTTCATCCTTCCCCACGCCAACAACCAGATATACATCTCCCAGTTCAATTAAACCAATATACTTATTATTAGCTACCCGCAAAGATTCTATCATTCTCATGTTCCTGTTGCCCATCTTCTCTTTCTGATATCCGCCAATAAAACGGGTTGTCAGAGCTGTAATGGCAAGAACAAAGATAAATATTACCAGAACAACCAATAGCTGTATGATATTATCCAAACCTGTAGAACCAATGATCATACACATATTGTATTAACCAATTACTTTTTTCACCGCTTCAAGTACACGATCTGCCTGGAAAGGTTTAACAATGAAATCCTTAGCTCCGGACTGGATAGCTTCGATAACCATTGCCTGCTGTCCCATTGCAGAACACATAACAACTGTTGCGTTCGGATCCAATTCACGAATTTTCTTTAATGCCTGAATTCCATCCATCTCCGGCATGGTGATGTCAAGCAAAACCAAATCCGGCTTGGTCTCGCTGAATTTCTCAACTGCGATTTTACCATTTTCTGCTTCCCCGGCAATTGCATAACCGTTCTTGGAAAGGATGTCCTTAATCATCATTCTCATGAAAGCTGCATCATCACAAATCAAAATACTTTTTGCCATTGTTTTCTTCTCTCCTTAATCTCTTGAATTAATTATTATGTTCCTTAATAATATCAGTGATACGTACTCCAAAATTCTCTTCCAGCACTACCACTTCACCTTTAGCAACATACTTTCCATTGACTAAAACATCTATGGATTCACCGGCAATTTTGTTTAATTCAATAATAGTTCCCGGCGTGAACTCTAAAATTTCTTTAATGGACTTACTCGTTCGTCCCAGCTCAACCGTTACCTCAAGCGGCACATCCATAATCAAATCGATGTTTTCCTGCTGCTGTATTGGGTTGAAATCCCCCATAAACGGTGTAAATTGCGCAGGCTGCACTTTTACCGGTTGACCCATCATGGATGGATCCATATACGGCATCTGATACATCGGCTGTCCCATCATTGGTTGACCCATCATTGGCTGCCCCATCATCGGTTGACCCATTGGCTGTCCCATCATTGGTTGACCCATCGGCTGTCCCATCGGCTGTCCTGCCTGTGGATCCGGAGCCGCAGCTGCCGGTGCCGGTGCTTCTACCACCTCATCGCCTGCTATATCTACCTCCATATTCTTTGCAATGCTGTTGTACATCTCACGCGCAAAGGAATACGGATAAAGCTGCATAATTGTACTGTCTACTAAATCGCCGATTTCCATTCGGAAATTAATGCGAACAAAATTTCCTTTTAAGAAACTATCAATTTCTGTCACATCGGTTTCATCAGACAGGTCAATCAGATCCGCCGATGGCGGGCTGATATCAATCATCTTATTCAGCATGGAAGAAAGGGATGTTGCAGATGAACCCATCATCTGATTCATCGCCTCACTAATTGCACTTAAGTGAAGTTCTCCCAGCTCTCCATCTGTATTGGTTCCGTCACCACCCATCATCAAATCGGTGATAACCTTAACGTCATGCTCTTTTAAAACCAAAAGGTTACTTCCATCCAAACCTACGGTATATCCAATTCGGATAAATACACATGGTTTCTCATAATTGGAAACTACGTCTTCCCAGGTCGATTCAGAAACAACCGGTGTAGAAATCTCAACTTTTTGGTTAACTAACGAAAACAATGTTGTAGCAGCGGTCCCCATGCTGATATTGGCAATCTCGCCAATGGCATCTTTTTCCTCATCAGTCAAATGCTCTTCCGAACCGGCTGCATCATCGGAATTCGATAATAAAGCATTGATTTCTTCTTGTGATAAAGTTCCGTCCATCGCCTTACTCCTCTCTAATTATTTCTGTAACCTGGACAGCGTACTTATCACCGGATGATCCAGGCAAAGCTTTGAACTTCTCGATATTTCCAACAAAGACTGATAATTCGTCCTCTGCTCCCTTATCCAGCCTGATAATGTCTCCAACTTGAAGACTGATGAAATCATCCACGGAAATAACACTGTTACCCAATACTGCCTTAACAGGCATTGGAGCCTTACTGATAAGACTCTCAATATTTTCTTTGTAGATAATCTCAGATTTGGTCTGAATATTGGAATACCAATATTTCGTGTTCAGCTTATCCATAACATCTTCCAAGGTCAGATACGGTAAACAGATATTCATCAATCCCTCTACTTCTCCAACCTTTATGTTAATGGTTACAATGGCGATCATCTCACTTGGAGATATGATCTGTGCAAACTGCGAGTTGGTTTCTATTCGTTCCAACCGCGGGTGAACATCTATAACGTTCTCCCAGGGTTCTCGCAACAGCTCAATTGCGATCGTCATAATTCTCTCTATTATGAGCAACTCAATTTCCGAAAATTCTCTGCTCTTTTCCAGAGGTTCTCCGGGTCCGCCAAGCATTCGGTCAACCATAGCATATCCCAAATTGGTTGCCAGCTCCATGATAATATTACCATTCAGCGGCTCAAAATTGACAATTCCAAGAATAACCGGATTCGATAGAGCGTTACTAAACTCAGAATAGGTAACTGCCTCAGAGTTCATTATCTCTACCTGCACCGTCTTTCTTAAGTACGCCGGCATCGTGGTAGACATCAATCGTCCGTAATGTTCAAATATAATCTCCAGCGTTCTTAAGTGTTCCTTTGAGAACTTGGCTGGTCTGGCGAAATCATAATTCTTGGCTTGTTTTTCCCCGGTATCTTTTATCTCTTCGACATCCAGTTCACCACTTGATAATGCTTGCAGCAAACTGTCTATCTCGTTCTGAGATAAGACCTCTCCCATGTTCTCTCACCACCATTCACTCTAAAATACATATCAGATCTTCCTTCTCTACTGTAACAGCATGGACTTAAATCCAACGGCTACGATAAAGTTGGAATCAAACAGTGCCTGTAAATCTTCCAGAAGATCATCCTGTATCTGCTCAACCACTTCCTGATTTCCAAGTTCTTCCTTGGTATGACTGCTTACAGCATTCATCACGTAGTTCATGATGGTGCTTTCCTTAAGATCTGCACTAAATTTACTATAATCCTCATTCTCTTTATCAAGAGCAAGGTATACGGTAACAACTGCAAAATGGTCCTTGCCATCATCACCCTTCTTCAAGGTGATTGTCTGAGTTTCACCGCCATTAATAACCCTCTCTTCCACGTTCTCCATGGATACATTATTCTGTCCAATGGTCTTTCCGGCATTCAGCTCAAGATGAATCGCTTTTGCCACATCTTCAATAAGCTTGTTCGCATTCTTCGTTGCCGGGACAATGGAAAATGCCATAATTGCTGTAAACGCCAGGTTAACCATGACCAAAGCCAAAATAAGTACTGCCAAAAGATTCTTCTTCATGTTATCTTGTCCCCTTTGCTATTTCTTTGAATATAAACTGTTATAAACCTTAATCTCAACTCGTCTGTTCTTGGCACGTCCTTTTGCCGTGGAGTTATCCGCAACCGGGACATAAGAGCCTCTTCCTGAGAACTTCAGCAGTGCCGGATTCACATTGGCAACCTGCTTAATATAATCTGTTACAGACATGGCACGGAAGGTTGACAAAACATTGTTGTTCTGATACTTTCCACCATGAAGTGGTACATTATCCGTATGTCCTTCCACTTCAATGATATTTCCTTCATACTTGGAAACAATCTGTGCCATCTTTCGCACTATAGGCTTTGCCGCCTTTTGCAAATCAGCCTGTCCTGATTCAAAAAGCACTCCACCGTTAATTTGCAACTGTACGAACTGCTCATTAAAATCAACTGACACCTGCTCTGCAATTCCTGCCGCCTCTAACTGCTCCTTGATCTCATCTGCCATCTTCTCGGATTCATTATTACCGGCTTCTTCCATCTGCTCTACAAAATCCGCATTGCCCTGAGATTCCTGCTTCTGATCGTCTTCTCCTTCTTCGCCTTCGCCATTATTCATAGCCTCGTTGAAGTATACATCCAAATTCGGAAGCTGACTGATTCCGCTTCCCACCATGGTACCTTCACCAATGCTCTGCCCACTGGGCGGCAAAATTGAGAAACTCTTCTGTAAAGAAACTACCATCTCATTAAATTTCGCCACATCCACGCTGGACATGGAGAAAAGTAATACGAAGAAGCATAACAGCAAATTCATCAAGTCGGAGAAAGTCGCCATCCACGCCGGAGAGCCAGCCGGTGCTTCTTCCTGCTTCTGTTTTGCCATTATTCGTCACCTCCGCCTTGACTCATTGCTTCTCTCAACTTCGGTGATAAGAAGGACTTCAGTTTCTCTTCAATAACACGTGGGTTTTCTCCTGCCTGAATTGACAAAAGTCCTTCCACGGTAACTTCCTTCATCATGATCTCTTCTGCGTTCTTAACCTTCAGCTTAGATGCTGTCGGGTTACACAACCAGTTGGCAATCAATGAACCATACAGTGTTGTTAAAAGCGCTACCGCCATGTTCGGTCCAATCGCAGACGGATCATCCAACATCTTTAACATATTAACCAAACCAATTAAGGTACCAATCATTCCCCATGCAGGACCAAGTTCAGCCCATTTCTCCCACAAGGCAATTACCTTCTTGTGACGTTCTTCAATACAGACCAAATCCGTCTCCAAAATTCCTCGAACCAATTCAGGGTCCGTACCGTCTACAACAAGCATAACGCCTTTCTTAAGGAAAGGATCTTCAATACTGTTAGATGCCTCATCAAGAGCAAGCAATCCTTCCTTTCGGGCCACGTTAGAAAGATCAATAATCATCTTAATAACCGCTCCCGCATCTTCCTTAGATCCTTTAAACGTCAAGGTGATTCCTTTCAACCCATTGACGAAGTCGGGCATCTCATTACAAGCAATACAACCTGCAATGGAACCTCCAATCGTAATAATTACGGATGGTATGTCAATAAAGTTACCAAGTGCTGCGAAACCCTGATCTCCGGATACAATACCGAAAATAACCATCGCTGCACCCATGGCCATACCAATTAAAGAAGCAATATCCATATTAGTACCATTCCTTTGTCTTCTAGTATGTTTATTTACCTATGATTCTATTTGTCAAAAAACAACACACTCCGACACATAAAATCATCTGTATCCATTCTACCAAACTTTTATTTTTTTGTCTACTTTCTTTTCTAGTATTTGGTTACATTCTACCACATCTTGATGAAACAATCCACACGATACAACAAGATACACCAAATTTTAATATTTTTTTTGAATTATTCGTAAAACACCTTCTCCAGCTACTAAGGTAGCCGGAGAAGGCATTTTTTACTAATCCAGTTTAAATGTAGCAACAAAGTTGCTGATTGTTTCTGCAGACTGGGATACCGTGTTGGCGCTGTCTGATACATTTTGGCTCTCTTCGGCCACCTCCCCTGCACTGATTGCAAGATTTTCAACCGTAGCCGTCACCTCTTCCGAGCTTGCTGACTGCTCCTGTGAAATCGCCGCCACACTGCTTGCAATATCATCAATTTCACTCATCATCTGAATCATTTTCTTCATGGATTCACCGGTAATATCCAGGTTCTTAAAGATTTCCACGAAAGTGCTTTCCGCTGTAGCAACGGATGCTGCACTCTTTTCAATTTCTTCTACACTAATAGCAGATTTCTGTGCCAGATTAGAGATCTGCCCAATGATGTCACTGATAATCGCGCTGATTTCACGGCTCGCCTCCGCGCTGTCATTTGCCAGGGATCCGATTTCTGTTGCCACTACCGCAAAACCGCGACCTGCCTCTCCTGCTCTGGCAGCCTCGATGGAAGCATTCAAGGATAGCAGATTCGTCTGACCCGCAATAGAGTTAATCATTTCTACAATGCCGTTAATTTGTTTCGCACTCTCCTCCACCTTAACAACCACATCATCCATTTCTTTCATGGCCATAGAAATATCATCCATACTGCTTGTTACAAGCTTCATATCCCGCTGGCCATCTTCTGCCTTTTCAACCAGAAGCTTCATGGTTTTATCCGCTTCATTTCCTTCTCTGGTTAAATCACTTACCATACCTGCCAATTCCGTGGCATTGGTGGCAAGCTCCGATACCGCACCGGACATTCCATCCATGGCACCGCGAATATCTCCCATGGAATCAGACTGCTGTTTTGCCTGTACATTCATGTTTTCTGAGGAACTGCGGCTATTATCCGCTTCCGCAGACAACTGATTTGTTTCCACTCTCATGCCAGCCAGGGTATCACGCATGTGGTCAATAAACTTCTTCATATTGGCATTCATGAGACCGATTTCATCATTTCCGGTTTCATCAACTGCTACTGTAAAATCGTTATTGGTAATACGAACAATACTTTCGGTAAGCTTCCGTACCGGTTTTGTAACAATCTTGGAAATCAGAATCAAAAGTACTGCAGCAATCGCAATAATTACAATCAGAGCCAAAGCCCAACATGCAATCTGGAATTTATTCAGCTCTGCCAATACATTCTTCTCCTGGACAGATGAAATCAACGTCCAGGTAGTTCCATCAATGGGTTCAAAATCCACGTAATAGTTGCTTCCGCTATCGCGGATTTCCTCAACACGTCCTGTTTTATCAATATTCGCAGCTACTTTCTGAAGAAACGTTGCATCCTGATGCTCAGACACATCCGTCCCGTTTAGTTCCGGATCAAAATAGGATAAAATGGCCGTTCCATCTAGCAACATGGTTCCACCTTTCCCCATAGGATTCAATGTACTGACTGTTTCTGTAATGCTGGAAAGGCTTAGATCCGAAGCCGCTACACCGGTTCTTCCGTCTGCTAAAGTAATCTTTCTTGCCACAGGTACAACCATGCTATTGGTAACAGAATCCAGATAGGGTTTTCCTAACGTAAAGGTGTCATGCTTTATACCATCCTGGTACCAGGGTCTGTCTGCTGCAACATAATCCGCATCCGGAGTCCAGCCACTGGGGTCAATCCAGGACCCATCATCTAAGGCCATATATATACCATTCGGAGCATCCTTTGAAAATTTGGTAGATTCAGCAGTAAGGAAGTTCAGTATTGCCTGGTTATCTGCAAAAGTGTTCTGTTCCAAAGAAACAGCCAAAGCATCTAATTGTCCAACAAAAGTACGAATATCTCCACTAAAGGCATTTGCATTTGCTTTTGTCTCCTGTTCCAGGGCTTTCCTTGACAAATCTGAGATAATTGTTTTTGCTCGATTTGACAGGAAAAAAATTATAAAAACTATAGCAATTGTAATCATCGGGATCAAAACCACCAGCAGTTTCCCGGAAATTTTCCGCTTTACCTGCATAGACTGTTGCTGATTCCCCTCTTTTTCTTTAATTTGGCCATTTAGCATTCCTCCTCATGTATTTCTCGTTAATCTATAGGTTTACTATATCATAAATGTATGAATTTATATGTTTTTACACCAAATTCACACACACATTTCACAGCTAGCCCATGTTTTTATAAGCAATTAAAAAAATCCTCGGACAGTATTCTGTCCGAGGATTTCTAAAACCTTATTCCAATTTAAACGTTTCTACAAATTCATTAATGGTATCCGCAGATTGAGATACAGTATTTGCACTATCCGACACGTTTCTGCTTTCTTCTGCCACCTCTCCTGCACTTTCTGCAAGATTTTCAACAGTTGCCGTAACCTCCTCGGAGCTTGCAGACTGCTCTTCTGAAATTGCAGCAACACTGCTGGCTATATCATCGATGTCGCCCATCATGCCAATCATACGTTTCATGGATTCACCAGTGAGATCCAGATTCTTAAAGATTTCCACAAAGGTACTCTCCGCAGTCTTCACTGCTTCAGAGCTCTTGCTGATTTCTTCTACACTGGCTGCAGATTTCTCGGAAAGATTGGTAATCTGTCCAATGATATCATTAATAATAGCACTAATCTCACGGCTGGCATCCGCACTGTCGTTTGCCAAAGATCCAATTTCTGTTGCAACAACTGCGAAACCACGTCCGGCTTCACCTGCTCTGGCTGCCTCAATGGATGCATTCAAAGACAACAAGTTGGTCTGTCCGGCAATGGAATTAATCATTTCTACAATTTCAGTAATCTTCTTAGCACTATCCTCAACTGCACCAACAACCTCGTTCATTTCCTGCATTGCAGTTGCAATAGCGTCCATGCTGCTGGTAACAATCTTCATGTCACGCTGACCTTCGCCTGCTTTTTCAACCAAAAGCTTCATGGTCTCGTCGGTATCATTACCTTCTCTGGTTAAATCACTAACCATTCCCGCAAGCTCTGTTGCGTTGGTAGCCAATTCTCCAACCGCTCCGGCCATACCGTCCATAGCGGAACGAATCTGTCCCATGGAATCAGACTGCTCTTTGGCCTGAATACTCATGTTCTCGGAAGAGCTACGGCTATTTACCGCTTCCTCAGACAACTGGCGGGTCTCAATCTTCATGCCACCAAGTGTTTCTCGCATGTGTTCAATGAACTTCTTCATATTTGCGTTCATTAAACCGATTTCATCATTGCCACCTGCATCGACTTCGATAGAGAAGTCATTATTGGTGATATAGGTAATATTCTGCGTAAGCTTTTTAACCGGTCTGGTAACAATCTTACCAATGAGGAAGGATGTTACAATTGCAATAACTACAACTACTATAGCTGCAAGTCCCCAACAAATCATCTGGAACTGGTTCAAATCTGCAAGGACGTCTTTCTGTTCTACAGAAGAAACCAATGTCCAAGTTGTACCCTCAACCGGCTCAAAATCTACAAAATATGTCTTTCCGCTTTCTTTAATCGTTTCCACCTGTCCTGTTTTATCCAGATTAGCGGAAACAACCTGCAGAAATTTATTGTCTGCATGTTCGGAAACATCCGTACCGTTATATTCCGGATCAAAATAGGACAAAATCGATGTGTTATCCAGTAACATGGTTCCACCTTTTTTCATCGGTTTCAGGGAACCTACTGTTTCTGTAATCTTATCAAGACTCAGGTCAACAGCTGCAACACCGCTTCTGCCATCGCTTAATGTAATGGAACGGCTAATGGTAACAACCATTCCACCGGTAGAATCATCTTTGTACGGCATTCCCAACTGGAATGTATCATGCCCAAGACCTTCTTTGTACCAATCTCTCTCTGTTGCAACCCAACCTGCATCCGGCACCCAACCGCTGGCATCATAATACGCCTCCGTTCCAATTGCAAGATACATACCGTTCGGGCAGCTATCTGATAATGACATGGTCTCAGCTTCCAGATAACTGAGAATGTCCTGATCATCTTTAAACTCAAAACGCTCTAATGCGTCTCCAATTTCATCAATTCTTCCAACAAATACATTAATATCCCTGCTGAACTGATTTGCATTCGCTTTTGTTTCCTGTTCCAAAGAACTTTTTGCCAAATCAACGATTAATCCCCTTGCTCTGTTTGAAAGGATAAAAATGATGCATACGATGGAAACTGCTATCATTGGAATTAAAATTCTCAGCAGTTTTCCGGATATTGTACGTCTGGAACGCACAGTCTTCTCTTTTGCCTTCTTTGTCATTTGTCATCTCTCCTCTATGATTATTATATTACTTTACTACGCTACAGTATAACATATTTCTTCTGCTTTGGGAAACCTTTTTAGCTATATTCACGTGTAAAATTCGGTATTTTTTTTGTATTTCTGCTTTCCATCTTTGCAGGCTCAGCTACGTTATCAAAGGAGGTGTCCGGCATGGGCAGTTACAGTATTGGTATCGCAAAGAAAAATTTAATCAAAGGCTATGATATGGGCCATGAAAAAGGTCGTGAAGAAGGCCGTGAGGAGGGCCGCGATTCCGAGCAAATTGATATTGCAAAAAATCTACTACAGCAAAACTTAACTGATGATTTCATCTTAAACACCGGCATCCTTCCAAAAAACCTTGCCAAAGCCAAAGAACTTCTTGCATCTGAAAAAGAATAACTATATCTTAACAGGGCAGCCGATTTTGGCAGCCCTGTTGTTAACTTGCATTACAGGCTATCGGCGATGTTTGCCTGTTGCTCTCTTTTTCATTTCCGGCTAATCGAGATATTTGCCTGACGCTCCTTTTTTCGTTTCAGGCTAATCCAAATCTTTGCCTAGCGCTCTATTATTCATTTCAGGCTAACCGAACACGTTTGCCTAGAGCTCTTTTTTGTGTTTCAGGCTAATCCGGACGTTTGCCTGGTTTTCTCTTTTTCATTTCAGGCTAATCTTGACGTTTGCCTGGCTCTCTCTTTTGCATTTCAGGCTAATTTGGACGTTTGCCTGGCTCTCTCTTTTGCATTTCAGGCTAATTTGGACGTTTGCCTGAAGCCAAATATCTTCTGCCAGGCTAACACCCTAATCTCCTAATCATTTAAGAATGCTTGTCTGTTGCTTCGAAGTTCTACTCCCCTCCATAAAATTATAGCGAGGAATTAATCCCCGCTAAGAAAATTAAGCCTCACTATTATGGATAATGAAGCATTGCTTCATTATCTCGGTTGCGAAACACCTAGAATTAACCCCCAAGTTATTTCAGTCTTGGAACAATGCATTAAACCTCTGAATTTTCGGCCTCTGAAGCCCACAATTTGTTATTTATTCTATACTACATCATCAATAATAGTTCAATAGTTTTAAGGTATTTTCTTTTCATTTTTTTAATCAACCTTGCCCCAATTATTAATTTATTGAAAAACAGGGCTGCCAATCGGCAGCCCTGCAATCCTATTTCTTATAAAACCATTATCCCAAACAATTATCTCTTCAGATTGATCAACTCTTCCAAAAGTGTATCGGAAGTGGTAATAATTCTGGAGTTTGCCTGGAATCCACGCTGGGTGGTAATCATATCGGTAAACTCATTGGAAAGGTCTACGTTACTCATTTCCAAAGCTCCGGTTGTCATGGAGCCACCGTTTGCACCGATTTCAACACCGATACCATCGAACTCACCGGAGTTCAAGGTTGTCTCATAACAGTTCTCTCCTACCTTCTCAAGACCGGAAGCGTTAGCAAAGTTTGCAACTGCAATCTGAGCCAAAAGCACAGTATTACCATTGTCGTAAGAACCGAATACCATACCATTTTTATCAATGGAAATTCCGGTCATGGCACCAAGCTTCTTACCGGCATCCTTGCCATCCTTGTCACCCTTGTCTAAGCCCAAGGTAGAAGAACCACCATTGTTGTAGTTGGTTGTCTGTGTAAAATCAATGGAGATATTCTCAAACGGTCCACTAATTCCTTCTGTATTTAATGTAGACATTCCCAAAACAGCAGCATCTGCGTTTCCAATGCTAATAAAGGTTCCATCACCTTCATTGAATTTGAGTTCACTGTAATAAGATGTACCTTTCAATCCAATTTCATATACATCATTCTTATCAGCAGAATACTCTTTTACTGCGTTTGTGCCATTCTTATAATTCTCCAAAGAAGTTGTAATTGCATCAAGACTTTTTGCATTGCTCTTAAACAGAGAAGTACTTTTTAATTCATTACTCAATGCATCTAAAGTAGTATAATTCTTTTCACCACTGGTACCCTCAGCCGGTACATAAGAACTTCCTGTAAACACTCTATACTGATATGGTTCTGTTGTTCCGGTTCTTTCTAATCTGCACGGATAAATGGAAGTGAATTTTGTTCCGTCTGTAAGAGTAATCTCATCATAATACTTTGACTCATCTGTCAATTTTGATTCTCCATCAATATAAATATTTGCATCTATACCAGAGAAATTATCCTGTAACATATCGTGGATTCTCTTTTTATCAATGGCAATCTCATTTTCAGTAATCTTATCCTTTAAATCATCCGGAATTTTGCTACATCCCAATGACACATAAGTAATCTCTGTAACAGCGCCTGTATCATCTTTTTTAAATACGGCTTTATACAATTTATTATCTTCATCCGCAAAATAGTAAGCATTTTCAATCATCTGCTTTGTTGATTGATTCTGAATAAAATATGGCATAATGGTCTTTGCCTTCTCATCAGTAAGCACATTACCACTCGCATCATATGCCTTAATTGTTGTCGGTGTTGCATAATCCTTAGTATCATTGTAATATGCACGGAAGAAATTCTGGAATGTTTGTTTAATAGCCTCATCCTCCGTAACAGTACCAGATGCTTTAACAGGATTTACAAATGTTCGTCCGGCAATTAAAGAACCTGTATCAGCAGAATCACTATCCGCTGCACCAAACAATTCACCGGCTGTATGTGCACCTGTAATAACAGATCTAGAATTACTATCGAGAACATCTGTCAATGAAACTCTGTATACACCCTTATCTCCACTCTTGCTATCCTGTACCTTGAACTTTGCGGTATACTGATAACCTAAAGCATCATAGAAATTCAGGTTCATAATATATCCATCATCTGTCTTGGTTGCCTTTGCATTTGCATCCAACACACCTGCTGCAACCGCTTTCTGGGTTGCTTCCGGAGCGGAAGTCATATTCTCTGCAGACATAATACGGAGTGCAGATACCGTATCTTTCTTAATAAGTCCGCTTTCTTTATCTACCTGCCATCCCATTACGTTGTAACCGGTAGAGGTCATAGCAAGGTTACCTGCTGCATCAACGTAGAAGGAACCTGCACGTGTAAAAAGATTCTTGCTTCCATCGTTTACGATGAAGAAGCTGTCGCCGTTAATCTTAATATCGAATGCGCCACCGGTAGTCTGGGTAGCTCCGGCCTGCTTAATGTTAACCATGGTGGATGCCATAGCAACACCAAGACCGATCTGCTTTGCATTGACACCGCCCTGGCCGGTAGTGGTGTTCGGGCCGCTGGCGCCCTGGGTGGTCTGGTAATAGATTTCGTTGAAGTTTACAGATGTGGATTTGAACGCAACTGTGTTAACGTTAGCGATGTTGTTACCGATAACGTCCATTTTGGTCTGATGTGTCTTTAATCCGGCAACACCAGAATATAATGATCTCATCATAGGTCATTTCCTCCTTCATTGGAGGGGCTATTGTAATTCATCTTATCCGTCATTCAAAGATGAAGTGCTTCCTTATCGGTCCAGCTACATAATTACAGCCCCATCAATATTTGTATAAATGTTTTCGTTGGAATCTGTAGAATCCATTGCTGTGATTACCGTGTTGTTCTTCACATTTACGATAAAAGCTAAGGAATCTACCATAACTAAAGACTCATTGATTCCTTTCTCCGATGCCTTCCTTGCACCTGAATTCAATCGATTCAGCTGCTCCTTTGATAAGGTAATGTTCCGGTCGCTTAAACGATTCTCCGCATGTTTGGAAAAACGAAGTTCTTCCGGATGTTTCTTCTGCCTTAAAATCTCTTCAAAGGTTAAGCCATTAAAGGTTTGGGATGCGCTTCCCACCGTGGTCTTTTGATTCAGGTATTGATCAGTGACCTGTTCAATGGAGGCAAACTGGTTATGTAATTTATCAATTCCCATATTTTACTCTCCTTTTCCTGCCTGAAATTCCATTTTCGGCTACGGCTGGTTTCCGGTATCTCCGTTGGAATTGTTGTCACCATTTGCACCTTCATTATTGGTTGTGCCTTCGGTGTTTCCTGTACCTTCTGTACTTCCGGATTCCTGTTCACCAGTGCTATTATCTGTATCGGGTTCCGGCTCGATTTCCTTAAGTCTTGCTTCGTATTCCTCCAACAATTTCACAGAATCTTTATTAACGAAGCTCTTCTGGTAATCATTCATGGTCTCATACTTCTGACGAATCTGCATAATCAGATTACCATCCTGATGATAGTTAATGGATTTAACAGCCGGTAACTTCGCCAACATAGCATCAATATCTTTGCCGCCCTGTACTGCATCCATATAATCCGGATCCACTACGGTGTCCAAATCATCAATGCTGTAAAGTTCATTGTTTACAGATAAGTAAACCTTTCCTTCTTCTACATACATGTAATCTACCATGCCGCTGAAGTAATTGGTTTCGCCGGTAAGGTTATTGGTACTCTTCATGATTACCTGCTTACCAACAAGCTGAGATGCTTCCATCTGCTTCATGCTTCCCTGCATTGCCGTACTCTGCTCAATCTGTGTAAAAGTCGCATACTGTCCAATCCACTCTGTATTGGATGTTGGCTCTAACGGGTCCTGATATTTCATTTCAGCAACCAAAAGCTGTAAAAACATATCCTGTGTAGCTTCGCTATTACTGGTCTTGGTTGTTTCCTTTGCACTATCCGGCTGTCCGTTATTAACAATCTTACCCTGATCTACGATTGCGGTAATTGCCATACGCTTACTCCTTTCTAAACGCCTACATTCATGACGTTTCCATTGTCTTTCATCATCTTCGCTACTACCATGTCCTCTTCACTCATAAGACCCTCTAAGTCTTCTAAAGTCATTTCATTAAGGTTTAAGTTGTTGCGACGATTCTCTTTTTCCTGCTCTCTTCTAAGCTGTTCCTGTTCCTTGCTGCCATCTTCCTGAAGATTCTCTTCAAAACTGTGGGTCTCTACAGTAACTTCAACTGCATTTACCTTAATTCCCTGAGATTCCAGGTTGTCTTTCAATGTAACCATGTTGGCTTCCATTGCTTCTTTCGCAGCTTCGGTCTGGGTTGCAATTCTTGCAGTAATTTCACCCTGATTGGTAACCACTTCCACAAGAACTTTACCAAGATTTGCAGGGGTAAGCTGCATTTCGATGGAGGAAATTTCATTTCCTACTGCGTGCATCCGGATGTAGTTGGTAATCTCTGTTACAAGATTTTGTAAATCTACTACCTTCACACTTTCCGTAGTAACGGTGGTTCCTTCCGCTGTTACCATGGTCTGGGTTTCTACATGAGCCTGTGCATGCATTGGTTCAGTATGATGCTCTACATCATTCTTCACCGGCTTCTTCTCGAAGAGTTTGGAAAGATTCTGGGAAAGATCGTTTCCTTCATCTTCTTGGGATTCCGCATTTGCATCTGTCTTCTCAGATATAATGGCTACATTCTCCTCAGGAACTTCTTCCACCATCTCTGTCTGTGGTTCTTCTACCACCGAACGGTCATCCCGAATCACTTCGGTCTTAACGGCTTCCATTACTACCGGCTTGTTCTCCGGGTTCGTAACAGTTTCTTCCGCTACAACTGCTTCAGGCACTACCTCTTCAGAAGTCATTACCTCCTGTGAAGTTTCAGTACTTGCAACTTCCAACCCTTCTGTCGGAACTGTCTGTACCACTTCCTCTACCTGTGGCTCCACAACTGCCTGTGGTTCTACAAGCTGCGGCATCTGGTTCTTTACATTCTCAAGAAGCTGGGTAAATTCCGGAAGCGTCATCTCAAATTCATTCAACACTTCAGCGGTTGCTACCGTTAAATTGTCCACTGTCTGTAAGTAATCGGTGTTAAGTAACACCTCAACCAGCGGAGCTTCTTCAGAAAAGTAAGAAAATACCTGTGCCAGATTGGAAGAATCCAAAAGATCGGTAATGGATAATCCCAACTCATCAAGAGCGGCTACCAAATCCTCTTCCTTCACATTCAGGCCTTCGCACACTGTCTGCACAATGGCGGTGTTCAGCTGCGCCATAACATCTTCCACATTGTCCGGTAAAGTTTCTGCTTTTTCTTTTGCCTGCTGAAGCTTCTGTTCAAATTTCACTTTAGCTCCGCTGCTTTCAGCCTTTACCTGCTGTGGAGAACTGTTAGTCTGCGTCCTTGCAGTGGCTTCCTGCCCTCCCTGGGTCTTGGTAAGCTGAGGAAATAACTCTTGACCTGCATCGGTTTGCCGCATTTGCATTTTCTCGGATCCGGCATTGCTTAGTACGTTGCCGAACTGAGGAAGGGAAGCGTTTACTGCTTCATTGGCTGCGGTAGCGATGTCGGTCTTGTTTACATTCATAATCATGGATGTAAAAAACTGGATCTTAGAATCAGTCATTCCTCGTCCTCCTTTCCATATGAAATTGTATCTATATCCAGGCTATCACGGTTCCATCAGCTTCGTTACCTTAGCGGCAGTCTCAGCGTCCATGGCAGCCAGAATATCACCTCTTGCTCCTGCCTTCATATTCTTAAGAATCTTTGCAACTAATGGTAAGTTGTCCGTCATCTTCTCCATAATTCCGGCAGCGGCCTTTGGCTTCATTTCCGAATATGCTTTTACGTAATCCGCCACATCTTCATCATCCTGAATCTGTGCAATAACCTGCTTATAAAGCTGTTCAGCATTCTTCGGATCAATAGACTCATAGTAAGCCTTATACTCTTTTATATCGGGTGCTTTGTCTCCAAAAACAACCTCTTCATAGAATTTTGCTTTTGTTTTTTCAAATTCCGTTTGATTCTTCTCGAATACCTGTAAACGCGCCACTTCATCCTCTAATTTGGAAATAGTGTCATCATCCGTTCCAGAAGCTTTCTTGGCTTTTTCAAGCTGTTTCTCCAGCTGTTTAATCCGTTTCACAGCCTCTTCTATGGAAGAATAAGCGTAAGGGTCATTTTCCTTATCCCCTTCCACTTCCGGCAAAATCTTGTTCACATATGGAACGTCCTTTAATACCGGATATAATACAGAAGAGCCAAAACCTCCAACATCCCACTTAATAAGCAGGGCAAAAATACCAAGCCAGATGGCAATAATTACTATAGTAACCAAAACGATTACAATCTTTCCACCTGCAGACTCCTGTTGGTTCTCTGCTTCTTCCGCCTCCTTGGCTGCAGCCTCTTTCGCTTCTTTTTTCTCTTTTTTACGAAGTGCCTTCTCTTCTTTCTTTCTGGCTTTCTCCGCTTTCTTTACTTCCTTGGGATCTAATTCCTTGTCATCCTCTTCTGGTAACATGTCCGCCATATCTTCACCGCCTTATACAGAATGTTTGTAACTTACTAACTGGTCAATCTCTTTGGATTCTTCCTGAGCAAGCTCAATCTTATATGCATCAAACGCTTTTTCTTTCATGCGTTCCTGCGTCTTTCGGTCAATCATCGCCTGTGTCAAGCGAATCCGAGCCGCTTCCATATTCTTCTCTGCCATGTGAACATTCAACATCTGGGTTCTCACCCGGCTCTTCATTATGTCAATATCGTGCTTCTTCACACGAACTCCCGGCAGATCCAGTACTCCGTTCATTAACTCTTTAAGTTGATCTTCATACTCACTCTGCTGATTCATCAGCTCTCGCAACCGTTCCTCTTCCGCCCTGAGTTTCTCACTGGCTTCCCGAAAGGACGCTTTTTGCTGATCTTCTATCTTATACTGCAGATTCAGAATGCTTTGCATGGAATATACAAACTTCTTCATTCACATCCTCCTTACTCTGCGTCTGCAAAAATAGCCTTCAACATCTCAATTTCCTCATCAAATTCATACTGATCGTGGGTACCCTGTTTGATGAAGTCTAAAATCTGATCAATCTTATCAATGGAGTAGTCAATATTCGGATTACTACCTCGCTTATATGCTCCGATATTGATTAAATCCTCCGCATCATTATACGTGGATAATGTGTTCTTAAATTGTCCTGCCGCCTTCTTCTGCTCCGGTCCCACAATGGAACTCATAACACGGGAGATACTTGCCAAAATATCAATGGCAGGATATTGGTTCTTCTGGGCCAACTTACGATTTAAAACAATATGTCCGTCTAAAATACCACGAGCGGTATCGGTAATGGGCTCATTAAAATCGTCTCCATCTACCAAGACGGTATATAGACCGGTTATGGAACCCACATCGGAAGTACCGGCGCGTTCCAGTAACCTTGGCATTTCCGCATAAACACTTGGGGGATATCCTCTCGTTACCGGCGGTTCTCCACTGGCAAGACCGATTTCTCTTTGTGCCATGGAAAAACGGGTCATAGAGTCCATCATAAGCAAAACATCCTTGCCCTGGGCTCTAAAATATTCCGCAATAGCTGTAGCGGTCTTTGCCGCCTTGTTACGAATCAAGGCCGGTTTATCGGAAGTTGCAATAACCACTACCGAGCGTGCCATACCTTCCGGTCCAAGATCTCTTTCAATGAATTCCCGAACCTCACGACCACGCTCTCCAATCAATGCAATAACGTTAATATCTGCCTTCGTGTTCCGAGCAAACATACCTAATAAGGTACTCTTTCCAACACCGGAACCGGCAAAAATTCCGATACGCTGTCCTTTACCAACGGTAATAAGACCATCGACTGCCTTCACTCCCAATTGTAAGACTTCGTCAATGATCTTACGTTTCATGGGGTCCGGCGGCATTGCCTCTACCGGCATAGGGGTTCCGTAAATCGGTTCATCCGTATCCGTAGGACGTCCGATTCCATCTAATGTATGTCCTAAAAGGTCATCTGAAACCTGCACTTGCAGAGGATGACCGGTATTTTCTACCTGGCAACCCACACCGATTCCATCTGTAGAATCGAAGGGCATAAGAATAAGGCGGTTCTCACGGAAGCCCACCACTTCACATGCTATGGCTTCGTCGTCTTCGCCGCCTGTCATTATGTAGCATAAATCACCCAATTTGGCATCCGGTCCAATGGATTCAATGGTCAAACCAACAATCTTGACCACCTTTCCCAGATGCGAGAAAAAACTCTCTTGTTTCAATGCTTCATACTTTGTAAGTTCCAAAGGTGTCTACTCCTTATTCTTCCATTGGCTTAGTAATCGAATACGATTACACAGATTCTTTAACTGCACATCAAAACCGCAGTCGTAAATTCCGAAATCCGTCTCTATCTTACAGTCCTTAGGACCAAGCTGACTATTCTTCAAAATCTCCAGCTTCACATCTTCTCCTAACAGTTCCTTCAGTGCCGGAAGTTCTTCCTTCACCTGTTCAAAGTTCTCTTCCCCTATCTGAATGGATAGTTCCTTCGGATTATCAGCCTTAAGAAGTGTGGACTTAATTAAATCCATCATAATGTCCCGATAATCAGTAACCTCCACATGAAGAACCTCTTTAAAGACATCCAGAAACGTATCCACCATGTCGGCTTCAATAGAACTAATCTGCTGTTCATAGGACTGCTGTAAATGAAGCTGTGCCTGCTGAAACTCTTCTTCCAACTCCTGCCGTCTTAAAGTAAGGGTTTCTTCCGCCTGCATGGTTGCTTCTTCCAACGCCTGCTGTTTGATGGCTTCCGCTTCTTCCTCAGCCCTTGCTCTGGCTTCCGCAAGAATCTGCTCTTCCTTCTCCAAAATCGCATCCATATCAATCTGAGGGATTTCCGGTTCCGGAGCCGTCATTTCTTCCGGCATCTCCTCTTCAGAATAGGATATTCCATCCGGGTTATCCTGGACAAGCTGTTCCACGCCGGGATTCTCTTCCCCTTCAAATCCTTCAACTTCTAACTCTGTAGCAAACAATCCCGGGGAAAAGTCCTCAGGATTGTTAAATTTGCCAAGTATTTCTTCCATCTTCACGTTAGAATTAATCACACGTGTTTCACCGGAAGTATTTACAATGTTTCTTTGTTTTACAAGATTACGCAATGATCTCGTCTCCTCCACCACGGGAGATTACAATCTCGCCGCTGTCCTCTAACTTACGAATAATACCAACAATCTTCTGCTGCGCTTCTTCTACATCCTTCATACGAACAGGTCCCATGAATTCCATGTCTTCCTGGATCATAGCAGCCAAACGTTTGGAAAGGTTCTTGAATACAACTCCCTTTACCTCGTCGTTGGCAACCTTCAAAGCAACACCTAATTCCTTGTTGTCTACGTCACGCAATACACGCTGAATTGCACGGTCGTCCAGAAGAAGAATATCTTCGAATACGAACATCTTCTTACGGATTTCATCAGCAAGCTCCGGCTCTTCGATTTCCAAGGTCTCCATAATATGTTTCTCTGTACTGCGGTCTACGGTATTCAAAATATTTACAATGGCATCGACACCACCAACAATGGTGTAATCCTGATTGATCAGGGATGCAAGCTTTCTTTCCAACACAGACTCCACTTCCTTAATGATATCCGGACTGGTTCTGTCCATCATGGCAATACGCTTTGCAACATCTGCCTGCTTATCCGGACTCAAAGCGCTTAAAATCATGGAACTCTGGTTCGGTGACAAATAGGAAAGAATCATCGCTACCGTCTGCGGATGCTCATCCTGGATGAAGTTCAATACCTGAGACGGATCTGCCTTACGAACAAATTCGAAAGGACGAACCTGTAAGGATGCAGTAAGTCTGGAAATAACTGCCTGCGCTTCCTCGTCTCCCAAAGCCTTCTCCAAAAGATCTCTTGCGTATCCGATACCACCTTCTGCAATATACTGCTGAGCAAGACAAACTTGATAAAACTCATTTAATACATCCTCTTTGTCTTGCGGAGATACACTACGAGTATTGGCAATTTCAAGGGTCAATGTCTCAATTTCTTCTTCTTTTAGGTGCTTAAAAAGCTGTGCGGATTTCTCCGGTCCAAGGGAAATTAGCAATATCGCTGCTTTCTGCACCCCGGACAATTCATCTTTTGCCATGGTTTACTCCCACTCCTCTTCCAGCCAGTTTCTAAGTAGGGACGCCGCCGCTTCCGGCTTCTCATCCACAAATTTCTCTATCAGTATTCGGATCTCCGACTTCTCAGTATAGCCGATATCCTCTAATTTCTCTTCCAACTTGGTAGACTCTAACAAGGATTCAACAGAAAGCTCCTGCTCTTCTTCCTCCACCTTGTCCGGTCTGGTACTCCGAAATACCACATAACCCAATAATGCAAAAATAAGAACCGCCAATGCAATTTCAATGTAATCTGCAATGGTTCTGCCGCTTCCGGTGGAGTACTCAAAGTAAGGTACCTCATAAGCTACAATCTTAATGTTTGCTTCCGGGAATCCGGTGGTCTGTGCAACCATCTGTATGTAATCATCCGGCACCTCAATCTGCTTACGCTCGTTGTTGGCGCTGACAAACTCATCAAAGGTCTTATCCTTCAGTTCGCCGGACTTCTTCATGGTATCTTCGTTATAATATTTGTAAGTAATGGCAGTTACCGCAATACTGGAATTCTCCTTATTAATGGTACCACCTTTATCGATAACCTCTGTATGAGTTTCATTTAACGCATGCTGCTTACTGGTATCGGTTGTGGTGGAACTTGTAGTTCCATTATCATCAATAACATACGTGGTATCCTGATCGTTACTATCCGTTCCGGGAACACCCTGGGTTCCGCCTATGGTTTCATTTTCATAGGTGGATTCACTGGTAAGATAGCCTTCATCACGGCTCTCCGGAATGTCATATTCCGTTCTTGTAGTGGTCTTGTTGGTAAAATCCATATCCAGATTCAAACCGACTTCCACATTATCAAAAACGTTGGTTCCTAAAAGTACATTTCGTACTTCCTTCTTCACACGGTTGCTTTCTTTGCTCTTCTGGTCACTCTGTTTAGCAATAACACCTGCATTGGTGGATTCATCACCACCGGCAAACAAAACATTGGCCTCGTTATCCAAAATGGTAACCGCCTCAGTATCATCATTACCAACCGCTGTTGCCACAAACTTGGCAATTCCCTCTGCCTGACCATCCTCTAAATCTTTATCAAGCTCCAAAGTAATTGCTGCGTAGGTGCTCTGTTCTCTTGCAAGAATGGTTCCATCATCAATAGGGATGGAAAGGTTAACCTGCGCACTGGCGATATTATCCATATTGGACAAATCATCTGCCAACTGTTTCTCTAAATAAAGCTGATACTTCTTGGTCTTATCCGCCTCAGTTGTACTAAAGCTACCGTCAACTACATCATCCAAGGTGTAATCATCCGATACAATCTTATTGGTTCCAAGAATATATTTGGCTGCAGTCTCATTCTTCTCGTTAACCTTAAAGGTAAGGTCATCATCCATAATCTTGTAATCAATACTGGAGTCCGCATCCAAAAGTTCTTTAATATTGGCAGCTTCCTTGGTACTTTCCGCTACCACCAAGGTCTTGTAGGTCGGTCTTGTCATCACTACCGCAAGAATGGCAAGGGCAATTACAACCGTTGCCGCAAGTCCTCCCAACAGGATTTTCTGTTTCTTTGTAAACCGTTTCCACCACTCGATAATTCGATTGATGATCTCTTTTATTTTCTCAAGAATCTTATCCATTGTTATCTCCCGCCTGACAGTTCACCGTCCTTATAAGGACATGTTCATAATCTCCTTATACGCATCCATTGCTTTGTCTCGTACTGCAATGGTATACTGCAATGCAATGTTCGCTTTCTGTTGTGCCACCTGTAAGTCGTGAGTATTATTTGAAAGCCCCAGAGCAAATTGAATCTCGGCAGATTCTGCCTTATTCTGTAAATCACTGGTCTCGTTTAACATATCCAATGCAGACTGAAATACCTTCTGAAAACCGTTCTCCTGATTCTTCGGAGAATGATTTACGCTGGGCAAACTTCCCGGAGAATTATATACGCCTGTAACAGCGGTTAATGTACTACCAATTGCATCCATTTATCTTCTCCTCCTTAGTTCTTACCCATGCTCAATCCCGTAGTCATCATGCTCTTGCTGGCATCAAAGGCCGTTGCGTTTGCTTCATAAGAACGGGTTGCATCAATGAGGTTAGTCATTTCCGTTACGATATTTACATTCGGATAGGAAACATATCCATTCTCGTCCGCATCGGGATGAGACGGATCGTATGCCATAATAAAATCACTCTCATAATCATTCTGAAGGGTTGCAACCTTCACACCGTTACCCACTGCCGCATTTCGTGTATTACGTAACACGTGGCTGAACTCGGTAACATCTTTCTCCTTAAAGGTAACAACCTGTCTACGATAAGGTGTTCCGTCCTGAGTTCTTGTGGTCTTGACATTTGCGATATTCTCCGCAATTACATCTGTTCTGAATCGCTGGGCGGTCAAACCGGACGCGTTGATATTAAATGCTTGAAAAACTGACATACATATCCTCCTAACTCATTGCCTGTTTGATTCGATTAAACTCCTGCCCCATACTGTCGGTCAATCCCTGATACACGATCTGGTTCGCCGCAAGCTCCACATTCTCGGTATCTATATCTACATTATTCCCATCAATTCGGTAGGAAAAAGGAAAAGCACTTGCATCCTTCTCAATCTTCACATTTAAGTGAGAAAGATCGACTTTCTTAATCTTCTGATCAAGACTGACATATTTGGTCTTACCGATTTCTCTTGCCAATACGCTCTGAAAGTCTAAATCCACGCGCTTGTATCCCGGCGTATCATCATTGGCGATATTATTTGCAATGGCCTGATTACGCAAATAGCTTGCATCAGCTGCTTTGTCCAGCACATTGATATAATCATAAATTCCGCTGTTAATCATACACTACCCTCCTAATTTTCATGGGTACTCCATTCTTTTTTTATTATATCCGATATATAGAAAAAAACAAGGGGGTTTTTGTCCTTTTTTACAATATATTGTATTATCCTGTCGTCTGAACCCCAAGAAAACAGTGAAAATACTGTTAAAAATCAAAAAAGAAGGAAAATGTGAATTTTTGTTCACAGTTTCCTTCTTGATGTAACTACATTGATCACATTTAGAACACAATCAATTAATTGTTCTGTCTTTTAATCCCTTCAAGTTCCTCAAAGATATAATCGTTTAATACTTTGATATAGGTTCCTTTCATACCGGAAGAACGGGATTCGATAACTCCTGCGCTCTCAAACTTACGAAGTGCATTTACGATAACGGAACGTGTAATACCTACACGATCTGCAATCTTACTTGCTACAAGAATTCCTTCGTTTCCTTCCAATTCTTCAAAAATATGAATAATGGCCTCCAATTCAGAGAAAGACAAAGTGGATACTGCCGATTTCACCAC
This sequence comes from Lachnospiraceae bacterium, assembly GCA_015057115.1. Lineage (GTDB taxonomy): Bacteria > Bacillota > Clostridia > Lachnospirales > Lachnospiraceae > XBB1006. The sequence continues at coordinate 9,331 of SVEZ01000002.1, read as the reverse complement.
CTGAATCTTTCTGGATTCCTCTGCATTCTCTTCATTTACGGAACGCATCATTTCAAGACCAACCACTGTTGTGCCATACTCACTTAAAACAATATCGTCAATATCATAGGAACAATCCTTCTTGTATAAGAACAAGGTTCCTAATCTCTCCCCGGCAATATCAATAGGTGTTATAATTGCACGGAAAGATTCTATATCGCCAGATATAAAGCCCAAGGTCTCTAAATTCACATTTTCTTTTGTAGAAAGAATACCCAGAAGTCTCTCATTCAATAACGGATCAATAAATCCACCGACCTCATCGACTATGAGTTCACCAATCTCATCGATTCCTTTGCACACACTGGTTCCCAGCACCTTGCCCTTCTTACTGATTACAAGGACATTGGAGTTCAGGATTTCCGTCAACACGCAACAGATATCGTTAAATACAACCTTAGATGAGTTGTTGTTATGCAACAATTTATTAATTTTGCGCGTCTTATCCAGCAACTGCACACTCATGCGAACTACCTCCTTTTATCATAAAAATCATTGCGTATCAATAATAGCATATATATTTCAACAATTCAAGAACTTTCTCGAAAATTCACTAACTTTTATATTATTTTCCACTCTTTTCTTGAATAAAGCCACATTTTTCGTCCGCGCACACGTATTTATTTCCTTTTTCCAGCATATATCCGCCGCACTGTGGGCATTTCTCCGCAGCCGGTTTCTGCCAGGACATAAAATCGCAATCCGGATTGCTTTCACACCCATAGAACTTTCTTCCTTTTTTGGTCTTGCGTAAAACAATCTCTTTTCCGCATTTCGGACAAGCCACTCCGATTTTTTCCAAATATGGCTTGGTAAAACGACAATCCGGGAATCCCGGGCATGCCAAAAATCTTCCGTGCGGACCGTATTTAATTACCATTTGACGGCCGCAAACCTCACAGAACTCCTCAGAAAGCTCGTCCTCAATCGTCACTTTTTCCAAATCACGTTCTGCCGCTCCTACGGATTTCTCCAAATCCGGATAGAATTTCCGAACGATATTCTTCCAGTCCTGCTCACCTTCTGCCACCTTATCCAGTTCCTCTTCCATGTCTGCGGTAAAGGTTTCATCCACAATCTTAGCAAAAGCTTCCTTCATGATTTTGTTTACCACTTCTCCCAGTTCTGTCACGTAGAGATTCTTGTTCTCTTTTGTGATATAGCGTCTGGCAATAATGGTGGAAATAGTCGGTGCATAGGTACTTGGACGTCCGATTCCCAACTCTTCCATAGTTTTAACCAAAGATGCCTCGGTATAGTGTGGCGCCGGCTGGGTAAAATGCTGTTCAGTCACAACCTCATCCATCTTCAATTCCTCTCCCGGAACCAATGAAGAAACAAGACTCTTGTTTTCGCCTTTCTCGTCAGTGTCATTGGTATATACATCCATAAATCCCGGGAAGCTTACCTTAGAAGTGGATGCAGTCAAAATATATTTTCCGGCTTTAATCTTACAACTTGCGGTATCATATCTGGCATCTGCCATCTGGCTTGCCACAAACCGATTCCAAATAAGCTGATACAGACGATACTGATCCCTACTTAAAGAATCCTTCAAATCTGCAGGCATACGATTCACATCAGAAGGGCGAATGGCTTCGTGAGCATCCTGAATCTTTCCCTTTGTCTTGCTTTCCGCATGATTTCCCGGAAGATAATTTTCACCATAACGTTCTTTAATAAATTCTGCTGTACTTGCCACTGCTTCCTCAGAAACACGGGTAGAGTCCGTACGCAGGTAAGTAATAAGACCGATGGTTCCCATTCCTTTAATATCAATTCCTTCGTACAACTGCTGGGCAATCCGCATGGTCTTTTGAGTGGAAAAGTTCAGCACTTTTGCAGCTTCCTGCTGAAGAGTACTGGTGGTAAAAGGTACCGGAGATTTCTTCACACGCTCTCCGTGTTTTACATCATCCACAACAAAATTGCTTTTTTCCAATTCCTGTCGGATTTTCAGAGCTTCCTGCTCATTGCGGATTTCCTCAAGCTTATTGGTTTTGGCTGAAAACTTGGCAAGCATGGTTCGTTTTTCAAATTTCAGGCGAACATCAATACTCCAGTATTCCTGTGGGATAAAAGCGTTAATCTCCTCTTCCCTGTCGCAAATCATGCGAAGAGCTACGGACTGGACACGACCTGCGCTCAATCCACGCTTAACCTTCATCCATAACAAGGGGCTGATTCGATAACCCACCATTCGATCAAGAATTCTTCTTGCCTGCTGGGCATCCACCAAATTCATATCAATCTGACGTGCCTGTTTTAAGGATTCCTTCACCGCCTGCTTGGTAATTTCGTTAAAACTGATGCGGTAAACCGCTTTATCCTGCAGTTTCAAGGCATGATATAAATGCCAGGAAATTGCTTCTCCTTCTCGGTCAGGGTCCGTTGCGAGATAGATTTTATCTGCCTTTTTTACTTCTTTACGAAGTTTCGCAAGCACTTCTCCCTTTCCACGGATAGTAATATATTTCGGTTCAAAATCATGCTCTACATCGATTCCTAGAGAGCTCTTCGGCAGGTCTCTTACATGACCGTTACTTGCCGTAACCTCATAATTACTTCCCAAAAATTTCTTGATTGTCTTCACCTTGGCAGGTGACTCCACAATTACCAAATTCTTAGCCACTACTATCTACTCCTACTATATTGATTCTTATACACTTCTTCAGCTAATCCAAAATCTGTAAGTCTTTGTGCACTTTCTATGACTGCCAACAGGGGCAGTTTAGTTTCTTCCAGTAATTCTTCTAATGTTTTCGGCACAAGACGTAGACAACTATACACCAAAGAATCTTCTTTTTCAAGTGCAAAATTATTTTTCATTTTCTCTTCATTTATTTTTCCGGATGATAAACCAAGTTCCAAAAGTAATTCTTCAATGGAAGTAATAATCCCCGCTCCCTGCTTAATATAGGCATTGCAGCCAACACTTAACGGATCTCCCAGTCGTCCGGGAAGAACAAAAATATCCTTTCCCTGTTCCAAGGCAAAATCTCCGGTTATAAGAGAGCCGGATTTTGCCCTTGCTTCTATTATAATGAGGGCTTCCGCCAGGGCACTGATTATTCGATTTCTTCTGGGAAACATTCCTCTGGCAGGAGCAATCCCCGGTGGATACTCGCTGATTATTCCACCGTTTTCACAAATCCTTTGATATAATTCCCTATGTTCGGGAGGATAAATTTGATCCACTCCCCCTGCCAGAATACCAAAGGTTTCTCCCCCCGCATCAAGAGCCGCTTCCTGAGAAATACCATCCACCCCTCTTGCCATACCGCTAATCACCGATGCTCCGGCGCCAACCAATGCTTTGGCAATTTCCGCAGCATATTTTTTACCATAGGGGGAGCACATTCTGGCTCCCACCATGGCAATTTGCTTTGTTTTCGGGCAAGGCAATCTGCCTTTATAAAAAATGCCACAAGGTGGATCCGGAAGCACTTTTAACCTTGCCGGATATTCCTTTTCTTCTCTGCTGATATAGCCTATCCCTTCTTTTTTCATTTTATGCCTGAAATCAGTCAGTAGTTCCGGATGTCTTTGGTGATGAAGGATGCAGGCAACATCTTTTTCCGACAAAACAGAAATGTCTCGAAGCCTTTTCTCATCCGCATTCATCAACGCTGCAAAATCCGGAAAACGATTTAATAAAATCTGCTGTTTTTGGTATCCGATTCCATCCATAATGGAAAACAAAAGCATGCCCTCTACTTCCATCCGCTAATATCCTCCCTATAACAAAATGCTTCCATTAAATCCGATTTATCAATGTCCTCATGCCCTTTCATATCCGCAATGGTTCGCGCAACCTTTAAGATACGATGGTAACTTCTGGCAGTAAGCTTGTATCGCTCATAATATCCTTTCATATACGCACCCAGTTCCGGCGAAAGATTGCAATATCGACTGATGAAGGGTTCCTTCATCTGACCGTTGAAGAAGAAACCTTCATTCTGAAACCGTTCTTTTTGAATTTCATGGACTTTTGTAACCCGTTCGCTGATATCTTTTGAACTTTCCACCCCTTTGGTCAAGGTCAATTCCTGATAGTTTAAAGCATGAACTTGGATACACATATCGAACCGATCAAGCAAGGGACCACTGATTTTACTTAGATACCTGTGTATCTGCGTGTGAGTGCAATGGCAGCGGCTAAAATCCGGGAAATATCCGCAGGGACAAGGATTCATTGCCGCCACCAAAGTCACATCCGCCGGAAATGTATAGCTTCTACCGGCTCTGGAAATATGTACCACACCTTCCTCCAAGGGTTGCCTTAAAACCTCCAGAGTTTGTACCCCAAATTCCGGAAGCTCGTCCAAAAACAAAATTCCTCTGTTTGCAAGACTTAACTCTCCCGGAGTAACGGGTGTTCCACCTCCCACCAGTCCTTTTGGCGTCGTTTTATGATGTGGCATTCGAAAGGGACGTTCATCCATCAATCGCTCTGATTCAGGAAGTAATCCGCTGATGCTGTAAAGGGAGGTCACTTCCAGTTTTTCTTCATAGGATAAAGGGGGTAAAATACCTGCCATGGCATTTGCCAACATGGATTTTCCGGTTCCCGGAGGACCAATAAGCAACAGATTATGCTTTCCACTAACTGCAACTTCGCAGGCCCTTTTTACCATTTGTTGTCCGCGAATTTCTGCAAAATCCGGATGAAGTCCTTCTTTTTCATATTCCCTTACTGTTGGCTGTTGTTCTGAAACCCGCAGTTGTTTTTCAAAAGCACAAGAATCCTGAAACATACCAAGAACCTGTGAAATATGTTCCACCGGTAACACACACATATCCGAAACCATGGCGGCTTCGTTGGCATTTTTCTTCGGGATCACCGCATAACGATAGCCCTGCTTTTTCGCAGTAAGCAACATGGGTAAAATTCCGCAAACTCCCGCAACTTCTCCGTTTAGACACAGTTCTCCCAGAAGCACCACTTCCATCATTTTTTGATAGTTACAAAAACCATGAGCCGCCGCCAAAGCAACTGCCATAGCCAAATCAAATACGGTACCGTTTTTGTGAATACCTGCCGGAGACAGGTTCATGGTTACTTTTTTTGCAGGCAAATGACAGCCTGCGTTTTTCAAAGCAGACAGGATTCTTTCTTTTCCTTCCTTCACCTCTGCCCCAAGATAACCCACCAAAAAGTAGCCCGGCATGCCTTCCGACACGTCGCACTCCACTGAAATTATAATACCCTCCAAACCGGACAGCATTACTGTAGTTGTTTTTCCTAACATAGTTTCTCCTGTTTTCTTTTTACTAAAAGATGAAACAGTTCCCCGATTGGGGAGAAATAATTTCTCAAAGACCGGCGCCAAATGGCGCCGCAATAATAAAAGCGATAATCTTATCCTATCATACTTTTTTATTTTTTCAAGTGCTTTTGTAATTTTCCCAAAGCTCTTTTTTCCAATCGACTCACATAAGAACGGGAGATTCCCAATTTTGCCGCCACCTCATTCTGGGTCCGTGGCTGCCCGTCATCCATTCCGTAACGTTTGGTTATAACATATAACTCCCGCTTGTTTAAAAGCGCCGGCATAATGTCACGAAGCTTCCCCAGATCCTCTTTTTGTTCCAGGCAGGACAAAATATCCTGACCGTCTGCCTCTATAATATCCACAAATTGCAAAGGATTTCCTTCTTTATCCGTTCCAATCTGATCATACAAGGAAACATCTTTTGCTCTTTTCTTTTTTGCACGAAAATACATTAACAACTCATTTTCTATACATCGGGCACTGTAGGTGGCCAACTTACTTCCTTTACTATCATCAAAAGTCATTACTGCCTTCATCAACCCGAAGCTTCCTATAGAAATCAAATCCTCAAAGTCCTCCTCCGGGCTTTGATATTTCTTGGCTATGTGAGCCACAAGCCGTAGATTATGCTCAATTAAAGTGTTACGCGCCCCTATATCCCCTTGCTTCATCCTGCGAATATATTCCAGTTCCTCTTCCTTGCAAAGAGGTTTACAAAAAGTATCCATACTCGGTCCTGCTATCGCTTTTTATAACTTATGAAGCGCTCTTACAGAAAGTGCCTTTCCATGTTTATCTTTTCATGATAAAATAAGAAAATCGCTATAAAAATAAGGAGAACCCCAATGAACCGCACACTTACCTATACTCTCTCTCTCGATGAAATCGGAATAGATACTACCCCCGTTTCCATTCGGGATTATTTGAAAATGAAAGGCTTTTCCAAACCCCTTCTTGCCAAAATCAAAAATACGCCGGGCTGTCTTATTCATAACGGTACCCCGGGCTTTTTGTCTGCTCTTATACATCCCGGAGATTGTATACAGGTTCAGATTTTGGAAGAGAGTGCGTCGGAGCATATTCAACCGGTTGAAATGCCCCTGGCCATTCTTTTCGAAGATGAAGACATTGTGGTCATCAATAAGCCTGCCAACATGCCGATTCATCCTTCTATAAAAAATTACACCAATACCCTTGCCAACGCCTTGGCATGGTATTATAAAGATGAATCCTCCCCTTTCGTTTTTCGTTGCCTAAATCGTCTTGACCGGGACACATCCGGTCTAACAGTCATAGCCAAAAATCCTCTTTCCGCAGCAATTTTATCCCGCAGCATGAAGAAAGGGCTATTCAGCCGTACCTATTATGCCGGGGTAACGGGGCATACCCCGGATGGCGGTACAATTAATGCTCCCATCGCCAGAGAAGCAGAATCTATTATTACAAGACAGGTGGATTTTAAAAATGGGCAGGAAGCCGTTACACATTTCGAAACAATTTCACGTGGAAATAATTATAGTTTAATTAAACTTCAATTAGAAACTGGTAGAACGCACCAGATTCGTGTTCACATGAAACATATCGGCCATCCCCTCCCCGGGGACTTTCTGTATCATCCGGATACCACCCATATAAAAAGACAGGCACTCCATGCCAAAAGCCTAAGCTTCCCTCATCCCATTACCGGAGAGATGCTTTTCTTTGACTCAGAAGTGCCTGACGATATAATACAGTTATTAAATTATTAAATCAATATTTTCTCTTTCCCGTAAGAATTTTCTTTCGAATATAGGAAAACGTTGCTGCTTCTCCTTTTTCACTGAGCATAGTCAAAAGTTCTTCCAAAAGTGCCTGTGTATCCGGATGAAGCATGTAGTTTTTCTTATTGCGATTATAGTATTCCAACGGGGTCTGATTGGTGTATGCCTTCCCTGCATAATTCTTGGATGCACAAACTCTGTCTACAAACATTTCCACAACATAATTCACGGGAATCTTCATTCCTCCTAAGGCACCGCCTTTATCCAGGTCAAAATCAATCCAGTATTCAAAATGATGTTTATTTCTTCCCTTATGGTGCAGCCACGCCGTAGAATATCCCAGTTTTTTTCTGGCATTATTATGTGGGCTAATACCTGGAGAATAATACTTACAGCCGGATATCAGTTCTGCCGGGCTGTATTTTGATAAATCATGCAAAAGGCCCTGTTTGTAAAGTCCTAAACGGAAGCAATGGGTCATTACAAGCCATTTATGATGATTTATGGTTTTGATATGCTCAAAAGCTTTCATATCCTGTTCCTTTCACTCATATTGCCACCTTGGCAATCACTTACGTTCTACATTATAGCATACCAAAAATTTTATGGAAACGCAAAAATTCACATAATCTTCATTTTTCCCGTTTTATCGCTTGACTTTCGACACGCATCATTTTATACTTAAGAAAGTTGCAATAAATGTAAGAAGGGAACATTCGATGATAAAGGTAGTAAAGACAATCGAATTAACATCCGGTATGGTAACAGCTGCACCCATTTACTCTGGAAATGGGCAACTTGTTGTAGGCTCGGATGTGATGTTGACCCCTCAACTCATTAATCATCTGAAATTTTACGGTGTGGAAGAAGCTTCCATTCAGGATCATCATTCCGGTGAAGTTCATGCAGATACCGGTAAGAGCAATCTTATCTCCTATCAGGACCGTATCCGCAGCACTGTAGAATTCAAGCATTTCAAGAAGGAATTTTTAAAAAGTATACGTTTTTTACGTTCTCATATTGATGATATAGCCAACCTCAAGGACAAGCAGGAGGAAGAGGCACTTCTTTCCGAGATACTCTCTCTTTTCCATGAGATGGACGGAGAAAGCCATATGTTGGAAATGCTGCATTGCATTCGCGGTATTGACACCTCCACCTATGCTCACTGCTTGAATGTGGCTATTTTATGCCGCTTGATGGGCCGTTGGCTCCACTATTCCAAGGAAGATGTGGATGCCCTTACCTTAAGTGGTCTCTTTCATGACATTGGCAAATCCCGTATTCCTAAGTCTGTACTTATGAAACCGGAGAAACTGACTGCAGAAGAATACTCTGTCATGAAGAAACATTCCTTATACGGTTATGAAATGTTAAAGCCTCTTTCATTGGATGCTCGTATTAAACGTGTTGCTTTAATGCACCACGAACGTTCAGACGGAAGCGGTTACCCTTTGGGACTTCAGACCGAAGATATCGATCCGTTTTCCATTATCGTCTCCATTGCGGATGTATATGATGCAATGACAACGGATCGTGTATATCGTGAAGCCATTTGTCCCTTCGAGGTAATTGCTACCTTTGAAAAAGAAGGCTTTTCCAAATACAATACCCAATACACCACGATTTTCTTGAGTCACATTGTAGATACGTATATGAATTATCATGTTCGTTTAAGCGATGGAAGCCTGGGACAAATTGTATTAAAGAACAAGAAGGATTTGGCAAGACCAACCCTTTACCTTTCCTCTAAGGAATATTTGGATTTGTCCGCCCATCCGGAATTGTACATCAAAGAAATCATTTAAAAGTGAGGTAGAAAAATGAACGAAGACATTAAAAATGCAATGGAAGACAGCGATGTTATGGTAACCTTGGAACTGGAAGACGGTTCTACTCTCCCATGTGAGATTCTTACCATCTTTGACATCGGCGAACAAAGCTATATTGTATTAGAACCACAGGATGAAGTATACGACGAAGAAACTGACGAATACGAAATCTATGTATATCGTTATTTCGAGGATGAGGATGACGAAGACGGTGTGGGTTATCATCTTGAAAACATCGAAGATGATGATGAATATGAGCGTGTTGCAGAACGTCTGGATGAACTCATGGATGAAATTGAATTTGAAGAAATGTAAGCTTAAAGAAACGCTGCTACGGCAGCGTTTCTTTCAGAGTGTAGACAAAGTCCGCGGCGATTGCCGCGGATTTTTCTTACACAAAATCACCAAAAACCAGTGTTTATCT
>SVEZ01000016.1 GCA_015057115.1 Lachnospiraceae bacterium | reverse complement strand
CATTGGATCATTTTTCTTAAAATAGTCATAAACAGCCTGCTCGTTTTCAAATAAAATTTTCGTTTCTGTCAAATTATCTCCTCCTATGGTTAAAAATTTTAAAATACACGATTTTCGTAAGGAATCCTTACCAGAATCATGAAGATGTGCTTTCGCACCGATGCGGAAAAGAACTTCCGCTAAAGATGGGTATATTTTAGCATGATTTTTCCTGCCTTGCAATGGGAAATTCGAAAGCCGTCTATTTTTAATGCAAAAAGGGATGCCCCACAGGACATCCTTTTTCATCATGTGCTGAGCAGTTCTAAATCTACTGTGCAATACTAATAGATAACATGGTTAATAAGTCAGTTAACTCATTTGTCGTTTGCCCCTCTTAAAAATTTTTCACCAGCTTATTGCCTCATTACTTATGCTAAGTACCTTATCTGCAAAAGGTACCCGCCTTTTGTCGTGTTCTATTATTATAATTTTTCTTGAGCGAAAATACTTTTCAAATATCTTTTGAAATTGGTACTTAAACGCTTCATCAAGATTAGCCAGCGGCTCATCCAATATAATAACTTCCGCATCCCCTAAGGCCGCACGAATAAGTTCCACCTTTTTCATTTGCCCGGACGAAAGGTTCACCTCTTTCCCCAAAATGCTGTCCATTCCATTTGACATTTCTTTTATATCCTCACGGAATAAAAAATCATCGCATACGGTCCACAACCTATCTTCACCTATATCTTTATCCTGTAAGCCCAGAAGCAGGTTTTCCCGGACAGTCATTCCCGAAAAAATGCTTGGTTTTGCTGCGTAATAACACATTCCGCACATTTCTTCCATTCTAATACCTTCCATGGAACGCCCATCTACCAACAACGTACCAGCACTTACCGCTTCTTCACCCATCAGCATTTTGACCAGCGTAGTTTTCCCGGAACCATTCATCCCCAATATAGCATGCGACTTCTTTAAATCCATCCGCAGGTTGACATCCGAAAACAGTACCTTCTCGCCAAACGCCTTTTCGACACTGACGAATTCCAACGTTTCCAAAGACGTCAGACTTTTGCTTTCACTCTCAATTTCATCAATTACGCTCACAATTCGACGCACATTCAAAAGTGTCGGCTGTAACGATGTGAGCATCTGAATCACTGTCATAAAATTCGAAGAAAACGTAGACATATAGGAATAAAATACAATGTACTCCTTCATGGAAATCCGGCCATGAAGAATTTCATACCCCATCCCTAAAAACAGCAGCATCTTGCCGAGATACATTATGCCTTCGCTTGCAGTTGTCAACTTAATCGTAAAATAAGTCTGATTAAGCCTCCTTTTCCTAAGCAATTCCAGATTTCTTACCGCAAAAGATACAATATCTTTTCCCAGGTTTTCAAAACGTATAGCATGCATCTCGTTCAGTTCTTCATTTAAATAGCGCTGAAATTCATTCTCATAAATCAGGCATTCTTGTGATTTTTCCTTAATCTTCTTTACACCCTTGCGCTGCAATATTCCAACAGACACCTGTACGACTGCAAATATGGCCGCCCAACGCGGCGAAATCGAAATCAGTGTAATGCCAATGTAAATGATTACCACAAAACTAAACAAATAGGAGCGCATCTGATAAACATAAGATACCAGCATCCCACAGTCATCCTGGATAATGCTGTTCTGCTCACCGGTAGTATATCTCTCTACTTTTTCATTCCGTCCGCAAAGACGCGACAGCGCCTTTGTTTTTAAATCAACGATTACCTTTTGCCGGATTTCTATATCCATTCTGGCATTCAAAATTCCAATTATAATTGTCGACAACCCTACAATTGCCGCTACCGCCAAGTAAATAAAAAACCCTTTCTCTTTTTGCTTATATAATGAATCGGTAATTCCCGCCAAAACATAGGTCTCAAACAATCCGGATGCCTGTACAAGCAGCAACAAAAAAGTTGAAATCCACAATTTTCCTCGGCAATTTCCGAACTCCTGATAGCTTCTTCTAAAGTAGGAAATAATATCCTTTGTTACGCTTTTATTCACTGCTATTTTTCTCCTTGCTCTGCTTCCATATTACGTATTTCTTCTTTTGCCCAATCTACAGTTCTAAAATAAAGTTCATCCAGCGACAAACCCAATACCCTCTCAAATTCCGCATCTGTCTTCACCAATTCCGCCACTTTTTCCATCCCATAGGTCTCGTAGATATATTTCATAATCGTTCCCATTTCCGGATAATGTAATTTTGTCCTGTCTATCGCAAATGGTATCCCCGCCTTTGAGGGTTTGCGACTTTTATCGCGTGACCATTGCCTTTCGACTGCCAACTGCATTTCTTCATAATTCAAAGTCTTTACATCTTTGTCATATATCCTTTCACGTTCATTCGCTGCCGTTCTGTTCTCCAACTCAAAATCGGCCAGCCATACAGCCACCCACTCCGCCCAAACTGCATATGTTTCAGGTGGAATTAAACAATCCTGTGCCATTGTTATATAATGACAATATTCATGAATCAGACCATACGATACCGTATCCCAATCATAGTTCACTGTAATAGTCTGATCAAAGCTTCCATAATATGCACCAATATGTGATTCCTTATCTGAAAAATTTGTCATAATAGTAATGCTATGCAATTTTTTCGGCATATAATCTTTCAAAAACTCTCTTGCCTCGCGACAGTCTTTTTTACGCAACGGTTCATAAAGCGAATAATTACGAACCATTTCATCATATCCAACTTCGGTAACATCTGCTGTACTCCAAAGCCAATTTGCATCGCCTTCTTCTATTCGATATTCGTAGATTGGCTCATCAATTTTCGCTCCGGTCACAACATTTCCCGGCAATTCGTGCTTTTCATAGCAAAAGAATATCTTGCCAAATTCACGATACTGTGCTTTACAGCCAATGCTTTGCAACCATTCATTTTTTATTTTTTCCAATTTGCGTCTGTCAACTGCCTTAATTTCCCGACACACGTTCGCATACTCTTCCATAGAATAGGTCTCCACGTACCATTCAGCAAACATTCTTGCCGCCTGTCTCGTCATTTGCGCCTGCTCATCCGCAAAATAATATGTATCTAACATAGGTAAACAGAAATCCATAAACTTCAGATTCTTCTTATCGTCAAAAAAAGATGCGACCTTCTCTTTTGACGTATTATTCTTTTCCCGAATCAATCCTCGCTCCTTGGAAAATATGTACAAAAGTCCGTACTGCTCCGCCGAATTTACCTTATAAATATTTCGAATAGCATTCCACAAGTTGTCATAATCCTTATAATCCAGGGTTATCAGAGTCTGATTTCTAATGGAGACATTAAATACAATCCTGTCACTGCAACGTTCCTTATTAAAAATGCTGTCTGCATACTTTATCAATGCTGCCATGTTCTCAACAGCCTTCTCAGCCGACTTTTTATCAAATTTTTCTTCTGAAAAAAGGTAACTTATTCCATCACAAACAGTTTTTTTACATTTCTCATTACACATTTTGCTGTTTGTTACATCGGTTAATACATACGCCGTACTCCATTTATGCGATTCTTTCTGCTGCTCTGTCTTCGCTGCAATTCCGCACGCAGTTAGCATCGTTATCATTCCGAGCACGATAGCACCTAACGTGAATCTACCTGCCCACTTTGTTCTCACGTTTACTTCCTCCATAAAATAATCCACACCAAATCGATATCCATTCTAGCGTTCAAATATCCTGCGTTACACTCTTATTCACTGCTATTTTTCTCCTTGCCCTGCTTCCATCTTACGCATTTCTTCTTTTGCCATATCCACCGCCTCAAAATACAAGTGCTCTGCGGATTCTCCCAAAACCTTTTCAAAATCAGCATCTGACTTAAGCAACTCAACTGTTTTCTCCATTCCATATGTTTCATAAACATATTTCAAAATAGACGCATATTCCACGTAGAAAAATTTTTCTTTGTCCACTGGATATGGTACTCCTTGCATTTCTTGGCGCGTGTCATCCCGCATGGCTTTTTCCTCATATCCTTCTACAAAAAAAGAGTAATCCCCATAAGTTTTGTCAAACTCAAGCATTTCAGGTGTCCATACTTTTCCGTCAATTTTCTCCTCGTTATATGCATCTGCTATATATTCACGACTTAGCTCTGCCATTCGATTTTCCAGCTGTAAAGCCGATATCCACTCTGCTATCCCTTCCACACAAAACTGCGAATATGCCGTTTCCAACAGTCTGCCATCTCCCGGATAGGTTAAATAATGAATGTATTCATGCAATAAAGTATATGAAAGACTTTCCCAACAACGATTTACCTTAATAATCATCTTTGAGGGATCCATGACCCCATTCGCTCCTCGTTGCTGATTAAAATAACAAAAGATTTTTACTTTGTTAATTTTGTCCGGTAAATAATCCTTTAAAAACTCCCTTGCTTCCGCAAAATCTTCTTTTCTACATTTTTCCGTCTCACAATACTTATGAATCATCTCCTTATAGCCAGTCCGCTTGATATCTTGACTATGCCATACCCAGATAGCATCCTCTTCCTCTACCTCATAATCCCCTGGCACCGGTTTTTTATCTGCTTCGTCGTCAACAATATCCGTCGGTTTAACCAAAACTTTGGCAAACTCTGCATATTCATTTTTACAGCCAATATCTTTTAACCATGCATTCTTCTTCTTTTCAAGTTCCTTATGATTCAACGTTTCCATATTTCCGCACAGTTTCTCGTACTCTTTCAAGGAATAATTTTTTACATACCACGCAGCAAAAGATTTCGCTGCCGCCTTCACCATCTGCACCTGCTCTTTATCAAAAATCCTGTCATCAATCATCGGACAGCAAAAATCCAATAGATACAGATTCTCATCCGCGCCAAAAAACTGTGCTATATCCTTGTCATCTACCGTTTGCTCTTCCGCAATGATGTCATGCTTAATCCCGTATAAATAATACAGTCCGTACAATTCCAGACCTTCTGCCTTATGAATCCGGTTCACGATTTTCCAATACTCATCATAACTTACACCGTCTTTCAGATCGATAAACACCTCATTTACCGCACTATTCAGATAAAGGGTAGTTCCATCCTTTTCTTTTCCCGCTACTTTGTCCGCGTATGCCAGCAGTTTGGATGCTTGCTTTATAAATGCTTTTGCTTCCTTCTTGTCAAAAACTCCCTTTGCAAACCAATAGTCTATCCCCTGATAAGCCGTTGTCTGATAAAACCTGACTTTATAATTTGTTGTGCCATCATAGTGCGCCGGAAGAATCTTCTTCTCCTCCCATGCCAAGGAAATCCCTGCTTTCTCTGTATTTTCCTTTTTCCCACATGCAGTAGCCATTCCCAATAACATACATATCACCATGCAAGTGCAAACCAGTTTCTTTCTCATTATTAGCCTCCTGTTTCTATATGCAAGATACAGATAGAAATCGCCTATTGGTATTTCTATCTGTATCGTTATGTCCTATCTTTTTAAGATAACACACATATTATTAAGTTTACGGTGCATATATTTGTTTATAAAGTTTCTAAGCTAGATTAGTCGCAAATGCGACCCATTTTTTTTGCATGCCAACTCTCAAGTGGATCTTTACTATATCCAGGTCCGTGTGGGACATTTACCTCTACAGCACCATTGTTGTTACCCAAGCCAGTTGTTTCTTTAATTTCTGTTGTCCAAATTTCAAAATTGTTCATATTGTTTTTCCTCCAGTTTTTAAGTTAAATGCTATTTATTACCGTAAACTACAATAACCATTCTCTTCTACTCTTCAAATTGCCTAGCCATAGAGAATAATTCATCCACATTAATAAACATATCCGCTTCTTTAAGTATCTCTTCTTCTTTCCAAACACCGCAAAATCCTTTTCCAAGATTTCCACCTTTTGTTATCGCAGACGCAGGACATCCTCCTCTACAAAATAATGCCATCTTGCACTCCTTGCATTCAGGAATTGATAGAATACTACGATTTATGTGTTCTTCCACCACTTCCCGGTAGATGTTCATACTTGGATAAAACTGCCCGATTCTATTCTTCTCCGTCTTTATCAAATTGCAGTTGTATACATATCCATCCGGCGCGAAAATCAATCCGTCAGAGGCATTCGCAGAACAACGAACCAAATCTACTGTTCCTTTTTCGCATTTTTCTTTGAGAATTCTTTTCATTCCAGACATACCCGGCAGTATGCCTCTTCTTACGCTGCAGGCTCGTCTTTCTTCTCTTAGAAGTTTTCTAAACTCCTGTAATACCTTCAAATGTTTTTCTTTCTCACACCCATTTATTCCGCACTCCATCTCCAACGAAAAGTTTACCTGCATCTTCTCATTCTCATGCCACCCCAGTTCTTCCAGCATATCAAAAAACTTTGCATACTCCTCTACCGGGAAGTCCGGATTATAAACGGTTGCAATTACAATCTCAAGATCCTCTTCTGTAAGGAAGTGTATTCCATCAACGATTCTCTTGTAAGCATCCTCTATCTTTGTTTCTCGCTTTTCCGCCTGCATTTTCTCTGTTCCATCCAGCGAAATAGTCATGGATGGTCGATATTTCTGTAGTAATTCCTTATATTCCAACAACGAAACGCCATTAGTTGTGATATGACATTTCGCCTCGGCAAACTCTTCCATAATGGCATTCATAAGCTCGTGGGTATCGCTTCGCAGAACCTCTCCTCCCAGCAACCCTACGTCTTCAATAGTAGAATTACAGTTCATCTCTCGATTCCAATACTCCACAAACTTTCGTATATACGGAATCATTTCAGGTGTCATCTCCGATTTTTCAAAATTTCTTTCATAGCAATACTTACACGCGAAATTACACTTCAGTGTCGGAATAATTCCAATCCCTTTTGCCGAATCAATCTTCGGCTTTATCATCATTTCTTCCGTAATCGGTTCCAAAAATGCTTCACATGATTCATTTTTGATATTCTGAGATAATACCCTTACTGCCTCCTGAATATCCTTCTTCTTCACCGCCAGCATCTCCGCATTCCACGGATTAATAAATAGCGCCCCTTCCCTGGCATTCATCACAAAAATATCCCGTATATCCATGTCGTCCCTCCCTTGTCGGTCGCTTCTGGAGACGATAGTAACACGATTCTCCCAACATAACAATACGACATTTTCAGCAATTTTTAGCCAAAAATGTCGTATTGACAATAGAATAATTCAAATGTTACGATTATCCCGAAAGAACAACCAAGGGAGGAACTTTACTATGAAGAAAATTTTCACCAAACAGACAATCGCGCATTTCGCACTTGCACTTTCTGTTACCACTTGCTTATTGGGGGCTGTTTCTTTTTACAGTGTAACACCAAAGCAAGACTACACTGGTAACACAGGAGATTCCGACGAACCAGTTATAGGGCGATTGGTTAGCGACTCATTTTCGCCCATTAACGCGAGCTTTTTCGAGTAAAACGCTTCATGCTGATTACGTTTTCCAAAATTGCTAATCAACGCACAACATTGCATTCGGCTCTTGTCCGTAATGGCTTGTCCACCGGATGCTTTTTGTGCTTCATTGGCGTTCCACCATTGCTCATATATGAGAGCTGCCGTAGAAAACATTCTTCGACTCTTCATCGAATTTTCCATTAATAATTTATTCCACTCATCGGATTTTTCAAAATCTCCCCTGTTCCCATAGGCACTTCCCACTGTCCTTACTATCATATCTAGTCTCGCCGCTCGTCCGATTGCCATTGGCATTTTTATCATATCTTTGCAATATTCCGCAAACGCTGATAAAATTCTTTGATTTTCCTCACTATCTTTGGATGCATCTAATATGTATGCATTAATAATATTCTCTTCCGTTTTTGTCAATTCCAACTTATTTTCACTCATCAGTGCCTTCCACGGAACAGTAATCGACAGGTTATTTTTCAATTCGTCCAAGTAGCTTTCGCAATTCGTCTTTTTTAGTTCAAAATCAAGTAAACTCCGCCACTGACAAAACATTTGCTTGTTATACCTTGCGCTTTGATCAACGTACTCCTCTAATACTGTTAAATATACATTTGCCTTTTCGTAGCTATGTGCAAGAAATGCCAATCGGAACTTCCGAACCAAATCCGCATCTCGCTCCTGAGTCACAATCAAATCATTTACGCTATAATCCGGCGGCAAATTCAACGCCTCCATCATTCTGCATGCATTGTCACGCCGCGGCGACGACTTTTTTTCTTTCATACGCTCTAGTGTGCGAACGGCAACATCCGCTCTATCTGCCAATTCTGCCCGCTGTATTCCAAGCATTTTTCGTCGCCTTTCGATAACATCATTCACGCATTCCACGTTATTGGTGATATACACAATCGCAGATTCTATGGTTTCTTTATCAGAATCGGCATACTCATACATCTTTTCAATTGCCCATATCCAGTTTTCTGCGTCACTAAGCTTTTTCTTCGAATCCTCATTGTTGACTTGGTTTAGCAGTAATTTCAATATTGTCCGATACTCCAATAAACACTCATATAAATACATAATGGAATGCGTATCCCTCAGCAGATCAAGGGATTCGGTTATCCATCGCAAAAGTTCTTTTCCATCTTCCAAAGATATGTCTTCCAGCGTCCGTTCCTCCCTGCGCTTTTGTATATAAAAATAGCAAGCTTTTGGAAACACCTTGCTTTTGGACCGCAGATTATAACGTTCCTGCTGCATATATTCCATAACTTCCAAAAACGCCTCACTTCCGGTGTTTTCTTTTGTCATGTAATAATCCAACAAAACATTCAATTCCTGTACGCAAAGCATATGCGCTTGTAGTTCTCCGCACCTTACATTTTTGATGGTTTCGTTTTTCGCACTTTTCCAGAATTGAAATGTTTTATCGTTCTCTTCTCCCAGACATCCGCTTATGGTTCCACGCATGGCATAATAGAATTGCCTCTCTGGAGCTCCTTCCCAATATTCTTTCCTATACACTTCCAACTGTTCCTGCGCATCCTCATATCTTTTCTCAATAATCGCTGCGATGATCCCCATTCGCGCATACCATTCACTATACTCTTCAACATCCACCAGACGAACATAATCCTCTGCTCCATCCCCCAGTCGCCCCAGTAAATATGTGCGAACGGTTCCACTTAGTTCTTTCTTATTTTCCAAAAATTTCCTTAGTAGTGTTTCTGTGCATAGCCCGGAGCACAAAACGCTCTCATCCACATGATATGCCATGCTCAATTCTTGTATTAATTTTCTATTCCATCCATAATATTCAATTGTTTCCATCCTTCTCCTCCACTGTCTCATTGCAAGTCATCTATATATCCCCACAAACTATCCTAACATACAACGGATATTTTTTACAGTGTGCTAAAAAACTTCCCCTACCTTAAGGCAAATTCCTTCAAAAGCCAAAACAACCCCGGCTGCAACAGCCGGGGCATTTCCATTTCCTAGTGTGTTTCCGGTTCCGGATATTCCTCACCGAAAGTATCCACGGTAACCTTCTTCATTACCTGTGGTTTCAACGGTCTGTCCGCGAAATCTGTTTCGGTTTCTGCGATGGCATTAACATTCTCCATACCCTCGATCACTTTACCGAAAGCTGCATAGCTTCCGTCAAGATGCGGAGAATCCTGATGCATAATGAAAAACTGACTTCCGGCAGAGTTTGGCAGGTTGGTTCTTGCCATGGATAAAACACCGGCAGTGTGCTTTAAGTCATTCTTAAAGCCATTCATGGAAAACTCGCCGTTGATTTCGTATCCCGGGCCGCCCATTCCGGTTCCGTCCGGGCATCCGCCCTGAATCATGAAACCGCGAATTACACGGTGAAAAATCAGTCCGTCATAAAAGTTATGATTGATAAGACTGATAAAATTGCGAACGGTATTTGGTGCAATTTCCGGATACAGTTCCGCTTTGATTACTTTACCGTCTTCCATTTCGATTGTAACAATTGGATTTGCCATTTTCCTATTTCCTTTCTATTACAGAATTGCCTTGGTCTCTTCCACCTGGTATCCTGCATCCTTAAGCGCTTTAATAATCTGCTCTTTGTGATCGGTTCCGAAGGACTTTAATGTAACGTTTACACGAACAGAATCGGTGTTTCCGGTATTCAAGTGATGAATCTGCTCGATATTTACTACGTTTGCTTTCTGCTCTGCCAAAAGTCCGGTTAATTTTGCAAGTGCTCCCGGAACGTCAGAAAGAACAAGAGTAACTGCGAATACACGGTTACGCATGATTAAACCATGCTCGATTTCGGATGCCATGGTATCTACGTCCATGTTACCACCGCTGACAATCGCTACGACTTTCTTACCTTTTACATCTAAGTGTTTTGCAGCTGCAACTGCTAAAAGTCCGGAGTTTTCAGCTACCATCTTGTGATTCTCCACTACATCAAGGAAGGTTGCCACTAATTCTTCATCGGTTACAGTATCTACGTGATCTAAGTTCTCCTTCAAATATGGGAATACCACACTACCGATGGTTCTAACTGCGGTTCCGTCTGCAATGGTACATACCTTGTCAAGCGGTGTTGGGCCGCCTGCTTCTAAAGCTGCCTTTAAGCTTGGAGCTCCCGCAGGTTCTACGCCGATTACCTTAATGTTCGGATTTAATAATTTCGCAGCGGAAGAAATACCGGTTGCAAGTCCGCCTCCACCGATTGGAACAAGTACGATATCCACATCTTTTAACTCTTCGTAGATTTCCATCATAATGGTTCCCTGACCGGTTGCCACTGTTTCATCATCAAACGGATGAATAAAAGTATAGCCATGCTCGCTTGCTAACTTATATGCATGGTTGCATGCCTCGTCATAAATATTTCCGTATAAAACAACCTCAGCGCCCAATGCCTTGGTACGATTTACTTTGATAAGCGGAGTGGTTACCGGCATAACGATAGTTGCTTTTACCCCGTACTGTCTTGCAGCGTAAGCAACACCCTGCGCATGGTTTCCTGCAGATGCAGCGATTAAACCTTTTTTACGCTCTTCATCGCTTAATGTACTGATTTTGTAGTATGCACCACGTAATTTGTATGCTCCGGTTTTCTGAAGATTCTCCGGTTTCAAATAAACCTCATTCCCCGTTGCATCGCTTAAATACTGGCTGTACATCAGCTTGGTTTCGTTGGTAGCCTCCTTCACGATTTTACTTGCTTCCTGGAACTTTTCTAATGTAAACATTCCCATTTCCTCCTAAAAAAAATATTCTTTATCTAGTAAAAAGGGCATCCACGAACTGGTCAGAATCAAACTTCTGCAAATCGTCGATTGTCTCTCCTACGCCAATATATTTTACCGGAATTTCCAGCTCAGACTGGATTGCCACTGCAATTCCACCCTTGGCCGAACCATCCATTTTGGTTAAAACCACACCGGTAATGTCGGCAGCTTCATTAAACTGTCTGGCCTGTGCCAGTGCATTCTGTCCTGTAGCCGCATCTACCACTACCAGGGTCTCCCGGTATGCTTCCGGATATTCTTTTTCCAAAATCCGGTTAATCTTATTTAATTCATCCATCAGGTTCTTCTTATTGTGAAGACGTCCTGCGGTATCTACCATTAAAATATCTGCTTTTCTTGCCTTGGCTGCTGCCACCGCATCATATACAATGGCTGCCGGATCTGCACCTTCCTGACCACCAATCATGTCCACACCGGCACGGTTCGCCCACTGGGCAAGCTGGCTTCCTGCTGCCGCACGGAAGGTATCCGCCGCCGCAATCACCACTTTCTTGCCATCTGCTTTGAATTTGCCGGCAAGCTTACCGATGGTGGTGGTTTTACCTACACCGTTAACACCGATGACCAGCACAACGGAGGTTTCGTTTTCAAAACGGTATGCGGTTTCCCCAACATGCATCTGCTCCTTGATGCTTTCAATCAGAAGCTCCTTGCATTCCTGGGGTTCTTTGATGTGCTGTTCTTTTACCTTTTTCTTGAGGCTTTCCAAAATCTCTTCTGTGGCATGAACTCCTATATCACCCATAATCAGGATTTCTTCCAGCTCCTCGTAAAACTCGTCATCAATATTGCTAAACCCGGAAAAAACGCTGTCAATTCCGGACACAATATTATCTCTGGTCTTAGTCAGGCCTTCCTTCAGCCTGGCAAAAAAGCCCTTTTTCTCTTCGCTCATTCTCCTACTCCTCTAATTCCCCTTCAATCAGGTTCACGCTTACTAACGCGGAAATACCTTTTTCCTGCATGGTAATACCGTATAAGCGATCCGCTGCCGTCATGGTACCACGTCTGTGTGTGATAACAATGAACTGGGTATGTTTTGTCAATTTATCCAGATATTTTGCAAAACGGGTAACGTTGCTGTCATCAAGCGCCGCCTCGATCTCGTCTAAAAGACAGAATGGTGACGGTTTCAGATTCTGGATGGCAAAAAGCAAGCAAATAGCGGTCAACGCTTTTTCACCACCGGACAGCTGCATCATGTTCTGCAATTTCTTTCCGGGGGGCTGTGCCGTAATAATAATACCGCACTCTAAAATATCTTCATCCTCTTCCAATTCCAGAGTACCTTTTCCGCCTCCGAAAAGCTCTTTAAACACCTTATCAAATTCCTTCTGAATCTCGGCAAACTTCTCGGTAAACTGCTTACGCATGCCGGCATCCAAATCGTCGATAATATCCACCAGCTGAGCCTCGGCTTTCGTTAAGTCCTCATGCTGGGTATGTAAAAAGGTATAACGCTCAAACAGCTCTTTATACTCGTCGATAGCGTCCACATTAACGGATCCTAAGTCACGGATTTCCTCCTTGGTATCGGAAATAAATCGCTTCAGGGCTGTGGCATCATTTAACTCCTCATCACGAAGTTTCATGGCCGCATGAAGTGTCAACTCATATTCTTCCCAAATATGGTTGGTCTGATTCTCCAATCCTTCCGTCAAGCGCTCCTTCTGGTCATTCAAACGTACCAGTTCCTTATCCAAATCACTGTGACATTTTGCCAGTTCCTCACGCTGCTCGAAAAAGCCCTTGTGATCCCGGTTTAATGCTTCCTTTTTCTCTATGGTCTGTGTGAGGCGCTCCGTCAACTCCCGATAGGTTGCATCCCCGGCCGCAATGGTCTTCTGGATTTCCTCGATGTCGGACTTTTTCTTCTCCACATCTTCGGCAGAAAG
Source organism: Lachnospiraceae bacterium (assembly GCA_015057115.1). Taxonomy (GTDB): domain Bacteria; phylum Bacillota; class Clostridia; order Lachnospirales; family Lachnospiraceae; genus XBB1006. The sequence goes on along the minus strand of SVEZ01000016.1, from coordinate 64,316 downwards.
CTTGGCAGCTTCCAAAACTTCGGAAAGTTCCTGCTTCACTTTCGCAAGTTCCTGCTCCACACGTTCGTAATTCTCTTTTGCAAAGCCAAATCGCTGTTCTACGCCGCCCTGCTCCATCTGCAGTGCCGCCACCAGCTTAGACTGCTCTTCTTCCAACTGCATCTGATATTCCAGATTCTCCTGGAAGTTCCTGGTCTGCTCACCAATCTCTTTTTCCCGCTGTTCAGAAGCCTTTAAGTCCTCTTTGGTCTTGGAAATTCCCAGCTTGTACTCGTTTAATTCCACTTCAATCTCGGAATTCTCCAGACTTAAGCCCTCATAGAGATGGTCACTTTCTTCCTTCTGCTTTCTGGCATTATCCACATTTAAGGATGCGGTATTTGCCTCAATCTGCAGCTTGCTTAACTTCTCGGATGCCGCCTTGCGATCCTCTTCCAAAAGTTCTCTGGCAGTCTTAATATCCTCCATCCGATTCTTAAGCTCTTCTCTATCTTTCGTCAGATTCTTAATCTGCTTTTCGATATCCTCCAGCTCTCGCTGTCTTCCCAGAAGGTTACTGTTATTCTTAAAAGCACCACCGGTAATGGAACCACCGGTATTTAAAGATTCACCCTCCAAGGTAACAATACGAAGGGCATACTTGTACTTCTTCGCAAGCTTCAACGCATTATCAATGGTATCCACCACAATAACACGGCACAACAGGTATTCCATAATGTCGGAAAAACGAGCCTCCGTATTCACCAGCTCATCCGCACGACCTAGCACACCGAATTCCGTTTCTTCCAAAGCTTTCTGGGTTTTATCATCCGGTTTACCGGTAACAGAAGTCAGCGGTAAAAACGTAGCTCTTCCCAAACGGTTTTTCTTTAAAAATTCCACCATCCGCTTGGCTGTTTCTTCATCAGTAGTAACGATATTCTGAATGTTACCGCCAAGCGCCGTCTCAATGGCAACCTCGTATTTCTTGTCCACGGAAATAATATCCGCAACAACGCCGATAAGGCCTTTTTCCGTATCCTTCTGTTCCATAATCTTACGGATACTGTTACCATAGCCTTCATAGCGTTCTGCTAAATTCCGTAAAGATTCCAGCTTCGACTCCGCCTTATGAAAAGCAATGCTCTTTTGTTCCAGCTCAGCCGACGCTTCTCTATACTTCTCATTCCACTCCTTGCGCTTATGTTCCATAGACGCAAGAAGACCTTTCTTATCTTCAATATCCTTTAAGGTTTTTTCGTATTCTGCCTCAAAATCCGCTAAGCGGGACAGCATTTCCTGCTCATCGCTTTTTTTCTGTAATAAGCGCTGGTTCAACTGAGCCTTACGAATATTGATTTGCTCCAACATGGTGTCAAAACGCTGCTGTTTTGCCTTCATGGAAGCACGATCGTTTAAAAGATTAATAATTTCATTCTTGTCATTTTCAATACCGGCATTACACTTGGCAATTTCATCCTGAATAGTCCGCAGGGTATCCTTGGAACCGTTTAACTTATCTCCGATGGCATCCACCTGTACCTTCAGGTCATCCTGCTCCTTCTGGTACTGCTGACGCTGGTTTTCTTTTTCCTCCTGTTCGGATAAAAGCGCCTGCTTTCGGTTATCGAAATGCTCATCATTATTCTTGGCAGAACGAATCTGTTCCTCCAGAAGATTAATCTGGCCCTCCAACTTGCCCTTATTAACCGTCGTATTGGAAATCTCGTCCTTGGTATTATTGATTTGTTCATCCAAGGCTGCAAGTTCCTGCTCCATGCGCTCATATTCCGCCTTAATGGCTTCAATGGCGTCGTTGGTTTCTTTTAACTCATCTTCCGTAATCTTGCCCTTTGCTTCCAGCTCTTCCAACCGGGCCGTCACACGCTCTGTTTCCATCAAGAACAGATTCACTTCGTAATTCTGCAGTTCCGAGTATTTCTTCAAGTAAATCTTGGCCTTCTCGGATTGCTTCTCCAAAGGTGCCAACTGCTTCTCAATTTCGCTTAAAATATCGGTAATACGCACCAGATTGGCACGTTCATTCTCCAACTTTTTGGTGGCATCGCTTTTTCTACGCTTAAACTTAACAATTCCTGCCGCCTCATCAAAAAGCTCACGGCGTTCCTCCGGACGTCCGCTTAAAATCTTGTCAATCTGACCCTGTCCGATAATGGAATATCCATCCTTACCGATACCGGTGTCATAAAACAGCTCATTCACATCCTTCAAACGACAGGGAGTACCGTTAATCATGTACTCACTCTCACCGGAACGGAACACTCTTCGTGTTACCGTGACCTCAGAAAAATCAATGGGAAGCTCGTGATCGCTGTTATCCAAAGTAATGGATACAGTTGCCGCACTCAAAGGCTTTCGGTTCTGGGTTCCCGCAAAAATAACATCCTGCATGTTGGCACCACGAAGCTGACGGGCACGCTGTTCACCCAGCACCCATCTTACGGCATCACTTACATTACTTTTACCACTTCCATTGGGTCCCACAATACCGGTAATACCGTTGTGGAACTCAAATTTAATCTTGTTGGCAAAGGATTTAAAGCCATGTACTTCCAAACTTTTTAAATACATTCTTAAGTTACCTTTCTTCTTTTAGTGCCAGCAGTGCATGATATGCTGCTTCCTGCTCTGCTGCCTTTTTAGTCGGTCCCTCGCCACGTCCTACAACGCGGGTACCGATTCTGGCTTCCATGCCGAATACCTTGGCATGATCCGGTCCTTCTTCTTTAATAAGATTGTAGTTCAATTCTTCCTCATACTCGGCCTGCACCAGCTCCTGCAAAATAGTTTTGCTATCATAAAAGAGCTGTTTATTCTCAATGTCCGTCAAAATGAAATGCCGAACAAACTCTTTTGCATTAGTAAAACCACCGTCCAGGTAAATTGCGCCGATAATGGCTTCCAGTGCATCTGACAAAATGGACTTTCTGGTTCGTCCTCCTGTCATATCCTCCCCTTTTCCAAGAAGCAGATAGTTTCCAAGATCCAACTGCTTCGTGGTCATGGCAAGGGTCTGCTCACAAACAATACTTGCCCGAAGCTTTGTTAAATCACCTTCCGGAATATTTCGGTATTCATGAAACAAAAACTCACTGGTAATAATTTCTAACACCGCATCTCCCAAAAACTCTAATCGCTCATTATCGGAAAGCTTCTTCATGTGCTTTTCGTTGGCGAAAGAGCTATGTGTCAAAGCCTGCTTAAGCAGTGCCTCCTTACGGAAATGATATCCAATTTTTTCCTGAAATTCCTGTAATCTTTGCATACTACTCCTTACATTACGTAAAAGAAAAGCCCTTCTAACCAAGGGCTTTTCCGTATCTGCCTAGTTAATTGCTTTCTTTATCTGTTCTACTGCATCTCCAACGGTAACAATGTTCTCTGCAGCATCATTCTCAATCTCAATATCGAACTCGGATTCAATACCCATGATAATCTGATAAACATCTAAGGAATCTGCTCCCAAATCATCTACAAAGGTGGTGTCCTTGGTAATCTCATCTACATCAACATTCAATACTTCTGCGATAATCGCTTTTAACTTTTCAAATTCCATACCTTAATTCCTTCCTATTTCTCTTCCTCCGGAACGCTAAAACATTCCAGGATCTTCTGATTCACATTTTGCTCTTTAAAAGTCTTGCACTGTAACAGTGTATTATAAACTTCTTTCGCCGTAGCACTTCCGTGGGTCTTAACCACCAATCCCTTACATCCCAAAAGCGGCGCTCCTCCGTATTGGGAGGCATCGAATCTCTTCATGGTCTCCTTCAATGCCGGTTTCACCAAAAGCGCTCCTATCTTGCTTCGTAAGGTGGATAAAAGTCCCTGCTTCATTAAATGAAGTATGGTGGATCCCACTCCTTCGTAAAGCTTCAAGATTACATTTCCCACAAAAGCTTCGCACACAACTACATCCGCTGCACCGGCAGGAATATCTCTCGCCTCAATGCTTCCGATAAAATTGATGCCCTCTGCTTCCTTTAATAAAGGAAATGTCTCTTTAACAAGCTGATTCCCCTTCTCTTCTTCCGCTCCAATATTTACAATGGCTACCCTTGGATTCTGAATTCCCAAAACATGCTCAACGTACAAAGAACCCATTTTTGCAAACTGTACCAAATGGGATGGTCTGGCATCCACATTGGCTCCACAGTCAACCAAAAGCGCAGCACCCTTCTCAGTAGGAATTAATGGCGCCAACGGCGGACGTTCCACTCCCTGAAGCCGTCCTACCAAAAGCTGACCGCCTGCCAATAATGCGCCGGTACTTCCGGCAGAAACAAATGCATCTGCCTTGCCCTCTTTAACCAGCTTCAATCCTACCACTATGGAAGAATCTTTCTTACGGCGAATTGCGAGCACCGGAGGCTCTGCAGTCTCAATCACATCTTCCGCATGACAAACGGTAATCCGATCTTCGGGATAAGAATACTTCGCCAGTTCTTCTTTAACCACAGGTTCCTGTCCAACCAGAATAACGGAAAGTTCCTTGCGATCGTTCACCGCATTCACAGCTCCACGAACAATCTCTCCCGGGGCGTTATCGCCACCCATTGCGTCCAATACGACTTTCGTCATCTCTTCCATCTGAAAACCTCCTATCGCCTATAAAAAAATATACTATATCTCCCTCAAAAATTCAATAAAAAATTCGTGTCCTTTTCCACGAAAAAAGACCTCTTCCCGCACTACACAGGAAAAGGTCTGTTTGGTTAAAATTAATCCTGAGCGATGATCTCTCTCTTGTTGTAAGAACCGCAAGCCTTGCATACTCTGTGAGGCATCATCAATGCACCACACTTGCTGCATTTTACTAAGTTTGGAGCACTCATTTTCCAGTTCGCTCTTCTCTGATCTCTTCTACCTTTAGAAGATTTATTCTTTGGACAAATTGACATCTGTTACACCTCCTTAAACTTATTAAAGACATCTTGTATAGCAGCCATTCTTGGATCTACTACTGTCCTGTCGCAAGCGCATGTGCGCTCATTTAGATTACAGCCGCACTTGTGGCAAATTCCTTTGCAATCATCCTTGCACAGGACCTTCATAGGCCAGTTAACTAACATCTCATCATAGACAAGTTGGTCTGTATCCAAAATCAGTCCGTCAATATACTCCGCCACATCCAGTTCATCCATCACAAGAGTATGATCTTCCAATGGGAACTCTCTCTCAAAATCAAGATCTAAGGATATTGGCACATCGGTTAAACACCGATCACATGGAGCGATTGCACTGATATGTGAAGAAGCCTTAAGGAGAATCTTTCTTCCTCGGTCATTCTTAACATATAACTGCACCGGACTCTTATCTGTAATAGGGTATTCCCCTGTTCGAGTTTGGAATTGCTCCATTTCCACGGGCACTTCCCGGCTTAATTCTCTACCCGGATTGCTTACCAGGTCAAATAAGTCTATCTTCATGGCATACTCCTATCCACACTTGATATATTATACCTATGAACAATCAGGTTGTCAACTGTTTTTTGGAATGTTTTTGGGGGTGTATTTCCGAGCAATAAATTTCCATGCTGTCCCCTAATTCATTTCGCATTTTTAAAATTTCTTTATTTTTGCGAAGTAGAAAGCCATCTCGCAATATCAACGATTCTGATGCCGTCATCCTGAGCTTCACCATGCTTTGTCCTTGCAATAATCATTTTAGGATAAGCATCTTTTATACTCAAAAGAGGAGCCATTTCTCTTTTATAAGTTTCTTCCCGAGAAATATCATCTGAAACCTGTATATATAACTTTTCGCCTTCCTTGATAGCAACAAAATCTACTTCCCTCGCGTATAGTTTTCCAACATATACTTCGTATCCTCTGCGCAAAAGTTCCAGTGCTACTATATTCTCATACAAATGGCCATAATCCGCATCCTTAGTACCTAATTCTGAAAAACGAAATGATAAATCGGAAAGATAATATTTCTTATCTGACTCGAGATATTTTTTCCCTTTAATATCATATCGCTGAATTGGATAAAACAAAAAAGAACGACACAAATAATCAATATACGCTCCTACCGTTTTATCGTTTGTTTTATAAGTACCTGAGGTTAGTTTAGTCGCAACATTTCTTATAGAAGTCTGATTGCCCACATTATCCATCAAAAAATTACCAATCATAATCAACAAATCTTCATTTTCTATTCTAAACTTGGTAACGATATCCTTGGTAATGGTTGTTCTATATATTCCATTGATATATTTTCTGGCATCTTCCTCTGTCTTATATAAATAGGAACCGGCCATACCGCCCTTTTTTACATAATCATCAAATGCAGCATCCACATCATCCGATGGGTAATATTTCAGATACTCGTTAAAAGAAAATGGATAAAGCTTTATCTCGAATACTCTTCCACCAAACAACGTTGCAAGGTCACTTGAAAGTAGAAATGCATTGGATCCCGTAAGGTATATGTCATATAACTCTTCTTCATATAGGCTATTGATCACTCTTTCAAATCCATCACACATCTGAACTTCATCAATAAAAAGATAGTTCGTCTTATCATCATCATATTGCTGTTCCACATATTCATATAACTTATCGCCATCCAGCAAAGACTCATTCTTTTTAAGATTCAACTTAATACGCACAATATTCGCAGATTCATCTTGAGCTATCATATCAATGAATGCATCCATTAGTTTTGATTTTCCGCTTCGACGCACACCTGTTATCACCTTAATATCAGGAATATCTTTTACAGCGAAAAGCGCATTCAAATAGTAATTTCGTTCAATCAGTTTCATATTTTTACACCTCACTGATAGTATACCTCGTTTCGCAAATTTAAGCAATTTTAAAATTTGCGAAATGGATGATCTATGATTTTTTCCGTTTTTTACGAAAAAACAGCAGGCATAATACCTGCTGGATTCAACTTACAAGGCGTTCAAACCAATGTTTCTGCCTCTCCGGTACCGAGTATTTCTCATGCCCCACCGGGGCGTGTATACTTTTCGGCCTCTCTGGCCCTCCGGTACCGAGTATTTCTCACGCCCACCGGGGCGTGTATACTTTTCGGCCTCTCTGGCCCTCAGGTGCCGAGTATTTCTCATGCCCCACCGGGGCGTGTATACTTTTCGGCCTCTCTGACGCTCCGGTACCGAGTAACCGGAGCGTCAACGGTATATAGCAACTTCAGATGCCTCAAAAGTTACATTTCCTCCCGATTCCGGCATATTTTCCCCCAAAAATGTACACTTTCATCCATCTACAATTCGTATATACCGAGAATTTGGAAAAAATGTAACTTTTGGGGTCTCTTGGCTTCGTATAGCCCGAGAACAGATTAAACCGCACTGTAATCAATATGTTCTCCGGTTTCCATCAAGCAATCTATATCAGCAAAAGCATTTTCCAGTCGTTCCTGATGATACTGGAAGTACATATCATAAATCTTGTCTGTAATACCTTTCTCATCCCACTCACGAAGGACGTCACCGGTTGGGCGTTTCTTTTCGCTTGCGTATTTTTCAATTAGAAAAATAAAAAATCTCAATTCTTCATTCATTCTTATTCCCCCTGATATATGCCGAATTTCTTGGTTCCCCCGTAATTTGTTCGACTTCCCACATATCAAAAATTGCCCTTTCAGGGAATGCCCATAATCCACCGGCTTCATCTTCCAACATACCATGGGTCTTTGACATCAAAAAGCTTCTCATTGCATCTAGTGCCGGCATCTTATATTTATCTATAATCATACAAATAACGTTCCTATCATAGTATCATATTTTCTGTCCGTTCAAATGTACTCCGTTTATGCTATAAGATTTTTTTCGCACCCTAAAAAGAAAATTTAAACCTGTACCTTGACAACTGAAAAATCTCCCGTCATCCGATGGGGCCCTCATAACCTTTATTCACATATTTTAAAACCACTTTCTTCTATCGATTGTCATTTTTCAAGGGATAATCGCACTCTTTTTTGTCATTTTTCAAAGGATAATTTCCAAGGAGCAGTTTTTTACAATACTTCAAAACCCGTTTGGAGCAGTTTTTTACAGCACTTCCATAATTGTCAGCCCTGTCTGCCTATGATATACTGTAATACATGAAGATTACAGGAATTATTGCGGAATTTAATCCGTTTCACAACGGACATCAATATATATTGGAAAAGGCACGTGTTCTGACGGGCTGCGAGAAGCTGGTGGTTGCCATGAGCGGCGACTTCGTACAGCGAGGGGCGCCGGCCATTCTGGATAAGGGAATGCGGGCGAAGTGCGCCCTAATGAATGGAGCGGATTTGGTTGTGCAACTACCGGTGGTAACAAGCACCGGCTCAGCCAGAGATTTTGCCTATGGTGGGGTAAAAACATTGGCAGCCTGCGGGGTGGATACCCTTGTGTTTGGATGCGAATGGGAGGATGTGGAACTTTTAAGGAAATTCGCAGATATTCTGTACACAGAACCGGAGGCGTTCAAAAGTGCCCTTCAACAGGGATTAAAAGCAGGAAAGAATTATCCCACGGCACAGACCGAAGCACTGCTGGCATGTATGGATACCGCTAATAGTTTGGAAGAAGACACTTTTTCCAGACTTTTAAGGGAACCGAATACCATCCTTGGCTTAGAGTATATGCGAGCCATCAAGGAACTTGGTCTCTCTATGGTGACACTACCGGTTAAAAGAACCGGGGTTTCCCACCATGGGGTGGAAGTCTGCGGAAGCTTTGCGTCTGCATCCTATCTGCGAAGCCGGCTTTTAGACTGCGATTCTCCGGCACACGTTTTTAAGGAGTTAAAAGAATTGGTTCCTGCAAATATTCGTCCCCTTTACGAAGAACAGACGGAAAAGCAACCACTGTTATCTGAATTGGATTATGAAAAAGTGCTATACTATAAGCTTCTGCTTGCCTATAGAACGTCATCTACACCGGCAGCAAGTACATCCGCGCAACCAAGTTTCCTGGATGCCACGGATGAAATTCTGAACCGCTTGCAAAAGGAATTATCCGATTACAGAAACTTTGCTGAGTACCTGGATAGAGTCACGACCAAAGACGTAACCCGGGGACGTATGCTACGGATTATTACCCACATTCTGCTGGATCTTACAACAGAATTGGGAAGCTTTTTCAGAGAAACCGAGTTACCCTACGTCCGGGTTTTGGGTGTAAAAAAAGATGCCAGACCGTTATTGGGAGAAATTGCGAAGAAAGCGCCGGTGATTACCTCTGTTGCTGAGGGCGAGCAGGCACTGCTCAAAGAAACAGCTTGCGACGCAAACAGAACCCACAGCGTTTTAACCCTACTTGCTTCCGACATTTTTGCCCGGGAAGTCTATCTTATGCTGACAAAAACAAAAGGCGACGCCGTTTCTTTACCAAACGACTACCGCCTTCCGATACAAATAATCTAGAACACGAACTGCCGGACTTTCTCCGGCAGTTTTTTATACACTCTTTCATTTGTCCCTGCGCCGCAAATGGATATTAATCCCAACCGCCAGCACCAGATTTAGCAGCAGGCACGCCAGCAAAACCGCCTGCTCCAAGACCGCACCCATTCCGTAAAATCTTGACCGGATAAGTCTGCGCTCTTCTTTCCGAAAGCTCTGATCCTCCAGATAAGCCTTCGCACTGGAAGCATTTCCGCAGGAAACAAAAATAACGGTCAGAACTATGCCGGGCATATAACTGATATTCCATGCCATCAACAGGGAACAAGCGCCTGCCAGTACCATGCAACACTCCCCCTGCGAGGGTCATAACTGCTTCTATCAGGTATACCTTAAAGGGATTGGCTATTTTTCCAAAGGAGCTTATGAAAAAAGATCCCGCTTTTTCAAAGGCATATAATAGTACAAAAGGCATGATAAACGCTTTTTCACCATAATGCCCTTGGAACAATCCTACAAGCATAAGATTCGGAAGCATCACCGCTCCTTCGGCCATTGCTTCTGAAATTCCCATTAGGAAACAGTTTACATACTTTTTCAATTACTTACTCTGCCTCATTTTCAAGAAGTTTAAAGAAAAACTTTTCCTTCATCGGCGTATCAATGACACGAACCGGCTTCAACTGGTTCTGTGATACACCCTTCATAATCATCAGATCACGGTACAACATATAGGTTTCCTGTTGAGTGATGCACAACTTTGTTCTTCCGAGAACTCCATTTCTGACTTTGCTTCCAAAAGAAGGATTTGCCTCCGACAGCAGTCTTTCAATCACATCCCGGTACTCCGGAAGTTTGTCCGCATCAATATCCTTATCCGGCTCCATAAGTACCACGTATCTTCCGGGCTTGGATTCCGTATCGGCGTAAACGCTGAAATCCCGCAGCAAAACGCCGGTTTCATCCTGGAATTTTCCAATGGACCAGCGTACTGCTTCCTCGTTTGTCTTCTCTCCGGCAATGGAAAGCATCTGGTTTTTCCTATAAAGGAAGGTAACCATGGGTGACTCGTTATAAAATCCGGTGACTCTTATAACATCCTTAATCCGATAACGGTAAAAGCCGGATAAATTCGTAATAATGATTTCATAGTCCTTTCCTTTTTCCACCTGATCGATGGTATAGGTAGTATTCTCATCTTCTGCATCTACCGGCACAAATTCATAGAAGCATCCGTCCGGAAGCAGAACAAAGGACTCTTCGCCCGTTCTTCTGGCAACGGCCATCAGTGCCTCAGATGCAGCATAATTCAAATAGGTGTATGGCATATTCTTTCCTGTGTACTGACGCATTTTCAGTGTGTACTGCGCAAATCCACCGGTTCCGATGGCGGCAAGCCACTGCATGGACGGCCAGATCCTCGGCACAATCGGAGTATCGAATCCTGCTTTGAATTCTGCCCGAAGCTCATCTGCCCTTGCTTTATCCGGCTTCAGGCCAGCAGAAAGCACCTCTCTCATTTCATCCGATACACGAACATCCTCGCCGATAACACCTTTTTCAATGTCATCACATAATTCTTCCCAGTGAGCTTCCAGATAGGTCATCAAATCCACCAGACCTGTCATAAAAGCGGAAACCATGCTGGTAACCTTCCGCTCCTGTAACGCAAATCGAAGTTTTAAATACTTCATATCCATATCTTCTTCCGGGAATATAACCGCAGCCGGGGACGTCATAAAGTTTTTCAACATATCCGCAAGAGGACGCAGAACGGTTCCGGAAATAGCACCCTTTGTAACTCCATTCTCCGTTACCATCGGAGGTGCTTCCAAGGTGTTCAGACAATACCCATCCTCAAAGGATTTTCCGGTGGTATTGCGATAGTATTCATCCATAACACCAAATGCAATATTGGCACCATACTGGGAATAGGTGTCAAGAGTATATCTTGATACCGGTATATGCTTGGGCACACCCACGCTACCGGAACTCAAAGCATAATGCATAATCGGATAATTGGTAATAAGACCCTCTTCATCATTCTTAATCATTCGCTCAATGTAGGGAGAGTAGTCATCATACGTTGAAAACGGAACATTTTTCTTATAGTCTTCAATACTCTTAATCTGATCAAATCCGTACTTTTTACCATACTCTGTATCAGCATTGTCCGCCAGAATCTTCATCAAAAGCTCTTTATTCGCCTCAACTGCTCTTTTACTCACATCATCCAGATGGCGCAAAGCGTTGGCGCCACGACTTTTCATAACATGGCAGAACATGTGGTTAGTAATTCCTTTTAGCATACCTTCTCCTCCTGTATTAGTTATCTTTATACTATATATCTATTATCCGTTCCCTACCAAAAATGTAAATACACTTCCCCCAAAAATAAGAAAACTTTCACATTTCCCGCCATACAAAAAAGGCCGTGAAACCACGACCTTTTCTTTACCAACCCAAGTCCATAAGCCAGTTGTTTAATCTGCGCTCATTATCCTGTGGGCCTTCTCCCTCTTTCTTTTTGGAAATAAACTCTCCTTTGATGTTTCCGTCCACAATGTAAAGCACACGTTTGCATCTGGCTGCCACTTTTGCATCATGGGTTACCATCATAATGGTTGTACCTTCTTCGTTTAATTTCACCAGTTCTTCCATAACCTCCCCGGATGCGGTACGGTTTAAGGCGCCGGTAGGTTCATCCGCAAACAAAAGCTTCGGCTTATTCACCATGCTTCGGCAAATGCAGGCACGCTGCAGCTGTCCGCCGGATACTTCGTTGATATCATTGTCCGCCACTTCCATAATGGATAGCTTTCGCATCAATTCCTCCGCCCGCTTGATTTTTTCCGCCTTGGTGGCCTTATCGGATTTACTCTCCAAAGCCGGCAGTGCAATATTATCCAGAATGGTAAGGTTTTTCATCATATACATCTGCTGGAAAATGAATCCCATTTTGTTTAAACGAATTTCTGCCAGTTCATTGGCCGACAAAGCGGTAATGTCTTTTCCGTCAAAAAGGACGGTTCCGCTGGTAGGCACATCCATACCGGATACTGCATATAGCAATGTGGATTTTCCGGAACCGGAGGGTCCCATAATCGCTACCATATCCCCTTCTTCCACGGAAAAACTAACATTTTTCAACACGTTGTTCTGTCTTTTTTCTATAACATAGGTCTTACAAAGATCCTTTACTTTTAAAATTTCAGCCATCTTAATTCTCCTTTCTCAAACCGGAATTATTCCATATTCGTTATACTGTTGCTCTTAATCCGATAGGTGTAAAGCCCGGTGAAAAATACCGCCAAAAGGCTGATTGCAAGAATCACTCCCGGATAAACCACCAATAAAGATACCGGATTGAAGCAATACTCTACGTGATTAGCGCCCATCATATTCCAGATAGGATCTGTCCAAAGCTTCGTTACCGGATAGGTTAAAAGCACCGCCAGTCCTTCTGCAATCAGGGTTACCAGTAAGAATCGAAGCACGTGCCACTTTAATACAAAGCGATTGGAAAATCCCAAAGCTTTTAACAGGGCAATCTGATTGGTTTCATCCTGAATAAAGGACCGCTCCATCAAAACCGTAACCAAAATAACAACAATACAGGTAATCAATAGCAGAAGCTTTGCCACTGTGTCCATAGTACCCGCCACACCAATACAGTCACTGCAAAAGCCGGCTGCATCAAATACATCTTCCACATCATAGAATTTTTGTATCTTTTTTATCCGTTTTGCAACTTCCGCTCCATCCGGATGGTCGTCAAAATCAATCTGAAATGCCATCAGAACACTGGCATGCTTCATTTCCGTAGGCGCATCTTCGTGCAAACGAATCACTTTTCCAAGCTGATTCATACTTTGGAAGGAGCCTGACACGATGCACTCCTTTTTCTCGCTTCCAAAATCGATAACTACCCTATCCCCGATAGCAATATCAAACTCCTTGGCAATGGCTGAGGTAATGGCGATTTCTCCCGCATTTTCCGGAGCCGACCCTTCCGTATACTCATATTCGGATGCTTTGGTCTTTTTATTTTGCTGGAAAAGAGTTGACACTTTCTTTCCGTTTATGGTAATGGGATAGCTGTACCACACTTCCATGTGAACCTTTCCCGGCATTCCCATTTTTTCCAAATCATTTTCCATATCCCGGAAATCCCGGTCAAGCATTTCGTCTCCCTCTGGAGATAAATAATCTTTTTTCAACAATTTAGAATCCGTTATATATACATCACACTTCTTGGTAAAAGTGGAAATCAGTGTGTCGCTTTTCATAGTATCTGCCACTTCCACCACTCCAAATACAAACAAAGAGCATAGGAAGAAGGAAAAAACGATAATTGCGAACCGTCTCGGCGCACTTAACACATCGTTAAGCGCCATATATGCCGCATTGCCAAAATGTGCTTTTTTCAAGGAATAGGCTGATTTTCGGTTATACCGCTCGCCGGTCTGACCACTTCGGATTGCATCCACCGGCGTTGCTTTTTTCACCTTGGCAGTGCAAAGATAAGCAAAGCCACTCATAATCAGCACAACCGCTGCTGCCCCCAAAAGATTTAGCCCAATTCCAACAGTATTTCCCAGCACCATCTTTTGGGAAACGGTACGAAGCAGCATATTTCCAAAAGGAATACCAAAGCCAAATCCTGCCACGCCTCCAAAAATTGCGATTCCCAAATATTTCATCATGAAAAGGCTTCGTATTTTAAAGTTTTTAATTCCGATGGCCTTCATAACACCAATCTCTCGATATTCCTCGCTGATGGAAAAGGTGATTACGAACTTCAACAGCACAAAGGACACCATCACCAGACATACGCTTAACGCCAGCACAATCATGGCTATAATCATATCCATTACATAGCTGGTTTTTATGAGATTCCGGTCTCCGGAAAAAAGAATACCGCTAACTCCGGAAAACTCCTGCTGCAAAGCTTTTACATTATCCGAATTGATGTAAAACATCCGTCCCGCGTAGGGTCCTAACGCCTCTGTTCCATCGTAGTCCCCATACTCTTTATCGCTGATGAGCATTCTGGTATTTCCCATCATTTCAGATCCCAACAAAGCATCTTTGATTTCTCCCGCAATACGATAATTTGTGTCGGTTCCGTGGGACTGAATGCGGATTCTGTCTCCCACCTTCGCTTTGTTTTTCTTTAAAAATCCGGAGGTAATGTAGATTTCTCCCTTTTTTACGGAAGTCAGTTCCTTATTATCCAGTGTAAAATAGTGAATTCCGCTTTTCTGCACCTTCTGAACCACCAGGGTATTGTTTTTTACTTCCACGGCTTTTCCCGCAACTGTAATTTCGTCCTTGGATAACCACAGACACTCTTCTTTCCTATAATCCTCTACGTGCTTTGAATTTTTCAAAATCTCCTCAATCTCGGCACCATCGTTTTGCACCACCATTTCGTAGTCGCCGATTCCTGCTTTGTCCAGGAAATAATCGGTTCCGTTCATAACTGTCACAATATTGCTAAGACCGCTGGATACGAACATTGCCGCCAGAATCGTAAATAGAAGCAGAATGATGTTCATGGTTTTTTTCCGCTTCATATCTTTTTTCAAAATATTTACGTACATGATTGTTCTCCCTTCTTTCGTTTTCGTATCCTTACTATACTGCGGCAATTATTAAAGAATCCTTAAATGATGCATTTTAATTTTTATAATTGAGAAAAATCCAGCCCCAAATAAAGGCTGGACTCTTCTACTACCAGGCATTAAACCCTTTCAATTATTTCTATCATTTCCGCCGGAGTGACAATAAAATCCCGTACAGGATAATGCTTTTTATTTCCTGTCACAAGAAAAGAGTCGCTCTCTCGCTTTTCCATTGCCACTTCATAGAAAATCAAATCATCCATATCAATCAAAATCTCTCCAGTCGACCTTGGGAACACCTCTATACCGCACTTTACTATCATTCCGAGCACATCCCATATCGCGTCCTCACTAAAACGAAACTTCGGTCTGCTAAGTACTTCTTCATATTCCATCAAAATTTCCATATGGTAAAGTGGTGTTATTATCCCATCTGCGATGGCATCAAATATTTTAACTGTTGCAGCCTCACTATTCTTTGTAAGCAACGCTGATACTAAAACATTTGTATCTATTACGGCATAAACCATAGATTAGCCCCTCTTTCGTTCTGCTCTTGCCGATTCAATTTCCGCATTAATCTCTTCCAATGTCATTTCCGGAAGTTCCGCCGCTTCTTCACGCAGTTTCTGAAATGCCATTCTAAACTCTTCTCTCTTTGTATTTTCTTCCGGCAATACTGCTTCAAATGGCAGCCCCCGTACTTGTTTGCTTTTTGCCATAAACATCCGAAACGCCGTTGGCAAATCCATTCCCAACTGATTATAAATGTCTGAAACTTCTTGTTTCAATGCCTTATCTGCCCTAAATTGAATAAGAACTTGTTCTGCCATAATTATCGCCTCCTTCTATGCGAATACAAATATATTAAACCATAAGTTGTTTGTAATATAATTATATTAAAAAACCGTACACTTTTCAACCAGACACCCCTAACTTTTTATGAAGTTTTTTTGAATTTAATCCATTATCCTCCGTCTTATTTCACGGCATTCGAAACTATAAAACACATTTTGACATATTTCGCCCCCAATAAGTACTTTTTTCGAAACTAGATTTTTTCTTCACAACCATGTAAAATTGTGCTACTATTACTGTGTAAATACAATTTTCTAAACAATTACAAATAATGTCAAGGGAGGTCTATTTGTTATGAAACTCAAAAAAGCAATAGCTTGTATTTCTATCATATCGCTTCTTTTAGGTGTATTAGGGTGGCCATCCATACACTCAAACGCTGTAAGTCTTTACGCTTTCTGTATCGGCGGTACCACGACTCTTATTTCACACCAAAATGAAGACGACATCCTTACTTTTGAATCCGATGATTTGGGTATGACTTACGAAAAAGTCAAGTCCGAATGGTCTTCAACCACCGGAAACTATGTCGACTATTTTTTTATCAGATTTAGCACCGCCGGACAACACAAATTAATTGAATACTGTAACGGCAAACAACGACTTGAACGAAATGTAACTGTTAACCCATCTCATTCTTGGAACGAAGGCTATGTTTCTAAAACTGCTACTTACTTAGAACCAGGGGAAAAGAAATACACATGTACTTTTTGTGGCGAACAAAAAACCGAGGCAACCCCAAAACTTGAAAAGCCTACCGTCTCAACTTGTATGGGCGATACAACTGTTAGCATAAACTGTAAGCAAACCGATACCGTAACATTCACTTCTGATGATCCTGCTATGTCATATATTTTTGCTGGCGCATCTTCCATCACCATTGGTTCATGGGGCGTATACTCACCAGGCTACTCGATTTATTTCAGTACACCTGGCTTTCATTCTTTAACTGTGTATATTAACGGAACAGCAACAGACGTTATGAATTTCAACGTTTTTCTAACCCACTCGTGGTCCGAAAAAATACTGACGCAACCCACTTGTCTATATGATGGAAAAAAGAACTAACCTGCTTAAATTGCGGAAAGACAAAAACAGAAGCGATATCAAAACTCGGTCACGACTTTCAGTTCTATACTAAACAAGATGCTGACTGCCACCATGCAGGATATCTTCGAGACAAATGCACCCGTTGTGGTCAAACACAAGATACTGTTATACCAAAAACTGAACATAATTTTGGCGAATGGGTTATCACCATTAAACCAACAATTTTTGAAAAAGGCGAAGAGACACAGCAGTGTAGCATCTGCGGTGATAAAAAAATCCATACGTTATCAAAACTCCCCTCATCCGTTTCATTAAATAAACGCTCCATGAAAGTAAAAAGGGGACGAACTGCTACGCTAAAAATTGTGCGCAAATGTGAAGGTGACCGTGTCCTGTTTTTCAAAAGTTCAAATCGACGCATTGCAACTGTAAACCACAACGGTAAAATTACTGCGCGCAAAAGAGGCACCACCACTATAACCCTAAAAATGAAAAGTGGTTGCACAGCGACCTGCCGAATCAAAGTATACTAAATCGAGTAGTCGGGGGATTTGCATAATCCCCCGACTACTAATCCTTATTTGCATACTCGTTCGACATACAACATTTCTTTACTTGTTTTATTTTCTAAACAGCTCACTATGCGGTCCTGTTCTCACCAATTCTAGAATCAAGGCCTCCTTATATATTCTATAAACGAGTAGCCAATCCGGATATATATGGCATTCTCTAACATTTTTATAGTCCCTGGAATCTGCCAGCTTATGATCATAATATTTTTCCGGCAACGGCTTCTGTTCTACCAAATACTCTAATACCTCTCTGAAATCCTCTTCCTTGCAGCCACTCTTGATTGCCTTTTTATAGTCTTTCTTGAACTGGGATGTACGCTTGATTTCCTTAATCATTTAAGTCCTCCATAAGCGCTTCTATCGATGAAAAGGATGCCATCTCTCCTCTTTCCGCCTCTTGTATTGCTTTAACTGTAACTGCATTTGGAACATCCGCTGTTATAGGAAATGGAATACCATTACTTCTTATTACCTGCTTCAAATATACATTAATTGCTGTTGTCATATCCATTCCAACTTCCTTGAAGATATTGCTTGCTTCTTTTTTTATTCTATCATCAACTCGAACTGTAATTGTACTACTCATAATCGCACCTCCTTTTGTACTAATATCGTAACACAACATTAGTACATTGTAAACAGAAACCAGCTACTCTTCCACAATAATTCACATTCTTTAAATTGTACTACACTTTCTTCAACACCAGCGTAACCCCAAAGCTTCCGCCGCTTATTTTCGCGAAAATCTCACCATCCATCTGATGCATCAGCTCTTTGCAGATGTAGAGTCCCAAACCGCTTCCTGCAATATTGGCACTGTTGCTTCCCCGGTAAAAGGAATCAAAAAGCTGAGGCAATTCTTCTTCCTTCAATTGACAGCCGGTGTTTTCCACTAAAATCAGTTTGCAGTTTTCCTCTTCATCTACTGTAATGGAAATCCTGTTTCCGTCTCCGTATTTGATAGCGTTTTCCATTATATTTTGCAAAACCTCCACAATACGGTCTTTATCTCCATGGACAAGGCAATTTTCCGTTTTCTGTATGGTAAAATCTGTCCGGTTCAGCTTTAATTTTTCCTGATAGTAAGTCTTTATTTCATCTAAAATACTTCGCAGATACACTTCCCCATTCTGCACCTTAAAGGACATAATCTCGTTCCTAGAAGCATGCACGATGGCATTGACGTACTCCTTGATTTCCGCTGCGTTCTTTTCGATTCCTTCCATGGCTTCTATGCGCTTTTCTTCCTCTTGATACAGGTTGTTTTTCAGCGCTTTCGTATATAAGTCAATGGCAGAAAGCGGTGTTTTCACATCGTGCGAAAGGGATAAAATTAAGGTCTTCCGCTCTTTCAATAAAGAAAGTTCTCTTGCCTTATCATCCTCCAATTTTTCTCGGAGCATGTCCATTCCCCAAAGGAATCGACCAAAATATTTACTTTTTTCTTCCGGAATAGGTACCGTCAGATTCCCCTTGGAAAGTTCTATGGGAAGTTCTCTTATATTATCAAAGGGACGAATTACCTTTTTCCCCAGATACCACAGGATAAAAGCGGTAACCGCCACCATAACGCCCAATACTGCATTCATTGCAATTTGCAGTTTGTTTGATGTTTCCTGCCGATAAGCAAATTGGTACAGCTTCCCCTTCACTTCTTCAACTGTATAGGGCTCTTTTATTCGCTCCGTAGGCCGAAACTCCTGCACACTGATGATATGTGGATACTCAGCTAAGTCTATCTGCTGTATGCTCTCCCCGGCTTCCATGCGATTCACCACCCGGCTAATCTCCACCTCATACATCCGTCCTGCCAAAGCCTCACTTGCACCCGCCAGCCACACATTTGCACAAAGAATGATTACGCATTCTATCGCTATAATGAAACCCGCAAATTTTCTATATCTACTCAAACCGATACCCCACTCCCCACTCCGTCAAAATATGTTTCGGATGTTTTGGGTCTTCTTCTACTTTTTCTCGAAGCCACTTTACATGCACCGTCAAAGTCTGTAACTCCGACTCGCTGTCACTTCCCCAGATTGTATTAAAAAGGTATTCCTTCTTCAGAGTAACACCTTGATTTTCCATAAAAAACTTCAATAATTCGTATTCCTTGATTGTGGCATCCACTGCCTTTTCTTTTACAAAAATACTGTTTGTGACCGTATTTAGCCGAATGTCCCCGCAAATAAGTTCCTCTAAAGCATACTTTCTTTTAAAAATGCCACGTATCTTGGCAAGAAGAATATCAATATCATAGGGCTTTTCAATGTAATCGTCCGCTCCAAGTCCCAGGCCCTTTAGCTTATCATCCTTGGCAGTTTTGGCACTGGCAATCATAATGTGGGCATTGGAGCTTTCCCGGATTTTGGAGCACACTGCAAAGCCGTCCATTCCCGGCAACATCAAATCCAAGATGATTAGCTTCGCCCCGTAACGTTCAAACAGATTCAGGGCTGCTTCCCCGGTTTTTGCAACACTCACCACGTAATTTTCCTTTCGCAAAAAATCGCAAAGCAAATTTCCAATCTCTTCATTGTCTTCCACTAAAATAATGTCTAACATACTTTCTCCCTTCATACGATACTTCGCTCTGTCATGGGCAAAAAAGGGCGCACCCACGGCACGCCCTTATCCTTTTCTAATGATGGAATAACCGGATTCCGGTAAATGCCATCGCCATATCATATTTGTTACAGGTTTCAATTACATTGTCATCCCGGACAGATCCACCCGGCTGTGCAATGTATTTTACGCCACTTTTGTGCGCACGCTCCACATTGTCTCCAAATGGGAAAAATGCGTCGGAACCGAGAGCCACGTCCTGTAAAGTATCAAGCCAGGCTCTTTTCTCTTCTCTGGTAAACTCTGCCGGTTTTTCGCTAAAATAGCGTTCCCAGCAACCATCTGCCAACACGTCCATGCACTCGTCGCCCATATATACATCGATACAGTTGTCTCTGTCAGCACGACCAAGTCCCTCCTTAAACGGAAGATTCAGCACTTTTTCAGACTGACGCAAGAACCAGTTGTCTGCCTTCTGACCTGCCAGACGGGTACAGTGGATACGGCTCTGCTGGCCTGCCCCGATACCGATGGCCTGTCCACCCTTTACATAGCAAACAGAATTGCTCTGGGTATATTTCAATGTGATTAAAGCAATCAACAGATCACGCTTCGCGCTATCCGGAATCTCCTTGTTATCGGTCACAACATTTTCCAAAAGAGATTTTTCCATCTTCAAGTTATTTCTTCCCTGCTCAAAAGTCACACCAAATACCTGCTTATGCTCAATCTCAGCCGGTACATAATTCGGATCCATCTGTAAGATGCAGTAGTTGCCTTTCTTTTTGCCTTTTAACATCTCCAATGCCTCCGGCTCAAAGCCCGGAGCAATGATGCCGTCGGAAACCTCTCGCTTGATAATACGGGCAGTATCTACGTCGCACACATCGGATAATGCGATAAAATCACCAAAAGAAGACATTCTGTCTGCGCCTCTGGCTCTGGCATAAGCCGTTGCAACTTCACTTAAGTCTCCTAAATCGGATACCCAATAAATCTTCTTTTCCACTTCGGAAAGGGGCACGCCAACAGCAGCTCCTGCCGGAGAAACATGTTTAAAGGAAGTTGCTGCCGCAAGTCCGGTAGCTTCCTTTAATTCTTTTACCAGCTGCCAGCCGTTAAAAGCATCAAGCAGATTAATGTATCCCGGTTTTCCGTTTAAAATGGTAATGGGCAGTTCCCCTTCTTCCATGAAAACCTTGGCAGGCTTCTGATTCGGGTTACAACCATATTTTAATTCTAATTCTTTCATTTTTATCCTCTCTTTCCCGGGTATCGTAATCCCCGGGGTCACACTTTTACGCTAAGGTTAAAAGCGCTGCCTCCACAACATGGGATAAAAGTACGGATGTGGTAACGCTTCCCACGCCGCCGGGTACCGGTGTAATCTTATCTACCACCGGCTCCACGTCGTCAAAACGTACGTCTCCGCAAAGTTTTCCTTCTTCGTTCACATTGATTCCTACATCAATTACAATCTGACCTTCTTTTACAAAAGATGCATCCACCACGCCGGCTTTTCCTGCTGCCACCACAAGGATATCTGCCTCTCTTGTTACAGATGGCATATCCACAGTTCTGGTGTGGCAGGTGGTTACGGTGGCATTTTTCTTCAGTAACATCTGAGCTACCGGCTTACCGATAACCAAACTTCTTCCGATGACAACTGCTCTCTTACCGGTACAGTCGATTCCGTAATGATCTAAGATTTCAATACATGCCTGTGCAGTACATGGCGGGAAGCCAATCTTTTTGCCGGTAAAAACGCCGGACATGGAAAGATCTGTCATACAGTCCACGTCTTTTTCGGCTACTAAAGCATTCTCAATCTCCGCCTGATTCAAGTGCTTTGGAAGGGGACGGAACAATAAAACGCCATGAATGGTCTTATCTTCGTTTACGTCCTGAATGGTCTTTAACACTTCCTCCTGGGTTACGTCTTCCGGCAGTAAAATCTTTTTGCAATTTACTCCCAGAGTCTCGCACCGCTTGGTTGCACCTTTTTCGTAGGAAATATCGCTGGGATTTTCACCCACACGAATGATGCAAAGAGTAGGCTCTACACCTTTTGCCTTGCACTCTTCTACCTGTCCCATGATGCGTTCGTTTAACGCTTTGGTTACTTCCTTACCCAATAACTGCTGTCCCATGTTGTTTTTCTCCTTTATTATATATTAATTTTTACCCATCTCCTCAAGGAGATATTATTATTTCTGATTCTTGTTGATAATTCTGGTTTCGTAGGTTCCTGTCGCAATATCAATGTATCTTACAAACAGGGAAACCTTATTTTCCTCATTTAAGCTCTCCCAAAGCATACTGGTAAAGGCTTCCATATCATCCATCATTTCTACCAACTTCGGTTCGCCTTCAAAACTTGGGAGCGGATTGGTATTTTCTTTATAAGTATGGATAAAACGACCTTCTCCGGCTACCGGATTCTCATACGCAAAGGTATAACGGTCGGTTGCTTCCGGATTGCCGTTGTTGCTCTTTAAAATCGACATGGCGTAGTTGAATTTTCCACTTTCCACATGTAAGACACCGGAAATTCTTGGGGTATAATTGGGTTCATCCGGCTCAAACTTGCGGGTACGCAATGCCTGTTCAAATGTTTGCTGCTTATCCATCAGTTCATAGATTGTATCTGTCTGGTCACCGTTGGTTACGATGGTCTTGTTGCCAAGGACACGCACCGGCGCATAAATAATTAAGCTTGGGTCACTTAATTTAGCCGGGTCGAAAGCTTCGGTACGAATACCTTCTCCGTCCTCTACAAACACGCGATTACGACTGTTCTCGCTCCTGCCCATAATAAAATAGGCAGCTACCGCATACTTTCCATTGGGAGTTTTACCAAGGACAATACCACGTCCCGGATAGGTGTTTGCGGTTAATTCATTTTTCAAAGAAACTTGTTTCATACGTTCCTCCTATCAAAGTTTTTTCACATTTTTTAGTGTACCACAAAGGCACGAGGCAAGCAAGCCTGAAAGGGGTATTGGCACACTTTACAGAAAAACATATGTTTGCTATACTAAAATAAAATCTGCGAAAGGAGGTCCACCATGGCGAAGCCCTTAGTTTTCCATATCGATGTCAACTCCGCTTTTCTAAGCTGGGAAGCCGCAAAACAGCATAACGAAGACCCTTCTGCTCCGGATATCCGGGACATTCCGGCAGCAATCTGCGGTAATCCCAAGAGCCGTCATGGAATCATCCTTGCCAAGTCCATTCCGGCAAAGAAATACGGGGTTGTAACAGGGGAACCGGTGAGCCAGGCATTAAAAAAATGCCCGACTCTTACTTTGATTGCGCCTACTTACGGACTTTACGTAGAAAATTCTCACAAACTGATGGAGCATCTTCGCCGCTATTGTCCGGAGGTGGATCCTTTCAGTATTGACGAAGCCTTTTGCGATATGACAGGTACCGAGCTTTTGTACCCTGACCCTATTGCTTTTGCCCACAGTTTGAAAGACGAAATCCGGGAAACCTACGGTTTTACTGTCAATATTGGAATTTCAAGTAATCGACTTTTGGCAAAAATGGCTTCCGACTTCGAGAAGCCGGACAAAGTCCATACCCTATTCCCCCATGAGGTTCCATCTAAGATGTGGCCTCTTCCTGTGGAGAATTTGCTTTTTATTGGCAAAAGCACTGCTAAGAAGTTACACGAGCTTGGCATTCACAGTATCGGAGATTTGGCAGTTGCAGATCCAACGCTTTTACAGAATCATTTGAAAAAAATGGGACTCACCGCATGGCGCTATGCCAACGGCCACAGCGATGGAGATTTTTCCCATGCAGCACAAAATAAGGGCTACAGTAACTCCACCACCATGGCCGAGGATGTCACTACTCCCGGCCAGGCAAAGGAAATTTTGCTGTCCCTTACGGAAACCGTGGCAAGCCGCCTACGCTACGACGATATGAAGGCAGGGGTTGTGTCCGTCACCATCCGCAATACGGATTTTGAGGATCACAGCAAACAGGTAAGCCTATATTCCAACACCAATGTAACGGAGGAACTTTACAATGAAGTTTCTGCGCTTTTTGACAAACTCTGGGACGGTTCTCCCATTCGTCTCTTAGGGGTTGCCGCTTCCAAGGCGGAAGAAGGAAGTGCTTATCAGTATGACCTTTTCAATCAGGGGAAACACGAGAAACTGGAGAAATTAGACGCCGCAATAGATAAAGTAAGAGCCCGCTATGGAGACGACTCCATCAAACGGGCTACGCTTCTAAACATTACGTATCGTCCAAGGAAAAAATAACTTCCTTACACATACAGAATCTCTGACGGCTCATCCCTTTTTGCCACAGCAATAGGGAAATCCTCTCCGGAATAGGGGCAATCTCCAAGGGTAACCTCCATCTTCACGGTTTCGTATGCTAAGTATTCGTAATTATTCTCTTTACTAAGATGGCCCAAAAGCACACCTTTAAAGTTATCATGTAAAATCCGGCTTAACAGTCTCCCGGAATTCTCGTTGGACAAATGTCCTCTATTTCCAAGAATACGCTGTTTCAGATAATATGGATAAGTTCCAACCTGCAGCATTTTTACATCGTGATTCGCTTCCAAAATCAGCGCGTCTAATCGGGACAAATGTCTCACTATTTCTTCATCATACATTCCCATATCCGTTGCCACCGCTACTCTTTTGGCACCGCTTGATGCAATAAAAGCGCAGGGTTCATTGGCATCGTGTGAAATAGAAAAGGGACTTACGGTAATGTCTCCCAGTTTAAAATCTTCACCGCAATGAATGGGATGAAGAAGGTTTTCATCAAATTTCCCCAGGGAAGAATATTCCAATATCCCCTTTGATGTTCCCGGAGTTGCGTAAATTGGAATTCCGTATTTGCGTGATAAAACACCCAACCCCTGAATATGATCGCTATGCTCGTGGGTAATCAATATTCCGGAAAGCTCCTCAGGCTTAATTTCCATATCGGAAAGGCCTGTTACAATCCGTTTACAGCTGATTCCCGCATCCACCAAAAGATGGGTACTGTCAGTCCCGATATAGGCACAGTTTCCACTGCTACCGCTTGCAATACTTGATAATCTCATGTGTTTTCTCTTTCTAACTACAAAGGACACGCACGGCACTGCCGCACGCGCCCAATTTTTTAATTCTCTACCCAACGAACGGTGATAACATCCCCTTCATTTAACATCTGGGTATAGGTGGCTGTTTCGCCGTTTACCAAAGTTTCTACTGCCCGTCCGTGAGCCTGTTTTACGTCAAAATCAATATGTTCAAAAATATCTACAAACATATAATCTTTTCTTCCGGTTAAAATAATCTTGTTTCCGTTTACCGTAACCGTCATGGCAATGGTATCCTCCGGTTTAATCTCCGGCTTCTCCTGCTGAATGGTGGGGGCAATTTCGGAAGGAAGATCATTTGCCATTTCCGCTACCACAGCCTCTTCTGCTTCCTCGTTATCGGCTGTCGCTTCCGCCTCTGCTTCCTCTGTCTCATCATAATGTAACTGAGATCCAAGGACTGTCCAGTTAACAGTGAAGTTCTCGTAAACCAAAGTCTCTAATTTCTCCGGTACGTTGTTTACCAGAATTTCCCGCTCCGTATCAATCTCTACATCCATAAACTGACGAAGCTGATCTACGGTATAGTAATTTCGAAGTTCAATGCGGTCTCCCTCTTTCACCTCGTAGCTTGCCGGCTCTAAGCTTCCGTTTACTTCTACAAACTTCGGACAAATCACGCTTCTGCCATTTACTACAAAAGCGATGTCCTCCTTGGTATACTCCTGCAAATCACCAATGGTGTACTCTGCGTTACTTCCTTCGGTAGATGGAATAATTTCAATCTCCACATTGGAATAAATCGGAGTGGAAAGGCTTACCTGCTTGCCGTTTAATTTCACAACGGCTGACTCTCCGGTTCCGCCTCTTGCAATACGAGGCTTGCCGTTTACCGTAAAGTTAATTTCTTTTCCTCTTCGCGGGAACAACTGATCCGTCGGGAATCCAGCCTGCATAGCTGCATCCATAATGGTCAGCTTGTTGTTATCGTAAAGCTTCATCCGCTCGCCGTTAAAACGAACAAAGATAAAGTTATTGGTCTGATCATAGTAATTTAAGCAGATACCCACAGGTGTTACAATCAACGGATCCTTCTTAATCTCTTCCTGTGAAAAATGTACCTTCTGCAATACTTCCTCTCCTCGAAGAGCTACACGCTCGCAAGGAAGGGATAATTTCTCTGCCAGCATCTGAGTAAAGCCGTGAATCTTACCGCCACCACCAACTACGAAGCAGGCACTGACAGACTGATTACCGTTTAATTCGATAATCTTGCTGGCAACCTCTGAGGTAATCTTGTCAACTGTAGGCGCTACCAGTTCCCACACCTCTTTGGATGGGATTTCATGCTCCAACATCATAATATCCTGATATACAATCTTGTCCGAGAAGGTGGAGGTCAACTTAATATGTTCTGCTGTCTTGAAATCCACCAGATAATGCTGTACCAAAAGCTCGGTAATTTCATCTCCCGCATGGGGAATCATACCGTAAGCAATAATACTGCCTTCTTTGGTAATGGAAATATCGCTTGTACCCGCTCCCACATCCACGAGAGCAATGTTTAACAATCGAAAAGCCTCCGGAATCGCCACATTGATTGCGGCAATAGGCTCCAATGTCAGATTGGCAACCTCCAAATCTGCTGCTCCTACTGCGGAGTAAAGTCCATCTACAACATCTTCCGGCAGGAAGGTTGCAATCACCTCTGCCGTAATCTTCTCTGCCTTGTGGCTTTCCAAATTGGAAATCGGATCATCATTTAAGTAATAACGAACCACGGAATAACCTACGCAGTAAAACCGGAATTTGGTATCATTTTCTTCATTTAACTTTCTCTGGGCCTCTTCCACACCCATGAGCTCCAAATTATGAATATCCTCACTGGTAACTACTCTTTCCTCCGGGAATTCATAATCCACACGAACCTCTTCGGTCTTTAACACACGACCAGCAGCAGCGATACAGACATCCTTCAGCTTCACGTCTGCCTGCGCTTCCAACGTGTCTCTCACCTTGGCAATGGTACGTCCCACACGACCGATATCGTGAATCTGTCCGTCCAGCATGGAACGGGTCTCATGCTCCTCATTGCACTGGGCAATTACAAAAAACTCATCATCCTGCTTATACCCCACCGTACCCACTACATTACGGGTTCCGATGTCTAAGCCAAACACTAAATCTCCATCGTGTCTTTCCATGCTTGTATTTCTCCTTCTACCTGAGCGTACGTTTCCTCAAGCCTTTTATCGTTATCAATGACTACATCACAGCCTTCCTTAAACTGCTTTTCCGAAAGCTGACTTTTAAACATAGCCTGTATTCTTTCCTCCGAATAGCCCCGATTTTCCTTTAGACGTTTTCGGCGATTTTCTTCACTACTATAAATATACCACATCTTGTGACAAATTTCATCGTAATGTTCTTCAATTAATAAAGCCGCTTCCAAAACCACCAGTTCTTCCGGCTTATGCTTGGCGATTTCCTCCTGAATAAAAGCTTTTACCAGGGGAAAAACGATGGCATTCATTTCCTGTCGTTTCTCAGGATTTCGGAAAATATAGGCAGCCATTTCTTCCCGTCGAATTTGTCCATCCTCTGCAAAAAGCTCCGGGGGAAAGATACTTCGAATCTCTCGATTACCGGTCTGCCCCGGTTCCAGCAGATGCTTTGCAATCTCATCCGCCTCCAAAATCACAGCTCCATGTTTTTCCTTCAGATAGCTTAAAATCACGGATTTGCCGGCACCTACTCCGCCGGTGATTCCCAAAACCACGTCATTTTACCTCCTGCCAAAACGTTTATTTTGCCTCGTACCAGTTCTTTCCGTCATGAGCATCCACCAAAAGCTCTACAGAAAGATCTGCCGCACGGCTCATTTCCTCTTCTACCAGTGCTTTTACCTTCGTAAGTTCTTCTTCCTTTGCTTCCAGCAAAAGTTCGTCGTGAACCTGTAACAAAAGACGACTTTTCAGCCCTTCTTTTCGTAATCTTTCGCTTACACGTATCATGGCAAGCTTCATAATGTCTGCTGCCGTTCCCTGAATCGGTGCGTTCATGGCAACACGTTCACCAAAGGAACGTTGCATGAAATTCTTTGCATTAAGCTCCGGCATAGGGCGTTTTCTATGATAAAGAGTCTCTGCAAAGCCTACTTCCTTCGCACTCTCAATAAGTCCATCCAGGTAGCTTTTGATTCCCGGATATGCCGCAAAATAACTCTTAATATATTCATCCGCTTCCTTAACCGGGATATTCAAATCCTGGCTTAAGCCAAAAGCGCTGATTCCGTACACAATACCAAAGTTTACTGCTTTGGCCTTTCTTCTGATATCCGCTGTCACCTCATCAAAAGGCACATGGAATACCTGGGAAGCAGTTGTGGCATGAATATCTTTGCCGCTGTGAAATGCTTCCAAAAGCTGCTTATCCCCGGATAAGTGAGCCAAAAGACGCAACTCAATCTGGGAATAATCCGCATCTACAAATAAGAATCCCTCATCCGGAACAAAGACCTTTCTTATTTTACGTCCCAGTTCCACACGAATAGGGATATTCTGCAGATTCGGTTTTTCCGAGCTTAACCGGCCCGTAGCCGTTATGGTCTGATGGAAGGTTCCATGGATTCTTCCATCTTCTTCAATAAAACCGGCTAATCCATCGGCATAGGTGGATTTCAACTTCGTTAACTGTCGGTACTCCAATATGGCTGAAACAATAGGAAATTCTCCTGCCAGTTTTTCTAAAACCTCAGCGGAAGTGGAATATCCCGTCTTTGTTTTCTTTCCGTTAGGCATTCCCAGCTTTTCAAAAAGGATAACCCCCAGCTGTTTCGGAGAATTGATATTAAAGACTTCTCCTGCTGCCTCGTAAATTTCTTTCTCAAGTTCTGAAATCCGTCCCGTCAAATCGTCGCCGTATTCCTTCAAACTATCGGCGTCCACCCGGACACCGTTTCTCTCCATTTCGTCCAAAACATAAGCAAGGGGCATTTCCATTTCATCATAGAGTACATCCATCCCTGCGTCCTCCAAAGCCGTTCTTAACTTTGGATAAACCTTACGAACAACCTCTGCCTCCTGAAGCATATATCCCTGCCACTTTTCATCCGCCTGATCAGAAGGCTTTTTCCCAAGCCACTCTTCCTTTGATAAAACCATTTCGCCCAAATAATCCTTTGCAAGTCCATCCTGAGCATATTCGCCTATCAAAGGGTTATGAAGATAGGCCATAATCTCCACATCGTTCAGCTTCTTCGCCTCGTAGAGGGCCTGCTTTTGTTCTTCTGTAAAAGCTTTTAACAGGGTCTTGACGCTGCTTGTCACCACCTTATCTGCTTCCATACAAGCCCGGAAAAGCTTGGCCATCAGCCCGCTCTGCTCTCCTTTAAGCTTATATGCACCGGCACCTTCCTGTTGCAGTGCTTCACTTACAGGCGCATAAACGCCTCCCTCTTTGTCATCGGTTAAAAGCACAAGGGCAAAGGGTTCTGTATAAAGCTTCACGGTAATCTCTTTACCGGCAGAATGCTCACACAGAGCTTCGAATTCTTCCCTTGTAAGCGCCTTCTTATAAGGGCTTTCCTTTACTTCCTGTTTTGCATCCTGTTCAAACTTTCCGAGTATATTTTTAAATTCAAGTTTTTTGCACAATTTATAAGCTTCCGGGGTAAAAAGGTCACCCATCTTCGCTTTTTCAAAATCAAAGTCCAGCTCGCAATCCGTAATAATGGTTGCCAGCTTCTTACTCAACACTGCCTGTTCATAATGCTCCGTCAAAGAATTCTTCGCACGGGGAGGCTTTACTTCCTCTCGGTGCTCGTAGGCTTCTTCGATACTGTGATACTCTGCAATTAGGGCAGTTGCGGTCTTTTCTCCCACTCCCGGAATACCCGGAATGTTATCCGCCGTATCTCCCATTAACGCTTTTACATCAATAAATTCCTTAGGGGTTACGCCGTATGCCGCTTCCACATCGGATGCAAAGTAGTTCTCTATTTCCGTACCACCCTTCTTAGTCTTGGGAATACGGATGCAAATTCTGTCCGTGGCAAGCTGTAACATATCCCGGTCACCGGAAATAAGTCGAACATCCATGCCTGCCTCTTCCCCACGTTTCGCCAGTGTTCCAAGGACATCGTCTGCTTCAAAGCCTTCTTTTTGCACAATGGGGATTCCCATGGCAGTAAGCATTTCCTTCATTAAAGGAACCTGCTGCCGCAGCTCCTCTGCCATAGGCTTTCTGGTTCCCTTATATTCCGCAAACATCTTATGCCGAAAAGTGGGGGCCGGAAGGTCAAATGCCACCATCAGATACTGGGGATTTTCTTCCCCCAATATCTTAAACATAATATTTAAAAATCCATACACCGCATTGGTGTGGATTCCTTCGCTGTTGGTAAGATCCGGGATTCCGTAAAATGCCCGGTTCAAAATACTGTGTCCGTCAATCAGTACTAATTTCTCATTCATATCGTTACTCTCCTTGCCTTATATTTTACACTATATTGGGCTTATCGTCTACACCTCCTTTGACAGTCCACTACTATTTGTGGTAATATAAATGAACTGAAAAGGAGAGAAAAAATGAAAAAGCGATATATAGTATTGACGGCTTTATTAGCCACAACTCTTCTGGCAGGATGTGGTGAAACGCCAAAGCCTCATACCGGTGCCACGGATACGGAACAGCATTCCGGTGCTTCCGAGTCCGGCAATAAGGATGAGGACAATAAAACCCAATATCTTCCGGATACTTCCAAGAAGGCTTTGGAGCATGAAATTGCCAAGAATGCCAAAATCAGCCTGAAGAAGTTTGATGTGAGTAAAAGCGTTTTCCGGTTCGATAAGGTAACCTATCAGGTTCCTTTCTCTTATGCAAGAATCAACCGGGATTTCCATTTTTCCCTGGAAGATTACGGACTGACAGAGGATTTTAAGTTGGAACCGGGCCAGCGAACCACTGACAACATTCGTATTTACAATACGCAGGTGGATTACGTGGTGGAGGTAGGTCTATATAACCCCTACGACGTTCCTGTAAGTGTTGAAGATGCTATGGTGTGGTCCATTACTTTTTCCATTGAGGATAGTGTAGATCGACCAAAGATTAATTTACCGGCGGGGATCAAGTGGAATTCCTCCCTTGTAGACATTACCCTTGCCTACTCCGATCCCACGGTTCCCTTTACCCATGACTTGGAGACAGGTCTTTACACCTATACCTACATGAAGGATTACAAGCATTATTTAACTTTGTATGTAGATGAAGAAAAGGGACTTGTAAAATTCAACGTTAAAAGTTATAATTAATTTAGAAAAGTGTAACTTTTCTATGAATTCGCTTGTATTTTCAGACAGGTATACGATATAATAAGTATAGGAACCTTGTTTAGGAAAGGGGGGTTAATTATGGCAGTACAGAGATCATCATCTTCAACTACCGATACCGCGCGGGAGTTTATAGAATCCATGAAGGATATTCGCGATACCGTACGTGATGAGCGTGCCAAGAGACTTGCCAAGGGACCTGCCAAGGCTCGTCTGACTTACCATTCCGGACAGGCAGAGGCCAGTGGGCGTGCCACTCATTCCGGCGGTTCCCGTAGTACTCGTTCCAGACGCAGAAGCAGATAACTATATTTTAAAAGCGCCGGCAAACTGCCGACGCTTTTCTTTTACTCTATTTCGAATTATCCAATATATTCTGCAATAAGTTTCAAGGTGTTCTCTGCACCCTCTCTATGGCTTCTTTCATATCCGTGGGAAGCATATACTCCTGCACCAATTAAGCCGTGTTTTACATCGTATCCTGCAGATAAGGTTGCCTCTACGTCAGATCCGTAGTGCGGATATACGTCAACTGCGTATTTCGCATCTGCCTTCTTAGCTGCTTCAATTAATCCTTTTACAACATCATAGCTGTAAGGACCACCGCTGTCCTTTGCACAGATAGATACCATGGTCTCGTCACAATCCAAACCATTTCCAACACAACCCATATCAACAGAAATAGCTTCTGTTACACCTTCCGGCATAGATCCTGCTCCACCGTGTCCTACCTCTTCATATACGGTAATATGTCCGTAGGTTCTACGAGCCGGCTTCTTGTTCTCGTCCTTCAGATATTTTGCATAACCCATTAAAATTGCTACGCTTAATTTGTCATCCAGGAAACGACTCTTAATATATCCCTGTTTGGTAATTCTTGTTCTCGGATCAAAGCAGATGATATCACCGATGGCAATGCCTAACTTCTTCACATCTTCTGCTGTTTTCACTTTTTCGTCCAAAACAATTTCCATTGCATCCCATTTACGCTTGGTATCGCGATACTCACCGTTTACATGAACAGATGCATTGGCAAGCTGACAGGTTCCTTCATATTCTCCGTCAAACTTGGTAACAACAGTTACGTTCTCTGTCTCTGCGTTGTTTGGCTCCATTCCTCCAAGGGGAGTTACCTTTAAACGACCGGTACCGGTAATTTCACATACCATACCACCTAAAGTATCCATGTGAGCTTCCAGTAAAATTCCGTTCTTGTCATCCTCACCGCCGAAGTCTAAAATCAGACCACCCTTAACGGTCTGGGTTACTTTTACACCCAACGCTTCAAATTCCTTCTTAACAAACTCTGCCGCCTTTGCAGTATATCCCGTAGGACTTGGAATAGCCAAAACCTCGGATGCTTTCTGTAAAATATAATCGCCGTACTGATTTTTCATGTATTATTCCCTCCAATGTACTTGCTTTTTTATCACACACGCTCTATTGTACCACATCTTGGCTTCTTCGTCTACATAGAGCCAAAATGGTTACAAAAACCGCTCCGTTTAATCCTTGGGGATTATTAACCAATGCCTGGGCAAAATAAGATAAAAGCGCAATCTTGCCGGCAACCAATAGGCAATCGCCCTTTGTTTTCTCTTTGATAACGGTAAAAATCAAAAACAGGTAGGACAAAAGTCCCATAATTCCCATAGTCACCAGCACTTCCAGCAATTCGTTATGGGCATTTCGCACCCAATCGCTTCCTGTCAGGGCTTCATAATAATATCCAAAACAACTGATACCTCCACCAAAGATCTTCTGAGGCATGGACATTTTTCCGAAGGCTTCCACCGCAATCCGCCAGATTTTACCCCGGTTGGTTCCCCAGGAATCATCAAAACCAATCCATTGGGTATAGGCCAGTAAAATCCCCAACAATCCGCCTATAACCATTAACATAATCCGGATCTTCTTTTTCTGCTTCACCGATATGGTCTTTCCTTTGCATCCGGCCCATAACATTACGCCGCAAATCACAAATGCCCCCAGAGAAACGGGTACTGTCAACACTTTTGCTGTAATCCCATCCACCGGTGTAGCAGAAAATGCCATTCGCAAAAGCACCAACACAACTACCGAAAGTGCCATAACCAAATGATTCCACAAAATTTGAGAAAGCCACTCTTCTTTTTCCACTCCGTACCAAAGGCCCATTCCCACCAGAACCGGCAAAAACAGATATACACCTTCACAATTTACAGAAAAGCAACTCATAATTCCCAACCCCAAAAGGCAGGAAAGAACTATCCGCTCCCACTTTTTCTCTACTATTACACTTCCCATGTAGAAAAATGGCAGTGTTAAAGCCAGAAAGCCCACGTACCAGTTGGTGTTTCCTATGCTACCCACATACCGGGGATAATCCTTGGCTGCGAGGTTTGCATGATACTCCAAAACATCCACATAAAAGCCGTTTAACAACACCCAACCAAACTGAATTCCCAGAGAAATTGCGACAATCTGCCACAGTTGCTTCGTTCCCCTGATGTTGCCTTTTGCAAACAAATATACAAACAACAACCCCAGAGCCCACAAAGTTCCCACTTTCCAGCCAAAGCTTCCGTAAAAGGCCGCCTCCTTATAAGGTGTTACCAGATTGGAAAGCACCGCTGACAATCCTAAAAGGATTACTGCTATATCCGTGCCGGTTATTCTTTGCAAACTTTTTTTCACAGTATCCAAAACCGGTAATTCATAGAGCATTCCCAGCCCGCAAAGTGCCGATAAGCCGCAAAAGCACAGGGCGCACAGCCCGAATATAGATGCTTTTGCCTCTAACATATTAAAATAATATTCTTCCGTATAATAAACAAATATAACAAAAACTCCCAAGAACCAAAGGTCAGAGAGTTTCTGCATTGTTTTCTTTAATTTATCCGTCATGTCTCATTAAGCCGCCTGTTTCTTATGTATTTCCCTGTTCTCCGCAAACAAAACAAATAAGGTCTTCATCTGTTCCATAATAAATTCATAGTCTGTTTCCAGGGATTCCCGGCTGGCAATGGCATCCATATAGTGCTCATGCCTGCCTTCCATACTCTTCCAGAATGCAATACTGGAAATGTCTGTTGCGTTGGTCTGCGCTCCTTCTTTCCGGAGGCTTTCCTTAAAATAATCGTGCAAACGCATCTCATAGCCACGGTGATCCATGCAAAAACCTGCCACGCCGGTGCGGTTATGGGGTGCGGTAAAATAATCTGCTACATGATGGCTCATGCATCCCAGCCGAAAACAATCTGCATAATGATTGTATTTGCCGGAAATCATCTTCACCATTCGTTTCTTCGTCTTATAATTCGTCACCTGGAACTTATGGGGACGAATGAGACAAAGAGGAGAACAATCCGGAAAAATGGATCCAAAGCAAAATAATAAGGACTCCGCAGGTCCCAGATTGTGTCTGTTATCCTTCAATAACTGTCTTGATAATGCAAAATGCGTTCTTTTCTTCATATAACCTCGCTTAAACAACCTATCAAAAAGTAACAAACTATTCTCGCTATTCATTTTTGCCATCCTCACTTTACCACGTCTATAGCCAAAAAACAAGTGGAAAAATTTAATCAAAAAAACCCTTGCATCCGTCTATTTTTTATGCTAATATATTACTTGGCTGTTGAAAAGCTAATGCTGGCGTGGCGGAATGGCAGACGCACCAGACTCAAAATCTGGCGATGGCGACATCGTATGGGTTCAAGTCCCATTGCCAGCATTCCTTGCAAAGAAAGAAATCATGATTTTTTCATGGTTTCTTTTTTTTGTGTTTTTTCGGCAAACTCCGTAGCAATTCTTTGTTTTTTCGGGTATTATGAAACTAACTTAAGTATCTTGCAAAGGAGGACCGTCTATGAAATTGGAATTGTCTAAAATTAGCCGCACCGTGGAATTAAATGATGAAACCGTAAGCCGTTATGAAAAATACGAAAAGCTCTGTCCTTCCACACTTGCAGACGCTTTATCGCGACACATGAAGCAAGAGCCTTCCGAGACGGTTTTCGACGAAGAATTAAGCATTACCTGTAACCGCCTGTTGGAGCGGGAAGTCATCTTTTTTGAACTGCTGCTTCCCAACTCCATCTCCTTAGCGATTCATGCATTGAAGCGTGTGGAGGATAAGTCTTTTGTCACAAAGGAATCCACTGTTTACGATGTTCTTTCCCTTTCCTTTGATTTCCAGAAAGCGACCCAGTTAAGTGCCATCAGTCACAACATGGAAAAATTAGTAGAAAAGTACGATATCTATCATACCTTCGCAGAAGTGGTGGCAGAAATCAAAAAAGATATTCTATAAATTTCAAAAGGCGTGCCGGATCTTCTTCCGACACGCCACTTTTTATTTTTCTGCAAACACTTCATACTCCTGTACGTTCCGATACACTTCCCCATCAATCTGAACACTTACCGGATGTTCAAAGGTCACCTTCGCATGCTTCACCTTAAAAAACGAAACTACATCCGTATACCCCACATGCTCTCCTTTAAAAATCTTTGGAAATACGGATAAAAGACGAAATCTGCTCTTCTGATGAACAACTACCAATGTCAGCCAATTCTCTTCATCTAATCGTTCTTGCATAGGTGCCACCTTCATTCCGCCGCCAAAATAGCGTCCTTTCATGGTCGGCGTCATCCACACATGTTCAAACTCCTGCACCCCATCCTCTAAGGTCACCGTCACCTTACAGGGTTTGTAATCATAGGCCAGTCCTTTCAATGCAATTCCGGTATAATTCACTTTTTTCCGATGTCTCTTCTTATATTCATCCGCTTTTTCACACACATATCCGTCAATTCCCATGGCGAAGTTGTTCAGGAAATACCGCTGCATACCATTAAACTCCACCACCGGCAAATGCTCCAGATAAGGATTTAAAAGCACCGGCTTTCCACCTTTTTCCATGCCCACGTCATTGGCAAAATCATTGCCGGATCCCGCGGGACAATAGTAAAGTCGAAACTGCAATGCTTCCTTGGGAATTTCATTGATAAAACACTGCAAAGTACCGTCTCCGCCGCACAAAACCACTTCATCCTGCTTGTCCAGTCCCTCAAAAAACTGCCGATATTCTCCTACTTGCCGAATATCCATAAATATTTTCTCTCCGGACAAGTTCTCAAAGGTTCCTTCGGCGGCTTTTTCTCCCCGTCCATTATTTGCAAGGGGATTGTATAATATGTAAATCATGTTGTACACCCTCGTTTTTACACTTTTTTCATAATTAGTATAACACATAGGCGGGAAAAGGTGTAGGATTTTTACAACCTTTGTGATATAATAGTTAGGAACGCAAAAGTTAGGAGGTTCACTATGGATATCAATTCTGTTTCCCATGTAACTGAGAAGCAAGCGACATCCACGGAGTCAACTACAAAGACCCGCAGCACGGGTTTTTCGAAAGAACTCCAGCAGGCGAAGACCAAGACAACTACACTTGATGCAATTTTTCAGAAAGCGGCTGACACCTACCATGTGGATGTGAATCTGTTAAAATCTATGGCCAAGGCCGAATCCGAGTTTCATAATAATTCCACCTCCCATTGTGGAGCCAAGGGAATTATGCAGCTCATGCCGGCTACCGCCAAATATTTGGGTGTTAAGGATCCCTATGATCCGGAGCAGAACATTATGGGTGGCGCCAAATACATCAGCCGCCTTTTAAAACAATATAACGGTAACGTTAACCTTGCTCTCGCTGCCTATAACGCAGGAAGCGGCAACGTTAAGAAATATGGTGGTATTCCTCCTTTCAAGGAGACCCAGAACTATGTTCGTAAGATTAACGGCTTTATGCGTAAGGGTGTTACCATCCCCAAGGAATTAAATGTGGTTCCCAATAAGTCCGGAACCGATTATTCCTCCGTTAATACAGCAAATACGAACCAAACCACAACACAGACCGTTGGTTCTGCTGACAGCAATGCTTCAACGACACAGGCTACTGCTTCCGGCCAGACCGAAACAGCTGCTATTTCAAGCCAGGCTACCACTGCTTCTGCTGTAAGTAACGCTCCGGCTCCGGACAATTCTCCGGATAACGTGGCTATCGTTAACCTGACAGATGCCCAAACATTAGAGTTTGTCCGTCTGAATCAGGAATATGCAGCTATGAATGCTATGGAGTTGGTTCTTTCCAAGCTGGCTGAAGCGGAGGATGAGAGGAACAAAGAAATCCTTGCAGAATATGAGATGAAGGTAAGTCTGGATCAGATTGCCGTAGATTCTCTTTCTTCTGATTCTAATGAGGATTTGCTGGACAAGCTTACAGATGGCACTTCTTCCAAAGAACAGGTGGCATCTCAGTCCATTACTTATAACAAAACCGTGTTGGGATTACTTACGGATTCTGCTGTTTAGGCGGGTTTGACAAGAAATTGTTTTTAATGTTGAAATTTTTTTAAAAATTTGCTTGACATTTCTATTCAGATATAGTATAGTAGTCATGTTGACAGTTCAACACATCAACAAGCTGCTATGGCTCAGTCGGTAGAGCGTCACATTGGTAATGTGGAGGTCACCGGTTCGATTCCGGTTAGCAGCTTTTTTATTTGCAGAAGCTGGATTTCCGGTTTCTGCATTTTTTATTTGCACAAATTAGAAAGCGAGGAGATACCTATGGATAAAGCGGAAATTTTGAAACAGATTCCTGTTAACGTTATAGTTAAAGAAGTAGAAGGCGAGAACAAGTACTTCTGCCCTACCTGTGATCGAGAAGCGATTTTCGGTCAGCCTATGTGCAATTTCTGTAAACAGAAGCTTTCCTTCGACAAAATCAAAAAAGCCGAAGTTGCCGAAGCCGGCTATGAAACCATTGCAACTCTGTCCTTCTCCGTTGCCAACGATTTCACTCCGGGAGACTGCCGCAAATGCCCTATCAGCTTTATCGCCAAGGATCCCTCCGGCAATATCTACGCTTGCCCGTTAAATCCGGAAAAGAAGGGTTGCCCGCTGAAGTTGACGAAGAAGAAATAGTATTTTGTCGCATACAAAAGCCGAAGAACTTTTTTGTTCTCCGGCTTTTATTTATTTTACATGTTTTGTTCTCATCTTTGCAGTATTACTATGCATTTCTACTGCTTTCTTACATTTTCCGTAAAGTTGATTAAATCGTTCTTCTTTGATGCTTTTTCCGTTTTCATAAAACTTATAGGTCTGCTCCAGTTCATCCCAAACGCCATGCAACCGCTTATTCAGCTTTCCGCTTTTCAGATTATAGGTTGTATAGTCTTTTCCGACTCCTTCTGCTTCCCAGTCCGTGTGCAGGTGTCCCTTTTTGCAGGCATATATGGTATACCATCCTGCTGCGTTACAGCTTACATCAATTTTTGCCTTGTAATTCTTCTTGGTCTTTATATAGGTTACTTTTCCCTTCTTATAGGTATACACATTCAAATATCCGGTTTTATAACCTGTTTCATGATATGTCACCAATTCCGGCATGCCGTCATTATTTAAATCAGCAAGCAGGAAGCTTCTGCATTTGTCTCTTTTTTCTTTGTTCTGCTTACTCCAATCCCCTTCTTCTACCTTGAATTTGGAGACATTCTTTTTCAAAAAACTCCGGTAAGCTTTGCAAGCTGTGGCTCGTTTTGATGCTGCTGTTACATCCGCCGCTCCTACTGCTCCCGCTATCAATACGCAAACAAGAAGCAGGAGAATTGTTTTTGTCCATTTACTGTTTTTCATATTCCACCTCGCTAAAAAAATCATTATGATTCTATTATCGGAGATTTTGTAGTATTGTCAATGGCTATCACAGATTTTTTCTTACTTTCTATTGCAAGATTCATCTCTGGATTATGCACGTATTATGTTTCCCTCTTCCGCCCGGCAATCCTGACAAATCGCCAATAACAGTGTCGCAACTGTGTCTCACGCCGATTTTCAAAACGCCACTCGCCAAAAACTGTGTCCTGCGCAAGCCTGGCGCCGTTATTTTTGCAAAAACTCGGCGCCACAGAAACCTAGCATATAATTCTGGCGAGTCGCAAAGCTGTGCATCGGGGGTTTTCACATTTTACACAGATTTGGCGCCGATGTTTTAAAAAAAGTAGGCGGCGCGATACCATTATTCACACTTTCCGCCGACAGGCCCCAGTCCTGTTCCACACCAACAGCATAAATTCGCCTGACACATGCACTTTTTCACACTTTCCACCGACACTGCCCGGTCTGTCTCCGTACCAACAGCATAAATTCGCCTGACACATGCACTTTTTCACACTTTCCGCCGACGCTGCCCGGTTCCCCACCCCAGAACACTTTTCTGGATTTTGATGCAGTAGGGCTCCCCCAAATTTATCATATATTTTTTCATTCTTTTGTTGCAAGCTCGCAAAAAACATGCTAAAGTAAATCTATCTTTTGCAGGACTTCATCCTGCGCAGGTGCAATGCACCATCATTTTTTCTGTAAGGCATCTTACAAATATCACTTATTATATTTCTAAAGAAAGGAAGGTTTACAAATGACACAAAAGAATATGGTATTTTTTCAGGAAAGTGCTTCCTATTTGGCTCAGCTGGAGGGAAAACTTTCACAAATCGAAACCGAACTGGCTACTCTGCCCGTTGGTACGCTTCATATAACTAAGGACAGAAAATGGACCAAATGGCGAGTAACCCACGAAGGGAAGGAACAAACGCTTCCAAAATCCATGGCAGATCATGCATCACTTTTAGCCAGAAAGCGCTATCTGGAAGCCTTGCACGATGACTTAACCCATGAAATACGGTCGCTAAAAAACTACTTTCGTGGTCACCGTTCTCAATTTAAGTCCGACGAATACCTTTCCCCGGACAATCGCTTTTATCCACTCCTACAACAGGATTTTGAACTTCCATCAAACATCCGCCAATGGTTAGATGCTCCCTATATCCAGAATCTTTTTCACCCGGAAAACAAACGTTTCCGATCTCTTTCCGGAAACATGGTTCGGTCCAAATCTGAAATGATGATTGACGAAATGCTTTTTCGCAATCATATTCCTTATCATTACGAAGAACAGTTGGTTCTTCCACATATTGATCCTATTTACCCGGATTTCAAGATTTACAGCACACTTCACCAAAGATTTTTCTATTGGGAACATTTTGGCATGATGGATAATACGAAATACCTAAACCATGATTTTCTTCGTAAGATGGATTTATACTCCAGCAACCAAATCCTTCCTGGCATCGACCTGATAATGACATTCGAAACCAAAGATTCTCCTTTGGATTACGCGCGTATTGAATTTGAGATTAAACGTTTCTTGATTTCTTGATGAAACTGAACCACACCGCATGCCTTTTTCAACATGCATACCCTCTTCCCCTGGGCAAATCGCCAATAACAGTGTCGCAACTGTGTCCCACGCCGATTTTCAAAACGCCACTCGCCAAAAACTGTGTCCTGCGCAAGCCTGGCGCCGTTAATTTTGCAAAAACTCGGCACCACAGAAACCTAGCATGCAATTCTGGCGAGTCGTAAAGCTGTGCATCGGGGGTTTTCACATTTAATACAGATTTGGCGCCGATGTTTTTAAAAAAGTAGGCGGCGCGATACCATTATTCACACTTTCCGCCAACAGGCCCCAGTCCTGCTCCGCACCAACAGCATAAAATCGCCTGACGCACTCTCTTTTTCACACTTTCCGCCGACGCTGCCCCTGATTCCCCACTGCGTTAAAATTAAAAATCACCAACATACCAAAAGAGACTTCGCGCCAGAATGGCACGAAGTCCCTCTTTATAAAAAAACACTTCTTATACTAATGCAGCAGTTTCTCTTGCAATCTTTAACTCTTCGTTGGTTGGAATAATAAATACCTTAACCTTGGAGTCCGGTGTAGAAATCAGAACTTCCTCGCCACGAGTGTTGTTCTTTGCTTCGTCAATCTTGATGCCAAGGTAACCGAAGTATTTGCAGATTTCTGCACGGGTGGAAGCGGAGTTCTCACCGATTCCTGCTGTAAATGCGATTACGTCTACTCCGTTCATTGCTGCAACATAACCACCTACGGTCTTTGCTACACGATAGTGGAATACATCCATAGCGTTCTTAGCACGCTCATTTCCTTCTGCTGCTGCGTTATCAACGTCACGGCAGTCAGAGGATACTCCGGAAATTCCAAGGAATCCAGATTTCTTGTTTAAGATAGTCATCATCTCTGCATAAGAGATGTTTTCTTTCTTCATAATGTACTCTAATGCACCCGGATCGATGTCACCGGAACGAGTTCCCATTAAAAGTCCTTCCAATGGAGTAAGACCCATGGAGGTATCTACAGATTCTCCGTTTAATACTGCGGAAATACTGCTTCCGTTTCCAAGGTGGCAAACAATGGTTTTGCAATCCTTGTAATCTTTTCCTGCAAGTTCTGCTGCTCTAGCAGATACGAATGCATGAGAGGTTCCGTGGAAACCGTAACGACGAACGCCGTATTTCTCATAATACTCGTATGGAGTTCCGTAAAGATATGCCTTTGGTGGCATTGTCTGATGGAAAGCGGTATCAAAAACACCTACCATCGGTACGTTTGGCATAAGTTCCTGAGTTGCGCGAACTCCGATAATGTTTGCCGGGTTGTGAAGCGGTGCAAGATCATTACACTCTTCAACAGTCTTAATTACTTCATCAGTAATGATAACGGACTTGTTGAATTTCTCTCCACCGTGAACCATACGATGTCCTACTGCATCAATTTCAGATAAGGACTTTAATACACCATTCTTTTCGTTGGTAAGAGCGTCAATAACCTGTTTGATAGCCTCTTTGTGAGTTGGCATATCAACAGTGATTTTTTCCTTC
Organism: Lachnospiraceae bacterium; assembly: GCA_015057115.1. Taxonomy (GTDB): domain Bacteria; phylum Bacillota; class Clostridia; order Lachnospirales; family Lachnospiraceae; genus XBB1006. Next base: position 22,092 of record SVEZ01000016.1, on the reverse strand, counting down.
TCACATCCTGCCGGCTGGTATACCAAACGGCTTTCATCCATTCCGATTCTTTCGCAAAGTCCGGAAGCTTTTACCTCTTCTGTTTCAGAGTTGATAACCTGAAATTTCAAAGAAGAGCTTCCACAATTGATTACTAAAATATTCATTGTGCTTCTCCTTACTATTTATTTTCTGTGCAAAAATGCACATTATTTATGAGTATCAATGACCATTTGGTCAATTTGATCCTTCCTTTAAAAGTGCCATAGTCTTCTTCTTGATGCGGTTTAATGCATTATCAATGGATTTCTCGCTTTTATCAAGACTTTTGGCAATATCCCGGTAGTTCTCTCCCCGGATATAATTACAAAAAACCTGCCATTCCAGCGGGCTTAAGGCATGATGAATCCGGCTCATAAGATCCGTAACATTTTCCTGATCAATATAGAGATTCTCCGGTTCATTTTCCTCAATGTCAATCAACAAACTTTCCAGAGTATCCCCTTCCCCCTCATGCTGCTCCATGTCCAGGGACATGGCACCGTTTAGGGGTTTATGTTTCTCTCTGGCCGCTGCCGCAATAGCATGATGCATCTGCCCGGCCACACATATATTGGCATAAGTTTTAAAAGAGGCTTCCCTTGCGGCATCATATTCCCGCAAAGCCAAAAACAATCCAATCATTCCCTCCTGGATAAGATCTTCTGCATCCGCTCCCATGAGAAAAAGGGTATTGCTTTTCTTTCGCACCATGGGCTTATATCGCTCCAATAGTTCGTTGGTGGCCTCATGATCTCCCTGTTGGCTTAACAAAACCAACTCATCATCCTGCATTTTTTTTAATCTTAGCAGCTTGTCCGTCATCTCAAGTTCCCTTCCCAAGAAATCTCTCAGTTTAAACTACTTCTGCAGGCGCTGTCTTACAATCTCATACGCCAGTACACCGGTTGCCACCGATGCATTTAGGGAATCAATGTCTCCCTTCATTGGGATAGAGGCAATCATATCACAGTTTTCTTTTACAAGCTTACTTACGCCCTCTCCCTCACTTCCGATTACCAAGCCGATGGAACCGGTAAGATTCAAATTATACATGGGTTCACCGTTCATATCTGCACAGACAAACCACATTCCCTGATCTTTTAATTCTTTAATGGTGTTGGTAATATTGGTTACCTTTGCCACCGGGGTAAAATTGATTGCTCCCGCACTGGTTCTTGCCACTGTTGCAGTTAATCCCACAGCTCTACGCTTGGGAATGATAACACCGTGAGCGCCTGCCAAATTCGCAGTACGAATAATGGCTCCCAGATTGTGGGGATCCTCAATATTATCCAGAATAATCACAAAGGGATCTTCTCCTTTTTTCCGGGCATTTTCCAAAATATCGGAAACCTCTGCATACTCATAAGCTGCAATTACAGCGATTACACCCTGGTGAGTTCCGGTTTCGGATAACTGATCCAGACGCTCCTTTTTTACAAACTGCAAAAGAGCATCTGTTTTTCTTGCTTCACGCACGATGGTGCGAATAGGTCCATCCTGGCATCCATCCAGAATATAGACCTTATCAATGGTTTTTCCGGCACGAAATGCCTCCAAAACAGCATTCCTTCCCTCGATCTTCTGTTCATTGATTACTTTATTTTCTTCCATATTTACCTCTTTAAAAACTACAATTCAGTATCCCCGAGACCTATTTTTACCAATTCAACAAGCCGTCCCATCTGATCCGTCAAATATAAAAATCCCATCAGCGCCTCAAAACCAGTGGCTCGACGATATTCTGCCATGGTAGCATTTTTCGCCATGGTAGGGGATTTGGCATTCCGCCCCCGCTTATACACAGCTTCCTCTTCTTCCGTCAAATGGGGTAAAAGCTTCTCTATCATATCCGACTGGCTTGCCGCTTTTACCACATTACTGGTACGCTTATGAAGCTCGCTGGCGCGGGTATTTCCTTTGCCCACCACTATAGACCGGATAATCAGATCAAAAATCCCATCTCCGATGTACGCCAATGTCAGCGGTGAATAGCTTCGGATATCTACCTCGGGAATCCCAAACTGTTCTTTAATATATCCATCAATTTCCAGCAAATTCTCACTCCTATACCTGCTCCCAGACAGTTCCTTCTCTGGTATCTTTAATGGCAATTCCTTTTTGCAAAAGTTCCTCACGAATAGCGTCTGCCTTCGCAAAATCTTTTGCCTTCTTTGCTTCCTTACGCTCTGCAATCTTCTCTTCGATAAACTTTAACAGCTCTGCATCAACAGAAGCGGATGCACCGTTTTTCAGTTCCTCTGCATTTTTCAAAAGATCCAGACTCAATACATAATCGCAGTCGCCGATGATCTTGCGCTTGGTTGCGCCGTTTACGTCACTCTTTAACAGGTCATAGATCACGGTGATGGCTGTGGATGTGTTCACATCGTTGCACAGGCAGTCTTCAAATTTCTTGCGATAGTCTGCATAAGCTGCTTCATCCACGGTTCCCTCTTCCGGAATCTCCGCGATCTTCTTGATCAATTTCTCATAGGCATTCTTCATGTTGTCCAGTACATCATAGGAAAACTCAAGTGGTTTTCTGTAGTGGGACTGCAGGCAGAATAAACGGTATACCACCGGCTCATAACCCTGTTCCTGTAAAACAGACAAGGTTAAGAAGTTGCCCTTGGACTTACTCATTTTGCCGCCTTTTTCCACCAGGTGATGAACATGTAACCAGTAGTTACACCATTTATGTCCCAGATATGCTTCCGACTGGGCAATCTCGTTGGTATGATGGGGGAACATGTTATCAATTCCACCGCAGTGGATATCCATGCGCTCACCTAAGTGCTTAATGCTAATGCAGGAGCACTCGATGTGCCAACCCGGATAACCAACGCCCCATGGGCTATCCCATTTTAACGCCTGATCTTCAAACTTGGATTTCGTAAACCACAATACGAAATCGCTCTTGTTTTTCTTGTTCTCATCCACATCCACGTCGTCACGCACGCCTTCTTTTAAAGCTTCCTTCTCGACTGCAGACGAGAACACCAGATAATCATCCAACTTGGATGTATCAAAATATACATTACCGCCTGCCACATAGGCATAGCCTTTTTTCAAAAGTTCCTCCACCATGTGGATGAATTCCGGAATACAGTTGGTTGCCGGTTCTACCACATCCGGACGCTTGATATTCAAGGCTTCGCAATCCTTGAAGAACGCATCGGTATAGAACTTCGCAATTTCCATGACGGTCTTGTTCTCGCGCTTAGCGCCTTTTAACATCTTATCTTCACCGGAATCCGCATCATCTGAAAGATGTCCTACGTCGGTGATATTCATAACACGCTTCACATCATATCCGATGAAGCGCAAACTTTTTTCCAGCACATCCTCCATGATGTAGCTTCTTAAATTTCCCACATGAGCAAAATGATAAACAGTCGGTCCGCAGGTATACATTCCAATCTTGCCGTCCTCGTTGGGAATGATGGTCTCGACTTTACGTGTCAGGGTATTAAACATCTGAAATCTATTTTCCATAATTATGAATCCTCTTTTCTATCTCTGTTGTTCTGCATTTGTTAAGCATCTTTATGACATCCCGGACAGCCGCTACATCGATCCGTCGCCCCACCGCACTGACTTACGCCGGTCACAAAACTTCCTTCATAAAAGCTTTCCAACAGACACACTGCCTGGGCAGAAATACCTTCCTCTCTTCCGGTAAAGCCCAAATGCTCCTCGGTTGTGGCTTTTATATTTATCTGATCCATAGCCACCTCCAGCGTGGTCGCTATGTTCTTCTTCATCTCATCTATATAAGGAAGAAGCTTCGGCTTCTGTGCAATCACCGTGGCATCCACGTTTCCCACCACATAGCCTTCCTTCTGTATCAGCTCTTTCACCCGGCGCAGAAGATCCAGACTGGAAATCCCCTCATATTCCGCATCTGTATCCGGGAAGTGTTTCCCGATATCTCCCAATGCCGCTGCCCCTAAAAGTGCATCCATAATGGCATGAAGCAGCACATCTGCATCAGAGTGTCCCAAAAGTCCCAAAGTATGCGGAATTTCCACACCACCCAGGATTAATTTTCTATTCTCAACAAGCTTATGAACATCATATCCCGTTCCAATTCTCATATCCTATGCTCCTTATAAATCTCACCAGCCCATAATTAAAGATATTATACCATAAAGACAGAAGGCAGGCAAGCAATCCTTGTGCCCTCTCCCGTTGCCCATCCTGCAAAAATCCGGCAAATATGGCTTCGAGAGGTTCCCTGCATGAAAAAATCGTTGCTCGACGAACTTCAAAGCCACTTTGAGCCAAAAATGGCCGTGTCGTATGACACAGCCATTTCGTAAAACAATACTACTATTTAATTTTAACTATAGCCTTCGGAGCGCCGGCGAATGCCAGCTGATCCTTCACTTTTCTTGCCTGTTTCTTGCTATGAACGACGATCGTGAGTTTACGTCCTGTGTTGAGTGAATTCTTTTCAAACCTTGGAACACTGTCAAGTTTCAGTGTTTTAACACTGGAACCACTGAGGGCATTCTTTTCAAAGGTTTTCACGTTCTTGTTCACTACAAGAGTCGTAACGGCAGTCTCACCTTTCAGCGCGTAGGAAGTGATAACCTTGACCGGATGATTTTTTCCGTTTGCATCCGCTACCTTTGCAGGGATGGTAACGGTAGTCTGGTCTGAGTCTATGTTCTTCACTACCACAGTTCCACTCTTGTTGGTTTTAAAATCGATTGCGGTAGTCTTTCCTTCTGCTGTGGTTTCTGTAATAGATGCCTTAGCCAGATTTCCTTTTGCATCATTGATCGCTTTGGTTGTCTGGGTAGCACCGCTTGCCTTTACGGTCTCGGTCTCTAAGGTTACTTTGCCGGTCTTCTCATTGGTAGTTCTAACCTCAGTAACCGTTTTTGTGACCTCTCCATCTTTATTGGTCGTAACAGTCTTAGCCTCAAAGTCTCCGTTGGCCTTAACCTCGGTTGCCTTCTCGGTTTTGGACCCGTTTTCTTTTTCGATTGTTTCCTGAGTCTTTACTGTGCCGTCCTGTTCGATAACGGTGGTCTTTTCGGAAACCGTACCGTCTGTAGTTGTCACTTTTTCCTTTACAGTTGTGGAACCATCGGTATTTTCAACCTTGGTGGTTTCTGTGACGGAACCATCCTTACCGGTAACAGTAGAGGTCTCTGCCTCACCGGCTGCAACCTTTCCTTCAGATGGATCTTTGGTTACATCAATGGTCTGGTCATCAGAGGTTCTTTCACTGTCGGAAGGATTCGTGTTATCTGCAGGTGTATCACTGCTTCCGCCGCCTGCCGCTCCACCTCCGGTGCCGCCACCGATGCTTGCCGCCTTTTCTACCGTAACCTCACAGGTTGCTTTTATACTTTCATCAAAGGCGCTCTTTACTGTGATGGTCGCTTTTCCTTCCTTTATCGCAGTAACATTTCCTTTATCGTCAACAGAGGCAACGCCTTCGTTATCACTGCTCCACACAACATTTTTATACGAATCTTTTACAGTTGCCGGATTGAAGGACACGGTAAGGCTTTCCTTTTTGCCGATTTCAAGTTTGGTTGCTGTCTTGTTCAGAGAAAGGGATTCTACCACAAGGTCCTCAAAATTTGCCGCAAGGCTCGCATCACTTGCCGGCATGGTAATGGTCAGTTTTGGAGAGACCTTTTCTTCCTCTGTCAGAGTGATTCCCGTTGCACTCCAATCTTTGAATTTTTCACCTGCGGGAGCAGTAGCGGTGACAGTCACTGTTTCATCTGCCACATAGCTTCCGGTTCCGGTGCCTCCTATTACGGTAAATGTATGCTCACCTTCGCGTTTTACAACGATCGTTGCAGCCGCACCGACTTTATGATTCGCATCTGCCTGCTTTCTTACGTAATAAACACCCTTTCCAAGACTGAGGGTAGCCTCGCAAGCAGTCCAGCTCTTGTTATCTGTGCTATACTCCATGGTTGCATCCACACCGGTGATGACTACTGTTTCACTACCGGTCGGAACCGTAAACTCGCCGCTTAAAGCAGGAGCCGCCTGATCAGCTTTTTCGATAGCTACAGTAACAAAGGATGCCGCAACATCTTCATAGTTATTGCCGCCATCGACCTTATACCAGACCTTATAGCTTCCGGCGTTTGTCCCTTCGGGAGCGGTTGCTGACCAGTTACTATTCTCAGCCGGCGCAGTTGTTTCTGTATTGTCTGTCAATGCATATTTCATTTCGCATCCAGTCGGAACAGATCCTGTCGTAACGAGAGCCTGTCCGCTTCCGGAATAGACAAGATCCGTCTTTGCAACCGGCGCCGTAACAGTCGGCGTTGCCTTGGTGATATTTGCTGTAGTGGTCTCCTGGTTTCCGCTATCCGCAAGTACATAGTTATCGGCATCTGCACCGCCAAGAGTGATATCACTTATGGTTACAGTCTTACCGTCACCTGCATTTTTGTTATCAAAAGTACCCGTAGCGCTGACGGTTAAGTCATCACCATCGCATTTTCCGTAAAGAGTAGCACCGGATGTATCAAGCGTCGCCTCAGTCGTGCCGTCGTAAGGTTTTTCCTCTGCTGTAATGCCTGTGACAGTAATAGGACATGGTGCTATGGTGACCGGACCAAGTCTTGCCGGGGTTGTACCTACATAATGTTCAGTATCCTCCGCGTAATACCAGATATAATATGTTCCAGCTTCCGTCGCCCCGGCTGAATCTCCATACGTCAATCCTGCAGGTTCAGTCGCGCTGTTATCCGTGGTAACAGCAACTTTTACTGTAGTAGGGGCATCTCCATAATCAGTAAGTAGCTCTTGCTCTTCGCCACTATAAATAAGCCCTGACGCCTCCTGCGGTAAACTAGTGAAAGCAGCCTGCGCCTTGAATACAACATTTCCGTCTGATGACAATGCAGGCGTATAGTCTGAATCATCGCTGTGGAAGCGACCAGCTTCAGTCTCGCTAAGACCGGTTGCCTTCTGTGCCACAACTCTGGGCCCAGAAACAGTAACATATATATTAGCTCCGCTTGTCAGTGCACCGGAGACAGTAATATAAGTGCTTATGGACCCGAGCTGAACGTCGTCCTTTACGCTACTATCCATGTTACTGTTTATGACATATTTTTTCGCATCCCCGTCCCATATGCCTTCGGTCCAGTTGTCTTTGATATCGGGGCAGCCACTAACATTAAACGTGCAGCCTTCGCTGATGGTCGCGCCACCTCCGTGGCCCGATGCATTATTTCCAATAATACTTCCTCCACTCATGTTAAATGTGCCCGCTTCGGCTACATATACACCGCCTCCGGTAGAGCTTTGATTTCCGATGATCGTGCCGCCTTGCATTGTAAAGGTGCCGCCGTTGACATACACTCCACCGCCTAAACCGTTTGCATCATTACCGCCGGTGATCTTGCCGTTCTTTGCCGTGCTGCCGTCCGTGAGCGTCAGATTGCCTTGAACCTCGATGACGTAGCCGTTGGACGCAGCGGTCTCGCCTCCAAGCCCGCGGTCAATGGTGTGGCCGTTCAGGTCGAGGGTTACGGTCTTGCCGCTTTCAATATTCAGCGGTGAACTGATAGTCACATCAGAAAGCAGGGTAACCGTGCCGTTTGCAGGAGCGGCATTGATGGCTCCCTGTACGGTGGTGTATTTGTCATCGCCAGCCTTTGCGACAGGCTCTTCAAAATCTGCAGTCACCGTCACATTATTGGAAGGCATTGTAAAGGTACGCGTGCTGCCTGTTCCACTAACCGTACACTCTCCAGATCCTTCATCCGTTACTGTCAGCGTATCAAGCACATATCCTTCACCCGGTGTCACAGTCAGGGTGACAGTTGCTCCTGTCGCTGCCCTGGCCGGAGCTGTCACGGTGCCATTAGAAATTCCGTCTGCAACGGTTATTGTATATGCCTGCGTCATTTTTATTGTGTTATGGGTGCTATCAAGTAGCGGCGCATAACTTTCATTATCACATACGAACTTCGCTGCGTCGGAGGCCGTAGGTTGATAACCGCCGCTTCCTTTTGCAACAATCTGTCCCTTATTGGTAACTTTAACATGAATTTCCGCGTTGCTGTCCAAAGCACCGATGACGTTAATTGGATTGTTACCGAAGCGGACATTGTCTGATGTGTTGTTGGCATTGTTGCCGCTGATCACGGGCCTACCGCTGACGTTAAAAGTAGCCATATAATTGACTACACCGCCACCGTAACAATCTTCCCCAGTCGCAGTGTTTTCGGTAATACTTCCGCCGGTCATGGTGAACGTGCTGTAATTATACACGCCACCACCTGCATTCGCAGCGTTTCCATTGATGTTACCACCTGTCATGGTGAACGTGCTGCCATTAGCATTATACACGCCACCGCCTTCTTGATTCGCAGTGTTTCCGGTGATACTTCCGCCGGTCATGGTAAACGTGCCGTTATTATACACGCCACCACCTGCTTTCGCAGCGTTTCCATTGATGTTACCACCTGTCATGATGAACGTGCTGTCATTATTATTACACACGCCGCCGCCTTCGTCATTCGAAGTGTTTCCGGTGATACTTCCGCCGGTCATGGTAAATGTGCCGTTATTATACACGCCGCCGCCATTATTGAAATTATGACCGCCGGTGATTGTTCCATCGGTTCCTGAATCCTTAAGGGTCAGATTACCATTGACCGTGATAACGTTACCATTTGCCGCGCCTTCATTGCCATTCCCCAACCCGCGGTCGATGGTGTGGCCATTCAGGTCGATGGTTACGGTCTTGCCGCTTTCAATATTCAGCGGTGAACTGATAGTCACATCAGAAAGCAGAGTAACCGTGCCGTTTGCAGGCGCAGCATCGATAGCTCCCTGTACGGTGGAGTACTTGACATCCCCAACCTGTGCAACAGCCTCTGCAAATGATGCATCCACCGTCACATCTTCGGCAGGCATGGTAAAGGTACGCGTGTTACCTGTTCCACTGACATTGATAGAATTATAATTGCCATCCGTTACTGTCAGCGTATCTAGCACATATCCTGTATCCGGCGTAATCGTCAGTGTGACGGTTGCGCCCGCTGCTGCTGCTGTGGTTGGTGAAGCTGTGATCGTTCCATGATAGATATATTCATCAACTTTTATTGCATATGCCTGTTCAAACTTTATTCCACCATTACGCAGCACAGCGACGTAGTTGTCTCCCGCATCGCTATGGAAATATGCTGCATCGGCTTCCGTGATATCATAACCGAGTCCCGCGGCGAAGGTATCATTCTCATTTGTAATGACCCAGATCTCTGCTCCGTTTCTCAGTGCGCCGATGATTCCGATTTTTTTATCATTTGCAAGATCAACGCCTGTTCTCTCAGTATATTGAGTATTGTTACCCTTGATAACAGGCGCACCGCTTACATTGAAAGTACCTTCTGAATAAACCCCCCCACCGTCAGATACTGCATAGCATTCAGTTATAGTGCCGCCCTTCATGGTAAATGTGCCGTTTTCCGCAACATATACACCGCCACCGCTCTGCGCCGATTGACATCCTGTAATCTTACCACCCTCCATGGTAAATGTGCCGTTGACAATCACTCCGCCGCCGTAACTATCATCTCCGTTGAAATACTTTCCTCCGGTGATTGTTCCATTGGTTCCTGAATCCTTAAGGGTCAGATTACCATTGACCGTGATGACGTTACCATTTGCCGCGCCTTCATTGCTGTCCCCGAGCCCACGATCAATGGTGTGGCCGTTCAGGTCAAGAACAACATATCTGCCGCTCGCGACCTCGATAGGGCCGCTTGATTCCGGATTCGGGGAAACGCAGTCCGACTCCAGTTTCAAATAAGTGGGATGATCTGCATCCTCAGTGACATCGGTGCGTTTCATCATGCCCAGCTCTCCGCTCAGCGCGTCCACCAATGTTTTCCACCCATCTCCATCTGCGCCAATTACCATGGCAGTCTCCGAAGAGGTACCATCCAGACCGTCCGCCCGCGCAGACAGTACGATCCCCTGCAGCGGCACTGCCCCCAGTACCATTGCCAAGGTCAGCACAATCGCTAATATGCTTTTCAGCAATCCTTTCTTTTTCATTTTTCTTTCCTCCTTCAAATACTATATCAACCCGTTTTCCCGATAATTCCAGGCAAATGCAACTACCCCTGCATCTTTTCGATTTTATCCACATAAAGGGATTCTTTCAACCTGTCTGGGATAAACGGCAGGATTTTGGGATAAACGGCAAAATTTTCGGCAACAACTTACATTTTTTGCCAAATGTCCATTGACTGTTTTTGCTCACCATACTATAATATTTTTAAATTTAAGGTAACAAATTAAGATGTTGCTGATCGCACAGAGGTGATAGTTTTGGAAACTACTGTTAAAAATTTTATCGCGGAACATCCTTCCTTCACAACAGGCGAGTTTGCGGATGCGCTCCGTATCAAAACATCAAACATTGGACGCTCGACGATTTATCAAACACTGAAACTCCTTTGCGAATCCGGTGAGATTACACGAACAAGTAAGGGACATTTTGCCGTTTCCGACAAAAAGGATTACTCCTACGCTCTTTCCGATACGGCAAAAGAGATCTCATCAGCAGTTCAGATACAGTTTCCATTTGTTGATTTTCAGATATGGGAGCTTTACCAGATGAATGAATTTGCGAATCATCAGATGACAAAGAATATCATTTTTGTCGAAGTGAAAAATATTCTGGATAAAAGCGTTTTTAACCAGCTTTTTGAAATCTATCCTCATGCGCTGCTTAATCCAAGTGCGGATGAGTATGATAAATATGCCGTTGACGAGACTATCGTTGTCCGCAGGCTGATCTCAGAAGCTCCTCCCTTCTTTGGAGACTACAGACAGGCATCCCTTGAAAAGCTATTGGTGGATCTGTTCGGGCGGGGAATTGCCGGTGTCATCATATCCCGTTCAGAATACCGCGCCATATACGAGGATGCTTTCCAAAAGTACAATATCAACCTGGCAAAGCTGTTCCGTTATGCCCGTCGCAGAGGAATTGAAAAAACAATACAGAGATTTATCTGTGAAGAAACTGATATTACGCTTGAGGATTAGACGTCAAACGTTGATTTTCCGCGCTATATATCGCATGTTTGGGTGTGATATTCAACTGATACTCACCTAATGTGCTTTTTCAAGTTCTGCAATTACCTCATCCTTACTCTTCCTGCCGTCCTGTTCACAGGACATCTTTTCCTCGAAAAATTTTAGCTATAAAACTACTCATTATTCCTACCGGTCAAACATTTGTTTCTTGACTTTTGCTTATTATATGGTATCATTTAATTAACATCTCCCTCAGGCCTCTGTGGTAACACATGCACACTTGAGGGCGTTTTGTTTTAAGGAGAATGCTCTATGACAGATAAAAATTTCAAAACACTTGATGAACAACTTGCATTGCTTCGCTCCCGCGGCTTAAAGATTTCTGATGAAGAAAAAGCAAAGCATTTTCTTCTACGAAATAACTATTACCGTGTTAGCGGCTACTCACTAACGCTCCGCAAGAATGATATCTTCTCTAAATCTGCCACTTTTCAAAACATTGTTGATATATACAACTTCGATCACGAACTCCGGCATATAATTCTACAATATCTGGAGCTAATTGAAGTTCACATGAAATCTGTCTATGCTTATCAATTTACAAAGGTTCATGGTGCAACCGGTCATCTTAATGAAAAAAACTTTTCTGATCCCAAGAAACATCGTGAGATTATTGCAAAGGCAGAAGAACAAAAGAACCGGCGGCTACCACATGAAGCTTATCTTAAGCATTTTGTAAATGATTTGCAGAGTGATATACCACTTTGGGCTTATGTGGATCTTCTGACCATTTCAGATGTTTCATTTTTATTTTCCATATCAGAATCCGATATTAAAAAATCCATCGCAAAAGAGTTTGGACTGTGCATGAATAAGGGTTCGGAAATTTTAGGCAGTTACATGCATAGCATGACTATTATCCGAAATCTTTGTGCTCATGGTGGGCGCTTGTACAACCGTCTATTCGAGCAGAAACCATCTCTGAACAAAAAGGAGAAGGCGCTTCTTCGCCAGAATGAAGATGGAACAATCGACAATGCACATTTTTATGGTTTTTTACTGATTATGAGAAGACTCTTACCCTCCGATATATTTAATGAGCTGAAAGAATCCCTCATCCTTCTCACTCGTAAATATCCATTTGTTCGTATGGATTATTATGGTTTTCGACATGACTGGGAGCAAAAACTATAATAATATTATCATTATTGGCATAAAATATTTGAACATCTCCCACGAGCCATATCTGGCTCAACACCGTGGGCGGTTTGGAGCCGGAAGATTCTTTTCTTCCGGCTCGCTTTATAACACCCCCCTCGTATCATACACACTCTCGGTCACCTGGTATCCACACTGAATTGCTCGGTCAAGTGCTATAATCGCATCCTCCTTTCTTTGCTTCTGATACTCAATGCTACTCATTTTTCAAAAATGACAAAAAAATCTCCAAACCGTTGAAAACCAACAGTTTGGAGATTTTGTTAATAGTAGCGGAGAAGGGATTTGAACCCCTGACACCACGGGTATGAACCGTGTGCTCTCGCCAACTGAGCTACTCCGCCATAATGGGACCTATAGGGCTCGAACCTATGACCCTCTGCTTGTAAGGCAGATGCTCTCCCAGCTGAGCTAAGATCCCATTCGTCGCTGACGACTATGTTAGTATACTATAGAATTGTTCGATTTGTCAACACTTTTTTGAAAAATATTTTTACCGGATTCCTACAACTGCTTCAGTTCCGGAATCACCTCATAATCATCCGTAATCTTCAGGGTTGCATAAGTTCCGTTTCCGTTGCCGAAGCGGGACTCCCCGATGCTTCCGGGATTCAGCAGCAGGATGTTATTCTCTTCATCCCTCATGATCTCCGAACAATGGGTATGACCAAACAACACGATATCTGCCCGCTTCTCTTTTGCCGCGTTCTTCAACGTAGAAAGATCCAACTCGTTCTTTACATTGTAGAGGTTCCCGTGGGTTGCCCAAATGTTGAAAAATCCAACCCGAAACTCCTCTTCTTTCGGGTAGCGACCGCCAAAATCGCAGTTTCCTTTCACAACCCGCACTTCATAAGGGGGATTCTCTCCTGTTGCAAGTTCCAAATAGCCTTCCACATCCCCACAATGAACCAGTACATCAAAGGGCATTTCTCGTTCGATAGCAAGCTGCAAATTTCCGTACCTTCCGTGAGAATCAGATACAACCAACACTTTATATCTTCTCATTCTTATTTCCACCATTTTCCTGTAATCATGGATTCCTTTTCCATGTCTGTTTCCCGTTCATTCTACCACGAAAGCACGCGTCAAGTAAACCTCTATATTTATTCGGCGACACTATGCGCCGCAAAAAGGAAGGGCCGTCCAAGACCGCCCCTCCGTAAGTGTTTGTTTTTTCGCGACAGATTACTCAGGCATATCTTATAGTATTTCCTTTGCCACTGTCATTGCCTTTTCACCCATGATCCTATAAATTTTATCGTTCTTTCTGATCACATAGCAACTTTCTCCGATTCTAAATCCATCTATACCGGCTGTTTCGTCTTTTACTTCCGTTCTCTCCGGATTTGCAAACTGACGAATGATCTTCTGCATATCATCATCGGAATGCGCCCATCCGTATTCCAGCATTTCCGTCGCAGAATCATCAAAAGAAAAGTGCCACTCATACTCATGAAACTCCCAGGAAAGGGGCTTCATATCACGAATACGCCCATCACCTTTGAGTTTTCCTTCCGTCACCTGCATACCCGATAATCCGGCCGAATAATCACCGATCCGAAACGCCTGTACACTGCCCGGAAAATCCACGAACGCTGCCCATTGCGTATTTCTCACCAGTCTCTCACGATATACAACATCATGATACGCAGCAGTTGTTGGCACATCCACGTTTGCATATAGTGTTGCTTGCGCCTGCATGGAATTAGGCTGTAGCGGAACTTTTGCCGGATTTGTTGCTGCATCTACTCCCGGATACTCTCCCCCATCTACCTTAAGACAGGCATCATATATTCCGATTCCGTCATATACCCCATTGGCCGTTCTGTTTACCATGTGGTAGCTAAACTCTCCGGCGAAAGGAACTCTCCACGGCGCATCTTTGTACGATATGACCTTAATCTGATTGCAGCCAAATCCCTGACGATTTACCCCAAAGAGCATGCACATTGGCAAATCAATACCATTCATGGCGCAGATTGCATGCATGATATTGGCGCAATCAGCGCAATTAAGCCAATGGGCTGCCCCCACGTCCACGGCATCTCGGACAAACTTGTCTATTTTAAACTGATTAAAATTCGTGGTATAAAAACAAGCTCCGGCATCCGTATCATAGGTAAAAAGCCCTCCCGTATTCATCCAATTCATAACCAGAGTGGCCATTGCCTGCTCAGCCGGAGCCGGGGCCGGCGCAGTTACGCTGTTATGGTGAGTCAATAGCGAATTGAGTACCAGCGTTCTGATATAACAAGCATTCTTCGGATCATACTCTTTTCCTTCATCCAGTTGCCAGGGTTCGATAGGCTTGTTTTCCAGCGTATAGTACGTATATGTAACATTGTTCATGAAGATATACGTCGCATCCTCCGGATCCTTGTATGTCAGTGAGAAAAATCCGGATTTCACACTAAGCTCTTTTCCCATAGTAGCAATCAAATCGGATTGATTAAGCGTGACTACCTTGGTTTCGCCTATAGCCAGAGTAACCGGAGCACTCTCCCAGGTTTTTCCTCCTCCCGTCGCTTTAATATTGCCGACATATTGCGCATCACCTGTGTTCGTAACTTTAACTCGCAAAATAAGCTCTTTCAACACAGCCGGAATAAAAACGGCCTCCATTTTTACATCGGTACCATTATTCGGCCATTCCATCGAACTCGGTTCGACTCCTTTTGCATCATTATGAAAATAGATCGTTCCACTCTCGGCCTTTCCCTGATCATTCCAAGAGCAACTTACTACCTTCACCTTTGCCTTCGGATTATCCGGTCTGTCTTTCTCATTTTCTTTCACTATTCGTGCCACCTCCGTAGCCACTAATGCCACAACAGAAACCGCAACTGCAGTCTGAAAGATAGCCTCCGAGGACACTCCTGTTGTAGCCGCACTTCCCGCCGCTACCGGAGCTACTACCGTACTGGCTCCTACCTCACCCATAGTTAACGGTTGCTGAATTGTTTTCCATACTTCGGGCTTCGTTTTATTAAATATGTTTTTTACCTTATTGTTTATCGTGCTTTCTTCGAGTATTCCGTCAAATTCCGTATCTTTCGCGCCTTTCGCCCATGCCAGAAGTTCCTCCGTATCCGGTCCGAGATATTTTCTGTGCACGATCTCCGTCGCCGGTTCAATACCCGGATCTTTCATCGGAATACCGATCATGTCGTTGATCGTTGCATTGGCGGTTTCTATATAGGTTGCCAAAGCCCAACGTTCGTTATCCGACAATGAAGCCCAATATTTCTCATCCGGCTCCTGTGGAACAATCCACCCGGTTCCCCGGGGCGTATCCAGCGGACATGTATCTTCTACCATGGTAAAATAGCCGGATCCGAATTCCGCAATATTGTATCCCAGCATGGCATTTCTGGGTTCTCCCCAGCCGAAAAGCAGGAGAGATTCTATTCCATCATCGTAAAAATACGGTTCGTGTTCAATAAATCTTTCAACCTCTTCCCTGGAAACCATTTTGGAAAACTCTGCCACATAATCTAGATAACCTAAAAGTCCCTCCCTAAAATGTGGTTTATCCTCAAAAAATTCCGATCCTATAACTGCTGTCGAATCCACGATTGCGGAAATATCGGCTTTTCCATCCACAACAGCCGCTCCGTCAAGATATAACGCCGCCTTTTTGTTCTTAATGTCCACTGCCAGCACAACATCATGCCATAAAAGTCCATCGATTACTTTTGACGACTTGATACAGGTGCTTCCAACGCAAGCAGATAAAACATAATTGTTTTCCGCATCCGGTTCCATGGACAACGCAATTTTTGTGTTATTATCTCCCACCGAATAGATCGTCTGCTTCGTTTTGCAGGAAAAATCAGGAAACACTCTTGCAGATACCGAAAAGCCATCTTTAAAGGACAGCTTGTTCGTACGTTTATAAGCGGCTTTCCGATTCAATTTTGTAGTCGTGACTACGTTTGCGCAATGTGCCTCCGTACCGTTTCTCCACATGGAAATCTTGTCGGGTCCGATGTCTTTAAACTGTTTCGTTGTAAAATCCGTTTGAAAAACAACATCCGCATTCTCCTGAAATCCGATGCCGTAATCGCTTAACAGTGCCTGGCTGTCGGATACTTTCTTCAGTACCCGGACGCCTTCCATGTACCCGTCAAATTCTTTTCCTATGGCAAAATTACCGTCATTTGCATAAGCTGCCCCGGATTGCTTTTTCAGTTCCGCCACCGGTATTCCGTTTATCTGCATGCTTACTTTTTCAAGATCATAGGTAACGGACAGCATCAATAGGCAATTCCGTTCCAGCTTTCTATCATTTGTCCCTTCCAGTCTTCCCAATACAGGATGGTCAAAATACGGAATATCGTTATTGAATCCGATGGTCAATCCACCATCCTGTGCGTACAGTATTCCGCTATCGGACTTAGAATAAGCAAAGCGAATCTCTATGGTAAATGCAACGCTTCCATCCAATGCAAAAGACGGAAAGGGCGAATGCAAAAGATAACTATCCTTGTAAACAACCAGTGCCTGAATACCATTTCTGCATATATTATTCATATTGGTATACCCCCTTGCACAAACAGGTTAGATTCGTCCCGCGGAAAAATCGTTATTCAGTTTTTTGATCTCTTCTTCAACTTCAGGGTCTTCTTTGATCTGGTTTGTGTTTGCATCACTCTCAAATTTTCCCTGATCGGAATGAAGACCGGAGGCAATTCCGTTTGCAAAAAATACGCCCCAGTACTCCGTTTCAATACCATATACTTTTCCGACGTATTTCTCTCTATAGCAGTATAATACCCGCTCAAACTCGTTATTTTTCTTCAAAAGCTTTGTAGAGGAATCGATATCTCTAAGGGGCATCAGTCCATGATGTCCCATAAACGGATGATTTAAGGTCGCAAGCACTTCTTCTCCGGATTCCAGACGCAGACGATACATGAAGTTTTCTTCTCCGACCACCACATTCGTTACTTTTAACGGACGTCCGTTATCCGATACCAAAAGATCCCCATTCTGAATCTGCTCAATCGCTTTTTCGGTTCCATCATACATGGTCACCATGGTTCCGGCGGCAAGACATCCCCACAAAACATTTACTTTCGGTATCTGCTTATAAAATTTATATTGCGCATACTGTGGATAATTCTCGCTGGAAATGATCAATCTATGATTTGCTCCACATGCACTGCAATAAAATTGAATTTTCATATCAAATAAAGAATTCCGATTTCCTTCAACAACGCTTTCCGGAACGGAGTTCTTCCAATCATCATTCAAATCCCATGTGAGCGTCTTTTTATCCGGCGAAATGGTGATCTTCTTACCCGCGTCATTATCGTAAAAAATGGTACCTTTTTCCGGTTGATTCAATACTGCATCTACCATGTCTACACGGGCGCAATTGTGCCAATCACATAGTTTTGCGGAACCGCTAATCTTAAGATGCATATCCACGTTGCCATCTTTGTCGCGCTTTGCATCCTGATAATCGTAATCCACCTGATCATCCCGGCGAATAAGCGCAACCCGGATCGGTCCCGAAGATGATTTTTTATATGCAGGATCCCCTACTGTCATTTCTTCCACGAATTCGACGCCTGTGCCTTCTACCTCTTCCCGGTAATCATCATTTCTCATTGCTCTTAAAACATTAGATCCCTCTTCCTGCCAGGTTACATATAAAACTCCCTTATATACCGTATTATCCGGTGGTTCCTCGAAGGGCATGGAAGAACAATCTATCTTGATCGTATCCGTATTGCTGCTAAACTGGGATTCACGACCGATCTCTTCCCCGTTCATCGAAATAACAAGCTGACTGTATAACCGCTTCGCTTTCCCTGTAAGATAGATACGACCTGCCGCATAGGCACATCCGGATTTCTTGTCATAAATAACATC
The DNA here is from genome assembly GCA_015057115.1 of Lachnospiraceae bacterium. Classification (GTDB taxonomy): domain Bacteria; phylum Bacillota; class Clostridia; order Lachnospirales; family Lachnospiraceae; genus XBB1006. Next base: position 3,924 of record SVEZ01000016.1, on the reverse strand, counting down.
CACAATATAGGCGGAATTTTGAAATCCCTGCTTACTGTCGTCCGCTGTAAGCCTGCGCTTTTTACTGTTTGTAAAAAGTCCATACAACGCAGGATACTCCCGCTCCATATACTCCTCTCCCCCAAACATCGATGCAATCTGTTCTGCATATTTCGGATTGGATAAATCCAGTTCTTCCCCTCTATATCTTTTCAATTCTGTTTGTACTGTATTCCCCATACTGATTTTTACCTCCAATTATTATATTTAGAAAATACCTTTAACGGCAGGGTTTCCCCCGCCATTAAAGGTATTTTTCTTTCACATATTAGTATAAGCTGCCATACCAGCTAAAACGATATCCGGATGTATTGATATTTCTTGCATTCTGTGCAAAAGAAATCTGATATCCGTTGGAATCCCATGCATAAACAAGGTTGGTGGAAGCATATGAGGAGGTATTACCTGTGTTATAGGAATATCCATATCCGGTAATCGCGTGTCCGGCATTGGAAGCCTGCATACAGATACCAAATGGTTTGTCTGCATTTACATTATTTTTAATCTGGCTAAATGGTAATTTGTTGTTGTAAATATTGAAGGATAAACCATAGCGGCTTAATGCAGTACGCATCTCCTGCATAGTTGCTCCATCGTCATATCCGATTCCCATCATATCTGCAACATTTTTACCGGTAAGGTTTCTACCGGTCATAAAGTTGGTGATTGTACCTACTGTACAAGCCCAGCATAAACCGTAGTTTCCCTGTAACAGGAAGTTGGTGATGCCACATTTCTTGGTAACAGTCTGTCCTGCGCGGTAAGATGTATCCTGGGGCTCTAACCAATCCCATAAACCGGTCATGTTCACATCACTTCTGGTGTAAGTAGCACGATCAGTTGTAAGCAGAAGATTATCATAGCTTTCAAAGTTTGCTTCGTTTTCTGTCATAGTGTCCAGTTTTTCATCATAAGTCTTATCTTCGAAAGAGTAAACGTCATTCTCAATTACGAATCCTTCTTCATACAGGGCTGTTGTATTGTCTTCGCTGGCTGCATAATACACACCGTCGTCAACATAAAGCAGTGCTTCTGGTTCCTGCTGGTCTGTAATTGCTTCCAACGCATCTACGTTACTGGTTACACTTACAGTTCCGTCCTCGCTTACATTAGCGGTATAACGAACTACTCCGTCACAGGATACCGGATACAGGAAGAATGTTTCCTGAGAGTCAACGTTGAAAACAGAATAGTAATCTTCAATCTGAATATCATCGAAGTTTGTCTCTGCCAAACCGGTTACCATATCTTTAATGGTCTGCACGTTGGTTCTTGTCAGGGAATTCTCCTCTTTCAGGAAACTTGGCATCTTGCCCCAGCGGTGGTTAAATCCTGCCTGCGCCGGCATTGCCATACTGGAAAATACAAATACTGCTGCTAATGTAACGCCTGTTACTTTTTGTAACCATCTTTTCTTCATATCATTTTCACCTTTCTTAATCTTTCTTCTTAATTTCGATTCTTTTGTACAAAAGGGTTCGTTGAGCTCGTGAATTCATCTTATGATTGTTTCCGAAAAAAAACAATAGACAGTCTTTCTTTTTTAATTTCACAGTTTTGTCTACCTACCCCGTCTTTGTTATTTTTTATTCTTAACCAGGCAAAACCGTGAAACTATTCCCCAAAAACTGTCTGTTGACGATTATCCTCTCGCAAACTATACTTAAGCCATGAAAAAAGAGGAGGAGGAACCCTTATGAAAAAACACACATTACGTAATAAGTTGAGAAAAGCATGTTTTCTCGCAGTTTGTAGCGCATATCTTGTGGGGACGGCTGCATTCATTCTTCCCATTGTGAATCCCCCAGTACTTATGCGGCATGATGCCCCAACTAATCGCGAAGTACCTAGAACACCTTAATACAGCTCTTCTAAACACATTTTCTCAACACGAAAAAAGAATCAGATTCCCTCATCTGATTCTTTTTTCAATCCTTCAATTCTTCAATTTTCTTTTTGAAAAAATCCACTAAAAACGAGTCTTTGCCAAGTTCTGCCAGCACACAACACCAGCTCAATTCCTCCATACTTACCGTTGCAGGATTCATCTTCCACTTATTCCACCAGTAATTATATACCAAATCTGACAAATAGAGAGAACATCGCCTGCGCAAGTCAGCATCAATCAATGCTCGACAATAACTATTTGATAATTGATACTCCCCCATGTCTCCCAGCTCACTTTCTACAAAACTCATTACAAAATTCATGCGATTATTGGCCATTCCGGAAATACTACTACTTTTAAAAAAGGCATCATATTGTCTGCATATACAATTCAACACTCTCCTTCGTTTTTCGAGTTCCTCAGGACATGTTCTCACAACATCTGTAAGCAACAACAATTCACAATATGTAAAATAGTACCCCTTATATTTCCTGTGCTCATCAAAGTTTATTGTTACCCCAAGCGCTTCCTCTGTTCTCCTTAACAATTCCTCCAACTTACAATCTTGTCGTAGCCATGCCAAAACGTTCTTCAATCGCATCATATACTGCCGATTATATGCTGAATAGGAGTCTCCATAATCAGAAAGTCTTCTTGCCATACTTGTCATATCGGTCTCTTGTTTACTATACTGACGGCTAAAATCATAAAACAACTCCCGCCCCTTCATATCCTGGAAAACCATATCTTCGTGTACCACACAGCAGGGAAGCTTTAATTTTTTAAAAAGTGCTTCCATTACCTCTCCCTGGGGCATGGTTCCATTATTCTCAATCCGCTGCAAAGTACGCATGCTGCAGCAATCCCTGCTTAATTGTTCCGCAGTCATTCCCAGCATTCTGCGCCGCCGAACCACCACATCACGGATACATTTTATTTCTCCCCGATCATACACAATGAGAGATTCTGTATTGGCTATTGGTACGCCAAAGAAAGCATACAATTCCTCCAGATTCTTTATCCAGCGGTTGTTTTCCTCCAGTCGCTCTGTATTACGCAGCAAACCTTTCCGGAGATTCAGAATCTCCCACATATAATACGTATACCCTTTTTTCCGCAGAAGAAACAAAGCATCATCCAGCATTTCCAGTTGATCCTTTGCAGAAGTTCCGGCACAGTTACAATACCTAACCACCACTTTGGGAAAAATCTTTGCCTGGCATCTTTCCTCATACCGAACCTGCAATACATAGCGCCCGATTGCCCGGATTTTTTCTGGATCCGGCTGTTCCTGACATTCTTCCAAATCCAGCATAATATCCAGTTCCTGAACAGACAGTACTCCCTCTTTCAGGCTCAGTTCCGGATCCGGCACCGTCAGGTTCAATGCTTTGGTTAAAAGATCTCTTCGCTTCTTTTTGGAGCCCCCCAGGTTTTTCTCAACCATGGCCAGCACATGCAGACCAAATTGGCAAATCAGCTTGTCTTCAGCTTCCCATCTCTCTAAAATCCGGGATGCAGCGGCTTTGCTTTCCTGAAATTCTCCTTTTCTCAAAATGGAAAATATATGTTTCATCGCATTCCATTTCTGGTATTCTCCATCTCCTACCAGAAAAACAAAATTCTCCACATCGATTCCCACACGTCCGAGAATTCTCTCCATCAGCAGAAAATTGGTACTCCGTTTCCCATTTTCCAGCGCAGATAAAAATCCCACACTGCAAATTCCCTTACTCAACTCTGCATTACTGATTTTCTTTTGCTTTCGCGCGTCACGTATAAACCTTGCAAAAGCAGTCTGCTCATTTTGTTGCCTCTCCAATGTAATCCCTTCCTCTTTTTAATTCGCAGTTTTCTTTATTTTACCACACTTTCCTCTGCAAAAAAAGAAAGCATCCGACAAGAAAATCTTATCGGATGCTTCAGAGTGTAGACAAAGTCCGCGGCGATTGCCGCGGATTTTTCTTACACAAAATCACCAAAAACCAGTGTTTATC
>SVEZ01000001.1 GCA_015057115.1 Lachnospiraceae bacterium | reverse complement strand
TGAATACGCAGATGTATATTGACGGGTATCAGGTGAAGCTGGTCAGCGATACGAGCTATGGGAGCTTGTGGGAGGTGAGCTTTACATTGAAAGAGTTCTGATTTACTGTTATGATTATGCTCTTCCCTGACGAAAAATAAAAAAGATGGAAAAGACTATTGACTCTCACGTTCCGTGATAGGCTACGATATCTTCATCAAGAAACAGGAGGATGATCATAATGAAAACAGTTAAGGAAGTATCGGAGCTTACAGGTATCTCAGTGCGCACGCTTCATTACTACGATGAAATCGGACTTTTTAAGCCGACGGAAGTAACGGAAGCAGGATATCGGCTTTATGACGATAAAGCCATAGAAAGGCTTGGACAGATACTGGTGTTTCGCGAGCTGGATCTTCCGCTTGCGGATATTAAACTCATCATGGACAATCCTGATCTTGATCACAACAGCATTTTGGCAAAACAGCGTGAAATGCTCTGTCTGAAAAAACAGAGGCTGGAGCGCATTATTGCCAACTTAGACAATATGTTGAAAGGAGATCATGATATGGACTTTACCGTATTTGATGAAACGGAACTTCGAGCTATGTTTTCAGATATGCTGCAGAACATGAATGAATCGCAGAAGCAGATTTTCATTGACCGTTACGGCAGCATTGAAGCGTGGGAGAAGCACATGATAGAGGGTGCTTCCGACGAAAAGGTTCAGAAAAACTATGCAAAAGTGGTTGAATGGTATGGGAGCAAGGAGGCCGTAAGGGAATCCTTGAAGAATCCTCCAAAATCAGAGGTATTCACTGCATATCAAAAGAGAATTGGAAGTATTCAACAGAAGCTTGCTGATATGAAGGGTACAGATGTTAATTCATTTGAAGTTCGGCAGCTGATCGGTGAATATGATTTTGTCGCAAAACAGTTATATCAGGTTGATGATGCAAGACCGCTTCTGATGGATATCGCGAAAGGATACCAGGAAAATGAAGAACTGGCACAAGGTGTAGACTCTGTTTATGGAAATGGATCCGCAAAATACATTGGAGAAGCGATAGAAGCGTTTTACACATCACCAGGATTCTTCAAATAATCAGATATGATTGAGTAAAGAGTAAAGGGATCGGGAAACCGATCCTTTTATTATGTCCGGAGGGAGGTGGTCATTTGTATCCGGTAAGCCAAGCCTTCTTAAATGCGGTGAAGGCGAACAACAGAAAATATTACTGGACCGGTAAGATCACGACGACTGCCGGGACGGTTTATAACTTCGACCAGGAAGATATGGTCAAGGGAAGCGGGTATATCACAAGCCAGTGCTGCGGAAGTACGGAGATCGAGCTTGGTACGGTGTATGCCGCTGAGATGGGGATTTCGCTTTTCTCCGAGATCAACAGATACACGCTTCAGGATGCAAAGGTGGAGATGTTCTATCACCTGCAGATAGCGGGCGGTTCCTATGAAACGATCCCGATGGGGATATTTGAGGTGTCAGAGGCGAACAGGAAAGCGAAGTGTTTGGAGATCAAGGCGTATGACTATATGGTGCGGTTTGAGAAGGCTTTCACTTCTCTGGAATCCATCGGCAACGCCTATGATTTCATGGTGCTGTGTTCTACGGCCTGTGATGTGGACCTGGCTCAGAGCAGGGCAACGATCGAGGCGCTGCCGAACGGATCAGAGAATCTGTCTATCTATTCTGACAATGACATAGAGACCTACAGGGATATCCTGTTCTATGTTGGTCAGGTGTTGGGCGGGTTCTTTGTGATCAACCGTGCCGGAGAACTGGAACTGAGGAAGTACGGAGATCAGCCGGTGCTTGTGGTGGAGCGGAAGCACCGGTTCACTTCCAGCTTTTCGGATTTCATTACGAGATACACGGCGGTCAGTTCCACAAACTTAAGGACTCAGATTGCGGAGTATTATGCGTTGGATCCGGATGACGGGCTGACCATGAATCTGGGTGTGAATCCGCTGCTGCAGTTTGGTCTGGAAGAGACAAGGCGGCAGCTCTGCACAAATATCCTTAATGACCTGTCCGTGGTGAATTATGTGCCGTTTGATTCGGATACTATCGGGAATCCGGCGCTGGATGTGGGAGACATTCTATCTTTTACCGGCGGACAGGCGGATGCGACGAAGATTGCCTGCATTACGTCGAACGGGATCAAGATTGGCGGCAGGCAGACTATCAAGTGTGTGGGCAAGAATCCGAAGCTGTCTCAGGCGAAGAGCAAGAATGATAAGAACATTTCCGGGCTTCTGGCTCAGATTGAGGCGGGCAAAATCGGTATTCATACATTTACGAATGCATCCGCATTTACCGTCGGGAATGTGGATACGAAAATCATTTCCATTGAGTTTGCCACAACGGAAGCGAACCATGCGCAGTTCTTCGGGCAGGTGATCGTGGACATTACGGCTCAGCAGGTGACTAAGAATGCAACGGCTTCCGGGGATGTGGTGATTCCGTCGGTTGCGGTGGATGAACCGGAGCCTCTGGATCCTGATAATCCGGAAGTGATCGGTAATACGGAAGAGCAGACGGTAACGGTATCCCTTCCTGTAAGCTGGACGGAGGATGGTCACGCGGATGTGATCTTTTCCTTTGAATTCAATAACCAGATGATCCCGGTGCATTATCCGCAGGAAAACTGGCACTCAGGGCGGCATACGATCCTTCTGTATTATCCGATTGAGGATGTGATCCCGAATTTCACGAATATCTTCAATGTCTATATGCGGTGCGAGGGCGGTACGGCTGAGGTGGATACCGGGATGTGTATTGCTTCCATTTCCGGTCAGAGCATGGGCGCTTCTGCAGCATGGGATGGCAGGATCGATGTTGAGGAATATATTGACCTGTTCAGGATCGGCAACGGTTCGCAGACAGACAGGCTGCAGGTGAAGGCATTTACCGAGAGTGATGTCTGGGAGATCAAAGAGACCGTGAAGCGGTTCTATTCCGATGTGAAATCAGGAAGAACAGCTGTCGGCGGATTCGCTATGCCGGTGGATGTGCCGGGAAGCAATAGTTAGGAGGCTTTTATGAAGAGATATACAGGTAATCTGGTCTTGGAACTGGAAGATGTGAATACGGGTGTTGTGGAGACGGTATCGGAGACCAATATGGTCACCAATGCCGTCAATGACATTCTGGGCGTGAATCCGATGGGTGTCATGTATAAGGCCGGTGGGCAGTATGATGATTCCCTGACATGGAATGATGAGCTGCTTCCGATCTGCCCGAACATGATCGGAGGCATCCTTCTTTTTCCGAGTTCCATTACGGAGCAGGCGGATAATCTTTATCTGCCATCAACGAATCTGCCGGTGGCGTATGCTTCAAATGATGTCAATGCCACTGCGAACACGAAGCGTGGCAGTATGAACCTGACAGAGAGCATGAAGCTGTCGAATGGTTTCAAGTTTGTTTGGGAGTTCACGCCTTCGCAGGGAAACGGCACGATCGCGGCGGTCGGTCTGACTTCCAAGCATGGCGGGGCTAATGCTTATGGATCTGATGTTGCGGTGGATTCAACGCTTTTGCAGATCAAGAAGGTAAGCCTGGATGATGAGGATGGTTTCATCAATGATCTGTTCAGGGCAGTGACGGTGGATTTTACGAATGCGAAGCTATATTCGTTGTCTTATGCGAGCAATACTGTGACGATTAAGAGGTACAGGATTCCGGTATTTGATATCGGGCTGAATGAGAAGCTGGATGACAGCACGCTGACCTTGGAGGATACGACGGTTCTGCAGTGTTCGACCTTCCGTTTCTACGGAAGTTACACGCCGTATGGAATCTTCATGGATGGTGGCGACGGGTACTGGTATGGATTTTCCAATCAGGGCAACTCATCCGGAAGCGCGACGGTGCTGTGGATCAAGATCAAGCAGAGTGATTATACCTTTACGGAAGGAAGCTGGACGCTTTCCAATGCTACGCTGATGATAATGGGAAGCTTCAAGGAAGGTTCGAGTTATCCTTCCGGGAACAGAAGCGCGGTAGTGAGAAACGGATATTTGTACGCGCCGTCTTATGATAAGACCGGCGTTTACAAGATCAATATTTCCAACAGCACGGATGTGACGCTGATCTCTCTGGGCTTTACTTCCCAGATGAAGTGCCTGGGTGATACGGGAAGCTGTGACTGCTGCATGTCGCTCATCAATGACATCATCGTTGCCTATGATTTTGAGATTGACGTAAGTGACAATGTGCTTGCGACCTATGCCGGGATAAGATGCGGCAATGTTTCCACGCCGTTCTTCCGGTATAAGGAATATGTTTTCGCCTGGGGCGGCGCTTATCTAAATCAGTACAGGTACACATGGATCCTTACGCCGTATCTGGCTACGATCTGTAATCTGTCGCAGGCTGTGGTGAAGAATGCGGATAAGACCATGAAGATCACGTACACGCTGACGGAGCAGACGGTATAAGGCTTCGGGTAATTGAATAATGGTTTCTAAGGGATGGCTTCGGCTGTCCCTTTAATTTTGCAACGAAATGGAGGGATTTGCGATGAAAGAGTTTTGGAATGTGATTCAGGCGATTTTTGCGGCTGTGGGCGGATGGCTTGGCTATTTCCTTGGCGGGTGTGACGGGCTGCTTTATGCCTTGCTTGCGTTCGTGGTTCTGGACTATATCACCGGGATCATGTGTGCGGTAGCGGATAAGAAGCTTTCTTCTGCCGTGGGGTTCAAGGGAATCTGCCGGAAGGTGCTGATCTTTGCCTTGGTAGGCATCGGCCATATCCTGGACGCTCAGATCTTCGGAGAAGCGGGCGTTTTAAGGACGGCGATCATTTTCTTCTATCTGAGCAATGAAGGGCTGTCGCTGGTAGAGAACGCCGCTTATCTGGGATTGCCGATTCCGGTGAAGCTCAGGAAGGTGCTGGAGCAGCTGCATGACAGGAGCGAGAAGGAAGATGACGGCAAGGAAGCTGTCGAAGAGAAAAAGGAAGGTGACGAGTAATGGGATATACCAATAGTCCGATGGTAGTTTATACAAAGCTGAGTCCGAATCATTCCGGTCAGAGGACGATGGCGATTGACAGGATCACGCCTCATTGTGTGGTCGGCCAGTGCACTGCAGAAGGTCTTGGGGAATGGTTTGAGAAGCAGTCCACGCAGGCATCCAGCAACTACGGCATCGACCGGGACGGCAGGGTGGCTCTGTATGTGGAAGAGAAGAATCGTTCCTGGTGTACTTCCAGTAATGTCAATGACCAGAGAGCAATCACGATTGAGTGCGCTTCTGATACCACTGAGCCTTATGCTTTCAGGGATGTGGTGTATCAGACTCTGATCAAGCTTTGCATCGATATCTGCAAGCGCAACGGCAAGAACAAGCTGATCTGGTTCGGGGATAAGGATAAAACGCTGAACTATTCTCCAAAGAGCGGGGAGATGATCCTGACCGTTCACAGGTGGTTTGCGAATAAGTCCTGTCCGGGCAACTGGATGTACGCGAGGATGGGCGATCTGGCTGAGAAGGTGACGAAAGCCCTGCAGGGATCGGATTCGGATTCCGGCTCAAAGGGTACGCAGGCGGCTGTGCTGAAGGATCTGTCCGAAGAGGATGCGATCAAGAAGGTCGGTGCGCTTTTCACGGCTGACATGAAGAAGAGCGGCATCCTGGCATCGGTATCGCTGGCTCAGTTCATTCTGGAATCCGGGTATGGTAAGAGCGAGCTTGCGCAGAACGCCAACAATATCTTCGGGATGAAGTGCAGCCTGTCCGGGAACACCTGGAGCGGTTCCACCTGGGATGGAAAGAGCAAGTACACTAAAAAGACGCAGGAACAGCACACGGACGGAAGCTATGAGACGATCACGGCTGATTTCCGCAAATATCCCTGCATTGAGGATTCTATCGCCGACCATTCTGCTTATCTGCTTGGGGCGCAGAACGGCAGCAAGCTCAGGTATGACGGGCTGAAGGGATGCACGGATTATAAGAAGGCTGTGCAGATCATCAAGGACGGCGGCTATGCCACAAGCCTGACTTATGTGGAGAAGCTTTGCTCCATCATTGAGAAATGGAACCTGACGCAGTATGACGCGAAGGATTCCGGCGGCGGTGAAGTGATCCGGTGGTACCGTGTCCGCAAGAGCTGGGCTGACAGCAAGACGCAGAAGGGTGCTTTTAAGATTCTGGATAATGCGAAGAAGTGTGCGGATCAGAATCCGGGATATAAGGTGTTCGATGCTGACGGCAATGTGGTATATGAGCCGAAGACGGTGGAGCCTGCGGAAAAGGTGCCGTTTCTGGTGAAGGTCAGTATATCTGATCTGAATATCAGGAAGGGTCCGGGGACGGATTACGGCAGGGTGCAGTTTTGTCCGGTCGGGGTTTATACCATTGTGGAAGTGAAGTCCGGAAAGGGTGCTTCTGCATGGGGAAGGCTGAAGAGTGGAATCGGATGGATTTCGTTGGATTTCGTGAAGAGAGTTTAACTGAATAACGAATCGTTATTGAGCCTGCAGGTGTTGGGAGAAATCCTGATGCTTGCAGGCTTTTTTATATTTTCTGTAAGAAAAGCACTAAAAAATCGGAAAATGCCCTCAACTCATACCTAGACCTCCAGAAAGCACAGGAGGTCTTTTCTTATGACGATTGAAGAAATGAAGAATGTTGATGTAAGAACGGTAGATCCCGAAACGTTGGTGGATATCACTACGATCGAGATTGACGAGAGCTTATCAAAAGAAGAAAGAGTGGCTGAGTTCTTAAGGCAGGTAAAGAATCCGTATTGCTTCCGTGTCGGAAAGATGGTCGTGAAGAATGTTTACAGCAATGACGGAGTATCCCTTAGGGAACGGTTCGAGCAGTTCGCGAGGACATTGTAAGAAGTCCTTGGACATCGCTCAAAGTCACTGATAACGGGTTTGTTCCGTGGTAATCTGTAAGCGGACTAAACCGCTGTTGGTTTTCTCCGTTCTGGATTATCGAATTGACACCCGGAATACAGAACAGGAGGAAAAACAATGGCAAACATTTCAAAATCTTATCAGGCAGCCGTGTACCTTAGGTTATCCAGGGAGGACGGCGATGTTGCTGAGGGCGGCAAGCAGGTAAGCAACAGTATCGCTAATCAAAAAGAACTGGTCATGGACTATCTGAAGTCCCACCCTGAGATCACCGTGGTTTCCACGTACACGGATGACGGTTTCAGTGGCGTTAATTTCGAGAGACCGGAGTTCCAGAGAATGCTTTCCGACATCAGGGAAGACAAGATCAACTGCGTCATCGTAAAGGATCTGTCGAGATTCGGAAGAAACTACATTGAATCCGGGCGCTACATTGAGAAGATTTTCCCGATGCTGGGTATCCGCTTCATAGCTATCACGGACGGATACGACAGTATCAACGAGGATATGGGAAGTGACATGATCATTCCCTTCAAGAATCTGATCAATGATGCGTATTGCCGGGATATCTCCATCAAGATCAGAAGCCACATGGATATCAAGAGGCGGAATGGAGAGTATATCGGTGCTTTTGCCGCTTATGGGTATCTGAAGGATGAAGAGAACAAGAACCATCTGGTCGTTGATGAATATGCGGCGGATGTGGTCAGGGATATCTTCGCAATGAAGCTTTGCGGCATGAGCCAGCAGTCCATAGCGGACAAACTGAACGCTGACGGCATCCTGTCGCCGCTTCAGTATAAGAAGAGTATCGGAGTATCGCTTGAAAGCAGCTTCCGCAAGAATGTGAAGCCGAAGTGGACATATAATGCGGTGCTCAGGATTCTGAAAAATGAGGTTTATATCGGAACGGTCGTCCAGGGCAAATGTACCACACCGAATTATAAGATCAAGAAGCGCATCCATAAGGATGAAAGCGAATGGGTCCGCGTGGAAGATATGCACGAGCCTATCATTCCCAAGAGTGATTTTGTGCTGGTACAGGACTTGCTTTTGAGAGATACAAGGGTATCTCCGGGACAAGCGGAACTGTTTCCGTTATCCGGTCTGGTATATTGTGCCGATTGTGGAGAGCCGATGATCCGCAAGACGGTTCCGGCAGGTGACAAGAGATATGTCTATTATGTTTGTTCCGGCAACAAGAGGGATAAGACAAAGTGCAGTATGCACAGCATTTCCGAGAAAAAGCTTGAAGCGGGCGTGATGGAGCTGGTCAAGGCAAGCATAGCTAAGGTAATCGGATTGTCGGATGCTTTGGAGATCATCAATGAATCGTCCGGTATGAAGCCGGATATCGTGAAGTATGACAGACGGATTGAGAAGCTGCGTGAAGAAGCCGAGACCTGCAATGACCGTAAGAAAAATCTGTACGAGGATTATAAGGACGAGGTTCTTTCCAAGGATGAATACTCTATGCTCAGGGATCAGTATCAGCGCCAGATTGCGGATATTGAGAAGAGTATATCTTCACTTGAAGCAGAGAGGGATGGCATTCTTGCAAACGGATCCGGGAAGCAGGGATGGATCGAGAAGCTGAAGAGTTATGAAGGCTTCACAGAGCTTAACCGTGAGCTTGTGGCTTTTCTGATAGAGAGAATCGAGGTATTTGATACCGACACGATACGGGTTACATATCGTTTCCAGAAGGCGATTGAAGAAATGGAGCGCGTTGTAGAGCTTTATTCCGAGAAGATGAAGGAGGCGGTATAAATGGCACGTAAGAGCAGAAAAGAATCGGCGGCTGCGGTATCGCAGGCGGCTGAGGTTAAAGGATATAAGACGGCGGTATATGTCAGGCTTTCCAGAGAGGATGAACGCAAGATCGAGAGTGAAAGCGTGGAAAATCAGCTGGAGTTCCTGAAGGATTACGTGGTGAAGGATTCTTCGCTGGTACTGATCGACGAATATGTTGACCGTCACGTTACGGGCACGAAGTTCGACAGGCCTGAGTTTAACCGGATGATCGAGGATATCCGGAGCGGCAGGATAAACTGCGTTGTGGTAAAAGACCTGTCGAGACTTGGAAGGAACTATCTGGAAGCCGGGGACTATATCGAGAAGATATTCCCGTTCTTCGGGGTCAGGTTCATAGCCGTGACGGATAATTACGACAGTCTTACATCCGATCCAACGGAAGACGGGCTGGTGGTTCCGCTGAAAAATCTGATCAATGAGGCCTATGCCAAGGATATTTCAAAGAAGATCAGGACTTCATTTGAGAATCAGTTTAAGCAGGGAATCTTTTTTGCAACGACGGCGGCCTATGGATATAAGAAGGATCCGGATGATTCGCATATGGTTTTGGTAGATGAAGACGTGCGGGATGTCGTGGTTCGTATCTTTACGGAATATACCGGCGGAAAGAGCATGGCGCAGATTGCAAGAGATCTGAATATGGACGAGATCCCGGCTCCGAGCGTGTATTGGCAGGAAAAGGATGTGATCCATAAGCAGAAGTACACGAATCTGTGGGAAGGAAAGCAGATTCGGAACATGCTATTAAATCCTATATATAAAGGGGATGTTCTGATTGGCAAGACCATGAAGTGCTATTACAAGGGTATCACCTCCGAGGTCAAGCGCGATGACGGCTATTATGTTGAGAACCATCATGAGGCGATCATTGACCGGGATATGTTTGATCTGGCACAGAAGATGATGGAATCCAAGCGTCAGGAATATTTTTCGACACGGGGGAAATATGAGGGCATCCAGAATAAAAAGGAAAGCCTGCTCAGAGGAATCCTGTATTGCGGTCATTGCGGGAATAAGATGAACATTTACCGCAGGACGGTGAAGCTGGTCAACGGTGTGGGGCATTATAGCACTTATGTGTGCAGGCGTTCGGCAAATTACGGTCCGAACGATCCGCCTAAGAATGTGAAAGCTTCAGAGATTGAAGATACAGTGATGAATCTGATCAAAGAGCATATAGCTCTTTATATAGAGGCAAAAGACCGGCTGAAGAAGTTGAACCGGAAACCGGTAGCGGTGGGTAAGAGGATTGAACTGGAGAAGAAACTGTCAGAGCTGGAAGATCGTAAGGATAAGGTCAATGGCTTCATCAGGAATCTGTACGAGGATTTCACGGATGGCGTTTTCTCCGAGGATGAGTATCTGGAAATGAAAGCTGGGTATGTTTCTGAATTGGATTCGCTGGAAGCGAATATGGAAGAGGTCAGGAATGCTATTACGACTTATTCCGTTTCATACGGCGGTGATGAAGAAATGGCGGCGACTTTCTCTGATTATATCGGCATCGAGGAATTGAGCCGTGAAGCGGTGGTGGCATTTATCAGCAAGATCACCTGCTTCAGCAAGACACGGTTTGAAGTGGAATACACTTTTGCCGATGAATGGAAGGCGTTTAATGATCTGGTCGAAAAGAGAGGGGCTGAGGTAGCATGAAGAACTATACGATATGTGCTTACATGAGGCTTTCCGATGAAGACCGGGATATCTTCGGACGCAAGGTAGAGAGCGGAAGCATTACTTCTCAGCGAAGGCTTATTATGGATTTCATCAATAGGCAGCCTGAGTTTAAGGGATGCAATGTGATCGAGCGTTGTGATGATGGTCTTTCCGGCAGGTTCTTTGACACAAGGCCTCAGTTCACGGAAATGATCGAGCTGACAAAGAAGGGCAAGATCAACTGCATCATTGTAAAAGACTGTTCCCGCTTTGGAAGGGATTATGTGGAGCTAGGCGATTATCTGGAACAGCTCTTCCCTTTCCTGGGGGTAAGGTTCATCGCTATCAATGATCATTATGACAGCGATAAGTGCGAGGGCGGTTTGGATATTGCCTTCAAGAATCTGGTTTATGACATCTATTCCAGGGATCTGTCGAAGAAGGTCAGGGAATCAAAGAAACAGATGGCATATCAGGGAAAGTATTCAGCCGGACAGACGCTTTACGGATACCGGAAGAAAAAGAAGGATAAGCACAAGCTGGAACTGGATCCGGAAGCGGCGGCGGTTGTCAGGGAAATCTTTGATATGAGGCTGGCGGGTATGGGATTGACGGAGATAGCGCGGAATCTGAATGACCGCGATATCAAGTGCCAGACGGTGTATAAGCACGAGAAGGGTGAGGCTACCAACCACGGTGACGGGTTTGAAAGTATGTGCTGGACTTCCGGTTCCGTGTATCAGCTCCTCTGTAATGAGATTTATACCGGTACGGTCGTTTCCCTGAAATCCGGATTCGACAAGGTGAGCGGCAAGCTGAAAAGGAAGCCGAAAGATGAATGGATCCGTGTTGAGGGGATGCATGAGCCGATTGTTACAAAGGAAGAGTTCTGTCAGGTACAGGATACATTCAGCGAGCAGGCACCGGCGGCACCGTTCAAAAAACAGCATTACAGATGCGGTGTCTGCGGCAGAGGGCTGAACCGGCGGAACGGCGAGGATCTGTACTGTGCGAGGGGATACTATCTGAAAGAAGATTGTGAGTGCCGTTCTGTAAAGGATAAGGAACCGTATCTTGATGAAGTTGTTCTGAGAGACCTGAAGAGCAAAATGCAGAGGGTCATGAAACGGGAAGAACTGAAGCTGAAGAAGAATGCGGACAAGGCAGCAGGCGTTGATACGGTTCACAGCCTGAAAAGCGCATTGGAATCTACAAAGAAGGCTAAACAGATACTTTTTGAGAAGCTGGCTGATCGTAGCATTGACCGGGAGACTTTCAAAGAGAAGAAGCAGGGCTATGATGCTGAGATCGCAGAGCTTGAACAGAAGATATCTGATGCGAGCATGGTGGAGCAGCTGGCAAAGGATTCCGATGATGAAGCGGCAGAGAGGATTGAGACGGCAAAGTCTTTTCTGGATGTCACAGAGATGACGGAAGAGATGTGGGAGAAGTTCGTGAAGGATGTGTTCCTTTATCCAGATGATCGGATGGAGATTCACTGGAACTTCGAGGATTGAGAAAACAGGCATTCGGGGCGATACAGCCCCGAGTGCAAATTTTTTTCAAAAATTTCTTAGTCCTATATTGACAGAATCGGGCTGCCCGGGGGGCGGTAAAAGTACATTTTCGAGAGCACTGCATGAAATTATCGGCATTCCGCTGGTTCATCTGGATATGCTGAATTGGAATGCAGACAAGACAACCGTGGGAAAACCTGTTTTTCGACAGCGCTTAGCAGACGAGATAAAGAAGGAACGTTGGATTATTGACGGAAATTATGGCTCGACAATAGAAATGAGACTAGAGGCGTGTGATACGGTATTTTTTCTGGACTATCCGGTAGATGTTTGCCTTAAAGGGGCGTTGGATAGAAGGGGAAAAGAACGGACGGATTTGCCGTGGGTTGAGGATGAGAAGGAGGAAGATTCGGAGTTTTTGGAATTTATCAAAAACTATAACGAACAGAGTAAGCCTCAGGTTATCGCACTTTTGGAAAAGTATTCGGATAAAGAAATTCATATCTTTAAGCATCGTAAAGAAACGGAGGCTTTTTTGAAAGAGGTTGGAGGAATGCCACAGGCGGTAGAGACTTATATTCCAACCAACAATCTGAGTGAGGTTGACAGAGTGAAACGAGGTATGCCGGCAATAACAGCAGTTTCATAAGCGGGAGTAGAAAAACTCATCCAGATATGGTAGGATAAGGAAAATAAGTTGAAGGAGGGAGATCATATGATCAAAATTTATGGAATGGATACTTGCCCGGATTGCACCTATCTGGATAGCCAGATTGAAGGAAATGCTGAGTTTCAGAAGGTGGATATTGGAGCACATGTAAAGAATTTAAAGGAATTCTTAAAGCTAAGAGATAATAATGCCATCTTTGACGAATGCAAGAAAAACGGCTCTGCCGGAATTCCCTGCTTTTTAAAAGAAGATGGAACCGTTACATTGGTTCCGGAGGAGGTAGGCTTGAAATCTCGCCCTGCAGGAGACGCCATTGCTTGCTCCATCGACGGAAAAGGATGTTAAGGCATTTTTGGAAATTGACAGAAGAGTTTGAATTATACTACATCTTGAACAATATGAATAATTTCTGAATTAACACCACAACATATTGCGGTATGATGTGCTGAATGGTATAATAGTGTCATCAAGCAGTAAAGGGGGTTATGATATGGCTATTCGGATTGGAAATGTAGTAGAAACAACAGGCTTGGGAAAGACAACAACGGAAGAATTTTCTACCGGTTTTTATGAAATGCTCAACCAGGAAAGAACAAAGTTGAGGGGAAAAGAGCGAAATGCACAACTTGGTGCAGAGGCGTATATGAATGAGGCAAGGCAGAATGTTTCTCAGGAAGTGGGACATAATGAAGGAACCATGATGATGGCGATGTATGAGTCCATGGCGAATCGGATTCGGGTGGATCGAACCTTTGAACAACAGACAAGAGGAGCATTATCAACGGCTAAATAACCGGTGGAGGAGACAGCAGTGAATACAAACAAAAGAAAATAGACCATTCGTGGTAGTCAAGGTTTGACTGGTACGAATGGTCTTTTTATATATAGAGGAGAAATTAGTATACGATGGAGAACTCGTATACTTCCCCGTCATGCAGGGCGTTTGTTTTACTTTCCGAAACAGTGAAGGCAGCGCCAAACCACTGCAGGGAAAGGGTCCCGGTAAGTTTTCCGTCGTTGCTGGTGAAGATATAATCTTCTCCGGCTTTTTCTACGGAGCCTTCAAAACTGGTGTTTTTATCTAAACGAAAAATTCCATCATAGCCGGATTCCATACTCGGCTGAATTAACAACATGCTTTTGCCGTCGTTGTCGGTGTAGCTTCCGTATAAATCACGGTCCGGCAGGTCGAATTTTTCATTCCTGGAGCCTGCCAACAAGGAGGCAAGGTAAGTTGCCTGATGTTTATAAAACAACGCATCCGTGCTGTTATAGAGCATGCCGTAAATCGTACCCTCTTTGTAGGCTGCCAACTGGGTTTCCAAAACAGAATCCTTATTGGAAGTCCAGTGTTCATAATTTTTCTTTTCAGAATCGGAAGCATTTTTCTTGTAGCGGTTCCAAAGTGAGGAAGCTTCTGTTTTCCAGAGTTCTTCCGGAAGGAAAGACAGTAAGTTCATCTCTGCCTGAGGAAGGTCTTTCTCGTTATATGCTTCGTAATCTTTTGCAAAATCTGCAACCTTTTTCAACTCGTCCTGAATGGAGGATGCAGAGGATTGAAGGTCAGCAAGTTTTTTCTGGATAGTCTTTACTTCAGCGTCTGTATCAAATCCTTCCTCGGAAGTGTTTTCATCCTGCTTCTCGTCGGTTTCTTTATCTTCTGTATCCTTTGATTCTGCAGAAGCATCATCCTTTGCTTCTTCCGTTTGTGTAGTTTCCTGCTTTTCCTTGGCAGCTTTGTCTTCTGCCGGCTTTTTGCCACAAGCGGTAAAAAGAATAGCTGCAGCCATTACGGCTAAAAATAGTTTTCTTCTCATAGGGTTTGTCTCCTTTATTGCTCAACTTCTAATTAGACGACGGATAGCAGGAAAAAAGTTTCATACAAAATTAGAATTATGGTAAAATAAGATTAGAATTGTTTGGGAGGATGCATTTGTATGGATAAAGAAATCCGGCAACAGTATCATAAAATAACGAAAACCCTTATAGAAAAAGGCATTACCATTGCCACTATGGAAAGCTGCACCGGCGGGCTGATTGCCAGCCTTTTGACGGATACGGAAGGTGCTTCCGGCATTTTTTTCGGAGGAATGGTGACCTATAGTAACGAAGCCAAGGTAAAAGCGGGAGTTCCGGCAGAAGTTATAGAAGAATACGGCGTCTACTCCGAAGAAACGGCGGCAGCCATGGCAAAGGCCTGCCGGAGCTATTACGGCACACAGATCGGGGTTGGAGTCACCGGCAGCCTCGGAAATGCAGATCCCGCCAATGGCGACAGTGTTCCGGGAGAAGTATATCTGGCGGTTTTGGGGGAGCGGCTGCTTACAAAGAAGATTGTGCTGGAACCTGCAGAGAGTCGCTTTTTTTATAAAATGCAGGTGGCGGAAGAGGTTGGGAAAATGATATAGCTGGGAGAAAGGAGTTTTAGCCGATGTATGCCAGAGCGGATTCGGGAGTATAACTCCCATCTCTCGTCGGGAATCACACAGTTCATTCCGCTGGATTTCAAACCGGACTTGACAGATCGCATCCCGGTATGATACATTGATTTCAGAAAATACAGCACAAGGCTGCTGTAAAATAGAAAGAAAGGGCACAGTTTGTGTAGGTGACATCATGACGATTAAGAGATAATGGGATTTAAGCAAATTACAAAGAAGGAAGGCTTTCTTTGCGTGTGCTTAAATGAGATTATCGTCGTCATGGGAGTACTGTATCCTTTTGTGCGAGGAGTCTGTTTTTGTGTGTGCAAAGATGGGCTTTTTTGTTTAGGAAACTTAACAGATCGGGCACAGAAGGGAGGATGGCTATGCGAAAAGAGATTTTATATGCAGAGAATATCGCAGTATCGTATGGTGAACAAACGGTGTTGAATTTTAAGCGGTTTTATTTATATGAGGGGGAAAAAGTAGGTCTGGTTGGCGTGAATGGTGCCGGAAAAACCACGCTGTTAAAGGTTCTTTCCGGGGAGCTGTTGCCGGAGTCGGGAAGCATACGCCGGGAGGGGGAGGCATTTTTTCTAAAACAGTTCGCCCCAAAACCGGATCCTTTAGCGGTGGGCTATGAGGAAGCAGGAAAACTGAAAGTACTGGATAAAATGTGGCAGGAAGAAGTGAGCGGAGGGGAGAATACAAGGCTTTTACTGGCGGAGCTTTTTGCCGCAGAGCGGGCGGTGGCATTTCTTGATGAACCTACGGCAAACCTTGATAAAACGGGAATCGAAGCCCTTTTAAAACAGCTAAAAGCCATCGAAACCATGGTTCTTGTAAGTCACGACAGAGCGGTGCTAAATGCGTTGTGTACAAGGATTGTGGAGGTTGAGGATGGAGAGCTGGTAAGCTACGACGGCAATTATGATGCATATGAAGCACAAAAAGCGGAAAGACGGGCGGCACAGCAGACAGAGTATGAGCAGTATCAGGCAGAGAAAGCAAGGCTTTTCGGTGTTTATCAGGAAAAAAAGAAAAAGGCGGCAAAGCTTAGCAAAAAGCCAAAAAACATGAGCTCCAGTGACATGAAACAGATATCAAAACGGGCAACGAGAAAACCGGAGGATAAGGTGGCAAGTATTGAGCGGAGCGCGAAGAACGTGCAAAAACGCATCTCCCATATGGAGGTAAAAGAACGTCCGAAAGAAGTGGTATCGATCCGTCCGGATTTCCGGCTGACAAATCCGCCGCGAAATGCGATTGTAATCCGGGGAGAGCACATTTCTTTTGGCTACGGGGAAAGAATGTTATTTGAGGATTGCACCCTTATGGTAAAAAATAAAAGCAGGTTGGCAATTCTGGGAGATAATGGTGCCGGAAAAACCACTCTTTTAGAAATGATTATGAAAGGGGAGGATATTCGTGCGGTACCCGGAGCAAAGCTTGGCTATGTGCGGCAGAATTTTTCCCAGATAAATCTGCAAAAAACTGTTCTTGAAAATATCCGCAATGTATCGGTGCAGTCGGAGGGTGTGGCACGCAGCGTGCTTGCAAACCTGCTCTTGTCCGAGCGGGATATGAAAAAGCAGGCTGGTGATTTGTCCGGTGGAGAGAGGATGAAGCTTGCTTTTGCCATGCTTTTTGTCAGCAACGCCAACGTATTGATTCTGGACGAACCCACCAATTATCTGGATTTACCTTCCATGAAGGCACTGGAAAAAATGCTGAAAGAGTATGAAGGAACCCTGCTGTTTACCTCTCACGATAGTACGTTTGTAAGTCAGGTAGCCACGGACGTGGTGGAAATAAAGAATAAAAAGATAGTTGACATATGTCAATAATGTGGTATACTGAAAATAAATGACATATGTCAAAAAGGAGACCGTTATGCCAAGAAACAAGCGTTGCCGTTTTATACAAGCCTATCCGGATTATTGGAGCTTTCATGCAGAAGAAGGGGAAAAAGAAGTGATTTTCCTGACCTTGGAGGAGTATGAGGTTATCCGGTTACTGGATTATCAGGGGCACACCCAGGCAGAGTGTGCAGAGCACATGGGCGTTGCCAGAACCACAGTAACGGGAATGTATGAGACAGCAAGGAAGAAACTGGCGCAGATGCTGGTGGAAGGGAAGGCACTTCGGATTTCCGGCGGTGACTATGTAATTCAGAATAAGAATATATGCTTAAATAAGAAGGGAGAAGAGCAGATGAGAATAGCAGTAACTTATGAAAACGGACAGATTTTTCAGCACTTTGGACATACCGCACAGTTTAAGGTATATGATGTAGAAAACGGAGCTGTGACAGCTTCCCAGGTTTTGGATACCAACGGAAGCGGACATGGAGCGCTGGCTGGCTTCTTAAAGAACGCAGAGGTAGATACCCTGATCTGCGGCGGTATCGGTGGCGGCGCCCAGATGGCACTTGCCGAAGCCGGTATCAAATTATATGGTGGAGTAACCGGACCGGCAGATCTGGCGGTAGAGGCACTTTTAAAAGACCGACTGGCATATAATCCAAATGTAAGATGTGACCATCACGATCATGAACATGAGGAGGGTCATAGTTGTGGCAACCATAGTTGCGGCCACTAAACCTATTTTTTTAGTGAAATTTAGAGAAATAATTGACTTTTAAAAGAATACAGACTATACTCAAAATAGCAGAGAACCCTACTGTGAGTGGGAACGATAAAAGCAGAGAACCCTGCTGTGAGTGGGAACGATAAAAGCGGTGAATCCTATCGGTAAGTGGAAACAATCTAGGGCTGCAATGTATTTGCAGCCCTATTTTTTAAGGGGGGATGGGAATGAAACAAGAAAAACTCTATCTTTATACGCTGGATATGAAATATGTGCGGGATTTACATAAGATAGATGATCGGGTGCAGTCGGTATCGCCACAGATACACAAAAGCATTCGACCATTTGTGGGGATTGTTGTGGTATGTGAGGAACATTTATATTGCGTACCGGTGGATCATGCGGTCATCAAAAAGATGAATGTTAGAATAGAACCGCATGATAATGGAGCAGAGAAGGCGTATAAGATTTTGTGCGCAAAAGAATTAGACTGGGTTCTGAAAAAAAGAGGTTAACAATGAAAAAAGCAGTAATTTTTGATTTAGACGGTACCCTGCTGGACTCCATCCGGGATCTGGCAGGGGCTATTAATGAAATCCTGAAACGCCACGGATATGAGACCCTGCCGGTGGAAACCGTGAAAAGCTATGTAGGAAATGGACTATCCATGTTGTTAAAACGAGCCCTTGCAGACCGGCGACAGCAGGGTGAAAATGTGAAGGAAGAAGTTTTCCGAGATTATTTGCAGGAACTTATTCTCTACTATCACGACCATTGCATGGATTTGACGGTGCCTTATCCCGGCATAATGGAAATGCTGAAAGAACTGAAAAATATGGGAATTCAGACGGCAATTGTTACCAACAAAAATACCCTGGCGGCAACAGAGCTCTGGCAGCAGTTGTTTAAGGATACGGTATCACTGGTGGTGGGAGAGGATGAAGCCCACGGCATACGCAAGAAGCCGGAACCGGATATGGTGATGGAGGCGCTACAAAGGTTGAATGTAACGCCGGAAGAGGCGGTTTACGTGGGTGACTCCGAAGTGGATGTGCAGACCGCCAAAAATGCGAATATGGACGGCATATTTGTACTCTGGGGATTCCGCACCAAAGAAGAACTGGAAGGGGCGGGAGCCGAAACCGTAATCAAAGAACCCCGGGAGTTGGGGCAGTTCTTGAATTAAAAAAGAATACAGACATCCCTATATGGATGAGAAAGGCACCGGCTGCAGAAAGCAGGGTGCTTTTTTTATGGGAAAGTATGACAAAATGTATAAACCGTAATGAGAGGTAGTCATGCTTTTCCCGTTTGAGGTAATGAAAAGTTCATAGATATATGCTATAATTCTATAGAAAAACATGATAAAAGGCAAAGATTGCCCTTTTGCCCTAAATATGAGGATAATTGAATGAATGTAAAAAATCAGGAATTGCCGGAGATTTTTGAGAATTTTTCCCAACAGCGGAAAAACTCATTTCTGGCAGTAAAAGCAGAAAAAGAGAAGAATACACCGGTGGTAGGTGTTTATTGCACGTATTTTCCAAAGGAGCTGGTGACTGCCATGGGAGGCATTACTGCCAGCCTGTGCGCCACTTCTGAGGAAACCATTCCGGATGCGGAGATGGATTTGCCAAAGAACCTTTGCCCGCTTATAAAATCCAGTTACGGATTTGGAAAAACGGATAAATGTCCATATTTCTATTTCTCTGACTTGGTGGTAGGTGAGACTACCTGTGACGGGAAAAAGAAAATGTTTGAATATTTAGGCCGGTTTAAGCCGGTGCACGTTATGGAGCTACCGAATACCCAGGGGGAAGCAGCTTTTGCCCTGTGGAAAAAGGAAATTTTAAAGCTGAAGGATAAGCTGGAAGAATTTTTTGGTGTAACCATCACGGAAGAGAAGTTAAAAGAAGCAATTCATATTGAGAATGAATATCGAAAGGCAGCATTGAAGCTTTGTGAAACCATGAAGCTGGAGGAACCCCCAATGAGTGGAAAAGAGCTGTTTTCCATGTTACGGGGAAGTGAGTTCCGCTTCGATAAAGAGGCGTTGACTGCCGAGGTGGAAGAAGTTACAAAGCGCTTGATTGCGGAACATCAGGAAGGTAAAAATCACCATAAGGGAGCCAGAATCCTGATTACCGGATGTCCTATGGGCGGCGTTTTTGAAAAAGTATTAAACGGAATTGAAGAAAACGGTGGCGTGGTTGTGGCCTATGAAAACTGCAACGGAATGAAGAACATTGATAATCCGGTGGAAGAAGGAACGTCTGATTCCTATGAAGCTATTGCCCGCCGGTATCTGGATATCGGTTGCTCGGTTATGAGCCCCAACCCGAACCGCTATGAAACCCTTACAAGGCTAATCAAAGAGTATCGCGTCGATGGGGTGGTGGAAGTGCTTTTGCCGGCATGCCACACCTATGCGGTAGAAAGCGGTCTGGTAAAAGACCATGTCCGGGAAGCGGGAATACCGTATATCAGTATAACCACAGACTACGGCAATGCGGACGAAGGTCAGCTAAAAACCCGGCTTACCGCATTTTTGGAAATGATGTAAAACTGCCGGAACGACGGATGGAGTGAAGAAATAGTATGGAAGAAAAAATTGTTTGCGGAAACGAGGAGTTATCCGGATTGCCGGAATATATCTTTTCCACCGGTAATTATCCTGTGCCGGACTGCTATTTAAAAGCAGAGTATATTGTACCCATTGCAAAGACCATGCGAGAGCATGAGGGAAAAAATCTCTGTGAGATTCCTTTTTGCCAGACTGCGGAGGTGGAAATGCTCCACGGAAGCATTAACAATGCGACGGATGGTGGCGGCCCAAGAGTAGGGCAGCAGGCATATAAGAAATTGGAAGAGCTACCCATGGATCAGCCCTTAAAGCTTGACGGGCTTTTTGGCGAGGTGAAAAAATCCTTGAAAACCTTGAAGGAACAAGGAGAAAAGACCATGCTAATTTTGTCGGGACCGGTTTCGATTTTAAGCGGACTGGTGCCGTTGCAAAAGGTGTTTGTGGCAAGAAGAAAAGAGCCGGCTCTCTATGAAAAGGCAATTTGCTGGGTGACGGAGGCACTTCTTTTTTACCTGGAGGAAGTGAAGGATTATGTGGACGTATTAAGTTATGCGGATTCTGCCGGAAGCGTGGATCTTTTGGGAGAACCGGTGGCAGTGGAAATGGCGGAATTGTCGTATTTGCCGGTTTTAGCCAAAGCCATGGAATACGGGATGCATGTACATCTTTGCCCGAAACTGACGGCAACCCTTTTGGCTGGCGATTTTGCCACCAGAGAGCAGCTTCCGGTGGAGAAAAGCTTGACCTATCAGGAAGCGATTTTGTCGGGACCCACCAATGTTTTATATGCACATCGTTGCATTAAACAGTCGGAAAACGGCTGGAATAAAGGAATTATTTTGGTGCTGGAGCCAACTTGGGAGAAATGGAATGGAAAATAAAGAACGAATTACATCGATTATACAGAAGAAAAAGCATGACCGTCCCGCTTGTATTTGCCCGGGTGGTATGATGAATATGGTAACCACCCAGCTTCTGACGGAAGGAAATTTCTCCTTTGAAGAAGCACACACCGACGGTGAAAAAATGGCTCAGGTGGCGGAATATGCCTATGACAGAGGTTGTTTTGAGAATGTGGGTGTGCCTTTTTGCATGACAGTGGAGGCCGAGCAGCTGGGAGCAAAAGTTGATCTTGGAGATAATACCAAGGAGCCCCGCGTTATAGAATACGGAATGAAGAAGTTGGAAGAGGTAGACGGCTTGCCGACCTTTGATTTAGAACATGGACGGATTAAGGCAATTATCGATGCCATTCGTATCATGAAAAAAGATAAGCCGGACGTGCCGGTGGTGGGAAACATTACCGGGCCCATTTCCACTGCAACATCAGTGATAGATCCGTCCCCTTTTTATGCCGGACTTCGGAAAAAAGGTGAATTGTGTCATCGGTTTTTGGCACACGTGACCAAAGAACTGATCCGTTTTGGACAGGCCATGGTGGAGGCAGGCGCCGACATCATTATGATTGCGGATCCCAGCGCGACGGGAGAAATTCTGGGACCGAAATTTTTTGAAGAGTTTACGGTTACTTATTTGAATGAACTGATTGACGGGGTAAAAGCCATAAACCCTGATGTGGTAACCATCGTTCACATTTGCGGACAAATGACGCCGGTATTAGAGCAGACGGATCACATCAAGAGCGATGTGTTAAGCTTTGATGCTATGGTGCCGTTAAAAGAAATTCGGAAATACATGAAGGATCGGCCGATTATGGGAAATGTAAGCACCTATGCTATTGAGGGGCAAACTCCGGATAAGGTAAAACAGTTGGTTCACCATTGCGTGGAGCAGGGAATGGACATTATTTCTCCGGCCTGCGGTCTTGGAATGGGATCTCCTCTGGCTAATGTGCAGGCAGTATTACAGGGAACTGAGGAGGAAGCGACATGCCCATAATACAGGATCTTACAACAGGGAAAAAAGTAGAATGTAAAACCGGTGAGTTACTGTTAGCGGTTTTACAGCGAGAAAAGATATATGTGAATAATGCCTGCAACGGCAAGGGAACTTGTGGAAAATGTAAGGTAACTATTGTAAATGGAGAGGCAAGTCCCATGTCGGAGCATGAGGCAGGTATGCTGACGACGGAAGAGATAAATTCCGGTGTGCGCTTGGCCTGTATGACAGAGGTTACAGCGGATATTACGGTGAAAACCCAGAACGATACCACCGCCATGAAGGTGTTATCTGCAGGGTATATCCCGGAATTTGAAAAGGATGAGGGCTTAACCGGATATGGTATCGCCATTGATATAGGAACCACCACGGTAGCTCTGTCGTTGGTTCGACTCTCCGATGGAGAAATTGTGGGAAAAGCGGCTGGAATGAATAGCCAGCGTGCATTCGGCCAGGACGTTTTAACCCGTATTACTTACGAGATGGAAGCCGGCGAGCAGGGAATTACCGATTTGCAAAAAGCGGTGGTGGATTCTACCAACCAGGCGGTGAGAACCATGTGTGCCGAGGCAAAAGTGGAAATTTCAGAAATTGTAGCCTATAGCATTGCCGGAAACTGTACCATGACCCACATGGTTTTGGGTGTGGATGCTCGCTCCATTGGTGTGGCACCCTATAAGCCGGCGTTTTTGGAGGCGCAGACAAGAAAAGCATCAGAGGTGGGACTTGTTGGTGCTGCGGATGCAACGGTATATTGTCTGGCGCAGGTGTCCGGTTATATCGGCGGTGATATTCTGGCAGGTGCTTATGTTTGCGATTTGAAGCATCAGAAAAAGAATTGCCTGTTTTTGGATATCGGAACCAACGGAGAAATGGTGCTTGCGGGAAACGGAAGATTAGTATCCTGTTCCTGCGCGGCGGGACCGGCCTTAGAGGGTATGAACATTACCAGTGGAATGCCGGCGCTTCCGGGAGCCATTGAAAGTGTAGAAATGAAAGACGAAAAAGTAAGCTTCGGCTGTATCGGTGAAGAGGCGCCCAAGGGAATCTGTGGAAGCGGAATTCTGGAAGTGGTGGCGGAACTGATTCGAACCGGTTTCGTAAAACCTACCGGAGCTTTTGTAAAGAAAAAGAAGCTATCGGAGGATGACTGGCGGCAGCAGTATCTGATAGAAGACGAAAATGGTTCCGCATTTTTACTGGCGCCCGGGGTAATGGTGACCCAGAAGGACGTGCGCCAGGTGCAGCTTGCCAAGGGAGCTATTTTGTCGGGATTTTTATCCCTTTTAAAACAGGCGCAGGTTACGGTGGAGGATTTGGATGAAGTAATCATTGCGGGTCAGTTTGGTTCCCATCTGTCGGCACAGGCCCTGGCAGGTACCGGAATTATTCCCAAGGAAGCGGAAGACAAGGTCCGGTATGTGGGAAACACATCCAAAACCGGTGCGTATATGGCGCTTTTATCCCACAGGGTGCGTAAGGAAATGGAGCAGCTTGCGGAGGATATAAATTATTTTGAATTAGCGGAGAGCGAAGGATACGAACAGCTCTTCATGGAATGTATGAGATTTTAATAAACAGTCAGGCGTGAAAAGCGCCTTACGGGAGGATGAATAATGGATAAGAATGAACTGTATGGAAAAATTGCGGATGCGGTTGTGGAAATGGAAGATGAAGAAGTTGTAGAACTTTGCCAGATAGCCATTGATGAGGGCTTCGACGCCGCAGAGGTAATTAAGGAAGCACTGATTAAGGGTATGGATAAGGTCAGCGAGTTGTATGAGACCGGCGAGTACTTTTTGCCGGAAGTATTGACCGCATCTTTTGCCTTGAATGAAGGTGTGGATCTTTTAAAACCCCACATGAAGCAGGAGACCACCAGTGAAAAAGTAAAGGTTGTCATTGGTGTTGTGGAGGGTGATACCCACGACATTGGAAAGAACCTGGTAAAGATTATGTGTGAATCCGCCGGATTTGAAGTGCATGATTTGGGACGTGATGTACCGATTGATGAATTTATCCGTGTGGCAAAAGAAGTAGAAGCAGACTTTATTTGCATGTCCACACTAATGACCACCACTATGGCGGGTATGAAGCTTTTAATTGAAAAATTGAAAGAAGAAGGTATTCGCGACAAATTCATGGTTATGATTGGCGGTGGTCCGATTTCTCAGAAATTCTGTGATGAAATCGGTGCGGATGCCTACACCACGGATGCGGCAGCGGCAGTTCGTAAAATGAAGGAATTAAAAGGTATTGCATAAGGGGGAAAAAATGGAAATTTTAAGAGATTACGGAAACGGCTTAGTGGTTCCGAAGGATGAATTGACACCGTTGGAGCGTAACAAATTAATGAGTGAGGGAAAAGAGGTGGACCGTATTCAGTGTTGTCTGGATACCGGTGAGACCATGGCGCCCCTTATTGGATGTAGCTTAAAGGAGTATTATCATTCGGCAGAAAAAATGCTGGAATTGGAGGAGTATTTGTACGAAACCTTCCACGGTGACGGTGCCGGACTTTCCACTACTTTGCGGGGAATGGCAGAAGCTATGGGCGCGGAGATTGCTTATTACGATAACAACATCGCGCAGTTAAAAACCCCGGCTATTAAAGGCTTTAAGAATATTGACCAGGCGAAGCTGGTAGATGTGGATAAGGACGGACGTTTGCCCATTATCTTAAAAGGTCTTCGTATGGTAAAAGAAAAGCTGGGAGATAAGGTTCCGGTCAGCGGAACCGTTACCGGTCCATTTACCATTGCTGCAATGGTATTGGGTACGGAATGGTTGTTAATGGGAATGTTAAAATGCCCGGATAAAATCAAACAGTTATTGGACGTAATTGTTGAAAATAACAATCGTTACATTCAGAGAATGATTGACTTAGAGGTTGGAATCGGTTTTGCGGATCCCGTAAGTTCCACAGCCTTGATTAGTGTGGAGCAGTACCGGGAGTTTTCCCTTCCATACTTTAAGAAAAATGTGGATTTCATCAAGAAACAGGGAAGAGGTTGTGGATTACATATTTGTGGTACCAGCCGTGGCCTCTGGGAGGATTTAAACACCACAGGAATCGGTCTTTTCGGTTTGGACAATGTGGAATCCATCGAAGAGGCAAAAAATGTCTTAGGACCCCATATGGCGATTCAGGGAAACGTTCCACCGGTAGACGTCATGAAGATGGGAACACCGTTGGAAGTAATTGCATCTGCAAAAGAGTGTATCAAACAGGGACACGACTGCAAGGGAGGCTTCGTTTTGACCTCCGGCTGTCAGATGCCAATCGGAACACCGGAAGCGAATATGCATGCACTGATAGATGCAGCCAGAATTTACGGACGGTATCCAATCAATATAGAGTAATGACGCGGAAATGGTTGCGGAGGCAGGGAATGCTTCTGTGCAGGAGCGCTTGCGCTCAACGTCCGGCATAACGGTACATAAGAGCCCGGAGGATGGGAACATCCCCGGGCTCTAAGTGCCGATGCCTCCCAATGTCCTGCACACGAAGCATTCCCTGCCCAGGCACTCACTTCCGCCGCCAAAGT
Organism: Lachnospiraceae bacterium; assembly: GCA_015057115.1. Taxonomy (GTDB): domain Bacteria; phylum Bacillota; class Clostridia; order Lachnospirales; family Lachnospiraceae; genus XBB1006. The sequence continues at coordinate 272,803 of SVEZ01000001.1, read as the reverse complement.
GAAGGGAAAAAATGCATCTGCGCAGGAGCGCTTGCACTCAACATCCGGCATAACGGAAAGAGAAGAATTAACGTAAAATAAGAGACCGGATAATGATTCGCACCGCGACCTGGCGTCGCCAAAGTGTAGGAAGAAGAATTAACGTAAAACAAGAGGCTGGATAATGATTCGCACCGCGATTTACGCCCCCAAGGCGTCGAGCGGAAGAACATTATCCAGCCTCCTATTTTTAACTTTAATAATTCTCTTCTTTATACTTTGCAAGCAACTTGTTGATACGATCATACGGATCCAACAAATCGCTGATGGAAGCATCGTGATTTAAAGTATCAATGATATAAGAAACATATTTACTCATATCGCAGCTGATATAGTAGTCACGAGCTAAAGTATCCGGTCTCTGATAAGCCAGGTTGGTGGTAACCACGCGGTAAATCAGACCTTCTTCCACTGCCTTATCGAAACGCTCCATACCATTGGTGAAAAGACCAAAGGTAGCGATTACGAAGATACGACCTGCGTTACGTTTCTTAAGCTGAGTAGCAACGTCAATCATGCTGTCTCCGGAAGAAATCATATCGTCGATAATGAAGACATCCTTGCCTTCAACACTGCTTCCCAAGAACTCATGGGCAACGATTGGGTTACGTCCGTCTACAATCTTGCTGTAGTCACGTCTCTTGTAGAACATACCCATATCTACGCCAAGGATATTGGCAAAATAGATAGCACGTCCTGTAGCGCCTTCGTCCGGGCTGACAATCATTAAGTGATCGTTATCGAACTTAATATCTTTTACATTCTTGCAGATGCCCTTCATAAACTGATATGGAGCACCGATGGACTCGAAGCCGCTGCATGGGATTGCATTCTGAACACGAGGGTCGTGAGCATCAAAGGTGATGATGTTGTCAACACCCATTGCAATCAATTCCTGAAGTGCCATAGCACAGTCCAAAGATTCACGTCCGCTACGTCTGTGCTGACGGCTCTCATAGAGGAACGGCATAATAACGTTGATACGTCTTGCCTTACCACCGATAGCCGCGATAACTCTCTTCAGATCCTGATAATGATCATCCGGTGACATGTGATTCTCGTTACCACTTACGGAATAGGTAATGCTGTAGTTGGTAACATCTACGATAATAAAGATGTCATATCCTCTGACAGACTGACCAATGGAAGCCTTTGCTTCACCGGTTCCGAATCGAGGTGTCTTGGTTGGGATAAGGTATGATTCACGAACATATCCACGGAAAGTAATATCTCCTTCATGGTCGTGCTTACGGGTTTGTCTCCAGCGTTTGAGATAAGCGTCGATTTTAACTCCGGACTCTACTCCCTTCATAGAAATGATTCCAAGTTTACCAACCGGAATCGTATCCAGGTTACGCTCATCATGAAGTTCCTGCTGCATGTTTTTTCCTCCTAATTTTAAAAACAGTAAAATAAATAATCTATTGCTGTATAAACACAGCACAAAGCAATGCTCTTCGTTTCGGAAGATTGGGCTATCCGATTAAACGAAGATCATTGCCGGTTAACTTAATCAATTCAAAGCCTTTCATAATTCGGGACATGGTACGCTCCGAATAAATCTCCGCAATTTCCCCGATGGAAAGATTGCTGGAGATAATGGTGGCCTTGTGACGAAGCAGCCGTTCATTAATACAGGTGAAAAACTGCGACGTGGTATAGTTGTTGGAAACCTCCGTTCCCAGATCATCAATGATCAGAAGATCGCAGTTAAAAATATTCTGATAGACATCGGTTGCCTCCGAAGTCTTATTATACGCATTATTATGGAAAACGTCAAATAGTCTTGTAGCCGAAAAATAAATTACGGAATTTCCACGGTCCAGTAACTCTTTCGCTACGCAGTTGGAAAGGAAAGTCTTTCCAACGCCGGTGGGACCGGAAAGGAAAAGATTTCCGTGACGTTCTTTAAAATTTACGATAAAATCCTTACATTTATTAACTGCAACCTGCATGGACTCATAAGGAGTCAAATTTGTTGCAGGATCAATGATTTCGTCGGAGAACAGATGAAAATCGAAGGTATCAAAATTCTCTTCGGAAAGGATTTGCTTCATGTTGGACTGGGTGTACACCAGGTCAATGGCAGCCTGCTTAAAACAGTGACATTTCTTGCCATTGACAAAACCGGTATCCTTGCAGTCCGGGCACTGATAAACAGGCTCTATATAGTCCGGGCGAAATCCCAAAGACTGAATCAGGGAGTCCTTCTCCTGGGTCAGATTTCGCAAAGAACTGCGCAGAGACTTCAGCGCACTCTGATCTCCATCTAATAATTTCTGTGCCTGTTTAATGGAAAGGGCAGCAATAGACCGGTCAATCTCCTTGATGCGGGGATTCTTCCGGTAAAGCTCTTCAACATGATCGGTAACCCGATGATGGGATTCAAACTGTCGTTTATCATATTCTCTTCGGATGGATTCAAATTGACTGTTTGTTAGTGCCATTTCCTGCCTCCTCAATTTCGATTACGGTTCAACATTTGTTGCTCGAGTTGGTCGTAGTCATAGGTTCGTTGTGAAAAATTATTAAAACGGTTAATGGCCGGCTTGCTAATATTGGTATGTACCGGTCGTTCTACACTTCGTTTCGCTTTTTTAAAATTGGAATCCAGTCGCTCAATATCGGCCAGTTCCTTCACATTGGCGTTGTGCCAATTGGTTAAAATCTTATCCGCATACTCAAAGCTGGGTTGATGAGTGGCGGTAATGGTACGGTTACATGCTTCGGTTATAATGTCCAGTGAAAAATGATATTCTTTGGTCCATTTCTCAATCATTGCAGTCTCCAGTTCAACGAGGTTGCGCCCTTTGATTCCCAAAGCCTTAATTACAGCGTAATTAGCCTGACTGTATAGGTTGGAAATCTGCTTGGCAGCATCCACATCTCGGATGCCGGCCTCTGCCCAGGACAGGGCAACTTTGTCCATGTAGCGAACACTTCTGTGATCCCGGCTGACACAATATTCTACCAGATACACAATAAGCTCGGTAGAAAAATGCAGAGTGTCATACCAATATAAGAAAGTGTTTAATTCGGTATGAGTCAGGGGTTTCTTCAAATACTGTTCAGCAATGAAGATTAATTCTCCCACATCTTCCCGATTGGAAAAATTCTTCAACTCATCCTTGCTGTATTCCCGGTGTGAAGTTTCCGCAGAGGAAGGAGCCTTTGGTGGAGTAGATACACTCTTTACGGAAATGGTGGACTCTGATGTTTCCGTTTCAGCCGGTGCCTTGGAAAATGGATCCGGTCCGGAAGTTGAGTCGGACAATTTCAGGAGAGTGACTCCGCAAAGCTCGTTATTCTCGTTGTATTGCATTTCCAGAAGTCCCATGCGTTCCCAGTACCGAAAGGCACGACTTAATTCCCGCATGGAATATTCGAAAAGGTCTGCAAGTTGTGAAAGACTACATCCCGCTTCAGGCTGGGATAGTAAACGAAGCAAATACAAATAGACCTTCACGTATTCTCCGTTTGCACTTGGCATATAGCGATCGATAAAAATATTGGGAACGCTTGTTTCTGATACAGGCTGTTCCGCTTTCAGTAAAATGGTGTCCATTTGTTAATGCTCTCTTTCTCAAGGTTCTCTTGGTCTTGACTTAACTGTGAAACCGATTATACCACAGGAGTTTCGAAAAGAAAAGTGTCACAGTCTGTTCATAGTTTTGCCGAAAAAGAGCATTTTTGACGTGGATAATGTGGATAAACTTTGTTAAATCACAAAAACGGCACGGTCATCAAGTCAAAAAAATCCACACCTGCATTTCCCAAAAGGAAAAGGTGCGGGTGTGGATAATGTGGATAACTATTCTGATAAGAGGTTTTCGCCTATTTCTACAACGTTTCCGGCACCCATAGTTATCAACAAGTCACCGTGTACACATTTTTTAATTAAAAATTTTTTAATCTCGTCGAAAGAACCCGGACAATAACTTTCCGTTCCCGCGGCGTTCAAGGAATCACATAGCATTTGGGAGGACATACCCAGTGTGTCAGTTTCCCGCGCTGCATAAATGTCTGCCAGAACCACAACATCCGCAAGAGACAGAGCCTCTACAAAGTCCGCAAAAAGAGATTTTGTGCGGGAGTAGGTGTGGGGCTGGAATACACATACGATACGCTTGTAATCGGTAGCCCGTGCGGCCTTCAGCGTTGCTTTAATCTCTGTTGGGTGATGGGCATAATCGTCTAAAATGCAGACACCGTTAAATTCGCCCTTTTTCTCAAAGCGACGTTTGGAACCGGTACAGGTTTTTAATCCCTTTTGAATAGATGAAAAAGGAAGACCGATATCGTCACAGACTGCAATGGCAGCCAGAGAATTCAAGACGTTATGCTCTCCCGGCATGGAAAGGGTAATGGTGCCCAATGCCTCGCCTCGCTTTAAAAGGGTATAGGACGGCAGTCCCAAAGCGTCATAGGAAATATCGGTAGCCCGGTAATCACATTCCGGCGTCAGACCAAAGGTAAGGTAATTCTCTGAAAGCTTGTCCGTCAGTTCGGAAAGGCAAGGAATCCCGGCGTTGACAACAACACGTCCGCCCTTTTTGGTATTGTTCATAAAGTGTAAAAAGGAGTGACGGATGTCATCCAAATCTTTAAAGAAATCCAAATGATCCGCTTCGATGTTCAAAACCACGCTGTACTGCGGGAAAAACTCAAAAAAGCTGTTGGTATACTCGCAAGCTTCTGCAACAAAAAAGTCAGAGTGCCCGATGCGGGTATTGCTTCCGATGGAATTTAAAATTCCACCGTTGGAAATGGTGGGGTCCACTTCTGCAGCCAGAAGAATCTCGGAAACCATACTGGTGGTAGTGGTCTTGCCGTGAGTTCCCGCAACGGCAATAGAGGTCTTGTAAAAGGCCATAAGTTGTCCTAAAAGCTGTGCTCTTGTGAGCATAGGAATTTGACGGCGGACAGCTTCGGCATATTCCGGATTATCCGGGTGAACGGCTGCTGTGTATACTACTACATCAATATCCGATTGTAAACGGGAAGGGTCCTCTTTGCCGATGTAAACCGTTGCACCTTCCGCCTGAAGTTTCCTGGTATAGTCGGATGCGTTCCAGTCGGAACCAAGCACCGTAAAGCCGCGGTCTAAAAGAACGTGTGCCAGGCCGCTCATGCTGACACCACCGATTCCGATAAAATATATTTTTACAGGATTCTGAAAATCAATTTTAAACATGTATCTCACTCTTTTCTACTTATTGAAATATACTTCCTACCATTATACTCTCAAATTTCGGTTTTGAAAACTGCATAGAGGAACATTTGAAAAGAAAAAAAGAAACTGGAATGTGAAAAAAGAGTGAAATAATACTGAAAAAACTGAAAACATCGAAAAAAGGAAGTATTTGCCGTGAAAGTTCATAGGTTAGGCACATTTTTCATGTTATAATGATAGAACATACAGCAAGGGGGTGCACAACAAATGGAGAACAAAGAAGTCATAGCAATGTTATTAGCAGGAGGACAAGGCAGCCGTCTCGGTGTTTTGACACAAAGTACGGCCAAGCCGGCAGTTCCATTTGGAGGCAAGTATCGCATTATCGATTTCCCTTTGAGCAATTGTGTTAACTCCGGCATCGATACTGTTGGTGTTTTGACCCAGTATCAGCCGCTGGAACTTAATGCTCACATTGGAATCGGAATACCCTGGGATTTGGACGTAAATAACGGAGGGGTCACGGTTTTACCGCCCTACGAAAGAAGTGGTGACACATCCTGGTATACCGGAACAGCAAATGCCATCTACCAGAACTTAGCGTATATGGAGAGTTACCATCCGGAGTATGTAATCATTCTTTCCGGAGATCATATTTATAAGATGGATTATGCACAGATGCTGGAATTCCATAAGGAAAATAATGCACAGGTGACGATTGCAACCATGCCGGTTCCAATCGAGGAGGCTTCCAGATTTGGAATCTGTATTGCAGATGAGAAATTCCGAATTACGGATTTTGAGGAGAAGCCCAAGAATCCGCGGAGTAATCTGGCATCTATGGGAATTTATATTTTTGATTGGGAGTTGTTGAAAGATTCTTTGATGGCCTTAAAGGATCAGCCCAACTGCGACTTTGGTAAGCATATTATTCCTTATTGCTTCGAGAATCGAAACAGAATTTTTGCTTACAAATTCGAGTCCTATTGGAAAGATGTGGGAACCTTAAGTTCCTATTGGGAAGCAAACATGGAGTTGATTGATATCGTTCCGGAATTTAATCTTTATGAGGAGTCCTGGAAGACCTACACCAACGCCAATTCTTTCCAACCCACCTATTACGGTCGGGACAGTAATGTAGTGAAATGTATTGTTGGCGAAGGCTCCGATATTGACGGTGAGGTAGAAAACAGCGTTTTGGGAGTTGGCGTTATTGTGGAAAAAGGTGCTAAAATTCGGGATTCCATTATAATGTCCGGAACCCATGTGGGTTCCAACGCAGTTATCGAGAAAGCCATTATTGCAGAGAACTGTGAGATTGGTGCCGCATCGATAATAGGAACCGGAGACGATGCACCGAATGAAGAGAAGCCGTCGGTATACAATTCCGGACTGGTAACCATCGGTCAGGGTAGCGTAATTCCGGAGGGCGTCTCAATTGGTAAGAATACAGCAATTCTTGGCGAGACAACACTGGAGGACTATGAAGACATGTGCCTGCTCAGTGGACATAATATCATAAAGGCAGGTGAGTAGAGCATGAAAGCATTTGGAATTATTCTTGCCGGTGGAAGCAGCATCGGCCTGCGGGAGCTGACGACCAAACGTGCGGGAGCGGCAATGCCGGTGGGTGCAGCGTATCGGGCAATCGATTTTGGATTAAGTAATATGACGAATTCCGGAATTAAAACTGTGGCGGTTTTGACCCAGTATAACTCCAGATCGTTGCATGAGCATTTGAACTCTTCCAAATGGTGGAATTTTGGAAGAAAGCAGGGAGGATTGTTTACCTTTACTCCCACCATTACCAGAAATAACAACTGGTGGTATCGGGGAACCGCAGATTCCCTGTATCAGAATTTGGACTTTATTAAGAAAAGGCATGAGCCCTACGTAATCATCTATCCGGGGGACTGTATTTGTAAATTTGATTTTAACAAAATGATCCGGTTCCACGAGGAGAAGGATGCGGATGTAACCATTGCTGTTAAGCGTATGGGTAAATCCAGAGATTTGAGACGACTTGGCGTTGTAGAACTCAACAAAGAGCGCCGGATTATTCAGTTTTCCGAGAAGCCAATGAAGGCATCATCGGATATTGCATCCATGGGAATCTATATTTTTAAGAAAGATTTATTGGTTCAGCTTTTGGAAGAAAGTCATGAAGAGGAACGATACGATCTGGTAAAAGATATTTTGATTCGTTATAAGGATGTAAAAGGCATTTATGGATATGAATTCCGGGGATACTGGAGCAATATCAATACCGTGGATGCATATTATCGTATTAATATGGACTTCTTAGATGGTACTATCCGAAGATTTTTTGAACAGGATCCTTCCATCAAGTCCAAGACAGAGGATCTGCCGTCGGCAAAATTCAATGAAGGATCCAATGTTAAGAACTCGCTTGTTGCCAGCGGCTGCATCGTAAACGGAGAAGTAAGCAACTCTGTTTTGTGTAAGCGTGTATTCGTTGGAAAAGGCGCAATTGTTAAGAACTCTATTGTTTTAAATGAAACATACATTGAAGACGGAGCCGTGATTGAGAACTGCATTGTAGAAAGTCACGAACGCATTCCGGGAGATGCCCAGTTTATCGGTGAGAATGAAGAACCGAAGATTGTAAGGCTGAAGAATTAGAGCATGGAGTTGAACTAGAATTAGACCCTACGAAAAGTAGTTGGTACCCGAAGGAGGAGAACAAGTATGCAGATTACAGACGTAAGAGTGCGTAAGATTGACAGAGAAGGTAAGATGAGAGCAGTTGTATCCATCACCATTGATGAGGAATTTGTAGTGCATGATATTAAGGTGATTGAGGGCGACAAAGGGTTATTTATTGCAATGCCAAGTCGTAAAGGAACCAACGATGAGTATCGTGATATTGCACATCCTATTAATTCCGCCACAAGAGAGCGTATTTCCAAAATTATTCTGGAAGCCTATGAGAAAGAGCTGGCGAACGAAGAGAAATAGCTTGCAAATCGGATAAAAAATTTATATAATGAATCCAAAGATGAAGGAGGGCGTCAACTGACGGCCTCCCATTCTTTGTATCATTATGCTGTATGAGAGGAATAGGATATGTATATAATAGCAGGATTGGGAAATCCTACGGGAAAATATGAAAAAACCAGGCACAATGTGGGCTTTGACTGCATTGACTATATAGCAGGGAAATATGGAATCTCCGTTAACGAAACCAAGGGCAAAGCCTTGGTGGGAACCGGGTATATAGATGGGGTAAAAGTACTGCTTGTAAAACCTCAGACCTACATGAATTTAAGTGGAGAAGCCATTCAGAAGCTGGCGGCATTTTATAAAATCGATCCGGAAGAGGAACTTCTGGTGGTATATGATGACATTAGTCTGGAACCGGGTCAGATACGAATCCGGAAAAAAGGCAGTGCCGGCGGACATAACGGAATGAAGAATATCATTCAACTTCTCGGAACCCAGAACTTTGAGCGGGTAAAAATCGGAGTAGGGGAAAAACCGGCAGGATGGGATTTGGCGGATTTTGTTTTATCCCGTTTTTCCAACGAAGACAGAGAACTTGTAGAAGAAGCCATCGGACACGCGGCAGAGGCAGTGACCCTTATGATAAAAGGGGAAACCGATACGGCAATGAATCAGTTTAACAGTAAAGGTAAAAAATGAGCATGTTTGAACATACCCTAACAGAATGGGGTAATTACGAAGCAGTTGAAAAGCAGAAAAACCAAAGGGGAGTCGTACAGATTTCCGGATGTATGGATGCGGCCAAAGCATATTTGATGCAGGGTATTTCCGAGACAAAACAGAAGCTGGTGGTGACATTTTCGGAGCAGCGTGCCAAGGAACTGGTAGAAGATTTGAAAGTCTTTGAAGATGCGGTTTATTACTACCCGGCAAAGGATGTATTGTTTTACCAGGCAGACATTCGAGGAAATTTGTTGACCAGTGAGCGCTTGAGCGTTTTAAAGGCTATGGCAGAAGGCGAAGAAATGACGGTAGTGACGACTTTTGATGCGCTTTTGGATCGTTTGGTTATGCCGGAAGAGTTGTATGATCAGGCAAAGCGATTTGAAGTGGGATCCACCGTAAAACTGCAGTCCGTAGCGAAAGAGCTGGTGGCTATGGGATACGAGAAAAATGCCCAGGTAGAAGGCGTGGGAGAATTTGCCATTCGTGGAGGCATTCTGGATGTGTTCCCTCTTTCGGAGGAATCACCTATTCGAATAGAGCTTTGGGATGACGAAATTGATTCTATTCGAAGCTTTGATGTGGAAAGTCAGCGCTCCATTGAAACGTTGGATGGGGTAATGGTTTACCCTGCCACAGAAATGGTACTGGATGAGGAACGCAGAGACCGGGGACTTAAAAAGATAGAAAAAGAAACCAAACTTCGTGTGACGAAGCTGCGGGAGGCAATGAAGACGGAAGAAGCTTATCGATTAAGCAGCGCGATAGAAGTCCTAAAAGATGGACTTGAAGGTGGGCTGGACATGGCAAGCGCCGGAAGCTTCCTGACATACTTTTACGAAGACACTGTTACATTTTTGGATTACTTTGAAAATAATAATACGATTATATTTATAGATGAACCTGCGCGCTGTTTGGAAATGGCTTCGGCAGTGGAGTTGGAATTTGGGGAGAGCATGAAAAGCAGACTGGAAAAAGGCTACGTGCTGTCAGGGCAGGCGGATGTGTTGGTGAGTGTTAAGAAGGTGCTTCCTAAGTTTGGCGCTTTTACCACCATGCTTCTTACTACCCTGGATCAAAAATGCGAAGCCTTCAAACCAACGGATACCTTTGCAATCTCAACCCGCTCCATCAATGCTTATAATAAGAGCTTTGAGCTATTGGTAAAGGATTTGCAGGGGTATAAGAAAAAAGGCTACCGTATTGTTTTGATGTCCGGATCCAGAAGCCGGGCAAAGCGTTTGGCAGGAGATTTGGCAGATCGGGAACTCAATGCTTTTTATGTGGAAGAAGTTGTAAAAGAACCACAGGCCGGTGAAATTCTGGTATGCTACGGGAAGCTGAAGCGAGGTTTTGAACTTCCCATGCTGAAATTTGCCATGATTACGGAAAGTGATATTTTCGGTCAGGAGCATAAGAAGCGTAGAAAGAAACCTCGTTATGAGGGAGAACGAATCGGTGACTTTGCGGAGCTGAAAATCGGCGATTATGTGGTACACGAGAATCACGGGCTTGGAATTTATCGCGGTATAGAGAAGGTCGAAGTAGATAAGATAACAAAAGATTATATCAAGATTGAATATGACAAAGGAGGCCTGCTATATATTCAGGCTAATAATCTGGAACTTTTGCAAAAGTACGCCGGAGCGGACGCTAAAAAACCGAAACTGAATAAGCTTGGTACCCAGGAATGGGGCAAGACAAAAGCAAAGGTTCGTAGTGCTGTATCCGATATTGCAAGAGAGTTGGTGGAGCTTTATGCGGTTCGAGAGAATATGGATGGTTATAGCTTTTCGCCGGATACCGTATGGCAGCGAGAGTTCGAGGAACTTTTCCAGTTCGAGGAAACGGAGGATCAGCTTCTTGCCATTGAGGCAGCCAAACGGGATATGGAAAGTACCAAAACCATGGATCGCCTGGTTTGCGGAGATGTGGGCTTTGGAAAGACGGAAATTGCCATTCGCGCTGCTTTTAAGGCGGTGCAGGACAGTAAGCAGGTGGTTTATCTGGTACCGACTACCATCCTTGCACAACAACATTACACCACCTTTGTGCAGCGTATGAAGGATTTTCCGGTAAATATCGGACTTCTCAGCCGTTTTTCCACTCCGGCACAGCAACGAAAAGTGATTGCGGGATTGAAAAAGGGCGAAGTGGATATTGTCATCGGAACCCATCGTTTATTATCCAAGGATGTGGATTATAAAGATTTGGGTCTTTTAATCATTGATGAAGAACAGCGCTTTGGCGTTGCGCATAAAGAGAAAATAAAACAACTTAAGAATCAAATAGATGTGTTAACCTTGACTGCAACTCCGATTCCCCGAACTCTCCACATGAGCCTGGTGGGGATTCGAGATATGAGTGTGCTGGAAGAAGCACCGGTGGATCGTACTCCGATTCAGACTTATGTTATGGAATACAACGAGGAGATGGTGAAGGAAGCCATTACCCGCGAGTTGGCCAGAAATGGTCAGGTATACTATGTGTACAACCGGGTGAAACAGATTGCTGAAGTGACAGACCGTGTTCGTGCTTTGGTTCCGGATGCGACCGTGGCTTATGCCCACGGCCAGATGAAGGAACGACAGTTAGAGGATATTATGTATCAGTTTGTCAATGGCGAAATAGATGTGCTGGTCACCACTACCATCATTGAGACAGGACTGGATATTTCCAATGCAAACACCATGATTATTCAGGATGCGGATAATATGGGGCTATCTCAGTTATATCAGCTTCGGGGACGAGTGGGAAGATCCAACCGAACCTCCTATGCTTTTCTGATGTATAAGCGGGATAAGTTGTTGAAAGAAGTGGCGGAGAAACGTCTTCATGCCATACGGGAGTTCACGGATCTGGGAAGCGGCATCAAAATTGCCATGAAGGATTTGGAAATTCGTGGTGCAGGAAACATACTGGGAGCCGATCAGCACGGACACATGGAAGCTGTGGGATACGACTTATATTGTAAAATGCTGAATGAGGCAGTAAAGATGATGAAGGGACTTCCGGTAAAAGAAGGATTTTCCACATCCATAGACCTGAATGTCAACGCTTTTATACCGGCATCCTACATTCCTAATGAATTCCAGAAGCTGGATATGTATAAGCGAATCGGAAACGTGGAGACAATAGAGGAAAAGGAAGAAATTCTGGAAGAGTTTATTGATCGGTTTTCGGAACCGCCACAGCCGGTATTGAAATTGTTGGATATTGCTCTTTTGAAGGTGCGGGCACACAATTGCGATATTACAGAGATAACCCAGAAAGGGGAAAGTATCACAATTAAGCTGTATGAAAAGGCGCAAATTAATCCGGCGAAGATTGCGGAATTTATAGAATTCTTCGAGGGTGCCATGACCTTTGTCAACAATAAGAAGAGCCTGCCTTATTTTTATTATCGCAAAGACTTTAATTCAAAAACCAGGGAGCAGGAACCTATTGCCATAGTAGAGGGAATTTTGGACGGATTCGAGAAATACCTTCTTTATAAGGCAGAAGATTCTGAATAAGGGCAAAGCGCTTGCTAGGCGTATAGCTTTGTGCTATAATGGGAAGTAGCGTGCAGAGGGTGCTTTGCCGCGTGAATGTAAAAAAGTACGACTGGAAGATTTTTGCATATAAATAGATTAAGAAATAGAATGTTAGAGGTGTGAGATGGATCAGTACGTTATAAAGGGCGGAAATCCACTTGTAGGAGAAGTCGAAATTTCCGGTGCAAAGAACGCAGCATTGGGAATCCTTCCTGCAGCAATCATGGCAAATGAATCTGTGGTTATTGATAATTTGCCGAATGTTTGTGATATTAACGTGATGTTACAGGCGATAGAAGGAATTGGAGCGAGGGTAGAGCGACTGGGTCCTCATAAGGTGAAGATTAACGGTTCCACTATCAGCAGTTATGATGTGGAATATGAATATATCAAGAAGATTCGCGGTTCATATTACCTTTTGGGAGCCTTGCTTGGTAAATATAAATATGCTCAGGTGGCTCTTCCGGGTGGATGTGATATCGGAAGCAGACCGATTGACTTGCATTTGAAGGGATTTCGTCAGCTGGGTGCAACGGTGGAGATTTCCCACGGTGTAATCGGAGCCAAGGCGGAGGAGCTTACGGGAGGTTCTATCTATTTGGATAAGGCTTCCGTTGGTGCTACCATCAACATTATGATGGCGGCGGTTCTTGCGAAAGGAAAGACTACCATTGAGAATGCAGCCAAGGAACCTCATGTAGTAGATGTTGCCAACCTGTTAAACAGCATGGGAGCAAGCATTCGTGGCGCCGGAACCGATATTATCCGTATTGAAGGCGTAGCCCGTCTCCATGGTACAGAATATTCCGTAATACCGGATCAGATTGAAGCGGGAACCTTTATGTGTGCGGCGGCAGCCACAAAGGGTGACGTAATGGTTAAGAATGTAATTCCGAAGCACTTGGAGGCAATTACAGCCAAGTTAAGTGAAATGGGATGTGAAATAGAAGAGTTTGATGATGCGGTACGTGTGGTTTCATCCAAGCCGTTGAATTCCACCACGGTTGCAACAACCTATTATCCGGGATTTCCGACGGATATGCAGCCTCAGATTGCTGCAGTTCTTGCCCTTGCCAACGGAACCAGCGTGGTAACGGAGAGTATTTTTGAAAATCGCTTCCGTTATGCAGATGAGTTGAACCGTATGGGTGCTAACATTAAGGTGGAAAGTAATGTGGGAATCATCAGCGGTGTGAAGCAGTACACCGGAGCCAGAGTATCTGCACCGGATCTTCGGGCGGGAGCGGCACTGGTAATTGCAGGACTTGCTGCAGATGGCTTTACCACAGTAGATGATATTCAATATATCGAGCGTGGATACGAGGACTTTGAAGTGAAGTTGGCTGGATTGGGAGCCGTTATTGAACGGGTTTCCAGTGAGAAAGAAATGACCAAGTTTGTTTACAAGGTATCCTAATAAAGCATATCGATTAATAAGAAACCGGCAGTGAGCTATGAATAGCTTCTGCCGGTTAAATTATTCTATAAAAGTGAAACGATGGATAAAGAAGAATTCATGGACAGGTCTAAAAACTCTCCGTTATCAAGCTTTAGAATCGGCTTGGAAAGTCGATTGCTGTTTAACAGTACAATGGTTCCTTGAGTGCCGTTGCTTAACAACACGCGGTTGTTCTGGTAGGTATTAGCGATGCGCTCCAGGAAAGTCATAATAACGTGAGGACGATATTTTTGAAGTCCTTCGTTCTCAAAATTCTCAATTACAGCAAAGGGACTTAAAGGAGCACGATAGCGTCTTGCGGCTGTCATGGCGTCGTATACGTCTGCTGCAGCAATAATCAATGTAAAGTCATCAATGGCATTGGCGGAAAGTTTAGCCGGATAGCCGCTTCCGTCGCATCGCTCGTGATGGGTTAAAACAGCACGAAGAACTTTTTCCGGATAGTCCTGATCCTTCAACAAATCATAACCAAAACGAGGATGCATACGGATAATAGTAAACTCTTCATCAGTTAGCTTATCCGGTTTATTTAAAATGTGCTTCGGGACCATCAGCTTGCCTACGTCGTGTACGAGACCGGCTAAGGTCAGTTCCTCAATCTCTTCCTTTTCTAACTTCATCCATTTGCCGAGAATGCGGGCAATAAAAGCAACGTTCAGACTGTGCGCTGCGACAGGGTCGTCATTCTGTCGCATGTTGTGAAGCATATCGAATAATTCGATAGTAGTCATACGATGCTCGTTTAAAACCTGCATACAGGTAGAAAGCAACTCTTGACTGGAGGGAAATTTCTTCTCCACCATTCCTTCTAATGCCTGGCTAAGTTCAAATACACTTTTGGTATAAGAAACCTGAAAATCGCGGAAGCGATCGCTTCGCTGTACTCTTTGTAAGTTGGAGGCACGTCCTGCGGCGGCAAACTGAGTTCGGTCAATAGGCTGAGCCGGTGCAGGCGCCGGTTCCGGTTCCGGTGTTTCTATTACAGGTTCTTCCACCTGTGGCTCCGGAGCGGATGCTTCCTCTGTATCAAGAATCTCTACGCTTCGAATGGAATAGAAATCCAAGCGTGCAATTAATTTTTTGTCTAAAGTGACGTGATCATCCATGATCTGTTGTCCTGTTTTGGTACGAACCGGCGCGGCGGTCACCATACCCGGCAGGAGATCCTTCGTTTCAATTATGCTCATTTTTCCCTCCTGTATAAACTACAGTTTATAAGACAAATTATAGTAAGATTACATAGAAAAGTCAACTTTTTTTCACAAAAATGACAGTTGACAAAAAAGATGCAACCGTTTATGATAAAAGAACGATAATTTCATAAAGGACTCTTATTCAGAGTGATGGAGATACATAGGATCAGTGAAGTCACGGCAACCCCTGAGAAGGAAGGTGCCATCCTGAGCGAGCAATCGAACAATAAGAGGACGAGATGTAGAATCAAATCCGCTTATTTTTAGCGGATTATTTTTTTGCGATTGGACGCAACGAAACCCTACTTGTTGAAAGGAGAATATATAGTATGGAGAAGAAATTATTTACATCCGAATCCGTAACCGAAGGACATCCGGACAAAGTCTGCGATCAGATTTCCGATGCGATTTTGGATGCGTTACTGGAGAAAGACCCTAACAGTCGTGTCGCATGTGAAACATGTTGTACCACAGGATTGGTACTTGTTATGGGTGAGATTAGCACACAGGCTTATGTTGATATTCAGAAGATTGTAAGAGAGACGATTTGCGATATCGGATACAACAATGCGCAGGCAGGATTTGACGGCAATTCCTGCGGCGTTATCGTTGCTTTGGACGAGCAGTCCGGCGATATTGCAATGGGTGTTGACAAGGCATTAGAGGCAAAAGAAAATAAGATGACCGATGCGGAAATCGATGCAATCGGAGCCGGCGACCAGGGAATGATGTTTGGTTACGCTACCGATGAAACCGAGGAATATATGCCATATTCCATCGCCCTTGCCCACAAGCTTACCAGACAGCTTACTAAGGTTAGAAAAGATGGAACCTTAAACTATTTAAGACCGGACGGAAAGAGCCAGGTCAGCGTAGAATATGATGAAGAGGGAAGACCTTTTCGTATTGAGGCGGTGGTATTATCCACCCAGCATACACCGGAGGTTTCTCAGGAGCAGATTCACAAGGATATTAAGAAATATGTCTTTGATGAGGTTCTTCCGAAAGAGCTTATTGATGATAAGACTAAGTTCTATATTAATCCAACAGGCCGTTTTGTAATCGGTGGACCACAGGGCGACAGCGGTTTAACCGGAAGAAAGATTATCGTAGATACCTACGGCGGATTTGCCAGACACGGCGGCGGTGCTTTTTCCGGAAAGGATTGCACCAAGGTAGACAGAAGTGCCGCTTATGCAGCAAGATATGTAGCAAAGAATCTGGTGGCAGCAGGATTTGCAAAACAGTGCGAAATCCAGCTTTCCTATGCGATTGGTGTGGCAGAACCTACTTCCATCCGTGTGGATACCCACGGAACCGGTATCATTGAGGATGACAAGATTGTTGCAGTTATCCGTAAGCATTTTGATTTGCGCCCGGCAGGCATTATCAAGATGTTGGATTTAAGAAGACCAATCTACAAACAGACAGCTAGCTACGGTCACTTCGGAAGATTGGATTTAGATCTTCCTTGGGAGAGACTTGACAGAGTGGAAGAATTAAAAGCTGAACTGTAAATCATAGTAGCAATACCGGACCGGTTGTTGAAAGGACAGAACCTTTTGACAACCGGTCTTCTTTTCTATGTGCTTTTATGTTATAATAGCGGCAAAGATAAACAGGAGAAAAGGGATGAAGATTGAGAATCGATTATGGTTGTCTTTTTTTCTGATGGTGATTATGCCTATTCTGCTGATTGTGACGGTGCTGTTTTATTCCGTGGCAACAAATTTGAAGCAGGTTCGGGAAGTGTATGGTGTAAAGGATGGGGATTACAGTGTTCTTACCAATGCCTCCCAGGCTTATGAACATCTGACGGATGAGGACTATCGGGAAATCCAAAGTCTCACCGGAACCATGCCGGAGAAGATTTTTACAAAGGAATGGCAGAATGAGACGGACAAGGAATTACAGAAAAAAAATACAAACCTGATTATCCGCCGAGGTGAGACAGTTATTTTTGACGGGCGGAAGGATGTGGGGCTTTTGCAGCAGCTTCCGGCTTATGAGGGAACCGGTGAAGATGCGGCAGTTACCATGGGGACGGAAGATTATTCCAAGCTGCTGTTAAAGCAGATTGACTTTAAGTTACGGTCCGGGGAAAATGTGAGTGTTTTTCTGGTTACCCAAACAAGGGGAATGATTCCGGAAGCGGAAGATATGTTAGAAACGATTTTGGTGGGTTTAATAGCCATCTTTGTTGTAAGCGGTGGCGGTATGACCCTGTGGGCTTCCAGAGGAATTGTTATCCCCATACGAAGATTGGAAACTGCTACGAAACGAATTGCCAGAGGAGATCTTGATTTTACCATGGAGGTAACTCGTCGGGACGAAATTGGAGAACTGTGTGCCAATTTTGAGCAGATGCGGAAGCGCCTGAAGGAATCTTCGGAAGAGAAAGTCGAGCAGGATCGTCAGTATAAGATTTTGATTAGCAACATTTGTCACGATTTGAAAACCCCTATCACCGCCATTCAGGGATATGTGGAAGGGCTGATGGATGGGGTTGCCAATACACCGGAGAAGCAGGAGAAGTATATCCGTACAATTCATAATAAGGCATCGGAAATGAACACGTTGATTAATGAATTGACGGTATACTCCAAACTGGATACCAACCGGGTACCCTATAATTTTCAGCGCCTTAACGTGGAGGGATACTTTACGGATTGTATGGAAGAGCTTCGTTTGGATTTGGAAAACAAGGGCATCGATTTGGTGTATCGGAATGAATGCGGCGCCGGAATGCGGATGATTGCCGACCCGGAACAGTTGACCCGTGTCATCCATAACATTGTGTCCAATGCAGTGAAGTACATGGGAAAACCCGTGGGACGGATTTCCTTCCGTATTAAGGATGTGGGAGATTTTGTACAGATAGAGATAGAAGATACGGGAAAAGGCATTGCCGCTAAAGATTTGCCGTTTATCTTTGATCGGTTTTATCGTGCGGATGCATCTCGAAACGAAACAAAGGGAAGTGGTATCGGACTGTCTATTGTAAAAAAGATTATCAGTGATCACGGTGGACAGATTTGGGTTACCAGTAAAGAAAATGTGGGAACCACCATGTATTTTGTACTAAGAAAATATCAGGAGGCAGTAAATGGATAGAATATTGATTATAGAGGACGAAGAAAGCATTGCAGAATTGGAGAAAGACTATCTTACCATTAGCGGATACGAGGTAGAGATTGAAGGAAACGGAAAAGATGGTTTGAAGCGGGCGTTGAATGAGGAATTCTCTCTTTTTATTCTGGACCTGATGCTTCCGGGAATGGACGGATTTGAAATTTGCAAACAGATTCGGGAATTTAAGAATACCCCTATTCTTTTGGTATCTGCCAAGAAGGATGACATTGATAAGGTGCGAGGACTGGGGTTGGGAGCCGATGATTATATTACGAAACCTTTTTCGCCCAGTGAACTGGTTGCCAGGGTAAAAGCGCATCTTGCCAGATATGAGCGCCTGATAGGAAATACAGCGGGAAGTTCCAATTCCGTGGTGGAAATTCGTGGTATTAAAATTGATAAAACCGCTCGGAGAATCTGGGTAAGAGGTGAAGAAAAACAGTTTACCGCCAAGGAATTCGACCTTTTAACATTTTTAACAGAGAATCCAAACCACGTGTATACCAAGGAGGAACTGTTCCAGCAAATCTGGGACTTGGAATCGGTGGGAGATGTGGCCACGGTTACGGTTCACATTAAGAAGATTCGCGAGAAAATCGAGATGGATTCCACAAAGCCGCAGTTTATCGAGACAATCTGGGGCGTGGGATACCGATTTAAGTTATAGGAGAGTTTAATGCAGTTAGAAGTGTTATATGAAGATGAGGCAGTTTTAGTGTGCTATAAGCAGGCGGGAATCCCGACTCAGAGTGCAAAACTGGGGCAGCAGGACATGGTGTCTTTAGTAGCGACCTACCGGAAAGAAAAAGGGCAGGAGACTTATGTTGGGCTGATACAGCGACTGGATCAGCCGGTGGAAGGCCTGATTGTTTTTGGAAAAACTGCCGGTGATACGGCAGTGCTGAGCCGGCAGGTGCAAGAGCATAAGGTTACAAAGGAATATTATGCAGTGGTGCGGGGTGTTCCGGAGGAAAAAGGAGAGCTTACGGACTGGCTTTTAAGAGATGGAAGAACCAATACCAGCACTGTGGTGACGGAGGGAACAAAGGGGGGAAAAAAGGCCAAGCTCACCTATGAACGGTTGCAGGTATTGGAAGACAGGAGCCTAATCCGGGTGCATCTTTATACCGGACGACACCACCAGATTCGCGTGCAGCTGGCCCATGGGGGTCATCCTCTTTTGGGGGATCACAAGTACGGAACAGCAGATGATAAAAAGTGTTATCTCCCGGTGGGATTGTGCTCCTGCCATGTTTTGTTTTACCATCCCGTAACGGGAAAAGAGATGGAATTTCAGGTTCAACCAAAAGGGAAGGCTTTTCAAGGATTTTCCTTTTAAAAATGCAAAAAATATGATACAATAAAAAATAAACCATTAAAAGCGACAATTAGAAGAGAAGAAGGAGATGCTGTATTCGGGGTTAGGAGGATTTGTATATGATGGTGATACGACAATTAGAAGGGTGTAAGGTTGTACTTCGAGATGCAGAGAACGGCGATTTGTTGGCAGAGACCCAGATCGTGGAAGCGGATCCGCGGAGAAATGTAATCAAGGTCCCTGCCAGTAGCGTATCGGTAATGGGGACCAAGCCGGTAACGGTGCTTGTATTCGGAAGGGATACGCTCTATGAATTTTACGGAATGATGCGTGGACTGAATCTTGCTAATACCGTTGAAATTGCTCTCGGAAAGGGATGCTCCCGAGAAAATCGTGCAGATGTGCGTTATCCGGTGAATACAGACGGTGTTGTAGAGGCCATTCTTTACAAGCATTGTAAGGTTATTTTACGTAAGCCCATTTGGGTTATGACAAAGAACATTAGTGCCAATGGTGTTTTAATTCGAACATTTGCAGGTAGTTTTGAGATTGGTGACCAGATACAGCTTTTGCTGGATTTGAAAGGCCGCGAGATGAGAAAGCATTACGAGATTGTTCGGAAACAGAACGGCGGAATTTGGACAGAAGAGTACGGTTGCAGGGGAATTACAGAATAATTGGATATTGATTCATCATAATTATGAAGTAGGTAATGCAATGAAGAAACCACGAAATAAGAGTAAGAAGAAAAAAGAAACTTTATATCAGTTCCCCATAGAGTATCTTTGGGATGGTCTGACGCTGGAAGAGAATCTGTATGGAAAGAACGGGCAGACTCTGCTTATTCCCGCAGGAGAGATGGTTACAGCGAAGCGCCTGGAACAAATCACTTCTTTTGGCGGCGAGGAGCGCTATGTGCTTTCCGGCGAGAAGGCTTATCGGAAGGTTATGGAGCGGCAGGAAGTCCACCCGGACGATGACCAAGAGAAACTTGAGCTAAACAGCGGGTATACCCGGTTGAAGGATCAGGTAAATTATCTTCTTGAAACGGCCAAGGCAACAAAGAAAATAGCCTTTGATTTGGCGGATAATGTGGCGAGGGAAGCGGTTCGGACAATTCAGGAGCAGAACATGACGGTGCTTTTGAATTGTATTGATACTCCGCGGCCTATGAGCGAACAACTGCAACGACACAGCCTGAACGTGGGATTGTTAAACGGCATGGTGGCTCAGAGTCTGGGTATGCCGCCTCAGGACGTGTACGAATTGGTTATTGCCGGAACTCTGCATGATATTGGAAAGACCATGATTCCGGAAGAGATTATGGATGCGCCCAGGAAGCTGACGCCGGAAGAATTTGAGATTATGAAGGCTCATGCGGTATATTCCTATGAGATGTTGGGGGACGAAGTAAATGACACCATTAAAGAAGCTGTTTTATACCATCATGAACGTAACGATGGCTCCGGCTATCCGGACGGATTGATGGATGATATTCCGCTTTTTGCCAGAATCACGGCAGTGACGGATGTATATGATGCTCTGGTGGAGGAACGTGTGTACAAGCCCGCGAAGGTACCTTTTGATGTGCTTGACAGTTTGCGGGACGGGGTGAACCAGGGATTGGACGAGAAGGTTTTGACAGCATTTACCCATTATATGGCTCGGTACTTGAGAGGCAAGCAGGTGAGAATGACGGACGGGTCTGTGGGAGAGGTGTATTTTGTTCCGCCCAATGACATGTCCCATCCGGTAATTAAAGTGGGTGAAGATATTCGACAGATAGATGAATACTGGCAGTGTTTAAAGGTAATCAGTTAAGGGCAGCCGATAGGAAAACGCTATAGTGATATAGAATTTTCCTATCGGTTGTCCATGAAACAGGGGTTGTCACCTCTTATTGATAGTGTTAGAATAAGGAAATGAAACGGGTAGTGTTATGAATAGGAAAGAAAGAGGGTCCATTCGACAAAATGCCAATTTGATAACTAGATTGGAAAGAGAGAATGTGCGACGGGTGCTTTTGGCATCCGCTATTTCTGTTTTAGTGCTCTCTCCGGTTTGGCTTGGACATATATTGATGAGAGATTTGCGCATGTCGGTTATGTTGGCGTGGATTTATCTTGCGGTAACGGATCTGTTGGAAATATGCTTTCTTGCGAGTGCCTACTATCTTCTTCGCAGTAAAAGAAGCGAATGGTACACGCGTTTTCTATGCTGTTATTGGATTGTGGAGGAGATACTTCTTCTGCTTTTGGGTTTTGCAGGTACCAGTAAGATGAGCATTATGATGAAGTTTTTACTGTTTGTAGCAGGAGGATGCCTGGTTCCCATTATTCCACCGATTCCCCAGATTATGAGCATAGTAAGTGAGGTGCTGATTCTGGGAGCACACATGCTGTTGGGAAATCTGGATTTTGAAAGAGTGGTATATGCGCTGATAATTGTTGCTTTTGGAAATGTGGTGGCAAGACAGAGCTACCTGAATTATATTAAACAGCTTGCGGATTACAGCAGGCTGACAGACGTAACACGGCAGGCGGAGACAGACCAGATGACGAAGCTTTTGAACCGAAGAGGTCTTGAGCGAAGGATAAGCAGTGTGTGGCCCGTTTGTAACCGTCAGGGTACTGAGGTTGCCGTGATTATGATGGATATTGACAATTTTAAGAAATATAACGACAGTTTCGGCCATGGTGCAGGCGATACCTGTATTCAGAAGGTATCGACTGTATTGATGAAACAGGCGAAGCGGACAAGCGATATTGCAGCCCGTGTAGGTGGCGAGGAGTTTTTAATCCTGCTTACGGGAATCAGGCAGGAAGATGCGGTTCGGTGGGCAATGGAATGTAAGAAGACCATTGAGGATATGCAGATTCCCCATGCAAGGAACAATTTCCTTCCTTATGTCAGTGTCAGCATGGGTATATGCCATTGCAATTTGAAGCGGGACAGAAGGGAATTCTGGGAATTGAGAAGCGAAGCGGATCGCAGCCTATATCAGGCAAAGGAAGCAGGAAGAGCCTGTATTTTTATGAAGGATCAGATGTATGCCAGAACAATGGCAGAATTCGGATCCCAGGAACGTATGAAAGAAAGAGCATTCCGCTCTATCTAATAAATCAAAACTAAGAAAGGGGTACAGAAATGGCAAAGGATAAGAAGATGGTTCAGGCCATTACTTCTATGGAAGAAGATTTTGCCCAGTGGTATACCGATGTGGTAAAAAAGGCAGAATTAATTGATTACACAAGCGTAAAGGGATGTATGGTAATCAAGCCCGCAGGCTATGCGTTGTGGGAAAACATTCAGAAAGAATTAGACCGTCGATTCAAAGAAACCGGCGTGGAGAACGTATATATGCCCATGTTCATTCCGGAGAGTCTTCTGGAAAAAGAAAAGGATCATGTAGAAGGTTTTGCACCGGAGGTTGCATGGGTAACCCATGGTGGATTGGAACCGTTACAGGAGCGTATGTGTGTACGTCCTACTTCTGAAACCTTGTTCTGCGATTTTTACGCAAACGAGATTCAGTCCTACAGAGATTTGCCTAAGGTTTACAATCAGTGGTGTTCTGTAGTTCGTTGGGAGAAGACAACCAGACCGTTTTTAAGAAGCCGTGAGTTCTTATGGCAGGAAGGACATACCGCTCATGCTACTGCAGAAGAAGCACAGGAGCGTACAGAGCAGATGCTTCATGTATATGCTGACTTTGTAGAAGATGTACTGGCTATTCCGGTAGTTCGCGGTAGAAAGACAGATAAAGAGAAATTTGCAGGTGCAGAGGCAACCTATACCATCGAGGCTTTGATGCATGATGGAAAGGCATTACAGTCTGCAACCAGCCATAACTTTGGTGATGGATTTGCCAGAGCATTTAATATTCAGTATACAGACAAAGAAAACAAGCTTTCTTTCGTACATCAGACATCCTGGGGCTTAAGCACCAGAATTATCGGTGCCATCATTATGGTACACGGTGATGATAACGGATTGGTATTGCCACCGAGAATCGCACCGACTCAGATTATGATTGTGCCGATTCGCCAGCAGGAGGAAGCAGTTGCCAATAAGGTAGAAGAAATTAAGGCACGTTTGGCAAAGAAGTTCTCCGTAAAGGCAGACTTTTCCGACAAGAGTCCGGGATGGAAGTTTGCAGAACAGGAAATGCGTGGAATTCCGGCTCGTATTGAGATTGGACCGAAGGATATTGAAGCAAACCAGTGTATCGTAGTTCGTCGTGATACCAATGAGAAGATTACCGTATCATTAGACGAAATCGAAAGCAAGATGGAAGAAATCCTTGAAACTATGCAGAAGGATATGTTTGAACGTGCTAAGAAGCATCGTGACGCCCACGTTTATGATGCCAAAGACTATGCACAGTTCAAGCAGATTATGGACGAGAAGAGCGGCTTCGTACGTGCAATGTGGTGCGGCGAAGAAGAGTGCGAGTTAAAGATTAAAGACGAAATTGGTGCAACCAGCCGTTGTATGCCGTTTGAGCAGGAGCAGCTTACAGATACCTGTGTATGCTGCGGCAAGAAGGCAAAAGCACTTGTATATTGGGGAAAAGCGTACTAATGAATATGGAATTACCAAGCGGGGTAACCAATATCATAGAGAGATTAAACATGGCCGGCTACGAAGCATTTGCTGTAGGCGGCTGTGTTCGTGATCGGCTTCTTTTTCGAACGCCGGGAGACTGGGATATTACAACGCAGGCGACACCGCAACAGGTGAAAGCGCTGTTTGACCGTACGGTGGATACCGGAATTCAGCATGGGACCGTTACGGTTTTAATTGGAAAAGAAGGATTTGAAGTTACCACCTACCGGGTAGACGGTGAATATGAGGACGGGCGACATCCTAAGGAAGTGAGCTTCACCGCAAGTCTTACGGAAGATTTAAAAAGAAGAGACTTTACCATTAATGCCATGGCCTACCACCCGAAGCAGGGACTTATTGACATTTTTGGTGGAGAACAGGATTTAAAAGAGAAACGGGTACGCTGTGTTGGCGAACCTACAGAGCGTTTTACGGAGGATGCTCTTAGAATCATGCGAGCAGCCAGGTTTGGCGCACAGCTGGGATTTACAGTGGAAGAGCGGACTAAGGAAGCCATGGCAGAATTAAAAGAGCGCCTGCGCATGGTCAGTGTAGAACGGATTTATACCGAGCTTAAGAAGCTTCTGCTGTCGGAACACCCGGAGTATTTAGACCTTATGATTGATACCGGCGTCTTTCAGGTGGTGATACCGGAACTTGCGGAGGCGGTGGAGCAGGAAGATATCCGTAAAAAGATGTTAAAAAGACTGCAGGAATCCCCGGCAGATATCTATATCCGGTTGGCGCTACTCTTTGATACCTGTCTTAAGGGAGAGGGCGAGGATAAAAAAGATGCCGCTTCTAAGCTTTTAAGGCGATTGAAAACCGACGGAGAAACCATTAAAAATGTGAAAAACCTGGTGTTTTTGGCGGATAAAGAATTGGAAGCAGAGGAAATTCCTATTCGTCAGTTCTTAAGTCACTATCCGGAGGATTTGCTGATGCGCTACCTTGCCATAAGAGAGGTGGAAACGGGAGAAAGCCCGGAAAATCAACGTTTATTGGCGGAAAAGATTTTAAAACGAGGGGATTGTGTATCTATCCGACAGCTTGCCATAACCGGTAGCGACTTACTGGAAATGGGAGTTCCCCACGGCAAAAAAATTGGAGAAATTTTGGAATATTTATTAAATGAGGTTTTGAAAAAACAAGAATTGAATGAAAAAGAGCAGCTTTTGAAAATGGCAAAACAAAAGCTGTAATAAAGAGAAAAGACCCTTCATACAATGGAAAAACGAGCGGGAACTCGAAATTTCATTGTAGGGAGGGTCATTTTGTATAATCGGGAAGCAGAAAGCATGAGCCTGTATCCCTACCACGTTACCCGGATGAGCAGGGTACGGGGAGGTTTATGGTGCCGGTGCGAGGAGGGAGATTTTTTTCTAAAGGAGTATGCTGGAGGTAAGACACGGTTGGCTTTTTTAAGGAGGGTATTAGAGGAACTGGAAAAGCAGGAAATGCGAGTGGATACGCTGGTTCGGACCATAGAGGGGGAGGAATATTCCCAGGATACCTACGGGAAAAATTACACCCTCAGAAAGTGGTTTTTAGACCCGGAATGCGATCCGAAAAATCCCGGCCAGGTGATGGCGGGAGCGGAGGCATTAGGGAGACTGACAAAGGCGCTGCTTGGATTATCGGAGACCATGGAAATCGGGGACAAACAGCCTTCGGATTTTCTTTTTCAAGTGCAGCGAAAAAATCGTGAAATGAAGAGTATTAGCAACTTGATAGCCAAAAAGCGGCAAAAAAACGAGTTTGACATGGAATTTAGCCGGCTTTTTTTAACTTATTATGAACAGGGACAAAAAGTGCAGGCATTGGAGGAGGAATGGAATACCTCCGACGGGGTAAGGAGGGGGCTTTGCCACAGAGACTTTACCCATCACAATGTTTTGGTTGGAGAAAATGGAGTGAGTCTTATTCGATTTGATAATCTGGGCTGGGACAGTATCCTTTCGGATGTGGCTCTTTATATTCGTAAGATTATGGAGAAAAACAGCTACAGCCAGGTGCTTTGCCGGGAACTGCTGGGAATGTTGCAGGAGGTTTTGCCTCTTAATGATGCGGAGAAAAAACAGTTGTATTTACGCCTTGCATTTCCCTCCCGTTTTCTTAAGGTGGCGAATCATTATGCTGCGACACGAAAAAATCACATAACCCTGAGAGACCTTGAAAAGCTGAAAAGCCTGAAAAAGCAGGAAGAGGAACGGCTAAGCTTCCTTGCATTTTTAGAAGGATTCGCTTAAAATATAAAAAATACGAAATGAAAAAAGGATACAAGGGGGATGCTATGAAACGAGGAAGCATTCTGATCCTGCTGTTTTGTTTTGTTTTGCTGACGGCAGGGTGTGGAAAGAAAGAACCAAAGGTGGTAATCGGCGGAGGCGGAACAGAGCTTTTGCCAACGGCATCCGGAGATGCTACCGAAGAAGAAGGAAAAATACCGGATCTTTTTATCTACAAAGGCGAAGTGGAGGACATGTCTTTGATGGTCTTTGAGAAGGTAAAGGGAGCGGCCAGAGAATTTGTATATTACTATAACGGTGGAACGGAGATTTTTGACCGTTTTTCCCAACCCATATCCAGAGAGCAGATGCACCCCGGAGAGATATACGAGTTAGATATTGATGTCAACACTCAGACCATAGAGCGTATGGAACAGTCCAGACATGTATGGGTATTTCCGGAGTTACACAAGTATGCTGTGGATCTTAAGAAGGGAAGCCTGACGGTGGGAAGCGAGATATATCGTCTGGCGGAAACCGTGCCGGTTTTTGATGACGAGGAGCAGTTTACGAGAGAACAAATCGGAGACTCGGATGAGCTGACCATCATCGGTAACGGAAAAGAAATTTTAAGCGTAATGATTACCACCAGCCATGGTGAGATTGAGTTTACAAATATAGCCGGCTTTGAAAAGGGCTATTTTGTATTGGGTAACGTTGCGGCAGCTCGGATTACCAAGAACGCCCCCATGTCGGTACGGGCCGGAACCTATCTATTGGAGGTTGCAGGTTCGGGACACAGTGGTGCGAAGGAAGTAACCATTGAGCCCGGAGAAAAAACAGTAGTCGATTTGAAGGAATTTAATACCGGAACCACCAAAAAGGGCAAGTTGACACTTTTGGCAAAGCAAAAGGATGTGATGGTAACCCTGAACGGTAAGAAAATCAAGCTTGGAAAAGCAATGACACTGCCTTACGGAATTTATCGGGTGAAAGCTACCAAGGACGGATATAGCGACTGGACGAAAATTTTATTTTTCAATTCCCGGAACTCCCGGATAGAGATTAATATGAAGGATAAAACCGGCAGCAGTAACAACAGTAACGCCAACAATACCAAACCGACTTCCGGCTTGGCGGGTTCCGTGGCTGGAACCGTGGCGGGAAGTCAGACGGGAAGCGGCGGCACAACAGGAACCACCGGCAATTCTTCTACGGGAACCACCGGAAGCAGTACGGGAACCACCGGTTCGACGGATTCCTCCAGCACGTCTGTAGGATCTTTGGCTAATGAGGTATTAAAGATTCTTACGGAAGATAAGACCAAGGACGAGCAGAAGGATAACGAGGAAACCAATACCGGAGAAATGAAAGAGACCAAAAGTAATTAACGATAAAACAAAGAAAGAAGGATAGCTATGCAGGCACAGGAAATGTACAGAAAATGGTGTGAAGATCCATATTTTGACGAAGAGACCAAAAAAGAGCTTTTGGCAATCCAATCGGATGAAAAAGAAATCACGGAGCGTTTTTATAAGGAGCTGGAGTTTGGCACCGCAGGATTGCGTGGCATACTGGGAGCCGGAACCAACCGTATGAATCCGTATACCGTGCGAAAAGCCACCCAGGGACTGGCAAATTATATCAATAAGCTGGGTGAAGGAAAGCGTGGTGTATGCATCGCCTACGATTCCAGACATATGTCGCCGGAATTCGCTCAGGAAGCAGCAAGATGTCTTGCGGCAAACCGAATTAAAGCCTATGTGTTTGAATCATTGCGACCAACGCCGGAGTTGTCCTTTGCGGTGCGGGAAAAACATGCCATTGCAGGTATTAACATTACCGCAAGTCATAACCCAAGCAACTATAACGGCTATAAAGTATACTGGGCAGACGGCGCTCAGATTACCCCGCCTCACGATAAGGGAATCATGGACGAAGTAAAGGCTATTACCGATTACAGTACCATGAAAACCATGACTTTGGAAGAAGCCAAGGCAAAACGCTTGTATGAGGAAATGGGCGAAGAAATGGATCAGGCATATCTGTCGGAAGTAAAGAAGCAGAGTCTTCATCCGGAAGTTATTAAGGAAATGGGTAAGGAACTGACCATTGTTTACACGCCGTTAAACGGAACCGGAAACATTCCGGTGCGCCGGGTTTTGAAGGAATTGGGCTTTGAGAATGTTCATGTGGTAAAAGAGCAGGAACTTCCGGACGGTGACTTCCCAACCGTAGATTATCCTAATCCGGAATCCGAAAAAGCCTTTGCGTTAGCCTTGAAACTGGCTAAGGAAAAGAAAGCGGATTTGGTATTGGCTACAGATCCGGATGCTGACCGTTTGGGAGTGTATGTATGGGATGCAAAAGAGCAGACCTATCACGCGTTGACGGGAAACATGTCCGGTAGCCTTATTGCAGAGTATATTTTGAACGAAAAAGAGGCAGCGAATGGGCTTCCTCAGGACGGAGCGGTGATTCGTTCCATCGTTAGTACCCATTTGGTGGATGCCATTGCGAAAGGCCATGGCGTACGTCTGATTGAAGTACTTACCGGCTTTAAATACATCGGACAGAAAATTTTGGAATTTGAAGAGAGGGGCAAAGGAACCTATCTTTTTGGTATGGAAGAAAGCTACGGCTGTCTGGCGGGAACTTATGCAAGAGACAAGGATGCGGTGGTGGCCACCATGTTACTGTGCGAGGCAGCAGCATTTTATAAGCAGCAGGGCATGACTTTGTGGGATGCTACCCTGAAGATGTATGAGCGGTACGGCTATTATGAGGATAGCGTAGAATCCGTAACCATGCCGGGCAAGGACGGTCTTGAAAAAATCGCTTCCATCATGGAGCATCTTCATAAAGAGGCCCTTACCTGCATTGGCGATTTTGAGGTTTTGGTACAAAAGGACTACCAGAAAGGTACAGAGCAGGATGTAAAGACTGGGGAAATCAAGGAACTTACCCTGCCGAAATCCAACGTATTGTACTATGAGTTACCTGAGGATGCCTGGGTATGCGTTCGCCCTTCCGGAACAGAGCCGAAAATCAAGCTGTATTATGGCGTAAAAGGCAGTTCCTTTGAGGATGCGAAAAAGCGCAAAGAAGCATTGAAAAAAGCCGCTGATACTCTGATTGAAGGGTAGGAAACAGCAAATATAACGGATTTTTTACAAAAAGATTGCAGAAATAGGCGATTTTTCTTGACAAATCGCAAAAAACCATTTATAAATAAACTTATGAATAATATTGCGTGTCTTACAGTATTATGAATTCAATGAGGAGGAACTTAAAATGAACAAAGCAGAATTAGTAGCTGTAATGGCTGACAAAGCTGAAATTTCCAAAAAAGATGCTGAAAAGGCATTAAAAGCATTTACCGAGGTTGTTGCTGAGGAAATGAAGAAAGGTGAGAAAGTACAGTTAGTAGGCTTCGGAACCTTTGAAGTTTCTGAGAGAGCTGCCAGAACTGGTAGAAACCCGCAGACTGGTGCAGAAATGAGCATCCCAGCTTCCAAGGCACCTAAGTTCAAAGCTGGTAAAGCATTAAAAGACATGGTGAATGCATAGTTTTATGTAACGAACCTTGGCAGGTCTTTGGACCTGCCTTTCTTTTTTCATAAAAGGAGTGGAATATGAGACTTGATAAATTTTTGAAGGTGTCCCGCTTAATTAAGCGGAGAACCGTGGCAAACGAAGCCTGCGATGCGGGACGTGTGTTGGTAAACGATAAAGTGGCAAGAGCATCCCTGTCCGTAAAGCCGGGGGATATCATTGAGATTCAGTTCGGAAGCAAACCGGTGCGGGTAGAGGTTCTTGAAATCGCGGATACTTCCCGTAAGGAAGAAGCAAAGGAACTGTTCCGTTATCTGTAAAAGCTTTTTCGGTTCTATTTTGGAAAAGCGTCACATAGGTTTTATCAAAGAGGCTTGTGGCACTGCCGAATAGAAGAAAGGAAGAAGCACAATGGAACACCGGTTAAGTTTACAGGATAGAAAAATGCTTTCCCTGTGCGGGATAGTGGATGTAATCCGTTTTGATTTAAATGAGGTTTTGCTGGAGACGGAGATTGGAATGTTACACATAAAAGGATCGGATCTTCATGTCACCCGACTGAGCCTGGAAAAGGGAGAAGTGGAGATGGAAGGAACCATGGACAGCTTAAGCTACAGCGATGCCCCGGCATTTGAAAAAGGAGGAGCGGGATTGTTCGGCCGCCTGTTTTCCTAGATGGTCATACAGATTCAGCCATCCATCGGAGGGGAACTGAAATTGCTGGTCCTAAGCTTTGCACTTGGAATTCTTCTTATGGCCGGTTACAGTCTGTTTCTGATTATGCGGGTGTGGATTCCCCACAAACGCGGAGCAGTGGTTGCAGAGGACGCTCTTTTTTGGATGGTGGCATCCATGGGAATCTTTACTCTGCTTTTTTTACTGAATGAAGGAGCGCTTCGCTTTTATTCTCTGGGGAGTACAGCGCTGGGGATGGGTCTTACCTATGGTCTGATGGGGAAAAGGGTTACAACTTTTGCAGAAAAATGTAAATCAAAATGGAAAAAGGTATTGCACAAATCATAAATTGTGATTACAATAAAAAGCAAATGAAGTAACTATGGGAGGAAATATGGGTCGAAGAGCGAAGAAAAAAAAGAAATATACGACGCGAATCGTGACCTTGGTACTGTTACTGGTCGTAGTAGTGCTTGGCTTTAACGTGATAAAGCTGTATCGGAAGAACGTTGCCTGTATTGAGAAGAAGGAGGCGTTGGAAGAGCAGTATGAAGCACAGGTAGAGCGTAAGGATGACCTTTCCACCCTGGAGGAATTTACCAAGACCATGGAGTATGTGGAGCAGATGGCTCGCGAGAAGCTGGGAATGGTATTTAAGAACGAGATTATCTTTAAATCAGATCATTAAAGAATGTGTAAGTTAGACCTGTAGGCCGAGCCTATAGGTCTTTTTTAACGGCTGCAGGAACTTAAAGGACTTTGGGAAGGGAGAATTTGTCAAAAAGATTTAATGACCGCTTCCCGAATTTGACAAAGGGGTGGAGGGAATTTTCTTATAATGAGCCTCATCATCAAGTGAGGAGGAAAAGTATGAGAAAAAAGCAATTGTTATGTTACGCAGCTCTGGTGGCGCTTACTGCAGTGAAAGTGGTGGGAGCCAATCCCTTTCTGCCGGGAGTGGTGGCCATTCTGGGAAGCGAGGCACTGCCTGCGCCTCTATTATTCCTAAGCATGGGGCTGGGATTAAGTATGTTCGTTCCGTATGTTGTCGGAGTAAAATACCTTGCCATCGGCGGGGCAATCCTAATGGGAGAATTTCTGATAAGAAGAAATAGGGGAGCGGTGAGTACGCCGGTGTGCGGAATCTTGGCAGGCGTCTGCGTTACTCTGGTGGGTATGGCGGGAGAATGGTTTCATATTAGTCGATACGGCGCCTGTGTCATTGGGTTGGAGGCGGCATTTACAATGGGAACCGTTTTTTGCTTCAAGGAATTGGCACATGGGATGCTTACGGATCGACGAAGCCTGTTTACCACCTGTCGGGTAGCGCCTGCTCCAAAGGATGGGCGACTGAAAGGTTACGTTCGCGCGGTGGAAAAAATGGCAGACAGTCTGCACCCTGCCACCAAGACCTGCCTGGCATCCTGCGCGGAATTGGAAAAAGAGGGAACGACTGTGGTGCAGGAAGGACTGCGAGCCATTGCCGGGGCATTAAACCAGTGTTTAAAGGAGCGGGAGTTTTCCTGTCCGGATAAGGCAGGGGAAATTCGCCGGCTGGAATATCTTTTGTGGGAAAAAGGAGTGAAAAGCAGTCGGTACAGCTATTTGGAGGATGAAGAAGGACGGGGGATGCTTTTGTTATATGCAGGCGCAAAGAAGCCTAACCAAATCAGTAAAAAGGCTGTTGCCCGCATGGCACAGCAGGTATTTGGTACATCCTTTCTGGTGGCGGAGGAAGGAGAGCCCTATTTGACGGATAAGGAGCAGGAGTTGTTGCTGCGGGAAAGAGGACGATTTACGGTTCGATTTTTTGCGGAAGGAGAAAGCAAAGAGTATTCGGAACCTTGCGGGGACAATTTTTCGGTACTGCGTCGGGAGGACGGAAAAACCTTTGTAATGCTTTCCGATGGGTTGGGAAGCGGACAAACTGCTTGCCGTCAGAGCGAAAGGGTGCTAGAGTTAATAGAGGAACTTTTAAGTGCAGGTTTTTCGGCTGCGGATGCTTTAAACATGAGTAATGGCTGCTTGGCTGGACAGAGCGAGGAAGGCTTTTTGGCTACGGTGGATTTGTGCGAGATTGATGAATTTACCGGGGAGGCTTTATTTTATAAAATGGGAGCACCCGCCAGTTTTGTAATCCACAAAAATCAGGTAGATAAGATAGACCAGCCGGAGGAAAGAGCGTTGCCGGCAGGCGCTTTTGCACAAAGCCCGGGTGTGCCGGCGGCAAAAAAACTGTATCACGGCGATTATCTTATTATGGCTTCCGACGGAGTGCTGGATGCCTTGGCCGGGGATGACCCGGAAGAGGCCATGAGGCAGTTGCTTATGATGCTGCCAAAGGGAAATCCGGGAGCCATGGCGGAACAGATATTAAAGATTGTGAAAGAGACAAAAGGAGAAAGAGCGGACGACTGTATGGTATTGGTGGCAGGAATCCGTGAACGATAGCGAATGAAAAAAGTTTTGGATTATATTCGGGAATACAACATGATTCTAGAAGGCGACAGTGTTTTGGTGGGAGTATCCGGCGGCGGCGACTCCGTTTGTTTGCTTTCTTTATTGCGGGAATTCCGAAAGGAGATACCTTTTACGCTGCGGGTCTTGCATGTGGAGCATGGCATTCGTAAAGAGGAGTCAGTGCAGGACATGGAATTTGTGGAAGACCTTTGTGCCCGGTGGGAGATTCCTTGTAAAAGTGTGAGACTTGAGGTGCCTGCTTATGCAAAAAAAGAGGGGCTGTCCATGGAGGAGGCTGCAAGAAAGCTTCGGTACGAGGCGCTGTATGAGGGGGCAGAACGAATTGGAGGAGCGAAGATCGCGGTGGCGCACCACGCCAATGATTTAATGGAGACCATGCTTTTCTTTTTGTGCAGGGGCTGCGGAATCAAGGGATTGTATCCCATGGAGCCCGTAAGCGGTCAGCTGATCCGCCCGCTTTTATGTGTAACGAAGGCGGAGATTGAAGAGTATTTGAAAAACGAAAAGCTTCAATTTTGCATAGATGCCACCAACGAAGATACGGTGTATACAAGAAACCGGATTCGAAAAGAGATAATCCCTATACTGGAATCCGTAAACGAAGGGGCGGTAGAGCACTTTTTCAGAACGGCAAATCGATTACGTCAGGCAGACGAGGTTTTGCAAAAAGCGGAAGCTGCGGCGCTTTTAAACTATGTTGGGAAAGAAGGAGCGGATTTGAGAATCGGTGGGGAAATTGTGCAGGAACCGATTTATATCCGGCAGCAGGTGGTTCGTAAGTGCCTGTCCGATTTGGCAGGGCAGAAGAAGGACCTTACCGGACAGCACGTAGAAGCGGTTTTAAGGCTGTTTGGCAGCCAGGTGGGGAGTTTTATCATGCTACCATACCAAATCAGGGGCGAGCGGGAATACGAAGGTGTAAGACTATACAGAACAGAGGCAGCACAAGAACAAGGTGAGAAAAAGGAACGACCGGGGTTTAAGAAGCCGATTTTCGGGGAGGAAAACCTGGTTTTACCGGATGGAAGCCGACTGTCTGTGCGAATTTTTGAAAAAAACGAGAGAATTTCCGAAATTCCGGAGAAAAGTTGTACCAAATGGATGGATTATGATATAATAAAAAATAAACTTGAAGTCCGATACTGCCAGCCGGAGGATTTTTTCGTGATGGATGCAGTCGGACATAAGAAAACCATAAAGAAATTCTTCGTTGATGAGAAGATTCCCAAGAAGCAGCGGGAAGAACAGCTTGTGCTGGCAAGTGAATCTCATGTTTTCTGGGTATTGGGAAGGCGCATGGCAGAGGATGCCAAGGTGACCGGGGCAACAAGACGGATTATGGAAATAAGTATAGATAAAGGAGACAAGACAGATGAGTGAAAAAATAAGAGTACTGATTGATGAACAGGCTGTAGATCAGAAGATTGCTGAACTTGGCGCTCAGATCAGTAAAGATTATGCCGGCAAGGAGGTACACCTGATTTGTGTATTAAAGGGCGGCGTATTTTTTATGTGTGAGCTTGCTAAGCGTATTACTGTTCCGGTATCCATGGACTTTATGTCCGTAAGCAGCTATGGAAATGATACCAAATCCAGCGGTGTTGTAAAGATCGTGAAGGATTTGGATGAACCTATTGAGGGCAAAGATGTATTGGTAGTGGAAGATATTATCGATTCCGGAAGAACCTTAAGCTATCTGCTTGAGATTTTAAAGAACCGGAAACCTGCAAGTCTTCACTTATGTACACTTTTAGATAAGCCGGAGCGTAGAGTGAAGCCGGTAGAGGTAGATTATACCGCTTTTAACATTCCGGATGAATTTGTGGTGGGCTATGGTCTTGACTATGCTCAGCGTTACCGCAATCTGCCGTACATCGGTGTTGTGGAACTTGACGAGGACTAGGAGGAAAAGAAGTTGAAGAGACAAGCGCGAGGCGTAACGATTTACATTTTGCTTGTTCTGGTCATTGTGGCTATCTGGTACTTTTTCGATAGCCAGGTGGGAAGAGATGAAGTGTACTCCAAGACCCAGTTCATCGAGGACATTAAGCAGAATAAAGTCTTAAGCGTAGAAGTAGAGCAGAGCCGGGATGTCCCAACCGGAACATTGAAGGTAGTGGTTGCTACCAGAGACGATGACGGCAAGGATACCACAGAGGTTCGTCTGTTGGAAGTATCCAACGTTAATGAAGCTCAGAAGATGATGGAGGAGCAGGGCTTTACCCGCTACACTTTAAGTGCGGTGCCGGCAGAAAGCTTTCTGAAAGATTTGCTGCCGCTGCTATTGGTCTTCGGAGCAATGTTTATCTTATTTGTGATTATGATGAATCGTCAGAATGCGGCGGCAGGCGGAGGAAGCCGGATGGCGGATTTCGGTAAGAGCCATGCGAAGATGCACAAAGACGATGTAAGCAAAATTAACTTCGGCAGCGTTGCCGGACTGAAGGAAGAGAAAGAGGAATTGGAGGAAATTGTTGATTTCCTGAAGTTCCCTCAGAAGTATACGGATTTGGGAGCACGTATTCCGAAGGGTGTTATTCTTGTAGGCCCTCCGGGAACCGGTAAAACATTACTGGCCAAAGCTATTGCCGGAGAAGCCGGTGTACCGTTTTTCTCCATTTCCGGTTCGGATTTCGTAGAGATGTTCGTAGGTGTGGGTGCTTCCCGTGTAAGAGATTTATTTGAAGAAGCGAAGAAGAACGCACCCTGTATTGTATTTATAGATGAGATTGACGCGGTTGCAAGACGCCGTGGTACCGGTATGGGTGGAGGCCACGATGAGCGTGAGCAGACATTGAACCAGCTCCTTGTTGAAATGGATGGTTTTGGTGTGAATGAAGGCATCATCGTAATGGCAGCTACCAACCGTGTGGATATTTTGGACCCCGCCATTATGCGTCCGGGACGTTTTGACCGTAAGGTGCATGTGGGACGTCCTGATGTGAAAGCAAGACGGGAGATTCTGGATGTACATTGCAAGAACAAACCTCTTGGCGATGATGTGAATCTGGATCGAATCGCTCAGACCACTGCGGGCTTTGTGGGAGCGGATTTAGAGAATCTTATGAATGAGGCAGCAATTGCCGCAGCAAAAGAAAAACGCGCCTACATTACCATGCAGGACATCCAGAGATGTTTCGTGAAGGTAGGAATCGGAGCGGAGAAGAAGAGCCGCGTAGTTTCCGAAAAAGAGAAGAAGATTACAGCTTACCATGAAGCCGGTCATGCGCTTTTATTCCATTTGCTTCCTGATGTGGGACCGGTATATTCCGTATCCATTGTGCCTACCGGAGCTAGTGCGGCGGGTTACACCATGCCATTGAATGAACATGATAATATGTTCAGTACCAAGGGTGAGATGCTGCAGGAAATTACCGTGGATTTAGGCGGACGTGTGGCAGAAGAGCTTATCTTTGGCGATATTACTACCGGAGCCAGCCAGGATATTAAGCAGGCAACCAAGATGGCTAAGAACATGGTTACCAAATACGGTATGTCGGATGATATCGGATTGATTTGCTACGGCGATGATGACGATGAGGTATTCATCGGACGGGATTTGGCACATACCAGAGGCTATGGCGAGCAGGTGGCAACCACCATCGACAATGAAGTAAAACGCATCATTGACGAGTGCTATGGAAAAGCCAAACAGATTATCACAGACCACATGGATGTATTACATGCATGTGCGAACTTGCTGATAGAGAAAGAGAAGATTAATAAGGAAGAGTTTGAAGCATTATTTGAGAACTAATGTCAGGGGGTGAAGTGTGTGCAAATTGCACAAAAAGACAAATGTTTTTTTGTAAAGTTTGGGCACACTTCAAAAAGCCACCGTGGTATTATAATATGCGTAACCCCCCCCAATACATTATATAATTTTTGCTAACCCCATAGTAAAAATACCTTCTCCTAAAAGACAACCGATCGACAGGTTGTCTTTTTTTACTTTGCAAAAAACACAAATCCGTCTACTAATTGACACATTTATTGGATATACTGTTTGCAGACAGTGGGTGAAGAAGACGGGAGGTTATGAATGGGAACAATTAATAAAGAAGCGTTATTTTCCGATGGTTCGTCGGAATATATAACTCCAAACCAGGTCATGCCTTATGAAGCAGTAACCATTCTGCTAAGGGCGGAGGAAGGAAATGTGGAACATGCGTATCTGCATTTTAACCGACGGCGCCTGGAGATGGAGAAGAAGGAAAGCCAAAACGGTTTTGATTATTTTGCGGTTCTGGTGCGGGCGACCAATAAAGAGTGTAGTTACCTGTTTGAGGTGCAAAGCGATTGCGAAACCTGCTATTATCAGCGTAATTTTGCCAGCCCCAATCCGGAATGGGACAGCGCTTTTAAACTGGTGCCGGGTTTTGATACACCGGAGTGGATTGAGGGCGCGGTAATGTACCAGATTTTTACGGATCGATTTTGCAACGGAGATTCGGGAAATAATGTGGAAACAAGAGAATACTATTATAACTATGCTCACAGCGATGAGGTGGAAATGTGGAGCAGACATCCATCCTTCAGTCATGTGGGAGAATTTTACGGCGGCGATCTTGCCGGTGTAATAAAGAAACTGGATTATTTGGAGGAGCTGGGAATTGAGGCAATTTATTTTAACCCGCTTTTTGTATCTCCTTCCTACCATAAATACGATACTCAGGACTACGACTATATTGACCCTCACTTTGGCGTAATCAAAGAGGCAGAGGGAAGTCTTTTGTCGGAGATGGAAACGGATAACCGGAAAGCGGAGCGCTATATCAGCAAGGTGACTCGAAAGGAGAATCTGGAAGCTTCCAATGAACTGTTTGCAAAACTGGTGGAAGAAGCTCACAAGCGGGGAATCCGTGTAATCCTGGATGGCGTTTTTAACCATTGCGGATCCTTCCACAAGTGGTTGGATCGGGAGAAAATCTATGACAATCAGCCGGGCTACGAGAAAGGTGCTTACGGCTATGAGGACAGCCCCTATCGGAATTACTTTTTGTTCCACCAGCCCAATGATTGGCCGGATAACAAGAGTTATGACGGTTGGTGGGGATTTGATACTCTGCCGAAGTTAAGCTATGAAACCTCTATTCAGCTGGAAGATGAGATTATGCGAATCGCGGCAAAATGGGTATCTCCCCCCTATAACGCAGACGGGTGGCGTTTGGATGTGGCAGCAGATTTGGGAACCAGCGAGGAATACAATCATTATTTCTGGAAACGTTTCCGAAAAGTAGTAAAACAGGCAAACCCGGATGCGGTAATTATTGCAGAGCATTACGGTAATCCAAGCGCCTGGTTGCGAGGCGATGAATGGGATTCCATTATGAATTACGATGCCTTTATGGAGCCGGTAAGCTATTATCTGACAGGAATGGAGAAGCATAGCGACGAATTTCATCCGGAACTTTGCGGAAATACCGACTATTTTAAAGGAGCCATGGACTGGCACATGAAGCAGTTCTTATATCCATCCTTGAACTGCAGTATGAATCAGCTGTCAAATCACGATCACTCCCGGTTCCTTACACGAACCAATCAGAAGGTGGGACGAGTGGCGGACTTGGGATATCAGGCTGCAGAAGAAGGCATTCGAAAAGACGTTATGATGGAGGCGATTCTGTTGCAGATGACCTGGCCGGGAGCGCCTACCTTATATTATGGAGATGAAGCGGGATTGTGCGGTTTTACCGATCCGGACAATCGGCGGACCTACCCTTGGGGCAAGGAAGATAAGCAGATTCTGGAAGCCTACAAGAAAGCCATTCATTTAAGAAAGAACGTGACAGCTTTAAAGCATGGTTCGTTTACTTTCTTAAAAGGAAGTACATCTTTGTTGGGCTATGCTCGCTTCACCAGAGAGCAGCAGGTGATTATTTTGCTGAATCACAGCGATTTTGCCCTCACGGATCATATTTCCGTGCAAGAGGCAGGCGTGCCAAAGACGGCGAAGCTGACCCAGCGCCTGTATTTCCATGACATGGAATTTTCGGAAATACCCGTAACCTATGAGGTAAGAGACGGAAAGCTGGACATCTCCCTTCCGAAGAAGTCTGTGGTGATTTTAGTAAATGAGCTATAAATTTTGGGCGGCTTTTAAGCCGCCCTTGTTTTTTGTCCGGAATTGTGTTATTCTTGCAACCAGAGGGGAGGGGACTAGCTTATTGTTAGATAAGACAGAATTATGGAAGAATCAGCTTTCGGAACGAATTATCGCATTGGAGAAAAAGCTGACAACCTATCCGGATGGAAAGCTTCGGATATGTAAGAATGGGGATACGGTGAAGTGGTACCATTCCCTGCCGGGGAAACCTCTGGTCGTAATACCCAAAAAGAAGCGCGAATTTGCGCAACAACTGGCTGAGAAGCATTCGCTTTTGGCAGAACTTCAACAACTCAAGTATGAGTATCAAGTATTTCAATCGGTTTGTAATCAAACCTCAATTCAATTGTCCACAATAGACAAAAAACTTATGGCGAAGCCCGAGTTCCAGGAATTGTTAAAAAATTTTAATCCCAGCGTTGAAGAGTGGAGAAAACAGCCATATCAAAAATTAGATTCTCATCCGGAAAACCTTGTTTTAAAAACCTGTTCCGGAAATGTAGTTCGTTCAAAATCGGAGCTACTCATTGATGAGGCGCTTTTTAGGGAGGGGATTCCTTTTCGCTACGAGGCACAATTGATGCTGCGAACACAGCCCATCTACCCTGATTTTTCAATACTTCACCCAAAGACACAGCAACTATACTATTGGGAACATTTTGGAATGGTTGATAATGAACGCTATGCGGCCGGCATGTGCCAGAAGATACGCCAATACTGCGAAGCGAACATCTACCCCGGGGACAAGCTAATCATGACATTTGAAACAAAGGCTAAGCCGCTTACAACATTGGAAATCGAAGAAATCATCCGACAGAAATTTCTGTAGTAACTTTTGACGTGGGTAAGAATCATGGCACACAATCCGCTTTTACCCAGCACCCGCGCAATATGGGTAAAATGAAAAGCAACCACAATGATAATACCCAAATTTTGGGTGTAAAAGGTGAAAAATCGGATGCGTTGGGTAAAACCGCTTGGAGGAGGGATATTTTTACCCGGAGCGCGGAGAAGAGAACCCGAGATGGGTAAAATGAAGAAATAGGTGTATGATTTCACCCAACAAAGAAAAAGCAGATGCGCTTCGCATCTGCTTTTTGCTGCCGGCGACCGGAATCGAACCGGTACTGTATTGCTACAACAGGATTTTAAGTCCTGCGCGTCTGCCAGTTCCGCCACGCCGGCGTAATGGATGGA
This sequence comes from Lachnospiraceae bacterium, assembly GCA_015057115.1. Classification (GTDB taxonomy): domain Bacteria; phylum Bacillota; class Clostridia; order Lachnospirales; family Lachnospiraceae; genus XBB1006. The sequence goes on along the minus strand of SVEZ01000001.1, from coordinate 232,416 downwards.
GGTGGATTCGAACCACCGAAGCAATTTGCAGCAGATTTACAGTCTGTCCCCTTTGGCCACTCGGGAATCCATCCAAAAATGTCCTGACAAGAAGATATTCTAGCATAGGAACGAAAAATATGCAAGGATTATTTCGTCAGCATCATTGCGGATGCCATGACACCTCTCTTTACCCCCATATTTCGATGGGAGAAAAACAACTCCGGATGACATTTGGTGCACAGGTTACTCACTTCGATGTGGGAAGGAAGGACACCCTCGGTTCGCAGTTCAAGGGAAATGATTCCCCGCAAATCCAAATAGTGCTTGATGCCCTTTTGGTAGCTGAATTCCCGATAACGTGTGTCTGCCTCATAAAAGCGAAGCGCCACATCTTCATCCACTTCGAAGCAATCCTGGCAGAGGGAGGGGCCGATAGCCACAAGCACATCTTCCGGATGGGTTCCAAATCGGTCAGACATGGTGCGAAGAACCTGCTGACTAATATTTTTCAGGGTGCCCATCCAGCCGGAATGAGCAGCGGCAATCACGTGGTGAACCGAATCGTAAAACTGAACCGGAGTGCAGTCTGCATGGGCGGTAACGAGCACTAGTTCCGGGGTGTTAGTGACTAAAGCATCAATGTCGGCAAAATCCTTGGGGCGTGTAATTCCCATACCGCGGTGGCGATCATCCACCACTAAAACATTGTTGGTGTGTGTCTGAGCGGAAGTAACCAGGTTGTCGCCTGTGGTGCCAAAGCATTGCGCCAGAAGCTCGTAATTCTGCCGTACAAGAGGGGCAGCGTCACCGGAAGGAAAACCGAAATTTAAAGAAGAATAGCAGCCGGTACTGACGCCGCCGTTGCGGGTGGTAAAAAGTGTTGTAACCGGTTGATTGTCAAAAATAGAAAAGGTGTAGTATTCTACACCATTGGGTGCTGTATGCATAATTACCTCTTTCTTCACAAATAATGCATTCTATATAGAATGTTCACGAAATTTTTATGCCTTTATGATAAAATATATCCGGTTAGAAAGCAAGCAATTCACTAAAAAGGAAATGCAGGAGGGACATAAAGAATGGATTTACAAACGAAAATGCGTTTAGAGAGACTGGGAATGGATGTACCGAGTACGTTAGCAAGATTTTTGGATAATGAAAAGATGTTAATAAAGTTCTTGAAAAAATTCGAGGCAGATGATAACATGGTTAAGCTCACGGCAGCCATTAAGGGTGGCGACGTGAAGACCGCCTTTGAAGCGGCTCACGTTTTAAAGGGAATCAGTGCAAACCTGTCCCTTGGAAATTTGAATACGCTTATTAGCGAGCAGACGGAGCTTTTACGAAAGGAGCATCTGACTCAGGCGGGAAAAATGTTGCCGGAAGTGCAGGAAGCCTACGATGAAGCGAAACAAATTATCAGTATTTTAAAAGTTTAAAATTTTTTGAAACTTTTTTCTGCACCCGTGCATCTAACATATCGTGAAAGCAAATGAGAGGCTTTCATGGATTAGAATAATTGACAGGCAGGAGGAAACGTGTGATGAATTTCACACCTACGAAAAAGAAAGAGAAAGCCGTAGAAGAAGTGCTTTTAAGCGAATATGACCGCTATTACCGGCTGGCATACAGCTACGTACACAATGAAGCGGACGCATCGGATATCGTGCAGAATGGAGCATACAAAGCAATTCGCGCCAGCAAGAGCCTCAAGAATCTGGAATTTGCCAAGACATGGGTATACCGGATTATGTTAAATGAGATTTTTGATTTTTGCAGAAAACGGAAGTTCGAATCCCTGGACGAGATGGAATGGGAAACAGGAGCTTGCGACACTTACGAGAATTTCGACCTGCAGGAAGCAATGAAGGCATTATCCGAGGAAGAACGGATGATTATAGAACTGAAGTATTTCGAGGATTTGAAGCTTGAGGAAATTGCGGATATGATGAATATCAACCTAAGTACAGTGAAGAGCAAGCTGTACCGGAGTATGAAGAAGCTGCGGTTAGAGCTGACAGAAGATTACGCTGTATCCTAGGAAGGAGTGAGTTGTATGGATGTTAAACAGCAGGATGTAAATAATAAGAAGATTTTTGAAAATATGAAGGCGTCATACGCCAAGACCACCATGCCGGAGCATGCGGTTCACAGCATGAAGAGCCGTATGGAATTTGCAAAAGCCATGAATCGCAGAGAACGTCGAAATAAGGCAGTGAAGTGGAGCGTTGGTGTGGCGGCAGGATTTGCGCTGGTATTGTTCGCATTGCCGAATACATCACCGCAGATTGCAAAGGCTATGGGACAGGTTCCGGGATTGCGTTCCGTTGTGGAAGTTGCAACCGTTTGCAGTCCGAATGCAAATGCGAAAGAAGCAGAGAAAGAGACGGAAGTGGCAGATGTAGAAGCTTTAGAGAGTTCCGTCAGTATGGCAAAGAATGGGGATGAACAGGTGGAGGTTCAGGAAGAACAGACCACCGCAATGCAGAGTGCACCGGCAAAGGAAGGCAACACCGGCAAACGTCGTTTGTCGGACGTAGAGGTTACCAAGATTGCCGATCAGATTGTAGCAGAGTTTAAGGCTAGCGTGCAGAATCTGGAAACCTATAAGGATGTTATGATCCGTTACGAAATGGTGGACACTACCGAGGATTATTTTACTTTGAAGATTGATTGCTACCAGAATGATGCGGATGGTGCCGAGTGGGCATATTACCGTACAGTTAGCATGGAGACCGGTAAGATTATCACCATGAAGGATATTTTTGATAAAGACAGCGATTATCAGACAGTAATCAGCGACAATATTAAGGAGCAGATGCGTACCCGGATGCAGGAAGATGAGTCCGTAAGCTACTGGATTGACAGCGAAGAAGGCTTCAATGAATGGGATTTTGAAAGCATCACGGATAAGACGGATTTTTACATCAATGCAGATGGCGAATTAGTCATTTGCTTTGATGAAGGGGAGGTAGCTCCCATGTGTATGGGCATGGTTTCCTTTACCATTCCCGAGGATGTAACAGAGCCATTAACCAAATAGTTTGACATAGAAAACGAATAGTTCCTCAAAAACATCAAGAGGGGTAGTCGGGCGACTCATAGAGTTGTCAGGCTGCCCCTTTTGACATGGGGAATTTTTTTAGGTAAAAATAAAAACGCCTCTTTAGCAGTTTGGTTTCTGAGCCGATATACTTAGCGTAACCAAAATAAAAAAAGCGAAAGAAAATTTGATTTCGCTATAAAGTTTTCGGAGAAAAATCCGATACATAACGTAGAAACCTCATTTTACGAGGAAGAAAGGAGATGCCTATATGCGTATTGATGCTTATAACCAGGTAAGACAGATTTATCAGACGCAGAAGACTGCGAAAGCAAAAGCGGCTTACCAGAAGACAGGAAGTTACGGTAGTGCCGATCAGTTGCAGATTTCCCAGACTGGTAGAGATTATCATGTTGCAAAACAGGCAGTCGCAGGAGCCAAAGATGTCAGGGAAGATTTAGTGGCCCAGATGAAAGAGAAGCTTGCAAACGGATCATACAATGTTGATGTTGACGATTTTGCAACAAAATTGCTTGAAAAGTATAATGCGATTATCTAAGAAAGAGGAACAATAATTGGCTAGTATCATGGACGAATTCTTATCGGTTTTGGAGCAGGTAGACAGTACCTACAATAAACTGATAGAATTGGCAAGAAGTAAGACAGACGCAATTATATATTCGAAGATCGATGAACTCACACAGATTACCGAAGCAGAGCAGGAGGTAATGGGCGACTTGATTAGACTTGATAAGGAGCGACTGAAGATTCGGGGTGAGATGTCAAAGATTTTGAAAGTTCCGGAAGAGAGCTTAACCCTTCTCGGTATGGCCAACATGTTCGAGAAGAGACCCCAGGATAAACAGAAGTTGCTTGATTTAAGGGAAAAGCTGAGATTGACATTAGTCGAGGTTGCCCGAATTAACAAAGAGAACGAAGAGTTACTTCAACAATCCATGGAGATGCTAGAATACGATATGAACCTTATACGAAGCACCCGAATGGCTCCAACGACTGCGAACTATGACAGAAATGCATTGAGCACAGACACAATTTTACCGGGTGGCGGATTTAATGTAACACAGTAAGACCAATGGAATGGTTCGCACTAGCAATGGTGCGAACCATCGTAGGTTAAAGAAAGCAGAAGGAAAGGAAGGTGTTTAGCCATGGCAAACGGCATGGGAACATTATATGTAGGAAAAGCAGGACTGGTAGGTGCCCAGAACGCAATCAATACCACGGCCAATAACCTTACCAATGTAAATACCAAAGGATATGTAAGAGAGCAGGTTGTATTTTCCGATATGGAGTACAGCGAGCTTTCCAAAACCAAAGTAAATTATAATTCCAATCAGTCTGCAAACATGAAACAGTCAGGTCTCGGAGTTACCATCGGAGATGTGGTACACGCCAGAGACTTCTTTTTAGATAAATACTATCGTCAGGAATCCGGAAGACAGACCTTCTATGATGCCTGCTATACCACCACTGCTGAGATTCATGAACTTTTGCAGGAAACAGAAGGTGAACAGTTTCAGGCGGTACTGGCAGATTTGAATGAAGCAATTCAGGAGCTGGCAAAAGAGCCGGGCTCCAGCGTGAACCAGAATCTTTTGATTCAGAAGTCCACACTTTTTATTGAAAGATCCCAGGCACTTTATGAAGGCCTGAAAGAATATCAGTTAAATATGAACCAGCAGATTATCGATACCACCAATCGTATCAACGAAATTGGTAAGAGGTTGGCGGAGATGAATGAAGTAATCACTCGAGTAGAGTCCGGCAATATGGAAACAGCCATGACGTTGCGAGATGAAAGAGACCTTCTTCTGGATGAACTGGGAACCTTGGCAAACATTACCTACCATGAGGAAATCGGTGGCGCAGTAAAGGTTAAACTGGAGGGAATTGACTTTGTAGATGAGATTAATTGCCACCAGTTGGATGTGAGAGTTGACAAGCTTACCGGATTCGCGACTCCGATTTGGAAGGAATTATCCAACTATCCGAAAGAGCAGTATGTGGATGTTTTTGATTTTAGTAATGATATTTCTACAGAATTAAATACCGACATCGGTAAGTTAAAAGGTCTGGTTATGAGCCGTGGTACCAAGGTTGCGGACTTCCGCGATTTGGATGGCTTGACGGAAAAAGAGTTTCAGGATACCACCGGATTGTCTCCGGTTATGACAGTAGAAGCGCAGATTGATTCTATCGTCAGGGGTATTGTAAATAAATTGAATGAATTGTTTTCCCCGACAAAAGAAGCTACGTTGTCTATTGGCGGAGAGCAGAGAATAGTCCGAGTATGGGATGAGGAAAACGGAACCGTAGGAATTGATGGAAAAGGGCCGGGGCAGGAGCTTTTCTCCAGGAAATACCATGAACGCTATAGTGAGGTAGTAGATGATTTTGGTAAGACCTGGTACGTAATGAATGAAGAAGAACTTGAAGAACGATATGGGGCAGATGGAAAATTGCTGATTAACGATGATTCCACCTACTATAATATGATTAATCTTGAAGTAAACCCTGTACTCATTGATGATGAGGGGGCGCTTCCGACCTTTGAGAAGAATGGAGAAGAATCACATCGACTGATGTCTGTTTTGAAGCATGCTTGGAAGGATACAGAATTTTCTTTGACTCCGGCGGCAACAAAAATCAGCATTGAAGACTATTACGATAATTTGGTAGGAGCTCAGGCAGTAAACGGAAATGTGTTCAAGGGTGTAAGCAACAGCTTAAGTGCATCCGTTTCTTCCATTGGAAATCAGCGTGAGCAGGTAATCGGAGTATCCGCTGACGAAGAATTAAGTAATATGATTAAATATCAGAGTGCCTACAATGCGGCCAGCCGTTTTATCAACACGGTGGACTCCATGATTGAGCACATTATAACCCAGCTTGGATCCTAAGCTGAACCATTAGAAAGCAGGTGAGAATATGCCATCTACATTTTTTGGATTGACAATAGCAGATTCCGGATTACGGACATATCAGACTGCAGTAAATACTACTGCCAACAATATCTCAAATGAAACCACCAAGGGCTATTCCCGCCAGGAAGCCACCATGGTTGCATCCGAGGCAATGCGTGTTTGGGCGAAATACGGAAGCACCGGTACCGGTGTTGAGGTAACCCAGATTAAACAGCAGCGTAACGAGTATTATGATTCTAAATATTGGATTAACCAGAGCAAATTGGGACAGCAGAATACCAAGGCAGAGTATTTGCGACAGATGGAGTCCTACTTGAAGGAGACGGAAGAAACAGTAAACGGTGTTAAAAAGACCATCGGTTTCACTACCATCTTCGGAGATATGTTTAACGCTTTGGATACCTTGAAACCGACCACTGCGACCACAACCACAAGAAATGCCTATGTCAGCAGTGCACAGAGTCTGGCAGAGTATTTTAACAGCGTCAGCACGCAGCTGTCAGAACTTCAGAGCGAGATAAACGGTGTGATTGCAACCAAAGTAGAGCAGATTAACAGTATTGGTCAGAAGGTGGCAAGTTTAACCAAGCAGATTAACATCATTGAACAGCAGGGCGGATATGCCAATGAACTCCGTGATGAAAGAAATTTATTAATAGATGAATTATCCGTTTTAGTACCGGTAGAAGTAACAGAGAGACCAGTAGAAAACAGCAATTATCCGGACATGTACACCGGTGCCACCACTTACGTTGTAAAGATTAACGGACAGAAATTGGTAGATACTTACTCATACGAGAAATTGTTATGTGTACCTCGAAAGACAGAGGGACGTGTCAATTCCATGGATGAGGAAGGCTTATATGATATCTTTTGGGCAGTTAATGCATCCTCAGATGAACCCAGTTCTATGAAGTTGGAATTGAATTCCAACTCCATGGATGGCGCTTTGAAATCCCTTTATCAGCTCCGTGACGGTAACAATAAAAGCGGATTTGAGGGTACGGTTAGCGGAATACCGGCAAATGCATCCGAGGCTCCTTATGTAGTTATCAGCAAATGTACTATCGATGATCCGAAAAAGATTAATATGCCGTCATATGGTATGATTACATTGGATAATAAGGACTACTATTATAAAGATTTCACGATGACACAGGCGGCAGACGGTACCTATACCTTCCGCTTTGAACTGGACAAAGAATATGATGGAAGCCCGGCGGATGTTTCGAAATTAAATAAACTGATTGATAAAAGGGCGAATGTAGGAGAAAGCATTGATTTTATGGGAATCCCATATTATCAGCAGCAGTTAAACGAGTTTGTCAGAAACTTTGCACAGGCATATAATAATATCGCGATGTATAATCGTGATGAAGTGGACTTCAGTAATCCGGCAGAACTTGCCGATATAGTAGGTGTAAACAAAGATGGCAAACAGAGTAATGCGTTTTTCGTGGCGAAGAATCTTGTAGAGGGCGGCGAATATGATTACAGCAATTATTCGGCAACACGGAACGAGGATGGAAGTATCACTTATGGAAGTAACTATTATTACTCGTATTTGAATGCCCAGAACTTTACTGTATGCGCAGAGGCGTTAAAAGACCCGGATTCCATTTCCCAGCAGACAAAGGAAGAATGGACCAATGGTATTGATTCCTACGGAATCAGCATGAAACTGTTAGGCTTAAAAGATAAAAGCGGCATGTTCCGTGGTGGCAAGGCCGCAGACTTTTTGCAGTGTCTTTTATCCGATATTTCGGTTGACACGCAGAAGGCTGAGATTTTTACTAAGAATTATGAGAACTTAAACCAGGCGATTTTAACACAGAGAATGAGTGTATCCAGTGTGGATTCCGATGAGGAAGCACTGAATCTGGTAAAATTCCAGAATGCATATAACCTGTCTTCCAAATTGGTTCAGGTGTTGCAGGAAATGTATGATCGACTGATTTTACAGACTGGAGTATAGGACGGGGAAGCGTGAATTGACTGTCCGGTTAAGGAGGGAAACCCATGAGCATGAGAATTACCAATAGCATGATAACAATGCACAGCAAGACAAATATCAATACAACCAAGGGCTTAGTGGATATGTATCAGGAGCAGATGACTACCCAGAAGAAGATTGCCAAGCCATCTGACGATCCGGTTATTGCCATTCGTTCTCTGCGGTTGCGTGACTCTTTGAATGAGGTAACCCAGTACACCGATAAGAATATTCCGGATGCCCATTCCTGGTTAGAGTTAACGGAAACCTCTTTAACCAACATTGTAGCGAATCTGGAAGATGCTTATAAAGCATGTGTCAAGGGAGAGAATGGTCCTCTTACAACTGAGGACAAGAATACGGTTCTGCAGACCCTTCAGGCGATTTCGGATGCTGTATACGATGAAGGAAATACCGACTATGCCGGAAGAACTGTTTTTACCGGCTATAAAACAAATAAATCCTTGACATTTCAAGAAGATACCACAAATATGTCATATAGTATAGATGAGAGTTTTGATATTCATGCCATCAAGCAGAAGAATGAGTATACAAATGTTCTCAGTATCCCAAACAATGAGTCAGATAACTCAACCGGTACAGAGACCGGTTGGATTGCAGGATATTCATTAGAAGATGAAATGGAGAAGTATACGGTAGACCGTATTCGTCTGGCTTACAGTAATGTTGGAAAGATGATTCCGGAAATTCAACTTACCGGTTTGAAGGAATCTCCGGTTATGGGAACGGATGGAAACGTCAAGATGGTGTCCCAGACCGTTATGAAGGATATTTCTACTTATCAGTTCAGGGATAAAGATTTGGCAGATCCGTCACGGCCGGCGGAAATGAAAACGCCATTGGAAACTGTACCGGCAGATGTTGAAAATGACGTGAAGGCATTGGAAAAAACAGCCGGAGAATTACACAAAGATAAACCGACAGATGTTTATTACAAACAGGAAATTGGAAATACTGTAACAGAAATGTATAGAAGCAGTACCGATTTGTCTGTAACGGAAACGGTTACCGTTCAAGAAAGTGCAGCAAAGAAGATTGTTACCACCACAAAGACGGACAAGGATGGAAATGTGACGGTAACAGAACTTGTAACAGAGATTGTTGGCAATAAGAAATTCGAGACAGAAACAACAACGAAAAAGTATGCGGATGGAGAGGAATTAAAGCTTCCGGCAACCGGTCTACAGAAGGCTAAAGTGAAAGAGATTAAACAGGTCATTGAAAAAGAATCCACATACGATACAGCCACTAAGGCCTATGTGGAGGATCCGGATCAAACAGTTACCACCCTCTCTGTTAAGGAGGAAGAGTTGACTTTAAAAGCCGGTAGTACCACAGAAGTGGAACCAAGCGGCAATTGGTATACAACTTCCTTCCAGAAGAAGGAAGCCGCAACAGATTTTGATAGTATAAGCCAATATAGTTTGAGAAGTATTTCCTTGCAGGACTGGGAGAAGAATAAGTTTAAGGATAAAGTGGCTGGAAAAGAGGATGAGTACCTTATCCCGGATAAGAATACTATATATTACATTCCGGAGACCGGTGAGATGATTCTTGGTTCAGAAGTGAGCAAAGCTTTTAAAGCGGATGCTCTTGACAGAGAGAATAATAAACAGGATCCATTTAAATTAGATGTTACTTATGATAAGAACATTTTCAAAAGAGGCGAGGTTCGTCCCGAAATGTATTTTAACTGTGTGGACAAGACCAATCCGGATCCAAAGGAACAGATTCATTACATCAAAGAAGATCAGGATATCTGCTACACCGTAGCAGCAAATCAGGAATTGAAGGTGAACACTCAGGCAGGTCAGAATGGTATTTTAAGTACGGATATCGGAAGAGATATTGAGGAACTGACCAATGCCATTACAGCAGCGCAGAATGCCAACGATAAGGTAGAGAAAATAAAAGCAATGAAGAATAATCCTTTATATTCCAGTGAAGAGCAGCAGGCAAAGCTGGATGAATGGATGGAGGCAGCGCAGAAGGAACTTACCTTATTAGAGGATCAGCTAAAAGGACTGTTCGCGGATGGAATTACCAAGTTCCAGAATTACAAGCTGACGGCAGATTTGGCGAAGACCGACGTAGGAAGCCGCGTCAGCCGATTGAAATTAACAGAAACTAGGATGACAACCTCTAAGCAGACCTTGAACACCTTAATCAAGGACAATGAGGACAGAAACTTGTCCGACATTCTGATTGATTTCAAAGCGGCCAATAACACTTACGACTCCGCGTTAAAGGCAGCAGCAAAGATTAACGAATTATCATTATTAAATTACTTATAGAAAATGCACTAGAGAAAGGAGAGCGGAGCACTCCGCAAGGAAGGTATGTTAGTAGAATCAAAAGTTTTTGGGGAAATTGAAGTAGATGACGCTAAGATTGTAACATTTGAAGATGGAATCATCGGATTTCCGGATTTGAAGAACTTCGCTATCATTTACGATGAAGACAAGAAAGACAGCAAGATTTCTTGGCTGCAGAGTATGGATGAAGGAGATTTTGCCTTACCGGTAATGAACCCAACTGTCATCGAAGCAAACTACGATCCTTATGTGGAGGATGAACTCTTAAAACCATTGGGCGAGTTAAATGCCAGCAACCTGTGTGTGCTTGTAGTTGTAAAAGTACCAAGTGACATTAAGGCAATGAGCGTGAATCTGAAAGCACCGATTGTAATCAACGTAGAGAACCGGAAAGGAATTCAGGTTATTGTAGAAGATGATTACCCGGTACGCAAAGAGATTTACGGAATGCTGAAAGAGGCAAAAGAAAAAGCACAGGAGGGCAAATAAATGTTAGCATTGACAAGAAAAAAGGGCGAAGCCTTAGTGCTGAATAATAATATTGAAGTAACCGTTTTAGAGGTAAAGGGCGATCAGGTTAAGATTGGCATCCAGGCTCCGAAGGATGTTTCCATCTACCGTAAAGAAATTTATTTACAGATTCAGAAGGAAAACGAAGAGGCAATGAACAACGCCGGAATCGAGGAACTGAAAAATTTATTTTAAATGAGGGTTAAGAACGAAGAAAAAGCTCCGATATATATAGATATAGTATCAGACAAGGAGTGTCCCCCCGTTGGGGTAATTCGTTCACATGGAGGTGAAAATTAATGTCAATCGAATCGATTAAATCTGTCGGCATGACTTATCAGGCCGCAACATCCAACACTGTAACCAAGAAGAATACAGAGACCGTAGATAAATCTGCGGAGAATAAGGCAGCCGCACAGGATATCGGGGCAAAGACCGTAGATTTCAAGATCCAGGAGCCCAGTAACCGGAATGCGGATTCTCAGGAACAGAACCCGCAGGAAGAGCAGAGAAAAGCATCCATTGAAGCCATTAAGAAGGCAGTCAGTGAGATGAATAAGCAGAGTAACAATAAGACCGTTCAGTTCGGCGTTCACGAAGCAACCAATCGAATGACCATTAAGATTCTGGACGCCAGCACAAGGAAAGTAATCAAAGAGTTCCCGGCAGAAGAATCTCTTGACCTTATTGCAAAGGCCTGGGAGATGGCGGGACTGATGGTAGATGAGAAACGATAGGAGGTAGAGAGTATGCCAATTCGTTTAACAGGAATTGCTTCCGGCATGGATACTGATGCAATGGTAAAAGAATTAGTGTCTGCCTATAGCATGAAGAAAACAAGTATTGAAAAGAAAAAGACCAAGATGGAATGGCAGAAGGAAGCCTGGAAAGACATGAACAGTAAGGTGTATGGCTTCTATACCGGATCCTTAAGCGGTATGCGTATGGCAAGTACCTTTACCAGCCAGAAGAAGGTAACAGTTTCCGATCCTTCCAAGGTTAGTGTTTCCGCAGGAACCGGCTCCATTAACGGAAGCCAGACTATTCAGGTAAAGAGCCTGGCAAGGGCAGCTTACCTGACAGGTGAGAAAATAAGCAACGGAGCTACAAAATATGATAAAACAACAAAACTCAGTGATTTGGGAGTGGGAAATGCCGGTAACATTACTGTGAAAATGGTAGACGGAACCACCAAGGTGGCTACTATTGACGGAAGTCAGACCATTGACGAGTTTTGCAAGGACTTTTCCCAGGCAACAGGATTGAAAGCAAGATTTGATACTGCCAGCCAGCGTTTTGTAATCAATGCGGAATCCGGACTGGAGAATGATTTTGATATTGAATCCGGCGACTTTTTAGAAAAACTTGGCCTGGATGAGGAAAGATTTGACGTTACGGGAGTTCACGTAGGCGGAGCAGTGAAGCAGGATGCAAGTAACGCCAGAATTTTGGTAAACGGAGCTGCATACGAGAGCGAAAGCAATACATTTAACGTTAATGGAATGACCATTACCGCATCCGGTATTACAGAGCCGGGAAATGAAATTACGGTTACTGTTGCAGCAGATGTAGACGGTATCTACAATAAGATTAAAGACTTCTTCAAGGATTATAATGAACTTATTAATCAGATGACAAAGAGCTTCAATGCAGAAAGCGCAAAGGGCTATGATCCGTTAACTGATGAAGAGAAGGATAAGATGACGGATACGGAAGTGGAGAAATGGGAGAAGAAGATTAAAGATTCTCTGTTCCGTAGAGACCAGCAGTTAAGTTCTATTATGAGTGTAATGACCACTGCTATGGGAAAAGGTTACCAGATTAATGGAAAGACCTATCATTTGTCCAGCTTTGGTATTGAAACCATGGGACTTTTGAATGCAGCAGATAACGAGCAGAACGCATATCATATCGCTGGTAATGCGGATGACAGTGCCTATGCAAGCAAGACAGATAAGTTAAAGAAGATGATTGAGGAAGACCCGGAAACGGTTCAGGAATTCTTTAAGAATCTGGCAAGCGATTTATACAGTGCATTAACTAAGAAGATGAGCACTTCGTCTCTTAGCAGTGCAATGACAATCTATAATGATAAAGAGATGGATAATCAGATGAAGAATATTGAAACATCCATCAAAGACTGGGAGAAGAAGATTACTACCTACGAGGATAGTTGGTATGATAAGTTTGCCCAGATGGAAAAAGCAATGACAGAATTGAACGCACAACAGACACAGTTAAGCTCCCTTTTAGGAACCAATGGCTAAGAAGTAGTAAGTAAAGGAGGCGGATCACATGGCATTAGCAAGAAATCCATATCAGACATATAATAACAGCCGTATTATGACGGCTACACCGGCAGAATTAACCCTGATGCTTTATGATGGAGCAATCAAATTCGCCAATATCGCCAAGGCAGGCATGGAAGAAAAAGACTTCGAGAAAGCGAATAATGGAGTGCAGAGGGTGCGCGATATTATTTCTGAGTTTCAGATAACCTTAGACCGGAAATATCCGGTATCTGAGGATTTTGATAAGGTATACACCTATATCAAGGAGAGATTATCGGAGGCAAACATTAAGAAGGATCCGGAAATCATGGAAGAAATTCTGGGACACCTTCGCACTATGCGGGACACATGGAAGGAAGTTATGAAGCTTGCCGCCATGGCAAAGGCAAACTAATATGGATGAGAAGCATTATTTGGATGCAATGATCACCAGCCTGCAGCAGAAGCGGGAAGTGTTGATTCAGATTATTGAGAAGAATATGCAGCAGACAGCGCTCCTAAGCCAAGAAGAAGTAGACATGGATGTGTGGGAGAAGCTGGTAGATGAGAAAGGCGATCTCATTGAGAAGCTGAACTTCTTGGATGCAGGATTTGATGAGGTGTATCAGCGTGTACATGTGATTTTGAAGGAGCAAAAGGATTTGTTTCGGGAAGAGGTTTCGTGTATGCAGGATCTGATATCTCAGATTACGGATTTGAGCGTAACCGTTCAAAGCGGGGAAATGCGAAACCGGGATTTGGCGGAGCGCCAATTTTCGAAATATCGTACCAAGGCAAAGTCCTTGACACAGAATAACCGGGCTGCCAGAATGTATCGATCTTCGATGCGGGGAGCCGGAGCTTATGATTCTCATTTTATGGATCAGAAGCATTAACAGTGAACACCAAAGGTTCACAATAAAGAGGTTACAAAAGGGTTAAGACGAATCAAAAGCGACCCGATATAGTAACTGTAAAGGTAATAAGGGCAGAAGCCCCATTACATACAAGTTAATAACCGAGAAATGAAAATGCGCTTCGTTTCTTGGCAAACCTAAACCATAGCGGCAAGGATGTCGCGAAAAAATATTTAATTTCAAGGAGGAAATGATTATGGGTATGGTAGTACAACACAATTTATCAGCGATGAACACTAACAGACAGTTAGGCATCACAACAGGAGCATTGGCAAAATCAACAGAGAAGTTATCCAGTGGTTACAAGATTAACCGTGCTGGTGATGATGCAGCAGGATTAAAGATTTCTGAGAAAATGAGAAGTCAGATTCGTGGCATCGACAAAGCCAGCAACAACGCAGAAACCGGTATTTCTTTAATCCAGACAGCAGAGGGTGCTCTTAATGAGACTCATTCCATCTTACAGCGTATGAATGAGTTGGCAGTACAGGGTGCAAACGACACCAACGAAGATATCGATCGTACCGCTATTAATCAGGAGCTTCAGGCATTGGCAGAGGAAATTGACAGAATTTCTTCCACAACCCAGTTCAATAAGAAGAACCTGTTAGATGGAACTTTACAGGATAACAAGCTTCAGATTGGTGCAAATGTAGGACAGAACATCCGCATTAGCATTGGAAATATGGAAGCAGCTTGTATCGGTCTTGAGACTACAGAAGATACAATCTACGGTGGAACATATCAGGGTCAGTCTTTCAAAGGATTTGAGTCAAAGGCAGCAGCATGGGAGCAGGCAAAGAATGTGGCTTATGCGCAGCACACAGCTGATATTACCACAAGCGATGGTAAGTATGTATTTTCACAGAAGACATTTAACGAGCTTAACTCCGTAAAAGAAGCTGTTGCATCTGTATATCTTACCAGTGCAAATAACCTTGACTCTGTAAAGATTTCAACAAGAGTAGCAGTAGATAACTTTACTGTAGCAAACAAGTCCTTATCCAAGATTCAGGTAGCAATCAACAACGTATCCAGTCAGCGTTCTGCACTTGGTGCATTACAGAACAGACTCGAGCATACCATTGCAAACTTGAACACCACATCAGAGAATACCAGTGCATCCGAGAGCAAGATGCGTGATGTAGACATGGCATCTGAAATGGTTAACTACAGCAAGAATAACATTCTTGCACAGGCAGGACAGTCTATGCTTGCACAGGCTAACCAGTCAACACAGGGCGTATTGTCCTTACTTGGCTAGTTAATCGCAAACTGAATATTCACAGGCGCATTGTGAAATGATTAAAAGGGTGCGCTTTATAAGTGCACCCTTTTGGAATTATAAATGCGTTGAGGTGAGAAAAAGAGAACCAAATTCATAGCGGCAAGGAAGTCGCGAAAAAATATTTAATTTCAAGGAGGAAATGATTATGGGTATGGTAATTCAACACAATTTATCAGCGATGAACACTAACAGACAGTTAGGCATCACAACAGGAGCATTAGCAAAATCAACAGAGAAGTTATCTAGTGGTTATAAGATTAACCGTGCTGGTGATGATGCAGCAGGATTAAAGATTTCTGAGAAAATGAGAAGTCAGATCCGTGGTATCGACAAAGCCAGCAACAACGCAGAAACCGGTATTTCTTTAATCCAGACTGCAGAGGGTGCTCTTAATGAGACTCACTCCATCTTACAACGTATGAATGAGTTGGCAGTACAGGGAGCAAATGATACTAACGAAGATATCGACCGTTCTGCAATTAATGATGAGTTAAGAGCATTGGCAGAGGAAATCGACAGAATTTCTTCTACAACTCAGTTCAACAAGAAGAACCTGTTAGACGGAACTTTGCAGGATAACAAGCTTCAGATTGGTGCAAATGTAGGACAGAATATCCGCATTAGCATTGGAAATATGGAAGCAGCTTGTATTGGATTGGAAACAACGGAAGATAAAACCTTTGGTGCAACTTACAACAATCAGTCCGTAAAAGGATATGAGTCAAAGGAGCAGGCTTGGGAGCAGATTAAGAATGTAATCTATAACCAGAATACCAAAGCGGTTACAACCAAAGACGGAAAGTATGTCTATAGTGGAAACTCTTATGCTGAGTTAAATTCTGTTAAGGTTCAGATGGCGTCAGATGTCGGATTTGGATCCGCAGGAACTGTTGAGTCTGTAAAGATTTCAACCAGAGTAGCAGTAGATAACTTTACTGTAGCAAACAAGTCCTTATCTAAGATTCAGGTAGCAATCAATAATGTATCCAGTCAGCGTTCCGCACTTGGTGCATTACAGAACAGACTTGAGCATACCATTGCAAACTTGAACACCACATCAGAGAATACCAGTGCATCCGAGAGCAAGATGCGTGATGTAGACATGGCATCTGAAATGGTTAACTACAGCAAGAATAACATTCTTGCACAGGCAGGACAGTCTATGCTTGCACAGGCTAACCAGTCAACACAGGGCGTATTGTCCTTACTGTAATTAATAGTTAAAATTCACAAGCGCATGGTGAAATGATAAGGGTGCGCGTTTAAGTGCACCCTTATCTTATATAAAAATTTATCGAAATATAAAGATAAATTCATAGTTTAATCATAAAAATAGATTAGACTAATACCACCATAGGCGGCAAGGAAGTCGCGAAAAAATATTTAATTTCAAGGAGGAAATGATTATGGGTATGGTAGTACAACACAATTTATCAGCGATGAACACTAACAGACAGTTAGGAATCACAACAGGAGCATTAGCAAAATCAACAGAGAAGTTGTCCAGCGGTTACAAGATTAACCGTGCCGGTGATGATGCAGCAGGATTAAAGATTTCTGAGAAAATGAGAAGTCAGATTCGTGGTATAGACAAGGCTAGTAACAATGCCGAGACCGGAATCTCCTTAATCCAGACAGCAGAGGGTGCTCTTAACGAAACTCACTCCATCTTACAGCGTATGAATGAGTTGGCAGTACAGGGTGCAAATGATACTAACGAAGATATCGACCGTTCTGCAATCAATGATGAGTTAAGAGCATTGGCAGAAGAGATTGATAGAATTTCTTCTACCACCCAGTTCAACAAGAAGAACCTGTTAGATGGTACTTTACAGGATAACAAGCTTCAGATTGGTGCAAACGTAGGACAGAACATCCGCATTAGCATCGGTAACATGGAGGCAGCTTGTATTGGTCTTGAGACAACAGAAGATAAGATTTTCTGCGCAAGCTATAACAATCAGGCAGTAAAGGGCTTTGAGGATAAGAGCCAGGCTTGGGAGCAGATTAAGAATGTAATCTACAACCAGAACACTGCACAGGTAACAACCAGTAATGGAAAATATGTATACAATGGTAATGATTATGCAGAATTGAATTCTGTAAAAATTCAGATGGCATCTGATAAGGGCTTTGGATCTGCAGGAACGGTTGACTCTGTAACGATTTCAACAAGAGTAGCAGTAGATAACTTTACAATTGCAAACAAGTCCTTATCCAAGATTCAGGTAGCAATCAACAATGTATCCAGTCAGCGTTCCGCACTTGGTGCATTACAGAACAGACTTGAGCATACTATTGCAAACTTGAACACCACATCAGAGAACACCAGTGCATCCGAGAGCAAGCTTCGTGATGTAGATATGGCATCTGAAATGGTTAACTACAGCAAGAATAACATTCTTGCACAGGCAGGCCAGTCAATGCTTGCACAGGCTAACCAGTCAACACAGGGAGTATTATCCTTACTTGGCTAGTTAATTGAAAGCAATAATTAATATGTTGTATAAGGAAATGGGGGTGCGGTTGGCATCCCCTATTCCCTAATACTATAAATGTGGCAAGGAAGTCACAAAAATCAATTTCAAGGAGGAATGATTATGGGTATGGTAGTACAACACAATTTATCAGCGATGAACACTAACAGACAGTTAGGCATCACAACAGGAGCATTAGCAAAGTCAACAGAGAAGTTGTCAAGCGGTTATAAGATTAACCGTGCAGGCGATGATGCAGCAGGATTAAAGATTTCTGAGAAAATGAGAAGTCAGATTCGCGGTATTGACAAGGCTAGTAGCAATGCAGAAACCGGTATCTCTTTAATTCAGACTGCAGAGGGTGCTCTTAACGAGACTCACTCCATCTTACAGCGTATGAACGAGTTGGCAGTGCAGGGAGCAAACGATACCAATGAGGATATCGACCGCCAGGCTATTAATGAAGAGCTCCGGGCATTAGCAGAAGAAATCGATAGAATTTCTTCCACTACTCAGTTCAATAAGAAGAACCTGTTAGATGGAACTTTACAGGATAATAAGCTTCAGATTGGTGCAAATGTAGGGCAGAACATCCGCATTAGCATTGGCAATATGGAAGCAGCTTGTATCGGACTTGAGACAACCACAGATAGTGTGTGGGGCGCAACGATAGGTGGACAATCCATTTTTGGTTATGCGACTAGTAAAGAAGCTCGTGAGCAGGCAAAGAACATTGCCTATGCGCAGCACACCGCAGAAGTTACCACCAGTGAAGGAAAGTATGTATATGCAGGAAGCACGTATTTGGAATTAAATTCTGTTAAGGCAGCAGTTGCTTCTGCAAACGGAATATCTGCAAATGCTGATATGGATAGTATTATTCTATCTACAAGAGCAGCAGTAGATAACTTTACAATTGCAAACAAGTCCTTATCCAAGATTCAGGTAGCAATCAACAATGTATCCAGTCAGCGTTCCGCACTTGGTGCATTACAGAACAGACTTGAGCATACTATTGCAAACTTGAACACCACATCAGAGAACACCAGTGCATCCGAGAGCAAGCTTCGTGATGTAGATATGGCATCTGAAATGGTTAACTACAGCAAGAATAACATTCTTGCACAGGCAGGACAGTCAATGCTTGCACAGGCTAACCAGTCAACACAGGGAGTTCTTTCCTTACTTGGCTAATAAAACAAATCTAATAGATTTTGATATAAAACCGGCGGGTGATACCTGCCGGTTTTATAATATAGTTTGTTGTCAAATTGAAAAATTGTATAAAAATGGAAAAATGGTAAATAGAGCTAAAGAACCAACCGATCCATCCGATATATATAACATAAGCGAGAGAAAACCGGTAAACACATCTCGAAAGATAGTAAAATAATAATAAAGGAATATTAAGAAGTAGATTCAAGGAGGACAATATTATGGGAATGGTAATTCAGCACAATTTATCAGCAATGAACACTAACAGACAGTTGGGCATCACCACAGGTGATCTTGCAAAATCAACAGAGAAGTTATCCAGTGGTTACAAGATTAACCGCGCAGCAGATGATGCAGCAGGACTTAAGATTTCTGAGAAGATGAGAAGCCAGATTCGTGGTATCGACAAAGCCAGCAACAATGCCGAGACCGGAATCTCCTTAATCCAGACTGCAGAAGGTGCTCTTAATGAGACTCATTCCATCCTACAGCGTATGAACGAGTTGGCAGTACAGGGTGCTAACGATACTAACGAAGATATTGATAGAGATGCCATTAACTCTGAATTAAGAGCATTGGCAGAAGAGATTGATAGAATTTCTTCTACCACCCAATTTAACAAGAAGAACCTGTTAGATGGTACTTTACAGGACAACAAGCTTCAGATTGGTGCAAATGTAGGACAGAACATCCGCATTAGCATCAAGAACATGGAAGCTGCTTGCATTGGATTGGAAACAACCGAAGATACAATCTATGGTGGAACCTATCAGGGACAGTCCTTCAAGGGATTTGAAACAAAAGCAGCAGCATGGGAGCAGGCTAAGAATGTAGCATATGCACAGCATACAGCAGATGTAACAACTAGCGATGGAAAATATGTCTTCTCAGGTAAGACATTCAATGAACTGAATTCTGTAAAAGAGGCAGTAGCATCTGTTCATCTTACCAGTGCAGCAAATCTGGATTCAGTAAAGATTTCCACGAGAGCTGCAGTAGATAACTTTACCGTAGCAAACAAGTCCTTATCCAAGATTCAGGTAGCAATCAACAATGTATCTAGTCAGCGTTCCGCACTTGGTGCATTACAGAACAGACTTGAGCATACCATTGCAAACTTGAACACCACATCAGAGAACACCAGCGCATCCGAGAGCAAACTTCGTGATGTAGATATGGCATCTGAGATGGTTAGCTACAGCAAGAATAACATTCTTGCACAGGCAGGCCAGTCCATGCTTGCACAGGCTAATCAGTCAACACAGGGTGTATTAAGCTTAATTCAGTAAAAATATGTATTATGGTAGCGGTCGCAGAATTGCGACCGCTACTTTTTTCGATAAAAATGGAAAGAGGTAGATAAGTTGTGAAAGAGGCAATGTGGGGGAGAAAGTACGGATATGTTCGGGTGAGCTCAAAGGATCAAAATATTAGACGGCAGATTTGCGAATTAGAAAAGTTAAGTATCGAAAAAAAGAATATTTTTATTGATAAGCAGTCTGGAAAGGATTTTAACAGGCCGGCGTTTAAAGATATGGTGAAAACGATTAGTGAGGGTGACATAATATATGTAAAGAGTATCGATCGTTTGGGGAGAAACTATTCGGAAATTCAAAAATGGTGGCGAGTGATTACAAAAGAAAAGGGGGCATACATTAAAGTACGGGATATGCCAATACTTAATCAAGTACAGGACGAGACATTATTAGATGTATTTATAAGTGATTTGGTATTGACGTTATTATCCTATATTGCAGAGAATGAAAGAAACAATATTAGAAGGAGGCAGGCGGAGGGGATAGCCGCTGCAAAAGCGCAAGGTGTTAAATTTGGAAGAAAGAATAAACCTTTACCACCCAATTTTGAGCAGGTTTATTGGGAGCGGAAAGAGAGAAAACTCACTGTAGCGCAGGCAGCAACAAAATGCGGAATGGCTCGTACCACATTTTATTGCGGGATGTCTCATTGGGAGAGAAACGATACTTTGCAATAATGGAGATGATGCTGAAAGAAAACAATTATAATGTTGAAGAGAATAGTAAAGTGCTGTGGATGGGCGAAAGGGAGGTTAAGAATTTATATGAAAGTGGAAATATAATTGGGTTACATTCATATTCGCACCCTACTGTGATGAAGAATAAAAGTTTTGCAGAGCAGAAGGGTGAATATGGTAGAAACAAGGAACAACTAGAAAAGATTATAGGCAAAAACATAACAACGGTTTCGTATCCGAGGAATTCGTATAATAAAGATACGATGGAATTGATGAACGAACTTGGAATAAGCGTTGGATTTCGTGCGAATATGAGTGAGCTAGTATACATGAACGAGAAATTGGAGATTCCAAGGGAAGATCACGCAAACATACTTAAAAAAATGGAGGAGACCAGAAAATGAATATTACAGTATTTACAAGTAACCAACCAAGACACTTGAGTTTAATTAAAGATTTAGCTTCAGTTGCGGAAAAAGTTTACGCTGTACATGAATGTAATACAGTTTTTCCGGGGGAAGTGAAAGATTTCTTTGGTAATTCCAATGTAATGGAGAAGTATTTTAAGCATGTGAGAGATGCGGAAAAGAAAGTGTTTGGAGAAGTATCTTTTTTAGAAGAGGATAACGTTAAACAATTGATTTTGAAAGATGGAGATCTAAATAAGCTTTCAAGAAAAATACTTGAGCCAGCCCTACAGTCAGATGTATACGTGGTTTTTGGCGCAAGTTACATTAAAGGGTGGTTGATTGACTACTTGTTAGAGAAGAAAGCAATCAATATTCATATGGGTGTAAGTCCATATTACAGAGGAAGTTCCTGCAATTTCTGGGCGGCTTATGAAGGTCATCCCGAATTAGTCGGAGCAACAATTCATTTATTAAGTAGGGGGTTAGATTCAGGCGATATATTGTACCATGCATTACCGGCACCGATGGAATTGGATCCGTTTGTTTTGGGGATGAAAGCTGTCGAGGTGGCGCATAAATCCATTGTATCGCGAATTGCATCGGGTGAAATTATTGAATATATAGGTGTACCTCAAGACAGAAGTAAAGAATTACGTTATACCAAAAACAGCGAGTTTACGGACGAAGTGGCACGTGATTATTTGGAAAACCTTTTATCGCCAAAAGAGGTAAGGGAGAAATTAGAAAGACGTAATCTTGCTATGTTGGAAAAACCATTTATAAGATAAAAAAGAAAAAATTTTATTTTAGCTATAAAGTGTTTGAGAACTTGTCCGATATATATAACATAAGCGAGAAAAACCGGTAAGATAATCTCGAAAATAATTAAGGAAAAATAAGATAGAGTTCAAGGAGGACACGATTATGGGAATGGTAATTCAGCACAATTTATCAGCAATGAACACAAATAGACAGTTAGGAATCACAACAGGTGATTTAGCTAAGTCAACAGAGAAGTTATCCAGCGGATATAAAATTAACCGCGCAGCAGATGATGCAGCAGGATTAAAAATTTCTGAGAAGATGAGAAGTCAGATTCGTGGTATTGACAAAGCGAGCAACAACGCTGAAACAGGAATCTCTTTAATTCAGACAGCAGAGGGTGCATTAAATGAAACTCACTCCATCTTACAGCGTATGAATGAGCTGGCAGTACAGGGTGCAAACGATACAAACGAAGACATTGACCGTAGTGCAATCAACCAGGAGTTACGTGCACTGGCAGAGGAGATTGACAGAATTTCTTCCACAACGCAGTTCAACAAGAAGAACCTGTTAGATGGAACCTTACAGGACAACAAGCTTCAGATTGGTGCCAATGTTGGACAGAATATCCGCATCAGCATTGGAAATATGGAAGCAGCTTGTATTGGTCTTGAAACCACAGAAGATAAGGTATGGGGCGCAACAATTGGCGGCAAGTCTATTTTTGGATATGCAACCAGTGAAGAAGCTCGTGAACAGGCTAAGAATATTGCATACGCTCAGCACACCGCAGACGTTACAACCAGTGAAGGAAAGTATGTATATGCAGGCAGTACTTATGTAGAATTAAACTCTGTTAAATTGGCAGTGGCTTCTGCAAATGGAGTATCTACAAATGCTGATATGGATAGTATTATTCTCTCTACAAGAGCAGCGGTAGATAACTTTACAATTGCAAACAAGTCCTTATCAAAGATTCAGGTAGCAATCAACAATGTATCCAGTCAGCGTTCCGCACTTGGTGCATTACAGAACAGACTTGAGCATACAATTGCAAACTTGAATACCACATCAGAGAACACCAGTGCATCTGAGAGCAAGCTTCGTGATGTAGATATGGCATCTGAAATGGTTAACTACAGCAAGAATAATATTCTTGCACAGGCAGGACAGTCAATGCTTGCACAGGCTAACCAGTCAACACAGGGCGTATTAAGCTTAATCCAGTAAATTTAAAGAGTAAAATTATTGCAAGGGGATCTGAAAAGATCCCCTTTTTGAGGATAAAGAAATGGATAGAGACGAAAATTATAAAAAATCTCTCGAGGTGCTGAAGGAATCCTATCCCGAGATATTGGAAAAGGTAAAAAAACATAAAGCGGAGTTTGAAGTTGGGGATGAATTAAGCCCGGATGAAAGATTGGTTCCGTATGTTACAACGAAAACCGGAAAAAAATACATGCTGAATGGTTTCTTTGGCGAACAGGAGCGCATAGAGAAAAAGCTTGAAGAATGGGGTAAACTACCACATAGCGTACCCTTATTTTTTTATGGAATGGCAAATTACCATTTCATAAAAGAAGTCCTTGAAAAAACGGATGATAAGTGCATTATATTTATCTACGAACCGTCGATAGAAATTTTCCAGTATTATATGCGAACGGTTGACCTGAAGGATTTTCTGCAGGAACATCCCATTTATTTAGCTGTAGGAAAATATAAAGATCCGGAATTGGAATCGCGAATATTTGCGTTGTTTCAGATTGACACAATTTCCTCTTTTAGGGTTGAAGTTGCGCCAAATTATGCGGAGCTGTTTAGTGATAACTTAAAAGCAGTAGCAAAGCTGGTTGACAAGAAATTTAAAGATTTCATGGTGGGTTGGCGAACTGCAGAAGAGTTCTCGGATACCGTAGGGCATAATATGATGTACAATATTTATCATATGCTTCATGCCCATGATGTGATTCAATTACAGGGAATCTTGAAAGGCGAAATTCCGGCAATCATTGTTTCCGCAGGACCATCCTTGAATAAGAATATAGATGACCTGAAAAAAGCAGTGGGGAAAGCATGTATTATTGCTGTAGATACTGCAATAAAGCCGCTGTTAAATCACGGAATAAAGCCGGACTTTTTTGTAATCGTGGATGGAAAAAAACCGACAGAATTAATGGATCATCCGCGCATTTCGGAAATACCGTTGGTAACGTGTACAGTTGTTGCAAGAGGAATTATGGATTTGCATAAAGGAAAGAAATTTTTCTATGCCGCAGCGGAAACCTTTGAAGATGATATTTGGGGAGAATGTATTAAGTCATCGCTGCATAGAAATACCATGCTAGTGACAACTCTGGCAACCGGCGGATCGGTTGCCAACACGGCATTTTCATTGGCAAATTTTATGAAGGCAAAAACACTGATTTTAGTGGGGCAGGATCTTGCATTAACAAATGGTCGTACCCACGCGGATGGAACCTTCAAAGAGAAAATGGATAAGTTGACGCAAGATGAGTATGAAGATACACTAGAGGTAGAAGGTATTCGTGGAAATAAAGTCATAACGCGGAGAGATTTTGCCAGATATCTTCGGTGGTTTGAGGAGTATATCGAACGTCAGGGAATAAAAAATGCAGTAGATGCAACGCAGGGTGGAGCTAAGATTCACGGGACAAAGATTATGACCTTAAAAAAGGCAATTGAGCAGTACTGTGATAAAGATTTTTGCATGAAGGACGAACTTGAAAAATTACCGGAGATGATGGATTATCCGGCAAAATTAAAGTTTGCAGAATTATATAAAGATCTCCCAAACGGAATGGAAAAGGTGGTTAAAAACGCGAAGAAATCCATTCGCTTATATAAGAAAATGAAAAAGCTGGCAGAGGCGGAGGAACTTGATTCAGAAGCATTACTTAAGTTGTCAAAGCAATTGACAAAGGTGAATGATTTTATGAATAACGACACCTGCGCATTGTTTATCCAGGCGACATTGGTTAAAGTAAATTTCACTATACGAATGGGAATCTATCAGGAAGAAGATGATGAAAAAGAAAATCTCATATCGATGGCTCAGCATGGTATAACAATGAATCAGTATATTTTATACAGTGCATTGTATTGGAAAGATGAGACAAAGAAGATAGTGGAAGAACGACCGGCCAAAGTAACAGAAGATGACGTATACTATCCGCTGGATTATGTGATACGCGAGCTGGAACAACGGAGGGTAAAGTAAATGGATTTACAAGAGTTTTTACAAAGTATTCGGGAGCCGTTGCAGGCGATAACGCAATTATTAAAGCAAGGCGAAAAGCAAAAGGCGTTTGAACTATATAAAGAAAAAATTGGCGTTGTAAATGGGTTTATAATGTTTATGGATGAAAATGACATCCTTCAAAAGGACGATTTACAAAAGCTGGTAGAGATGCTACTGCAAGCACTTGAAAATGAGGATGCATTTTTGCTAAATGATATTTTAGAATATGGATTATTAGATATAATCAAGCAATTAGGGGGTGAATAAACTTGAAGGAGTGGTTAGTTCTTTGTCCAAAGCCGTATTTTGAAATTGAAAAAAGAAGATTCCAAGATGAGAAAGCTGTTCAGGTCTATTCCATGACACCCCGCAATATTGCAAGAGCAAAGAAGCATTTGGATAATCAAAAGCCGGTTTTGTGTGAATATATGTTGGAAAAGAAACTTTTAGAAGCCAATAACCTGGAGTGCCTATATTTCTTGCTGGATGAGAATCCAATTACAACAAAGCAAATGCTTGAAAAAATTGATAACCGCATACACTTATTATACATGGATCAAGTGTATGCAAAAGTCGCAGAAGAACGATTCGGTAGAGACTGCCATTTTATTGAGCCGGATTTGAAATGTTTGATGCCGAGGAGAAACCTTCGCGCGCAGCAAAAGAGAGTTCTTTTGGTAGGTAATTATCTTAATCCGGAAGATGGTGAAGCAAAACTGCGAGAGCATTCACCGGAATTGTTTTATCCCATTGTAAAAAAGGTTACTCAGAAAAGCAAAATGGAATACCAAAGACGGCTAGATGAAATTGTTGCGGAAGTTTTTGCAGAGGAGAAGCTGAAGTATACTAGTGAGATAGGAAATGAGTTTATTGATGCTTTTCAAAATGAAATCGAGACATATCACGAGCGGAAGGATCGACATGAATTAGCATATAGATTAATCGCCGAAGGTGTTCATGTCAACGTAATTGGGGAGCACTGGGATGTGTTTAGAAAAAAATTGCCGGAGGAACTGCAAGAGAATCTTACGATTGTATGTCCGGTTTTGGTTCGTGAGATAATTGTGGAAGCGATGAAAGATATGGAAGTCGTAGTAGTAATCGATCGGAGCCGCAAGTACGGAATGAGTATGTGGACGAAGTTAGCAAAAGAATTGGGGGGCGAAATTGTTGTTCCGCAGACAGAGTATACTGAAAAAGTAGCACATAAGGATAAGCAGGTTTATCTTTATAACCCAAATCGCTTAAGTGGAAGTGTTCGTCAGATTAAGAAAATTTTGGATAGCGATAAGATACTTGGCTGTAACACACATGGGGAAGGAGAGAGCTTTTTGGTATCATGGATGAAAACCATATAGCGAGTGAATGGATGGAATATCGAAATATTTATGAGAGCGTGCGGGAAAATTTTACGCCGATTGCATATGAGGAACTTGGAATAACCTGTAAACAGATTTCGGAACAGTGTTACCAACTTTATGATGAAATCGAACAGGAAGTATTGGAAACAGTAAATTTGGCTGAGATGGAAATCGATGGTTATATTCCGGAGTTTGAGAGCCTTTTGGTGGCTGATTGCTGGAATGTTTGGACTGTAGTAAAAATGCTGGGCAATAGTTATCCGCAGAGTATATATATGATACCGAGTGACATACGAAAATTTTCTGGCTTTTTGCTAATTCCGGGTTTCGCAGAGAGGTTTATGCAGAATTATCTTGTTCTACCTACAATAAATATTTTGGAAGATTTTTTTACGGCATATAGTGAATTCTATTTACCCAAAAGAGTTTTAGCTTGTAATAATGAGTATTACGAGGGAATAATTGACAGAATTCATCAATCAAGAATCGAGGACGAATCAGAGAGAGAACGAAATGTTTTTCTCTCTATTTGTGTTCCATCCTATAATCGAGGAAAGCTTGCTCTAGAAGCTGTACAGCATTTACAGAAATTACCATATGATGAAGAAATTGAAATCATTGTTTCCAATAATTTCTCTGATAAAGGTGAGGAGGCATACGAGGAAATCGCAAATATTCAAGATTCGCGTTTGCGGTACTATCGAACAACAGAACAGTTGAGATTTGGTGGAAATGTGGCAACAGTACTTTCGCAGGCGAAAGGGAAATACGTTTTATTTCAGTCAGATGAGGATCGGCTTATAAATGATAACTTGCCGGAGTACTTGGATTTTCTTTCAAAATATGGAGATATAGCATTTGTATGTGCGAGCGGAATCGGTGAAAACCTAACAAATGAACAAGTGGACGCGTATTCAGATGATTTAGTGGATTGTGTCTGCACTGCATTAGACCGCAACTATTTGACCGGAATGCTAATAAACCGAGAATTGGTGAAAGATAGTGATTTATCAGTTTTTTGGAAACTTTTTTCGGAAGGGAATATGTATGCATTATACTATGCACACTGCTATTTTATGGCGCGTTTGGCAGGAAGAGGGCATGTTATTTCCAAAGCAACACCACTATACGTTGAGGGAAAATCTGATGGTGCAATAGAAAAAGAGACTTTGTATAGGGGATTGGGAGTAGAAAAAAGAGTCGAACAGTTTTCCTCGTTAGTTGAGATCATAAGTAGATATTTCGAATTAACAAAAGACCAAGAAGAAAGCATATTGATTAGAAGGATTGGAAGAATATATGATTTAGTGGCTCTTGGATTTACAGAATTTCAAGAGGAATATATGAAGAATGGTAGAACGAGAGCTGATGTGTTTTCATACTTGCATGAAGAAATCGGAAAAATAGTTTCCAATGCAAACAAAAGTGAGGAATTGCTGTATTGTAATGATAAGTGCTTGAAACAAGTACTGCAAGTAGCTGGATAGAAGGGATTGCGGGTGAGATAATGGCATGGTTACAGCGAGAAAAACCGATATACTTATATGGATATTCGAGGTTTGATTTTACCATAGACAAAAAGAAAAAGCTAGAAGATGCAGGATTTACAGTTCTGGGTTATATTGATCGCGATGCGGAGACAATACGAGAGAAATATAATGTGCCTTGCTATACAATTGACGAAATTCCAGAGGCAGTGGAGCAAAGAGCGGATATACAGGTTGTGATTATGCTGCAAAACGCAAGACTACATGAAGAAGTAAAGAAGGAGCTGGAACGCGCCGGATTTCATAGAATTTTATTGGCACCCTTGAGTATTGAGTCGGAAGAACAAAGGTTTTCTCTGATGACTTTTGAATGTTTTTGGGAGAATGATTTTGATGAAACAGGGAAGTATGATTTTGTAGAGGTTGCTATAGATGATGTGTGGGCGAGTGAAACCGGTAAGTTAAGAAACCATGAATTAAGAAGGGTAGAAGAATACTTTTCCATTATCGAATATGGATTGGGAAAAGATGTTGATTTGACAGCATATTTGGCTTTTATGGGAAAGTCTGATAAGGAGTTTCTGGAAGACAGAAAGCAATTGATTGTTCGATTAGACACCCTGTATACTACTAACCCAGAATATTTCAGACTTGCATCAATACATGCCTGCTGGAAGAACGAACATTGGCTCTTAATAGATGGACTTCATAGGGCAGCATTTCTTGTCTATAAAGGTGAGAAGAAAATACCGTTGCGGGCAAGGAAAAACGACATACAAGAATATTTGAAGTGGAAAAGTCAGAAGGGTGAGTGAAAATGAAGATAAGAGTAGCAGATTATATTGCAAAATTCCTAGTAGAACATAATTGCAATCAGATATTTAGCGTTGTTGGTGGCGGCGCTATGTACTTAAATGATGCATTTGGAAATGCGGAAGGATTGAAGTGTTTATATACACATCATGAGCAGGCAGCAGCTTTGGCAGCAGAAGGATATGCTCGAATTAAAGGAACTTCTGCGTGTGTCTGTGTAACTACAGGTCCGGGTGGAACAAATGCGTTGACGGGTGTATTGTGTGCCTACCAAGATAACATACCGATGTTGGTTATTTCAGGACAGGTTCGTTACGCAACGACAGTGGCAAGTACGGGATTGAATCTTCGTCAATTTGGCGAGCAGGAATACAATATTGTACCAACAGTAAAACCGATGACAAAATATGCGGTAATGGTTGAAAGACCGGAGGATATTCGTTACCATTTGGAGAAAGCATACAAATTAGCGAACTCCGGTAGACGTGGACCCTGTTGGATAGATGTACCACTAGATGTGCAGGGAGCAATTATTGATACGGAAACATTACATGGATATGAGGAAACGGAAGAAAAACGCGCAATTCCCAATATGGATGCCGTACTACGAATGCTTAGCACAGCGAAGCAACCGGTGATAGTAGTCGGATCCGGGCTTAGAACCTCGGGAGCATTGGAAGAGTTTAAGAATCTTGCGAAGATGTGGAATGTTCCGGTGCTATCTGCAACGAGTATTGTGGACTATTATACGCTTGAAGATGAGAACTATTTTGGAATGTTTGGAGTTTTTGGCAGTAGAGCGGGTAATTTTATCGTACAAAATGCAGATGTTATATTATCATTAGGTTGTAGGTTGGCATTCAAGCACATCGGATTTAATTATGAAAATTTCTCCCCAAATTCAAAAAAGATAGTCGTGGATGTTGATGTGAATGAACTGCAGAAGAACACGATGAATATAGATCTTCCTATTTGTGCGGATTTGAAGGATTTTCTGGGTGAAGAAAGGCTACATAACAGCATTTTTACAGCGATGGATGAAAGATGGCCGGAGTATTGTAATTATTTGAAGAAGAAATTCCCTGTATATGAGGAGAAGTTTGAAACCAGTGAGAAAGTGAATCCATATACCCTTGCGAATGAAATGAAGCAAGGGGCAAAGGAGGATCAGATTATCGTGGTTGGTAATAGTGTGGCGTGTGTTTCTGTATTGCAATCCGGAATTGGAAAAGAGGGACAGCGACTTTTCGGAAATGCAAATTGTGGAACAATGGGATATGATATACCGGCAGCAGTTGGAGCCGCAGTTGCGGCAGAGGACGAAGTGTTCTGTATCACAGGCGATGGAAGTATGCAGATGAACATTCAGGAGTTGCAAACCATAGTGCATAATAATCTGCCGGTGAAACTTATTATTTTTAATAACGGTGGATATCAGGCAATTGTACAAACGCAAACAAATTTCTTTGGAAGACTTTCCGGATGTAATAAGGAATCCGGTGTCTCCATGCCGGATATAAAGAAAATAGCAGAAGCATATGGCTTTCCGTACATTCGAATTGAGAAAAACGCTGGTGTGAAGGAAGGAATTCAAAAGCTACGAGATATGAATGGATTTGCTATTTGTGAGTTGATTCAGGATGATTCGCAGGGAATTGAGCCAAGAACTAAGAGTATGGAAAAAGAAGATGGAACCATATTTTCGCCGCCAATTGATCATTTATTCCCATTTCTTACGGAAGAGGAATATGAAAAATGTCAGTTTGAAGCTTTTAAGAGAGGGTAGAACAAATGAGTTGTTTTAAAATAAAGGATATCGGAGTGGGAGACGGATATCGTCCATTAGTTATCCCGGAAATTGGCATTAATCATGGAGGCAGTCTGGAGGTTGCCATTCAGATGGTAGATGCGGCAAAACGCGCCGGGGCACGTCTGGTTAAACACCAAACGCATGTTGTAGAGGATGAGATGTCTCATCTGGCAAAAAAGGTCATACCTGGCAATTCAAAGGTTTCCATATATGAAGTCATGGAGGAATGTGCTTTAAGTGAGGAAGAAGAAAAGGCATTATTCGATTATGTGGAATCTCTAGGAATGGCTTTTATTAGTACACCGTTTTCGAGGGCAGCAGCTATTCGCTTGGAAAAATTCGGTGTAAGTGCGTATAAAATCGGTTCCGGAGAATTAAATAACTATCCGCTAATTGAGCATATTGCAGGCTATGGAAAGCCGATGATTATTTCCACCGGAATGAATGATATTGAAGCAATTCAGAAGACGGTAGAAATTGTAGAGCGTAAGAATGTTCCTTATGCATTACTACATACTACAAATCTTTATCCGACAAAACCGGAACAGGTGCGTCTGGGTGCAATGCAGGAAATGATGGAAGCATTTCCAAATGCTGTAATTGGACTTTCGGATCATACCTGTAGTAATACAGCGTGCATTGCAGCAATGGCACTGGGAGCCAAAGTTGTGGAGCGCCATTTTACAGACCATATGGAGCGAATTGGCAATGATATAGTCTGCTCTATGGATGAGCAACGCCTTGCAGAGTTGTTAATCGCAGCAAATGACGTTAGCTTGATGCTTGGAGGAAAAAAAGAAGCGCTTGCAGAAGAACAGGTAACCATAGATTTTGCTTTTGCGACAGTAGTATCTACTACCAACATTAAGGAGGGGGAGATGTTTACACACGACAATATATGGGTAAAAAGACCCGGAACAGGTGAAATTAGGGCAGAGGAATATGAGACCTTAATCGGGAAAAAAGCAACATGTGATATACAGGCAGATACACATATTACACATGAAATGGTTGGAGTATGAAAAAAATAGTATTTGTTACAGGAACCAGAGCGGACTATGGGAAAATAAAGTCCCTACTAAAAGCAACAAAGGAGAGCGATTTTTTAAAAACGCACATATATATTACGGGAATGCATCTCCTTAAAGAATATGGCTATACATTCAGACAGGTTGTTGAAGATGGTTTTGGAGAGTGTTTTGTTGAAAAAAATGTTCAATTGAGTCATGGCATGGATGAAAATATTGGAAATACCATAGTGGCATTTTCTAAGTATGTGCATAAGATTCAACCGGATTATATTGTGGTGCACGGAGATCGGGCGGATGCTTTGGCAGCCGCCATTGTTGGCATGCTCAATAATATACAGATTGTGCATATTGAGGGTGGCGAAGTCACCGGAACAGTAGATGACTCCATTCGGCATGCCATATCGAAAATATCCCATATACACATGACTGCAAACGAGGAAACAAAATACAGATTACTGCAATTGGGTGAAAAGGAAAAAAACATTCATGTGATTGGATCACCGGATATAGATATCATGTTATCGGACAAATTACCAAAACTGGAGGCAGTAAAAGAAAGGCATGAAATACCGTTTCATGATTATGGGATTTTTATCTATCATCCGGTCGTGACAGAAACAGAAAAGATTGAAGGTTATATGCGCGAAATCGGTAAATGGCTAAAAACCACCGATAGTAATCTTGTAGTTGTATATCCCAACAATGATATGGGGAGCGAAGTGATTGTCAACCATTTGCAAGAAATAAAAGGGCAAAGTAATGTGCGTATGTATCGTTCACTTCCTTTTGAAGATTTCCTGATATTATTGAAATATGCAGACTTCATTATAGGAAACTCCAGTGCAGGAATTCGGGAGGCATGTATTTATGGAGTTCCTTGTATTAATATTGGAACGAGGCAAAATGGACGTTATAACCCAAGATTGTTAAAGAATATTATTACTGTTTCGGAAGATTTCAGGGAGATTCAGGCAGCAATTGAAAAATGTAAAGAGTATCGATTTGTTTCAACCTATTATGGAAATGGACATAGCACAGAGCTATTTTTGAGAGCGATGAAAAAAGAAATTGAAAAGGCAGAGGTTGGAGAAGCAGATATACAGAAGGTGTTTGTGGATTTGGCGGAAACAAAGGAACATATTAATCAGTTTGTAAATGAGGGGTGTGAGTAAAAAAGCACTGTAACGAATGAAAGGATGGCTTAGTAAGATGCGGGTAGTGCTATATGGAGTAGGGGTTCGAATGAGAGAGTTAATGAGGCAAGGAGCATTTAGCGAATTGGATATTGTTGGTATCGTTGGAGGAAATCCGGGCGGACTTGAGGGATATAAAGTATGGAGAAAAGAGGAATTAATGCAAAGTGAATTATACGATGCTATTATAGTGACACTAGGGAATATTAATGCATGTAAAGATGCGAGAAATTTTTTTTGTGAAAAGAAAATTGATCCGGCAAAGATAGTATTTTTATATAATGATGTTTATCAGGAGAGAAACATTATAGAGGCATCTGTGAGCAATAAAGAATTATTGGAAGCCATGCCAGCAAAAATCCGTAGTCTGATAAACAAGGAGAGAGTAAAGGAGAGGTTATTTAGACCAAGTGTGTGTTCGCTAGACTACTTTGATAGCGAGGATATAATTGGACAATCTTTTGCGAACGAGGATGAGCAGTATTTTCAAGACTATTTTAGGTTTCGAACATTTGAATTGCTATCAAAAGAAATAAAGAGAAACAGTATCAAAGGAAG
Organism: Lachnospiraceae bacterium; assembly: GCA_015057115.1. GTDB lineage: Bacteria > Bacillota > Clostridia > Lachnospirales > Lachnospiraceae > XBB1006. Next base: position 198,760 of record SVEZ01000001.1, on the reverse strand, counting down.
TATTGCAGAGTTGGGCGTGTATCAAGGAACTTTTGCAGCTTTAATGAATGAGATATTTAATAATCGATTGTTATATTTGTATGATACTTTTTCGAGTTTTGAACAGGGAGAGTATGAGCAGGAAAAGAAAAATGGAAATGTGCTATCTGGTTTTATAGATAAATTTAGAGATACATCAGAAAAAATGGTGATGAACAAGATGAAATTTCCAGGCAACTGTATTTTGAGAAAAGGATTATTTCCGGACAGTCTTATGGCAGAGGACTACTCGGAGAAATTTGCGTTTGTTTCACTTGACGTGGATTTAGAGGAATCAACTTATCAAGGCTTGAAGTTTTTTTATCCGAGAGTGGTTGAGGGGGGATACATAATGATTCATGATTACAATGACGGAATGCTGCATGAATGCATTCACAATGCGGTTGTGCGATACGAGAAAGACGAAGGAAAAATAAAAAAAGTACCGATTGCCGATGCAAGTGGGACTTTGATAATTGCAAAATAAAACTGTCGATTGCGAGTATAGGAGAGACATAGATGAAAAAAATATTAATACTTGGAGCTAGTGGTTTTATAGGACGGCATTTGAAGGAGGAATTGTCTAGGGATAAAGGATTGGTGGTGCACGTACCAACGCATAAAGAATTGGAATTATTAAACCCAGAGGAGACTGCTCGGTATATTGAAAAGGGCTCTTTTGATGTGATATTTCATACCGCAGTGTTTCATGCAAAGCCAGAATCAGATATTCAGGAAATTATAGAAAAAGATAAAAAACTATATGAGAATGTAAGCAGATGCAGGAAGCATTTTGGGAGAATGATTTATATTGGATCGGGGGCAGAATATGATAAGCGTTTTCCTATTGTGAAAGTAAGTGAGAATGAAATTGGCAAATCCATGCCTATGAGTGGATATGGAATCGCAAAATATGAGATAGGACAGGATATAGAGCAATCAGAAAATATATATAATTTCCGCGTATTTGGGATGTTTGGATACGGGGAAGACTGGCGGCATACGTTTATAAGTAATGCAATCTGTAAATCATTATATGGATATCCAATATCCATAAGACAGGATGTGGAGTTTACCTATATGTGGATTAAGGATTTTTGCAAAATTGCAAGATGGGCAATTGATGCGGACTTGAAGTATCATACTTATAATATGGGAACAAATCACACGTACAAGCTTTCAGAGCTGGCAACAATTGTGAAGCAGATTACCGGAAATGAAATGCCGGTATTTATATGTAAAGAAGGTTTAGGAAACGAGTATACGACGAACGGAAGACGATTCATGGAGGAATTTCCGGAGTGGAAGGAAACGGACATACGGCTTGCGATTAAAGAGCTTTATGAGGAGTACAAAAAGCATAAGGAGGACATATCGTTACAGACTTTAATTTACGGTGAATAAAAAGGATTATTTAGAAGGGACATGAAACAAAGGAGTAGGAATTAGGGAAGGTGAGGAAAGTGAAAGATATATTTAAAGGAAAAGCAGTATTGATAACTGGCGGAACGGGGACAATGGGAAAGAGCCTAGTGAGATACATATTGAAGTATTTTGAACCACATAGAATAATTGTGTTTAGCCGTGACGAGTATAGACAGAGCCTGATGAAACAGGAGTTTCGAATGTATGGCGATAAATTGCGATATTTCATCGGTGACGTGCGAGATAAAGACCGTTTATTAAGAGCATTTGATGGGGTTCAGATTGTGATACATACGGCAGCAATGAAACAGGTGGCTACATGTGAATATAATCCGATTGAAGCAATTAAGACGAATATAATGGGAGCTATGAATGTTATTGACGCAGCTATTGACCGTAAGGTAGAGAAGGTGGTGGCATTGTCAATTGATAAAGCGGTAAACCCGGTTAATTTGTACGGTGGGACAAAGCTAGTTTCAGATAAGTTGTTTGTTGCGGCAAATGCATATTCAAAGATTGCTAAAACAAAATTTAGTGTTGTGCGATATGGAAATGTGGCGGGAAGTAGAGGGTCTGTAATCCCGTATTTTAGGGATTTAGTTAAAGAGGGGGTTACGAAACTTCCGGTAACGGATAAACGGATGACACGGTTTTGGATAGATATAGAAGAGGCAATTGGTTTGATTTTATATGCGTTAGAAAATGCGCAGGGTGGAGAAACATTCGTAGCAAAAATCCCATCGTTTAAAATATGTGAACTGGCTGAGATGATGTCTCCCACTGGCGAATATGTTGAAGTCGGATTTCGTGAAGGAGAGAAATTGCATGAGGTAATGATTACAGCAGAAGATGCACGACATACGTTAGAGTATGAGAATCATTATGTGATATTGCCGGAGTATGATTGGTGGAATATACAAAACAAGTTTTACGGTGAAGGAAAAAAATTGGAGGACGGCTTCATATACAGTTCTGAGAAGAATAGAGAATGGTTAAACACGGAAGAACTATTGGAACGATTGGAGGTTCTTAATAATTTTTAGCGAATATGAAGCAGGAGATGAAGAAGTATGAATAATCAACTATCAGAAAAATATATAATGGTCGGAACACAGTTCCTAAACTTAGGCGAGATAGAAAAGGCACTTTTAAGTTTTATTAAGGCGTATGAAGAGGCGCCGGCGGAGGAGCTGTTAAATTCAATAAAGGACATTTTTGTTACCCCAAACGAGGAAGAATTCCGTAAGTATTACAATGAATCATTTGAGATGACAAATTTGCCCTATGAAAAATTGAGTATTGACTTTTTTCCGGTAAATGAGAGGCGTTTTTATTTGTTCGATAATGAACAGAAAAAGTTTGATGGTGTGTTAGACTTAGATGATTTCTTTGTTGAGGAAGAGGAGGATAATCTAGACTTTCGAACGCTTTTGGTCTGCGAAAAATGGAATCTGGTACAGTTGGACGAAGTACTAAAGAGTGTAAATTGGTCTGCGATATATTTTGTGGGAGAGGATATTGAAAGCAAGGTGTATTCATTTCTTAAGATACCAGAGTTTAAAACGCTGTTTGAGGAAAAGATAGTTTGCTTTGAAAGTCCGGAGTATATGCGCCTACTGTTTGAAACAAACCCGAATTTTTATTTGCCGAAGGCAGTGGTTGGCGAGAATACAGAGGTGTATGAGAGAATGCTTGTTGAAATTCATGAGGCAAGAATTCATGATACCAAAACACCAAGAGAAAATGTGTTCCTTTCAATTTGCATTCCGTCCTATAACAGAGGAGAGCTTGCCTATAATAATATATTAAGACTTTGTAATCTTCCATATGATGCTGAAATCGAGTTCATTATATCGGATAATGGATCAGAAAAAGAACAGGAATACTACCAGAAGATTGCAGAAATAAATGATGTGAGGGTGCATTATCATCGATTTGATGTTAATCAGGAGTATGAAGGAAATATCAATCAGATAGTCAAAATGGCTTCCGGAAAATTTATTTTTTTCTTAAGTGATGAGGATGCCATGCGCGAAACAGAAGTGCAGGGGTGCATGAATTATTTGATAAACCATCCGTTTATAGGTGCGGCATATTTTAACGACGAAATAGGGGACGATGTGGGAATGTATGCCGGAGATTGGGGAATGATATATGCTTCCATATGCAATTATGTTTCCGGAGTTATTTTAAATAATGAACTAATAAGAGAGTACAATATCGTTGATTTTGTGGAAAAGAATCACGGAAATAAATTTGTATTTTATTATACACATTGTGTTTATGCGATGGCATTAGTAAAACATGCACCCTTTGATCGATCTAATAAACAGCTTTGCCTAAAGAGAATAATACCTGTTGATGATACTCGCGTATTTCGGTACGCGTGGCCGGAACAACGGGCTCAGAGTCTAGCGGGTGTAATGGAAGTCATAGACCAACTCTATGAGAATGAGACATTTGACGTTAGTCTAATATTGGAATTGTTGTCAGATCGAGCATACTATCTGATGTGGATAATGAAAGTGCAAAGTCCGGAGGCGTTTGAAGAGCGATACACATGGCAAGAAGCTTGTGATGTTATACACACAGAAGTATTAGAGTTATGTGATAAGTACCGTTTTTCAGCAGGTAAAAAGAAAATAGTGGAAGAAGGATATTATACGGCACTGAAAAGAGAAGAAAGTGGTGAAAAATTGCGCCGGAAATGATGGAAGCAATCAATCCGGCGCGTGAAATCATTTGTGCGATATGTAGTCTTACTGTGGTTTCTGAAATAAAACGATTATACGATTGGTACGGCCGTCATCCCTGATGGTACGTTCCCATATTTTTTCATAACCTTGTACGACAAAATGATTGCAAAAATCAGAAAATTTTTTATCAGTTTCAATGGTCTGTGATTCAAACAGCAGGTATCCGCCTGGTGCTGTAATTGAAAATAGCTGCTTGGAATAGTCGGCGGGAGAAACATCTAACCAAATATGGACAGCAAAGGAAAAGATGACATCATAGGTGTCAGGAGTTTCTTGAATCCACTCATTGTAATCAGCGCAAAGGAATTGAACGTTTCTAATTTTTTGCCAATCTGATACTTTTTCTGCGATGGTTACTAAGGTTGGGTCAAACTCAATTCCAAGCACGTTTTTTACGTACGGAGCGACTGTTAAATCAAAAAAACCCAGGTTAGAACCAATATCTAAAATAGAGTATTCAGATGATAGATACTGGTCGAGCCCATAAATTTGAAAGCGCTCATCTGTTGGACGATCACCGAACCAGCCAAGAGCCGGATAGCTTTGATAAAACAGCGCATCCGAAAATGCAGGATTGCGCACGGAAAGAAGTGTACGAACATTTTTTTCCAAATCCTCAACAGAAAGAAGACCCTCGCTACTGGTTGCTGTAGAAACTGCAGCGGGGGAGAAGTCCATGCTAAAAAAAGGATGGGCTTCACAGAGGTTTGAGAAGCCTGTTCGTTTTAACTCATCAAAAACATCACTATGGTAGACCTTTGAGACGGTTATCAGTACGCAGGTAGCTTTATCGGTTACATCCTTATAAAAAACAACAGGTTTATCAAAAAGCATAGCAGGGTTTTGGGAAGTGTCAGATACTAAAAATCCAAGTATCTGATCCGTTCGATCTAATTGCTTAAAAAAAGAAAATATGCGCTCTGCAACGGCGGAAGCACCAAAAATATAAAAATTTTTTTCGCGCAAGAGTAGTTCGTTCCATTCATCAATTAATGACATATTACAATTACCTCCGATGATTGTATTCTATAATAAAGAGGTGGAAACAGCTACGGAAAATTGAAAAATTCATAGTTTATTCACATAAAACCAGGTAGTAATTATGCGTACAGATAATAGATATGGTATTATGAATATAAGAATTTAATCTGAAGAGAGGAGAGGCTTGTAAAGATGAAAAAGAGCGTTAATGATATTCGCCAGATGGTAAAAGATGGAGAGAAAATCTCTTTTCTGACGAGCTACGATTATTTGACTGCAAAATATGAGGAACGCGCTGGAATAGATATGATTTTAGTAGGAGATTCCCTTGGAAATGTGGAGTTGGGATATGATTCGACAATTCCGGTTATAATGGACGAGATGATTTCCCATGCCTCATCCGTTAGACGAGGTGCGCCCAATACATTTATTATCGGGGACATGCCATATATGTCCTATCAAATATCAAATGAAATGGCAATTATGAATGCAGGAAGATTCATTAAAGAATCCAGATGTGATGCCATTAAGCTTGAGGGAGCAGGAGAGCAGATTTGCGAGCGAGTTCGTGCAATAGTCGGCGCAGGAATATTGGTTATGGGACATATTGGGCTAACACCGCAGTTTACAGCGCAGCTTGGCGGATTAAAGGCACAGGGTAAAACAGCAGAAGCAGCGTGGAGATTAGTTGAAGAGGCTAGAAAACTGGAGGAAGCCGGTTGTTGGGCAATTTTAGTAGAAGGTGTTCCGGCAATTGTTGGAAAGGCCATTAAAGAAAATACGACGATTCCTATTTTGGGAATAGGAGCAGGATCGCATGTGGACGGACAATTGATAATATATGCGGATATGATTGGATATTATGACGATTTTACACCTAAATTTGTAAAGCAATATTGCAATGTTGGGGAAATAGTGCAGAAAGCGTTCGAGGAGTATATCAGTGACGTTAAAGAATGCCAATTTCCTGATGATAACGTACATGCTTACAAGATTAAACAGGAAGAAGCAGATCGCTTTGAGGAGTTATTGAAGGAAAAGAAGGGGAAATAATACAACTTGAATTGTGGGAGGACTACGTAGATGCGAGTATGTGATTACATTACAGAATTTTTAGTAAAAAAGGGTATAAAAGATGTGTTTATGGTATCCGGTGGCGGAGTAATGTTTTTAACAGATGGTTTGGCATGCAATAAGGATTTAAATGTTATCTGTTGTCATCATGAACAGGCAGTGGCCATGGCAACGTGCGCATACGCAAAATACAGTGGTATGGGTTGCGGATATGTGACGACTGGTTGCGGTGGGACAAATGCCATTACGGGTGTGTTGAATGCCTGGCAGGATAATACACCGTGTATTTTTATATCCGGGCAGTGTAAACGAAAGGAAACTATTCGTAATGCAGGAATTCAGACCCGCCAGATTGGCGTTCAGGAAGCGGATATCATTTCGATTGTTTCTTCCATTACAAAGTATGCTGTAATGATAAATGATGAAAATGACATTCGATACCATCTGGAGAAAGCATATTATCTTGCAAAAAACGGAAGACCGGGTCCGGTTTGGATTGACGTTCCAATGGATATTCAGGCGGCTGAAGTTGAACCTGAAGGTCTTAGAGGATTTTCGCCATATGAATTGTATCAGGAAAAGGTTACTGTCGGAGAAAAAGAGCTGCAAGAGATTGTTGATGATCTTACCAAGGCAAAACGTCCGGTGATTATTGCCGGTCAGGGAATAAGATTGGCTGGTGCAATAGATTTGTTTGAGAAGTTAGTGCATGAACATAACATACCGTTTGTCACTTCAAGAATGGGAACGGATGTGCTTCCTACAGAAGATGCGTTGTATATAGGAAGGATTGGTAATAAAGGAACCCGAGCCGGTAATTTTGCAATGCAAAATGCAGACTATATCTTGGCACTTGGCAGCAGGCTGAGTGTTAGTTCTACAGGGCAGCAGTATGATTACTTTGCGCGAGAAGCAAAGGTTGTTGTTGTGGATATTGATAAGTATGAACACACGAAGAATACGGTTCACGTTGAGCAGCTAATTATTGCTGACGTAAGGGATGTTCTGGAAAAACTGAGTTTGCCGAAGCAGTGCGATTATAAGGAATGGGCGGCGAAATGTAAACATTGGAAAGATATATGGCCGGTATGTGACAAAAAATATTATGAGGATCCGTCCGGTGTAAATATGTATGTATTTATTGAGGAATTATCAAAGGTACTAAAAGAGGATTCCGCATTAATCGGAGATGCGGGATCGGCTGCCTATGTTCCGCCGCAAGGAATTAGAACAACTACAAAAAAGCAGAGATATATAGCAAGTGGTGCGCAGGCAGAAATGGGATTTTCGCTTCCGGCAGCCATAGGCGTAAGTGTGGCTAGAGGTGGTGGAGAAACCCTTGCAATAACCGGAGACGGAAGTTTGCAAATGAATATACAAGAATTGCAGACAATTAAGCATTACAATTTTCCTATAAAACTCTTTGTATGGAATAATGATGGTTATCTTTCTATAAGAGCAACACAGCGTAAATTTTTCGAAGGTAGATTTATTGGAACGGATAGTACAAGTGGAGTATCCTTCCCAGATTTAGGCAAGATTGCAGATGCCTATGGGCTTAAGTATGTGAGAATTTCCGATGTAACCGAGTTGAGAAATAAACTTCCGGAGGTTATGGCTGCGAAGGAACCGGTGGTATGCGAAGTGATGTCTATTCGAGATCAGGAAGTTATACCGACAATAAGTTCAAAGCAAGATGCCGATGGTAAAATGGTTTCCATGCCACCGGAAGATATGTATCCATTTCTTGATAGGAAGGAGCTTAATCAGGAGATGGTGGTTCAAACAGTGCGTAAGGATTGATAAAAGGAAAAGAACGACGATTTATTTGGGAGGATTTTTTACATGAAGGTAGTAATTTTAGCGGGGGGATATGGAACCAGAATCAGCGAAGAGAGTGTTTATCGTCCCAAGCCTATGGTTGAAATCGGGGATAAGCCAATCTTATGGCATATTATGAAGCATTATTCTCATTATGGGTTTAATGATTTCATCATCTGCTGTGGATATAAGCAACAGGTAATCAAGGAATGGTTTGCAAACTACTATTTATATAATAGTGATGTGACATTTGATTTTGTCAAGGGTGGCGAAATGAAGGTACACACCAATGTATCAGAGCCATGGAAGGTGACCCTTGTAGATACTGGGTTGAACACTATGACCGGTGGGCGTATTAAACGGATTCAGCGATATATTGAAGGTGAGCCCTTTATGTTGACCTATGGTGATGGTGTCAGTGATGTGGATTTGTATAAGCTTTTAGCCTATCATAAGAAGCATCAGGGAATCGTTACCTTAACCGGTACAATGGTTGAACAGCGATTTGGATTGTTAGAGACAGATGATACCGGAAAGGTCACAGAATTCAGAGAAAAGAGTGAACAGGACGGGAACCTGGTAAATAGCGGGTTTATGGTGGTGGATCCGAAAGCATTTGATTATATCAGCGGTGATGAGATGCCATTTGAAAGAGAACCTTTGGAGCAGATAGCGAAAGAAGGAAAATTATATACATACAAGCACGAAGGCTTTTGGCGTTGCATGGATACGCAGCGAGATAAGATGGTGCTGGATGAAATGTGGGAGAGTGGAAATGCACCGTGGAAGGTGTGGGAGTAGATAAGCATATTTCGTTAGTGAAAAGCGGATGAGAAAGGATAAGTGAGGATGAATATAAATGCTCACTAAAGTTCAAAATGGAGGATAGAGGAGAAACGGCGGTGCTGGAAGTCGTTGTATCTGGAATTTTTGAACTACACGCAGAATTAGAAAAAACGCAGAAAGAGATTATTGTTACAAAGAATACATTAGCGATTTTGTTTCCTTACTTGAGGGCGCAAGTAACAATGATGACATCTCAGCCAGATGTTGAACCAGTGGTAATACCTGCAATAAATATTAATTTGTTATTGCAGAACCTGGAGTGATAAAATGGGGCTGGGTGAAACGTGAGAGAGTGGAAGTATATGCTGAAGGAGAGCCGGGACATTGAGCCCGGCTCTAATGATACATATTTTCTATGGTTTGACAGCCACCGTAATCAAATGCTCAATCGGATGCCCAGTATCTGTATACAGGACATTTTCTTTCTGAATCACCTGGAACCCGTGTTTTTCTAATAATGCAGCAATTTCATCATGTGTAAAGAAATGGATTCGTCCAACTTGGGAAAAGTTATCACTTACCATATTGGTGAAGGTGCCGGGTTCTTCTTCTGTTCCGGTGCCATAGCCGGTAGTCTTTTGACCAAAAGATACATTAAAATATTTTCCGCCGGATTTCAGGCAGCGAAAAACCTCGTCATACATTTTTTCTATGTCGGGCATGAGATTTTGTCCACTCGTTACATTATCAATTACAGAGTCGAAGAAATTGTCCTCATAGGATAGAGAAATGGCGTCCTGGACGGAGAGATTGGCGAAGAGTCGTTCTTCTTTTAAAATTTCTTCGGCGCGTTTAATTGCACTGGGGGCACCATCAAAACCATAGGTATCGAACCCCTCTTTGGAAAGATACCATGTATGTGCGCCGGAGCCGCAACCAAAATCAAGAATGCGAGTGTTTTTCCGGTCTGTTTTATAGTAATTGCGGGCAACAAAGCGAATTACATGTTCTGTAGGGTACATCCCCCAGGTTCTTTCGGAATGGATTTTTTCCCATGCCGGGTCGATAGCTGATTTCATTAGTGTTCCTCCTCGTGGTAGTAACAATTCCTTGAAGTTAATTATACAGTATTGGGCAGGTAGTGACATGGTTTTCACTAAAAAATCACAGCTGACGGAATTATTTTTTGTGCAATATTGTTGCATGAAAAATAAGTTTTGTGTTATACTGATGTAAAACAAGTGATAAGTCATTATTAAAGGAGTGTGTCATGATTGTTGAAGTAAGAGCTAAGAATTGCTATGCTTTTAAAGATGAGATAAGGCTTTCCATGAAAGCGGATATGCGAAATAAGAAATTTGGGGCGAATGTACATGCAGAGAATAATTTTCATGTGTTGAAAACAGCAGGAGTTTATGGGCCTAATAATGCGGGAAAGACTTGTCTTATAAAGTGTATTCGGGCAATCAAAAACGTCCTTTTAAATGTAAATAGTGGACTTATGAATAACATATTTACAAATAGCAGTATTTGTGAATTGGGAATTACGTTTATGAGGGATGGAAGAAAGTATGCCTACGATTTCAAATTTGATGCGCGCAAGTCGGAATTTATTTATGAGGCATTTAAGGAAATTCATAAGGATCAATATGGAAATGAGAAAGACGAATTTTGGCTAGTAAGAGACACAAAGGCGAAGAATTTCCTGTGCGTAGATCGAGAATTAGAGCAAATGCTTCCGGTTGTTTCGGGAAATAGTTTACTTTGCTATGCAATTGATGCTAGCAAGTTTGAGCAAATCGGAAAAATGAAGCGGATTTTGGTCGAATTTGCAAAGAATATTGATATAGTGAACATGAATGATATTCCGTTGAATCACACCATTGATTTGATGAAGAACAGAAACCGGTTACAGGGGAAAGTGGTTGCTTTTATTAAAAATGCAGACTTGTACATGGATGATTTTGAGTATGCAGAAATGGAGAGGATTCCGGAAGGAGAAGAGATCGCTAGTGGGAAACCGGAGGAAAAGGTATTAGATATTCCGGAGAATATTATGGATCAGATTCGTTTGGTTTCTACTTATAAGGGAGTGCGGGTTCCAAGTATGCTGTTTGATTCTACTGGGACTAAAAAAATTGCTGCGTTGGCGAGCTATGTAATTGAGGCACTTGAGCAAGGAAGAATTTTGGTAGTGGATGAGTTAGACAGTAGTATTCATTTTAAACTTACAAGGGCTATTGTAGCAATGTTTAATAACGAGCTGAATATGGACGCACAAATGATTTTTACAGTACATGATATTAATCTTATGGATTGCAAAAGATTGTTTCGGAAGGAACAGATATGGTTTGTACACAAAGACGAAGCTGGAGTGTATGTATATTCTCTTGCTGATTTTACAGCGCAAGAAGGGGTACGGGACACAACGGATATTATGGAAAAGTATCGTAGAGGTGCGTTAGGAGCGCTACCGGATCCTGAACTAATTAATACGTTGCTGAGTATAAAGGGGGAAGCGATGAATGGCGAATAGAATGCCCCTGATTAATGATAAATACAAGATTTGCATTATTTGCGAGGGGAAAGAAGAGTACAAATATTTAGACCGGCTATATCATTTGGGAGTGTGGAACTCACAGTATGAGTTGACACTAATAAATGCTGATGGGAATGGAAACATTACAGCGAGGTATCAGGATAGATATCAGAATGGATCAGATGATGTGGTACTAATCTTTTGTGACACAGAGAAGAAACCATATAAACAGTATGAGGAAATTAAGTCTAATATAAACCGTTTTCACGGAAGTTATTCGGCTGCATCAGTGGTGATAATTTTTGCGAACCCGTGCACGATGCAAATTGTTATTAAACATTGGACGGATGAACTGATTAAGTCTCCGGCAAAACCGATTAATGCGCCGCTTATAGAAACATGTACAGGTGTCGCGAACTATAAAGGGCGAGATGATCAGGTTAATATAATAATGGAGAAAATAACGGCCGTAAACTATGAAGAGATGCGAGGTCGAATTGAAGCACTATCGGATGTGGACACGGATACGGGAAGCACTAACTTTATTAAATTAGTATCCTGGATGGAAAGTGATTCTACGGAATGGATTGATAAGATAAATGAGACTCTTGAATAAGTAGGAGGAGCAGAATGAAATGCAATCGTATTTGCGTTATCACCGGAACCAGAGCAGAATATGGACTGTTACGACCATTACTGTTCCGGCTACGGGATAATGAAAAGGTGGAGTTATCGCTGGTGGTAACCGGAACCCATTTAATGGAGGCGTTCGGGAATACCCAGCAGGAAATCAGGGAAGATGGATTTACGAATTACGAGAAAGTAGAGATCCCATTAATGGAAGATAGTAAGAAGGCAATGGTGAATGCCACCGGAGTTGCACTTTCCGGGTTTGGTGAGGTATATGAAAAAATCAAACCGGAGTTGGTAGTAGTGTTGGGAGATCGGTATGAGATTTTGGCAGCAGCCATTGCTGCCCATTTTATGGGGATTCCTATTGCACATTTGTGTGGCGGCGACGTCACAGAAGGTGCGGTGGACGATGCTATTAGACATTGCATTACGAAGCTTAGTACGTTACACTTTCCGGGCTGTGAGCAGTCTGCAAATCGAATTATTCAGATGGGAGAAAGCCCGGAACGGGTATATAATGTGGGAGAACCGGGAATTGAGAACTGCCTTCATGCAGAACTGATGACTAGGGAAGAACTCTCGGATAATCTGAACTTTCCGGCAATGAAGAGGGCTTATGCAGTGGTAACTTTTCATCCGGTGACCATGGAAGAAAATACGGCAAAGGGACAGGTGATGGAACTGATCCATGCCATGGATGAGCAGAAAAATCTGGCATATATCATTACGCTTGCCAATGCAGATGCAGGCGGAAGAGTAATCAATGAAGTGTGGCAGAACGAAGGTAAGAAGCGAAAGAACTGGTATGTGACTCCATCATTAGGAATGCGGCGTTATTTGTCGGCAGTGAAGTATGCCGATGTGGTTATTGGAAACTCTTCCAGTGCTTTGGTAGAGGTTCCGGCCCTCGGTATTCCTTCCGTAAATATTGGTGACAGGCAAAAGGGAAGAATGATGGCACAAAGTGTGATTTCTGTGCCAGCAGAGGAATCGGAAATCAGTACGGCGATAAAAAGGGCGCGGTCAACACAATTTCATGATGAGATGAAGGGAATGGAACTTCCCTTTGGCAATGGGACAACGTCAGCGCAGGTAGAGAAAACTATATTGGAGTATCTGGGGAGAGAGAATCGGACTACGGAGAAGACGTTTTACGACTTGGAATTTTAACCCGGAATAAAACATATCAGAATGGAGGTCAACATGAAGAATATTGCAATCATTCCGGCACGTAGTGGGTCGAAAGGACTGCCGGACAAAAATATTATGAAGGTAAAAGGCAAGCCATTGATACAATATACGATTGAAGCGGCGCTGAAATCCGGCTGTTTTGATACGGTGATGGTTTCAACGGACTCGGAAAAGTATGCGGAAATTGCAAGGGAAGGTGGAGCAGATGTTCCGTTTTTGCGCTCGTCAGATAATGCGGGAGATTACAGTAGTTCCTGGGACGTTATACGGGAAGTTCTGGCGCGATATGAAGCAATGGGGGAAACCTTTGATTATGTAGCACTTTTGCAGCCAACGTCGCCCCTGAGAGATGAGGAGGACATTCAAGGAGCTTTTGCGAAGCTGAAGGAGGAGGGCGCTGAAAGTATTACCTCTATCGTGGAGGTGGAGCACCCGATTCAGTGGTGCTTCCGCTTGGAAGAGCGGGAACAGATTACAGAGTTGGCAACTTCGCCATACAGCCATGCAAGACGTCAGGATTTGGATACCTATTATCGGGAAAATGGAGCGATTTTTGTTGTGCCCGCAGACAAGGTTATGAATCCGGAATATGATTTGTATCAGGAAAAATGCTTTGGATATGTGATGAAGCCGGAGAAATCCGTCGATATTGATAACAGAGCAGATTTAGAGTATGCGGAGTTTTTATTAAAGAAATAATAATCTGGAGATGTGATGATGAGCAGATGGAATGATTTACATACGCCCTGCTATATTATTGATAAGCAGCGGTTGGACAAGAATACGAAAGATTTGCAGGAAGGCTTTCGTAAGTGCTGGGGAGCGCCGGTGATTTTTGGCTATTCGGTAAAAACGAACTCCCTTCCATGGATGATTACCTATATGAAGGCCCATGGCTTTTTGGCGGAGGTGGTGTCGGAGCAGGAATACCGTCTTGCCAGAAGATTGGGATTTGATATTCATGAGATTGTTTTAAATGGACCGGTGAAATCAGAGGAGCTTTTGCTGGAAGCCTTAAATGGCGGTGCGTATGTAAATCTTGATAACTTCGAAGAGATTGCTGTTATTGAACGCAGGGTTGCAGAACGGGCAAGAGAGTGGAAAGTAGGACTTCGCTATAGTTTTGAACTGGAAGAGGTTTGCCCGGGGGAAACCATTGTTGGAAAAGAGCACGGCCGTTTTGGATTTCATGTGGAAAGCGGAGCCTTTGAAGAGGCTGTAACACGGCTGAAATGTTGTAAAGGAGTGCAGATTACCGGACTTCATGGGCATAGCAGTACCAGAACAAAGAGTCTCGGAATTTTTGGGGCAATCGCCGGGAAGGCTGCAGAGCTTATGGAGAAATATAATCTACAACCGGAGTATGTAGATATCGGCGGCGGTTTTTTCGGAGATAAGCCGGGAGCACCGGATTATCAGGAATATGGAGATGTGATTGCAAAAGCGTTTCACGATAGAGCGCAGTTAAAACTGATTGTTGAGCCGGGGGCAAGCCTGGTTTCTTCCCCAATCGGCTATCTGACAAGAGTAGTTAATGTCAGAGATGCGGGGGAAATGCGTTTTGCCACCTTGGATGGTAGTAATGTGCACATTAATCCGCAGTTTCATAATATCTCTTTTCAAAAGGAACTTCTTTTAGCGGATAATGAGCGGGAAAAACGGGAGAGACAGACTTTGTGCGGCTATACCTGTATCGAGATGGATCGTCTAGGAAAACTGGAAATGGAAAAAGAGTTAAAGACCGGAGATAAAATCTTTTTCAAAAATTGTGGATCTTATTCTATGACATTGGCACCGCTTTTTATAAGCTATTTTCCGAGGGTCTACGTGGACGATGGAATCGAGTGTAAATGTGTGCGAGAAGCTTGGAGTGAAGAAGAGTTTCTGCAGAAGTGTGAGGTGTATCGATGAACATTATGATTTTAAGCCCGGGACGTAGGGTAGAAATTGTAGAATACTTTAAAAAGGCGGTAGAACCAACCGGTGGAAAGATTATTACCGTGGATATGAGTCCGTATGCTCCGGCATTGTATCATGGTGATAAGTCATACTGTATCCCAAAGAACTTTGAGGATTTAACAGAGTATATCCGTCGTGTTATTGAAATTGGCAAGGAAGAGGCGGTTACGGCTGTTTTATCCCTTATTGATCCGGAACTTCCGTTGCTGGCAGAGAACAAAGAATTGTTCCGGCAAAATGGTATTATGCCAATTATATCAGAAAAAGAGATGGCTGAAGTTACTTTTGACAAATATGCTTTTTTTGAGGAGTTTAAAGAGGAACTTCCGGTAATTCCAACCTGGGCATCAAAGGAAGATGTTCTTGCGGCAATCGATAGAGGGGAAGTAAAGTATCCTATTTTTGGAAAGGTGCGTACCGGTAGTGGGAGTGAGGGACTGAAGACTTTTAATGATGAGGATGAGCTGAAGGCTTTTGAATCGAAAGAAGACTATATTTTCCAGCCGTTTTGCAAGAAAAAAGAATTTGGAGTAGATATATACTTTGACCTTATTGATGGTCAGATTAAGCGATATTTTGTAAAAGAGAAATTGTCCATGCGAAGCGGAGAAACCGATAAGGCTATTTCTATCCGGAATAAGCAAATCGAGGAGATTATCATGAAACTTTCCGGAACTGGATTCCTGGGACCGGTGGATATGGATGTGTTTGAAGATTTTGATGGAAGGCTTTTGGTTAATGAAATGAACCCGCGTTTTGGAGGCGGGTATCCTCATGCATATAACGCAGGGGTGAATTTTATGGACGCCATTGTTCAGAATCTGCAAGGAAAAGTATTGAAATCCGAGCTTGGTCAGTATAGAGAAGGTCTGATTATGATGAAGTATAACGGACTGGCGTTTATGGATGAGCATGAGCTTTTAAAGCGAGAGTAATATTTGGGGGAGAAAATAAGGAGCACAGCATGAAAACACTTATCATAGCAGAAGCCGGTGTGAACCACAACGGCGATGTGGAAATAGCGAAGAAATTGTGCCTGGCGGCAAAGGAAGCCGGTGCGGACGTAGTAAAATTTCAGACATGGATTACAGAAAAGATAATTACGCAAAATGTGGAGCAGGCGGAGTATCAGCAGGAAAATACCGGGAGTGACCAGTCCCAGTTTGATATGCTGAAAGCATTAGAACTGCCTTTCGATGCTTTTCGTAAGATTAAGCGGTATTGTGATGAGATTGGAATTTTATTTGCCTCCACGGCTGACGAAATGGACAGTCTGAATTTCTTAATAGAGTTGGGGATTCCTTTTATTAAATTGGGCTCCGGAGATTTAGGAAATATTTCCTATTTGCGCGCGATTGGTGCAAAAAAAATGCCGGTTATTTTAAGTACCGGCATGGGAACCTTGGCAGATGTGGAGCGATCGGTGCAGGCACTACGAGAAGGCGGTGCCACCGATATTACGCTTTTACACTGTACCACGAACTATCCTTGCCCATATGAAAACGTAAACCTGAGGGCCATGGATACTTTAGCGACAGCTTTTGGATTGCCGGTAGGTTATTCGGATCACACCATGGGAATTGAGGTTCCGATTGCAGCAGTGGCACGTGGTGCGCGTGTGATTGAGAAACATTTTACCCTTGACCGTTCCATGGAAGGACCGGATCATGTTGCCAGCATTGAGCCGGATGAATTGAAGGCTATGGTGGATGGAATCCGTAAGATTGAAGTTGCATTGGGGGATGGCTTGAAACAGCCGACAGCTGCAGAACGGGAAATCTCTAAAGTGGTTTTGAAACGAATTGTTGCAGCGAAGTCCATTCCCTGCGGAAAGGTTATTGATGATGACGACATTTGCGTAAAGCGAAATGATACCGGACTGCCTGCAAGCGCCTGGGATATTCTGGTTGGTACGAAGGCTAGAAGAGACTATGGCGTGGATGAGGGGATAGACCTATAAGAAAGGCCGGATTATTTTTTAGTAAAACATATTTTACTAAAACGTGTTTTACTAAACGGCCCCCCCGAAAACAAATAGAACACCCCCGACCCGAGGCACATTCCCTGTGCTTCGAGCCGGGGGTTTCGTTTGGGAATTAATCCCTGCGTCTAATATTAAGATAACGCATGGAAATGTCTCCCGGAAGAACGACTCCGTTCATAAGCAAAGCGGAAATCAGGCGTTGAATGTCCTGGTTCTGCTGTTCTATGAGCATGAGTGCATCATGATAATTCTTTTCCAATAAAGACCGTTGGGTCTTAGCCGCTGCGCGCGAATAGTCGCTTTTATCTGAGTTTGGCATAGTTCTCCTCCAATTTCCCCGCTGAAATATAATGTCTGCATCCTATGCTTTCATTGGCGCAATATCTATTATACCAAGTTTTTCGGATATTGCGAGAAAAAATTGTCGATTTTGGTGATTTTTTTAGTTACAAAAGATTCTTTGACAGGCATGTTGAAATAATGGAAGTTTTTCGCGGACGTCATGTTGAAATATCAACAGCATCGTGTTAGTATAAAATCATAAGAGCAAAAAGGAGGCGGAGTCTATGTTTAAACGAAAAGCCTACAATCAATTGTTAGAATGGAAGAAATTTTATAATGGAGCCACGGCGTGTTTGCTTGAAGGGGCTCGACGTGTCGGGAAAACTACAATTGCGGAAGAATTTGCGCAAAATGAGTACCGTTCCTACATCAAAATAGATTTTGCCAATGTAACAGCGGAATTATTGGATGTGTTTCGGGATATATCCAAATTAGATTTGTTTTTTCTGCGCCTTCAAGCAGAGACGAATATTACATTGTACGAGCGCGAATCGGTTATTCTTTTTGACGAGGTGCAATTATATCCAAAGGCGCGCCAAGCGATTAAATACCTGGTGAAAGATGGTAGGTTTGATTATATTGAAACAGGCTCCCTTATTTCAATAAAAAAGAATGTCAAAGGAATTGTTATTCCATCGGAAGAAACGAAAATTAACGTCTTTCCTATGGATTATGAAGAATTCCTTTGGGCAACAGGCGGAAATCCGGATTTGTTGAGGCAGGTGGCAGCAACAAAAGAAGAAATCGGAAATTCAACAAACAATACACTTATGAGGAACTTCCGGATTTACATGGCGGTGGGAGGAATGCCCCAGGCAGTAAATGAATATTTGGAGAAAAATAATTTTGAGTATGTGGATGCGGTAAAACGAGGAATTATTGAACTATACATGGACGATTTACGGAAGATTGATGATTCGGGGCGCCTTTCGGATATTTACAAATCGGTACCCAGTCAGCTCGCATTACAGAAAAAACGATTTGTAATCTCAGCAGCCACGGGAAAAGCAAAAACAACAAAGGATGAGGAAAGAATATTTGACTTGATTGACTCCAAAATGGTTATTCCGTGCTATCACGTAACGAAACCGAACGTGGCCTTGAGTCAAACGAGAGAATACAATAATTTTAAATTGTATCTTTCAGATATCGGATTGTTCACAACCATGCTCTTTAATGGTAAGGAGTGGGGGAATCCTGACATTTATAAGAAGTTACTGAGCAATAAATTGGATGCGGATCTGGGGTATCTTTATGAAAATGCGGTTGCCCAAATGCTGCTGGCAAGTGGTCGAGCTTTATTCTATCACACATGGCGTAAAGAGAATAGTACACACTCCTATGAGATAGATTTTTTGATTACTCATGGACATAAGGTAATACCGATAGAGGTAAAATCCTCTTCTGTGCGTAACCACAAATCCATAGCGGCTTTTTCGGAAAAATATTCGAGTGAGGTGGGAGAACAGTATCTATTTTCGCAAAAGGATAGTTTTTCGGAAGGGGAATTGCGATTCCGGCCAATTTATTTGTTCCCGTTTATTATGGAGGGACTAACACAATAATCTAATGGACACATTTTTATGGTAAAATAAACCCAAATGTGAGTGCAAAACCGAAAGTAGGAGATGCTATGAAAGAATTTTACAAGGATAAAACGGTTCTGGTAACCGGACACATGGGATTTAAGGGAACCTGGCTTTGTATGATTTTGAAGGAATTGGGAGCCAACGTAATCGGCTACGGTATCGATAACGGCGTGAAGCCCTCTTTGTTTCTGCTCTCCCGAGTAGAAGGGCGAATAACGTCCATCGTGGGAGATGTGAGGGATTATGAGCACCTGTTAGGGGTGTTTCATGAGTACAAGCCGGAGATTGTGTTCCATTTGGCGGCCCAGCCCATTGTGCTGACGGCCTATAGGGAGCCCCGGTATACCTATGAAACCAACGTAATGGGAACGGTGAACCTGATGGAGTGCATCCGCCAGACCGCCTCGGTGAAGTCCGTCATCAATATTACCACGGACAAGGTGTATGAGAATCTGGAGCAGGGGCGGGCCTTTGTGGAGGACGATAAGCTAAACGGCGTGGATCCTTACGCCAACAGCAAGTCTTGTTCCGAGTTGGTGACATCCTCTTATATCCGTTCCTTCTTTTCGGTGCAAAAGCGCAAATTGGCGGTTTCCACCGTCCGAGCAGGAAATGTGCTGGGAGGCGGCGATTTTTCCGACAACCGGATCATTCCGGATTGCGTAAGAGCTGCCTTGGCAAAAGAGCCGGTAACGGTACGGAATCCCCATTCCATCCGGCCATATCAGCATGTATTGGAAGCGCTTTTTGCCTACCTTCTGGTGGCAAAAATGCAGTATGAAACCCCCGAACTTGCCGGAGCTTACAACGTAGGACCGGATGAGGAGGATTGCAAAACCTCGGAAGAGGTGGTGAAGCTCTTCTGCGAATGTTGGGGCGAAGGAGCAAGTTGGGAAGTACATACGGTGGAAGGCCCGAAGGAAGCAGGTTTTTTGAAACTGAATAATCAGAAGATGAAGGATGTTTTTGGCTGGAAGCCCCATTGGAATATTGAAAAAACATTGCAGGCTGTGGTGGAATGGTCCAAGGTATACGAGAATACCGAGGATATTCCGACGGTTATGATTAAACAAATACACGAATATATGGAGTAGAATATGGGACAGCAGGAAGATAGAAAACAAATATTAGAACTGGTAGCAGAGTACTATGAGAAATATCATGTGGCCAAGACCTATCAGGAGGGAGATCGCATTCCCTATGCGGCACGGGTGTTTGATGCAGAGGAAATGACCAATCTGGTGGATAGTGCACTGGAGTTTTGGCTGACAAGCGGTCGTTACACCAAAGAATTTGAAAAAGCCCTGGGGGACTATTTGGGAGTACCGTTTGTGAGTTTTGTAAACTCAGGATCCTCCGCAAACCTTTGTGCATTTATGGCGCTGACGTCACCGCTTTTAAAGGAGCGGGCTATTCGGCGGGGAGATGAAGTTATCACAGTGGCAGCAGGTTTTCCAACCACCGTTTCCCCAATGCTGCAGTACGGAGCGGTACCGGTTTTTGTGGATGTAACCATTCCGGAATACAATATTGACGTTGCGAAATTAGAAGAAGCGCTAAGCAATAAGACCAAGGCGGTTATGATTGCCCATACTTTGGGAAATACCTTTGATTTGGCGGCTGTGAAGGCCTTTTGTGAAAAACACAATTTGTGGCTTATTGAAGATAACTGTGACGCTTTGGGAAGCGAATATACCTTAGATGGTGTTACGTATAAAAGCGGAACCCTGGGGGATATCGGAACCTCCAGTTTTTACCCGCCACACCACATGACCACCGGTGAAGGCGGCGCGGTGTATACCAAGAATCCGCTTTTACACCGGATTATCCGCTCCATGCGGGACTGGGGCAGAGATTGCAGTTGTGAGTCCGGCCAGGATAACAAGTGCGGCCACCGTTTTGACGGACAGTATGGTTTGTTGCCAAAAGGATACGATCACAAATATGTCTACTCTCATTTTGGATACAATCTGAAGGCCACGGATTTACAGGCAGCCATCGGTTGCGCCCAGGTGAAAAAGTTGGATGGTTTTACAAAAGCCCGTCGACAGCATTTTGCCCGGATGTCAGAACTTTTGGTGGATACTACGGACAAGTTGATTTTGCCAAAAGCTACACCGAATGCCAACCCAAGCTGGTTCGGTTATCCCATCACCTGCAAAGAAGGGGTGGATCGGGAGCAGATTGTGCGTTACCTGGAGGAGAAGGGAATTCAGACCAGAATGCTGTTTGCGGGAAACATGGTAAAACATCCTTGTTTTGATGAGCTAAGAGAAGCCGAAACCGGCTATCGTATCGTGGGTGAGCTTACAAATACGGACAAAATTATGGAAAAGACCTTCTGGATCGGATTGTACCCCGGCATGACGGAGGACAAACTGGTGCGGATGGCCACCGTTTTAAAGGAAGCTTTGGCGAGGTAAAAAGATGGACACGAAACAACGAATTAAAGAATTAAGAAAAAGTATGGGCTTATCCCAAAGCAAATTTGCGGAGAAATTTGATA
This sequence comes from Lachnospiraceae bacterium, assembly GCA_015057115.1. GTDB lineage: Bacteria > Bacillota > Clostridia > Lachnospirales > Lachnospiraceae > XBB1006. Next base: position 177,156 of record SVEZ01000001.1, on the reverse strand, counting down.
TTCCGGTGCGAACCCTGCAGCAGTGGGAGCAAGGCCGCAGCGAGCCACCGGTTTACGTAATCAAAATGATCAGCTACATCATGCTTTTGGAAACCATGGGAAAATAAAAGCACGCGGAGGAAAAGACAGTGTTTAATTTAGATGAATTTATTGATACCTATGTCACCAGGCGGAAGGGCTCCATGTTTGAAAAAGACATTGAAGCCAACCGGCAGGAACTTACGCAGGCCATTGAGGGGCGGTCAGTGCTGGTTATCGGTGGAGCAGGCTCCATCGGATCTTCTTTTGTAAGAGCAATCCTACCCTTCCGACCGGCCGAACTTTACATAGTGGATACCAACGAAAATGCTCTGACGGAGCTTACCAGAGACTTACGTTCATCCGGCGGTTTTATGCCGAAGGTGTATATTCCTTATCCGATGGACTATAGTTCAGTGACCTTCCGGAGAATGTTCCGGGATCACAAGCGAAGCTGCGGCAAAAACGGTTTTGACATTGTAGCGAATTTTTCCGCCCATAAGCATGTGCGCTCGGAAAAAGATATTTACTCGGTGGAAGCGTTAATCCGCAACAACGTAATTCATGCAAAAGCCCTTTTGGAACTTTTGGAACAAAATCCACCGGAGGTTTACTTCTGTGTATCCACGGACAAAGCCGCTAACCCTGTGAATATTATGGGGGCAAGTAAGCGAATCATGGAAGATTTGATTTTTTCCTATAGCGATGCCTTCCCTGTAAAAACCGCTCGTTTTGCCAATGTGGCATTTTCCAATGGCTCGTTGCCTGCAGGATTTTTAGAGCGATTAAATAAGTTGCAGCCATTATCGGCCCCCAGCGATGTACGACGCTACTTCGTATCGCCGAAAGAGTCGGGACAGATTTGCATGTTGTCTGCAATGCTGGGACAGAATAGGGCCATCTTTTTCCCGAAACTTGAGGAAGCCCAGATGGAAACTTTTGACAATATAGCCGAGAATCTGTTGGTGGAAAATGGCTACGAAATCGAGTATTGCAATTCCGATGAGGAAGCCATTGAAAAAGCGAAAGAATTAAGAGCAGGCGGCCGGAACTATCCGGTACATTTCAGCAGCTCCGATACCAGCGGCGAAAAAGCCTACGAAGAATTTTATGTGGAAGGGGAACCGGTGGACATGAAACGCTTTGCCGCCCTTGGGGTTATTATGGAAAAGCCGGCACCGAATCGGGCAGCAGTAGAGAAACTCATTGACACCTTAGAAGAAACCTTCGAGAAGCCGGGAACCACCAAGGAAGAAGTGGTGCAGATTATTGCATCATACCTTCCAAACTTTGAACATATTGAGACCGGAAAATCGCTGGATGGAAAGATGTAGGGAATATAGACGGCTGCAGATGATAGATTTCAGCTCAGGGACGCTCTCGCTCACTCTCCGGCATAGCGGTACATAAGGCACTGCAAGCACTGCCTAAGTACCGATGCCTGCGCGATGCCCTGAATCCGAAATCTATCATCTGCATCCCCTGCTACTCCCGACAAATAGAAAAAGGAATGCTGCCGGAAGACAGCAAACATATTTGAAGAAAATTGTGAAATCGGTCATATGTCCTAGCCAGCGGGACACATTTCCGATATAGTGAGTAACAGATGCAGAAGCAGCACGGCACCGAGCTGTTATGAAGGGTGCGCAGTGTTGTCGTATCAAGAAATGAAGAATTTTAAACAGAGAGTGCGAAGCACATATGACGCCTGCAGGGCATTTGGAGGCGTCGGTACTTAGGCGCCGTAGTAGGGCGTCTTATGTACCGTTACGCCGGAAGTTGAGCGCAAGCGTCCCTGCCGCGGCATATGTGATTTGCACGCTGTGATTGAAAATAGTTTATTACAAGGAGGAACACTATGGGAACACCACATAACAGCGCCCAGCCGGGCGACTTCGCAAAAACCGTATTAATGCCGGGCGACCCGTTAAGAGCCAAATTCATTGCCGAAACATTTTTAGAGGATGCCAAATTGGTAACATCCGTACGTAACGTATTGGGTTATACCGGAACCTACAAGGGAAAGAAGATTTCCGTAATGGCCAGCGGTATGGGAATGCCAAGTATCGGAATTTACTCCTATGAGTTATTTACTCAGTATGGCGTAGAAACCATTATCCGTATCGGTTCTGCAGGTTCTTATTCCGCAGATCTCGACGTATACGACGTAGTATTGGCAGAAAGCGCATACAGCGAATCCAACTATGCGAAAGTACAGTGCGGATGCACCGATGATGTACTGTATCCTACCAAAGAAGTGAATGACCGCATTCTGGAAACAGCTGGTAAATTGGGAATTGAATGCAAGGTGGCACGCATCCACAGTAGTGATGTGTTCTATCAGGAAGCAGACAGAGGTTCCTTTGAGCGTTATCCGAAGGAGCATAATGCAAAATGCGTGGAAATGGAAAGCTTTGCTTTATTCAACAACGCAAAGGTGCTTGGTAAAAAAGCGGCTTGTCTTTTAACCATTTCCGATTCTATGGTAACTCACGAGGAAACCACTGCAGAAGAAAGACAGAATTCCTTCACCAAGATGATGGAACTTGCCTTGGAGGCAGCAGAATAGGTCGTTTGATGGGTCGAGCAGGTTTCACCTGCTCGATAGTTACACGAAAAGGAGCATCTCAAAGCGAGCTTTGGGATGCTCCTTTTCATGTAACTATGAGAAACGGAAACTCCGTTTCTCATCCCATCCGGCTTTTTAATGGCACAATTTATTGATTTACATTGTTAAATTGAACAAAATGTGAAGCGAAATTTGGGCACATGTACCGAAGATGTTGAAAAGGGACATGTGCCCTTTTTTTAGACACATTTCCTCCCTATAATAGTAACGGTAAGTGATAAAAGGACTAACGTGTCTATTCGGGTGGACATATGACCATAGAAAGAGATATCAATTAAGATACGAGGAGGAGAAATATGAGTAAACGCAGAGTTTTCCTGATTGTGTTAGACAGCTTCGGCATTGGCTATGAGCCGGACGCAGCGGAGTTCGGTGATGTGGGTGCCAATACCTTAAAGAGTGTTTCCACATCCAAGGAATTTGATGTGCCTTTAATGCAGAAGATGGGCTTTTTCAATATTGACGGTGTGGAAGTCGGGGAAAAAGCGATAAAGACCATTGGCAGCTACGCAAGATTGCAGGAAGCTTCCAAAGGGAAGGACACCACCATCGGTCATTGGGAAATTGCGGGAATCGTTTCTCCGAAACCGTTGCCAACCTTCCCAAATGGATTCCCGGAGGAAACCATCCGGGAATTTGAAAAGCGCACCGGAAGAAAGGCTCTTTGCAACAAGCCTTATTCCGGAACGGAAGTAATCGCGGATTACGGCAAGGAGCATATGGAGACAGGTGCCCTTATTGTATATACCTCTGCAGATTCTGTTTTTCAGATTGCTGCGCACGAGGACATTGTTCCTGTAGAGGAACTGTATCGTTACTGTGAAATCGCCAGAGAACTTTTAGTCGGTGATGTAGGTGTGGGACGTGTTATTGCAAGACCGTTTGTGGGAGAACCCGGTAATTTTACCAGAACCAGCAATCGTCACGATTTTTCCCTTACACCGCCAAAGGATACTATGTTAGAGGCCCTTTTGAATGCAGGGTACGATACCTACGGAATCGGTAAGATTTATGATATTTTTGCAGGTGCAGGCATTGCCCATACCCAGCGTATTAAAGATAACGAAGAGGGTATGGTAAAGACCATCGAAACTTTGAAAGAGGATTTCGAGGGATTGTGTTTTGTAAACCTGGTTGACTTTGATATGAAATACGGTCATCGTCGTGACATTGACGGATATGCCAAAGCGGCAACCCTCTTTGACAAACAGCTGCATACCTTTATGGAAGGAATGCAGGAGGGAGATATCGTAATGATTACCGCAGACCACGGATGCGATCCCGGCTTTACCGGAACGGATCACACCAGAGAGTATATCCCGTTAATGATTTACGGCAAGGATATTGTGGAAGATCATAATGTGGGAACCCGCAAGACCTTTGCAGACATTGCGGCAACCATTTTGGATATTTTTGGAGTTCCGAACAATACAGACGGAACATCCTTTAAGAAAGAAATTATGAGGTAACAAGATGGATAGAGCAGAGCTTGTAAAAGAGGCGTGGAAAGCAAGAGAATTTGCTTACGCTCCCTACTCTCATTATAAAGTAGGAGCGGCGCTTTTAACAAAAGATGGCAAGGTTTATCGCGGTTGTAACATTGAGAATTCCAGTTATACCCCAACCAACTGCGCGGAGCGGACAGCAATTTTCAAGGCGGTTTCTGAAGGAGAAAGAGAATTTGCAGCCATTGCCATTGTAGGTTGCATGGATAACCAGAAGCCGGATCCCAACGTATATGCTTCTCCCTGCGGCGTTTGTCGCCAGGTAATGCGGGAGTTCGTGGATCCTGGGACCTTTGAGATTACGGTGGCTTCCGATGAGAACCATTTTAAAACCTATACATTAGAACAGATGCTTCCGGAAAGTTTTGGACCGGAAGATTTGCTAGGATAGAAGATTAATCGTAAGATACGATTTACAAGGATAAAAGGAGGTACGAGGTGGAATATGTAATCGAGATGAACCACATAACGAAGAAATTCGGTGAGTTCAAAGCAAACGACGACATTACACTGCAGGTTAAAAAGGGCGAGATCCACGCGCTTCTTGGAGAAAACGGTGCAGGAAAGTCTACCCTTATGAGTGTTCTCTTCGGATTGTATCAGCCGGAGGAAGGCTCCATCAGCATCAAGGGCAAGGAAGTTAAGGTTAACAGCCCGATTGATGCCAACAATTATGGAATTGGTATGGTGCATCAGCACTTTAAGCTGGTTCACAATTTTACCGTTTTGGAAAGTATTGTACTTGGTCACGAGACAACAAAGGGTGGCGTTCTGAAGATGGAACATGCCAGAGAGAAGATTGTTGCATTAAGTGATAAGTACGGTTTTAAAATCGATCCGGATGCTTACATTTCCGACATTACCGTAGGAATGCAGCAGCGTGTTGAGATTTTAAAAATGCTTTACTGCGATAACGAGATCTTGATTTTTGACGAGCCTACGGCAGTGTTAACACCTCAGGAAATCGAAGAGTTAATGAAGATTATGAAGCTTCTGGTAAAAGAAGGCAAATCCATTATCTTCATTACCCACAAGTTAAACGAAATCAAACAGGTAGCGGATCGCTGCTCTGTTTTACGAAAAGGTAAATATATCGGAACCATCGACGTTGCCACTACAAGCAAGGAAGAAATGTCCGAGATGATGGTTGGACGTAAGGTCAATCTGGTAGTTGAGAAAACTCCGTTTAAGCCGGGCGAGCCTGTTTTGGAAGTTAAGAACCTGACTATAAAATCCAAATCCGGCGCAAAGAACCTGGTAAACGACGTTTCTCTTACGGTACATAAGGGAGAAATCCTTTGTGTGGCAGGTATTGACGGAAATGGTCAGACCGACCTGGTATACGGTTTGACCGGTTTGGAACCAATCGATGCCGGACAGGTTATTTTAAACGGCAAAGATATTACCAAAGACAGCATCCGGAAACGTTCTCTGGCGGGAATGGTTCACATTCCGGAGGATCGTCACAAACACGGACTGGTACTGGATTATTCCTTAGAGGAGAACCTGGTTTTACAGACTTACTTTAAACCACAGTTCCAGAAACATGGATTTATCCGTTTTGGCGAAGTTAGAAAATATGCGAAACGCTTAATTGAGGAATTCGATATTCGTTCCTCCAAGGGACCTACCAGTGTGGCAAGAGGTATGTCCGGCGGTAACCAGCAGAAGGCAATCATTGCCCGTGAGTTGGACCGTGATTTGGAATTGGTTGTAGCAGTACAGCCGGTACGTGGTTTGGACGTGGGAGCTATCGAGTTCATTCACAAGCAGCTGATTAAACAGCGTGATGCGGGAAAAGCAGTACTTTTGGTTTCCCTGGAATTAGAAGAGGTTATGAATGTCAGCGACCGTATCGTGGTAATGTACGAAGGCGAGCTGGTGGCTGATGTGAAACCGGAAGAGGTAACAGTGCAGGAGCTTGGTCTTTACATGGCTGGAACCAAGAAGATGGATATGAGGGGAGGTAAGGACCATGAATAAAAAGAATAAAGAAAGCTTCTTTGCCTCTGAAGGATTTATGAATGGAATGTCCGCCATTATTGCGATTATCGCCGGACTTTTGATTGGATTTGTTTTACTTTTGGTCAGCGATTCTGCCAACGCGGCAGAAGGCTTCTCTGCAATCTTACAGGGTGGCTTCAGCAGCGGTATGAATGGAATCGGTAAGACCTTATACATTGCGACACCGATTATTTTAACCGGTCTTTCCGTTGGATTTGCTTTTAAAACCGGTCTTTTTAACATCGGTGCCAGCGGACAGTTTACGGCAGGCGCTTTTGTAGCAATTTACATTGGTGTAAAATGGAATGGCCTGGGCGGTATGCACTGGGTTGTAGGTCTTTTGGCTGCAACGTTGGTAGGTGCTATTTTCGGAGTTATTCCGGGACTGTTAAAAGCCTATTTTAACGTAAACGAAGTTATTACCTGTATTATGATGAACTACATCGGTATGTACGGAACCAACCTGTTAATCCGTAACACCGTGTACGACGAAATCCGCAACCGTACCCAGGCAGTACAGAAGACTGCTGACGTACCGTCTGCAGGAATCGGCGAATTTTTTGGAAACAGTAGTGCCAACTTTGGTATCGTAATTGCCATTATTGCGGTAATACTGGTATATGTTATTTTGAACAAAACCACCTTTGGTTATGAATTAAAGGCCTGTGGTAAGAACAAGGAAGCAAGTAAGTATGCAGGTATCAACTCCAAGGTTGACATCGTGCTTTCCATGGCAATTGCAGGTGCTTTATCCGGACTTGGCGGAGCCTTACTTTACTTATCCGGTTCCGGAAAGTTCATCCAGGTTGTAGACGTTATTGCCAACGAAGGATTTACGGGAATTTCCGTTGCCCTTTTAGGTATGTCCAACCCCATTGGAATTTTATTTGCAGGATTGTTTATTGCGCACATCACAGTTGGTGGCGGAAACATGCAGCTTTGTGGATTCCCGCCTGAGGTTGTGGATATCATCACCGCATCCATCATTTACTGTGGAGCATTGTCATTACTGATTAAGCTTTTCATCAACAAACTGAAGAACGCAAAGAAGAAGGGAGAAAAGTAAAATGGACGTTATTTATTTTATCGTACAGCAGACTATGTTTTTCGCCATCCCGCTTCTTTTGGTTGCGATCGGTGGTATGTATGCAGAGCGAAGCGGTGTTATCAACATCGCCTTAGAAGGAATTATGGTTATGGGAGCCTTCACCGGCGTCCTGTTTATCAGTGAAATGGGAGATTCCATGTCAGGTCAGGGACTTTTGATTCTTGCCATCCTCATTTCCGGTGCAACCGGAATGGTATTCTCCCTGTTACATGCCTTTGCCTCCATCAACATGAAGGCAGACCAGACTATCAGTGGTACGGCATTGAACTTATTCGCACCGGCATTTGTAATTTTCGCAGCTCGTATGATTAACGGTGTTCAGCAGATTCCGTTCATCGACAGCTTCCGAATTGACTCTGTTCCGGTGTTGGGAAGCATTCCGGTAATCGGAGATATGTTTTTCAAAAATACCTACATTACAACCTACATTGGATTAGGCTTGTATGTATTGGCAGCGTTTGTAATTGCAAAGACCAGCTTCGGTCTTCGTCTTCGTGCCTGCGGTGAGCACCCGGGTGCAGCGGATTCCGTTGGTGTCAGCGTTAAAAAGATTCGTTACGCAGGTGTTATCATTTCCGGATTTTTAGGCGGCGTCGGCGGTTTGGTATTCGTAGTACCGACCTCCACCAACTTTAACGCAACCGTAGCCGGATACGGATTCTTAGCTCTGGCCGTTATGATTTTCGGTCAGTGGAGAAGTGGAAGAATCTTGGGAGCAGCCTTCTTCTTCGGTGTTATGAAGACTATGGCAAGTGCTTATACCAGCGTACCGGTTTTAAAAGATTTGGGATTGCCGAATGATGTATATAAGATGATTCCGTACATCGCAACACTGATTGTATTGATCTTCACCTCCAAGAGCTCACAGGCTCCGAGAGCAGAAGGTATTCCATTCGACAGAACCGCTCGATAGGAGGAGTATTGGAACATGAGAATGTATGACTTAATCGCTAAAAAAAGAAATGGCGGGGCATTGACAAAAGAAGAGATTGAGTATATGATTTCTTCTTATGTGGCAGGAGAAATTCCGGATTACCAGATGTCCGCATTCTTGATGGCGGTATATTTTCAGGGAATGACCGAAGAGGAAACTCTTGCCATGACCATGGCAGTGGCTCATTCCGGAGATATGGTGGATTTATCTGCCATTGAAGGAATTAAAGTAGATAAGCATTCCACCGGCGGTGTGGGTGACAAGACCACAATGATTATTGCACCAATCGTAGCAGCCTGTGGGGTAAAAGTAGCAAAAATGTCCGGTCGTGGCTTAGGCCATACCGGTGGAACCATTGATAAATTGGAATCCATTCCGGGATTTGAGACATCCTTAAGCCGGGAGGAGTTCTTTGCAACCGTAAACAAAGCAGGTGTCAGCGTTATCGGCCAGTCCGGTAACATGACTCCGGCAGATAAGAAGTTATACGCCCTTCGTGACGTAACGGCAACCATCGACTCCATTCCGTTGATTGCAGTATCCATTATGGGTAAGAAATTAGCAGCAGGAAGCGATTGCATTTTGTTAGACGTGAAAACCGGAAGCGGCGCTTTTATGAAGACCGTGGAGGATTCCATCGCTCTGGCAGAAGAAATGGTAAAGATTGGAAACAATGCTGGCAAGAATACGGTAGCATTGATTACCGATATGGATATTCCTCTGGGAAATTACATCGGTAACAGCTTAGAGGTTATTGAAGCCGTGAAGACCCTGAAAGGGGAAGGCCCGGCAGATCTTACCGAAGTATGCTTAAATCTTGCGGGAAATATGCTTTTCCTGGCAGGCAAAGGAACTTTGGAAGAGTGCAAAGAAATGGCTCGTGCTCGCATCCGGGACGGATCTGCCTTAGAAGCATTCGGCAAGATGGTAGAAGCGCAGCATGGAGATGCAAGCTACATCTTCGATACAGAGAAATTTGAAAAAGCAAGCTTTTCCTACGAGGTAAAAGCGCCTCGCGACGGTTACATCACCCACATGGATACAGAAGGTTGTGGTGTGGCATCCGCAATGCTTGGTGCAGGTCGCGAGACCAAGGAAAGTGTTATTGACTACGCTGCAGGCATTATTTTACATGCCAAGGTTGGCGATCAGGTAAAGAAAGGCGACAGCCTTGCAACTCTTTTTGCAAACAAAGAGTCTTTATTCGAAGCGGCAGCCAAACGCTATACAGACAGTGTTACAATTTCCGATACCAAGGCAAAAGAGGAACCCCTTATTTTTGCCCGGGTAACGAAAGACGGCGTAGAAAGATTTTAGGAGGTTATTATGACACAGCAGGAAATTTTATCCCATGTAGATCATACCCAGTTAAAGGCATTTGCTACATGGAAGGACATTCAGAAATTATGTGATGAGGCGATTGAGTACAAAACCGCTTCCGTATGTGTTCCGCCATGCTACATTAAGCGGATTCACGACACCTATGGTGAGAAAATCAACATCTGTACCGTTGTTGGTTTCCCATTAGGCTACAGCACCACACCGGCAAAGGTAGCTGAGGTAAAACAGGCTATTGCAGACGGTGTTTCCGAAGTGGATATGGTAGTGAACATTTCCGATGTGAAGAATGGTGACTACGATGCCGTTGAAAAAGAAATTAAGACCTTGAAAGAGACTTGTGGCGATAAGACTCTGAAGGTTATTATTGAAACCTGTTATTTAACAGAAGAAGAAAAAATCGCCATGTGCCACGCAGTAACCAACGCGGGAGCTGATTTTATCAAGACTTCCACCGGCTTCGGTACCGCAGGCGCAACTATGGAAGATATCAAGCTGTTCAAACAGCACATTGGCCCGAATGTGAAAATGAAGGCTGCCGGTGGTGTGAAAACAGTTTCTGATATGGAGAACTTTATCAATGAGGGCTGCGAACGAATTGGTACAAGTTCCGCAATTAACATGTTACAGGGTAACACTGTAAATGGGTACTAAGGTGCCCGGCAAATTTTTTTCGTAAGGAGAAGACGCAATGAAGAAGAAAAAAGTTTTAACCATGCTTCTTGCAGCAACAATGGTATTTGGACTGGCTGCATGTGGTGGAAACAAGTCCAACGACGCTAAGAAAGACGGCGGAGATGATGCAAAGAAGAGCGATAGCTACGAGCTCGCACTGGTAACCGATATCGGAAGTATCGATGACAAATCCTTCAACCAGGGTGCTTGGGAAGGTGTTGACCAGTACGCAACAGAGAAAGACATTCCTCACCAGTACTACAAACCGGTTGAGCAGTCTGATGAAGCTTACAAAGATGCAATCGCATTAGCAGTTAAGGGTGGTGCTAAGACCATCGTTTGTCCTGGATACTTATTTGAAGTACCGGTACATGAGATGCAGACACAGTACCCGGATGTTAACTTCATCATCATCGATGGAGCACCACACGGAGCAGAAGATGGTGCACCAATCGAAATCGAGAAGAACACCTTAAGTATTTTCTATGCTGAGCAGCAGGCAGGATACCTTGCAGGTTATGCAGCAGTTAAAGATGGTTACAAGAAATTAGGTTTCATGGGTGGAATCGCTGTTCCTGCAGTTAAGAGATACGGATACGGATTCGTACAGGGTGCAGAAGACGCAGCAGCTGAGTTAGGTTTGAAAGACGGAGAAATTACTCTTCGTTACACCTACTTGAACACATTTAACGCAACACCTGAAGTTAACACTTTAGCATCTTCCTGGTATAAAGATGGTACAGAGTTAATTTTCGCAGCAGCAGGTGGAGCAGGTAACTCCGTTATGAAGGCAGCAGAAACAGCAGGCGCTAAGGTTGTTGGTGTAGACGTTGACCAGTCCGCAGAGTCTGATACTGTTATTTCTTCTGCTATGAAGAACTTAAAGAAATCCGTTTACGATGCAATTACCTCTATCTATGACGGTAACTTCCAGGGCGGAGAATCCATTACATTGGATGCAAGCAAAGAAGGCGTCGAGCTTCCTATGGACAGCTCTAAATGGGAGAACTTCACAAAAGATGATTACACTGCAGTTTATGAGAAATTAGCAGCTGGATCTATCGAAATCCCAACTGATTCTACAACTGAAGATGCAAGCGGTTTAACAACTGCAAAGGTTGCTCTTTCTGTAGAATAATTCATTGAATTTTAGCATTTTACAATGCATACAAACTATGACGCGGCGCTGGCGGGGTTCCCGCCGGTGCGAGCGTTATACTATGGGGAGGCGGACTTGCGTCCCAGTAGGAAAACTGTTAGAATAGGAGGAGTCAAAAAGGTGGAACAGAAGTATCTATATCAGGTGCTGCCTTTTCTAAATGAATTGAACGATGAAAAGCGTCGACAGCTGGAAGACTATTTCCATACGGCGCCGGTTTGGCTGATGGACTCCTTTAAGATTGAGGAAATGGACAGAGGTCAGATCTTTGTCCGCGAAAATGCACCGGTAGAAATGGTCTACGTTGTAGCGCGAGGTACCATTAAGGCTACCGATTATCGTGTATATGGAGTGGCTTACGACTTCATGCACTTCGAAGGCACCTATGCTATGGGTGGTATGGAAGTGGTAATGGATTTGGATTATTACAGAACCACGTTGGAAACGGTAACACCGTGTACCATGATTACCATTCCAAAACAACAGTTTAAAAAATGGCTGGATACGGACATCAAAGCGTTAAAGCAAGAGTCCAAAGCCATTACAGGATATTTAGTAACAGAGGCCCGGCAGGGTAGAGCGTTTTTATTCCTGCAGGGTATAGAACGATTGAAAATGCTTCTAACACAGAAATATGAAGCATATAATAGAAACGGGGTCTATGAGACCTCCAGTACCCGTACGGAGCTGGCAGAAGAATCCGGCTTGTGCGTGAAAACCATCAACCGTTCCGTGAAACGGTTAGAAGAAGAGAAGCTGATTGGCAGACGAGGCAATCGCATTACCATAAGCCGTCAGCAGTATGAACAAATGAAAGACTCGGTATCCAGAATATTAGATATCTAGGATTGGGACTAGACATCTTAACAAATAGGATGGATACGTTTATTGGATAATAGTTTTTTCACACAAATAGCAAAAACCCCTGCGTAATTGGGACGCAGGGGTTTTTGCTTTAGGCGCAATAGTTTCGGTTTCCCCTCTTGTTTTCAGAAAACAGGAATGTTATACTAGAAAATAATTATTAATTTGGGGGAGGAAGCGCCATGGAATATTTGACATTAAGCGGCAAGGATCGATTGGAAGAATGGAATTTTGTAAAGACTCGTTTGGAGGAATCGTCCTTTGACAGCTTTGGCGGTGGAGCTGTTGCCGATTATCCCTTCCGTTCCCGCTTTCAGCATACAACGAGAGTGATGATGTGGGCGAAGCGGATTCTGGAGGATTGTCCGCAGGTTGATATGGAATTGCTGGAAATCGCCATTATTTTTCATGATGTCGGATATTCCAAGGGAGTGAACAAGTCCCATCAGGAAGAAGGCGCCTTGATTTTTACCGAGTATTGCAAAACGCATCACGGTGGAATCTGGGATGACGAAAGTAAGCAGCAGGAAATTGCATGGCTCATTCGAAATCACTCCAGGAAAATTATGTTATCAAATGGCGAGGCAACCCCGGAGCTGACGCTTTTAATGGAGGCGGACATGTTGGACGAGGAAGGCGCCATGCGAGTGACCTGGGATGCCATGGCAACCGGGTTTCTGGGAGAAGGCGGTTTTGAGGAAAGCCTGAAGCGTACCATGCGGTTCTGGAATCCGGAATATATGCCAATGGTGACGCCCCTTGCCACCCAGTATTTCAAAGAGAAGCAGTTTTTCGTAGAGAAATACATTTCCCAGATGAAGTTTGATCTGGGGATGGAAGGATAGAGGGCTTCCGATACCACCCAAATGGAAAAAACAACAAAAAGGGAATAAAATGCAGCATTTTTTTGCAACCCAAACAAAGAAAAAAGCAAAATGGGTGAGAACCCCGGGGAAAAAACAAAAAAGTGAAAAAATATAGGAAACGCTGGCATAATTTTCAGTTTCGTGTTATAGTAAGGACATGAGAAAGCACAGGCAGGCGGTAGGTACCGTTTGCTTGTGCTGTTTTTTTTCGGGAGGAGTCGACAAAAGGCTTCAAAAATCAGGAGGAAAGAAAAAATGTATGATGCAGTGATCATTGGTGCGGGGGTCACCGGTTGCGCCTGCGCCATGGAATTGTCCTATTGCGAAGGGAAGGTTCTGGTGTTGGAAAAAGAAAGCGATGTGTGTTGCCAGACCAGTAAAGCTAACAGCGGAATTGTGCACGCAGGCTATGACGCGAAGCCGGGAAGCAGAAAGGCAGAAATGAATGTCCGGGGAGCTGCGGGGATGGAGGAGTTGTGCCGCCGTTTGGATATTCCTTATGTAAAAAACGGTTCCCTTGTGATTTCCAATAGTGAGGAAGGAAAAGAGGAACTTACCAGATTGTTAAATCAGGGAAAAGAAAACGGGGTAAAAGATTTACAAATCCTAGGAAAAGAAGAATTATTGAAACTGGAGCCCCATTTGAGTCCGGAAGCAAAATATGGTTTATATGCACCCACGGCAGCTATTGTCTGTCCCTTTGAATTAACCATTGCCATGGGAGAGGTGGCAGCCATGAATGGCGTGGAGTTCCGTTTTCGTGAAGCGGTGACGAAGATCACGCGCCCGGCCCAGAAGACACCGGAAGCCGGGAAGACACCGGAAGCCGGGAAGACAGCGGAACACGGAACGACCCCGAAAGACCAGGGCGGCTTTCGCATTGAAACCACCAAAGGAATCATTGAGACTCACACCATTATCAACGCAGCCGGAGTCTACGCAGATGAAATCCATAACATGGTGAGTAGCCATAAGCTAAATATTACGCCCCGAAAAGGGGAGTACTATTTGTTGGATAAAGAAGCAGGAGAGCATGTGAGTCATACCATTTTCTCTCTGCCAACCAAGGCTGGAAAAGGAGTGCTAGTGGCGCCCACAACTCACGGGAATTTATTGGTGGGACCCAATGCCGTGGATATTGGGGAAAAAGAAGGAACCAACACCACGGGAGCCGGTCTTTTGGAGGTTTTGGAGAAATCTTCCCGCCATGTGGCAGATGTGCCGTTAAAAAAAGTGATAACCTCCTTTGCAGGATTGCGAGCACATGAAGAAGGCGATGACTTCATCATAGGAGAAGTGGAGGATGCAAGCGGATTTTTTGATTGTGCTGGAATTGAGTCTCCGGGACTTAGCAGTGCGCCTGCTATCGGAGAATATATGGCGAAATTAATCAGTGCCAAGTTGGAGCTTCCACCAAAGGATAATCCGGTAAAAGAGCGAAAAGGAGTAACCCGTATGCGGGAACTGCCTTTTGAAAAGCGACAGGAGTTGGTAAAAGAAAATCCGGCTTTTGGAACCATCGTGTGTCGTTGTGAAGAAATCAGTGAGGGTGAAATTATAGAGGCAATCAGAAGACCTCTTGGAGCCACAACCATTGATGGAATTAAGCGTAGAACCAGAGCCGGTATGGGACGTTGTCAGGCAGGCTTTTGTTTGCCGAAGACCATGGAAATTCTGGCAAGAGAAACCAATCAAAGCATAGAAGATATACAGAAAAACGGGGAAGGTTCCAAGTACCTCGTTGGAAAAACCAAGTAGGAGGTGCGGCATGGAAAAAGAATTAGTAATCATTGGCGGTGGCCCCGCCGGACTTGCCGCAGCGGTGGCAGCGTATGATGCGGGAGTAAGGGATATCCTTATTCTGGAAAGAGATGAGCGCCTGGGAGGAATATTGAACCAGTGTATTCATAACGGTTTTGGACTCCATACCTTTAAGGAGGAGTTGACAGGACCGGAATATGCTTCCCGTTTTATCAAACAGGTGCAGGAACGAAAGATAGATTACAAATTGCATACCATGGTGTTGGATTTGTCCGGGGAAAAAGTGATAACCGCCATGAATCGTAAGGACGGGCTTTTTCAGATAAAAGCGAAAGCCATCATCCTTGCCATGGGCTGTAGGGAGCGAAGCAGGGGCGCCCTAAATATTCCGGGATATCGTCCCGCAGGAATTTATTCCGCAGGAACGGCGCAGCGATTGGTAAATATGGAAGGCTTTATGCCGGGAAAAGAAGTGGTAATTTTGGGATCCGGTGATATCGGACTCATTATGGCGAGGCGAATGACCTTGGAAGGTGCCAAAGTCAAAGTTGTGGCGGAGCTGATGCCGTATTCCGGTGGCTTAAAACGAAATATTGTACAGTGTCTGGATGACTATGATATTCCATTGAAACTGTCCCATACAGTGGTGGACATTCAGGGAAAGGACCGGGTAACCGGCATCACCCTTGCAAAAGTAGACGAAAAAGGAAAGCCTATTCCCGGGACGGAGGAATACTATAGCTGTGATACCTTGCTTTTATCCGTAGGACTTTTACCGGAAAACGAGCTTAGCAAAAAGGCCAATATTTCCCTAAGCCCCGTAACCGGTGGTCCGGTGGTGGATGAGACCCTTGCTACCAGCGTTAAAGGAGTATTTGCCTGTGGAAATGTGCTTCACGTTCATGACCTGGTGGATTTCGTATCCCAGGAGGCGGCCTGGGCGGGAAAAAGCGCAGCCGCATATTTGGAAGCCGCCGGGGCGGCAGCAGATAACGGAACTATCCAGCACCACACAGAAAGCGAACCGGTTTTAATCACTCCTGCCCAGGGGGTTCGCTATACAGTGCCGGTCTACCTTCATCCGGAGGAGATGAAAGAGCAGGTAACGGTGCGATTCCGCGTATCCGGGGTGAAGAAGGATTGTGCGATTGTGGCGTATCAGGGAGAAACCGAGCTTTTAAGAAAAAAGCGTCCGGTGGTAGCTCCCGGTGAAATGGAGTCGGTGGTATTAAAAAAGGAGATGCTCTCAGGAAATGAGGACATTCGAATCTGCATAGAATAATTCAGGAGAACAAAATGAGCGAACGAAATTTAACTTGCATTGGATGCCCCTTGGGTTGTATGATAACAGTAACGATGCAGGGAGAAACGATAGAAAAGATAACTGGAAATACATGCAAACGTGGAGAAGCATATGCACGTACGGAAGTAACGGCGCCGGTGAGAACCGTAACCTCCACCGTAAAGGTAACGGGGGGAAGCCTACCGGTGGTATCCGTGAAAACCAAGGCCGATATTCCCAAGGAAAAGATTTTTGCCTGTATGGAAGAGCTAAACGCTGTAAAGGTAAAAGCGCCGGTTCATATTGGTGACGTAATCCTTGAGAATGTATGCGAAACCGGAATTCCGGTGGTGGCCACAAGTAATATAGAATACAAGTGCAGTAAGGGCTAAGACAGGAGGTGCCTGTATGACCTATGAACAAGCTTTTAGTATTTTAGGCATTTTACCAAATGCCAACGAGGCGCAGATTAAGACGGCGTACCGTCGTCTCGCGAAAAAATATCATCCGGACAGCGGAATCGGTGGTAACGCCCATGCCTATGATCTGGTGCATTCTGCCTACGATTTTTTAATGAAGAATCCTTTGCCCAAAGTGGTGCAAAAGCCCAGAAAGGTAGTGGGTAATCTTACCAACAACTCCTACAGCTATCAGAATAGAAGAGAGCGGGAGAAACTGGAGAAAACCTTTGAAAAACAACAAACGGAGAAAAAGGAGCAATTCGCCAGAAAGGTAGAAGCCTTTAAGCAGAAGGAAGAGGAAAAGAAAAAAGAGTCGGAGTATGCGGAACGTGCGGCAGAGATTTTGCGGATGATGCTGTATGATGGGGTAAAACAAAATATACCGGAAAACGACACAGGAGGAGGAAGATGAAAGACAGAATAATTGGGGGTATCATGGTTGCAATTGGAGGTTTTTTTGTTATCGTTGCAATCATGGCAACAGTAGGAAGGCCGGGAACAGAAAAGAAGATAAAAGAAGCTGCCTGGGTTACGGATGGAAAGGTGGATCCTGCCAACGAAGGAAAGAATGTAATTCTGGTGGTAAAGAATTTGCAGGATTTTGAAGGCTCCTATGACGAGGATTTTGGATTGCACTTCCCTTACCTGGGAGTGGTAAGATATGCGGAGCGCCTGGAAGAAGTAGCCTACGGAAAATACAAATGGAACCGTCAATATGAAACAGACAAGTTCCCCAATCAGAAGAATATCTTTGGTAAGCTGAAGGGCACGGATTATGAAATTTCCGGAGACTTGCTGGTATCTGTGGGAAGATTGGTAAACGTCCATGGAAATGACCTGGATGGGCAGGAACTGAAGGCATATCTGAAGGAGAACCCTTCCTGGCAGGCAGAAGAGTGGGGCTCCCTTAGAAGCAATAGTGAAAGTAGATTTTACATTACGGATACGGATACATCCTTTTTTGAAAATTACGGAGAAGATGAAGAAACCTCTGCTAACGGTATTAAAAGATATAAGCAGCACGTAGGCGGCAGCCGTGTGTATTACAAATACCGTGATTTTTCCGATTGCAAGAATGTGGCAATTATCGGAAAGCAGAAGGGCAATAAGCTGGTAAGGGATGACAGCGTTGATACCATCCCAGCTTTCGAAAACGTGAAGTCCAAAGAGGAACTGATTAAAAACGACCGACTTTACCTGATTGGCGGCATAGTTGTTTTCGCCGGATTGGGATGTGGCTCTTTAATCTTCTTCGGAATCCGGAAAATTAAAAATGCAGTATAAGAAAAATTGGAAGGTAACCTACAGGTTGCCTTCTTTTTTTACAAGTTGTAAGAAGTAACACAATTTTCAATATTATATGCTAAAATCAGACTTAGAGGCGGTTTTGAGACAAAATTTCAAAAAGGAGAAGTGAGTATGAAAAGACGATGGGTGGCAATACTTTTGGCAGCAGGGCTTGTGCTGACGGGTATTACCGGATGTGGAAAAAAGAGTGAACAGAAGGCTGAGGAGAAAAAGAGCGAGGAGCAGTCCAATGTTTTACGGGTTTTGAACGGAAAAGCCGAGGTAAACGACCAACTGCAGGAACTTGCAAAAACCTATCAGCAGCAAACAGGCGTGGAAGTACAGATTGAATCTTCCGCAACCGGGGTAGATTCCCAGGCAACCCTGAAGGGATATTATTTATCCGATCAGATGCCGGACATTTTGGTTTGCGAAGGCGCCAGCTTTGAAAACTGGGAAGGCTTGCTGGTGGATTTGTCGGATCAGGATTGGACTTCCAAGACCAATGCGGCCTACAAAGACGATCAGTACGGTGTATTGGGATTCCCCTATACCACCGAGGCCATTGGATTAATTTACAATGCGGATATTTTGCAAAAAGCGGGGGTTGACCCTACAGGATTAACTTCTCCGGAGGCTTATAAGGCAGCATTTGATACCTTAAATGAGAAAAAGGACGAATTGGGGCTGACAGCTATCGTAGGTATGGCGGCAAACGCGGAAAATATCGGATGGTCCACCGGAAATCACATGTTTGGAGCCTATCTGGATTCCGGATTGGCTATGGACGATACCACCTATTTTGACCAATTGCAGGATGGTGGGAAGTTGGATGACAGTCGAATTCATCACTATACCGAGTTTGTGCAGATGTTAATAAAAAATGCGGATAAAAAGCTTTTAACCGAAGGAACCTATGATGATCAGGTGAAAAACTTTGCATCCGGTAAATATGCCTTTGTAACCCAGGGGTCATGGATTGGTTCCCTTCTGGTGGGGGATGATGCGGCAGAGTATCAGAGCGCAGGAAGCTTTGCGGTAGGAATGGCACCCTATGCATTCGAAGATGGCATGGATACCATTTTAGCCAGCTCTCCTTCCTGGTGGGCAGTTTGTAAAGAGGGCAACGTGGAAGAAGCCAAGAAGTTTTTAAGTTGGTGCGCTACAGCAGACGGACAACAGATTTTGGTGGAAAAAGCAGGATTTATCAGTCCCTTCACCGATTGCTCCTACGTGGCAACGGATCCTTTTGCCGGGGTAGTTGCAGACTACATTGCCAACGGTAAAACATCCAATTGGCACTGGCAGAGCATGAAGGATGGCATGGGAGCCAACGCCATAGCGCCGGTATTCGAGTCCTTAGCAAAAGGGGACTTGTCGGAAGAAGAGTTTATCAATACATTGCAGCAACAAATTGCGGAATATCTTAAGAAATAGGGGGGGCGTGAAGGATGAATCGAAAAGTAAAACGAACAAGAACAATCGCTTTCCAAATCTCCAGCCTGAATATCATTATGTTGGCTGCGTTTTTGGTGGTAATGGTTTTTATTATTCAAGCAATGAAGACCAGCACTAAGACAAGTGAAGAAATGTTTCAGTACATGATGGGCCTGACAGAGGAAGAGGCGGAACTGAAATCGGACATTATGTCTCTTTTTGACCAGGTAACCGGATATGTGGCAGCAGATGCAGTAGAGACCAAGCAGGCGCTTTTGCCTCAGATTGAAGCTACCGATAAGGAAATTCTTGAGGATGTGGAGAAATTACAGAGTCGTTTTTCTTCCGATGGAAGCGATGAGGTAAAAGCCCAAATGGAAGAAATCGCCACCCAGTATTCCAGGTTAAAAGCGGCAACCGATAAATCCATTGAATTAAGTGATGCGGGGGATGCCCAGGCAGCCTATAATGTGCTTTTTAACAAGGCAGAAATTCAGAAAATCGCTATTTTCCACTCTGCAAAAGTAATTGATAAGGAAGTGGAAGCGGCGACTAAGAAAACTACTACCGAAATGGAGTCCCTTTATAAAGAGGGTCAGAGAACAGCAGTGATTGGTGCCATCGTCATCGTACTTTTGATTATAGTAAACTTTGTTTTATGCTATAAAAGCATTATCCGGACAATTAAATCTATTTCTGCGGAAGTGGCAGAGATTATTCGGAAGATTGAAGACGGTCAGGGTGACTTGACAGCCCGAATTCGAACCAAAACCCATTCAGAACTGGTGTATATCGTAGATGGAATCAACCAGTTTATTGAGACCTTACAGGGAATCATGCGTGAGGTAAAAGACGGAACGGTGGTTCTTACTTCTTCCTCAGAAAAAGTGGCTTCTCAGGTGCGTACTGCTAATGACAATATTACCAATACGTCGGCAGCCTTAGAAGAGCTTTCCGCAAGTATGGAAAATGTAGCAGATACGGTTTCTTCCATTAACGAGCGTGTAAGTGCAGTTCGTCAGGCAGCCCAGGAAATTACCGACGGCGCCAACGAAGGAATGAGTACAGCCAACGATATTAAGAAGGAAGCGGATGCTTTAAGAATTCGTGTAAAAGAAAAGAAGGATTTGACCGGAGAGCGCATGGAAAACTTAAACGGTGTGCTGACCCAGTCTGTGAAGGACAGTGAGAAGGTTAGCAAAATCGGTGAGCTTACCAACGTTATTATGGATATTGCGGCACAGACAAACCTGTTGTCATTAAATGCTTCCATTGAGGCAGCCAGAGCCGGTGAGGCCGGTCGCGGATTTGCCGTTGTTGCAGGAGAAATCAGCTCCCTGGCAGCAAACAGCCGTGACACGGCGGTTACCATTCAGGAGATATCCATGGAGGTAACGGAAGCGGTTCAGGCTCTTGCAGCCAATGCCCGGAATGTAGTGGATTTTATCAATACCACCGTTATTGCGGACTATGATGATTTTGTTGAGACAGGTGAAAAATACGAGCATACAGCCGTTTTGATGGATGATATGTTCTCGGATTTCTCAGGCAAAGCTGGAAATTTGAATACCATTATGGCAGAGATGTTAGAAGCAGTCCAGACCATTAACGAGTCTATTCAGGAAAGCTCTCAGGCTATTAACATGTCCTCTCAGAATTCCAACGAAATTGTGGAGGGCATTAGCCAGATTAACATCGCCATGGATGAGAATACCAACGTAACCACCCAGTTATCCGATGCCACAGAGCGATTTGTGGAATTATAATAAAAAGAGAGGAAGGCAACCTAAACGGCTGCCTTCTTTTTTGATTCTTCTTTTTTCTTGTCTCGCGCCTTTTTCGCGCATTTTACGCAAACACAGCCGAACTCAATGGGCCTTGCGCATTCCTCACAGAAAATACCGGTCAATCCGCTGCCGGGAATGTATTGGATTCGTCCATCCCGAATCCAGCGATAAATGTGAAGCTTGGGTACATGTAACTCTGTACATAATTCTTCCACAGTCGGTTTCTCATCATCAATATACTGTCGGATGCAACCAAAATAATTGCGCTCCTGACAACTGGGGCATACACAGGATTCTTCATCGAAGGTAAAGTATGCAACACCACATTCTGCACATTTTTTTGCTTTTTTCAGAACAAGTTCTGCCATAACATAACTCCTTTATAACAACAAAAAAGAACACCCCAACCCTGGATGTGCTCTAGTAAAACAAACTGTGCCTCGTGTACATATATGGTAACACATATTTTGGTAAAATGCAAGTAAAATATAATAATATAACCAAAAACAAAAAACAGTGGACCATGTGGGAAAGAGGAAGTCGAAAAATATTGACGTCTATGGTAAGAAAGTATTAAAATTTATACAGAGAGGAAAGAAAGCTATGAGAAATTTTTTCAAAGAATCATTTCGCGCGGCAATGCCGCTGTTTATCGGACTAACCATGACGGTCATATTCTTTTTTGTGATTTACCGTTTTGACGGAATAAGCAGCGGATTTGACCGTGTGATGTCTATCTTGGGACCCTTTGTATACGGAGGTGTCATTGCGTATTTGCTAAAGACTCCCTATAACTGGATTGAGGGGAAGTTAAACAAACTGATGCCGGAAAACAAGAAAGGACTTGTAAAAGGAATTTCTGTAGTGGCAGTGTTGCTTGCCGCGTTTTTGGTAATTTATCTGTTGTTGGTAATGGTTATTCCGGCGTTGATTGATAGTCTGGTTGCCATTGCAAAAGCGATTCCGGGGGTATTAAACAATCTGGAAGCTACGGTATCCAAATACACCCAGGATAACCCGGTGGTGGCAAACTATGTGGATCAGGCCATCAGCACCGTGAAAGTAAAAGCTCCGGAGTGGATTAAAAATTCCATTCTCCCCAACCTTTCCGGCGCAGTGGGTGGCGTTGCGGGAGCCTTTGGTTCGTTTTTCAGCGTAATTTATAATCTGTTTATCGGACTTATTGTGTGCATCTATATTTTATTAAGCAAAGAGACCTTTGCCAGACAGGCAAAGATGGTGGTGTATTCTATTTTTAAAAGAGAGCACGCAGAGAAAATTTTAGAAGAGTTTACCTTTATTGATAAAACCTTTGTAGGCTTTTTTGCAGGAAAAATTTTGGACAGTGCAGTGGTGGGTATAATTTGTTACGTATTTTGCCTTATCATGCAGTTTACCATGGGTATGCATAACGGTGTTTTGGTGGCGGTTATTGTAGGTGTTACCAACATCATTCCCTTTTTCGGACCCTACATCGGAGGGATTCCGTCAGCTTTGATTATTTTGATGGATTCTCCAATTTGCTGTTTGATTTTTGTAATCTTCATGGTATTGTTAATGCTGCTGGACGGCAATGTGTTGGGACCTATGCTTTTATCTGAAAGCGTGGGATTATCCGGCTTTTGGATTCTGTTTTCCATTACGGCTTTTGGGGGCTTCTTTGGAATTGTTGGAATCCTGGTAGGCGTGCCGGTGTTTGCGGTAATTTACGATTTGATCCGTCGCGTGGTATACAAGCGGTTGAAAAAGCACGAGATTAAAGAGTATCTGCCTAATGAAAACCGCAATCCGAAGTAACGATAAATTCATTGACTATAATGGCTATCCCAATCGGCGAAATCATTGTTCTCACGGTGACCTTCGCCGATTATTTTTTGCTGTCTCGGCGGAAAGTGTGTCCACGCCATCTTTCGCGGCGAGACTTTTCGCAAAAATCGCCGTTAATTGTGTTTTTTCTATAACTACCGCCGAGCCCTGTTGGAGGGTGTCGGCGGATTTTACATTAAGAACACTTTTTACGGCGATGGTTTCAAAAAGTTCGGCGCTGGGAGCATGCTTTTCACACTGGCCGCCGACAATCTCACTTTCGCCGACCAGCGTCTCGGCGGGGCGCCCACATCTTTCACATTTACCGCCGACAATCCCGTTTTCACGGATGAAAAATTGCAAAAATCCTTGACAACCCACTGGAAATGTCAGATAATAAAGAAAAGACGTGAATAACCACTCACGAGAAAAGGGGAGCACCACATGTACAAAAAGTTGGATGAAAACGGCTTGACAGCGCTTTTGGAGGCGGGAATCGACGAATTTTCCGCCAAGGGACTGGATAAGGGCAACATTAACGTGATTGCGAAGAACGCAGGTTTTAGCGTGGGACTGATTTATAAGTATTACGAGAATAAGGATCAGTTCTTTTTGGCATGTGTGGAACACTCTTTAAAGTTGCTGGAACAGACCCTGCAGGAAGTACTTTTGCAAGAGGATGACATTATGAGCTGCATTCGCCTGTTGATCCGTCAGTTGATTACCGGGGCGAAGGAACATGCCAACTATTATGTGATGTACAATGAGATTACCTCCGGAAGCTGTCAGAAGTACGCCGCTGAACTGGCAGGGAAGATTGAAGGCAACACCTCTCGAATTTATGAGGCGCTTGTGGCAAAAGCGAAGGCGGAAGGTCGCATTCGATACGGAGGAAATCCTAGAATGTTTGCTTTTTATTTCGATAGCCTTTTGATGATGCTGCAGTTTTCCTTTAGTTGTGAGTATTATAAGGAACGACTGAAGATTTTCTGCGGAGAAGACGTATTAAAGGATCCGGAGAAGATGGCGGAAAGCTTCATGGAATTTATGGCAGGTGCCCTTGGAGTGGTGTAAAGGGGGAAGGCTATGCAATATGTATTATCATACGACATAGGAACAACAGGTTTGAAATCCTGCCTCATACGAATCGACGAAACCATCGAGTTATTGGGTGGTGAGTATGAGACCTACGGACTGTATATTTTGGAAAACGGCGGAGCGGAGCAGGATGCGGAAGAATGGTGGGAGGCTATGTGTAAAAGCACCCGCCGATTGGTGGAAAAGACCGGAATCAATCCGAAGGACATAGACGGTATCGCTTTTTGTTCCCAGATGCAGGGAATGGTATTGGTGGACAAAGAGGGAAATGCCCTAAGACGTCCCATGAGTTATATGGACCAGCGAGGGGCCAGAGAGATGAAGGAAACGGAGCAACACGGCCTAACCATTTCCGGAGTGAATGCGGGCATGCTGCTAAAAAGTCTTCGGGCCACCCATGCCGCTTCCACCAGTGTAAAGGATCCCCTTTGGAAGTACAAGTGGGTGCAAAAAAATGAGCCGGAAATTTATGAGAAGGTGTATAAGTGGCTGGATGTAAAAGAATATCTTATTTGCCGCATGACAGGGGAATGTGTAATGACACCGGACTCTGCTTATTCCACTTTTTTGTATGATACCAGACCCGGTAAGGTGGGATTCAGCAAGGCCTTATGTAAAATGTACGGTATTGATTTTAACCACATGCCCAAGATTATCGGATGTACGGAAATTGCAGGAAAGCTAAGAGCAAAACAGGCAGAAGAACTGGGACTTACACAGGGAATTCCCGTTTACGGCAGTGGCGGAGATGCTACCTTAATTGGTGTGGGAGCAGGCGCCACCCAAATGAACGATACCCATATTTATTGCGGAACCTCCGGCTGGGTTGGAACGGTGATTGACAAACAGGTGGTGGATATTGTGGCCATGATTGCCGGCATCGTTGGGGCCCAGGAAGGAAAATACAATTATTTCGCGGAGATGGAGACTGCCGGAAAGTGCTTTGAATGGGTGAAGGATCATCTGGCGTTGGATGAAATTGACATCTACTTAAGTAAGTCGGATGTGGAGCATTCTCCGGAGTCCGAGTGTGTCAGCCTGTATGATTACCTGTCCGAGGTTATTAAAAAAGTGCCGGCGGGAAGCGGAGGCGTGCTTTTTACACCCTGGCTTCATGGAAATCGTTGTCCTTTTGAGGACCCCAAGGCTGCAGGCATGTTTTTTAACATTGGAATTGAGACCGGAAAAAGCGAAATGCTGAGAGCGGTAATTGAAGGAATTTGTTTCCATCTGCGCTGGATGTTGGAAAGTCAGGATAAAAAAATCAAAACATCGGATACCATCCGTTTTGTCGGCGGAGGTGCATTGTCCGAAGTGACTTGCCAGATTTTGGCGGATATATTAAATCGTAGAATTGCCACGGTTCCCTACACCAAAGACGTGGGCGCCATGGGAGCGGCCATGCTGGTGGCAGTGGGAAGCGGAGAAGTGAAGTCCTTAGCGGAAATGAAGGACTACGTAAAAATCAAAAAGGTATTCAAACCCAACCCGGCAAACCGGGAGGTTTATGAGAAGCACTATCAGGTATTTAAGAAACTGTACAAATGCAATGCCAAGAATTTTGCGGCATTGAACGGATAGGAGGAGTTTATGGAGGAGGAAGTATTACGACAACAGATCGTGGACACCGGCCTTACGCTTTTGCAGGAAGGACTTGTGGCGCGAACCTGGGGAAATGTCAGCGGACGTGTGGATAGAAAGCATTTTTTAATCACTCCCAGTGGATTGAGTTATACCTTAACCCAGCCCATCGACTTGGCGCTTTATGACATGGAGGCAAAGACCTACACCGGAGCCTATAAGCCTTCCAGTGAAAAAGGGATTCACGCCGCTGCCTATGAGAACTTTCCGGAAGCGGGCTTTGTGATTCACACCCATCAGACCTATGCATCCGCTTTTAGCGTAGCAGGATTTAAACAGTTAAAAATGACACCGGAGGAAAAACGGCGCTTGGGAGGAATTGCGGAAGCTGCCTACGGACTTCCCGGAACCGGAAAGTTGAAAAATGCGGTGGAAGCCTGTTTTAAGCGGGGAGCCCACACGGTTTTGATGAAGCATCACGGAACAGTGGTGGTGGGACGCAATCAGCAGGAAGCCATGGAACGCGTCCGGTTGTTAGAAGAAATTTGTATGAGAAATTATAAGGGACATAATATTAAAGAGCCGGCATCCATTGCCTATTCCCGCCTGGGGCGACCTTTGCCGGCACAGCTTGACGACATGGCACAGATGATTGGAAGAGAAATTCCGGTGGTGCGAGGGGATGTAAAGGAAGCGCTTTTGCACCATAATGCGGTAATTTCTCCTCGCGTTGGAATCTATGTTAAAGGCAAGGATAAGGAAGATACGGAAGCCCTAAAAATTCTTGTGGAAAAAGCAGCAGTTACGGCACTTCATTGCCGAAGCCTCGGAGGGGGCAAAAAGCTTTCCCGCTTTGATATAACTTTGATGCATTTGGTTTATGAATACAAATATTCCAAGAAAAAGGGGGGAAGCTAGGTGGAAGAGAATAAGAAAAAAGAGATTGTCCGGGTAATCAAATTCGTGCTTTTTTCCATTTCGGCAGGAGTCATTGAATTTGGAAGCTTCACTCTTTTGACGGAGTTTACCGGCATGCCCTATAGGGCGCGCTACCTAATCGCCCTGGTATTATCGGTGCTTTGGAACTTTACTTTAAATCGAAAATTCACCTTCCAAAGTGCAAACAACATTCCGGTGGCAATGCTAAAAGTGGCCGCTTTTTACGCCGTCTTCACCCCGTTGACCACCTTTGGCGGCGACTATCTGGTGGAGAGCTTGCATTGGAACGATTACGTTGTAACATTATTAAATATGGCGCTGAACTTGAGTACGGAGTACCTGTATGACCGGTTCTTCGTGTTTCGGGGCAGTCTGGATACGAATAAATAACTTATGTAGGAGGTACAAAATGGAAAATTGTGGAATCAGCCGCTGGGACGACCCGCGCGAAATCAATAGAAAATTAAAGGCACTTACATCTCAGCCCATCTGGGAGGTAACCGACGAGTACTATGAGAAGGAAATCATGCCTTATTATAATGAGAAATGTAAAAAAAGCTACGCTGTATTTGAAGAATCCCAGAAGTACATTCCGGGTGGCGTACAGCACAACTTAGCATTCAACAAGCCTTTCCCTATGTGTATGGCAAGGGCAGAAGGTGCCTACTTGTACGACAAGGACGGCAATAAATACATCGACTTTTTGCAGGCAGGTGGTCCGACCATCTTGGGAAGCAACTACAAACCTGTAAGAGACAAGGTTTTTGAACTGTTAAACGACTGCGGTCCGGTAACGGGACTTTTGCATGAATCCGAGATGCTCATCGCCAAAGAGATTAACAAGCACATGCCGAATGTGGAAATGTTCCGTATGTTAGGATCCGGAACGGAATCCGTTATGGCAGCGTTGCGTATTGCCCGTATTGCCACCGGCAAAAAGCATATCATCAAGGTGGGCGGCGCTTATCACGGCTGGTCCGACCAGATGGTTTACGGTCTGAAGATTCCGGGAAGCCGCGCGCTTTTGGAATCTCACGGAATTCCTTGGGGCAGTTTTGTAAAAACCGACGAGGTTCGTCCAAACGACTTATATATGCTGGAGAAAATGTTGAAGAAAAATCGCTTAACCGGCGGAACGGCAGCAGTTTTGGTAGAGCCGGTGGGACCGGAAAGCGGAACCAGACCGGTTGCAAAGAACTACAACAAGGGTGTTCGCCAGCTTTGCGATAAGTACGGCGCATTGCTTATTTTTGACGAAGTAGTAACCGGCTTCCGTGTGGCATTATCCGGAGCCCAGGGTTACTTCGATGTAGTGCCGGATTTGACGGTTTTCGGAAAAATCGTTGCCGGCGGATATCCGGCAGCCGGCGGTGTAGGTGGAAAGAAAGAGTACGCATCCCTTATGGCAGCAGGGCTTGCCACCGGAAAGCATCGCGCATACGTGGGAGGAACCTTATCTGCCAACCCGCTTAGCTGTATTGCCGGTTACACTGCAATTCAGGAAATCGAGCGCACCAATGCCTGCGAGATTGCAGGAAAAATGGGTGACCGCCTCTGTGACGGCTTGAAAGAGTTAATTGATCGCTACGGTTTACCGTTTGTAGCTTATAACCAGGGCTCCATCGTGCACTTGGAGTGTACCGGTGCCATGAGCTTTGATTTTTCCTCCATGTCCTTTATCAAATCAGCCGCAGGCTTATTAAAGCACAAGGATATGATGTATGTCCGCAAGGATTCCATGGAAAAAATGGGTGCCGCTTACATGGCAAACGGTATCGTAACCCTTGCCGGAAGTCGTCTTTACACTTCCATGGCAGACACGCCGGAAATCATTGACGAAGCATTGAATCGATTTGAAAACGTATTTAAACATGTGAAAAAGACCAACAAAGGACTGGTATAAATGGAATTAGAAAAAATCGTTAAAAAGCAGCAGGCCTATTTCCGTACAGGGAAGACCTTATCCTTTTCTCGTCGGAAGGAACTGTTGTTGGGATTGAAAAAAAGTATTTTGAACCACGAAGAAGAGCTGTATGAAGCCTTTTATACGGATTTGGGAAAAGGTAAAGCAGAGACCTATATGGCGGAAATTTCCATGATCTTAAGCGAGATCGCCCACGTTCTTCGCCACCTGTCAAAATGGGCAGCCCCCAAACGGGTGGCGGGAACCTTAGGAACCTGGCCGGCAAAAAGTGTGATTTACAGTGAACCTTACGGCGTGGTTCTGGTTTTGGCACCCTGGAATTATCCTTTTCTGCTGGCCTTGTCGCCGGTGGTGGGAGCCATTGCCGCAGGAAACTGTGTGGTTTTAAAATGCTCCAAAAGCAGTCCTCATTGTGCCAAGGTTATTGCGGATATTATGGAAGAAGCATTTGATGAGCAGGAGGCATATTGTGTTGACGCCAACTTAGACTACGACACGGTGTTAAATCAGAACTACCAGTATATCTTTTTCACCGGAAGCCCTCGGGTGGGCAAAACCATTATGAAGCGGGCAGCCGAGGATTTAATTCCCGTATCCCTGGAGCTTGGAGGAAAAAGTCCCTGTATCGTTACTGCCTCCGCAAACCTTCGATTAGCGGCAAAACGAATTGTCTGGGGCAAGCTTTTAAATGCGGGACAGACCTGCATCACCGTAGATTATATCCTTGTGGACGAGCGGGTAAAAGAGAGGCTTTTACACTTGATTTTAAAAGAAATCGAAAAGCGATACCCGGATGCTGCCAACAACCCCAACTACCCGCGGATTATCAGTATGCATCACTACGAGCGGTTGATGAAGCTGATTACTAACGCCTGCAGCGCGGCATCATCTGCCTGCAAAGCGGGGAATCTGGAAAAACAGGTGATCGGCGGAGAAGGCAATCCTACGGAACGTCGTATCGCACCGGCGATTTTTACGGATGTACAGTGGAATGATGAGATTATGGAAGAAGAAATCTTCGGCCCCATTATCCCCATCATCTCTTACCGGAATTTAGAGGATGTGGTGGAAAAAATCAATGATCGTCCTCATCCTTTGGCAACCTATATTTTTACGGAGAATAAGGAGCTGGCACGCCGCCTGATTCGTCGAATCCCCTTCGGCGGCGGTTGCGTCAACGACACCATTCTCCACATCAGTAACCATCACATGCCCTTCGGTGGCGTAGGAAACAGCGGAATGGGAGGCTATCACGGCAAGCACAGCTTTGATACCTTCAGTCATAAAAAGTCGGTGGTGGAAAATACCACCCGACTGGATGTGCCCATTCGGTATGCACCACTGACAGATAAGAAGTGGAAGATACTGCGGAAGGTTCTGTGATAACGTATCTTGCGTCCTCCGGGGTTGCAATGCAGGAGCGCTTTCGCTCTGAGAAGACGTAACGGTACATAAGAGCATAAAAACGGATTCATCTTGAAAGCAAGCTTTCGGATGAATCCGTTTTTTACATTCTAAGTACCGACGTCTTCGTCCTTGACAGATGAGCAAAGTCGGATTAAAAGTAGACAAGCAGTTGAAGGCTTTATTGACGTACCCTAATGTACGCAATTTCGATTGATTCTAGATCAGCCATGAATCTGACATATTGCACGAAAAAAGTGATTGAATTATAATGGCAATATTAATAGTATAATGCCAAGAGGACAAGTATATAAAGGGATATAGGAGATGTTAAAGGGGTTAATTGATTTGTTGTCTGATGAAGATATAAATTGGGATTAAGGCAGATCCTATTCTTCCTAGAACCGGAAATAACGTAAAATGAGCCAGCCATAGTATGCGAATGCAAGACTTTCAAGAACGTCAGTACTTAGAGCAAAAAAATCGAATCAATCAGAAAGCGATGCTTTCAGAATTGATTCGATTTTTAATGCTCTTATGTACTGTTACGTTCTTGGCTGAGCGAGAGCGCTCTTGCATTGTATACTATGGCTGGCTCCGTATTATGTTACTTTTTGGGTTTCACCACCAGCGAAGTCGTATGCTCTATCTCCTGCATCCGCCGATCCACCGATGCAATAATATCCGCACATTCTTTTAATTCTTTTGCCACCTGTTCCGGATTCTCCACATCTTTCTTATACTTCACCTTGTGCTCCAGGCTGGCCCAGAAATCCATGGCGATGGTTCGGAACTGAATCTCTACCTTCATGTTCTTCTTTTCATTGGCAAGGAAGATAGGGATGGCAACAATCAAATGCAGGGAACGGTAGCCGTTGGGCTTGGGATTCGCAATGTAATCCTTAATTTGCAAAACAATGATATCATCCTGTTCGGTAATAAGCCGTGCCACATTGTAAATATCCTCCGGAAAAGAACAGATGACACGGACACCGGCAATATCGTTGAGATTGCGTTCCATGCTTTCGATGGTGAGGGGATAACCCCGACGCTCCATTTTCTCGTAGATACTGGCAGGAGACTTCATTCGGGTTTTGATGGACTCGATTGGGTTACGTCTCATACGAAGGGAAAACTCCTCGTTCAAAACCTTAATTTTCGTCTCCACCTCCATGATAGCGCATTGATAACGCATCATCATGTCCTGGAAGGAATTGGAGGTCGCCATCAGGTGACCGGGTTCAATGGTATTTACCAAATCGGTAAAATTATAATTTATTGGCATACTTACTCCTCTTAAAAACCATTAGGAATTATTCGTAAATACTTGCTTTTTCTCCACGTAAAACACGAAGTGCGCCAAGAGCTAAGGAATCCATTTCCGCTTCTCCCGGTAAAATGACAATCGGAGCAATTTTTTCCACATAGGAAGCGATGGCATCGTCAAACGCTTCGCTGTGTGCCATTCCGCCGGTTAAAACGATGGCATCTACATCCATGTGCAAAACTGCAGCCATGGCACCGATATCCTTGGCATGCTGATAAGCAAGGGCGTCAAAAATCAGTTTTGCCTCCGGTTCGTGTTTGTTTAATGCCCGATCCTCTACTTCCATAAAGTCCTTGGTTCCAAGATAGGAATACACACCGGCTTTGGAGCCGAAAAGCTGTTTTACCTCCTTCTTGGTAATGCCGGAAAAGCAAAGATTAATTAACGCGTTGGTAGGAAGGGAACCGCCCCGGTCAAGGGAAAAGCTTCCTTCGTCTTTTACATTATATACGTCTACAACCCGGCCGTGCTCGTGAGCAGCAACGGAAACACCGCCGCCCATATGTACAACAATCAGGTTCAGTTCTTCGTAAGCCTTACCAAGTTGTTTGGCAGCCCGTCTTGCCATGCCCTTGTGATTTAATGCATGGAAAAAGCTTTCGCGCTGCATTCCCTTAAAACCGGTAACTCTGGCAATTTCCGTCATTTCATCTACGCACACCGGATCCACGATAAAAGCGGGAATATTCACGGTGTCGGCAAGGCGCTTACTTAACAGCGCGCCGAGGTTACTTGCATGTTCGCCGTAAGGCGGATTTTCTATATCGCGAATCATGGCATCATTTACCTGATAGGTTCCGCTGGGGATGTGCTTCAACAAACCGCCGCGTCCGCAGATAGCCTGAAAATCGGAAAGCTGATAACCATTATCCGTCAATGTCTTCAAAATAAGTTCTTTG
Source organism: Lachnospiraceae bacterium (assembly GCA_015057115.1). Classification (GTDB taxonomy): domain Bacteria; phylum Bacillota; class Clostridia; order Lachnospirales; family Lachnospiraceae; genus XBB1006. The sequence goes on along the minus strand of SVEZ01000001.1, from coordinate 145,063 downwards.
CGGTATTCAAACTGATCTACCACATGCTCAAAAGGAGCCAGGTCTTTCACGTCATGGTCAATACCGGTCTTAAAAATCTGTGTTTCGTCTTCGTAAACTGCAATCTTGGTTGATGTTGCGCCTGGGTTGATCACTAAAATTTTCATCTTTTTCTCTTCTCCTTCACTTTTTTACCCGCAAAAATGCATTCATCGCGTTAACGATGACACATAATCCCACTTCATTATATACCACAATCCAAGGTTCCTTCAAGTAGCGAAACGAAAAGTTGCGAAAACTTATGTAAAAAATGTGTGAAGAGGGAGAAATTTGAAAAAACATATTGACAAACATTCAAGCAAATGTTTTAATGTTATTAGAAACAAAGGTTACCGGAAAAACACCGGTAAGGAAAATATAATGTAGGAGGACCATTATTATGAAGAAAACATATCAGATTGAAGTGGATTGCGCAAACTGTGCAGCAAAGATGGAAGAAGCAGCCAAGAAGGTAGCAGGTGTTGCAGAAGCAACCGTATCCTTCATGACCCAGAAGATGAAGGTGGAATTCGAAGAAGGAGCCGACAAGGACGTTGTTATGCAGGACATTTTAAAAGCCTGCAAGAAAGTAGAATCTGACTGCGAAATCTTTTTATAATTTGTAGTTACTTTTTATAGTTGGAATTGATATATGTGTGCGAGTGGGCTACGTTGACAGTGGGGTCTCGCGAGGCGTCGGCACTTAGCTCACGAATGCGGTGGGCGCAGGAAGCGATGCGTACGAGCGTGCAACGCATTCGTGAACTTACGTGCCGTTACGCCGAGGGCGAAGTGGAAGCGTCCCCACTAAAACGTAGCCCACTCACACATATATGCAAGAGCAAGGAGAAAAAATGACGAAGAAACAGAAAAAGATGTTGTACCGCATCATTGCAGCCACCGTTTTGGTGATCATAGCCAGCTTTCTGCCGGTGAAAGGCTACGCCCAGCTAGCGGTTTTCCTGGTGCCATATTTGGTTATCGGCTATGATATTTTGAAAAAGGCCGGCCTTGGCATCTGGCATAAGCAGGTGTTTGACGAGTGCTTTTTAATGGCAATTGCCACGGTAGGTGCTTTTGCCTTGGGTGAGTACCGGGAAGGAACGGCGGTTATGCTTTTTTACCAGATTGGTGAGCTGTTCCAAAGCTATGCGGTAGGTAAGAGTAGAAAGAATATAGCGGATCTTATGGATATCCGACCGGATTCTGCCAATCTTTTGGTAGACGGAGAAGTGGAAGAAGTAGATCCGGATGATGTGGAAATCGGAAGTTTAATTTTGGTTAAGCCCGGTGAAAAGGTGCCGATTGACGGTATCATTCGGGAAGGAAACGCCACTTTAAATACCAGTGCCTTGACCGGCGAAAGTCTGCCGCGAGAGGTTGGAGTAGGAGATTCGGTTATTAGCGGATGCGTAAATATGTCCGGAGTTTTAACCATTGAAACAACGAAGGAATTCGGGGATTCCACCGTATCCAAGATTTTGGAACTAGTGGAGAACTCCAGCATGAAGAAATCCCGTTCCGAGAATTTTATTACTCGTTTTGCAAAGTATTATACTCCGGCAGTATGTGGCTTGGCCCTGGGGGTTGCGGTGGTGCCGCCGGTGGTTCGGATTTTAATGGGTAATAGTCCATTCTGGGGACAATGGGTAATTCGAGCCTTAACCATGTTGGTTATCAGCTGCCCCTGCGCATTGGTAATTTCCATTCCCTTAAGCTTTTTCGGCGGAATCGGCGGAGCCAGTGCCAAAGGAATTCTGGTGAAGGGATCCAACTATCTGGAGCTTTTATCTAAGACGAAATATCTGGTTTGCGATAAGACCGGAACGTTAACCAAGGGAGTATTTGAAGTTACCAGTTATCACCCGGTAGAGGGTGTTTCCAAAGAGGAGTTGTTGGAGACGGCAGCTCTTTGCGAGTGCTTTTCCAACCACCCCATCAGTAAGAGCTTGAAGGCGGCTTATGGCAAGGACATTGACGGGGAGCGACTGACTGAGGTGGAAGAAATCGGAGGTCACGGTGTAACAGCAAAGATTGACGGCGTTACTTGTGCTGCAGGAAATGAAAAGCTTATGAAGAAGCTGGGAGTTGAGATTATTTCTACCGACGAAGTGGGAACCCAGATTCATGTGGTGAAGGATGGAACCTATCAGGGACTTTTAATGATTTCCGATGCGGTGAAGCCGGGAGCGAAAGAGGCCATCGTGAATCTAAAGAGAAATGGTGTGAATAAGGTTATCATGCTTACAGGCGACAGCAAGAAGGCGGCCGATGCTGTGGCAAAAGAGCTGGGTGTTGATGAGGTGCGAAGCGAATTGTTACCGGCGGATAAGGTAACTATTGTGGAGGCACTTTTGGCCCAGAAGGACAAGGGCGAGTGCCTGGCATTTGTGGGAGACGGAATCAACGATGCCCCGGTTTTATCCAGGGCGGATATCGGAATTGCCATGGGCGCGTTGGGATCTGATGCGGCCATTGAAGCGGCAGATATTGTGCTGATGGATGATGACCCGGCAAAGATTGCCACTGCCATGGGCATTTCCAGAAAGACCCTGGCAATTGTAAAGCAGAATATCTGGTTTGCTCTGATTGTGAAATTTGCATGCCTGGCACTGGGAGCCGTAGGTTTTGTAAATATGTGGTGGGCAATCTTTGCAGACGTGGGCGTTATGGTGCTGGCGGTGTTAAATGCCACAAGAACGTTGCTGTATAAGAAGTAAACGTGCTGGTATTCAGACTGGTGCGTTAGCCGGGGGAGAGAAATGTTGGCTCTGGAAAGCCGATGTGTTAGCCTGAGAAGAGAAATGCCATTTCAAGCTATCCGTCGCATTAGCCTGGGAATGAAAAAATCATTTTAGGCAAACGGAAAGATTAGCCTGCAGAGAGAAAATTCTGTGTGGGCTAACGAAAAATCAAGGAAAGCAGACAAAACAGTTAGCCTGGATGGCGGAAGCAGAAGCTAGGCTAACAGACACAAATAGCCTGAAAAGTGAAAACATGTTTCGGGCAAAGAAAGAGGATAGCCTGAGAGGCAAAAGTATATCTCGGGCAAATGAAGCCGATAGCCTGCAAGGCAAAAGTATGTCTCAGGCAAACGAAGCCGATAGCCTGCAAGATGGAAAGTGTCCCAGGCAAATAGATAATCGAGGATAAAAATATGGAAAATAAAATTTCACTGCCCCATAAGCATGGGGAAAATGAAGAGAAGGTGCTTGCAAAGTTGCCAAGCCCGGAGGAATGCAGTGAGGTGGCGGAAGCTTTTAAACTAATTAGTGATGCCACCAGACTGAGAATTGTGTGGCTTTTGTGCCACTGCGAAGAATGTGTGGGAAATATTGCGGCAGCTATGGAAATGACGGATCAGGCGGTATCCCACCATCTGCGTCTTTTGAAAAAAAGCGGGCTTATCGTAAGCCGTCGCGAAGGCAAGGAAATTTATTACAAGATGGCCGATAGCCGGCAGGCGGAGCTGGTGCATCTGGTAATTGAGGAAATGCTGGAGGTTGTGTGCCCGCTGGACTAAAACAAAATTAAGTGACATCTTCCGGAAAAGAGTTTATAATAAACCTATGAAAATCTAACTCAAACTGGAGGGTACATAACATGAGCAAAGAAAACGGATTTATCGCAGAATTTAAGAAGTTCATCATGCGGGGCAACGTGATGGATATGGCAGTGGGTGTTATTGTTGGTGGTGCTTTTACCGCTATTGTGACATCTTTAAATGAGGACATTTTAACTCCGATTTTGGGATTGTTCGGTGGAACGGATTTTTCCTATTTGACAGTTAAGATTGGAACCGGAGCCAATGCACCGGTATTGCAGTACGGAAATTTCATTACAGCCATCATTAACTTTTTAATCACTGCTTTGGCGATTTTCTGCATTATTAAGGCGTTGAACCACGCCGCAGATCGTGCAAAGAAATTAAAGAAAACAGAAGAAGTGGCAGCAGAGCCCACCGAGAAGGAGTGCCCATACTGCCGCACTATGATTCACATTCAGGCAACCCGTTGCCCGAACTGTACTTCTGAATTGAAATAATTATTTATTGACCAACATAACGTCGGAATAGAAGACGTTGTTATCATGTGTAAAATTAGCTGTGCCGTCGTAGCGTTCGGCGGTGGCAGCAACGGAGAAGAGGCCGATGCCGCTTCCCCCTTTGTGGGTGGAGAGGTAACGGTCTTTTTTCATTTTGAGCTTGCCGCTGAAACTGTTGGAGACGGCAATGTAAAGCTCACGTCCCTGTTCCGCGGAAATGATTAACTGGATAAAACGCTTTTCCTCCGGAATTTCACTACAGGCAGTAATGGCATTTTCCAGAATGTTTCCGATAATGGAACAAAGGTCAATGCTTTCAATCCAGAGTTTTTCCGGAAGTCGAATCTGGAGACTGGTTTTAATGTTATGGTCTTCCGCATCATGACCGTAGTAATTCAAAAGAGCGTTCAAAGCCCGATCTTTGCAATAACTTCGGGTGCTCTTTTGCGGAAGGGCATCCATGTAAATGTTGAGATATTCGTCAATGGCAGCGTAGTCCTTTTCGTTGGAAAGCTCTTTTAACGTGTAAATGGTTTGTCGGAAATCATGGCGGGCTCTGGAGTCTGCATCCAGATAGCGCTGTAGGGCATCGTACTGCTTTTCCTGCATCATGAAAATATGGTTCTTGTCTTCCGCATCCGCTTTTTGAATCAGGGCGGTGACAATAAAGTAAAAAATGACACAAAGCAGGAGAAGAAGGATAAACATCAGCGTCAAAATAGTAAGATACGCAGCGCCTACCCGGTTGGTGTGCAGGGTGCTGTAGCGTCGAATAATCACACTCATATTAAATATGAAAAATGAAAAGGCTACCAGGCTGGCGGTCCACCATACTCTGGGCATGGGCAAATTGTCGATTAGAAAGGAGCCACGTCTCGCAGTCGGAATAGACACCAGAAAATAGAATAATAAACTGGCGAAACTGTTAAAAAGTGTGGCTTCCAGGCTAAAATCCACCAGATTATTCTGCGGGTGCAAAAAGGCATCAAAGACAATGGAAAAGTTACTGATAAAGGAACTGAAGGTACATATCAGAACATACAAGGCCAAAGCCTGTGATACGTGCAGGGTGGTTGATCTGTGAAATGCCACAAACAGAACAATCAGGGAAGTTAGCGAAAGGAAACTAAAATCTTGGGAAAAGTAAGCAATCGTAAATGCAATGATGGCGGACATAAGAACACAAAGCGGGAGGAGTGTTGCGCAAATACGTCTCTTGCTATAGCGAAGATGATTCCGGGCGGCTGCAAAGCATACCATGGTTGCCGGAAACATATTGATGTATGGCAAAAAAGCAATGAAAAAATGTTTGATACTCATTTATGGTAATCCTCCTGTATTACGTCTGCTGTGCAACTTGGAAAATACATAGTTTTTCCGAATCTGATCTAACTTCTTGCGATCCCTTAAATTAATGGGAAGCCCGTAGGTTTCCTTTAGAGTGCAGGTATCTTTTTCAAAGTCCGTGATATAGTCCATGTTGATAATGACACCACGGTTAATCTGTAAAAAGCGACTGTCGGTTCCCAAGGTACCGGAAACCTCGGAAAAAGTCATACGGGTGCGGTACAGGTTGTCCTCGTCGTCTACAATCTGAATATAGTTTTTGCTACTCTGGGCATACAGAATTTTTGAAAAAGAAAGTCTCTGTTCAGTACCGTCTACTGAAAAAACAAAGGTGCCTTCTGCCGCGGAACGCATGGCAATGACTTCATCCAATACCCGAAAAACAGAGGCTTTTAACGTGGCGTTATCCGGGGATTTCAGTATGTACTGGTAGGCATGAACATCGAAGGCCTCAAAGGTATGCTCCATACTGGTGGTTAAAAACACAATGAGGGTATCGTGGTCTGTTTCCCGCATTTTTCTAACGGTTTCTATGCCGGTCATACCATCCATATAGATATCCATAAAAACCAGGGTATATTGAAGGGGACGGTAATTCTCAAGGAATTCCTCACCACCGGAAAAACTCTTTAATTATATGGATGCATGCTTTTCGGCGATATAAGCACTTATGATTTCTGTAATCCGGGTAATCTCCCGGGATAAGTCGTCGACAATTGCGATATTCATTCCCATACCTCCTGAATAGCCTAATTTTACCATAATTTTGGTGGATTATCACTAGGGAAAATAGAGTCGGGAAATGAATGGAAATGTCTGAAAGTTTGCGATTCGTCCCAGAAAACCTGTCGTTCGTCCCAAAGGGGTAGAAAAAATCAAAGAAAAGTGTAAAATGTGCTTTAGTGAAAATAGCAATAACATCCATGAGAGGAGAAAAAGAAATGGGCTTATTTGACTTATCAAAAGGTGACGGCGTAGGATTTGCAAAGATTCCAAACAAGATGGGCTTTACAAACCAGGACTTGTTAGAGAAGCTGTCCGCTGTGAAAGTAACTTTCGGAACCCCGGAAATGGGAACAGTAGGAAAATACGAAGCAGTTATGTACAAGAAGGTATCTGACAGATTTGACGTTTTCGTTCGTATTGATGGCAAGAACATCATTATGGGTAAAATCGGAACCGATGGTGTCAGCAGTCTGAATACCGCAGCAAATGCAGGATTGGATTTGTTCTTGGGACATAAGGACGAAGAAACTTCCGTTGCAGATCATGCAGTTGATGAATTGGCAGAGTTAGTTGGCAAGATGGCAAAAGGTGAGGCAGTAACCGAGAGCAGAGCATCTGCTTCCGTAAAGACATCCACCGGAAAAGCGGTAGAATTCTTTATGAAACAGAAAGCAATTTCCATCAAACCGAAGTTTGATATTTTCAACGCAGAGGAAGAAGTGGAGTACCATGTTGACGGTGACCTTCCAAGATTAAACTTCTCTATCCAAAGGGACGGCGATGAGGTTTGCAAACTGAAGAAGAAACTGATTGCGGTTATGCCGGAATACAGCATTCATGTAGATGGCAAAGAAGTTGGTAAGCTGAAAAAGAAATTAAAGCTGTTAAAACCGGAACTGGTTGGTAAAATCAACGGCCAGGACTTAAAGATTGGCGGAGACTTGATGGGATGCGATTTTGACATTCGTGTAGGTGACCTTACCATCGGTCATATTGACACAGCACAGACTGTATGGCAGGATTGCTATCGTATCCGTGTAATGGACGAAGCGTATAAGGATATTATGATTGCCTTGGCAATTGTTTGCGACAACGTAGTAGACAGCAACGATGACTAATGAAACCATCTGGAAGCATTTTTCAGTGGAAATAAAAGAAACAAAGAGGAGAAAAAACAATGAGAAAAAAATTATTAATGATCATGTTAGCAGGAGTATTAACATCTTTCGCATTCGTAGGATGTAGCGATGATGAGGCTGAAGAGAAAGAGGCTAAGACAGAACAGGCAGCTGATGAAGAAGAGGAAACCGAAGAAGCTGATGAAGAAGGCGGAGACGAAAGCGGCGAAGTAGATACCGACGCTATCATCGGATCCTGGATGACCGGTGCTTATATGAAAGACGGCGAAAGCTATAATCCGGAAGAGTATGCAGAATTAAACGATATTGAAGATTATAATCAGTTAGTATTTGTTTACACCTTCAATGAAGATGGTACTGTAGCAGCACAGGCAGCAGCAACAGGTGAAGTTGCAAACGGAACTTGGGAAGTTTCCGGCGAGCAGATTATAGCTTCTTTTGAAAACGGATCTCAGGTACCATTTGAGTACAACGCAGAGAATGATATGATGGGTGTAGAAGATGCTTCTACCGGTGTAATCACTCTTTTCGCAAGATATCAGGGACAGTAGGAGACACCTTTAGTAAGGAGTGAAAAATACCTTGAGTAAAGAGAAAAAAGGCGGTAAGAAAAAACTTCTGTTAGGCATCGTAGCCATTGTTGTGTTATTCATTTTGGTGGGAAGCTACCTGGGCGATGATGAAGACAGTGAAACCGCAACGAATGATACAGAAGCGTCCGCAGGAGAAGACGGCTCCTGGGCAATTTATTGGTACTTATGCGGAAGCGATTTGGAGAGTAACGGTGGTTTTGCAACCACCGACTTATCCGAGCTTATGAGTGTTGAGCTTCCGAAAAATGTAAAAGTTGTTATTCAGACCGGTGGAGCGGCACAGTGGCAGAATGAGGCCATGAGTGCAGACGAAATCGGCAGATATGTATACTCCAGTAAAGGGTTTGAAAAGGTAGATTCTTTGGCACAGGCGAACATGGGAAAAGCCGATACTTTGGCATCTTTCTTAAAGTTCTGTAATAAGAACTACCCGGCAGACCATAAGATGGTAGTATTCTGGGATCATGGCGGCGGCTCCACCAGTGGAGTTTCCTTTGATGAGAATTATGACTATGATTCCTTAACCTTATCCGAATTGAAAAAAGCTTTCCGGGCTACCTGTAAGTCATCAAAGAAGAATCCTCCCTATGACATTATTGGATTTGACACTTGTTTGATGGCAACAGTGGATACCGCAAAGATTTTTGACGGAATGGGTAGATACATGGTTGCAAGTGAAGAAACAGAGCCGGGTATCGGTTGGTGCTATGACGGCTGGGTTGGTGAACTTGCAAAGAATACAGCAATTGCACCAAAAGATCTTGGAAAAGCGGTTTGTGACACCTATTATAATGCTTGTGTGGAGAATGGTATGGCAGACGAGGTTACTCTTTCCGTAACCGACCTTTCCAAGGTGTCAAATGTGTTGGAAGCATACAACATGTTTGGTAACGAAGCGCTTATCAATGCAGTAAACGACCAGTGCTTTTTCACAGCCTATGCAAGGGCTGCAGGTTCCACCGAGAACTATGGTGGAAACACTGAGAAGAGCGGTTATACCGATATGGCTGACCTTGGTGATTTTGCAAAGAACAGTAAGGACATTTTACCGCAGACCGCGGATGCCTTATTACAGGCAATTGACGATGCAGTGGTTTATCAGGTAAAAGGACCATATCGTGATCATGCCACCGGATTATCCTGTTTCTATAGCTATTCCGGAAATACAGAGCTTTTTGACAAATACCATAAAGCTGCCGGAAGTAAGGCTTTTGGCTACTTCTACCAGTTTGGCCTTACAGGCCAGTTAAGCCAGAAGGGTTATGATTATCTGGTTGACTTCGCAAACTCTTTAGATCAGGAAAAGAGCATTCCGAAGAAGAGCCAGGTAAAGAAGGCAGTGGTTAACCAGTCTTCTCTGGAAGATCATGAAATCACCATTACCGATGACAACTATGCAATGTTAGACATTGGTAAGAAGAATGCAGATTTGTTATCAGAGGTAAATTATCAGTTGGCAGTTTTAGACGAAGAAGGATCCATGATGATTTTCTTGGGTTCCGATTCCGATGTGGACTGTGACTGGGAAAAAGGTGTATTTAAGGATAACTTCCGGGGCGTATGGGGCGCAATTGACGATCACTTGGTATACATGGAAGTCATTGGTTCCAACGACGAGTACACCAGCTTCTCTGTACCCATTAAGTTAAACGGCGAGGAGTACAACTTGAGAGTCATCTACGATTACAAGGATGAAGAGTTCAAGATCCTTGGCGCAAGAAAAGGTGCGGAGGACGACGGAAGAACCGATAAGGGCTTACGAAAGTTAAAGGCCGGTGATGAAATTACCACCGTACACGTTGCCGTATCCCTTGAGGAAGAAGATGCAGAACCGGTAGAGTTTGAAATGGATACCTTTAAGGTAACCAAGAATACCAAGTTTGCAGAAACAGAATTAGGTGACGGACGCTTTGCACTTTTATTTGAAATGAAGGATGCAGAGAATAAGGTATATACATCCGATGCCGCTCTTTTCACTGTAAAAGACGGAGAATTGGAATATGACTAAATCATAGGAAAAACTTTAAGCGCCATGTGGATAACCCTGTGGCGCTTTTTCCATGTTGTTCAAAAGGTTGTTGAAGGACTTACCAAAGTGCATTATAATGGTTGAGGAAATGTAAGGAAAAGAGGAAAAACCATGACACTTAGTTTTTTAATCGGCCCCCTGGTGGGTGCTGTAATCGGATATTGTACCAATTATATTGCAATTAAAATGTTGTTTCGGCCCCGTAAGGCTTACTATATCGGAAAATTCCGTCTGCCCCTGACTCCGGGAGTCATCCCCAAAAACCAGTCTCGTCTTGCCAATGCGGTAGGTGACGTGGTGGAAAAAGAGCTGGTGACCAAGGATGCTATTTTGGCGCAGCTTAAGGAAAGTGGTGCCAGAGAGCAGATTACCAAAACCGTAGTAGAAAAAATCTATTCCACAGAAAGTACTTTGGGAGACTGGTTTGCGGTAGTGGAAAAACAGGGCCCATCCAAAGAGGATGTTTGCCGCATGGTAAGTGCAGGTCTTAACGATGGAATCAAGACAGCGGATTTTATTCCTGTATTTGAGCAGGTAGGAGAGGGCATCTTAGGAAATCTTCGTGCCAATCCCATGATTGGCTTGTTTTTAAATGATGATATGATTAGCGCAGTCTATGAAAAAATGAATCAGGGACTTCACTCCTACATGGAAGAAAAAGGAGAAGACCTTCTGTCTCCTTTGGTTCAGGCCAAAATGGAAGAAATCTTTGGAACCGGTGTGGCAGATGCAGCCTCCAATCTTGGCATTTCCGAATCCTTGATTGCAGGTGTGTTGGATGATCTTTTTACCCAATATGTGGATGCCTATTTACCATCCCTTTTGGAAAAAGTGGATGTTCGCAAGATTGTGTGTGATAAAATCAATTCCATGGAAGTCGCAGAACTGGAGCGCCTGGTGCTTTCTGTCATGAAGCAGGAATTGCAGACAGTTATTAATCTTGGCGCACTGATTGGTGCGATTATTGGTGTTGTGAATAGTTTGGTGTAGTTTGTGTTATTGTGTTGTGTGGCAGTGGGAAAATTCAAAAGATTTTCTAAAGAAAATGAAAAATATTGTTGACATATAGGAAGAGGCATAGTATAATTATTTTCGTTGCTGATGGCAACACCTAAGAGATGCGGGTGTAGTTCAATGGTAGAACACCAGCCTTCCAAGCTGGATACGTGGGTTCGATTCCCATCACCCGCTTCCCCCCCTCTTAAAAATTTGTATGCGCGAGTGGCTCAGTTGGTGGAGCACAACCTTGCCAAGGTTGGGGTCGCGGGTTCGAGTCCCGTCTCGCGCTCTCTTTATACGAAAAGACCATCCCGTGAAGGGATGGTCATTTTCGTATATCGAGGCCCAGCCGGGCCTCGAAGGTTCTCGTCTTCTCGCCTCCGGCTCGGTCGTCGCAAGGCCGAGGTCCCCCGGACCTCGTGCGACGTCTCGCGCTCCAACCGGGCCTCGAAGGTTGCTTCGCTACGGTCGTCGCATTCTAGCAGAAGGATTTGTGCAATTTCCAGAAATCAATGGTTTCTTGCAAATCAGCTTCATCTTTGAAGAGGTTCATTTTTTTACCGATGGCAATCGCCATGTCTACGTACATATTAGCTCGGGCGGTAATCACATTATCACCCACAACAAGATTCTCTTTTACCGAATGAGTAGATTCCATTCCCTCCAAAATACCGGCATTATCTAATTCATCTACACCATTACAGATGCCGGCAACCAAGTGGTTGTTGTCTACTACTGCGCGAATAAAAGAATAAACTTCTTCATTAGAAATTGAGGAAATGTTGCCGCCCGGAACAAGAAGTAATTCTACGTCTTTGGGATTAATTTCGCTTAGGGCACATGTTGCATTTAAAGAAAATCCTTCCTGTGCGGTAATTGCATTTCCATCTGTTGTCGCAAATACTAAATCATGTCCACATACCTTAAGGAAATAATTGGTAATCACAATTTCATATATACAACAGGTCTCATAGAGCAGTACAACAGTTTTCATTTTGGCCTCCTTATGTATAATAGTTAAATTAACCAAACAGTACCATCATTCACCGGGGGTGTCAATGACGTTTCAAAAAGTCTGCTGTCAGATTTGGTATGGAAATCTGTTTCAGAGCCGGCAGTCGGCGAAATCTTTGTCCATAATGTGATTTTCCCCGAATAAATTCTGGCGCCTCGGCGGAAAGTGTGTCCATGCCATCCTCCGCGGCGTTTTTTTTCTTTATAATCGCCGAAATCTGTGTTCTCCCAGCGGTTGCCGCCGAGGCTGGCTAGGGAGTGACGGCGGTTTTCACAGAAAGGTCAACCTTTACGGCGATGATTTTGAAAAAAACGGCGCCGGGAGCATGTTTTTCACAGAAAGTGCCGACGGGCGCTGCCTTCCGAAGAGGGGACTCGCCGAAAGGGGAGTACTTTTCACAGAAAGTGCCGACGCCCACGGGTCACGGCGAAAAGGCTCGCCGGCGCAGGCGTGAATTTCACAGGAAGTGCCGACGCCCGACGTTCCCCGGGGAAAAGATTAGCCCCAAAACGTATCCCGACAATCCCCAAGGTCTTACCTCAGTGATTCCGCGTATTCCAGCAAGCTTTCCCGGAATACATTTACCAGCGGCGTCACGGTAGAGCCGCTTCGAACGCAGAGCTTTAAGGTTCGGTGCATGGTGCGGTCAAGAGGCTTGATGACCACATTGTAGCGCAGAGGTTTGAAAAGGAATTCGTAATCCATACACACCCCAAGACCTTTTTCCACCATAGACTGCATAACGTTTACGTCGCTGACTTCATAAGCAATCTTGGGGTGAACCTTGTGGCGCGCTAAGAAGGTACTGATATCATAATCTTCGATTTCCTTTAGTCGGATGGTGTTTTCTGTGGCAAAAGCTTTTACCGGGAAGGAAGGGCGGTTGACAAAGGGGCTGTCTGTTGGAAGGGCTGCTACCAGGGAGTCGCTGAAAAGTTCGTCGCTGTCATAGCTGTCCGCCAAAGGCGTGGGAAGGATGCAAAGATCAATCTCGCCCCGGCGAAGGAGGTTGGAAATATCCGTATCTTCTCCCTCTACCAATTCAATTTTAATATCCGGATAATGGTTTTGAAATTCCTTCAATGCCCCGGGCAAAATATTAGCGGAAATACTAAAAGGTGCCCCAAGGCGGATGGTTCCCCGCATCATACCGTGAAGGGCGGCGATGGTATAGGTCATTCGGTCATAATCCTGTTTCAAACGTCGCACGTCCTGTAAAATTTGTTCTCCGTCCGTGGTGATGGTTAAACCATCATGATTTCGGTTAAAAAGCGGTAGCATCCACTCTCTTTCTAAATCCATAATCATCTTGCTGACAGCGGACTGAGTATAGCCCATATCAGCGGCAGCTTGGGAAATACTTTTGGTTTCCGCCACTTTTAAAAATGCGGTATACTTCTGAATATTCATGATTCTCCTCCTATTATGCAAAGAAAAAGAATAAATTATCGTATTCCATAATGGAATATATCTGATGAAAAACATTCGCTTTTCTAATGGCCAATTCCATTATATAATATCCGAGGATGAAAGACAAACGGTTTTTGAAACGATATAGGAGGGATTAAAATCATGGTGAAGAAATTGATTTTAATGACAAACAAAAATATAAAAGAAGAGAAGATGGTTCGTGAGGCAACTCTCGGAGAATCTGTTTTTTCTCTGTTGTTTTTGATTGCCTGTCTTGCTGTGGGTATTATCGGTTATGGAACAGATCCACATGTACCTATGTTTGTTGGTTCTTTTGGAGCCATTGCTGTGGCATATCGCCTGGGATACAAGTGGGAGCAGATTGAAAGTTTTATGATGAAAGGAATTCAGAAAGTAGTACCTTCCATCGTAATTTTGATTGTAATCGGAATGCTGATTGGAGTATGGTTGGATTCCGGTGTTGTGCCCTCTATGATTTATTATGGGTTAAAAGTGTTAAAACCGTCTATTTTCTATTTAGCTACTGTAGTAATTTGCTCCATTACTTCCGTGGCAACCGGTTCTTCCTGGGGAACCATGGGAACCATGGGTGTTGCTTTGATGGGTATTGCGGTTGGACTTGATATGAGTCTTCCCATTACCGCAGGAGCTATTGTTTCCGGATCTTACTTTGGGGATAAAATGAGTCCTCTTTCCGATACAACAAATCTTGCACCGGCCATGGCCGGATGCGATGTAATTACCGGCATCCGTTTTATGATGCTTCCAACAGGAATTTCTTATGCAATCTCCTTGGTTGTGTTTTTTGTTTTGGGGCTGGGACATAATAGTCAGCACGCAGATCTCAGTGGGGTAACTGCGATCTCCGATGCAATGGCAGAAACTTTTACCATTACGCCGATTCACTTTTTGCCGGTGATTATCGTACTGGTAGCAGTTGCCTGCAAGGTTCCGGCAATTCCGGGAATTACCCTGGGAATTATTTCCGGAGCAATTTTAGGATTGATTACGGAGCCGGCCTGCTCCGTGAAAACCTTGATGGACTGCGCAATTAACGGATATGTTTCCAATACCGGTTTTGAAATGATGGATAATCTTCTTACCAAGGGAGGATTGCTATCCATGATGAGCACCTGTGCTATGGCAATTATTGCCATGATGTACGGTGGAATTATGGAAGAAACAGGCCAGCTTCAGGCGGTTGCCAATTTTATTACCAAGAAAATCAGAAGTCGTTCCGGGCTGATCGGTGCTACCATGGGCTGCAGCATTATCGCAAATGTGATTATGGCAGACCAATACGTTTCTTTAATTGTTCCCGGAAGGATGTTTGCGTCGACATATAAAGATATGAAAATGCACCCGGTGTGTTTATCCAATGCCATTGCGTCTTCCGGCGCGGTGACCAGTGCATTAGTGCCTTGGAATACCTGCGGACTGTACGTGGCGTCTACCCTAGGCATCGGGGTGTTTTCCTATCTTCCTTATGCAGTGTTTAACTACTTGACTCCGTTGGTGGTTCTGGTACTTGCTTATATGAAGATTACCATTACCGATGAGGAAGGTGTTCGTATGATTCATGCCCGTGACAAAATGGAAACCAAAGAGCAGGGTATGGCTGCGTAAAATTTTGTAAGATATATATTGAGGATAAACGAAGGGGCGGCTTGTCATAGCCGCTCTTTTATTGTAGTATAATAGTAGAATTGAGAAAGGAGTAAAATTATGAAGAGTCAATTAAAAACTATTTTACTTGTTGTGCTTGGTAACTTTATTTATGCCTTAGGTATTCAGATATTTCTTGTACCATCCAATATTGTAACAGCGGGAGCCACCGGTCTTGGCTTGATCCTGCAGAATCTTATTCATATCAAATTGTCCGTAGGCGTTCTTGGAATCAACGTAATATTAATGATTCTGGGACTGGTATGCTTAGGAAAGGACTTTTTTATCGGAAGTTTGGCGGGAAGTTTTTCCTATCCGCTGGAACTTGCTTTTATTGAGAAATTTTTCGGAAATGTGGTACTTACCACAGACCCATTGTTATGTACCATTTTCCTGGGACTGATTGTGGCGCTTTCCCTTGCCATTATCGTTCGTGCCGGAGCGTCCTCCGGAGGAATGGACATTCCACCCATTATTTTATATAGGAAGTTTAAGATTCCCATGTCCGTCAGCATGTACGTGTTTGATGGAGCGGTGGTGATTGCACTGGCGAAATTTTATCCCACAGAGTCCATTCTTTACGGAATCGTGATGATTTTTATTTACACTTTGATGCTGGACAAATTCCTGATGTTTGGTGCGGAAAAAATGGAAGTCAAGATTATCAGCCAGAAGTCTTCGGAAATCAAAGAAGCGGTTTACGAAAGTCTGGACCGTGGAGTTACCCTTATCAGTGCCAAGGGTGGATATGCACAGAATGAATTTGATATGGTATTTACCGTGGTTTCCAGTCGGGAACTTGTGAAGCTGGAAAAACAGATTCGGGAAATCGATCCTACTTGTTTCATTACCGTATGTCAGGTAAAAGAAGTGAAGGGACGTGGTTTCACGTACTAAAATTCGAAGGTGACAACTATATTCTACGCGGGAGCGCTTTCGCTCTGCGGTCGCGTAACGGTACATAAGGCGCCATAAAACGGCGCCTAAGTACCGACGTGACATAAAGTCCCGCGGTTAGAATATAGTTGTCACCTTCTATTTCATTACGTAAAAATTTAACTTGTTACTTTTTGTACCGGAACTTCAACTCGTTAATATAGTACATGAAAATGGATACAGCTACCAATCCTACGGCGATGCCAAGGGCTGCCAGGGCGGTACGTTGTCCGTAGTACCGGGCGTCGGCATTGTTGCCGGTTACCACTGCGAAGGTGGTGTAGTACAGGGAACCTCCGGGTACCATGGGTAAAAGCGCCGGAATCAGGAAAATGGTTGCTGGGCATTTGGTGCGGCGGGCTAAAAATTCAGAAAGCAAAGTGCCGAAAGCAGCCGCAATCATATAATAAATGAACAGGTTATCGGTAAACTGTTGTGCCAGACAGCAAACTCCCCAGGTAATACCTCCGGAAAGACCACATAGTACCAGTCGGTTGGGTCTTGCCTGATAAATGATGGAAAAACCAAAGCAGGCCAGGGTTGCTGTTAATATTTCAATAAAAATCCTCATCATGACAACATCCCTCCTAACAAGTAAATTGGAATCGCATAGCCTAAGGCAATTGCCCCTGCGACCATAACGGATTCCAGAAAACGCAAAATACCTGCAATGAGGTCACCGCAAAGCATATCTCGAATAGCGGTGGTAAGGGCCATTCCGGGGATTAAAAGCATGATGTCTCCAATCATGATTTTGTCCACGTGAGCACCGATGCCGAAATGACTGAGGATAATGGCTGCCAATCCACCCAAGAGGGCGGAAAGAGCGGTGTAGAAAATTTTATTCAAATTCTGTACTTTGGAAAACCGTCCCATTGCCAAAAAGATGAGTGCTACCACACCGGCAGCAAATCCGTCGCCAATGTCACCTCCCAGGAAAATGCAGAAGCCGGCACCGCCCAGAAAATGGGCTAGTGCTATAAGAGAGGTGTTTTTAGCATAAAACACGGAATCCATATTCTCCAGTCGGTTATATAGCTCGGTAACGCTGGGGTTATGGGAGCAAGTATGACGGGACAGCTCGTTTAGCTGTTCCAGTCTGTAAAAATCGTTGCTGAATTTGTAAATGCGTCGGCTTTGGGTAAGAATTTTGCCGGTGTAATCCACGATGGAGACGGAAATATATTCCGGAATGGCAAAAACGTTTACCTTCCGATAGCCGTAGGATGTGAGCATGCGGTAGATGGAATCCTCCACACGGTTAATTTCTGCGCCACAGGTCAGCATTTCCTCTCCCACGTCCAAAATCAGGGAAAGAATATAGCTGGCGTCGTATTCATCTTTGGCCCGATCCGGGCGCACATGGGTATCAAAACTTTTTAACATGAATTTCCTCCATATATTTTATATGAAACCGCCGTCGATTCGCAGTATCTGGCCGGTAAGATAGTCCGGCATGGTTAGCAGATTGTAAACCGCCTCCGCGACCTCCTTGGGGGTGCCAAAACGTTCCATAGGAATTTCCAGGGCAAGATCCGCTTTTTCTTCGGCAGAAAAACAATCGTTCATTCGGGTGTCGATGACACCGCAACTTAAAGCATTCACCTGAATGTTACTGGGGGCCAGTTCTTTTGCCAAAGCCTTGGTAAAAGTGATAAGCCCGCCCTTCGCGGCAGAGTAAGCAACTTCGCAGGAAGCTCCAACCTCGCCCCACATGGAGGTGATGTTTATTATTTTTCCGGATTTCCGGTGAACCATCCCCGGCAGAACTGCGTGACTTGTATAAAATGCAGCGTTTAAATTTGTGTTCATAACCCGTTGCCACTGCTCAACACTCATATCCGACAAAAGCCCTACATGGGCGATTCCCGCATTATTAATGAGAATATCCACATCTCCCAACTTGCCACAGCCTTCTTTTATAAAAGAAGAAACGTAGTCGGGATTGCCAATATCTCCCACCGACGGAAAAATACTGATACCGTAAGTGTCCGTCAATTCCCGGGAAAGGTTGTTTAACCCGGATTCGTCGGAACCGGTATTTAAAATCAGGCGGTGCCCTTCTTTAGCCATCCGCCTTGCAATGGCGGCGCCGATTCCCTTGGAAGCACCGGTGATACAGACTGTTTTACTCGTCATAGTATACCTCGAATTGTTTTATTTGAGTATAGTGTACCATAGAATTCTATTTGGGACAACGAAGTCTTGTTTTCATCACATTTATATGTTAGAATGAGTTCACTACAAAATAGTAAAGGGGTTGGATATTATGCGAATTACAATTAGTGGCAAGAATATCGATGTAACACCGGGTTTACGCGATGCGGTTGAGAGCAAGCTTTCTAAGCTGGACAAGTTCTTCAATAAGGAGATGGACGCTAACGTAACCTTAAGTGTTGAGAAAAACAGACAAAAGATCGAAGTAACCATCCCAGTCAAGGGCGGCATTGTTCGTTCTGAGCAGGTTAGCAGCGACATGTATGTATCAATTGACTTAGTAGAGGAAGTTATTGAACGCCAATTGAAGAAATACAGAAAGAAACTGGTAGATCACAAGCACGAGACCGAGACCTTCACTTCCGAGTTTTATGAGGCCCAGTCCGAAGAAGATGGCGAAATCAGCATTGAACGTGTGAAACGTTTCGGAATGAAGCCAATGTATCCGGAAGATGCATGCTTACAGATGGAACTTTTAGGACACAACTTCTTTGTATTCCAGAATGCAGAAACCGATGAGGTGAATGTGGTTTACAAACGTAAAGGAAATTCCTACGGTTTAATTGAACCGGAATTTTAGTAAGACGAATGAGAAGCGCAGGAAAGCGCATAGATGCACCGAGGGACAAGTCTCTCGGTGCATTGCACTGCCTGCAACAAATGAAAGGGATTAGGATATGGAACAGACAAAAGAGGTTAGCCGAAAGGAACTGGTGAAACTGATTCTGATGCTTGCCTGGCCAACGATTCTAGAGCAGTGTTTGCAGACCATTGTGGTTTATGCGGATACCGCCATGGTGGGACGAATCGGAGCGGGGGCATCCGCAGCAGTAGGCTTGATTACACCGGTGACTTGGCTCATTAACGCCCCGGCTTATTCGCTGGGAGTGGGAGTGCTGGCTTTTGTGGCCAGAAACAATGGAGCAAAGAATTACAAAGAATTGAAAACTGCAGCGGTGCAAGGTATTTATCTTGCGTTGATTGTGGGAGTAATCATCAGCGCAGGGGTGTTGGCGCTGTCACCTTTTTTGCCCAAGTGGATGGGCGGCGAACCCGGTGTGTGTCGGGATGCTACTTACTATTTGGCAATTACGGGAGGCGCTTTTGTGCTGAAATCCATGGATATGGTGCTAAGCTGTGTAATTAGGGGAACCGGCGACACCAAAACGCCAATGGTAATCAATACGCTGATGAATGTGATTAACATTATCGGAAATTATTTCTTAATATATGAAAGCAGACATATTGCGGTGCTGGGGAAGACTGTTTTTATGCCGGGTGCAGGTTTAGGAGTTGCGGGGGCTGCTTTGGGAACCGCCATTGCATCGGTGTTTGGCGGGTTGGCAATGTTATGGGCAGTGTGGAAGAATCCGCTTTTATCACCGCATAAACAGAGCAAACGTTTGAACCGTCACGTTATGTATCAATGCGTGCGAGTTGGACTGCCCCTGGCAATCCAGCGCTTGGCAGTGTTTTCCGGATATACCGCTTTTACCTCCTTGGTGGCAAAGCTTGGAACCGTTACGCTGGCAGCTCATTCTATCGCCATTACCGCAGAGGAAATGTTTTATATTCCGGGCTTTGGTATGCAGGATGCGGGTTCCACCCTTATTGGAAATGCCATGGGTGAAGGAAACGAAAAGAAGACGGACCACATGGCAAAACTGTTGATTTTAATTACAGTGCTGATTATGACTTTTACAGGAGCGCTGTTATTTATCTTCCCTCAGTTTATGATGGGACTGTTTACCAAGGATGCCGAGGTTATCGCCCAGGGTGTGATTGCTCTTAAGATGGTGGCGGTTTCCGAGCCGATTTACGGAGCTCTGATTATGATGGAGGGTATTTTTAACGGAGTCGGAAACACCAAAACCACTTTTATTGTGGGAATCTGTACCATGTGGATTGTCCGGGTGGGCATGACCTATATCTGCGTTCACTGGCTGGGACTTGGGTTGGTGGCAGTCTGGAGTTGTATGATTGCTGAGAATGTAACCAAGTCGGGAGTGCTTGGAATACTCTTTAAGAAGGGGTACTGGAAAAAGGGTGCCGTTAAATATGATTAAAGGAAATTTTGCTTAGGCGGGATTAGAAAGGATTTTTCATGAAACCATTAACGATTGAAGAAGTGTGCCGCGCCGTTGGCGGCGAATATGTGGGTAATCCGGAGAAACTGAAAAGTGTGATTACCGGAGTAGTGAAGGATAATCGGGAAGTGAAGAAAGGGGATTTGTTTATTCCGTTTAGGGGAGCCAAGGTAGATGCTCACAGATTTATTCCCGGGGCTTATGAAGCCGGCGCCGCCATGGTTTTTTCTGAAGAAATTTTGCCGGAGGGAACCGACTATATTAAGGTAGAATCCTGCCCTCAGGCGTTGAAAGATTTGGCGGCATATTATAGGAAACAATTATCGGCGAAGATCATCGGTGTTATCGGAAGTGTTGGCAAAACCAGTACGAAGGAAATGATTGCCAGTGTTTTGGGAACTCATTTTTCCGTGCAGAAGACAGCCGGAAATCTGAATAACGAAATCGGATTGCCCCTGACCCTGCTTTCTATTGAAGAAACCCATGAGATTGGCGTTGTGGAAATGGGAATTTCGGATTTTGGGGAAATGACTCGTTTAAGTGAAATCGCACATCCGGACATGGTGGTTATGACCAATATCGGTGACTGCCATTTGGAATGTCTTCACGACAGGGATGGCGTATTGAAGGCAAAGACGGAAGTTCTGCCATACCTGCCGGAAGGAGGACTTTTGGTTCTTAACGACGCAGATGAAAAGCTGTGTACAGTTAAAGCGCCGGAAGGCGTGAAGCGCATGGGATACGGCTTTGGCAGTGATTCAAATTATACGGTATACGCTACCGATAGTCATCCGGTGGGAGAAGATGGACAGGCGGCAACCTTCCATGTAAATGGCGAAGAATTTACTGCAACCATTCCGCTTCCGGGAGAGCATAATGTATTAAATGCCATGGCAGCCCTTTGCGTGGCAAGCCATTTAGGTTTGTCCCTTGCAGAAATGAAGCAGGGTGTGGAAACTGTGGGTGCCGTTGCCGGAAGAAATCGCCGGTTTGAGAAGGATGGCTGTATTATCGTGGACGATTGCTATAATGCCAATCCGGCATCTATGAAGGCATCTTTGTCCGTTCTGGCAAATGCCAAAGGACGTAAGATTGCAGTACTCGGTGATATGGGCGAGCTGGGAGAACGAGAAAAGGAACTTCATTTTGAAGTAGGATGTTTTGCAGCGGAGAAAGGAATTGACTTGGTGTACTGTACCGGCGAACTAGCCAAGTCACTGGCATCCGGAGCCGCATCCTTGGGAAACAGCAGTGTGAAACATTTTACAGATAAGGATGCATTGGTAAAGGCACTGCTTTCTGAGAAGAAAGCGGGGGATACCATCTTAGTAAAGGCATCCCATTTCATGCAGTTTGAAACAATTGTAGAAGCGTTATAGATAGAAGAGCCCCCTTTTGTGGGGCTTTTCTTGCGCTATGAGCAGGGGCTTTGAGGTGCGAAGGGCGGAGTAGCCGGCGCGAAAGGCAGCCCGGAATGCAGAAAGTTTGGATTCGGCTGATTCTTCAAACTATGAAATCCGGAAAAGTGTAAGCCGAAGCGCGCAATCGTGCAATTTGGCTGATGCTTCAAAACATGAAATCCGAAAAAACGTAAGCCAAGACGTCACAAAGGCACAATTTGGCTGACGCTCTCTGGGATGAAATCGACGATTGTGTAAGCCAATCTTGCTGAATAAAGTTGCGTGGCTGACAGGATGAGAGGAGTTGCGAGAAGGGAAGCATTGAAATCGTGGAATGCCGTCAGCCATATCTTTGAAATATAGATTATGGCTTTCGAAAAATCAAAAAGCATACTTTCGGCTGTCAGCCATATTTACCTAACTGGTAAAGTGGCTTGCGGAATTTGGATTTTCATAAAATGAGTGATAAGCCAAAGTGAAGAGATGAAAAATGTGGCTGACAAAAAATCAAATTTCATAATTTATATCATCGAAAAGCATTGCGCTCAGATAGAATTCGTATTATGATATTTCCATCTAAAGATATTCTAAGAAAAATCTTTCAGGTCGGCTTGCGTTCCTGCAGGTGACCCGAACCCAATGAAAAAATATGTAAGAACGGAGGATTTAATGGAACAATTCAAGAAGCTGTTAGAGGAGCGGTTGATAGAATTGGATCAACTGGAGAAAAGTGTACGGAAAAACAAGCGTTATATTGGAACGGTACCGGAGGGACGACTTCGAATTACACCGTGTCGGGGAAAATATCGTTATTATTTCAGGTCTGTGGGAGAGGAAAAAGAACGATACATGTCAAAGAACCAAACCGATAGTATTCGAAAGATGGTGCAGATGCATTATGATGAGAAGATGTTAAAACAAATTCATCAAACCCGCAGTGCAATAGACCGTTTCCTTAAAGACTATAATCCCTATGCAGAGGAAGAAGTATACGAAAAAATGGGCAAGGGAAGGCAAGAGTTGGTTGACCCGGTGATTCTTCCGAAAGATGAATATATAGAGCGTTGGTAT
Source organism: Lachnospiraceae bacterium (assembly GCA_015057115.1). Classification (GTDB taxonomy): domain Bacteria; phylum Bacillota; class Clostridia; order Lachnospirales; family Lachnospiraceae; genus XBB1006. The sequence goes on along the minus strand of SVEZ01000001.1, from coordinate 122,346 downwards.
AGAGAACATCCCGGAAGTCAGAATTGCTATTATGAAGAAGGAAAGTATGTTACAGATCGGGGAGAGAAGGTGCGCTCTAAAAGCGAAGTGCTTCTGGCGAATTTGTTCCATCGGAAAGGGATACCTTACCAGTATGAAGCATGCTTATCGTTACATGGGCGGGATAACTTCCCGGATTTCTTGTTATTGAATGTGAAAAAGCGAAAAACGGCAGTCTGGGAGCATTTTGGATTAGTGGATAGCGAGGATTATGTACAAAAGAATATGAAAAAACTGGATGAATACGAAAGAGCCGGATATCAGGTGGGAGTAGATGTATTGTTTTCCATGGAATTTGAGGGCTGCCCGCTGGATGTAAAAGAGGCAGAGAGAAGACTGCAACGCTGGCTGGAATCATAAGCATTGTTTTTGATGGCGAATGCATGACACCTCTTGACTTTTCGCGAAAAACTGTGTACACTTGTAAAAGATTTATATCTAAAAGCGAAGAACAGGAGTAGTACCTGAAGAGCGGATTTTAAGAGAGCTGTCGGTAGCTGCAAGACAGTAATTACGCGCGGGGAACTCGCCTGGGAGCTCCATCCCTGAAGGAAACTGTGTAGGGGAATGGCGGATTGCCACGTTACGGTGTTGAGTGTCGGCAGTGGCCGGAACTTGAGTGGTACCGCGTGAAGGAAGTAGATAAGCCTTCTCGTCTCAGGATTGGGACGAGAAGGCATTTTTTGTGCAGAGCACTTAGCGAAGCGAACCCGTTAGGGCGAAGCTGAGGTCAGTGCGAGCCATATCCGAACACTTGACGACACCGAAGGTGGAGTCTTAGTGGGAGGATAGTACAGCGCTCACGAACACTGGATGCCCTGCTCGTTAACAGAAAGACAATTTATATAAGGAGGAACATAAATGGAAACATATAATCCGAAAGTCATTGAGAAAAAATGGCAGAATATCTGGGAGCAGGAAGATGCTTTCAAAGTGGGTGAAGACCACAGCAAACCAAAGTTTTATGCATTGGTAGAATTCCCGTATCCATCCGGACAGGGTTTGCATGTGGGACATCCAAGACCATATACCGCGCTGGATATTATTTCCAGAAAAAGAAGAATGGAAGGCTATAATGTGTTATTCCCAATGGGATGGGATGCATTTGGACTGCCCACAGAGAACTTTGCAATTAAGAACAAGATTCATCCGAAGATTGTAACCAAGAATAATGTAGGACGTTTTAAACAGCAGTTAAAGGACCTTGGTTATTCCTTCGATTGGGATAGAGAAGTAAATACCACAGATCCAAACTACTACAAATGGACCCAGTGGATCTTCTTAAGATTATTCAAAAAGGGATTGGCATACAAGAACGAAATGCCAATTAACTGGTGTACCTGCTGTAAAGTAGGACTTGCTAACGAAGAGGTTGTTAACGGCGTGTGCGAGCGTTGTGGCGGCGAAGTTGTTCGTAAGGTTAAGAGCCAGTGGATGTTAAAGATTACCGAATATGCAGATCGTCTGATTGACGAGTTGGATGAAGTGGATTATTTTGATCGCATCAAAATTTCCCAGAAAAACTGGATCGGCCGTTCCTATGGTGCGGAAGTGGATTTTGTACTTTCCGGAAAAGAAGATCGTCTGACCGTATACACCACTAGACCGGATACCTTGTTCGGAGCAACCTACATGGTAGTATCTCCGGAGCATCCGATGATTGAGAAGTATAAAAGCGAAATCAGCAACTTTGACGAGCTTATGGATTATCGTGAGCAGGCTGCAAAGAAATCCGATTTTGAGCGTACAGAGTTGGCAAAAGATAAGACCGGTGTGGAAATCAAAGGCTTAAAAGCAGTGAACCCGGTGAACAATAAAGAAATTCCGATTTGGGTATCCGATTATGTACTTATGAGCTACGGAACCGGTGCCATTATGGCAGTTCCGGCACACGATACCCGTGACTGGGAGTTCGCAAAGAAATTCGGCTTACCGATTATCGAAGTTGTAGCAGGCGGAAATGTGGAAGAAGAAGCCTTTACCGACGTTGCGACCGGCAAGCTGGTAAATTCCGATTTCTTAAACGGATTGGAAGTAGCAGATGCAAAAGCAAAGATTATCGAGTTTTTGGCAGACAAAGGTATTGGACACAAGAAGACCAACTTCAAGTTGCGTGACTGGGTATTCTCCAGACAGCGTTACTGGGGCGAACCGATTCCGATTGTTCAGTGTGAGAAATGCGGATATGTGCCCATTGATGAAAGCGAACTGCCATTAACATTACCAGATGTTGACAGCTATGAGCCAACAGATAACGGTGAATCCCCGTTGGCAAAAATGACAGAGTGGGTAAATACCACATGTCCGTGTTGTGGTGGCCCGGCAAAAAGAGAAACCGATACCATGCCGCAGTGGGCAGGTTCTTCCTGGTATTATTTACGCTATATCGATCCACACAACGATAAGGCATTGGCAGATCCGGAGCAGTTAAAATACTGGTTGCCGGTTGACTGGTACAACGGAGGAATGGAGCATACCACCCTTCACTTACTGTACTCCAGATTCTGGCACAAATTCTTATTTGATGAGGGCGTAGTACCAACCAGAGAGCCTTATAAGAAACGTACCTCCCACGGTATGATTTTAGGCGAGAACGGAGAAAAAATGTCCAAATCCCGAGGTAACGTAGTAAACCCGGATGACATTGTAGACGAGTTTGGTGCAGATACCTTACGTGCTTACGAGATGTTTATCGGAGCCTTCGAGTTGGGTGCATCCTGGAGCCAGGAGGGCGTTCGTGGATGCCGTCGTTTCCTTGACCGTGTATGGAAATTAGGAGATATGGTAGTAGATGGCGATGCTTATACCGCTGATATGGAAGTAAAAATGCATCAGACCATTAAGAAGGTAAGCGGTGACTTCGAAGCTATGAAGTTTAATACCGCTATTGCCGCAATGATGTCTTTAGTAAACGATTTTTACAAAAAAGGCAGCGTGACCAAGGCAGAATTCAAGACTCTGTTACAGTTATTAAACCCGGTAGCACCGCACATGACAGAAGAATTATGGGAAACCTTTGGCTACGAAGGACATATTTATCAGTCTGTATGGCCGACATTTGATGAGGCAAAGACCATTGAAGATACTGTAGAAATCGCAGTTCAGATTAATGGAAAGACCAAGACTACAATTGCCATTGCCCGTGATATCGCAAAAGACGATGCCCTTGCAAAAGCGAAAGAAGCATTGGAAGGCAAACTCACCGGTACCATCGTAAAAGAAATTTACGTTCCGGGAAGAATTGTAAATATCGTACAGAAATAACCTGTGAAGTAAGGTAGAAACAGGAGGAGACCCATGGGAAAAGATCCGGCAAAAAGAAGAGGAGCACTTGTCATATTCGCCGTCATGCTGGCATTGGGACTGGTGTATGTATTGATGGGGAAAAAGGAGCCGACGAAGCTCCCACTTCCGAAAAAGACGGATGCAGTTGTGGCATTTAAGGCAGGACACGAAGAAAACCTGACCAAAGAGCAGGGAGAAAAAGTCATCGCCTTGCTGAAGGCTGCAACAATTGAAAGCTCTGCCACCAGAGACGAAATCGAGGAAACGGAATATCCGGAATCCTATCAGATTATGTTAAACTGGAAGGAGCAGGCAGCAGAAATATTTTATATCCTTCCGGACGAGACGGTATATGACCCAAGCGAGCAACGGGTATATACCTTGAAAGAGCCGATCCGCGAAGAATTAAAGAAAATATTGAATTTTTAACGCAAAGGAAGACAGCTTCCGCCGGTGAAAAGCCCGGCGGAGGCTGTTTTTTCTGTCAGTGAAAAATAACAATGCCCTCCATGCGTCTAAGCTTCACCACAATCCGGGGGTGGGTTGGAACCTGGCTGATAACATCCTTTTTTCGCGGGCCGTAAAGGCAGGCATTAAAGACCACTCCGTTTTTGGTGAGGTAAAGCTCTTCTACGGAGACCTGGTAGCCGGTGGTAGGTTTCTTGCCAAAACCCCGGGCGATGTAGAGGGAGTCTCCGGAAAGATAGGTAAGCTTAAAACCTTTATCCTCTTTTTCTTCCATGGCTTCCCGCAGCTTTTCCGGAGCATCCTCCGGATCAATGACGGTAAAATCCAAATCCTTAATTTTGGCGGCATTTCCGTCATCGACGCTGCAGCCGGTAACTATGGGCAAGAGAAGGACACAGGCTATCAGGATGGCACAAATTCGTATAAAAAGAGATGTATGCAAAGGATACCTCGCAGATTCTGTTTGTAAAAGCTATGCGAAGGAGGTCTGAAATATGCGGTGTACTTGCCTGGCTACTGCCTTTGTGATATAATCCGCTGTGGAGGTAGAAGTATGATTAGAGCGATTTTTGCAGTGCTGTTTGTAGCATTGTTTTTAATTTTATCATCGCCCCTGATGGCGATTGAATATTTTTTGCGAAAGAGTAATCCGGAGCGGGCGGATATCCACAGCCTACGCATTGTACAGTGGGCGTTCCGACAGGTTATGCACATTTCCGGCTTGCGTTATGAAGTGGAAGGTCTTGACCGTATTCCGAAGGGAGAAGCGGTTTTATTTGTAGCCAACCACCAGAGTATGTTTGATGTGGTGTTGGTGTATTCGCTTTTGCCCTATACCACGGGATTTGTATCCAAGAAAAGTGTGTTGAAGGTGCCGTTTTTGCGGGTATGGATGAAAAGATTGCACTGTCTGTTTTTAGACCGGGAAAATCCAAGAGACGGTCTGCAGATGATTTTAGACAGTATAGAGTTGATTAAGCAGGGAATTTCGGTTTTCATTTTCCCGGAAGGTACCCGGTCCAAGACCGGCGAGTTGCTGGAATTTAAAGCCGGTGCGGTAAAAATGGCTTCCAAAACAGGGTGTAAGATTGTGCCTATTGCCATTCAGGGAACCAGAGACGTTTTAGAAAACCACTTCCCGTTTGTTCGAAGTGCTCACGCGAAGGTAACTATTTTGGATCCTATAGACCCTAATAGCCTGGAGGCAGAAGAGAAAAAACATCTGGCGGATTACTGCAGAACCCGGATTGTGGAAGTGCTGCAGTAGTAGATGGTGTTTCGTTGCAAAACAATATATTGTGTTTTTTTTCCTTTGTGATTTGACAAAAACACAAAATGCTGATATACTATACTTGTGGGAACCGAATAGGTCGGAGCCCTTGTAACAAATGAATATCGGCGTGGCGATTGTCACAAAGGGAAAGAATGAGGTAGTTGAGATGGCAGCGGAACAGCAGGTGTTAGACAAGATTCGTGCTTCAGTGAAGTTACAGCTTGGAAGCAAAGTGCAGATCATGCAAGAAGAAGGCAGACACAGGTTAAACGTTAGTGAAGGCGTTTTACAGAACGCATATCCCTGTGTTTTTACGGTATTGGTCAAAGGTCATGACCCGGAAGATGAGAAACTTCTGTCTTTCAACTATTCGGATATTGTGACCAAGAGCGTACGCATGAAATTATGTAAAGAATCTGCATAGTATAAGAAGGGTATAAAAATCTCTCCCGCGGAATAGATTGAAACATCTATTCCGAAGGGAGATTTTTTTATGGAGATAAAAGCAGGGGCCGTAAACGGACGGCGAAGCGTAAATTCCATGGAACTGCAGGTTCCCATGGAAGAAGAGATTAATCTGGATCGGCAGATGCCGGATTTGGATCATGTGATAGGTCAAAAATTGCGTTTTTGCAAGGAACAGGTTCAGGTAGGGGAGGGAAATGTAACTCTGAAAGGAAGCCTTCTTTACCAGATTTTGTATGCTCCAACCGGTGGCAGCGGGCGACTGCAAACCATTCGGGGAAGTATTCCCGTAAACCAACGACTGGCTATGAAACAGACACCGGGCAGTGAAATGGAAGTATGCGCAAAGGTGACGGTTGGAAATGTAAAACGGATGAACAGCCGAAAGTTGTCCTTGTTTTCGGTGCTTCAGATTCGGGCAGAGGAAATGTTGAATCAGAAGCAGGAGTATATTGAGGATTTGGCGGAAACGGTGGAAAAACAGTTTTGTAAGCTTTCCTACAGTCGCTTTTTGCAGCACGACACCACGGCTGTCAGCATTAAGGAATGTGTCAGCTTGCCGGCAGAACGACCGGATATAGAGAGGATTTTGTTTGAAAATGTGGAACTTCGGGACGTGGAACTGATTCCCGGGGACGGTCGGTTGCGGATGCGAGGAGAATTGGCGGCTTTTGTGATTTATGAGCCCCAGGAAGAGGATGGCAAGGCAGAGTATTTGAAGCTGTCAGTGCCGGTGGAAGAAGAGTGCGAATATGCTTCGGAAGAAAAAGAGGCGGTTCACATTATCGGCTTTGAAGTGGTGATGACAGAGGGAAAAGAAGCTCCAAATGAGGATGGGCAGATTCGGGATCTGCACCTGAGTGCGGAGATGGAAATAGCCTATGATGTGTATGTACCGGGAGAACTGACATACCTTCAGGATGCTTACAGCAAACAAAAACTGCTTTTGCCAAAGGAAGAGGAGGCACAACTGGTAAAAAAGGTGCATCGGCAGTTATCCCGCATCGGGGTGCAGGAAAGCTTTTCGCCTGCGGCAGATGACCGGATTCTGGAGATTTATCCTGTTGGGGCGTCGGTACAAATGGAAAAACCGGAAGTGGTGGAAGGCGGTATTGTGGTAGAAGGCATGGCGGTTTGCAGCCTTTTATACCGTGGAATGAATACGGGAGTGCAGCCTGTAATGGCGGAATTATCCATACCCTTCCATCAGCAGTTGTCCATGGAAGGGGTGACGGCAGATAAAAAAGAAGCGCTTTTGCCCCAAATTCGGGGAGAGATTGCGGAATACAGCGTAAGCATTCTGGATGGCACCAAAGCCCGGGTGCATGCAGGCATAAATGTAAGCGCCCTTGTGCCGGAGCAGACCACTTGCCGGTTTTTGACGGAACTTTCTGAAGAAGAGTACGAAACAGAAAGCGGCCCCGGAATGGTGGGCTATATTTTGACAGAAAAGGATTCTTTGTGGGAGTTGGCAAAGGCAAATCGTACTACGGTGGAGGCCATCTTAAGAATCAACGAATTGACGGAAGAGGAAGTGAAACCGGGAAGTTCTTTGTTGGTTTGTCGGAATCTGTAAAAGGACACGAATTTTTCGCAGGGTATTCCGGTGCCCTGCGGGAAATAATGCCCCGCAACCCTTGAAAAAAAGCGCAAAAACTGGTAAAATACTAACAAGTATGTGTGTTAGGAGGCATAATATGAGAAAAAGAGTTTTAGCACTATTTGTCATCGTAGCATGTATGGTTAGCGCCATGGGTGGTGTGGCGTCTGCGACCAGTAACAGTCAGCAGGCGAAGGATAAGAAGAAACAGGCAGAATCGGATCTTAAGAATCTGGAAAACCAGATGAATTCTATAGAGCAGAAGCAGCAGGAATTAAGAGGACAGATGGACGGATATGAGCAGGAAATGGTGGAACTGATGGTTTCCGTTGACCTGATTAAATCAGATATCCTGTCCAAGAAAGAAGAATTAAAGGTTGCCAAAGCGGATTTGAAAGAAGCGAAGAAGCAGGAGAAGAAGCAGTATGAATCCATGAAGCTTCGTATTCGCTATATGTACGAGCAGGGAGATACGGGATATCTGGAAGCGATTCTCGGTTCCAAGAATATGGCGGATCTTTTAAATCAGGTGGAGTATTACGAAGAGGTCTACAGCTATGACCGGAAACTTCTGAAGAACTATCAGAAGGCGAAGCAGGTTTGCCAGAAGTTGGAAACCAAGGTGGAAGGCGAGCTTGCGGAACTGAAGGATATGCGGACCTCTCTGCAGAGTGAGGAAGCGTCCTTGAAGGCTGTTATGACCAGATTAAAGGGCGAAATTTCCGATTTTGATACCAAGCTTGCCAATGCCAAGAGTATGGCAGACAGTTATAAGAAGACGATTATTGCTCAGAATAATATCATTAAGGAAGAAGAAAGAAAGCAGAAAGAGGCGGAAGCCAGAGCTCAGCGGGAGCGGGAAGAAGCAGCTCGTAGAGAGCAGGAACAGAATAACAATAATGGCGGTAATACCGGCGGAGGCGGCAGCAGTAGCGGCGGCGGTTCTTCCGAAAATGGCGGCGGATCTTCCGATCCGGGATATCATACCAGTGTATCACCGTCGGCGGTAGTTTCCTATGCCAAGTCCTTTGTGGGAAACCGTTATGTATGGGGTGGAAATGACCCTCATACCGGAGCGGACTGTAGTGGTTTTACAACCTATGTGTTTGCTCATTTTGGAATCAGCATTCCGAGAACTTCTTATTTACAGAGAAGTGTGGGACGAGCTGTCAGCCAGAGCAATGCCCAGCCGGGTGATATCTGCTGTTACAGCGGACACGTTGCCATTTATATAGGCGGAGGTTCCATTGTACATGCCCGTGGCGCTGCTTACGGAATTTGTGTAACCCACGATGCTTTTACCAGAGGAGATCTGGTGTGCATTCGTAGAGTATTGTAAGAAACCGGCAATTGCCGAGAAGATAGATTTATAGCTAGGAGAGAAAATTATGAAGAAAATTGAAGAGTACGTTAGAAGTATCCCGGATTTTCCGGAGAAAGGAATCATCTTCCGTGATGTAACCAGTGTTTTACAGGATGCAGACGGACTTCATCTTGCAGTAGATGAAATGATGAAATTATTAGAGGGTGTTGATTTTGACGTGATTGTAGGTGCAGAGTCCAGAGGATTTATTTTCGGAGCACCAATCGCTTACGAAATGCACAAACCATTTATTCTTTGTCGTAAGAAAGGAAAACTTCCTTGCGAAACCATTTCAAAAGAATATGATTTGGAATATGGATCAGCAACTATTGAGATGCATAAAGACTCCATTAAACCGGGTCAGAAGGTAGTAGTAATTGATGATTTGATTGCTACCGGCGGAACCATTGAAGCAACCTGTGAACTGATCAAAGAACTTGGCGGCGAGGTTGTGAAACTTGTATTCCTGATGGAACTTGCAGGATTAAATGGCAGAGAAAGACTGAAAGGTTATGATGTTGCATCTGTAATTTGCTATCCGGGGAAATAATCTAAGAAAGGGGGACGATGTATGGGAACACCAAACGAAGAACTTCGTAAGCGCTACAAAGTGGCCTATAGCTATGTTGTGAATAACAGTGACGAGGCAATTCCTATGCTTCGTGCCATTTTAAAGGATGCAGAGAAATTGGGCGATCATTACATTTATGCTCGTGTCATGAACAGTCTGGGCGTAACTTACGCCACCATTGGAAATGAAGTAATGGCATTAGACTGTTATCTGCAGGGATTGGATTATGCAGCCAAGTACAATGTACATGGCATTACCCATTATTTTTACAACAACATCGGATCCCGATATCAGGAACTGGAAAGTTATGAGAAAGCGTTGGATTATTTCCTTTTAGCGGAGGAGGATTTGGAAACCTCCTTGACACTGGGAGAAGATAACGCCATTAATTTCCTGGTAACCTATTTGAATTTGGGCGATTGTTATCGTTATTTTAAAGCTTTTGACCGGGCGGAGAAATATGTGGATCGTACCGAGAAGATTATGGAGACCTATAAAGTGACTCCGTATGCCTTCCCTATTACGCTTTTTAAGGCAACCCTGTATATGGACCAGGGCAAGGATGAAGTGGTAAAAGGTATGATTGGCGAACTGATAGAGGAAGCAAAGAAGGGAAAGGAAAATCTTATTGATTATTCCCGCTTTGTAAAGCTTCTGGCAGGGATTTTGACCAAACTTCGTGACATGGATTCTTTGCGACAGATGATTAAGGATTACGCCGAGGTTGCGGAAGAAAGCGACAGCGTCCAGATGCGTCTGCAGTTGCAGGAACATTGCATGGACTATTATGAGGCTGTGGGCGACTGGGAGAATTATCAGAAGGCCTGCGTACAGCACGCGGTTTTGTATCGGGAGCGTAGAATTCAGGAGAATCAGGAAACGGTACAGGCTATTAACGTGAAGATTCAGTTGCATCGTGCAGAAAAGGACATGCAGGAAATTGCAAGAAAGGCAGAAACCGATGCCTTAACCGGTCTTCGAAATCGTTTTGCGCTGATTCGGGAAACCAAGAATATGATGTCAGATTGTATTCGTCAGCAGAAAAGCTTGGGAATGGCAATTATCGACGTGGACTGTTTTAAACAGTATAACGATACCTATGGTCATAAGGAAGGCGATTTGGTTCTTCGAAAGGTTGCCGGTGCATTACAGCAGGCGATTGCCAAGAATGGTGAGGTTTTCCGTTATGGTGGAGATGAATTTGTAATTCTTATGCCGAATGTGGAAGAGGAGACCTGCAAAGAGTTGGCGCAGAAGATTAAAGAACGATTCGCAACATTACGCATAGAGAATGCGAAATCCACGGTAGAGGAGTACATCACGGTTACCCAGGGTTATGCAGTAGGCGTTCCAAAACGTATGTCTGTGCCGGATGACTATTTTACATTGGCAGATGCAGGCTTATACGGATGTAAGAACCGTGGCAAGAATGATTTTGCTATCAAGAGGTTATACCAGAATGAGTAAAATATATGATGTAATTATTTTAGGGGCAGGACCGGCAGGTTTGACGGCGGGAATTTACGCCGGACGGAACCAGCTGTCCACCCTTATAATCGAGCAGGGGCAGGATGGCGGACAGATTGCCCTGACGGCGGATATCGAGAATTATCCCGGTCAGTCCCTTATAGGGGAGACCGGTATTTCTTTGGCCGAACGTATGGCAGAACAGGCAGTAAGCTTTGGAGTGGAGCGGGTGTCGGATGCCATTGACAACGTGGAGCTTAATGGTGGAGTGAAGGCACTTCGAGGTAAAAGGGGCATCTACCACGCAAAAACCGTAATTTTGGCCACCGGTGCTTTTCCTAAACCAATCGGATGCAAAGGGGAAGCGGAATTCATAGGAAGCGGTGTTTCTTATTGTGCTACCTGTGACGGTGCTTTTTTCCAGGATTTAGAGGTGTATGTGGTTGGCGGTGGCGATTCTGCAGTGGAAGAGGCCATGTTTTTAACCAGATATGCAAGGAAGGTCACCATTATCCACAGACGGGATGCTTTAAGAGCATCCAAGATTGTGCAGGAGCGTGCTTTTGCCAATCCGAAGATTGAGTTTTTGTGGGATACGGTGGTAGAGGAATTAAAGGGTGAAGGAACCCTGAATGCCATGGTGGTGAAAAATGTCAAGACCGGCGAATTAACAGAGATTCATGCCGACGAGAAAGACGGCATGTTTGGCGTTTTCGGATTTATCGGTTTTTCCCCGAGAACGGACCTTTTCAAGGATCAGCTTACCCTGGAGAACGGCTATATTGTCACCGACGAGAATATGAATACCAACCTTCCCGGGGTCTACGCAGTAGGGGATGTTCGGAAGAAGAAGCTGCGCCAGGTGGTAACGGCAGCGGCAGACGGCGCTATTGCGGCGATGGAAGCCAATGAGTATTTGCAGAGTTTAGAGTAAAATGTAATATTAGTAAGTGTGATATGCATAGAATGAAAGAAAAAGGCATTTTATGGATACGAAGCAGTTACAGTTTACAGGAGAGATATATAATAAAAAGGAATTGGCAGCAGCCCTGTCAAAGCCCTGTCCAACCAATGAGGCAGAGCTTGAAGGGCTGCTGTTTTGCGCCTATCAGACCTGGGGTATTGAAATGGCGAAAAAGTTGGATGGGGAATTTGTTGTGGCAATTACCGACCGCAAGGAGGAAAGTACCTATCTGTTCCGGGATCCGTTGGGAGTGCAAACGATGTATTATGCCATAGTGGGCGGAAAATTGGTGTACTCCACAGATTTAGCAAAACTATTACGATATCCGGAGCTAAAGCCTACCATGGACCGGGAAGGACTTTGTGAACTCTTTGGTTTGGGCCCCGCCAGAACTCCGGGAAAAACACCAATAAAGCAAGTGAAAGAACTTTTACCGGGGCATTATCTGAAATTCCATAAAGGAAGTATAAAGGAAGTCCCATATTGGCGCTTGGAAACAAAGAAACAGGATTTGTCGGAAGAGGAGACCATTGAAAAAGGACGCTTTTTACTACAGGAAGCCATGAAAAAGCGACTGCCGGAAGAAGAGGTGGCGGTGCTTTTATCCGGAGGATTGGATTCCAGTTATCTGGCGGCGCTATATAAGAATACGGGAAGAAGCATGAAAACCTTTTCCCTGGATTTTGTGGGAAGCCAGCAGTATTTTGTACCCAATTCCTTTCAGCCGGAGTTGGACCGCCCCTTTGTAGACCGGATGGTGCATCTTTTAGGTTGCCCCCACAAAACCCTTCTTTGTGATGTAAAAACTCAGGCAGCGGGATTAAAACGGGCCATGCTGTGGCACGGAATGCCCTGTATGGCTGATATTCAAACCACATTGGATTATGTGTGCGGGGAAGTGGGAAAAGAAAGCCGGTATTTAATGACAGGGGAGTGTGCGGATGAGATTTTTGGTGGATATCCCTGGTTTCATGTGCCTGAATTTGTGAATTACCGGGGATTTCCCTGGACATATGACTTGGCTCCTCGTACCGGAATTTTGCGTGAATCTGTGGAGGAGAAGCTAAGGCTTACGGATTACGTGCATGAGGCTTATGAAAGTGTCTGCGGTCATGTGGTATATCCGGAAGGAGAAAGCCCGGAGGATAGAACCTTACGGAAGAACACGTATCTTACCATCTATTATTTCATGCAAACTCTGATTCGCCGCACGGCAGTTGCGGTACAGCATACGGGAATTACCCCGATTGTACCCTTTGCAGATAAAGAACTGGTGGAGTTTGCTTATAACATTCCCTGGGAAATGAAGAAAAAGCAGGGGATTCGGAAATATGTGCTTCGACGGATGGCGGCGGGAGTTTTACCGGAGGAAATCCGTAATCGTCCAAAGTCACCTTATCCAAAGAACTATCATCCGGAATATGCTTCGATTTTGTTGAAGCTTTGGGAAGAAGAAAAGAAAGCTAAGTGTCCGGTATTGGAGCTTGTGGATGAAAAGGTAATACCGGAACTTTTAACGGAAAAAGGAACGAAAACCCCTTGGTTTGGACAGCTGATGAAGGGAACGCAGATGGTAGCGTATCTTTACATGGTGAATGAGTGGATGAAGGAATTTAATATTGCGCTGGAAGTATAAACCGATGCTTTCCATGTGAGAACGCTTGCGCTCCGTACAAAACGTAACGGTACATAAGATGCCATAGTACGGCATCTAAGTACCGACGTTTTGTAAAGTCTCACATTGGAAAGCCTCGTTTTTTCTTCTACCTCAATAGTGCGAGGTAGGATAAATGGACGTTCCGCGATTTAACCCAATACCGGTTGGAGTTGGTGACCGGATAGGCTCTCTTTGAGGGCGGCAGAGATCAGTGCCGGATCGGAAACCAGAGAGTTGGGCTTGCCGGTAGGATCGTCCTGGGTAAAGGGGACGAAGTAGATATTTTTGGTGCTCATCAGGGTGCCGATGTTTTTGAAATTCAGTCCCAGTCCGTCGTTGGTGGACACAAAAAGAAGCACCGGACCGCCGTTACGAAGCTGTGCCTTGGCTGCCATGAGCACCGCAGTGTCTGTGATGCCGGAAGCAAGCTTGGCAAGGGTGTTGCCGGTGCACGGAGCAATGATCATGGCATCCAGAAGTCCTTTGGGACCGATGGGCTCCGCTTCCGTAATGGTGGTAAGGATATCGTGACCGGTGATGGCGCGCACCTGCAGGGCAAAATCCGATGCCCCGGTAAAACGGGTGTCGAAATTGGATGCGGCAGGGGAAAGAATCGGGATCAGGTCGTGGCCCTCTTCCACAAGAGCCTTCATTACCGGAAGGATTTTGTGAAAGGTGCAAAACGAGCCGGTAATGCCGAAGCCGATGGGTTTGGATGTACTCATGAAAACCTCCTTGATAATTGCAATGTTGTGATGCGACGGTGAATGGCGTGAGCAAGAATCTGCCCGGAAGTTTTGGGGGCATAGATAGCCGGCAGGGAAGGGCAGAGGTAGGCAGAGATTCGATTTTTTTCGCAGTAGGCAAAATCCGTGCCTCCCGGAGCGCTGGCAATATCCAGTATCAGAAGATCTTCTCCGGCTTCTGAAAGGATGCTTTCCGTAAGCGTCAGATAGGGAGCGGTGTTAAAAAGGATATCAAAATCCGACAGGCATGAAGGAGTGTCCAATACCGGAAAGCCGTGAGCCAGGGCGTGAGCTTTTGCCAACGGAGCGGTCTCGCAAAGGGTGACGGATGCCCCCAACTGGCGACATTTCAAACTTAAAATCTCGCCGCAACGTCCAAAACCGATAACCAGAACTTTGGCGTTTTGCAGGGTAATGGGACTTAAGGTGAGGGCTTTTGTAATGGCTCCTTCCGCAGTAGCTACCGCATTTTGGATAGCCACGGTGGGATCCTTCATATAATCGTAGACGGAGTACCCATATTCATTGGCCAGAAGAATGGCTTCTTTGGAAGGCAGTCCGGCACATAAAAGCGCCTGTTCGGAATTCTTTTTCAGTATTTTCTTTAATAATTTTTCAGAGGGAAAAAGGGAGAGCACAAGAACGGAATACTCTCCAAAGTCGGTACGCTTGACTAGGGTACTTTCCGAAAAATAGTCGGATTGATAGCCAAGGGTAGTCAGCGCACCGGCCAGATGGAAGAGACGGTGATCATCTCCAATCACCGCGATAGGAAGTGGTGTCATAATCACGCCTTCTTTCCTGAACACTATAGGATAGTATATGAGAAAAAGGCGAAAAGGTGATAGTGGTATTTTCCTTTTGCATCATCAGCATGACACAAAACAGGATGGCGCCGGAGAGCCAAATGGTATGAATACCAAGGAATCCGGAAAGGACGCCACCAACTCCCGCACCCAGGGAGAAAACAAAAATAATCCCGTAAAAGTGCAGGGCCTTTTTAAGACTGTTTTTATCCTTGCGGCGTAAGTAGCAGGAAAGGCTTTCGGTTCCGCTACGAAGGTTGCCGATGCACATGGTACTGGCATATCCATAGCCCCGAACCTTACGAAAGGTTTGTAACTGCAGGGCGCAGGAAAAAGAAACCAGCATATTTGCCGGCAAATTCATAGTCGATGGAAGAAAGCCCACCAATATCAGTGTAAAAATTTCTACCAGCAGGATAATCTGTCGCCAATGAAGATTTCTGGCGGATTTGAAGCGACCTTCAATTCGCTCTGCCACAAAAACTCCAAGGGCAAAGGAAAACAGGGGACATACATAATGAAGCCCCTGCATAAGATTTCCTTCCATAAAGTTCTGACTCATTAAAACCAGATTTCCGGTTTGGGCGTTAGCAAAAACTTTTGCCCTCACATTGTAAGTATAGGCATCCTGCAATCCACCGGAAAAGGAAAGCAGAGCACTTAATCGAAAACTTTCTGATGTTTGCATGATAAAAGCGACCTCTTAACAAACAACTCCGCTTGGAGTAAACAGGATATCATTTAAGGTAAGACCGTCGGTCATGAAAAAGCGCATGATTTCAAAAGCCTTTACAAAAGGTGCAATGCTCTTTCTTGCTCCGCTGATATCTGCAAACTGACAGTGGGTGCGTTCCGCCATAAGTTCCAGCTGACGGTTTAATTCAGCCGGTTTTAAGGTGGAATCCTTATCACAAACGGAAACAATTACAATCTGGCAATGAGGATCGTGGGCCTTTAGGGTTTTGATCAGGGTTTCATAGACGCCCACGATCTCTTTGATAGTATGAAAACCGCGCTCCAGATCGGTTTCCCCCAGATTAAGTAATAGTTTATGAGGAGAAAGACTGTCCATACACTCCAGAATCAGGGTTTGCGCGTCGTATATGGACAGATCGGTATAGCTGCGATTGTAAAGGTCACAATCCAGCTGGAAGGTCTGTCGGAGTTCACAGACCGGAATCTCTTTTGCAAAAGTGGAGCCAACCAGGACAACGCCATGTGGTTTGGCTACGGTATTTAAATTTTGATAGTTTTTCTGTTCGCGTTCATAAATGTTCATAAGAAACCTCCTTACATTAAGCGAATGCTTTTTTGCCGTCGATTGCTTTGGCGGAAGCTTTGTCCAGCATGCGGTTGCGGAAGTAAATTCCGATACCGGCGCTGACCATAACAATATTTACAATATAGAAAAACATGACATACCAGTGTACGGTCTCGTACCATGGCTTCGGTGCATTTGCGTAAATCAAAGCGAATTTTCCGGCAAGAGCAAATACATAGCCAATCCAAATGAAGAAATAAAACAGTAAGCTGGTTCCCTTTGCGGTACGTGCTCTCCAAGCTTTTACAATGTTTAAGGGCCAGGAAATTCCGAAGCACATAACCATCATCATTTCCATGATACTTGCGAATGTAGTCATTTTGTTATCCTTCTTTCTTTTTGATTTTGGTTCGTTTTGTTTCTGAAGGGAGTTTACACCCGACCGGAAAAAAAGAAAACCTTACGAACATATTGTACATAAAAGGTTTTTGGTTTTATTTTTTTTACTTACAAAACTATTTTCAAAAGATTATAAATGTGGTGTAATTAGTATAGAAGAAAGAGGTGCGTTATGAAAAAGCTGCAACGGGAGATAATGATTACCATGATCTGGCTGACGGCGCTGGTGGCAACGGTAATCGCAGTGGTAAGTATCTGGGTAAATGTGCAAAGCGAAGGAAGACAGCTGGATTTGAATTTGCAAAACGTAGCCCAGGCAGTTGCCAAGAATCGTATGGTGTCGGAGTGTCTGGAGGGAAAAGAAGAAAAGAAGGCACTTTTTTCCTATTTGGATTCTCTGAAAAGTTCTCTGGGAAACATCGACGTCATTTCTGTAATAGATAGTGAAAATAATCGACGGTATCATACCAATAAGAAGCTGGTGGGAACGGTTTACGACGGCACCATGCCGGATTTTACCCGGGCAGGTAATCTGTACGTAACCAGTGACGAAGGCCCCTCCGGCTCTCAGCGAAGAGCCTATGCGGCAGTATATGATGAAAAGGGCCGGTATGTAGGTTTTGTTTTGGCGGTCATGCTAAAGCAAAAGCTGAATTCCATCATTTTACGAACGGTAATCATTCATTTGCTGAGTGCGGCGGCGGTTTTACTGCTGGCAGTGCTTTTATCAAGAAGGCTTACGGCATCCATCAAGAAAAAATTAAAGGGCTATGAGCCGGATACCTTTTCTGCCATGTTCTCTGTTCGAGATAATATTTTGGAATCGCTGGAAGAAGGTATTGTGGCGGTAGACCCCTCCGGGCAGGTATTGTACTGTAATGCGGCGGCAGCCCGGATGATGGAGGGCGATGAAACGGTTTTGAAGAACCTTCCCATGGCGGCAACGCTGACGGAAGGAAAGCGTTTTCTTAACGAAAATCTGGTGACGAAACGCCAGGTGGAAATTCTGGCGGACTTGATGCCGGTTATGGAAAAAGAAAAAGTAGTGGGCGCCATGTTGATTTTGCGAGACCGGACGGAATATACGAAGCTCATGGAGGATTTAACGGGAGTCCGCTATCTGGTGGACAGTATGCGGGCCAATAATCACGATTTCATGAATAAGCTCCACGTGATTTTGGGGCTGATTCAAATGGGAAAGACAGAAAAGGCAAGTGAATATATCACTTCGATTACGTCCATTCAGCAGACCCTGATTCATCAAATCGTGAAGAAAATCGAAGACCCTTCCGTGGCGGCGCTTTTAATCGGAAAATATGCCAGAGCGGCGGAGTTAAATATCCAGTTTTCCCTGGAGACGGGAAGCGAGCTGTTGCGCAAGGACATTAACCTGCCAAGCACGGATTTGGTGACCTTAATCGGAAATCTTATCGAGAATTCGCTGGATGCGCTAAATGAGAAGGAAGAACCGCCAAAAGAGCTGACGGTTGGCATTTTTACCAAACCGGGAACCCTGTTTATTCAGGTGGATGATACGGGAATGGGAATTCCGGAAGAGGTTCGACCGAGGATTTTGGAAAAGGGATTTTCCACCAAGGGAGAGAATCGGGGAACCGGTATGTATCTGATTTCCCAGATGGTGGAAAAATATAAGGGTACGTTAGAGATTGAATCGGAGGAGAAGGAAGGAACCTCCATTATGGTAACATTAAAGGATGAAAGGAGCGCGCCATGTACGAAGTAATGATTGTGGAAGATGATCCCATGGTGGCGATGATTAATAAGCAATATGTGAATCAGAATCCCCATTTCCATGTGTGCCAGGTGTGCCGGGACGGTGGTGCGGCTCTTGATTTTCTGAGGAAAAATACGGTGCATTTAACCATTTTGGATTTGTATATGCCGAAGATTGACGGACTGACGCTTTTGCACAAAATCCGGGAAGAGGATTTAAAGACTTCCGTGATTATGGTGACAGCGGCCAACGATGGGGATAGTATTGAAAAAGCGTTGGAGCTTGGAATTGTGGATTATCTGGTGAAACCCTTTGCGGGAGATCGGTTTGAACAGGCGCTTTTAACCTTTTTGCGGAGGCAGGACGCTTTCCACGATTTGTCTGCTTTTAGCCAGCAACACATTGATGCCTTGATTAGCAGTCAAACGGTGGTTTCCTCTGAGGAGCTTCCCAAGGGAATCCAGGAAAAAACGCTGGAAAGTATTTGCGATTACCTTAAGGGGCAGGGGGGCGCGGAGCTTACCGGTGAAGAGGTGGCGGATCGGGTTGGTCTGTCCCGGGTGACGGTGCGACGGTATATGAATTATCTGCTGGAGAAAGGCACGATTTTAGGACGGATGAATTATGAAACCGGCGGGCGCCCCAGCATGTTATATAAGTGGAACGGATAGAGACGAGCTTATCGCCGACCATAAGTGGCAGCAGTTGGTGCGTGCCTGGTAGTACTAAAAATTGTGTAAATACACAAAAAATGGTAATGACTCTTGAACAGATGGACATATGATGTTATAATTTCATTACTAAAAAATGTGTATTTACACAAAAATAGGGAGCGATAGTGTGGAAATAAAAAGAGATCTATATCTTGAGCAGCTAAAGTTGCGAAAAGATAATGGCATGATAAAGATTATCACGGGAATCCGAAGATGTGGAAAATCATTCCTGCTATTTGTATTGTTTAAGAAATTTTTACTAGAGAGTGGTGTAGATAGTAAACATATTATAGAGATTGCCCTGGACGGTATTGAAAATGCGGAATTAAGGGAACCGGAAAAGTGCTATCAGTATATTAAAGAATCCATAACGGATGAGAAAAAGTATTATCTGCTTTTGGATGAAGTGCAGTTTATGCCACGTTTTGAAGAAGTGCTGAATAGCTTGCTTCGCATTGAAAATCTTGATGTATACGTAACCGGAAGTAACTCCAAATTTCTATCCAGCGATATTGTAACGGAATTTCGGGGAAGGGGAGATGAAATACGAATTTATCCCCTGTCCTTCGCGGAATTTTACTCAGCTTTCGAGGGAGAGTATGAGGATGCCTGGGAGGAATATATGACGTATGGAGGGCTGCCGCAGGTGGCTCAGTTTCAGACAGAGCGTCAAAAGGCAGAGTATCTGAAAAATATTTTTACCAACGTATACATTCGTGATGTGGTGGAACGAAATAAGCTTCAAAACGTGAATGAGATTGATACATTGGTAGATGTGCTTGCTTCTGCTATAGGAGCGCCTACGAATCCGACGAAAATAGCAAGGACCTTTAAAAGTGAGCGCGGTATCAATTATAGCAATAAAACCATATCGAATCATATCGAGTATTTGGTGGAAGCTTTTTTGATTTCCAAGGCGGACCGGTATGATATTAAAGGCAGAAAATACGTGGGTGCGAATCTGAAATATTATTTTTCAGATGTGGGACTGCGGAACGCCAGATTGAATTTCCGTCAGCAAGAGCCAACCCATATTATGGAAAATATTGTATATAATGAGCTGCTTATCAGAGGGTACAATGTGGATGTTGGTATTGTAGAAGCATATGCAAAAAATGGGGAGGGGAAAACCAGTCGTAAGCAATTTGAAGTTGATTTTGTGGTCAACCGAGGGAGCCAGAGATATTATATTCAAGTGGCATACGATATGACCTCCGAAGAAAAGCAGACGCAGGAGTTTAATTCATTTAGAAATATTCCGGATTCCTTTAAGAAGATTGTAATCGTAAACGGAACGAAAAAGCCTTGGAGAAACGAGGAAGGATTCGTAATTATGGGAATGAAATATTTTCTGCTCAATGAGGATAGCTTGGAGAGTTAATTTCAGCAGAATATAATGAAAACCGGGTGCAGGTGGTAGAATTCCACCTGCATTTTTTGGAGGCTAAAATTGTCTGAAAACTTGCCGTTCGTCCCAAAATTCTGCCGTTCGTCCCAGGTGGGTTGAAATATGAAGGATAGATGCTAAAATGGTTCTTGGTTTGAATAAAGTAAACTGACGGGAAAAGAATGCATTCCCGGAGGAGAGAAACTTTAAAGAGGAGGAATTGGAGAAGATGAAAAAGAAACAAGTAGGAAAAGCCATACTGTCAGTAATCCTGACCTTGGCCATGGTGCTATCTTCGGCCTGGGTGCCTCAGCTGGCAATTAGGGCGAAGGCGGATGCGGCGACGGAAACAGTTATTTCTGACCAAAACCGTGTTACAGAGTGGTCCGGTAAGATGGTAGTGAATGAGGGGGCTCGGATAAATGGTACTGTTTACCTCACAGGCGACACGGAGCTTACTATCGCAGAGGGAAAGCAACTGACTGTGGGTGAGATTAAGTACAAGGAAGATTATACCGGAAGTGCGTCTCTTACCATAAACGGGGGAAAATTGCGTTTGACTGGAGAGGACAAACAGGGCATTCAGCTGGGAAACACTGCCGAAGGACGAGGTACGTTGACTGTTAACAGTGGAATGGTAGAAATAGAATCAGGAAGCGGAGAAATTAACTGTGCAAGCCTTGCTCTTAATGGTGGTAGTGTGGAGTTGAATGGCGCGGTTAAGGGAAATATCACCCTTGCCGGTGGTTCAATTAATACGGCATGTTTTTATGATAACAACGCTACAGTAGCTGTCGCCGAAGGACACACCTATTTGGTGAAGGATACAGTTACCGTGATAAGTTCCGGTGAGGTTACCGGAGGATATGCAAATAGCAATTATATACAAAACGGAAAAATAAATCTTGTTCCCGCCGTTGCTAAGCATGATATTCCCAATAAAGGTGCGGAATATATCCCGGCTCTGGATGGAAGTGTGTTTAATGGGGGAAAAGTTACCCTCCTTTCAGATGTAACCATCAGTGAACCGTTGGTTATTGATGAAACTGTTGGCGTTGATGGAGTCATTCTTGATCTCAACGGCCATACTCTTGATCGTGGACTTACAGGTAAAGAAGCAGTGGAAGGTGGTAATGTTATTACAATCGGTGAACACGGCGATTTTATACTTACCGATAACAGTACTGCGGGGACCGGTAAGATTATCGGAGGAAACAACAACGGAGATGGCGGTGGAGTATATATAAACGAGGGTCGATTTACCATGAATGGCGGCACCATTACAGGCTGTTCTGCAAGTCGTGGTGGCGGTGTGTATAACTACAACGGCACTTTTACCATGAACGGAGGAACGATTACAAACTGTACTGCGACCGGTGATGAAAACGGTGGCGGCGGAGTGTATGACTCCTATATAAATGAGGTTAAGGGAGTTTTTAACGTTAGTGGAGCTCCTGTTATAAAGGGTAATACATGGAATGGAAAAGACAGCAATGTTGTTATTGATCAGGGTACGGCAATTTTTGTTACCGGTGATTTGACAAGCGGTGCGGAGCTCTACGTTAATCCGATGGAGGCTGGAATTATTGCGAAGCCCGCTGGTGACAAGACTGCGATTACCGAAACGGAGACCGGTTACTTCCACAGCGACGACACGAAATACAGTCCGGTACTGTCAGAGGGCAAGGTGGTGTTTAAGACGGCACCGGTGGATATAGGTAAGCCGGTACTGAACACCGGTCTTATGTACGATGGAACCGAGCATGAACTTGTGGAATGTCGTTGTACAGTAGGGTACGGAGGAACAGCTATGTACGCCGTTACTACGAGTCGTAGTGGAAGTGCTCCGACAGAAGGATGGAGTTCCGAAATACCAACAGCTAAAGATGCCGGGACATATTATGTTTGGTATTATGTGAAAGGTGACGATTCTCACTTTGACACACAGAAAGAGAAGATTGGTGTTGATGGTTGCGTAGTAATCGCACAACAAGAGGTTTGCGTCAAAGAAGGTATCACTGCGGAGAATAAAACTTATGACGGCAAAAAGACGGCTACGCTTGATACCACACAGGCAGTGCTTGACTCACATTATGGTTCAATATGCGCAACCGATGAACTGACAGTTACCGCGCAGGACGGAGCAGGCACTTTTGACGATGCGAATGCAGGTGAAAACAAGACGGTTACTATAGATGCAAGCAAACTCAAACTTATGCTCGATGGCAAAGAGGCAAAGAACTACGTCCTGGCATCTGCCGAAAATCAGGAAACAACAACAGCCTCCATCAGTAAAAAGAAACTTACCATCACAGGCATTACGGCTGGTGATAAAGAATATGATGGAGAGACGACAGCGACGCTCAAGACCGAAAATGCAACAGTAGATGGTCTTGCTGGCTCTGATACCGTTACCTTTAAAGTAAAGGGAACCTTTGTTGATGCAGCCAAAGGTACTAACAAGACAGTTACTCTTTCCGATTGGGAACTGACTAATGGCGGTACAAACTATGAAATTGATGTGGAGCATAGCCAGAAGACAACCACAGCAAGTATTACCGGAATTCAGGTATATATCAGTGGCACTATTTATTTCTCGGGTAAGCAATACGACGGAACCGATAAGGCGTATTATTCATCGAACAGTAGGCCGGTCATAAAGAAAGTAAGTGATAATACGGTAGTTTCGGACCTGACAGTCAGCGATATTACGGGAAAGTTTGCAGATAAAAATGCAGGAGAAAATAAAACCATAAAACTCACCGGTGCGAAGCTTAGCGATGAGACAAATTATACCCTGGTATTGGAGAAAACCACCGACGTTTCTGCGAATATTGGCAAGTGCGGCATCAATATCACCGGACTTGCCGTAGCTGATAAAATTTACGACGGATCAGCTGAGGCGACTATCACAGGAACACCGGGAATGAGTTATAAATGCAGAAACGATGATGTAAGAGTCGTAGTCGGAACAGCCTCTTTTGAAGATGCGAATGTGGGCGAGAATAAGACCGTAACCTTCAGCGGATTTAGCCTTGAAGGAGAGGATGCAGACAACTATTTTTTAAGTAGTTCGAGTTTGCCTACTGATGTGAAAGCAACTATAAAACCTGCGACTCCGACCATTACAGCACCTGTCGCAAAAACAGGACTTACATACGACGGAACGGAGCAGACTCTAGTTGAAGAGGGTAAAGTTCCTACCGGTTGCACTATGTGGTATGCTGTGACAGATAGTACAGCTACAAGTGCGCCAACGGAAGAACTCGCATGGACAAAAACCGCACCAACAGCAACCGGTGCCAGAACCCATAAGGTTTGGTACAAAGTCGACGGCGGTGCAAACTATAACAATATTGCCCCAAAGGCAATTCCGGTAACTATTTGGAAGGCAGATCAGGAAGCACCTGTTTTGGATAGTTCAGTTACTATTATATCCGGTGATGCAGTAGCCATCTCCGGTGTGGATGCTTCCATGGAGTACAGCACCGATAACAAGACCTGGACTGCTTGTGAAGAGGGACTGAGTCTTGGTAAAGGTGTTTACTATATCCGAAAGAAAGCAGACGAGAATCATAACGTAGGACCGGTAACAACGGTTGTTGTGAAAAAAGAAGGCGAGTATGCACTTGCTGTAACAGGTGGAACCGGAAGTGGAAGCTATGAGACCGGTGCAACGGTTTCTGTAAAAGCAACAGCTCCTGCCGGAGAAAAATTTGTTAAGTGGTACGCTTCAGGAATCGCTTTTGACGCGGAAGAGGGTTCAAAACCGGAATTGACCATTACCATGCCGGCTTCCGATGTAACTCTTGAGGCGATCTTTACGGATCTTGAGGTAGAAGGAATTTCTCTTAATAAGGATGCAACCAAGCTTGCGGTTAGCAAAAAAGAGACTCTTACGGTATCCTTCCAGCCTACAGCTGTAAAGGATAGTCATAAGAAGGTTACATGGGAAAGTGATAATGAAAGTGTTGCTATTGTTGATCCGGAAGGACACGTTACAGCAGTGGCCGAGGGAACAGCAATTATTACAGTTAAAAGTGTAGAGAATGAAAATGCCAAGGCAATTTGCGCTGTTACCGTTGTAAAAGCGTCTACCGGAGGTGGAAGTTCCACAGGCGGTGGTGGTTCTACAGGCGGTGGTAGCACTGACAAGCCTGCAGATATCGACAAACCGTCAGATACCGACAAACCGGCAGATACTACCCCGGTTGAGGCGGCAAAAGATCCATCCGAGGGCAAGATTCCTGCAGGCAAGGAAGAAACATCTACTGTAACAGGAAAGGATGGTTCTGTTACAGAGACCATCAAAGTTGAAAACACAGATGGTTCCATTACGGAGAAGGAAAAAGTTACTGCTGCAAACGGAACTGTTACTGAGAAGACAACCGTTACTGAGCAGGACGGAACCGTAAAGACTTTGGAAGTCGTAGAAAAAACAAGCGGCGCCAAGGTTGAGAGGGTTTCCGAAGTTCAGGCAAACGGCGATTTTGAAACCAAGACAGTAAAAACCAATAAGAAGGGCGAAGTTACGCAGACCGTAACCGAGACCAAGACAACCAACGAAAAGACCGGAAGGGTAACCCTTACTACCGAGACTGTTAAGGGTAGCGGAGCTACCGAGGAGTCAAAGGTTGTCACAAATGCAGATGGTGACCTGACCAAGGCATCTGTAACAGAAACTACGGCAAGCGGAAAGACTGCAACAGTTGATCTTAAGACGGATAAGAAGGGTGATGTGGTAGTCAAAAATATTGATTCCACCAAGACTACCGTAACCATTCCGGATGCAGTGGTAGATGCCAATGGAAAAGCCCATGAAGTAAAGGCTATCACAGCCAAGGCTCTTAGTGGCGAGTCAAAGGTAAAGACCCTCATAGTCAGCAAAAATGTGGAAGTCTTTGAAAGAAATGCCCTTAAAGATTCAAGTGTACAGACCCTTGAGCTTAACAGCGCACCTAAATTCGAAAAGGATTCCCTTAAGACAGGCGGCAAGCTTACCATCATCGTTCACAGCAAAGCTGTGCAGAAGAAGGTAGAAAAGCAGCTTAAGAAAGCCGGCGCTCCGAATGCAAAGGTTGTATTAGAAAGAAAGAAGAAATAAAAATTTGGTGCAGGTGGTAGTGCGCTACTTGTAACTTAATGTGTATAATCGCGCCCACTCCAGCATACCCTTTACAAAGGCGAAATGCTGGAGTAAGGCGTGAAGGAGTATATTGAAGAACGAGCGATGAAGATTGCTCTTTATATTGTTGAAAATAAGGCGACGGTGCGGCAGACCGCAAAGCAGTTTGGAATTAGTAAAAGTACGGTACACAAGGATGTGACAGATCGTTTGATGCAGATTAATCCGAATCTGGCAGAGGAAGCCCGCAGGGTGTTGAACGTGAATAAATCCGAGCGGCATATCCGGGGAGGTCTTGCCACCCGTGAAAAATATGCCCATCTGCATCCGGAACGGGTAAAAAAGCAGTAAAAATATAGGCTCTCAGGATGATGTATCCGAGAGCCTATTGCATTTTTTGACTCATGGAAAGAATCTCCTGATAGGCGGCGATATCGTCGGCTGTCAACTTGAGATTGGTTTCCATGGTGGAACCGTCCGGATAAGTAACGGTCATTGCAAGAACAGTTCCTTCCGATAATCCCCGTGTCCGCAGAGCTTGCAGAAAAGCGGGAAATTTCGGGTGATCGTTGGTGAAACGTTGGCGCATGGATTTTAACTTCCAAAGCATGGCTGGGTTAATCATAAATTCCTCCGAAATTGTATTTTTGCAAGTGCTTTTGGTAAAATATACCAACAAAAGCATTACATCCGTTCTATATTAGCACAATAGGGAAAAAGGTGCAATCCTCCCTTGTTTTACCGCAAGGAGTTATATATAATAGAAGGGTGAAAAAACGATTATAAATAGGAGGAGCTCCATGGAAAAAGTTATTGTGTTAGACTTTGGAGGTCAGTACAACCAGCTCATTGCCCGTCGTGTGCGTGAGTGTAACGTATATGCCGAAGTGCATCCCTACACCATTGGCATAGAGAAGATTAAAGAAATGAACCCCAAGGGAATCATTTTTACCGGTGGACCCAACAGTGTGTATGCGTCCGATTCTCCCACCATTTCAGCGGAGGTTTTTAAACTGGGAATTCCGATTCTTGGAATTTGTTACGGAGCCCAGGTGGTTGCTCACGTGTTGCAGGGCAAAGTTGCAACCGCTCCGGTGAGCGAATACGGTAAAACCGAGATTACCGTGAAAACATCATCCCGCCTGTTTGAAGGCGTTTCCCCGGCAACGACTGTATGGATGAGCCATACGGATTATATTGAGTGTGCGCCGGAAGGGTTTGCGGTAACCGGTCAGTCTCCGGTTTGCCCGGTGGCAGCCATGGAGAATGAGAAAGATAAGATTTATGCGGTACAGTTCCACCCGGAGGTTATGCACTCCGTGCAGGGACAGACTATGCTTTACAATTTTGTCCGCAATATTTGTGGATGTGCAGGCGATTGGAAGATGGATTCCTTTGTGGAGCGTACCATTGAAGAGATTCGTGCAAAGGTTGGAAATGGCAAGGCATTGTGTGCTCTGTCCGGTGGTGTAGATTCCTCCGTGGCAGCCGTTCTTATGTCGAAAGCCATTGGCAAGCAGCTTACCTGCGTATTTGTAGATCACGGTCTTTTGCGTAAAAACGAAGGCGATGAGGTAGAGGCAGTATTTGGTCCTAACGGCCCATACGACTTGAACTTTATTCGTGTAAATGCGCAAGAGCGTTTTTATAAAAAATTAGCCGGCGTTACTGAGCCGGAGCAGAAGCGTAAGATTATTGGTGAAGAGTTCATCCGTGTATTTGAGGAAGAGGCGAAGAAAATCGGCGCTGTTGATTTCCTGGTTCAGGGAACCATTTATCCGGACGTGATCGAGTCCGGACTTGGCAAATCCGCGGTAATCAAATCTCACCACAACGTAGGCGGACTTCCGGATTGCGTAGACTTTAAGGAAATCGTAGAACCGTTGCGTATGCTTTTTAAAGATGAGGTGCGCAAAGCCGGACTTGAACTTGGTATTCCGGAGCATCTGGTATTCCGTCAGCCGTTCCCGGGCCCGGGACTCGGAATTCGTATCATCGGTGAAGTTACCGCCGAGAAGGTTCGTATTGTCCAGGATGCTGATTTTATCTATCGTGAGGAAATTGCAAAGGCCGGACTTGATAAAGAACTCGGACAGTATTTTGCAGCTCTTACCAACATGCGTTCCGTAGGCGTTATGGGCGACTTCCGTACCTACGATTACGCTATCGCCCTTCGTGCAGTGAACACGGCAGACTTTATGACTGCGGACTGTGCTCAGATTCCGTGGGAGGTACTGACGAAGGTATCGAATAGAATTGTCAACGAAGTGAAGGGGGTTAACCGTGTAATGTACGATTGCACCAGTAAGCCACCGGCAACGATTGAGATGGAGTAGACCTGAAATGGTTTAGAGGTTGGTATAACAAATCAAGTATTTTCAAGGCTTGAAATCATGTTAAGAAAACATGATTTCAGGCCTTTTTTATGTCGTGATACGATTGTGGATGCATGATAAGATAAGTAAAGCCGATATAGAATTGCTTTCAAAACCAGTTGACAAAATAATTTCTACGGAAGTACTTGAAAAAAGCGTAATGGATAAAATACCGCTACTAGATGAGTTGCCTGATACAAATAAAACATATTGCGGGAAGATTTCAGTTCTATTTGTTGATATACGTGAGTCAACCAAATTACCAGAAATGTTTAGTTCAGAGCAGCTTGTGAAAATATATAGAAGCTATATACGCACAGTTGTTCAAGCAATTAGATATTCTGGTGGTGTGGTTAGAGATTTTATGGGAGATGGTGTCCTTGCAATTTTTGTTGATGATGAGGCGGATAAATCTGGAGATAAGGCAGTTCATGCAGCAAGGTATATTACCACAGTTATTGATAAGATTCTAAATTCAATATTAGAGAAGGAGATGAAGTATAGGATTTCTTGTGGTATTGGCGTGCATACAGGAGAAGTGTCTCTTTCTAAAGTAGGGATGAAGGGAAAGGAGCAAGATGATGAGACAGAAAATGAATATGGAATTGCTTGGATTGGAAACAGTACTAGTCTTGCTTGTAAATATAGTGGAGCCGTAGAATGTGGGACAATTTTTATAAGTGATTCGACATATGTGGAGCTGTCAAATATAGATTCAAAACAGAATTGGGAGAGTATTAGTTTTACAACGGCAAAAATAATCTTAAAGGGTACATAGCAAAGCAATATTATCTTGATTTGGATGAGGAAGTAGAAGCGTATCCGGCACCAATTGGAAATGAGATATTAAGTTTAGCGGAACAGCTGAAAACTGTATATAAAAAACAACTTGATGAAATTGTAGAGAAATCAGAAAAACTGGGGAAAAAGGAAGAAGAATTTGAACTAAGGGAACAAGAGCTGAATAATAAATTAAGAGAAGTGTCCCAAAAGGAAAACTCAAATTGCAAGATAGAAAAAAATCTACGAGAGAGAGAATATTTATTTTTATGTAATGTTTTGAGAAGCGGTCATTGTAAATCTGATTACGTTAATAATATGGGAATAGATTTTTGGGAAGATTATTTGCAGAATGCTATTGAAGCTGGGAAAAAGATAGGAAAAGATGAACACACGGTAAAACAAGAAATAAGTTTTGACATGGTTAGTATTTATGAAAATTTACAACAATGGGAAAACGCATATGAGTTTTTGATTGAACAGGCTTCAGGGTATTCGTGGTTAAATCTTTATACTGTGCAGAATATTGTTCGACATGTGGGGTATTGCGAGAGACTTAAGTCTGCATTATATACAAGAATATCTAGATATGATCTTTCATCAGAAGACCAAAAGGAGTTTGAGGCAATTAAAGACTGGTTAGTTTTTGATTATAAAAAATAAATTTAAAAAATTACAAGTGCGATGTAGGACAAAAAATTTATTAGCATGGGCTTTAAATGGATTTAATCTTATGCTACTATTAAAGAGGCTTTATCATCTGTAGTATGTCATCGCGCATACGATGAAAGGGAGCCGATAGAGGTTTGAATTGAGGCTAATAGAATTAAAATCGAGAGTTTCCTAGATAAGATTGCTCTGTGACGATTGAGAGATTATAGAGCTACCGTGTTTCAAACGCAAGAAGATTTAAATGAGGAACTGAAAGGGAGCCAAAAAGGAGCCGAAAAAAGGAGCTAAAAGAAAACAGATTTTGAAAGATGTGAAAGAAGTGCAGGAGGAAGGACTGCTTAAGCGAGAAGGCTTTAATAGGAATGGTCTTTGGGCAGTTGTAGTGGAGAAAAAATGAGATTAAATATTATTGGAAATGGGTTTGACTTATATCATGGTCTTCCGTGTTCGTATTACTTTTTTGGTTGTTTCCTTGCAAAGTATTATCCGGATTTTTATGTAGAAATGTCTCAAATGTTCGGGTTTTCATGCTATAGACGTGTAGGATATGAAGAGGTTGAAACAATTGTTGATAATATCTTTTGGAGAACATTTGAGGAAAGACTTGGCGAATTGGATTCAACATGGATGGAAGATAGTCTTATGGATGATTTGGGACTTGAATGTGATGATCCGGTTGACATAGAGATACCGGAAGTGGCTAATGCAGAAAGTATAAAGAAAAAGTTCTGTGATTGGATTAGAACGACAGTAAATACAGTGGAAAATTACAGAATAGTAAAGAGTAGAATAAAGAGGAAAAAGTGTAAGTTTAGCGCAGAGGATTATTTTATAAATTTCAATTATACACAGACACTTCAGGAAGTATATAAAATACTTGATTCTCGCGTATATCATATACATGGACAATGTGCATTTGATGAAGAGGAATGTGACCTTATTGTTGGCCATGGGAATGTTGATGCAATAAGAGATCTGGAGAAAAGGATAGGGAAAATTGAAAGCGAAACATATTATTTGGCAGATCAAGGGGTTAGGAATAGGCTGAATGAGTATAAATGTGAGTGTTCTATTCTACGGGATTTGCGGAAAAATGTGGAGTCATTATTACATGATTTGAACTTTACATTGGATTATAAAGGACTGGATGTAGAAGAAATATGGGTTTGGGGTTTGTCTTGTGGAGATGTTGATAAACCGTACATAGAGTTTTTGCGAGATAGATATCCGGATGCGAAATGGAAGTTTTCATATTATGATGAAAATGAAAAGAGTACGAGAGAAAGATATGCAGCTGAGATTGGCTTGGATGAATCGCAAGTAGATTATTTCGAATTAAACAATCCGAGCAGTGTGGATATTCTTGAAGAGATTGTTTTAGAGAATGATATAGAAAAATTTTAGAAGAGACGAATGTTTATTGGACGAAAGAAAAAGCATATTTGTGACCAAAAGAATGTTTAATTAGTTAAAAATATTCAGATGAGGTAGGAGTGAAAAATGGCCATTCAACCAACAAATGCAGGAATTGATTTTCAGCAGAGAGTATCAGCGTTAATGATGATTTTGATGGAATTTGAGATAGACATTAATGCCATCTTAAGCATCAACTTAAGGGACCAAATACAAAAGTTAAATTTTGAAGCAATAGAAAAAATAGATGATTTAGTGATGACGACTGTGACAAATAGAAAAATATATATGCAAATGAAACGTAATATATCATTTAGTGAAGAAATGACTTCTGAGTTTTACAGTGTGTGTGCGCAATTTGTAAGGCAATATGTTGAGGGAAACCCGGAAGATTTAGCGTATGTGTTGGTTACCAGAACGCAAGCGTCCAGTAGTATTACTGTAAAATTGAAGAGGATTTTGGATGGAATAAGATTAGCTAATACCATCAATATTAAAAGCAATTTGAATAAAAATGAAATCGCCTTATTAGAAAAGTTCGAAAGAATAATGCAAGCTGAATATGAAAGAGTATCAGGAAATGCAATATCTGAGAGTGTGTTAAAGAATCTTTTGAGTAAAATATATGTAGAAGTATTTGATGTCGAAGCAGGAGAAGGTTTTGAGAAACATATAAAATTAATCTTACATAGTCGGTTAGAAGGAGATGTAGAACAATTTTGGGGAATGTTAATATCTAAGGCAGTCCAATATGCTGCCAATAGAAATTGTTTGGATAAAGATGCTTTTCATAAGCAGATTGAGAAGTATCGTGTTACACATGAGGATACTGAGAAAACTATAAAAATTGAATGGGAGGATGATAATACAGAGATTGCGATACAAAAGGATTATGTAATCGCTTTGGGGAACTGCGAAATAAATAGAGAAATTGGGTTAGAAAATCCTGATAAAAATGTGGTTTTAATAATGGAACTATATAGATTTAATAACGGAAAAAAGAAGGACAGCTTACAATATGTTGCGCCTAATATTATGAAATGGGGGAATGATTTTTCATTCGAAATATTATTTAGATGTAGTTCTAGAAGTAGAATCGAAAAATATATCGCAGATGGGGGATTGGCACATTATATTGATGATTATAAAAAGGTGATTTATGTACCAACAAGAGGTGAGTTTGACAAGGAAAAGGTTGAGGTAGCATATGAAGATTTAATCAAAAAATCTATTAGTTCCAAAAAAGAATGCAAATGTGCAAATTGTGGGAAAGCAATTTTTGATAATGAAGCATACAGTGTTGAAATAGACAATGTAGAATGTAGTGGACAAGCTGGACTCATACATAAAGAGTGTATTCGGCCTATAGATAGAGTATTAGGAATTGCTAAAATACCTAGTGCAAGAAATTATGGTTATCTAAAGAATTTTGATATCAATTTATGGATTAAACTAATTGTAAAAGGCAAACAGGCATGGGGAAATATCAATAGTTTACAGCAAAATATATCTTCATTTGTAGTTGATGCAGATGAGGTGTTTACAGATGGTAAATATTGCGTAAGAACCGTTTTAAGTGATGGGAATGTTCGATACGCCACTAATAGGGGGGTAATTCATCGTATGAGTAGAACGGCGGCGGAAGACTTTGCAAAACAACTTACTGAAAGATATCAAGAAGCAAATATGCTAGGTAATTCGATTTGTTATTCAAGTGAAACATATGTATATGGCCCTTACGAACAATTGTTGGTGCAGATGGACGGAAAAGAAGAATTGCTGGAATGTATATGTGCAGAAGTAGCTGTTTATAATGATACCATTGCTAAGATGTATAACGAGAGTGAAACATATTATGCACCAGTTATTTATTTGAGTGTAGAGGGAGAACCTGTCATTTTTGATGGAATATTCCCATTAATTACAAATCCATTGGAGTTGAATTACTATTTAGGGAATTGGAAGAAAGCGGGAATTACAATAGAAAACTATGAAGTTAACATAATAAAAGAAGACAGTGATTTTATCTTAAAAATATTGAGCTTGATATCTAATGGAATTAGGCCAATTGTAGACATGATTATAGGAAAGGATAGACGATTGATTAAAGGGTGTGTTATTCATACTATGAGGGAATTAGAGGAGATGCATTACATGGAAGAGCTGGATAATGATGATTGTTATTAAAGTAGGCTTTATGTGTGGGTTTAAGTAGAGCATTAAATGAACTCGTTATGTATTACCGGTTGCATCATGGCTGCAAAAATCTCCTAAAACCCAAATAATCCATGGAATAATTGGAATTTCTATACAACATATAGTATCAAAAGAAAAGCTGTCTTACTAAATACAGTACTCATTATAGAGCCTAATTCATTATCTCTGGGGTATGTTGAAGCTGAAGAGACTTCTACAGGAAAAATAAAGATGCAAATATACAGTATCTTAGGTTGGTTGAAGAGATGGCTATTTCTTATGATGATATAGAACGTTTTACAATTTCGTGTAGAAATGTATCTAAGACAATTATAGAATTGCAAAAGATATTGGAGAAGCATAAAAATGATAATATTATTGTTTTTCCGCTCAACAACAAGGTTTCAACACTTGCTGTAGCCATTACAGGATTTCAACATCCGGAGATACAGATTTGTTATGGTCAACTATTACTTTATAACGAAAAAGGATATTCCCAGCCAGGAAGTGATTTCTATTGTTTTAGATTTGAGGATGAAGATTGGGGATTGGAATGCTAATATTGCTATTAATAGCTTAGGTATTGTATGGAATAATTTGCTATTGTAATTATGATTTATATCTGATATTTCGTAAAGCAGAGCATTCAAATAGAAAGTGTAAAGAGGCTATAAATACCTGAATTTACGAGTATATTTTCGTTATTAGGAATATGCATGGCTTGGAAAAGGTATTAAGTATGAGTTATATATATGCTATGAATGATGTGATTTTCTCAATCATGTCTGACACAAAAATTGGAATAAAAGATGATTTGCCTAAGCTATGGAAGTCAGAAAGCGAAAAGCGTTTAGTCACCCAAATTGGCTTAATGAAATGTATTATTGTTTCACCGAATATCGTTATTGCTTATGCCGGAAACAATATAAATAAGGCGGCAGAACTACTGAGAAATGTTAAAAACAGTTCGGATACTATGGAAGAGATTATTAGTGCTGCCTTTAAAATCCATATCACTTCTGATGAAGATGCTATTGAGTTTATCATAGCTTATTGTGACGAGACCACCAGAGAACTCATTTCTGTAAAGAATCAACAGGTCTTTAGAAATTGCAAAGTGGCTTGGCTTGGATCGTGGGAGGCCTATAATGAATTCAAAAGGTTGGAAAGCCTGATTTCGGAAGATGATGAAAAGGGTAAAAAGTCTATAACACTTACAGAGATTGGGGAATTTCTTGAAGAGGATCTCGATGAAGAACTGGTAAGAGCTTATAAAATTGAGGAATGTTTTTCTGAAGTGGTTAATTCTGGAATTGATCCAACAGTAGGGGGGAATGGCTGTTAGAATAAGAGCCATGGAAGGTGAGAATACATTTCAGTATATGGCGGGAATGAATGCAATTGCAAGCAATTGGCCACAAATAGTGAAACCAGGCGAAAATATAATTTTCCACCAGGGAGCAGATAAAGGGAGTTTCTGCTGTAATGTTTACCAATCGAACCGGAACTTTTGTTGCTATGTGTACGAAGCTAATCGCGGCATAGTATATACGGATGAGGTGTTTTACTCAGAGGATTTAGAAGGAATGAAATTTCCAAAGATATATATAATGGATAAGCAATCATTCGATGAAATTGCAGAACAGAATGGAGCATATTCCTGTATTGAATTGGGGTAAAGATTATTGGTAGATACTACAGTTGGAAAGGGGAAATTCTATGAGTACAACTTATGAAATTATGCGATTTTCAAAGCCTTCAAAAAAAGAATTGAAGATGCTAGATTATTTTTCTGAGTATGATTCTTTTCGTGTCGTAGATTCCGATGGAGATGATACCAGTGAGTACATACGATTGTTCAGAACGGACGACAAGTTGTTTAGCAATCTTGTCGGAAGTCGTTTCGCGCAAAGAATAGAACTTCCGGAAATAGTTACGGATTATAAAACATTATATAAAGATCTGGGCTTTGATGAGGAAGCAATTTATAATAACAGAATCTATCCAATTCACAGTAATGGTTTGCATGCAGATTATACGGATGGAGTGAATGAGAAGCGTATTAATTGTTCTGAATTGGATAACTATAAAATAAAGGTGACAGTAAGCTGTGTTGCAATCAAAATGGAGACACTTTGGAATAGCGATGAGGTATGTTTCTATCCGAACAGAGAGCGAATCAAGAAGTATATTCCTGATTTAACCGAATATAGATTTGCTCCCGTCAATAATGGAATTTTAGCGAGGGCAGAGATCCCTTTTCTGATATTCGAGAGAAATAAGGGGAAGTGCTTCATAGAAAAACATTAAGTTGCAGAGAATAATGCAGAAAGCAGGTGACTTCATGGTCGAAAAAGAATATTTTGGGGAAGATAAAAATGTAGAGTTCAAAAGAGAAATTCCGAGTAAACATGAAAAGTTTTTGAAAGATATTATTGCATTTTCAAATAGCACCGGTGGGCAAGTGATATTAGGAGTTGAGGATGAGACAGGAATTGTATATGGCATTGGAGAACAGAGCCCGTTTAAATTGTCAGATTCGATTTCAAATATGATTTCGGATGCGTGTACACCGCAGATAGAACCGGATATTACGATAGAGACTTTGGAAGATAAGACCATACTTGTGATTGATGTGGCACCGGGAAAATTTAGACCTTATTATCTTTTAAGTAAAGAAAAAGAAACGAGCACTTATATTAGAATCAATGGTACAAGCAGACCAGCTGATGCAAGAAAACTTCAGGAGTTAGAATTAGAAGGTCAAAATATCTCATACGATTCGCTCCAGGAGATTGGATGCGAGTATGATGAGGAAAAAGCATTGGATTTATGTAAAACAATGAAGCAGATTGCAATTGATTCCTGTGATACCGAGGAGGAGAAACGTGCCATAAAAGATATGACCTTGGAAAAACTCCATGATTTTGGGATTTTGTGCAAAGTTGGGAGAAACCTTTATCCAACACATGCATTTGATTTGCTGACGGATAACAGGAATAAAGCCTCGAAGATTCAGTGCGCATTGTTTAAGGGGAATGTTAGGGATATTTTTATTGATAAAAAAGAGTTTGATGGGCCGATTTATGAACAAGTAGATGAAGCGTATCATTTTGTTTTGCGGCATATAAATATGGGAGCGGAGGTTGAAGGCGAATACAGAAAAGATGTGTATGAATTGCCTATAGCTGCAATCAGAGAAATGATAGCAAATGCGGTTCTTCACAGAAGTTATCTGGATAAGTCATGTGTTCAGGTGAGCATATTTGATGATCGGTTGGAGGTTTCTTCTCCGGGAATGCTTTATGGTGGATTGGATTTGCAAACTGCGAAAATGGGGAAATCTAACTGTAGGAATGAAGCTATCGCGGAGGCATTTCACTATATGCATATTGCCGAAGCATGGGGAACCGGATTGCCCAGAATTATCAATAGATGTAAGGCGTATGGTTTGCCTGATCCTTTATTTGAGGAATTTGGTGACGGATTTAAGGCTACGGTTTACAGGAAAGTAGGCAATGACTCCGAAAAAGTAGGCAATACCCCGCAAAAAGTAGGCAATGCTCAGCAAAATATAGGCAATGAACCGGAAAAAGTAGGCAACGATTTTGAAAAATACACAGATATATTGAAAAAATCAGGGATATCGGATGTATTTATTCGTAATATCGAGCAAGTGTATTGTGAGTGCGGTATGGGAGTTGTATTTGGACAAACCAATGTCATGGTATGGCTGAACTGTTCCAAAGCAAAGGCAACAAATGTCATGAATGCAATGAAGAAAGCTGAGATTGTCAAGAAGGTGAGCGGACTAGGACCAGGTAAGTATGAGTTTGTGGAGATGTAAAAGAAACTTGAGCTAAAAATATGTGTCGTTATGTGAACCTGCATATTGAAATTAAAAAATGAGTGGATTACTGAGAGGACATCAATGAGTACAGAAATTAAAATTACAAAAAGATTAATTTTATATGCAATTGGATTACTATTAGCAGCTGTAATTATTAATGTTAACATGGAGAGCCATATATGGGTACTTAATTCAAGTTTTATATCGAATAGTTTATTATTAACTCTGATTGGAGGAGTTTGTACTGGTATAACAGCTGTAATTGTTGAGAAGATATATAAATATCGATTGGATAAAAGAATTAATACCTTTGCGATTTTTCAATTATCGTCATTGTTATATGCAGAGCTGTATTATTGGCACTGCAATATTAATGAATTAAATGATAATAGAGAAATACCTATACCGGAAAATATTTTTGATAATAAAATTCCATTAATCAGAAATTACATTAACCAAATTGCATCAATAGATTATTGTGTATTTTGGGGAAAAGATAAGCTGATGGTAGAACAGGGTGCTTTTAAATCGACGTATTTTGGACAGATAAATAAAATGTTACTTGATTTGGGGTATTTTAGTAGAGGGATTTTGGAAAATAGAATTGAAAAGCTAAAGGGGAATATGGAAAATTTAACAGACGAATATCAAGTGCTACAAATCTTGGATAAATCTATTTTACAGTGTATGGAAATTGTCGATTCATATATTGGAGTTATACAAATTAAAGATCTGCAAAATAGTTGGGAACAGCAAAAAAAGTATTTAGAAGGGAATTATCTCGGGATATATAGTGTGGGAACAACAAAAGAGTTTGTAGAGCGTAATAGTTAAAAGGCAAAAGAAATTGTCTGTCCATATGTGAAAATACCCTATTGATTTTTCATCTCACATGCCCCATAATAACCCCATGGACTGGTAAATCCACCTCCTCACATTCGGTACTAAAATGGTACTATTTCTCATTCTAAAGCCGGATAATGAGAGGAAAAACGACAACTTTCTATACAAAATAGTATAGAAATAATCTTAAAACAGAATTGGACTACGAAGGTCTTTGCGAGATGGAATAGTTGGAGCTAAGCTGTAAAGCCTTTATCTACAAGGGTTTTACAGCTTTTCCTTTATAGAATTGCATTACGATTGCATTATTTTTCATTAACTTCTCTGTGATAGACAGCAGTATGTTGGTTGCTCGTATAATTTGCAACGCTTTGTGAAGCAGGTGTATATTGCAAAATACCAGTCAATTTGTTGGCAATTTCAAGATTCGTGTTCGGATATAAATGTCCGTATGTTCCTAATGTCGTCTGGATTTTTTCATGCCCTAGACGTTCTTTGATAAGCAAAGGATTCTCACCCATGCTGATAAGCAGTGAAGCGTGTGTTTCATGTTCTAAAGGATAATTCTAGGACACACAACAATTTATCAATACAACCGGCTTATCTGTAATAAAAACGAAAGGACGAAAAGCTATGAAACTTATATATGCTACATATAACCAGTACTGCAATAGTATAGATATAACCACTTTTGATAATATACTTCTTCGCATAGATTGTAGTAAGGCGGAGGACGGATTGAAGATCACACCAAATTCACAGTGCGCATTGAATGCTCTTGCGATTGATGAACCTATGGAGTATGCACGCTTAGTGTTGGATGGAGAAATGCAAGCTTGGATTGATGCAGAAGACAGTTTAGAAGTGTGGTAATTTTTCAGGCGGATTGCTATAGATTAGCAGTCCGCCTTTTTCAAAATCTTTACAAAAATATAAGTGGAATGTAAGAGATGTGCGTGGTACAATAGGAAGTAAAATTTGAAGTTTCATCAGATAAATATTTGGAAAAAGTCTTGACTCCTACGTTGCGTAATAGTTTAAAGTGTACTTATCGATAGGAGGAAATGATATGCATGAATTTATAATAGAAATAGTAAAATCAGATGAGATTTATCGAAAGATAGCAAATGCATCGTTAGAGAAGAAAGATGATATATATCGCTACGACTTTATGAAAAAATTTGAAAAGAAATGGGATATGTATCACTGTCCGTTGAAAGCAAAACAATCTGGCGGATATGATGTGGTGATGGCAAGCGGTATGTTAGGATATTTATTGCCACAAAAAATAGGAGACACAGAACAAAAATATATTGCAGAATTAGCAGATGAAAAGTTATGGACGGATTGCGTGGCATCTATTGAAAGCTCTCTTATGACATTTGTTAGACATGGAATAGATTTGAAGGTTAAAGAGTATATGTTTACATTGATGCTCGCAGATCCATCAAGTCCCTATTCGGTGATGAATGATGGTTATTGTGGTGATGGTGGAATTCCGGGATACATATTTGGATCATTAGTACCTTCTGAAACGACAAAAACAAGGATTCCAGTTGTATTAGCTCATGAGACGAATCATAATGTAAGATTTCAATATATAAAGTGGAGTAATGAAATATCATTAGCAGAATATATGATTTGTGAAGGATTGGCAGAAAATTTTGCAGTAAAACTTTACGGTGAAGAGAACTTAGGACCATGGGTTAGTAAAACTGACCAGGAAATGTTAAATGAATATATTAAGCCACTTATCCAGGACGCTTTAGAAGTGCAAGGATTTGACAATATTACATCATATATGTATGGAGATGAAATGGCAAAATTACAAAATTATATTCCGGTGGGTATGCCTTATTGTGCTGGGTATGCATGCGGATATTATATGGTGAAATATTATTTGGATAAAACTGGAAAAAATATTGTTGACGCAACAATACTTCCAGCAGAAGAAATTTTGAAAGAAATAGATGGATTTTGGAGTGAAACGACCATTATTCGGAAAGGAAATTCCTATGAGGACAGTAAATGAGGTAAGTAAGCTAACAGGAGTAAGTATACGTACCCTTCAGTACTATGATAGTATCGGGCTGTTAAAACCAACTGAGTATACAGAAGTAGGATACCGTTTGTACGATGAAGAAGCATTAGAAAGGTTGCAACAGATTTTATTGTTTAGAGAATTGGAATTTCCACTGAAAGAAATCAAAGATATTATATATAATCCTAAATTTAATAAGGAAAAAGTATTAGAGCAGCAAATAGAACTTTTGGTATTGAAGAAGGAACATATAGAAAATTTGATTGATTTTGCTCGAAGAATAAAAACGATGGGAGTAAATAAGACGTATTTTAAAGGATTTGATAAAAAAAGATGGAAGATTATTCAAAGCGTGCAAAGGAACAATGGGGACAGATAGCCCAGTATCAGGAATTTGAAGAAAAGACGAAAGGGGTGTCTGATACACAGCAGAAGGATGTAATCAATCGTTTTATGCTTATTTTTACAGAGTTTGGCAAGATAAAAGAATTAGATACATCCTGTGATACGGAGACTGTAAAAAATTTTGTGTAAACTAGATATGTGATATATATCCTCTTGGATTGATGTTAAAATAAATATTAATCCAGGAGGATATTTTTATGGCAAGACAAAGAAAACTTTCACCGGAACGCAAAGCGTTCATCAACAGCTTACTGGAGCATTACCAGCCAA
Organism: Lachnospiraceae bacterium; assembly: GCA_015057115.1. Taxonomy (GTDB): domain Bacteria; phylum Bacillota; class Clostridia; order Lachnospirales; family Lachnospiraceae; genus XBB1006. Next base: position 82,177 of record SVEZ01000001.1, on the reverse strand, counting down.
CGGATGCTAATGATGTGCAGGAAATGCTCAAAGACTTATTAGGCGATACCCTTCAAGGCATGTTGGAGGCTGAAATGGACCAGAAACTGGGCTAAGAAAACCGTTACATCATCGCTTGGAGAAATCGATCTAGATATTCCCAGAGATCGCAAGGGCGAGTTTGAACCACAGATTGTCAGGAAGAATCAGACAGATATCTCAAATATTGAGGATCAGGTGCTGTCCATGTATGCCAAAGGCATGACTACTCGTGATATCTCTGCCCATCTGAAGTCTGTATATGGCGTAGATGCTTCCGCAGAGATGATATCTCACATGACAGACAGGATTCTACCCATCGCTAAGGAATGGCAGAACCGCCCACTTGAGAAGAAGTACGCTGTAGTCTTCATGGACGCTGTGCATTTCCATGTAAAGCAGGATAATCAGACTGTTAAAAAGGCAGTGTATGTTGCCATTGGAATTCGCTTAAACGGACGCAAAGAAGTACTGGGCATGTGTGACATCACCGAAAAATGGACCGGAGCCGGTTGGAACTGGGGACAGACCTTGGACCAGCTATGTATCTATTTTGAGGGCAGAATTACCCCGGCTGATATAGACTAAATAATTTCATGCATAGAAAATCCCAGGCTGCCGGTTGACAGTCTGGGATTGTTGTGTAAAAATCAACGTGTCAGGGGGTCGATTCCCCGGCGAATACAAATCTAATATTTTTTCATGAATCCCTGAGGTTTACACAAAATAATTTACACTCTCTTCGTGTTTTATTTTTACAAATAGGACACATTATCCATGTTTGATTAATCATGTTATAATTCACCTGCCTATGTTTGTTAAAATTTCAATATCCAAGTTTTGAAAATCCATCTATCATTATATTTTTCATTTTCATATAGAGGGTAGGCAATCTATTTGTTTCATCGTTCGTATTTGTAAGATATTCCACTATGATTTTTTTGATTTCCTCTGTCACGGCTATGCCATCACTAAAACTTTTTGCCGCCGCCTTATAATCATTATTTTTATATTCTTTCCCCAGTTCTGAAAGTATGTGACTAATTTTGTCAAATCCACCACCGAAAACAATTTCATCAGGTTCATTAATACCACGTAGAGCATTAGGAATTGTAGGAACTGCTCCGTAAAATTGAACCATATTGAATAGTTGTTTCTTGTAGCTTTCTACACCAAGTTGACTTTTCCATTTTGGTAATTCCATAATAAATTTATCAAAACCCTTATACCCAATAAATCCGACAGGGGGATATAGAAACATATCTGCTTTCTTTTTCAATGCTTCCTTGGCAATTTGTTTTTTACTTTTTGTGTTTTCCATACGAATTGTACAAAGTGTAAACGGTTTAGATAGACCCGGATAACTACAATTCCATGCTTGTGTTAATTCATTATATGATAATTCTTGTGCCTCTTTACGACCACAATCCAATATTGTAATATTTTCTGTTTTATCATTATATCCAATCATTAAGACGTAATGAAATGGAATATGTTCTGTATGATAAATTTTTTTATAATAAGATAGATAAAACATATCTAATGCTCCTAACATAACAGGATAACCATTATCTATCTCCGCTTTTGCTTTTTTTATAGCCTTTTCAGCGGTTGAACATTCATAGAATTTGTATTTAAAACCGACAATAGGAGAAAGAAATTCAAACATTTGTTTTGTTCTTCCATCACCTAAAGAAACAAGTCGTTTTGGTTCTGAGTTTTCAGTTCTCATATAACAAAATGATCCAAAGGAAGCAAGACTGAAAAAGAAGTTTGACGGTAATTTCTCTCCTGTTTTTTGCATATATAAATCTTCAACACCATTCCACATACATTCATAGTCATCTTTATGATGTGGCAATTTAATGATATGCGGTGTTTTTGATTCTTTTTCTTTATTAGCTGATATAGTATTCATTTGTATACCTCCGTTCTTTTCTAAATTCATCATATACCCTCGGACATTGTGAGAGTCAATACAAAAAGATATAAAAAGAAAAATCAAAAAATGCTTGACGTTACCATAGTGTAATAGTTTATGATAGTAGATACACGAAAGGAGTGGTATATATGTTGAAAATAGGCGATTTTGCTATGCTTTCAAAAATCAGTATCAATATGTTGCGTCATTATGATGAAATAGACTTATTAAAGCCAGCTCATATTGATGAATTTACTGGATACCGCTATTATGAAGAACAACAACTTTTAATTGCCAATAGAATACAATCCTTAAAAGGTATGGGATTAAGCCTTGCAATCATAAAGCAAATTTTATCGCAATATGGAGATACCGAGAGTTTGAAACGCTATTTGCAAATTCAGCGTTCTCAAAAGCAAGAGGATTTAGACACTCTTACCAAGCAAATTCTAAAATTAGATACTGCAATTAAAAATCTTGAGCAGAATTTATCTATTGCTGACTGTGATATAGCGATTAAAGAAATTCCAAAACGTACAGTTGTCAGTTATTGTAGGCAGATAAACACATATAGCGAGGAAAGGTTATTGTGGGAAGAACTAAGCGAACTTACAAAAGGACTTAATCTTCACTATACAATACCAAGTTATGATGTTGCAATTTTCCATGAATACAATCAACAGGGAATTGTAACTGAAATTCAAAGAGCAATTACAGATACCCTTGAGGATTTAGATATAGTTCATTTTAAGAATGTAGAATCAATAAAGGTCGCTTCTTTGACTTATCAAGGTGAATATCCTAATTTACAGAACATTAATACCTATATTGCGAATTGGATAAAAAACAATGGATATAAGCTTTGTGGTAATATGTTCAATATTTACCACGTTTCTCCCAAAAATGAAACTGAATCTGAAAAAATGATCACGGAAGTATGTTTTCCCATTAAGAATAAATGAGTATAGGCTTGCAAATCGTACTATGTATGAAATGCAAGCCTTTCATCATACTATTTTACAATCTTCCAGTTTCTTATGTATTTTTATATTGACATTGTATAGCTTAAATCGGTTACTCATTATTCCTCCATAACACAAGAGACTATGCAGTTGCATAGCCTCTTGGTAGTATCCGTCGGAGCGGAAAAATAATAAACAGGGCTGTTGTAATAAATGCCCCTTTCTCTAATTTTCTCTCTTATTCCACGATTGCAATATTTCCCACTATCTTAGGTCAAAATTCATATTTGATTTACAAAACTATATTGCGAGATAATCTGCTAACCAGCCGAATCAGACTTAGATTTTACTCCCATCAGAAAGCATAACACAGGCATTCTAAAAGCAATTTCTGTGCATATAAAGGTAGCCAAATAAGCAAATACGATCGGCACAAAGTATGACATGGAAGTATTTGTAACAATAAGGCCCGAAAACCAATACTGGAACAGAACAATCCATATGAAATGAATGCTGAAAAAGAGGAAAGATCTTTGAGATAAGTAATCTGATACTTTTCCGGCATGATTTATGACATGCTTTCCTATTCCCATCAGCGCTAGGATCATGAACCATTCTGTGAAAGCCTTAGCTATCGTGTTTATTGCACCGAAATCCTTTTCGGACCAGATAAACATATATATATCGGCTATGTCGGCAACAAGGCCGACGAACAAAGAAACATATCTGTACTTTTCGATTTTCTCCAATGCATTGTCAGCTGAAAGGACATAATAACCGACAAGAAATACATATAGATATTCTGCAAAGCTCTTGCCTCCGACTACCAGCATATCGTATAAAAACGGAAGCGGTATTACAAACAGACAGATTGTCCCAAAGGGCATTCTGTCCGCTTTGTAATTCTTGAAGATCAGCTTCGACAATACAATGATAACAATTCCGACAACCGATATCACAAACAGAAAATAAAGGAACCAAAACTGTCCGACACCGAACCCGCCGTCAAAACCTGATAGGTCCGTCCACTTAGTGAAAAATATCTTGTAATGCGTGAAAAATTTTCCGTCATAACCGCAGTTTGTCTTATCGCCTATATAGGCCAGAATCGGACAGAAAACAAGTGTTCCGAACACGAAAGGAATCAGAAGTCTCTTTACCCTTTCACGAATAAATTGCCCATAGGTGCGTTTCTTCAGTGCATACCGTGTGCTTATTCCTGCCAGCAAGAACATGACAGGCATATAAAAAGGACTGCAAAAAACGATAAAACTACTTATGGTCTTGTTGGGATAGAAAACGAAATAATTCAATTCTCCCCATGTGTTAAATGCCTGTGCTGCATGATAGGGAATCAGTAGCAATATGACCAGACATCGGATATTATCAATAAAATGTTTTCTCATGTATCCATCCTCCTTATTGTCCTTGTTAAGATAACTTCAGAGTTATAATCTATCCCTGTATTTCTCAAGTAATTTTCTTGAATATATCTTCTCCATATCCGAGTCCCTGACTATTCTTCATAATATGGCAGCTGCCCTTAGTCGCTCTACAAACACCTTTGTCGCATCGTCTGCACAGAAATCTTTCACAAATTTATTCCATTGAAGTGCTGACTTATCATATTGAGCATAGATTTTCTTTCCGTAATATACATCCAATAAGTCACCGAGTGTAAAAGATTCATCGTCACTTTCCTTCACTGCCTTGACGGTTGCCACCATATCCACATTGAATTTGAAATGATCTTCTCCGGTTTGCTGTGAAAAGAACTCCCTAAATTTATTACCGAAAGTAAAACCGCACTCTATAATCCCGGTATCAAGCGTTAGTTCAGTAACAACAGGCTTCTTTTTCCTTCCAGATTTCTTTCCAGGCAAGATTTTTTCTCCGGCAAAGTATGCTTCAATCACCTTATTCAGCTCGATTTTTCCACTTGGCGATTTCAGACCGTGATCCTTGCATATTTTTATCAGTTCATCTCGATACCAGTAATACTTGCTAAACTCAGCATAATCCTTTATGCTGTCAAACTCCGGTCTATCCATAGTCTTTTACCTCTTTTTCTTATGTGCAGTTATGATTGTATAGCTGCTCGCATTTACTGTGATAATACTATCATCAATATTTACATACCAGTTTTTTCCGTTTCTCTCAATAATGGCATTCTTATCAAGTATTCTATTACGACACCATTCAACAACATCAATGTCTCCAAGTCCTAAATTCTTCTTTATCCTTCCAACTCCCATCTCCCATCTCTGTAGTATGGACCCTACCGATATTCTCAATTAAAGTTTCTTTCATATTTGTATTCCTCTTTTATTTTAAAAGTTGTTTTGTACTTATTTTTTTTACATACCTGCCAACAAGGATACTTCCGTATAAAAACCACAAATAGAAGTACCAAAGCAACAACGTTATAGCAGGATATGCTACACCGGATTTTTCAATTATAACATGTTCTTCTAATCTCGAAAACCTCTTTATTCCTTATCCTTCGCCCGCCTCATCCTCTTTCCACTCGTATTTGTCATATCGTACCCAGTTGGAACTGGTTTTCTGAAAAAGGTTATTCATAAGAGCCTCCGATCTGTTTTTTCTAAAATGTAATCTAAATTTATATAAAATGTATTACTGTCATATCAATTCAGGCTTATAAGGTCAATCCGTATTTTTCTTTTTATCCGTGTTCCGGTTTTTTTCTGTAATGCCAGAACAAACTCTTTGCGTATTTTCTTTAACATCGTGTCACGGGTCTTACGAATGTTTCTGTCAGTCTGTCTCCGGAAAGTCGCAACGAGCTGGCAGGAATATCCCCGAATGGCAAGCTGATACAACAGCGCTTTCTGGATATCCTTTAGTGCGAAAATTGCTTTGGAAATATCCGCATCCGACAATCGAACGTGTAAAGAAGATTATTTCGGAAAAGGAAATGGCACAATAAAAGAATTGGTAGAAGAGACACAGCGTAGTCAAGCTTCGGTAAGGAGAGCAGTTTCTAATTTGTTGGAGAAGGGAAGTATTGAAAGAGTAGGTGGTGGAAAAGATATACGTTTCGTTATAAAAAAATAAAATATTGCATTTTGTGAAAAAATGGTACATAATAACCCCGTGGACGGGTAAATCCACCTCCGTACATCTAGTACCCGGTGGCTTATATGTTTGTTTAAGAGTTTTATTAATCTATATTAGCTTGTAATTGCTTGTTTTATAGCCGGTGCCCCCGTCGTGGGGCATCGGAATCTTTACTATTTCAAATCCCGCTGTTTGTCGTTGAAGCAGTAGAATCTTCGGGGCATCGGAAAACCCATTATTTCAAAAATCGCTGTTTGATAACAAGCTTTCGAGTTATTTACGACAGCGGAAAAGCAAGATATGGAAATTGCGCTGTTCTAGCAGCAGAAACAGAGCACAATTAGGCAGCGAGAATGTAAAAATTCAGCATTTCGTTGTATGGAGGTCAATTTAAAGGAGGTATTATTACGAATAAGCAGACAAAATTATTATTGCTAAGCAACACAAATCTATATTCAGAAGCAAAAAGAAGGTATAATGAATTATTGCTGATTAAGCGGGTAAAAGAGGAAGCACTCGAGAAAGCACCACCCGGGAAAATTCATGTAAGCAAGACTTCCCATGGAGTTCAATACTATTTACGAAACCAAAGTACAGAAAAATCAGGAAACTATATTCGCAAATCAGAAAAATCTATAATCAAGAAGTATCTTCAGAAATTCTATGATGAAAAGATTCTAAAGCTTGTGACGGCGGAAAGTGAAAGCCTAAAGAAGCTTCTTGCAAAATCAGAAAACTCTATTACTAAAATTCAAAAGGTATATTCCGAATGTCCGGAAGAAGTTAAAAAATTAATTCTCCCCGTAGATGTTTCAGATGAAGACTATGCGCAAAACTGGCTGAACAAGCCGTATAATGGGAAACCGATACAAGATTATCTTCCTTTTTTTGAAACGAAACGAAAAGAACGGGTTAGATCAAAGTCTGAACTTAATATAGCAAATCGGCTTGCAGATAATGGAATACCCTATAAATATGAATGTCCGTTACAGCTAAGTAATGGAATCACAATTTATCCGGATTTTACTGTTTTAAATGTTAAAAGAAGAAAAGTTTTATATTGGGAACATCGTGGAATGATGGACGATAAGGAATATGCAAAAAAATCCGTGCAGAGGATAAAGATACTGATGAAGGAAAACATTTTTATTGGTGAAAATCTCATAATTACGGAAGAAACATCGATGAATCCGTTGGGGACGAATGAAATCGATGCTGTAATAAAGAGATTTCTTCTGTAAGAAATTGTAAAAGTCGATGAATGTCATGAAGATTTTCTCAAGAGTATGAAGTAGCAATAGCCTGTGGTATACTATCTGTATGAGGATGATGAAGGAGGAGTTGCATTGAAAGAAATGAAACAAGATAGTTCTACTATAGCATGGAATGCTATGGGAGATGAATGGTTTGAACTTGCCCAGACAGGTGAGGCGCGGAACTGCTTTATTATGCCTAATATGCTTAAATTTATGGGTGATGTAAAAGGGAAAAAAATACTTGATCTTGGATGTGGTGAGGGCGGATATTCAAGAGAATTGACCAAGCGCGGAGCGGAACTTGTGTCTATAGATTGTTCAGAGAAAGCGATAGAGTATGCGACTAAGCTGGCGAATGATGAAAAACTTCAGATTCAGCATTTTGTCAGAAACAGTAATGATCTTTTTGATATAGCCAGCGAGCAATTTGATATTGTTTTGTGTTCTATGATGCTTATGGATTGTGAGGATTTCGAGGGAACCATTCGAGAAGTGGTAAGAGTTTTAAAACCGGGGGGACGTCTATTTGCGAGTGTCCTGCATCCCTGTTTTGATGGAAATCATGATACAGGTATAGGAAGACAAGGCCAAGGGATAGAACGCCAGGTTGTAGTTAAAAACTATTTTGAACCTAGAGAATGGGAAGCGCCGCTTTATCAAGGAACAGTTCCTGTGATATGGCGACATCGAACTTTTGAGGATTATGTTAAAATCTTTGTGGGCGCAGGATTGACAATTGTGGATTTAAATGAACCAAGAGCTACAGACGAGCAGGCGAAAATTTCTGTAGCGATGGCGTGGCTGCAGAAAATACCTCTGTATTTATATTGGGAATTGAAAAAGTAGCTATTTCAATTCCCGCTGCTTGTCGTTGAAGCAGTAGACGCTTCGGGACATCGGAAAAAGAAGAAAGTGAAATTGCGCTGTTCTTTTTTTATGAATCCTGCAGTTTGCAACCAGATTTAACGTAAAAGCCGTGTAAATGTATGCTTTGGTTGGTGGACGGTCAAAATATGTTGGAATATAATAATGTTAATAAAAATTGCAAATGTGGTATAATAAAGAAAGGTGGTACAATTATGAATAATGGTAACAGCAGAAAGTACTATTTAGACAATATTCGCTGGATCACAGTGGTTATTGTAGTCATTTATCACGTAGTCTATATGTACAATGGATTGGGGGTAGCCGGAGTTCTTGGAAAGATTACGGAGTTAGATGTTCAGTATTGGGATCTGTTTCAATATATGGTATATCCATGGTTCATGTTTCTGATGTTTGTTGTATCCGGGATTAGTTCAAGGCTCTATTTGAACGGTCACAGTGGAAAGGAATTCATAAAGAGCAGAACAAATAAACTGCTTGTGCCTTCAACAATAGGTCTTTTGACATTTCAGTTTATTCAGGGATACTTTAACACAGCGTTGTCTACGGATGCAAGTGCAATGTTATCTTCGCTTCCACTAATAGGAAGATATCTGATTTTGGCAGTTAGCGGAATAGGAGTTCTTTGGTATATTCAGGTTCTTTGGGTATTTTCTCTCCTGCTTGCGCTTGTCAGAAGGATTGAAAAGGATAGACTTTGGAACCTGGGAAAAAAGACCGGCATCATAGTGATAGTACTTATGAGTGTGCTTGCGTTTGGTGGTGCACAGATACTGAATACTCCGGTTATATGTGTATATCGATTCGGATATTATGGGGTAGCCTTTTTCCTCGGATATTTTGTTTTTTCACATGATGAGGTGATGGAAGTATTAAAGAAATGGTTTTGGGTATTACTTGCTGTAACGGTTATCCTTGGTTTTTGCTTCTGTTTTAAATATTTTGGAGAAAATTATGCGGATGTTCCGGTTAACAGATATCCTCTTTTTACATCATTCGGATGGTTTGCTTCCATGGCTTTTTTGGGAGGTGCGGCAAAATACCTGGACTTTACGAATGGGTTTGCAACCTTTATGAGTAAGCACAGCTTTGGATTATACATATTCCATTACCTAGGTATATCCATGATAGCAGTGTTTATTGGAAGCCACCATATTTTACCTGCAGTTTTGGTGTATCTGCTTTCGGCGATATCCGGATTTGTTACCGCATATATTCTATACGAGCTGATATCCAGAATCCCGTTCTTCAGATGGGCTGTACTGGGAATGAAAAAAGAAAAATAGGAGAAGCATATGTTTAGTGAAAATCTTGTTCAAATGCGAAAATTATTGTCAATGACGCAGGAGGACCTGGCGGAGAAGGTCGGGGTTACCAGACAGACGGTGGCAAAATGGGAATCCGGGGAATCCTGGCCGGACCTTGAAAAAAGCAAACTCCTAGCTGATGCGTTGGGGGTCTCGCTGGATGAGTTGGCTAATCATGAACCGGAAGACAATCTCGGACTGGGACTTGCACCAAAAGGCAAGCATCTGTTTGGGATAGTGACTGTGGGAGATAAAGGGCAGATCGTGATTCCGGCAAAGGCCAGAAAGCTTTTTGATATATTGCCCGGAGAGAATCTTGTTGTTTTAGGAGACGAAAATCAGGGGATTGCGCTGATTAAAGAAGAACATTTTCTTTCAATGGCTAATATGATTAATAAGTTAAACGGCACAAAAAAATAATGGAGACAATCATGAAACTTCAAGAAAAATGCATTCCATGTATAGTTAACCAAACAATTAAGGTCGCTAACATGGTAGGAATAGAAGATAAGAATGATCTTTTAAGGGAAATGTTTTGCTATTTAAGTGGCGTGGATTTTTCCAAGATTTCATCACCGGAACTTATCGGAGAGAATTTTAGTGTACTCAAAAGAATCACCGGAAATGATGATCCCTACAAAGAAACAAGGGAAAAGTATAACAGAATGTTTCTTGAAAAAATAGATGCATTCGAAGAAGAAATTGCAACGTCAGAGGATGATTTTGTGGAGGCGGTAAAGTATGCAATTATTGGAAATGTAATTGACTTTAACCCTATCCATGAACTGACAGAGTCTGATGTGAAGGAGAAATTTGAGCTTCTTAAAAAAGAGGAACTTGAGATTGATGATACTTTAGAATTGCGGGCGGATATTGATTGCGCAAGAAGTATACTATATTTAGGCGATAACTGCGGAGAAATCTGTCTGGACAAAATTCTTATTAAGAAAATAAAAGAGAGGAATCCGGCATGTCAGATATATTTTGCAACACGAGGGGCAGCAGTTGTAAATGATTCTTTAGAAGAGGATGCTTACTCAGTTGGCATGGACGAATATGCAAAAATTATCTCGAACGGCGATTGTTCCCTTGGAACAGTGCTGACAAGGACGTCTGATGAGTTCAATGAGATATACTATAATGCAGATATTATTATTGCAAAAGGACAAGCCAATTATGAATGTCTAAGTAATGAAAAGCAAAATATTTATTTTCTTCTGATGACCAAATGCGATGTTATAGCAAAAAGCATTAGTGTTCCGGAAATGAAAATGATATGTAAAAAATCGATAGAATGGGAATAGAAATGGAATTGTTTTAAGGAAGGTGTAAGCCTTCCTTTTTTCTATGACTTTAAAATGTGAAATTTTACACCACACATTGCGTGAACGACGATGCTGTGTTATAATCAAAAAAACGCAATGCGAGGAGGAGATTATGGATATTGCAAAGGTAATCAGAGAACTGCGTGAGAGTGTGAATATGAACCGCAAAGAATTTTCGGAGCATACAGGGATTCCGGTTAGGACCTTGGAAGATTGGGAAGCAGGACGACGAACTCCGCCGGAGTATATACCGCGGCTTATTTCATATCAACTGAAATTTGAGAAATTAGTGGGAGAGGAGAAGCGTTATGAAGAAAAATGAAATTTTGCTATTTGAGACAGAGGATAAGGAAGTAACTTTATCTGTGCCAATGGATGGAGATACTGTGTGGTTGACGCAGGCGCAGATGGCGGAACTGTTTGATACCACAAAGCAAAATGTGAGTTTGCACGCGAATAATTGTTTCAAAGAAGGAGAACTTGATAAGGATTCAGTTGTCAAGGATTTCTTGACAACTGCTGCGGATGGAAAGCGATATAAAACAAAATATTATAACCTGGATGTCATAATATCCGTAGGGTATCGCGTGAAATCCCAACGAGGGGTAGAATTCAGACAGTGGGCAAGCGGCGTTCTGAAGAAGTATATGATTGATGGTTATGCAATCAATAAAAAGCGCCTCAATGCACTGGAAAAGACCGTGGATATTCAAACACGAATGTTAGCGGATGCGTTGAATGTCGAGGAAAAGGATATCTTAAGGGCCGTAAATTTGTATACAGAAGCGTTGACATTGTTAGATCAGTATGATCATCAGGCAATTATAAAGCCTGATGGACAGTCACCTGTATATAGGATTACGTATGATGATTGTATGACGATGGTTTCGCACATGAAGGATTCTTTCGAGACGGATGTTTTCGGTGTGGAAAAAGAAGCTGGTAAAGTAAATGGAATTATTTCCGCAATATATCAGAGCGCATTTGGCCAAGATGCATATCCGACGATTGAGGAAAAAGCAGCTAATTTACTGTACTTCATGATTAAGGATCATCCCTTTGCCGATGGCTGTAAGCGAATCGCGGCATCTTTATTCTTGGAATTTTTGGAGAGAAATCAGGCATTATTTAAAGATGGTAGTAAGCGTATTGGCGATGGAGAACTTGTCGCGATTACGCTTATGATTGCGGAATCGAATCCGGAAGAAAAAGATATTATGGTAAAACTGGTTATGAATTTGTTGAACATGAAATAGAAACAGTGAATCGGTATGCTGAAAGCAATTTGAAAATAAAGCGCAGGAAAACGTGATTTAACAAGAGAAAAATTAAAATTATTACGGGAGGGAATAACTCATGGAAGAAAAGCTCAAAAAGAAAGAAAAAAAATGGGGATTTGGTTTTGTGGAATGGATAGTTTCGCACAAGGAGATTGTCGCGAGTATTGTATCAGTACTAGCAGCATTATATACAGTTGCTAATTTTGTACATAATTTATCATATCAAGAAAAATGCGAAAAGTTTTATGGTATTCCGGGAAAATACTTTCATTCCATCATTGGTGATAGGGTGGTATACTTGGTATCTATATTACTATTAATAATTGTAGGGGCTATAATACCGCTCATCATGAGAAAAAATGAAGAAAAAAGCAAGGTCAAGAAAAGGGGAGAGACAGCGACAGTGTTAATCGTAACTGTCTTAATGGGGATGGTAATAGGTTTCTTAAATCTCTATTCTTTATTGGAAATAATGAAGCAGACGCACAAAACATATAATTGGATTAGAAATATTAATATTATTTTGGATGAAAATTCAACGGTGACGATAGCAGTTGCTTTTTTGACAGGAATAATATCATTATTTGGGATTACGTTTATAGACAAATTTGGGGAAATAAGACGGATATGGATTAGAAAAGTGGTTAGTATTGTGTTTGATATTTCTTTTGTGATGAGCTTGGTGTTGCTGATTTTTGGAACGCTGTTTGTGTTAACTCGTTCAGTAGAAGATAAAACAAAATACGAGGTTGTGACTATAGATGAAGTTGAGTACGTGGTTTTATCAGAGTGCGACGATAAGATTTTGGTAGTATTATATGAGGTTGAAAATAAAGGACACTATATATTTGACACGAGTAGGTATTGGTTTTATGAAAAAAATCAAGGAACATATCGGTATATTAATCTAGAAGACTGCCCAGAAATAAAAAAGGAGTAGATTTATGAATGAAACACCCATGACATTAAACGCACAAGAACAAAAAGTAATCGAGCAATATTCCGGCTTCCCAGAGGGAAACCGGTTATCTTATACCAAGGCGAATGAAACAGAGTTCATAATAACCATGCATTACCTGCATAAGTACCTTAAGCCGGGAGCGAAGATTGCAGATATAGGCGCCGGAGGCGGAACCTATACCAAGACGCTGGCTGAGGAAGGATATAGTGTTGATGCAGTAGAACTTACGCCGGAATATGTGGCTCAGATGAAAAAGAATTTTGACGGGAACGATTATATTCGAGTGTTTGAGGGAAATGCGAAGGATTTACATTTCCTAAATGATAATGAATATGACCTTGTTTTGGCAATGGGACCGATTTACAGTATGAAGGATTTTGAAGACCGGAAGCGGGCGTGCAAAGAGGCGCTTCGAATAGCGAAGCCGGGAGCGCCTGTGTTTATAGCTTTTTGCCTCCAGGATGCGCCACTGATTCATGAGATATTTATGGCGGATGACCCGGCAAGTGAAATGACCGAAATAGGGTATGATAGGAAAAAAGCGTTGGTTACAGACAATACAGGCTCTTCTAGGATTCTCGATACCATGAGTGTGGTAGATGAATTAATGGAAGCGGTATGTAAAGAAAATGACGCTACGAAAGTATGTCGATTTGCCCAGGATGGCTTATCACAGATTATTGCAAAACAGGTGAATTCCATGTCGGAGAAATCCTTTGCAGAGTGGATTCAATATCTGATTGCCACTGCGGAGCGAGAGGATTTAATGGGATATTCGGATCATATCGTGCAGGTGCTTAGCAAAGGAGAGTATAACGAAAAAATGCGATGATGATATTAAGAGAAGGTGAGAATCAGACGCCTTGAGGGACTAGTGAGTCCCAGCAAGGCTTTTAATAGTGGCGTGATTGAAAAAAGACAAATCTAGATACACGTGATGTTTATCGAAGTTCAGAAAGGGGTGTTCCACAAACTCGATGTGGTCTATAACATCATCAGTGTAACTGGAATAAGAAACAAGATTAGCTACTCCAAAACGGTGTCTGTCTGCCCATTCCAAGTGGACATCAAAACCTGATGAGAGAGTAAGAGTATTATCCCTAAATAGAATTAATTCCTGAAGAGCTTTGGTCGTGCTATATGGTTATGGAGAATAACTATATAGCGGAAGGCCAAAAAGCGCAGAAGCATGGTAATCTCGATACACTGCTTCTTTTACGTAGACTGAGGCGATAATTTTAAAAACAATATCACGATATTTAAAATAGATATTATCAAGATCTACAAAAACATCACGCAAGTCTTGCAGTAGGATCGTTTCTTCACCATCTAAAATTTCAAAAAGGTTACGGTTTTCTGTGATGTCGTCGAAAACTTCAGATAGCATCTGAGTCTCATAAGCGCGGTCAATTGAAGTTGAGAGTGCATCCTCTTCAATAGGAGGTTGAAGTACATCTTGTGTATATGTTGATTTTAACATAGGGAATTCTCGGAAAACTTTCAATTTAAAATTTTTGACCCCCTGTATGGTTTCATGCATTTTGAGTTGGCAAAATTCATCCGCTGAATATGACGATACAATAATGGTGTACCTTCTGCGAGTAATATACTTTCTTATACTTATTCCGGTTGAAATCTTAAATATGTCGCGCACATAAGAAAGAGAGTATCCCAATTCATCTGCGATTGTTCTGCAGATGTGTGAATCAGATTGTGTACAAGGGCGGGAAAGAATATCTTCTATCCTATTCAGAATTTTTAGGGTATGGGAATGCAATGTTCCGTCTGACATTTGTGAAATATTCATAAATATAATTCCTTTCGTATTTCGCTGATGAATAAAATATAGCATATAATGTAGTTCTTTTGTACGGAAGATTGTGTCGCTTTTGGTGTTCTCCATGCAACTACTGTGGTATAATAAAACAAAAACAAGGAGACTGATTATGAATAATGTGTACTGCTACTCCAAGTGTTCAACCTGCAAGAAGGCATTGAAATGGTTAGAAGAAAACAAAATCCATTACGAGGTATTGGACATTAAGGAAAATCATCCGGATGAGAATACGATTCGTCAGCTTCATCAGCAAAGCGGCATGCCATTGAAACGGTTTTTCAACACCAGTGGTCAGCTTTATCGCGAGATGGAATTGTCGAAAAAATTGGCGGTAATGAGCGAGGATGAGATGTATCGTCTCTTGGCAAGTGACGGAATGCTTGTAAAACGTCCGCTCTTGGTGACAGACAAGGGAGTCTTTCCGGGGTTTAATGAAGCAAATTGGAAGGAATTATTATAGACAACCAAGGAGGACGACCATGAAAAAGAGACCAATAACAACGCTATTTATGCTAATGTCATTGGACGGGAAAATCAGCCCCGGGGCAAATGACGATTTGGATGTGGACAAGAACTTTCCGGAAATTGATGGGTTGAAAGAAGGACTACATCAGTATTATGAAATAGAACAGACCACGGATCTGTGGTCCTTTAACACCGGGCGAGTGCAGGAGAAGATGGGTGTGAATGAGAAGCCCCTTCCGGACAAGACACCGGTTTCCTTCGTATTGCTGGATAACAGCCATTTGACGGAGCATGGAATCGGGTATTTTTGTGCAAAATCCAAGGATTTTGTTTTAATAACATCCAATAAAGCGCATCCGGCATTTGGTATGGAAAAAGATAATTTACATATAATATATCAGGAACAGATTTCCCTTGAGGATGCACTTGTCGAGCTAAAAGAAAAGTATGGCTGCGAAAGATTGACGGTGCAAAGCGGCGGAACGGTTAACGGACTGTTCCTGCGGGAAAAGCTCCTTGATTATGTTGACATTGTGGTAGCACCTGTTTTGATTGGTGGAAAAGACACATCCACATTAATTGACGGAGCGTCCATAACAGAAAGGAAGGATTTGGATAAGCTTGGGATTCTCAAGCTGGAAAAATGCGAGACACTGGAAGATTCCTATGTTCGAATGCAATATAAGGTAATTGGTTAAAAGGCGGAGTCGTTACACTAAGTAATTGGTGGGCGGCTCTTTTTTTATGTGCCAATGAATACCGAACCCGCGATGACGTTAGAATGACTGAAAAAATCTTGTCCGAAGTGTCAAGAAAATGTGGATTTTGTTTATTGTTTTGTGAAAGATGGTATAATACTAAGAAAAATACAGAAATCTCCGATACACAGTAGAGGACTATAGTAAGACACCTTTCCCGAAACGGTCTGTTTCGGAGGACTCGCACACCTGGATGCGGTACGGCGCATATCCCGGAAAGTTTGCTTTTATACCGGAAATCAAGAACTGCTATCGAATCTGTACGGATGAGGAGAGTCGCTCCCGCAGCCAGAATGTTGATTTTTATGAGCAGATGGCAGCAGTTGATACGGAGGGATTTGAAGAGGCGTTAAAGATTGCAAAGAGTTACAATCGCGTGAAACCGGAGGATGAGGATGCAATCCGGAGAGCCTTTTATGTACGACTGGCGTTGAGCCTTTTGCATGGAGGTTCGGAGACCATGGCTGAAAAGCATATGAATATGGCAGTAGAGATTTCAAAAGAGGGGACTCTGTCAGATGTTGAAAAACTCTACTGCGGTGAGGACTACAGGGAGAGACTTGTAAATATGGTATGAGATATAAGATGATTTCATAATATGTAGAACCCTGAGAAGAGAAAATCCTTCTCGGGTTCTTTTTTTGAATATGTTGTGCTTGCTAGTGATATTTTTGCTATAATTATAGCGGTATGGAACTGTATGAAATTCCGTTATTAAGATTTATAACAAATGGGAGCGGGGAACGAGAAACAATTGTAGAAAAGCTAGATGAGATAATCAATTAGTAAAAAGGGGACTGCCACACTAAGCAATTAGTGGGCAGTCTCCTTTCGTGTAAGCGATCATATTAGTGTTCTGAATACCGCTTGTTTTCATACTTTTTCATTTTAGGTGGTACGAGGAAGTGTCGGAATCTGAGTCCATACCACCTAATTTCGTGTTTTGTGATTTAGGCGGTATGGCAAACCTTCTAAATCCATATTTTTGTATTTGCGGCTGTCTCAAGTGGCTTACAACATACTTTTTCGCACCACCGGATTCGCTATTTTCATAATTTAGGTGGTATAGGAGATTATCCTCATGTTTTTCTGTACCACCTGATTTTATGCTTTCGTATTTCAGGTGGTACAAGGGAGTTTGAGCATATTTTCCCGTACCACTTAACCCTAAATTTCTGTGATTTAAGCGGTATGCGCAACCCTTTGAGGGCAGCGTTACATAACCGCCCGCTTAATCGGATGAATATCTTTCTTTATGAAATATATGCGGGTGCCGCACAACAGTATTCCCATAATCAGATACATCGTAAAAAATATGGATAAGCCGTAAATTGCGCCAAAGAGTACCAGCCCAATGCTGCAGATGCTGTAGGAATTGCTGAGGATACCAAGCCCCGGTGCCTGCCAGTTGGTCCCGGCACCCATACTCCACGTGAGACCATAGCCCTTTGCGCCTTCGTAAATGCACAGTATATAACTGTATAGGATGAAAAAGCATCCTGCGCCAATCACAATCCGATTTCCGTCCGGATTGCCTGTGTTGATGAAATTACCATGTGCCAAGGTCATTAGTAGATAGAATATCGGAAGTACAGCCATCAGAAGCATTCCTTTAATCAGGAAGGACTTGTCGGCATCCTGCATACGGATTTGTTTCATGCGTGGTTCCCACTGGCTTGGAGTGCCGGAAAGAATGGATTCCGATAAATCATTGATTTGAAGATGTTGTTCCAATATGGCATTGCAAGCCGCCTGGGTTTCTTTGATGGATTTCGCTTCAGCATCCAACTCTGTTAATCGCGTAGATACTGCATCTTCCATAGACAGTTCCCCTGTAAAAATTTTGCGGACATCCTCTACGGAAATTCCAAGAAGCCGCATTACTTTGATTTTTCTAAGCATTTCCACATCCTCCTCACTGTATTCACGATAATTGTTGCCTTGACGACTGGGAACGATCAGCTCCTTGCTTTCGTAGTAACGGATATTAGCGCTTTTCATCCCCGTAAGCTGTTCTACTTCTTTGATTTTCATGAATATCTCCTCCTTTCGCTGTTATGCTACACCTTCAAGTTGCTTTAAGGTCAAGAGAAAAGTGAAAATTTTTTCGTCAGTCGGGCAGAAGGCGCCGGATTACCCTGGCGGTCATACCCCAAATGCCGTGATTTTCATATTCCCAGTAAAATGTATCGTGAGTGTTTTGAAAAGGTGCGTAATGTGACAAATACTCCCGAAGAATGGTTGGCAAGTTTTCCATATCTATCCTTGAACCTGTGAGCCGGTAGCAGGCAGGATTATGATTCTTCAACCAGGATAAAGGCAGTAGGAAAAACGAAGCTACCTCTGCACAGGATGGTTTTATGGAATCCAGTGCAGATGGAGAAAGCCTAGCGGTTACCGGATAAATCCGCCTGCCGTCCTCCATTAGCTCCGGCGCCAGTTCTTCCGAAATTTTTATGGAAGAAGGAGGAATGCTTAGTTCTTCGCAGGTTTCCCGGATGGCAGCTTCCGCAGCTGTCTCGCCGGCTTCTATTTTTCCGCCGGGAAAACAGACCTCACCCGGTTGTGGGACGTGCATAGAACGCACTTCTAACAGAAGGCAGTCGCCTTCTTCTGTTTCTATATAAGGAATTAAAATTGCGTACATGGACATTTCCTTTCTGTAAATAATTACTAAATTTATGGTAGCAGATTCCGCATATCAGGTAAATGCTTTTTAAAACTTGTGCTTAAATTAAGACATCTTTTGCAAAACGCACAAATAATATGTTGGATATGGACTATTGGGATTCAAAATGTGAAAAATGACTGAATTGTATAGTTTATTGCGGAAAAATATGGTATAATTTTTGACAGTAAAGGAGGATACTATATGTTTGCAAATTCATTATGGGCATTACTTCCCCCGATTATTGCGATTTTATTGGCGTTGATTACGAAGGAAGTATATTCGTCCCTCATTATTGGTATTGTAGCCGGAGGATTACTATATGCAGAATTCAATCCGGTAAAAGCGTTGAATCACATTTTAAAGGATGGCATGATTGCTCAGCTTTCCGACCCCTGGAATGTGGGAATTTTAATCTTTTTGGTTATTCTTGGAAGTGTGGTTATGTTGATGAACCGTGCAGGCGGATCGGCTGCTTTCGGAAGATGGGCTTCTACCCATGTGAAATCCAAAACCGGAGCACAGTTGGCCACCATCGCCTTAGGTGTCTTGATTTTTATTGATGACTATTTTAACTGCCTTACGGTTGGTTCTGTAATGCGTCCGGTTACGGATCGTCATAATGTTTCCAGAGAAAAATTATCCTATCTTATTGATGCTACCGCAGCTCCGGTTTGTATTATCGCCCCGATTTCATCCTGGGCAGCAGCGGTTACGGGCTTTGTGGTTGGAACCAACGGCTTGGCACTTTTTATTAAAGCAATACCGTATAACTTCTATGCATTTTTAACTTTTACCATGATGTTGGTGATTATCTTTGGTAAATTCGATTATGGCCCAATGAAGAGGGCAGAAAAGGGACTGGAGGTTAAACCGGTCATAGACAAGGTACCGGATGAATCCAGTATTACCGGTGCAGAGGATCAGCCGAATCCACCGATTTCTTCCAAGGGTAAGGTAATCCATCTGGTATTCCCGATTGTAGCGTTGATTATCTGCTGTGTAATCGGAATGATTTATACCGGTGGATTTTTCAAAGGTGAGAGTTTTGCCGACGCCTTCGCAAATGCCGATGCATCTGTGGGCTTGGTACTTGGTTCTTCCGTAGCCCTTTGTTTAACCCTTTTATTCTACTTGATAACCAGAGTACTTGATTTTAAGGAGTGCATGAATGCCATTCCGGAGGGATTTAAGAGCATGGTTCCGGCAATTTTAATTCTTACCCTTGCCTGGACCTTAAAGAGTATGACAGATTCCTTGGGAGCAGCAGAATATGTGGCCTCTTTGGTGGAAAAAGTAGCGGAAAACGGAATGGTTATGAACTTCCTGCCGGCATTTATCTTCATCATTGGTGCCGGTCTTGCTTTTGCAACCGGAACCTCATGGGGAACTTTTGGTTTGTTAATTCCGATTGTGGTAAGCGCATTCCACAGCGATATTTCCAACGAACTGATGATTATTTCCATCTCCGCATGTATGGCAGGTGCAGTGTGTGGCGATCATTGTTCACCAATTTCCGATACTACTATTATGGCATCGGCAGGTGGTGAGTGTGAGCACATTAAGCACGTTTCCACTCAGTTGCCGTATGCACTGACGGTAGCAGCAGTTTCTGCTGTGGGATATGTTTTTGCCGGTTTTGTCAGAAGCTGGATGATATCCTTGCCGGTTAGTATTGCCGCCATGGTTGTGGTACTGTTAATAATCAGAAGTACACAACAGGAAACAGATTAAAAAAAAGAAAGTGTTCGCCCCCGGATTCTACTGGGCATTCCAGAAATTGGGAGAGTACTATCATGTAGGAAATCTCTTCCTGATCGTATATGCAATCATGAGGTTACATTTCCTAAAGGAATTGAGTTGCTTGGAATGTATATTTTTGATAATAATATGAATTTGGAGAATGTTCGAATTAAAACAGTGAAGTTACACGATATGGATGGAGATGCGCTTCTGGGAATTAATCCAAAAGTACCGTTCGTGAAAGTTTTTTCTGTTTTTAAAAAACAGAATGCGCATATACAGGCGACGCAATTGACTTAGATGAACTTACTACATTCAGATCGGAACGGTCATGACCGATCCCGACTACCGTAAGCAGGGGCTAGCAGCGAAACTGATGAAGCGCGTCATAGAAGATTACGAGAAAGAGTACGACGGCGCAGACGATTACAGGTTTTTTTTACAGAGGGGATATGCTACTGTCTATCGAACGGGACAATCTGTATTTTCCGGACTTGTCCCATGCATAAAGACAGCGGTATCTATCGAGGAACATTATAGAAAGTAAGGTAAGTTTGTCGGTGAAATCGCTTATCATTTGGAGGGGAAGCGGTCCATTCAATGGAACTGCTCCCCCTTTTTTTATGCTGTAGGGTGTTCAAAATAGAAAAATGTTTCATCCTCGCCGGTCTTTTGAAAACCATTTGCGGTAATCATTCGACTGGAAGGAAGATTTTGGTGGTAGCAACGTGCAACCACACGCAGGTGAAGCTGCGTTTCGGCGAACTGAGTGAGAAGCCCGAAAGCCAGCTTGCCATATCCCCTGCCATGATAGCCGGGAAGCAGGCGGCAGCCCAGTTCAGCAGTATGATTTTCTTTGAAATTCCACAAAATGCCTTCTCCAATCATTTCCCCGTCTTCACGAAGCCGCAAAGCAAAGTTTATAGAATCGCCGGCTTGCATATCGTGCCATGCGGCGTCAAAAAAGGTATCTTCATCAGCCGGGGGAGTGATACCTATATCCTCACGATAGTCATAGCCCCAGAAACGGTTGTTTTCTATGTCCGTGTTTAAAGCAAAATAGTTCTGTTTATCAGTATCCCGAAATCCGGTAATGAATAAAGAATCTCCTTTTAAAACGGGATATTCTTTCAGTAAAACACCAGGAGAGTGTACATGAACCAGATATTTGTGGATCATTTCAACCGGATGGTATTGCATTTTCGATGTGCGAAGTCCGGAATCGCCGGCGTCATCCTCGCGATTTACATAGCGGAGAGGGTAGCCAATCTGACTGGCAACAAGTTGGACAAATCCCTGATACATCGTAGGATATATGCCATCAAAACTGGTAAGAGCTTTTTCCACATGAATAATAAGGGTATCTCCGATTAGTTCCCCGATACTGAGCGCAATAATTGTATGGTTGTATTCCATACAGGCGGCAAACAGTCCGAGGGGTTCGTAGACCTCCAACAGATTCAGGGTTTGCGTTAGCTCCAATTCTTCCAACGCGCTTCTGGAAGGATGTTCCTGCGAATATGAGGTGAGAAACGTATGTATGCCGGCATGATCGGCAGGTGTAATAAAGCGAATCTGCGGTTCGCCGTATAAACGCCGGAACTTGTTAATATGATTGCGTTGGCCACTGTACTTTCGCCCCCGGAAAGTCAGAACGTCTTCAAAGGAGTACAGGTAATCACTCCATCGTCGATCATACGCCCCAAGGGACTGGGAAAATCGGGAATCCTGACGTAATGTAGTCAACTGATCTTCTGTAATGGGATAAAAACGCAGGGCTAGCTGGTGTTCCTTCACGTAGACAAGCAGCTCGTCCAGCATTTCATCCGGATGTTCGCCCATGGGCCAACTGAAAGCAGCCTGTTCGCCAATGGTCTGACGAATAACGCAGGTATTTTTCCAAAAACAGAAAGAAACAGCATTGCTTTTTTGCCACATGAAAAGATAGCCTGCGGAATAATCGCTGGCAAGAGCAGCATTTTTATGGATATAAGGCAGAGCCCTGTTTAACGCATCAAGGGAATATGGTTCAAATTCTAACATAACTAACTCCTTTTGCATAATTCAATTGTGCACAATTATTATAGCACGGGTTAGGGACAAAATCAATAGCAGATGATAAAAGGATGGGTAGTGTTGCTAAATACATAGCGGGTGCTTGACAAAAAAAGTTTTGCAAAATATAATAGCGAAAAAGGGAAAGGAGAGCAAACATGAGTAAACTATTAGAAGTAATACAAGGAAGGAAAAGTTTTCGTACTTACGACGGAATAATGCTTCGCGAGGAACACTGGCGGGACCTGGAAGAGTATGTCAAAGAAGTTAAAAATCCATTTGATATTCCGGTGGAGTTCGTGTTTTTAGATGCAAAGGAAAATGGGCTGTCCAGTCCAGTCCTTTCCGGCGAACAGTTATATGTAGCAGGAAAGGTGGAAAAAAGGCCCTATGCGGATGTGGCATATGGATACTCCTTTGAAAAAATGGTTATCCATGCCTGGAAACTGGGCATAGGAACTGTCTGGATTGGTGGAACCATGAAGCGCGAAACATTTGAGGCAGCGGCCAAGGTACAGGAATGGGAAATGATGCCTTGTGTAAGTCCGTTGGGATATCCGGCAAAGAAGAAATCTGTTAAAGAATCGGTAATGAGAAAGGGAATCGGCGCTGACAACCGCATGACAGGGGATAAGCTGTTTTTTGCGGAAGCCTGGGGACAGCCGTTAACAGCGGATGATGAAATGGCGGAGATCCTGGAAATGGTGCGCTGGGCACCATCGGCAGTGAATAAACAGCCCTGGAGACTTATATTGAAAGACGGTGTTTATCATTTTTATGAGAAGAAGGACAAAGGCTATATTTCGGATGCAACAGGGGATTTACAGAAAATAGATGTAGGGATTGCTTTATGTCATTTCATGATGGGCTTGGAAGACAAAGGAAAACAGGGCGATGTAGAGATTCAGGATCCGGGAATCCAGATTCCGGGAGATGCAGAATACATTTGCAGTGTGCGGATTTAAGTATAAAGGAACAGGCGGCTCGCCATCTGTTCCTTTTGTCATGGAAAAAGTGAAAGTTATGACAGCAGTTTCCGGATATCTGGTAAAGAGGTATCTTTTCACTGCTATTTTACACAATTTTGACATATAAAATGTGTAGAATAGCCATAACACAATAATTTTTCACTAAAATTTATAGGAGGACGATTATGCTTACAATTTCAAAGGAGAATGGAAACAACAGTTTGGTGATTGCTTTGAACGGACGGTTGGATACGACTACAGCACCACAGCTGGAGGAAAGTGTAAAAGAGTCAATTGAAGGGATTACGGAGCTGTGCTTTGATTTGGAAAAACTTGCGTACATTTCCAGTGCTGGTTTACGTGTGCTGCTTTCTGCGCAGAAAACCATGAATAAGCAGGGCAAAATGATAGTTAAGAATGTGTCTGAGGAAGTAAAAGAAATTTTTGAAGTAACTGGATTTAGTGATATTTTGACGATTGTTTAAGAAAAGGACAGCCTATGAAATCAATTGAATTGGATGCCACCCTCGTGAATTTGCCAAAGGTTATAGACTTCATAGATCAGAATCTGGAAGAAGTTGGATGCGATATGAAGGCCCAGATGAAAATTGATATTTCGGTGGAAGAGCTTTTTGTCAATATTGCTCACTATGCATATCATGATGTTGTTGGTAAAGCCAAGATTACATTTGAGTATCTTGAAGAATCACGCATGGTCAGAATTCAGCTTGTGGATTGCGGAATGCATTATGATCCTTTGGCAAAAGCGGATCCGGATATAACTCTGTCTGCTGAGGAGCGGGAGATTGGCGGATTGGGTATTCTGATGGTAAAGAAGAACATGGATGATATTCAATACGAATATGTAGATGGACAGAATATAACATCTATCTATAAGCGTGTAGAATAACGAGGGGTGACAACGTGAAGAGAGAAAAGGATAGCTTACCTGAGAAGTTGTCCTTTAACATTTAATCCAACGTGGAACGGAACGTATTGACGATTACATTGAAAAGCTTCGCTTAGGCGGAGCTTTTTTTATGGAAAAGAGAAGCTGGGTATTGACAAAATATTGCGGTTAGTGTAAACTAACAATAAAGGATTAGTTTACACTAACGAATGGAGAGTGTATGACGAAGAAACAGCACAGGAGAGGTGAGGAAGATGTCAGAAGATTTAGTTGTTTTACATTGTTCTCCCACCATGGCGGGCATTAAAACAGCTTCTTTGTTTACCTGCCCGGTGGAGGATGCAGAAGCGTTAAATGAGAGTCTTCGACGGTTTAATGCGATACTGGTTCCCAAGGGATTGCGGATTTTGCCGGTGAAATATATGGAGAAGCGGATTCTGATTTATATGTACCGTCCGGAACGCCTGAAAAAGGATTTGGCAGACCCATTGGCAAAGGCGCTTTTATCGGAGCTGAAGTATCCGGTGGATGATACGGAGTTATGCGTGGCAAGAATGATTTACCGGGTCAATGCACAAAAAGAGTTTCCTCACGAAATCGGATTGTTTTTGGGGTACCCCCCAAGGGATGTGGAGGCTTTTATTAAAAACCAGGCACAAAACGCGAAGTATGTTGGAACCTGGAAAGTATACTATGACGAGGAAAAAGCATTAAAGACCTTTGCGCTTTATGAGAAGTGTACACGGATTTACCAGGAGGTTTTCCATAAAAACGCAGCCTTTGCACCGCTGGTTGTGCAGGTCAGAGGGTAATTCGAAAAGTTATTTGAAAAATAGAAAAAGACGGTGTACAATAGTCATAAAAACGGAGGTGCTTTATGGAACGGGTAGTTAAATTTTTAAAAGAAGCAGGGGTGTATTATTTGGCGACAGTGGAAGGCGATCAGCCTAGAGTTCGTCCTTTTGGTACAGCCCATGAATTTGAAGGAAAGCTGTATATTCAAACCGGAAAAGTAAAGGATGTGGCAAAGCAGATTGCAAAGAATCCTAAAGTAGAGGTTTCAGCATTTAAGGATGGTGCATGGATTCGTGTGGCAGGTGAATTGGTGGAAGACGACCGCCGTGAAGCTAGAGTTTCAATGCTTGACGCATATCCTGACCTAAAGAAAATGTATGATCCTGACGATGGCAACACCATAGTATACTATTTTAAGGATGCAACAGCAACAATCAGTTCCTTTACGGCAGCGCCGGAAGTTATCAAGTTCTAAAAATCATTAAAGAATACTCATTCGGGTGGGGCGCGTTCGGCGCCCCGTCCAAAATATCAGAGAAATTACAGACGAATATTATTAATCACCGTGGGCGGTAGGTAACCGAAAAAAAAGCGTTTTGGAAAATTACGTACTACATGGGAAGAATCGTTGAACCGTATGTAGTGTGAAAAAACGTGTTTCAAAATCTTACCCACTATATGGAAAATCCAGCCATTCGGTAGGTAGATAAAAAAATGAAAATAACGTTTTGGGGTGGGATTTTGCAAGAATGAGAGTTTAAATGACGGATTGACAGGAAAATATCTATATAAATACCTACGAGACAAGAATAATGTCATTTTAGTCGGTAGGAAACTAAAAACAAAAAAGGAGTGGCACATACGAGAAGGAAAAAATACAAGGATAGTGGGTAGTTTTGAAAAAACAGAAATTTGAGGTTACCCGTTAAATAAGAGAAAGTTAGGAGGAGTAGGTAAAATGAAGAATTACAGAGAACTATTGGAAGGACAGCTTCAGGAATTGGAGCAGATTGAAAAAAGGATTCTTAGAAATAAGGAGCGATGGGACAAATGTCCGGAAGGACGTGTACGTTTCGCGAAAAATCATGGTGTTACACAGTGTTATATCAGACCGGAGGGGGAAGAAAAGTACCACTTTGTTCCCAAAGCAGAATGGCCGATAGTAAAGAAAACGGTTCAGAGAGACTATGAGAGGATGTTATTAAAGCGCATAGAAAGAACAAAAAGCGCTATAAAGAAATTCCTAAAACAGTATGAAGTAGAACAGTTAGGAGCGTTGTATGAGGACATGGCAGAGGGACGCAAGCAGTTGGTTAGGCCCTTTGAAAAACCTGTGGAGAAGCGTATTAGTGAGTGGATGGAAGAACATCCGGGCAGTCAGAATCCGTATCCCATGGAGCGAACGTATAAGACGGAGCGAGGGGAACTTGTAAGATCGAAGTCAGAAAAAATTATTGCAGACTTGCTCTATAAAATGAAGATACCTTACCAGTATGAACCATATCTGTGCATCAATGGATATCATACGGTTTATCCGGATTTTGCGATTTACGACGTGAAGCGAGATGATACAGTATATTGGGAGCATTTCGGAATGATTGATAAAGAGGAATATGCGGTAAATGCATTCCGAAAGATAGCGGAATATGAGAACAATGAAATATTTGTGGGGCAAAATTTGATTATGTCAATGGAAACGACGGATCAACCACTGGATATCGATCTTCTTAAGCAGAAAATGCATAGATTACTGGCGGACTAACGTGACACACGGCTTGCACGCATCAAGCCAATGTGATATGATATGGAACACACCCCGGTAGGTAGTACCGGACTTGACACCATCTGGCAGAAAAGGAGACGGAACCATGGAGCAGTTGTATTTATGTAAAAATGAAGAGGAATTGCAGGAACTGAAAAAACATACGCCGCTTTTGATGGAGGGCATGGAGGAGTATGTAAACATGCTTCAAAGTGATATGGGAGTAAAAGAAATCCCCAAGTGTATTGTATGGACAGATTACAGGAGTGCCACAGAGCTGATAACAGAACTTCCGGTTCCGGCTTTCACAAATGATTGGCGAACTGTTATGACACCATATTTGGATGCGTGGAAAGGAGTCTACCTGTCTCAACTTAAAGACTATGATATGTGGGATGAGAAGGTGGGAAAGGTGCGGGATTATTATGAGAACTTGCCCATTAGCCAGGTGCGTCAAATTTTCGGACACGAATTCGTACACTGGAGCGAATATTTTTGGGATGAGCTGTTTGAAGAAACCATGTGGTTTGAAGAAGGCATGGCAGAATATATCAGTAGAAAGTGGTATTTAACCCAGGCGGAGTATGAGAAAGAAAAAGAAATCAACCGCCTGTTGATTGAATTGTTTGAAGAGCAGAACGGAGAGCAGTCCTTAAATGGATTTGATCAGAGTGTCTATGAAAAAGGAATGACCACCGTTTTTTATTACTATTGGAAAAGCTTCCTGACGGTAGAAGAACTGGTTAGACGGGAAGGCGGAAATATAGAAGAAGTAATGCTTTGTTATCAGCGATGGGGCAGAACCAAGCGGGAAGTGACCTTGCTGGATTGGTTTGACATGCACTGATAGGGAAGTAGCGTAAACGGAAAAAGAAAGCCCGGCGAGGAAATTCGCCGGGCTTTTCGAATATCAAGTTTATTCAAAGAATTCCATTTCCTTATTCAGCATTTCAGCAACTTCTTTCAATCCATCTGCGGAAGCAGCGAGGGTTGTTACGGTTGCGGATAACTCCTCAACAGAAGCACCGGTGGTTTCGGTAGCAGCAGCGTTCTCTTCGGAAATAGCGGAAAGAGAAGACATAGCATTGGAAACAACACGGTTGCTGGTTACACAGGTGTCGGTCTGACCGGCAATCTGAGCTACACTGCCAACGGTGGCATCGATATCGTTTAACATACCTTCTACAGATTCCAGAGTCTGACTTAAAGCTTCCTGCTGCGCGGCATTGCCTTCCATGATTTCTCCGGCAGCGGCAACGGCATCCTGAGACTGGGTTAATAATGCATCCATTACGCTGCGGATTTCGGAAGCCATGCTTTCGGAATCATCAGCCAACTTACGAATTTCCTCTGCAACAACGGCGAATCCACGACCGGCTTCACCGGCTCTTGCAGCCTCGATGGAAGCATTTAAGGAAAGCAGGTTGGTCTGTGCTGCAATTCCGGAAATACCTTCCACGTGCTCGTTGATATCGGAAACCGCATTCTGAGTAGCGGAAATCTTGGTGGAGATTTCTTCAATCTTCTCAGACATGATAGCACTGGTTTCCTGGAAGCGCTTCAGAGAATTGGTAGAAGTCTCGGAAGCCTGTTTCATACGTTCTGCCAAAGAATTCAAATCGGAGGTGCTGCCCTGAACATTTTCAACGGCATCGGTAATTAAACCAGTATTTTCAGCAGAATCCTGTACTTCTTTCGCCTGCTGCATAGCACCTGCAGCGATTTCCTGAACAGCATTGGCAACGCTGTCGGTAGTAGCGGCAATCTGGTTGGCCATAATAGACAATTCCTGAGAAGACTCGCCTACATGGTTGGAAGATGCCTTAATCTGTCCCACAATATCATCCAGTTTATCAACAACGGCATTGGAGTTTCGCACCATCTGACCAAATTCATCTTTACGGTTGGTAAACTTTTCAATACGCTTGAATCGTCCCTGAGCAAGATCGTGTAATAACGCATCTACGGCTAACGCCGGTTTGGTAAAGGAGTTAGCCAGATAGAAGGAAATAAAGATAACCACAATTACCATAAAAATTCCAAGGAACACAATACGCATAGCGCTTGCTCTTGCAGAACTTAACACTTCTTTTTCAGAAACGCCAACACAAACAGTATAGCCGGAAATAGGCTCCTTATAATAGGAAACATAGGAGCGCTTTCCTGTTGCAGTGCTTAAATAGGTATCGGATTCTTTACCGGAGGTCATGTAAGGTGACTGGCTAAAATCCTGGGGTTCAGCATCCGGGTCGATTTCGTACTGGGAATGAGCAGCTAAAAGTCCCTGGGAATCGATTAAGAACGCTTCCTTTGCTTTGCTGCTTAACAACTCGTGAAAAGCGCTCATATTAAAGTTACGATGTACCGTTCCGATAATCTGGCCGCTTGCCGGATCCTTAATCGGAGTGGCGATACAGATACTACGCTGTTTGGTGGAAGCACTAACCAAGATATCAGAAATACTTGGGGTGCCACTCATTGCGGTTTTAAAATAATCACGCTCGGAAATATCTGCAAGATCTGCACCGTCAGAACGCATCTGCATCATACCCTGTGCATTGGTAATAACAATAGCGTTTCCATCACCAAAGGAATCGTTTACGGAAACGATTTGTTTTAAAACTTCGTCTTTTCCGGTGGTTTCATCCTTCATAAAAGCAATGGTACTGGGGGCGGAAGCAATGGCTTCGATGGCAGTCTGGTTTTTAGCGATTACACCATTGATTTCAGACTCCAGATAGTGAGCTTGCCACTGCAGGTTTTCCTTGGCGTCGTCACGTGCTTTGGTAGTTGAAGAATAATAGCTGATGCCAATCGCTGCTACCAACGGAATAACAGCAACTGCCAGCATGGCGAAAATCAACCGTGTCTTAACACTGCCGGTAATGCCAACTGAGCCGGTTTTTTCTTTCTTTGGTTTCTTACTCATAAAATCCTCCTTGATAATACAAATTCTCCACGAAAATTAACAATAACTAACTTCATTATGGCATAAGAAGATACAAAAGTCTATAATTTTTGGTTATAAAAACATGAAAATTATGAAAAGAATTCATCGAAAAATCACACTTTTGTGAAGGATATTTGCCGCTTATAAATATATAAAGTGGTGTATACAAAAAACAGAGAAACAGGACTAGCCCCAAAGCCGGGAAATTGGTACAATAGAACCGTATTATGATAGAAAGCGGGAAAAACAATGAAACAAATGACATGGTTGAAAAAGTGTGACCCGGTGTTGGCGGCAGCCTGGATATTGGCGATTATATCTGCATTTTTTGTAACACCGGATAAAAGCTATATTTCGTATATCGATTTCCGTTCTCTGGGAATTCTCTGGAGCCTTATGGTTATTATTCAGGGCTTTTCGGAAAACGGGGTGTTTGAGCGGATTGCCGGCGGCATGTTAAAAAAGGAGAAAAACGGGCTGCAGGTAGGGGCAATCCTGGTATTTTTATGCTTTTTCAGCGGCATGCTGATAACCAACGATGTAGCGCTTTTAACTTTTGTGCCCTTTGCAATTATGGTGTTAAAAGATGCAGGAAGAGAGGATTTGACCATCCGGGTGGTGGTTTTGCAAACCGTTGCCGCGAATCTGGGAAGTATGTTGACACCTATTGGAAATCCCCAGAATTTGTACCTTTACGGAGCAACCGGTATGAGTTTAAAACAGTTTACGGGGAGTATGCTCCCTTATACCTTGCTAACGGTGGCGCTGCTGGTGATTATGCTTTTGTTCTTGCCGGAGAAAACCAAAAGGATTCGGACGGCGGGAGCGGTTAATCCGTCGCAAAAAGACAGTAATTCCATGGAAGTGGCAGCTTACGGCGTGCTGTTTCTATTAGCTATTTTGGTGGTATTAAGGATGATTCCCTGGCAGGTGCTTTTGGGAATTACCTTTGCCTTGACCATGGTACTGGATGCGAAGATATTAAAAAGAGCTGACTATGTGTTGCTTTTGACCTTCGTGGGATTTTTCATTTTTACCGGAAATATCGGAAGGATTCCCCAGGTGCACCATATGCTGAAGGGACTTATTGCGGGGCATGAATTTTTTACGGCTATCGGTATCAGTCAGGTAATCAGTAATGTTCCGGCAACTCTTCTAATGATGGATTTTGCAAAGGACTATGAAGAGCTTCTGCGAGGCGTGAATGTGGGCGGACTGGGAACTCTGATTGCATCTATGGCCAGCCTCATTTCCTATAAGGCCTTCAGCAATGCCTATAGTGAAAAAAAGGGAAAATACCTGCTATATTTTACGGGCATAAACCTGCTTTTCTTAGCAGGCATGGTGTTGCTACATCAGTTGTCCGGTTTATAAAAAACTGGCAAAAGAAGAGTAAGACTGTTATAATGAAAGAACAGTAATTTTGTAGAATTGGAGGAAGCTATGAAGGTGGAAAATAAGTTAAACGAAGAAGAACAGATGAATGGTGGATGCGGCTGCGGTGGCGGTTGCGGGACTGCAGAAGGTCAGGATAGCTGTGGCTGCGACGGCGGCTGCGGAAGCGGCTGTGGAGGCTGCGGCGGAGGTATTTCGCCGAAACTCGAAGGAAAGAATAGCGGTAAGACCTGTAAGGTGCATTATAAAGGAACTTTTGACGATGGAACCCAGTTTGACTCTTCTTATGACAGAGGAGAACCCTTGGAGTTTGTTTGCGGCGTAGGTATGATGATCCTTGGCTTTGACAAAGCAGTTATAAATATGGAAGTGGGCGAGAAGAAGACGGTTCATCTGATGCCGGAAGAAGCTTACGGCAAGGCAGATCCGGAAGCAATTGTAACCTTTGAAGAGGAAGACATGCCGGGATCCAAGGATTTGGTAGTTGGTGACTACGTTTACCTGCTGGATTCCCTGGGACGCCAGGTGCCGGCAAAAGTGATTGCCCATGAGGGAACCACAGTGACCTTTGATGCAAACCATGAAATGGCCGGTAAAGAATTGAACTTTGAGATTGAAATGCTGGAAATTACAGACTAGTGTAACAAGATAGACACATTTATCTGGTAATATAGAGTGAGGCGCGGGTGTATACAAATGCATCCATATAACTGACAAACTAACGGAGGAATAGAATATGACATACCGTGAACTTGTAAAGGAATTGCGCAGCCTCTATCAGAAGCTGGACGCATCTAAAGTAGAACAACACTTTGCTGTTCAATTTAATATTGAAGGAGAAGCAGAGGGAGCGTTTTATGTGGAGTTTGCCGAAGGAAAGATTGATGTACAGCCATATGAGTACTACGATCGGAATTTAATCCTTACAACGGATTACCAGACTGCTTTGGATATGGCAGCTAAGAAGGCAGATCTTTTAGAAGCATACAGGAGTGATAGACTGAAGGCTTGGGGAGATTTGGATCAGGGAATTGCCATTTACGAGGCGGTAGAGCCAGCTAAAGAGAAGGCAACAAAGAAGACGACAACAAAGAAAACAACAACAAAAACAACTAAAAAGAAATAAACAATAGGGAAGTCTGAATTCGAATTGATTCAGTCTTCCCTATTGCGCTTTTATACAAGGTCAGAATGCGTATAATACTTCAAGGAGGGTTACTATGAAAAGCATAATTAAATCCAGTAAGAAGCCGGGAGTTCAGGAGGCAGTAGCAGAGGTTAGTACCGGGGTAGAGAAACCGTTGGGAATCATTTTTATGTGTGATTATCAACGACTTACTGAGATAGCGGCAGAACTTAAGAAGAAATATCCGGAGACGCCGACAATTGGTACAGCAGGTATTTGTTACCATGGCACCACCATTGGGGATAAGAGTTTATTGGTGATGACAGCCATTACCGGGGAGGCCCAGCTGTCGGCAGGCTTAATCCGAAATCTGAAAAGCGATCCCTTGTCGGATATGTGGAGACTTGCGGACAGTGTAAAACGAGTATCACCGAAAACAGACGATACTTTGTGCTTGGAATTTTGTACCAACAACGAGGAGGCGCTGGTTTCCTCCATGAATACGGTGCTTGTTCCCAAGGGTGTAGGACTGGCAGGCGGAACGGTGTATGGTGCGCCGGAAGGAAAACCGTCCCTTGTTGCTTTTAACGGAAAGGTCTATGGGGATGCCTGTGCGTACATGGTTGTTCGGAACACCAATGGCAAGGCGTATGTGTTTCGAGAGAATATTTACGACAAATCCGACGGTCCGGTTCACATTGCAACCAAGGTGAACATGGAAAACAGAGAGGTCGTAGAATTGGATCATCGTCCGGCGGCTGTTGTTTATGCGGAAGAAACCGGAGTAGATAAGAATAAGATTGTTGATAATGTTTTAAAAGAGCCTTTTGGACGAATCATCAATCAGGATATTTACATTGCCTCCATGAATGGTGTAACCTCCAACGGAGCAATTTCCAACTACAAGCGTGTTAACCAGAACGATGCGCTGTATATTTTGAAGCTTTTGGATTACAAAGAGATTAACCGGGAAACCAGAGGACAGATTAAAGAGCTGGTGGCAAAACCTTCCATGATTTTTGCAATTAACTGTATTTACCGTTATATGCTTTTTGAGAAAGAAGGGTATTTGAACGAGTTCTTAAAGAATATGTCAGATGTGGCACCTTTTGCAGGCTACATTGGCGGCGGTGAGCAGTATAATCGTCAGCACGTAAACCAGACCATGGTATGTGCTATCTTTTCATAGAAAAAGGTATTCAAGGAGGAATAACAGATGTTTGGCAGAAAAAAGAATACAGAAGTAAAGGCTG
Source organism: Lachnospiraceae bacterium (assembly GCA_015057115.1). GTDB lineage: Bacteria > Bacillota > Clostridia > Lachnospirales > Lachnospiraceae > XBB1006. The sequence continues at coordinate 48,496 of SVEZ01000001.1, read as the reverse complement.
CACCGACGCAGCAGAAACCAAAAGAGAATACGGCAGAGTTGAGAAAGAAACTGTCGCCAATTATAGAGTCCAGCAAGTATCTGGCAAATGAGAAGAACAAATTGCAGAGAGAAGAGGAAGACTTCCGGGGAATTCGCCATTCTTTTGAGGCACTGCAGGAGCAGGACCAGATGATAAAAGGAGTGGTTCAGGACTTCCAGAGCAAGTTTGAAGAAGTAACGGATGTTACGAAGAATTTTAGCGCCATTGTAGAAAAGATTCATCAGACAGCGGAGGAATCCAAGGGAGATATCGAGAATGTGAGACAGGCATCCATTTCCGTAGACGAAATGATTGCAGATGTGGGTGAGGTCGTTAATGAATTTAACGAGAACTTCAAAGCCATTATGGACACGGTTCAGCAGATTAGTGGTATTGCAAACCAGACCAACCTGTTAGCATTAAATGCTTCCATTGAAGCGGCCAGAGCCGGTGAGACCGGACGAGGATTTGCCGTAGTTGCAGAGCAGGTTAACCTGCTTTCCGTAGATACCAAGAATCTGGTAGAATCCATCGGTGATTCCATGGAGAAGCTGGAGGCAAACAACAAGCACTTGATGGAATCTTTGGAAGAAACCAGAAAAGCTATGGCAGAGTCCTTGGAGCATATTAATCAGACGGAAGAAGTGGTAACCAGTATTCGTGAAGTTGCCAAAGAGATTGATGATCAGAGTGCAGATATGGACAAGGCTTTTGAGGAGTGTTCCCAGCATCTGGATTCTGTAAACGATACCATCGATACATCCAAAGCATTTTATGAGGATGTGGAGAGTAACATTGAAGCAATGTCAAGAAACATCACTCAGAAGAGTTTGATCTTCGAGGATATTTCCAATATTTTGGATCAGTATCCGGCCGTTGTTGACCGGATTTGTAAAGAATAAATTCACCAATCAATAAGGAAAAGGAGGTCCGAATTATGATTCAGGGAATTGGCGTTAACAATAAGAATTTAAATCAGCCGTTGGAGAAGACCAAAACTTCCAAAACCACCGGGGCAAAGAAAACAGACAAAGTCGATAAAGAACTGACCAAGACAGAAGGGAATCTTTCCGACAAGGCGAAAGCGTATCTGGAAAAGTTAAGAAAGACTTACGGGGATTACAATTTCATTGCCGCAGACGGCCAGGAAGAGATGCAGGAGCAGTTGGGTAAAAGCGATAAAGAGTTTTCCGTAATTTTTACCAGCGAAGAGTTGGAGAAAATGGCTGACAATGAAGCCTATGCAAAAGAGAAAACTGCCGGTATGGAGAAGGCTGTGGAGTTATCCAAGTCCATCGCTGAGCGTCTGGGTATCAACCGTGCCTTAGGACAGGAGTTAAAAGGCGGAGCTACTCTGGAGCATGTTGCGATTTCCTTTAAGGAAGATCAAAGCCTTTCCATTTATGCACAGCTTGAGCAGTTAAGCGAGCAGAAGGATAAGATTATGGCGAGACATACAGATCTTACTGCCACCGGGTTACAGGATCTTTTTGAGAAAATTGATCAAATTGATTGGGATAAGCTTCCTCTTGAGGAAATCCAGACCGGAGATAAGATCGATTATTCCGTATAACTTATTGTATAAGAAGAAAAGTAAGAAGGTGCCGTTAGATGAGCGGCATCTTTTTTTTGCGTGGAGAAGGGTAAATCTTACAAAAGGCTTACAAAATCGGGGCTTCATTGACAGATTACCCTGACTTGGTTTATAATAAAACAGTCTATTTTGGGAGATAGATGGGAAAGGAACGAGGAGTTGTGAGGGAGAGATTATTTCGAATTATACCGAAGTACAGCGTTGTGCCCATAGGTGCGATGCTGGTTTTGAATTTTGTGACATACTTTGTGACCCGCTTGTTTACCAATGGACGGGTGCACCATTCCATGGCATTGCCCTTGGACGGCATGATACCTTTTGTGCCGGGATTTGTGTCGGTTTATCTGCTGGCCTTTGCTCAGTGGGTAATCTGTTATATTTTGATTGCGAGAGAAAATGAAGCTTTCTGCAGATACGTTTGCAGAGGAGAACTGATTGCCAAAGCCTGTTGTCTGGTGGCGTTTGTGGTATACCCCACCACGATTTTGCGTCCGGAAATTGCCGGAGGTGGAATCTGGGAACAGCTTACGGGGGTTGTATATATAATGGATGCGCCAAACAATCTGTTTCCGTCCATCCATTGCCTGGAAAGCTGGACTTGTTTTCGGGGCATTATGCAGATGAAGAATTTGCCCAAATGGGTGGCGCCGGTGGTTTTGATTTTTTCACTGCTGGTATTTGCTTCCACCGTATTTCTGAAGCAGCACATGGTAGTAGACATGGTGGGGGCAGTTATAGTTGTAGAACTTGGGTTATGGATTAGCAGAAAAATAGAAAGTAGAAAAAATGGATAGAAAAAAAATAGTATGGGCTGTGATTTCCTTAATACTGGCAGGATTGACAGTATATGCTATCACATCCCAAAGCAAAGAATTTTCGATGGAAATGCTTCGCCAGTTTTTGCACCGGGCGAATCCTGGATGGCTGTTGATGGCATTTGCCAGTATGTTCGGCTTTATCTTTTTTGAAGGTATGGCATTGATTCGGATTACGAAACGATTGGGATACAAACGGAAGGTAATGCAGGGTATTACCTACGGTGGTGCGGATGTATATTTTTCGGCGGTAACGCCTTCCGCTTCCGGAGGACAGCCTGCAAGTGCCTATTTTATGTTAAAGGATGGAATTCCGGCATCGGCTGTTACGGCATCTTTGCTGATTAACCTTGTGATGTACACGGCAGCGCTTTTGGTTTTAAGCGGGTTGGCTGTGGTATTCGGATTTGGTTACTTCCGGGAATTCTCCATAGTCGCAAGACTTTTGATTGCAGCCGGGGGGCTGGTACTCATAGGACTGGGAATTTTCTTTTACATGCTCCTTAAAAAGGCATCGTTGCTTCACGGCATTTGTGAGTGGTTTTTGCATATTTTGGAGAAACTTCATATGGTGAAGCGTGCGGAGAAGCGAAGGAAGCGGTTAGAACGGTTGATACAGGAATATGGCGAGTGTGCGGAAACGATTTTCGGACACGGCCATCTTTTACTGGAAATCTTTTTCTGGAATCTCTTACAGAGAATTTCCCAGATTGCCGTGAGCTTTTTTGTATTTATGTCCATGGGATATGGACTTGGCAAGGCATGGCATGTTAGTGTAATTCAATGCTTTGTAGCCTTGGGGTCTAACTGTGTGCCCATTCCGGGAGGCATGGGTATTGCGGACTATCTGATGTTAGATGGTTTGCAGCAGGTGCTTTCTAAAAGCGAAGTGGTTACCATGGAATTGTTATGCCGTGGAATTACCTTTTACGGTAGTGTGACAGTTGGTTTATTTGTAGTTATTGTTGGATACATTCATAGAAAGTTGGGAGAAAAACATGCTGGGATATTATGATTATACAGTGTGGCTGACCTACGCCTCTTTGGCTTCTGCGGGAACCGGTATTTTAGTTTGCTTAAATGGCGGCGGTCATCCGTACCTTGGAATATTCTTTTTAATGATATGCGGTTTGTGTGATGCTTTTGATGGAAAAGTGGCACGAAGCAAGAAGAATCGAACGGTTTGTGAGTGCAAGTTTGGTATTCAGATTGACTCATTGGCGGATTTAGTGGCCTTTGGTGTGCTTCCGGCCTGTATCGGAAATGCAATGCTTCGGGTGCTTCCGGCAATTCCGGAGCTTCCGAGACATCACGTGGAAAAGATGTCCACCTTTCCCTTCATCAGCATGTTTTATGCCATTATGATTATCTATATGCTGGCAACCCTGATTCGTCTGGCATATTTTAATGTTATGGAAGAAGAACGGCAGCAGAAGGAAGGCGGTACCCGAAAGTATTATGAGGGTCTGCCTGTAACCAGCGCAGCGTTGGTATTTCCGTTGGTTGTATCCCTGCAGTACATTACTCCCTGGGATATTACACCATTTTATTTTGTGGGAATGATTCTTTCATCATTGGCATTTTTGATGCCGATTCCTGTAAGAAAGCCGGGAATGAGAGGAATCCTGATTATGGTGGGAATCGGAGCCATTGATTTCCTGGGATTGGTTATTATGGCATTTTTGCGTTGGAGATAATTTTATAGGACCGACTTTAAATCGGAAAGGAGTGGAAGAGGATGCTTAAGTTTTTGTATGAAACCTGTGTAGGACGGGCAGCGCTTAAAATTCTAACGAATCCGCGCCTTTCCGTTTTTTGTGGAGAAATGCTTGATGCAAGCTGGTCTCGTATTTTGATTCCCTTTTTCCTGAAAAAGAATCATATTTCTTTAAAGGAATACGAACCCAAGCGATTCGAAAGCTTCAACGATTGCTTTTGCCGAAAAATTAAAAGAAAAAACCGTCCGGTGGATTTTAATCCGGATCATCTGGTGTCACCCTGCGACGGTTATTTGAGTGTCTATCCTATTCGTCAGGGAAGGGTACTTCCGGTAAAACAGAGTCACTATCGGGTGGCAGATCTTTTGCGAAATAAAGAGCTGGCAGAGGAATTTGAAGGCGGAACCTGCTATGTATTCCGGTTATGCGTGCATCATTATCACCGGTATTGTTATCCGGATAATGCGCACAAAGAAGGGAATACATTTATTCCGGGACTCCTGCATACGGTACGTCCCATTGCCCTTCGGAATGTGCCGGTTTTTACGGAAAATGCCAGAGAATATACCCTGCTTCACACAGAACACTTTGGGGATGTGATTCAGATGGAAGTCGGCGCTATGCTGGTAGGACGGATTCGAAATCTGCATGAGAAGGCATGTGTGCGCAGAGGCCAGGAGAAGGGCTATTTTGAATACGGTGGTTCCACCATTATTCTTATGGTAAAAAAGGATGCGGTTTCTGTTAATCCCAAGTGGTTTGCGGCAACGAAGCGTCATATTGAGATACCTGTAAAACAGGGACAATGTATTGGAAAGCGAGGATAAAAGTATGGCATTTGAAAAAGCGAAGGAATATGTAGCGGCAGCCGGTTTTGGGGATCGGGTGCTGACATTTGAAGAATCTTCTGCGACGGTGGAACTGGCAGCTTTGGCCGTGGGAACAGAACCGGGGAAAATTGCGAAATCCCTGACCTTTAAGGTGGATGAAAAACCCATTATGATTCTGTGCGCCGGAGACAAGAAGATTGATAATGCGAAATATAAGCATCTTTTTCATGCCAAGGCCAAAATGCTGACTCCAGAAGAGGTAGAATCTTTTATCGGACATGCCATCGGAGGCGTTTGCCCCTTCGGAATTCATGATGGAGTAACGGTTTATCTGGATGAATCCCTGAAGGTTTACGACGAAGTGTATCCTGCTTGCGGAAGCGGAAACAGTGCAGTTCGTCTGGGAATAGATGAATTGGAAAGTCTTACGAATCATCCGGAATGGGTGGATGTTTGTAAATAACGTAGGGACAGCTTACGAAACAGAGGTGACTGAGAATGAAAAAAGCAGCAATCATAGCGAGTGCGTTTTTTATTGTACTGGCAGGTGTTTATGTGGGTGTTGGAGTGTATTTTAGCGGACACTATTTTCCAAAAACCTCCATCAACTCCGTAAAATGCGGTAACAAAACACCGGAGTATGTCATTACAAAAAACAAAAGAAAAGCGAGAGGTTACATCCTGACTATTCGGGACCGGAAGGATTCTACTTTTACCATTAAAGGTGAGGATTTTTCCTATGCATACAAGGATTCCGGCGAAGAAGAGAAGATTCTGAAAGGTCAGAGCAATTTCTTATGGCCGTTGGAAGTGGGTAAGAAGCATGAGTACAGTCTCAAGTCGGAAATTACCTATGATGAAGCGCTTTTACAACAAGAGACCTTGAAGCTGCCGCTTTTTGAAAAAGAATATATCGAAAAACCGCAGGATGCTTACATGGAACTGGATGAGGAGCACTATGAAATGGTGCCGGAGGTATTGGGAAATGAACCGATTACGGAGATTTTGACGGCGGAGGTTAACGAGGCGGTTGCCCAGGGCGAATATACCATAACCTTATCGGATAACTGCTATGTGAAGCCGGCAATTACTTCCGACGATCCCAGTTTGAAAGAAACCGCTCAGGCAATAGAGGGGTATCTTGCAACCTCCATTCACTATGAGATTGAGGGAGAAGACGAAAATCTTTCCGGAGATGATATTTTAAAGCTAATCAAAGTAACCAAAAAAGGAAAGGTATCTGTTGATCCGGAAAAAGTGGCGAAATTTGTGCAATACCTGGCTACAAAATACAATACCTACGGAGATGTCCGGGAATTTAAAACCACCAAAGGCGATAAGGTCAAAATCGGTGGTGGTGATTACGGCTGGGTTATCAATAAAGCCAAGGAAGCAGAGCAAATTATGGCAGACCTTGCCGCCGGCAAGGAAGTGAGCCGTGAGCCGATATATGAGCAACGGGCATTAAAGAGCGGCCTGGATGATATTGGCGATACCTACATAGAAATTGATTATACCAAGCAGAAGCTTTGGTATTACAAAGAAGGGAAGAAGAAGCTTTCCACCAGCATTGTTTCCGGTAATTTAAGCCATCATAACGGTTCTGTGGATGGTGTTTATAAAATCGTATACAAAGAGAGGAATGCAACCTTGGTGGGAGAGAATTATTCCTCAGACGTAAAATATTTCATGCCATTTGCCTACAATATTGGAATTCATGACGCCAGCTGGCGATCTGAGTTTGGCAAGGAAATCTACAAGACCAATGGCTCTCACGGTTGTGTCAACATCCCGGCCAAGAAGGCGGAGAAGCTTTTCTCCATGATAGAAGTTGGAACACCGGTGGTAGCATATTATCGGGAGAAAGTGAAGCTGACCAATACGGCGGCTCAGGTTTCCAACGCGTTCTCCTATGTGAAAGAAGATGACTAGAAAGGTATAGAGAAATGGAAGCAAAGAAAGATAACAAGAAGAAAAACGATCCAATGCGGGATCGCAACACCTTTATTTGTAATATGGTGTTAGTGTTGCTGTTTTTGGGCCTTGCCATGACACAAAAAGGCGGTTTTTCCAACGGCCGTTTTGTGTTGGATATGGCACTGGCAGCAGTGAATATTGTGTCCGCGGTTATTTATTATAACCGGTATCGAAAGAAGTTGGGGTAGAGTTACATACCGGAAGTCCCATTTGAGGAATCCGTGGGTAATCGAAAAAAGCTGTTTTGAGAAAACTACCTACACAAGGGTGGTTTTCTTTCGTTTGGTAGGTATGCGAAAAAATCCGTTTACAGACTTAAATGCACAGTGTCGGGGTACAGTAGGTAAATTAGAGCAATCTTCGGGAATGATTTGGGATTGTTGAAGGAGAAAAGCATTAAAAACGTGATATTAAACGATTTTCTTACCTACTGACAGCGAGGGAATAGCTCTTCGTAGGTAAGAATTAAAAACACAAAATTTTGTACTACCGACGAAAGGTGCAATTTGGAAGTTTAGAATGTAATATGAGAAGGAGTGGAGGAGGTAGCAATGAAGCATCCGGATAAATGGAGGGAAACCGTTGATCCGTTTTTGCTTCCAATGGCGAGGTTTACGCTGACGGAAGTATTGGGGTATCCCCATGCGGGAAATGATGTATTTCATGTAAAAGGATTATACGAAGGAAAAGAAACGTTAGCCTATATCAAGGTGGAACGGCAGAATGGGGCAGCCATTGGAAATGAAGTTGCGATTTTACGGCAGATTGGAACTTCGGTAGTGCCAAAGGTGCTGGATTGTGGTGTTTGTGAAGATTTTTGCCCGGCGGACTCAAAGGATTCGGATAGCCGGGCATTTTCAGCAGCGGAAGGACAGCCGGGATGCCGGGCATTTTCTGTGACGCAAGAGCTACCGGGAGAGCGGCTTTCTGTAATTCTTGGTGAAAATAAGAAGCTGGAGTCTCTTTCTTATATGGAAGAATATGGGGAAGCACTTGCGAAAATCCACAGGCTGAGACCAAGTGCAGAGCCGGTAAAAGACCGCAAATTTTTCCATGCACCGCCAACTGAAATGCTGGAAAAATCCGGGTTGGAATATTTGAAGCCCATGTTTGCAAAAGCACCGGAAAATCCGGTGACATGCTTTTGCCACGGAGACTTCCACTATGCCAACGTACTGTGGGAGAATGGACATATCAGTGCCATTCTGGATTTTGAACTGGCGGGATATGGAAACCGGGACTTTGACATTGCCTGGGCGATTTTTCGTCGCCCCGGACAGAAGTTTTTAAAAAGCCGGAAAGAGGTAGAAGCATTTCTGACAGGATACGCAATAGCCGGGGAGTGTAACCGGGAAGCGGTTTTTTATTATATGGCACAGTGTTATGTGTATTTTTTGCAGTTTCAGTCAAATGAAGAAGAATATAAGGAATACATACGAAGCTGGTTGAAGGAATGGAGCGGGCAGAGATGATAAGGAGGATAAAATGAGAGACTTAAAAGTAGAACAGGAAATGTACCGCTTGGCTGTGGAATTGATAGAGAAACGATATCCCGAAGGATGGGGCGGAGCAGGTGTTGTGCATACTTCTGCGGGACACTATTATACCAGCGTATCCATTGAGACAGCAAACGAGTCTGCGTGTTTGTGCATTGAGACCGGAGCCATGCTGGAAGCACATAAGTACAATGAAAAAGTGACTCATTGTATGTGTCTGGTAAGGGATGATGAAAACTCGGATTACCGAGTGTTATCCCCTTGCGGTATCTGTCAGGAAAGGCTGCGGTATTGGGGCACGGATGTGCAGGTTGCGGTTACAACAAAATCAAATGAACTGTTATTTGTGGAATTGGAGAAACTGCAACCCTACCATTGGACGAATGCATATCCAGCTGAGGAACTGGAGCACTGGGAAGCGTAGCAATTACATGATGCGAGGTGTGAAAAGGAGGAGCGTATGCGGTTACGAAATGTTTTAATCGTTGTAAAGGACATTGAGAAATCCCGGAAATTTTATCATGACCTGTTTGGTTTGGACATGATTCTTGATAACGATGGCAATATGATTTTGACGGAAGGATTGGTATTGCAGGATGAAAAAATCTGGAAACAATTTCTGGGACGGGAAATTCTGCCGGAAAGTAATGCCTGCGAATTGTATTTTGAAGAAAAGGATATTGAGGGCTTTGTTAAGAAGCTGGAAGAACTGTATCCTGATATTCAGTACGTGAACCGACTGATGACCCATAGCTGGGGACAGAAGGTAGTCCGCTTCTATGATTTGGATGGAAATTTGATTGAAGTAGGAACACCTATGGGAGAGAAGGAAGAATGAGCAGAACGGAAAATGTAGAGTTGGGAGTATTATGCCTGTTAGAAGAGGACGGCAAAATCTTATTACAGCATAGAATAAAAAAAGACTGGCATGGAGTTACTTTGCCGGGTGGTCACGTAGAGCCGGGAGAATCTTTTGTGGATGCGGTTGTTCGGGAAATGCAGGAAGAAACCGGACTAACCATTCTGCAGCCGCAGTTGGTAGGAGTAAAGCAGTTCCCTATTGAAAACGGTAGATATGTGGTTTTCTTATTTAAGTCTACAGAGTATGAAGGGTCATTACAATCTTCCGAGGAAGGAAAAATGGAATGGATACCTTATGAAAAGTTGTCGGAGTTTGGGACAGTGGATGATTTTGATGAACTGCTAACGGTTATGAATTCACCGGAGCTTACCGAGTTCCAATATCTTGTAAACGGTGAGGACTGGAAGGTAGTGTTGAAGTAGGAGAGGGAGGGGAAAAGATGTTACATCTGGAAAAAGTGAATGGTAAAAACGTATGGGATATTCTGGAATTAGAAGTACACGAATCCCAGAAAGAGTTTGTTGCCAGTAATGAGATAAGTATTATTGAGGCATATACGGCGATTACTGCAAATGGATATGCCTTTCCGTTTGGAATATATGAGGATGAGCAGCTGGTGGGATTTTTGATGATTGGCTACGATTCTGATGATTATTGGGAGGATGCGCCAAAGATTGCAGAGAATAACTACAACTTCTGGCGGCTTATGATTGACAAAAAGTATCAGGGGAAAGGATATGGGCGAAAAGCTTTGGAACTGGCACTTGATTTTATCAAGACCTGTCCCTGCGGAAAGGCAGAGTATTGCTGGTTATCCTATGAACCGGAAAATGTTGTGGCAAAGAAGCTATATGAATCCTTTGGATTTAAGGAGACAGGGGATATGGATGGCGAGGAAGTGATTGCGGTTTTGCGGCTAGAATAGAGATTAGGAGGCACAAAACATGACTCAGAATTATCAGGACATTAACGCATCCACCATTGACCGGTGGATTGAAGAAGGTTGGGAGTGGGGAATTCCTGTCTCCCATGAGATATATGAAAAAGCGAAATGCGGCGAGTGGGAAATGCTTTTGACACCTACGAAGCCGGTGCCAAAGGAATGGTTTGGGGAGCTGAAAGGCAAAAAGGTGCTGGGGCTTGCCAGTGGCGGCGGGCAGCAGATGCCGATTTTTGCAGCATTGGGAGCAGAGTGCACGGTGCTGGATTATTCCGGTAGGCAGATTGAAAGCGAGAAAATGGTTGCACAGCGGGAAGGTTATGAAATCCGCATTATCCAAGGAGATATGACAAAGCCGCTGCCTTTCGATAATGAAGAATTCGATTTGATATTTCATCCGGTTTCCAACTGCTATGTGGAGGAAGTAAAACCAATCTGGAAGGAATGCTATCGCATTTTGAAAAAGGGAGGGCGTTTGCTTGCAGGCTTGGATAATGGCGTAAATTATCTGGTAGATGAGGCGGAAAAAGAAATTGTAAACAGTCTGCCTTTTAATCCGCTGAAGAATCCGGAGCAGAGGAAGCAGTTAGAGGATGAGGACTGCGGTATACAGTTTTCCCATACGCTGGAAGAACAGATTGGCGGCCAGCTGGAAGCGGGTTTTCAGCTGTCGAGCGTATATGAAGATACCAACGGGGAAGGAAGGCTGCACGAACTGGGCATTCCAAGCTTTTGGGCAACCTGTGCAAAAAAGTAAAAATTATCCCTTGACTCTGACGTTACGTCATAGTTTATAGTTATCACATAAGCGAATGGAGAGAGGCGTATGATGACAGTCAATGAAGTCAGTAAACTGACGGGGGTGAGCGTGCGAACCCTGCAATATTATGACAAAATAGAGTTGCTTAAGCCAATGAATTACACGGAAGCGGGCTATCGATTGTATGGGGATGCAGAGCTGGAGAAACTACAGCAAATCCTTCTGTTTCGAGAGTTGGAGTTTCCGCTAAAGGACATCAAAGAAATCATAAATCGGCCGGACTTTGATAAGGAAAAAGCGGTAAAGCAACAGATTACGCTTTTGGAATTAAAAAAAGAACATATTGAAAATCTCATTCGCTTTGCAAAAACTATAAGCAAGAGAGGAGAGATTCGGATGGATTTTTCAGCATTTGATTCAAAGAAATTAGAGGACTACGCAAAACGGGCAAAGGAAGAGTGGGGAACGACAGAGGCATATCAGGAGTTTTCCGAGAAGAGTAAGAGCTGGTCCAAAACCGATGAAAAGAACGTAATGAGTGATTTCATGAAGATTTTCCGGGAGTTTGGGAATCTGAAAGAGGAAGAAGCTTCTGCACCGGAAGTGCAGGCATTGGTAAAGGATTTGCAGGCCTACATTACAAAACATTTTTATAATTGTACGGACGAAATTCTTTTGGGACTGGGTAAAATGTATGCCGCAGGCGGCGAATTTACCGAGAACATTGATAAGGCCGGTGGCGAGGGAACAGGAGCGTTTACCTGCCGGGCAATCGAGGAATATTTTAGAAAGTAGAGGAATAACGGGAATGGTGATTGTTTCATTCAGCAGTCGGAAAAACGGAAATTGCGAGCAAATTTCCCGATATATTGCAGAGCAAGTCGGTGGAGAAATTTTCAGTTTTGCGGATTTTTCCATAGAACCCTGTGGGAAATGTGAATATGAATGCTTCAAAGACCGGGAACGTTGCCCTCATATTGAGGACATGGAAGTGAAACTGTTGGAAGCCATTACCAGAAGTGATGCGGCATATTTCATAATACCGAATTATTGCGATTATCCCAATGCGAACTTTTTTATTTTCAATGAGCGGAGCCAGTGCTATTTTCAAGGTCGACCGGAGATATTGGAAAAATACTTAAAGGTGTCCAAGAAAGTAGTGGTTATCAGCAACACTGGCGAAGAAAACTTTCGGAAAGCCATGGAATACCAGGCGGAAGAGGAACCGAAGTTTTTGTTTTTGGCAGCAAAGGAGTTTGGAAAGAAAAGCATCGATGGGGACTTGATGAGTTCCGAGGCGGTGCGGGAAAGAATTAAGAATTTTATAAATGGTTAAAAAGAAAAGGCAGCCCATTAGCAGGCTGCCTTTTCCTAAAAAATTCTTGACAGAGAATAAAACTTGCGTTATAGTGTTTCCAATGATTGAAAGGAGACGAAACAATGTCTACACGTAAACAGAACTACGCAATTTGTTGTTGTTGTACTATTCCCGGGCATACTATATGGCTGGGGCGTTTGCGTGCTAAGCTTTACGTCTCATAAGAAAATGTACAACAGATAAACAAGCATTTTCCAGTCATATCAGGTAACCGGCCCGGGAGCGAATAGCCCCGGGCTTTTTTATGTTTAAAGGAGGAAAAAGAAATGAGCAAGATTTACAAGGGAGCAGTAGAGTTAATTGGAAACACACCACTTTTAGAGGTGACAAACATTGAGAAGGAACTGGAGTTGAAAGCAAAGGTTCTGGTGAAACTGGAGTATTTTAATCCCGCGGGAAGCGTGAAGGATCGGGTGGCAAAAGCCATGATTGAAGATGCGGAAGATAAGGGACTGTTGAAGGAAGGCTCTGTGATTATCGAGCCCACATCCGGCAATACCGGTATTGGTCTGGCGGCCATTGCGGCGGCAAAGGGCTATCGAACCATCCTTACCATGCCGGAAACCATGAGTGAAGAACGACGCAGAATTTTGAAGTTTTATGGTGCAGAGCTGGTGCTTACAGAAGGTGCAAAGGGCATGAAGGGAGCAATTGCAAAAGCGGAGGAATTGGCAAAAGAAATAGACGGCGCTTTTTTACCGGGACAATTTGTAAATCCGGCGAATCCTGCAATTCACAGAGAAACCACAGGGCCGGAAATTTGGAGAGATACAGATGGGAAAGTGGATATCTTTATTGCAGGTGTGGGCACCGGTGGAACAGTGACGGGAACCGGAGAATATTTAAAAGGGCAGAATTCGAATGTGAAAGTGGTGGCACTGGAGCCGGAGGACTCACCGGTGCTTTCCGAAGGGAAGGCCGGAGCCCACAAGATTCAGGGAATTGGAGCCGGTTTTGTGCCGGATATTTTAAACACCGGAATCTACGATGAAATATTCAAGGCCCCCTTTGAGGAATCACTGAAAGCAGCCAGATTGCTTGCAAAAAAAGAAGGAATCTCCGTAGGTATTTCTTCCGGTGCCGCTCTTCATGGAGCGATAGAACTTGCAAAACGGCCGGAAAATGAGGGGAAGGTAATTGTGGCGCTATTGCCGGACAGTGGAGACCGTTACTATTCGACGGCGCTTTTTACAGAGTAAGGAAAAGGGGAAACGGATGATTGATGCAAGGCAGATTGATGAAATCGTGCAGAACATTTTAGCGGATTTGAACGGGAACAAGCATATTGACAGGATGAATGTATACAATCGCTTGGATAAAGCTGAGGTTCACCGACTTTTACAACATTTATTTCAGATTGTTTTCCCGGGATACTTCCGGGACGGAAAGGTAAAAATTTACAATCCGCAGAACAGCATGGCGGTAACATTAGAGGACATATTTTACCATCTGAATAAGCTGGTGACATTGACTTTGGATTTTGGAGAGGGTGTGGGCTCGGAGGAAGAGAAAAAAGAAAAGGGTTATGAAATCTGTAAAGAATTTATGGAAGCCATTCCCACAATCCGAAGTATGGTGGAGACGGATTTGTTGGCGATTTTTTACGGGGATCCGGCAGCGGGCTGTGTAGAGGAAGTGATTCTCGCCTATCCGGGAATAATGGCAATTACTGCTTACCGGCTGGCTCATCAGTTGTACCGCTTGGGGGTGCCGGTTATTCCCCGTCTTATGACGGAATATGCCCATGCGCAGACCGGTATTGATATTCACCCCGGAGCGACCATAGGAAGTTACTTTTTCATCGACCATGGAACCGGTGTTGTCATCGGAGAAACTGCCGTTATTGGTCAGCATGTAAAAATCTATCAGGGCGTCACAATCGGAGCCCTGTCCACCAGGGGAGGGCGGCAGCTTTACGGAAGAAAGCGCCACCCCACTATCGGAGACTATGTAACTGTTTATGCCGGTGCCTCCATCCTGGGTGGGGACACAGTAATAGGAAATCATTCTATCATAGGAAGCAACACTTTTCTTACCACCCCCGTGCCGGAAAACTCCCGGGTGGTGGTGGAAAATCGGGTCGCTGAAAAGTGCCTTTTGGAATGTTGACAATTCCCTCTTCTTTTGTTAAAATGTCAAAATATTATAGGGACAAAACAAAGGAAGAGGGAAAATTATGCTTTTAGAAGAATTTGAATCAGAACGTAATGCAGTCATTAATCCGGAGCGGGTAGTAGAGCCTATTGAGAATTTTCCGGAGGTGACGATTTCCTGTTTTTCATGGAAATTATTCGATGCAGTTCTTGCAACGTTTCCGGATGCAAAACAAATTGGAGAACTTCATTCTTCCACCGGGCTTATTCCGGTTTACGAGGTGGTATACAAGGGGAAGCGGTTCGCACTGTTTCATTCATTTGTTGGGGAACCCATTTGTGTGGGAAACTACGAAGAGTTAATGGCAATGGGAAGTAAGCGCCTCATTATTCTTGGAACCTGCGGGGTGTTGGATAAGTCCATTGAATCTTGCGGTATCATTATTCCAACAAAAGCGATTCGGGATGAAGGAACGAGCTACCATTACGCACCGCCGTCGGATACCATTGAGGTGAATAAAAAATACATACCGGAATTTAAGGAAGTGTTAAAGGAATGCGGTTACCCCTACGTGGAAGGAACTACGTGGACAACGGATGCCATTTACCGGGAAACCAGAGAGCGGGTGAACCGGAGAAAAGAGATGGGAGCCATTTGTGTGGAGATGGAGTGCGCCGGAATGCAGGCGGTTTGCGATTTTCGGGGAACGGAGTTTTTCCAGTTTTTCTATGCGGCAGACAACTTGGATCATTCCAGCTGGCAGCCTAGATCCTTAGCGGGGGAAGTGCAACTGGACGAGAAAACCAAGATTATGTTTTTAGCATTTGAGTTGGGAGTGAAAATCATTGAGGGAGGGTGTTAAAATGATTCTTTTTGTGGATGCATGTGTCCGTAAGGAGTCACGGACGAAGAAACTGGCAGAACATCTTTTGGCAAAGCTGGAGGGCGAGGTTACGCATCTGGTGCTGCCGGAGGAAAATCTGCCTACAGTTGATGAAACGTTTTTGGCAAAACGGGACGGGCTGGCTGATGAAACCGTTGCCTATGCCAGACAGTTTGCAGAGGCAGATACCATAGTGATTGCGGCACCGTTCTGGGATCTTTCTTTTCCCGCAATTTTAAAACAATATTTGGAGTTAGTTAACGTGGTCGGTGTAACCTTTCGTTATAACGAGCAGGGAATTCCGGAAGGCATGTGCAAGGCGAAGAAGCTTTATTATGTCACAACCGCCGGAGGAGATTTCTTCCCGGAAGAATTCGGTTTTGGCTATGTGAAAGCATTGGCGCAGAATTTCTACGGCATCCCGGAGGTGAAGCTTTTTAAGGCTACGGGATTGGATATGGTAGGCGCAGATGTGGAGGAGATTCTTCAGGAGGCGAAAATTCGGGAGTTTTGCAGCGTGATTGCCGGGGGAAGTGCCGAGAAAGTATGAGTTTGTATTTTTTGTCAGCCAAAGCGGGTGGAAAATCAAAACTGGCTTACGGATTTGGAAATTTCATAAAAAGGATGACAAGCCAAAACAATAGAAGTACAGAAGATGGCTGACACTATGGAGGGTAAGTAGTAAATGGACTATAGAAAATATGATCCGCTGGCAAAGCTTGTCAGACCACACATTACACTTGTTTTTCCCTTCGATTCTGAAATTACAAACGAAGAATTAGAAAAGGTGCTGGAAAGTTGCTTGGATGACATCAAATCGTTTCCAATAGCTCTATGTGGATTTAGCAAAGAGAAGGATCAATTTGGAAGATACCTTTTTTTGGATATGATAAAAGGAAAGGATGTCATTGAACTAATACATAATAAGTTATACGCACAGAAATTCAAAGCATTCGATCTGGGCGTGCAGTATGTCCCGCATATCACGGTAGGGAAGTTTGAAGAGGAAGAAGAACTAAATAGGGCATATGAGCATGTAAAAAGTATTACCGACCGGTTTGAAACAATCGTAAATAGGATATCGGTCGAGATGATAGGAGAAAAAGGAGAATCCATTATTGTTATAGAAAAGGAGTTGGGATGATGGACATCTGGGAAAAAATGTATGAAAAAGCAAAAGAGCAGTATCATCCGGAGGAAGTTACGCCTTTTGTTTATGCGCACAACGTAGTTTGTGCCTTAGAGGCCGAGAATGGTGAGATATTTGTGGGATTCTGCATAGAGAGTTGCAGCGGTGTTATGAATCTGTGCGCAGAACGTGTTGCTGCATTGAATATGTATGTAAACAGCGGGCAGACAAAGATAAAACGGCTTATTGCATTCCGGGATAGCGCACCTGCCGGTGGCGGTAGCGGTCCCTGCGGAGCATGTCGGGAATTTCTTTATCAGTTTAATGAAGAAAATGAAGATATGGAGATCATGGTGGATTTTGAAAAAAGACAGACCATTACGTTAAAAGAGCTGATGCCGAATTGGTGGGGAAAAGAACGCTACGCGGAGGAAAAAAGCGAATGAGAAAAATGACAGCGGAAGATAAACCTTATGTAATTGAAATGATGCGAAAGTTTTATCATTCCGATGCGGTAATGACAGATGGCTCAGAGGAAATTTATGAAAGTAATGTAGAGGAATGTGTTTCGGGCTCTCCATATTTGGAAGGCTTCGTTTTTCCTGATAAAGATGGAAAAGTAAAGGGATATGCAATGATTGCTCATAGCTATAGTACGGAATTCGGCAAGCATTGTATCTGGATAGAAGATATCTATCTTGAAGAAGAATTGAGGGGAAATGGAATTGCCACAGAATTTTTCCAGTGGTTAAAAGAGCAATATCCGGACTCCATAAA
Organism: Lachnospiraceae bacterium; assembly: GCA_015057115.1. Classification (GTDB taxonomy): domain Bacteria; phylum Bacillota; class Clostridia; order Lachnospirales; family Lachnospiraceae; genus XBB1006. The sequence continues at coordinate 31,222 of SVEZ01000001.1, read as the reverse complement.
CCGATTGGAAGTGGAGAGAGAAAACGAAAGGGCAATGAAAACATATGGTAAAAATGGGTTTGAGGAAATGCCGTATCTTGAGATGATAAGGAGAAAAAGGGATGGAAATTAGAGAATATACAAAATATAATGAAGAGGAAATACGTCGCCTTTACACGGCGGTGGGCTGGACTGCCTATACGGAGAACATGTCTGTTTTACAAGAAGGATATAAAAATTCCATGCTGACTTTAGCGGCCTACGAAGGGGAAGAACTTCTCGGTATTATAAGGGCTGTTGGTGATGGAGCAACAATCGTTTTTGTACAAGACATTCTTGTTTTTCCGGATAAACAAAGACAGGGAATCGGAACTGCTTTGCTGAAGGCGGTCCTGGAGCGATATAGCAATGTTCGCCAGATTGAGCTGGCAACTGACAATACGCCTAAAACTGTGGCTTTCTACAAATCCATGGGCTTTTCGGAAATGTCGGAAATCGGATGCTGTGGATTTATGAAATGTCAGTAATATAAAGGATAATGTGAGAAGGAATTGGATGATGAATAATATTTGGGGAAAACAGGTAGTTGAAAAAGCACTATCATATGCAAATCACGAATGGTATCCAACAGAGAGAAATGTGATGCATGGTAAAGATGAGATGGGGAGATATGTTGAAACTCCGGATATCACATGGAAAGGGGAAGAACTGGCATGCGGATGGTGGAAACCAAATGAAATAAATAGAGGCGTTGCTTATGGTTGGGGCAATGCATCGTCTTTAGAAGAGTTCGACAAAGGAATTGCGGATGGAAAACCGGCAGGAAATGTCCCGGAGGACATAACGCGGTATGGGAGTTGGAATACAGTAGGGGTGGATTGTTCCGGCTTATTGTCGGTATGTTGGGGATTGCCGAAGAAAATTGCTGCAAAAAATATTCCCGATATTGCAGATGTAATTGATATCGTCGACATTCGTCAGGGTGATGTTTTAGCAATACGCTCTCATGTAATGATTTTTAAGGAATTCATAGATGGTGAGAAAAAGAGCATACGAATTATTGATTCAACAAGGAGTACGGGAAAAGTATCGCAAAGAGAATTTTTAGTTGAAAATCTTTTACGACAAGGATATTGTGTGTATAGAAAGCGGCAATGATGAGAGAGATTTAATAAATTCAAATGGAGGGAAACACAAAGAGGGAGGAGAAAAATTTTATGGCAGACGAAGTGCTGCTATTTGAAGAACAACCCATTCGTACAGCATGGGTGGAGACCGAAGAAGAATGGTATTTTTCCATTGTAGACGTGGTGCAGGTTTTGACAGAAAGCAAGGATGCGACCGGATATTGGAGAAAACTTAAGCAGCGACTGAGAGAAGAAGGAAATGAAACCGTGACAAATTGTCACGGTTTGAAAATGACAGCGCACGATGGGAAAAAGCGCTTAACCGACGTTGCCAATACCGAGCAGTTATTGAGAAAGGCGGAAACGAAACATGATTTTATTAGTCATCGACATCCAAAAAGGAATTACCGATAACCGGTTATACAATTTTGAATCTTTTATAAAGGAAACGAAAAGAGTTATTTCAGCGGCAAGGGATAATCATGTTGAAGTGATCTATGTTCAGCATGATGATGGTCCAGGAACCGGGTTCTCTGTTGGAGATGAGGACTTTGAAATTGCGGAGCAGGTTGCACCAAAGAATTCGGAGAAAATCTTTGTTAAGACAATCTGTAGTTGCTTTGGCAATAAGGAGTTAGCCGAGTACTTGCAGCAGCAGGAAGATAAGAGACTGATGATTATTGGCCTACAGACCAATTTCTGTATAGATGCAACCATTAAGTCTGCTTTTGAAAAGGGATTCAAGGTTATCGTCCCGGAAGGTGCAAATTCCACATTTGACAATGATTACATGAACGCGGAAACAACCTACCGGTATTACAACGAAATGATGTGGCCGGAACGGTTTGCGCAGTGTATTTCTGTGGAAGAAGCAATTTCTATGATGAAGTAGCAGTAAGGAGCAGACAAGAATGAATAGAGAAGTAAGAAAAGCGGAAAAAGCGGATTTTGAAGCGGTTCGTAACATTATGAATCAGGTGCAGGAAATGCACGTGGAATGGCGACCGGACATTTACAAATCCAATGAAAGTCTTATATCGGAAGAAATTTTTGATTTGATGTGCAAAAGCGGTAACCTGTATGTGGCGGAAGCTGACGGAAAGGTTGTCGGAGTGCTGGAAATTGACTATAAACACATTGAAAGCCCTGCTCATGTGACGAGAGATGTAATATTTATTGTGAGTATGGCGGTTGAGGCGAGCTATCGAGGACAGGGAATCGGACATTTGTTTTTCGAAAAAGTGAAAGAATTAAAGACTATTGCAGGCGCCGATGCCATCGAACTTCAGGTAAACGCAAAGAACCGGGCGGCTTACGAAATGTACAAGAAATGCGGTTTTACGGAAAAATCCATTAACATGGAATTAAAGTAATGACAAAATGAGAGGTGATTTGCGGATGTTTGAGAGGTTAGAAGGAGAGCACATCCTTCTTCGCAAGGCAAAAGAAAGCGATTACAAGTCCATGCTCCGGAATGTGTGGGGAGACCCGGAGGTCTATCAATGGATGTTGTTTCAGCCAACGGTAACGGAAGAAGAAGCAATAGAACGCTGTCAACGAACGATGGAGTTTCAGAAAGATCATTATGCCTATCTTGTAGCAGACAGAAAAACGGATGAGGCCATTGGCTTTTGCGGAATCAAAGAAATATCTCCCGGACATTTTGAGGAATCCGGTATTGGAATCGGCACGAAATACCAAGGCAATGGATACGGAAAGGAAATAGTGGCATTGCTATTGGACCTTGCTTTCAATAAACTGAACGCGGTTGATTTTACATACGAATATTTTCAGGATAATGTCAAGTCCCGGAAAGTCGCAGAACACTTCGGTTTTGCGTATGACCACACTTATGAAATGACAAGGCCCTGGGATGGCGCGGAAAAAATCGTTGATTCCTGCATACTGACGCGGGAAAAATACCTGCAAATGGAGAAGGATTTCTGGAACCGTTCCGGTGATGAGGAGAGGTTGAAATGATTATTATACATGCCGCTATAAAAAATGAATATGAGAATGAAATCAAAACAGGGCATTACGGTCAAAAAAGCTTGGATAGATATGGATTTGTACATTGCTCGCAGCTTGATACATACCGTCTCGTGGCTCCGAATTTTAAAGATGATGAAAGCGAGAGGGTACTCCTGGTAATTGACACAGAAAAATTGAATTGCGAAGTTAAATGGGAAGATGGCGGCGGTTTGGATTTCCCGCATGTTTACGGCCTGTTGGACAAAGGAGCAATCATCGGCGTTTATCCGCATCTATGGAGCGAAACAAGGGAGTGGGTTCCTAATAAAGAGTTGAAACAATATGCTAATCAATAGAGCGAAGGAGAAAGGAATTGGGAAAAATGAAACGTATCATGGTTATCGGCAGTCCCGGAGCAGGAAAAAGCACTTTTGCCAGAAAACTGCGGGATAAGACGGGATTGCCGTTATATTATATGGATATGCTTTTTCATAAACCGGATAAAACAACGGTTACCCGGGAGGAGTTCGATTCGGAGCTTCAAAGAATTGTGCAGACAGAGGACTGGATTATTGATGGCAATTACCAGAGAACACTGCCAATGCGGTTTGAAGCATGTACCGATGTTTTTGTTCTGGATTATCCCATGGAGCAATGTTTGGAAGGTGCAGAAGCACGAATTGGTACGAAACGGGAAGATATGCCATGGATAGAGCAAGAGTTTGATCCAGAGTTTCGGCAATATATACTGGATTTCCCCAAGGAGCAGCTTCCGCGTATTTATGAATTGGTAGAGCAGTATCGGGAAAGCAAGAATATTACGATTTTTCGTTCCAGAGAGGAAGCGGATGCGTGGTTGCAGAAGGAGAAAATTGCGGATTACAGCGAGTATTGGGAAGCGTGCTGGAAAGCGGAAAAACCCGTAGAATTGAATACATATCTTGAAAAATATTATAAAATGGAAAGCCCGGAAATTAATTTTTTCAAGGAAAATAAGATTGTAAAAGTCTGTGATGCGGCGTGCGGATTTGGGGCATATTCCTTAGCTTTTGTATCAAATGGTTTTAAAGTAGATAGCTTTGATGTTTCTGAAACTGCGGTTGAATTAACAAGGAATGCATTGAAAAAATACGGCGCGGAGGAAAATAATGTTAAGATTGCATCTATTTTCGAGACACACTATGTATCAGAGTGCTTTGATGGTGTAATTGCACATGCGGTGTTAGACCATTTAACGGTAGAAGATGCTAAGAAGGCGTTACGGGAATTGCTTAGAATAACAAAAGAAGGCGGACTAATTCTGTTGTCTTTTGATATGGTGGAAGTGGATGATTTGAAAGAACCCCATCAGGTTTTGTGGGATGGGACGATGCGGTATACCGGTGAAAACCGCAATGGAATGCTATTTCATCCATATTCACGGGAAGAGGTAGAGACGTTTTTGGAGGGATATACAATTGTTTACAGAGCTGATAAAGAAGACAGAGAACATATTGTGATTTTTAGAAAGGGATAAGCAAGCTATGAAAGAGAAATATGAAACAATATTATTTGATTTAGACGGAACCCTTACGGATTCCGGTCTCGGCATTGTGAATGGCTTCGAATATGCCATTCAGAAGATGGGCGGAATAGTTTCCGATAAAAGTCAGCTAAGAAAATTTGTGGGGCCGCCTCTGGAGGATTCCTTTGGAAATGTACTGGGTTATACACAAGAAGAAACGGAAAAAGCAATTGTTTTCTACAAACAGTATTATTTGAAAAAAGGCGTCTATGAAAATGAAGTCTATCCGGGAATCAAAGAGTTATTGAAGGAACTGAAGGAGCAGGGCAAAAAGCTGGCGGTCGCAACCTCAAAAAGCATTCGGGGAACAACCATCGTGCTGGAGCATTTCGGGTTGAGACAGTATTTTGATGTGGTGGCAACTTCAAGCGAGGAACGCCCTACCAAACTGGATGTCATCCGTCATGCGCTAAGCGAATGTGGCATAAGTGACTTGAGCCACGTCTTGATGGTAGGTGACCGGAAGTATGATATTACTGTGGCAAAAGAAATTGGAATTGATTGCGCCGGTGTCCTTTGGGGATACGGTGATAGAGAAGAACTGGAAAATGCAGGAGCAACCTTCCTTGTGGAGAAGCCGGAAAACATTCTATTTTAGAAGAATGGTAATTGTGCTAAAATAGGCTATTGGTTTCTTGCCGGATGAAAATAGCTTGAGAGAATAAAAAAGTGGAGAAAAGTATATGAGTTTTTTATTTGTGGCACTGGGCGGTGCCTTGGGAGCATTGGGAAGGTATGCCATCAGCCTGATACCAATTCGGGCAGACTTTCCTATATTAACATTGGCAACCAATATTTTGGGTGCTATTTTAATCGGGTTTGTGGTAGGCTTTGCAGGCAGCCGGGAAGGCGTGTCGGAGAATGCCGTACTATTCTGGAAAACCGGTGTATGCGGAGGTTTTACCACATTTTCCACGTTTTCGCTGGAAGCGTTCAATCTGCTGGAAAGCAAACGCTATCTGGCAGGGGGCGGCTATATTGCATTGAGCGTGGCATGCTGCATCGTAGGGATTGTTTGTGGTAAAAAGCTTGCCATGCTGATTTTGCAATAGCCTGTGTGAAAAATGATAATAGTGCCGTATTGACAAAATGATGTTAATTGCGTAATATAATAAGTGGAAACAGAATAATTGCAACAACATTTTCAGGGAGTGGTGAAATTCCCTACCGGCGGTAAAGCCCGCGAGCCGTAAGGCATGATTCGGTGTAATTCCGAAGCCGACAGTAAAGTCTGGATGGAAGAAAGTGTGTCGATGAAGATATTATTAGATGAGACGCAGGCTCTGGAGTTTTCGAATTCCGGAGCTTATTTTATAGAAAAGATGGACTCCCCTGAAATTTCAGGGGAGTTTTTTTGTGCAGAGCACTTAATGAATCAAGCCCAAAGGGCGCAGAGGAATTTAGTGCGAGCCATATCCGAATACTGCTCGAGCTCAAAGAGAGTGCTAGTGAGAGGATAGTGCAGAGCACTTAATGAATCAAGCCCAAAGGGCGCAGAGGAATTTAGTGCGAGCCATATCCGAACACTGCTCGAGCTTAGAGCGAGTGCTAGTGAGAGGATAGTGCAGAGCACATAGGTAAAACAGAAGGGGGGAAAAGCAATGAATTACGAAGATTACATGCGCCGGGCCATAGAGCTGGCGCAAAAAGGCGAGGGGCATACCAATCCCAACCCATTGGTGGGAGCGGTGATTGTAAAAAACGGAAAAATTATAGGGGAAGGCTACCATGAAAAATACGGCGGGCTCCACGCGGAGAGGAATGCGCTGAAGCACTGCTGTGAAAGCCCGGAGGGAGCCACCATGTATGTGACCCTGGAGCCCTGTTGTCATCATGGAAAGCAGCCGCCCTGCACCGAAGCAATTCTGGAAGCCAAAATCGCGAAGGTGATAATCGGCTCGAAGGATCCCAATCCGCTGGTGGCGGGAAAAGGAGTAAAGCAATTGAGGGATGCGGGAATTGAAGTGGAAGAAGATTTTTTGAAGGCAGACTGCGATGCCATCAATGACATATTCTTTCATTATATAGGAGAAAAGCGACCGCTGGTGGCGCTTAAGTATGCCATGACTGCAGATGGCAAGATTGCCGCATCTGATGGACAGTCCCAGTGGATAACCGGGGAAAAAGCGCGGGCCCATGTGCACAGACTGCGGAATCGATATGCCGCTATTCTGGTAGGAATGGGTACGGTGGAAAAAGACGACCCCATGCTGACCTGCCGCGGGGTGGAAAATCCCAGCCATCCCTTGCGGATTGTGCTGGATACGAGAGGTCGTATTCCGGAGGACTGCAAGCTGGTCAAAAGCGCCAGAAACCGGGAGAACATTCCGGAGGCCGAAAGTGCAGGAATTCCCCTTTGGGTAGCCACCTGTGATATGGAGCCGTCAAAAGAGGAACGCCTAGTTGGAAAAGGCGTAACGGTTGTGCGGCTGCCAAAGAAAAACGGCAAAGTCAGCCTCCCGGCATTGATGGAAAAACTATACGAAGCCGAAATTGATAGTCTATTAGTAGAAGGCGGAGCAGAAGTAAATGGAAGTTTTTTAGCAGAAGGGCTGGTGGATAAGGTATACGCCTATATCGGTGGCAAACTTCTTGGAGGCGGCGGCAAAAGTCCCATCGGAGGTGAAGGGCTTCCCCTTCCAGATGCGGTAATGCTACGACCGGTAGAAGTAACAAACTGGGACGAGGACATTCTTATTACATATAGAGTGTCACGTTCGCCAAGTGCTGCATATCCCGGAAGCATGGCATCTGGAGACGTCGGTACTTAGGCAGTGCGAAGCGGTGCCTTATGTACCGCTACGTCGGAAGTTGAGCGAGAGCGTCCATGTGAGGGAGATGCAGCACTTGCCGGGCGACTACCGGCGATAAGTAATAAGAAAGTCGAGGAAAAATATGTTTACAGGAATTATAGAAGAAACCGGCACCCTTTTGGCGAATGCCCCGGGTAATCTCCGAATCCGGGCAAAAAAGGTGTTGGAAGGAACCAAAATCGGAGACAGCATTGCGGTAAACGGAGTTTGCCTGACAGTGACACATAAGGGTGCAGAGGATTTTACCGCAGACGTGATGCCCCAAACCCTGCGCATGACGGACTTGGGAGCATTAAAACCGGGAACCCCGGTGAATCTGGAACGCGCCATGGCAGCAGACGGGCGGTTTGGCGGTCATATTGTCAGCGGACATATTGACGGCACCGGAGTAATCGGCGAAGTGAAGGAAGAGCAGAATGCGGTCTGGGTAGAAGTCAGAGCCGGAAAGGAAATTTTGGATGGAATCGTGGAAAAAGGCTCCATTGCCATTGACGGCGTAAGCCTTACGGTGGCAAAGCTGGAGGAGGAAGCCTTCCACGTATCCCTGATTCCCCACACACGAAAAGAGACCAACATGGAAACCTGGAAACGGGGACAAACCGTGAATCTGGAAAATGACATTCTTGGAAAGTATGTAAAGCGCCTAATGGGCAAAGAGGAAGAAGAGAAAAAAGAAAAAAAGATTACCATGGATTTTCTGACGGAACATGGATACTTTTAATAGAAGAAGGAGAAGGAAAAATGGATACAATAAAGCAGGCATTGGATGATTTAAGAAAGGGAAAAATGATTCTGGTTACTGACGATGACGATCGGGAAAATGAAGGAGATTTGATTTGTGCCGCCCAAACCGTAACCGGAGAGCAGGTGAACTTCATGGCAAGTATGGGCAAGGGGCTGATTTGTATGCCTATGTCGGAAGAGATTGCAGAGCGGTTAAATATTCCGCCTATGGTGACGAAGAACACGGATAACCATGAAACCGCTTTTACCGTAAGCATCGATCACAGGGACACTACCACCGGAATTTCCGCATACGAAAGAGCCATGACCATGCGGCGGGCAGCAGAGCTGGATGCAAAACCGGAGGAATTCAGAAGACCCGGACATTGCTTTCCGCTGATTGCAAAAAAAGGTGGTGTCCTCACACGAAACGGGCACACGGAAGCCACCGTAGACCTTATGCGTCTGGCAGGGCTGACAGAGTGTGGTCTTTGCTGCGAGATTATGGCAGAGGACGGACATATGATGCGCAAGCCGGAATTGGATAAGCTGGCAAAAGAGCATAACCTTACCTTTATCACTATTGCGGATTTGCAGGATTACATGCGGTTGCATGAAACCTTTGTAAAAAAAGAAGCGGTAGTAAAAATGCCTACGGATTTCGGGGAATTTAAGGCTTACGGTTTTATCAATACTTTAACCGGGGAGCACCACGTAGCTTTGGTAAAAGGAGAAATCGGGGACGGCATGGATCTTTTGTGCCGTGTACATTCCGAGTGTCTTACAGGGGACGTTTTTCATTCCATGCGCTGCGACTGCGGAAAGCAGTTGGAAGCCGCCATGCGGCAGATTGAAAAAGAAGGCAGGGGTGTGCTTTTGTACATGCGGCAGGAAGGTAGAGGCATTGGACTTATTAACAAATTAAAAGCATACGAACTGCAGGAGCAGGGCTTTGATACGGTGGAGGCTAATGTGAAGTTGGGGTTTGCCCCGGATCTTCGGGAATATTGGATTGGTGCTCAGATTTTGCGGGAGTTGGGAGCAAAAGAGCTTCGCCTGCTTACCAACAATCCGGAAAAAGTCTATGGCCTTAACGGGTATGGTATTTCCATTAAAGAGCGGGTGCCGATTGAGATAAAAGCACAGAAATTCGATGCGTTCTATTTAAAAACCAAGAAAGAAAAAATGGGACATATTATGACGGAAGAAACCTTCCGAATTGCCCAGTAATGTATCATAAAGAAACAAGATTTCGTAGGAGGAAACAAAAATGCAGGTTTTATCAGGAAACGTAGTAGCAAAAGAGAATATGAAGGTGGGCATTGTGGCTGCCCGTTTTAATGAGTTTATCACATCCAAGCTGATTGGAGGCGCTGTGGACGGATTAACTCGTCACGGTGTAGAAGATGACAACATCGATTTGGCTTGGGTACCGGGAGCCTTTGAAATCCCCGTGGTAGCTAAGAAAATGGCGGAAAGTCGCAAGTACGATGCCATCATTTGTGTGGGTGCCGTAATCCGGGGCAGCACCAGCCATTATGATTATGTATGCAGCGAAGTGAGTAAAGGCATCGCTCAGGTATCTTTAGCTAGTGGCATTCCGGTAATGTTTGGCGTCCTTACCACCGACAATATCGAGCAGGCAATCGAGCGCGCCGGCACCAAAGCCGGAAACAAAGGCTACGACTGCGCGTTAGGTGCCATTGAGATGGCGAACGTGCTGGGACAGGTGTAAAATCGAAGCACCGGCACGCGGATCGGTGAGATATTGCGGAAGAAACATAAAAGAGGCACGGGCTTGTTCGTGCCTCTTTTTTTGTTTCGCGTCAATTCTTAAATTTTCATAAAGTTGCACGAAAGTATTGCTTTTCTGTGAAAAAAGTTATACCTTTATACCATGGTTAAAAAAAGCTAAATCAGGAGGGACGTATGAATCAAACTATGGTGATGGATTACACGAACAAGATCGTGGGAAATGTCAGCAAAATTATTTATGGAAAAGAAGAGGTAATGAAGCAGGTTTTGGTATGCTTCCTTGGTGGGGGCCATGTGTTGTTGGAAGATGTACCGGGAACCGGAAAGACCATGTTACTGCGCGCTTTTTCCAAAAGCATCGGAGGGGATTTCAAGCGTATACAGTTTACGCCGGACTTGCTTCCTTCGGATTTAACCGGTATTCACTTTTACAATCAGAAGACCGGGGAATTTGAGTTCCGCAAGGGACCGCTTTTTGCCAACATCATTCTGGCAGACGAAATTAACCGTGCAACCCCGAGAACCCAGGCGGCACTGTTGGAGACCATGGAGGAGAAACAGATTTCCATTGACGGAAACACTTATCCCATGGAGGAGCCTTACATGGTAATGGCAACCCAGAACCCCATCGAATCCTATGGAACCTTCCCGCTTCCGGAAGCCCAGATGGACCGTTTCTTTATGCGATTGTCCATGGGTTATATGGAAAAAGAGCAGGAAATTGAGGTCTTAAGAAGAAAAGAAACGGTTTCCTTATTGGAAGAACTTCAACCGGTGGTGTCAAAGGAAGAGCTTTTTGCCTGCAAAGAAGAAATTGCCAAGGTAAAGGTTAGTGACGAAGTGGTTGAATATATGATGAATATTATTACAGCAACTCGTGAAGATAAACATTTGGTATGCGGTGTTTCTACCCGTGGTGGTCTGGCGCTTTATAAAGCTTCTCAGATTGTGGCGGCTATGGAAGGCAGAGACTATGTGATTCCTGAGGATGTAAAAAGAGAAGCAATGTGCGTATTGCCTCATCGTATCCCCACAGGAAACACCAAGGATGCGGAAAACTATATGGAGGATTTGCTTACAAAAATTGCAGTACCGTTGGAGAGACTATAGACTATGATAATTGCTGTTGTATTGGTGCTGATTGCACTGGTGGTTTACTTAGAGCTCATCTGGTCGAAACGCTCTGTAGGGCATCTGCGCTACAAGTCCTCCTATGACCGTATTTTAGCGGAACCGGAGGAGGTTATTACCCAGACGACCTATGTGGCAAACACCTGGATTTTGCCTATGATGTATGTGCGTATTTTTGAAAATCTTCCGGCGGGAATCAAGATTGAGGAATCCCCGGAATGGATTGCGCAGAACACCAACGCTTTGCTTTTTAACATGGCATCCAACTTTAAGCTATACGTGTTGCCTCACGGGAAAGCGAAGCTGCAAATGCATTTTTCCTTTGACAAGCGTGGCGAGTATGAGCAGAACGAATATAAGATAGAAATTGGTGACCTTTTGGGAATCCAGTCTTATGTGAAGAGTGGACAATCCCGGGAAAGGGTTGTAATTATGCCGAGAAACACGGAAGATCCGGTGGCATTGGAGGCGTTGGGCGGCTTCCTAGGAGATTTGTCCGTGCGGCGATTCATTTTTGAAGATCCGGTACTCACCATGGGATTCCGTGAATATACGGGAAGAGAGCCTATGAAGAGTATTTCCTGGACCAAGACTGCACAGGCGGGACAGCTTTACGTCAAGCAGTACGACCATACCATGGAGGTAAAAGCGACGGTGGTTCTTAACACGGAGAACGGAACGGACAGCGATCTGGAAGAGTGCTTCAAGATTGTACGAACCGTGTGCGAGAAGCTGGAAAAAATGCATGTGGTCTATGAATTTTTTACCAATGGGGCATTACGGGGACCCTTGGGAGAGTTTAAATGGATGGAAGAAGGTCTTGGAAACAATCATTTCCGCACCCTGATGTACGCCCTGGGATGTGCGGAAACCAAGAGCATCGGAACCTTTGCTGATTTACAGGCACGTTGCCGCAAACGAAAAAAATCCGGCACCAGCTATATTCTGGTGACACCGCCCCTTACGGCGCAGGATCAGCCTATTGTAGATTCCTTCCGGGAAATGTCGGAGCATGAACTTTGCATTTTAACCGGAGAAGGCAGGGAGGAGGAAAAATAGTGGCGGAAATGTTTGTTTTGCGAACCCTCACATGGCTTTGCCTGGTGATGGCTGCAACTATTCCAGTGAGCGATCTGACGAACGATTATCCGTTTTTTGCAGCTATCTATGGAGTGTGTGCGATTACGGCAGCGATTTCTTATCAGCTTAAGGAGCATGACCGACTTCGATTTTTGCCGGCAGTATTGCCGCTCCTGACGGTGCCGTTGGCACATGACGGAATACTTTGGGTGGCGCCGCTGATCATGACCGGATATTTTATATACATCGGAATCAGTGAGCGGTATGATACAATCTTTTGGGAATTTCAGAGGCTGTTTTTTAAAGGCTTGATATTATCTGTCATCATAACGTTATGCTACATGGTCATGGTAAACTTTTACATGCAGAAGAAGGTTTATGATGAATATCTGTTCTTGTTGGGCTTTGTGCTTCTGGGAAGTTATATTCTCAGGATATTACGTTTGGGAACTACGAAGAGTTGGAAGGTAAGGGTGCTGAATGGCGCAATGTTATTTGGAACTTTACTGCTTGCGACGGTTCTGGCCGGAGGGGTAACGCTTCTGGGACTGTTGGATTGGAGTATGATCGCGGAGATTCTGCTACTTCCACTGGGAATTATCCTGAATGCGTTCGCAAACCTAGTGGTGCTGATAACGAGAAAACCCGCAAAATTTTATGACAAGTACGACAAAATTGCCGATAAGTATGCGAAGAATTTGCCGGAACAGAAGCCATGGGGAGAGCGTCGCTTTGAGGAAAAAGCACAACTTATAACGAAAGACCAGATGTATGCGAATAGGGTAATCGCCGTACTGGTGATTGTCGGGATCATTGCGCTGGTGGTAATTCTGTACTTTTTTATTCGCTATATCCGGGATCATCAACGTCCGAATTATTATATGGGTGATCAGGATACGCTTAGTTGTGAGTATGACTATTATTACGAGAAGGCGAGGAAAAAAGAACGCAGTGCAAGGGGACGACTCCGAAATATCTATAGGCAATATCTGCTCTACAATGTTGGACAGGGAATACGAATACGACAATCGGATACCAGCGGGGATGTAATGGACAAGAACGAAGAGGCTTTTGGCCAACGTGCAGAGGAAAAGGAACTCCGGGAGTTGTATGTAAAAGTGCGTTACTCTGAGGATTACGAGCCTACCGGTTCGGAAGTTCGAAGAGCGAAGCAGTTGTTGAAACAATTAAAAGCAGGCAAGTAAGGAGGAGAAATCATGGCAGAAGTAATGGCATTCCGTGTTATGGGTGGCTTATGTCTCTGGGGTTCCGCCGTGTGTCTGACTGTGCCTGAGCGCAACGAATATGGTTATATTGCAGTGGTAATTTTGCTGGCAGGTGTAGCAATGGATCTCTCATACCGTTTGAGAGACTATCTCTTTCTACGCCTGCCGGCGTTGCTTTTACCGCTACTGGGGCTTATCTTTATATCCAATGACCAGTTTGCGGTACGCATAGCAGACCGTTATCAGCGAGATTATATTGTACAGCTGATTTTTATGAAGGAGCATTGGTTTGCCATCACGATTGTTCCGGTGATGATCTATCTGTTGGCGATTGTGTTTATCTCCAATTACGACCTGGTATATTGGAGCTACAAGCGAAACTTTATTGCGGGGCTGATACCGGGAATCGTGTTGATGTTTATCAACTTTTTTAGTTTGCACAAAGGATTCGATACTTATTTTCTGGCGCTTTTGTATGTGATTATTGGCAGCTTCTGCCTGCGACAGCTTCGACTGGGGGCCCTTTCCGATAATCGGGTAAAAATCATAAACGGGGTGGCTATGGGAGCGCTGGCGCTGGTTTGTGCCGGGGTATCAAAGTTTTTAATGCAGTTTGAACGGTTGGATTGGATTAATGTCTATACGGGCATTTTTGTCGGCTTGGGATATCTCATGCAGTGGATGGCTGCCATCGCTGTGTATGTTACGGATAAGCTGCGGGATGCCTATGTGTATGCGGACTCGCTTTTTCACGGAAAAGAGGCAAAATACTTTGATGACACCGAACGGGTGGTGGATAAAACCACAAAAGGAGTTCAGGCTCCGCCGGTAAATGAGAAGGTGCTTTTGGTACTTCTGATAATTGCGGCAATTGTAGTAGTGGCTTTGCTACTGCGCTATATTATTCCGCGGATGGAAAGACGAAAGTTGGTTCGCCGGCATCGAAGATTATCGAAGCCTGCTTTTGTTATGGTTCATGAGAGCGGCGAAGGAGAGAAAAGGCAGCGCAAGGAAAAAGGCAACCGGGGAAAAATTCGGGCAACCTATCGACAATATTTGTTGCTGATATTAAAGCGGGGTGCTTTTTGGAACCCGGGGGATACCAGTAAGGATATTGGCAGGATGGCAATGTTTTATGGGGAACAGGAAAAAAGCGCGGAGGAACTGAGACAGATTTATATTAAAGTCCGTTACAGTCCGGAGTACGAACCGGATAACGAAGAAGTGCGAAAAGCAAAGGAATTAATAAGGCAATTAAAAATGGATAAAGCGTGAATTAAATGTGTTTAAAACCTCTAAATACACTTGTATTAAAGTAAATACAAAAATAGTTTAAAAAAAGTGTTGACAAGTTTGCAAAACAAGAGTAGAATCCATCAAGGATCAAGAAAGAAAGTAAAGAATGTTTAGCAAACAAAGGAGAGTGTTTAGCATGTTAAGAGTAATGGAAAGTGATTTCACAGGTTTAAGTTTGAATCATGTAGATTTTAGAAATGAGTACGACAACTGGTTTGAAACCGAAAAGGTTTACAACATGGAGGGGAACATGAACCCATTCCACTTAGAGCCACCAGTTGAAGAGAAGAAGATCAGACGTATTGCGGCAAGTGCAGCAAGCCAGCTTAGAAAGATAGCGGTATCCTTAAATGCACCGGAAGCAGCATTACGTGTAAGAAACGCTTAATTTCCCCAATTTTAATATTTTGTCACAAAAACCACTTCAGAAGGCAGAGCGAGAGGCTCTGCCTTCCCCTATTTTTGGGATGAGTCTGAAATATAACAGACTTCACGGAAACTTCATAAAGAAAGTTTGAAAGAAAGTACATTTTTCTTGGGGATTTACATTGAAACTTTAAAATGTCTGTGCTAGAATTTCTCTTGGTGCCCTGAGGCATCAAGGAAACTAAAAAATTTAATAAAAAGAAGGGGAAGTGCAATGATTAACGTAGGAATCAATGGCTTTGGACGAATTGGCGGGGTGATTTTCCGTCTCATTATGGAGAGAAGTGACGAGTTCAACCTCTGTGGAATTAACTTGAGAAATGCAGACATTCCACATATGGTTTACATGATTCGTTACGACAGTGTTCACGGAAGATTTCCGGGAACTGTAGAAGAAGGAGACGGATGCATCATTGTAAACGGTAAGGAAATTAAAGTATTCAGCGAAAGCGAAATCGAGAAAATCGATTGGAAGAGCTGCGGAGCAGAATACATTATCGAATCCACCGGCGCGTTCAATACAGTAGAGCAGGCAAGTGCACATCTGAAATCCGGTGCAAAGAAGGTTGTTATTACAGCACCATCTAAGGATTCTGTAATGCCGACATTTGTTATGGGAGTTAACCATGACACATACAAGCCGGAATATGATGTAGTCAGCAATGCATCCTGTACAACCAACTGCCTTGCGCCACTGGTTAAGATTATTAACGATGCGTATGGTATTGAAGAGGGATTGATGTCTACCATTCATGCAGCGACCGCAAAGCAGAAGGCAGTAGATGCCAGAGCAGGTCGTGACTGGAGAACCGGTCGTTCCGTATTTAATAATATTATTCCTTCCACCACCGGTGCGGCAAAGGCCTGCGGCCTGGTTATTCCGGAGGTAAAAGGAAAATTAACCGGTATGTCTTTCCGTGTACCGACCAACGATGTTTCCATCGTAGATTTAACGGTACGTTTAAAGACACCAACCGATTACGAATCAATTTGTAAAAAAGTGAAAGAAGCATCCTTAAACGAAATGAAGGGTATTGTGGGTTACGTAAATGAGGATGTGGTTTCACAGGATTTGAAGGGATGTACAGAGACATGTCTTTTCGACGAGACATCCGGAATCATGTTGAATGATCACTTTGTAAAACTGTTAGCATGGTATGATAATGAGTGGGGTTACAGCAGCAAGGTACTTGACCTGGTAAGCCACATCTATCACACCTGTGAAGGAAAATAGATAATATAAAAGCCGGGGTTAGCGCCCCGGCTTTCATTATGCGATGAATTCATCGATAATAAAAATATTTAATTTGCGGATGGTTTGTAAATCTTCCTTCGTAAAAACCAGATGATCCATTAACTCTTCCTCGGATAAGAGGTGCGGACTTAAAACAACCTTTCGTACTGCAGGTAACAGGGTGGAATTCAAAAGACCTGCTAAAAAGCCTACCTGCATACGGTTCTGAGAAAGGCCACCAATGCAGCTTAACCAAATCTGCTCAATAGGATGGCGGGCGTTCTCTAAGGAGTAATTTTCCAGAACCTCGTATTTGGAACTGAATCCCTGGTAGAGACAAACGCAATCCCCAAGTTCCTTCTTGGAAGGAACATCATAAAAAAGCTGAATGGAAAAGCGATTGCTTTCATCGGTTTGATACCGTTCAATAATACTCTTGATAATACGCTTTCCTTTGCCGTCGTAAGAGAACATGTAGGTATCTTCCAAAAGACCTTCGGTCAGAGGAATCCGCTTGTCCGGTGCGGAAGTCATCAAAAGCTGGGCAGGATGAACATCCAGTGCCAGAGCAATTTCTTCCAGGGTAGCAATATCAATGGCAATGGTACCTTTTTCATATTTGGAAATGGTGGATTTGCTTTTATAAACCTTTGCTGCCACATCTTCCAGAGAAAGACCGTGAGCCAGGCGAAATTTACGAATATTTTCCCCAACATACTGTTGGATATTTAATGCTTCACTCATATTTCGTTTCCTTAAAATCAACAAATGACTAAAAAATGGCAGGTTAGGAATACCGAACACGCCATAAACCGCCATTATCAATTTAAAAGTTTCTTTTAATGATTATATCCCACAAAAAGTTTCCTGTCAAGACACGTATATAACTTTGAGAAAATTGAACGATTATATTATAGTATTAAAGGTTTTTGAAGGAAGACACAAAATTTTAAAGTAAAACAAAGGAGAAAAGGTTTTATTATGTCAAACGAAAAGAAAAAACTTTCTTTAGTGGCATTGATCTTAATGATCTTCACTTCCGTATACGGATTCAATAACATGCCACGATCATTCTACTTAATGGGATACGGAGCAATTCCATTTTATGTAATTTCTGCTATCGTATTCTTTGTACCATTCGCTTTCATGATCGCTGAGTATGGTTCAGCATTCAAAGATGAAAAGGGTGGAATCTTCTCTTGGATGGAGAAGAGTGTAAACACCAAATATGCATTCGTTGCTACTTTCATGTGGTATACATCTTATGTAATTTGGCTTGTTAATATTTCATCCGGTATCATGGTTCCGGTTTCTAACGCAATCTTCGGACAGGATACCACAGGAACATGGTCCTTATTCGGATTAAATGCTCCTCAGACACTTGGTATTTTAGGAGTTGTATTCATTTTAGTAGTTACCTTCTTCAGTAGTAAGGGACTTGATAAAATTAAAGTAGTATCTACCGTTGGTGGTATTGCTTGTATGGCTTTAAACGTATTATTAATCGGTGGTGCGTTAATCGTTTGGATCGGTAATGGTGGAAGCTTATTACAGGAAATGCCTAGCATGTCCAAGATTTTCGTTTCTCCAAACCCGGGCTTATTAGCACCGATTTCCGTACTTGGTTTCCTTGTATATGCATTATTCGCATTCGGTGGAACCGAGGCAGTTGGTGGTCTTGTAGATCAGACAGAAAATCCTGAGAAAAACTTCGGTAAGGGTCTTACCATTGCAGCATTCATCATTGCTATCGGATATGCAATCGGTATCTTTGCTGTAGGTATCTTCACAAACTGGGATGCTACTCTTTCTTCAGAAGCAGTACACAAGGGAAATGCTTCCTACGTAATTATGAATAACTTAGGTTTCCAGTTAGGAAAAGTATTCGGTTTAAACAAAGCAGGTTGTGTTGCATTTGGTAACGGAATCGCTCGTTTCATGGGTATCTCCATTCTCTGCTCTTTAGCAGGTGCTGTATTTACTTTAATCTACGCACCACTTAAGCAGTTAATCGAAGGAAGCCCGAAGGGATTATTGCCGGACTTCTTCTGCAAAATGGATGACGGAATGCCTAAGAACGCTATGAGAATTCAGTGTGGCGTTGTAGTAGTTATGGACCTCTTAATCGCTATGGGTGGAGACGCTATGGCTCAGTTCTTCAACGTATTGGTATCTATGACCAACGTTGCTATGACTTTACCATACTTATTCATCTCCGGTGCATTCATTGCATTCAAGAGAAACCAGAACATCCAGAAGTCCTTCGTAGTATTTAAGAATGATGCAGTAACCATCATCTTTACAATCCTTGTAACTGCAACTGTTGCATTTGCAAACATCTTTACAATCATTGAGCCGGCTATGAACGGTGATATGCAGACTACAATCTGGAGTATCGTAGGACCTGTTCTCTTCACTGTTATCGCACTTGTATTAAATGCAAGATACGAGAAGAAGATCGCAGCTGGACAGATTAAGGTAGGACAGAACTAATCGAAGATTCGTTACTTCGCTTATATATTACAATTACAGCAAAAAAAGCTTCGCCCATGGGCGGAGCTTTTTGCTGTAAATATGAAAAAACGCAAAAAGAAAGAACTCTGGGCCTCCCGTTATACACAGCAGGTAGAGTCCCTCTTTATAGAAATATCATAGCATATTGTAAGCGAATGTCAAGGGTGGGTGAATTGTACCGAGTAATAGGATCTCTCTTGCCAAAAGAGTAATATCATACCGAGGGAATCGGGAAAATCACAGAGATTTTTTCTTTTTTTGAAAGAAAATGGGATTTAAAAGCAGCGAAAGATGCTTCTTGTACCGAGAATTTGCTCTCTGAAAGTGCCTTTGAGAAAATAATAGGAACCGGGAAGTATAAATATTTTACATTATACCGAGCAACAGGAACTATGATAGCGAAAAGCATAAGCTTATACCGAGCAAAGAAAAAATGGGTGAGAGCGGTCAACGACCATAAACGAGCACTTTGCGCTCGTTTGGTTCGTGCTTTTGTGGTATAACAGACGTTCGTCTGTTATCGTGCAGTAAGTAGTTTACCTAAGTCATTAATTGTGGTATAACAGCCGCGGGGGGCTGTTATCGCGTAGCGTCGCCGAATGAGCGCAATGCCCAAATACAATCTCAGGGAGATAACCCGCGAGGCGGGCCATGTACGGATTAAGAAGCCGCAATAAGTGCGAGCACAATTCCGGCTTCTCAATCCGAAACTGACAGTCGTAGCCGACTGTCACTCCCTTCGAGAGTATTTGTTTTAAATGCTCGTTTGGCTCCTGCTTTCGTGGTATAACAAGCACAAGTGCTTGTTATCACTTGCGGTCGTCGAATACAAATAAATTTGTATTCTCCTCGTCGCTATTATGGTATAATAATCCTTGTGTGAAAGAAGGAAAACAAATGGAAGAATTAGCAGAAAAAGCGTATTGGGAGTTGGCGGATTACACAAAGTTTCTTCGGGAACTGCATGGAGTCAAGGCAGAAGATTTGTGTATAGGCTTGTGCTCCGAAAGTATGCTTACATATTATGAACAACAGAAAAAAGAATTACCTATGGGAGTGTGCCATCGATTATTGGAGCGACTGGGTGTCGGTGCGGAGTATTTTCAGACCTATTTGCCAGTGGAGGAGTACGAATGCTGGCAGTGTAAGATACAGATAATTTATGGTCTGATTAAAAGAGACTATGCTACGGTGGAGGAACAGCTAGCTATCTTTGAAGAAAAATACCAAGAAAAGCACCAATTGGAGAAGCAGTTCTTCTTAAGGATGCGGGCCATGCTGGCAGCATGTCGCGGTGGTGAACGAGATGCAATCCGAAAGGACTTAGAAGAAAGCCTTCGTTGCACGCTACCAGAGTTGTCCATGGAGTATTTGAAGGCGAAGCCCCTTTCTATAGAAGAAATGGATACGCTGATTGAATACTACAACTACCTACCGGAGAAAAATTATGAGAATCTGGAAGCCACACTTTCTTATGTTCGTAGCCGAAATCTAGATACCAGGGGAACGTGTAAAGTATTGCCTAAGCTAGGGGTATATTTGTATCGACAGAAAGAAAAGCAGAAGCAGTTGAAGGAATGGGATGATAGAGAGTTATCCAAGATGGAAGATCTTCTCGTTGAAGCGTTGGATAGTTTGCGGGATTGTTACTACATGGGTTATCTATGGGAAATATTGGATTGCCGCAAAAAAATGCTGTCTGAGCTTTGTGAAAGAAATCCGGGATATTTGTTGTTGCAGGATAAGAAGAACGAAAACCAGCGGTGGCTAACGGCAGTAGAGTGGATGTATGAGCAGATTGGTGTAGAAAAAGAAACCATCGAGACTGCCATTGTCTATGCGTTGCGGAATGTAGAGTGCACCAATGATGTAATCCGGCGCCGTCGTTTGATGTTGGGGATGACCGGAAAAGAATTGGCAGAAGGAATCTGTGATGAAAAAACCATCCGACGGATAGAAAACAATCATGTTAATCCGCGAAAATCTGTGGCAGTAGATTTGTTTGAACGATTGCATTTGCCAAGAACCTTTTTCAAGGGGGATTATGTGGGAACTACACTGGAAGTGAAATTGGAAACAGTGGAAATTTCTCGGCTGATGAATCGATTTGAGTATGAACAGGCAAGAGAACGGTTGAATGCCATTAAGGGAGACATTCCGGTGGAAATTGAATACAATCGCAGGTGTTTGCAGCAGGAAGAGAGTGTCTTACAGTATCAACTAGGTGAAATTTCCCGGCAGGAACACGCTCAGAAAATGCGGGAAACCATCGAAACAAGTATACCTGTGGAGATGATTTGGGCAGAAAGGAAGGCGAAGTATTTCGAGTGGGATGAAATAGAATCCTACATTCTGTATCTTTTTGTGATGTCAGATGAACAAGAGGAAAAAGAAAAGATTATACGAGGAATAGAAACCTATTACAGAGATTGCATTGGTACGGCGCAGGAGATAAATAAGGCGATATATATTACCTATGCGTGGAAGTATATTCAGAGTTACTATGGCAATCATAACAATTTTGAAAAATCGGATTGTATGTGCAATGAGTTATTGTATACGGCATATGGTGATAAAGATATATTAAGTGTTGTGCGTGCGCTGTATGCGCTTTGGTGGAATAAAAACGAGCAATCGGAAACAACAGATGTTGAGCCGTTGAATCCGATTGCTGCATTGCATAATCTTGCGAGAGACTATGTACGTGAAAAAAATAAATTAAAAAAATTAACTGAGTTAAAGTCTATTTGTTAAGACGAATTGATTCATCGTCATCATTCATTGTAGATACATGCGACGTTTTTAGCATATCCTCCGAGAGTGTAGAACCATTAGCTAAATCTGCAATGTTTACGGTTTGTGTACTTAATGTAAGTACAAGTAATGTAAGGGCAAGTAATGTTTTTCTCTTTTTCATAATGTACCTCCTGAATGGTGCAGACGCTTGTGCGTCTTGCGTGTATGCGTTTATTGTAGCTAGGAATCTGAGCGGAAGCAAGGGACAAGTTGGTCAAGTACTACTTGACTAATATGTCCCTTGTTTCTACGAGTGTTGCATGGTAATGTTGAGGTGTCAGGAAACAACGGCAACAATTCAGGAGGTTAGGGATGAATACAGACGACTTGTTTGTGATGCGAGCATCAAAAGGGATTGTGATTATCAATCCGAAGAATGCAGAGATGTTGGCAGTTGATAAAAGCGATGTGAGGGAAGCGATTCATACATTAAAAAATGATTGTGAGAATGCTTCCTGCGAACAGTTTCGGGCACCACTTACGGAAGAAAATTATATAGAAACAACAGTGGCGGCAGCAGAGACCATCGGAATTTTACCGACGTTTAAGTGTAACTTTCAATGTGAATACTGTTTTGAGAGACATTTCAAAAAAGATGAGATGTCCCCGGAGATGTTACACTATATTAAGCCATTTTTAAAACAGTGGGATAAGGAAATGAATTGTAATTCAACATTGAAAAGAATTGGCTTGATGGGAGGTGAAATCTTCCGAAGCAATGACAGAGAATTAATTGAAGCGATTTTTCAAGAGTTTGGCGATCTTGAATATGAAATCACAACAAATGGAGCGGAATTACTTCTCTATAAAGATTTAATTCAGAAATATCGACCTAAAGTAACGGTTTCTCTTGATGGAACTGAGCGAATGCAGCTTAGCAAAAGAAAAACAGGGATAGAAAATGTTTACCAGAAGATTATCGAGGGTGTTGATTTTCTGGTCAAGGAAGGAATAAATACAACCATCGGAACGGTGTTTAGTCCGGATTATTCAATAGAAGAGTATATCGAGTTTATGGATATATTAGAAGAATTGGGATGGTTGAAAGAAGACAACATTAATGTAAACATTAATGTGGAAATGGATGAGGGAATTCAGGGATGTTCTTCAAAACGACAACTAATGACGATAGAACACCTTAGGAAGCTGATTAATGCTGATAAAAGAGCAAGATATATCGGTCGCGGGATTATCCCAGGATTAACAGGAATGTTTTATTCCTTAAAGGATAAGCTGCAGAACGGGAAGATAGATCGGATACGATGTTCGGCGAATATGTCAGAAGGTCTGGTATTTGCCCCGGATGGATATGTATATAATTGTAATCTGGTAAAGGATAAGAATAACTGTGTAGGTCAGTTTTATCCACAGACTGTCGTATACAAGGATATCGTTGAAAAGTTTAGAACAAGAGATACATCAACACTGGAAGAATGCAAAGAGTGCAAGATGGCACTGTTTTGTAAAGGAGGTTGTCCGGCGTCAGCAATTTCGACGCATGGAACCATTGACAGAGGGTTCTGCGGAATCTGGAAAGAAGCGGAGATTTTAAAGGAAATTGATCTGGTAATGGATGCAGATCATCTGTTTAACGAGGCAAGAAAATTTATTGCCTAACTGGGAATGGTTATCACGTCGCGACGATAACATATAAAAAAGTACATAAGAAAAGGAGAAGAAAAATGGACACATTAACACTTTGGGTAGATGAAGTAGAAACATCTACATTAACGGAAGAAGAACTGGGAGAATCAAAAAAGGTAGTGCCGGTAGCCGGAGGGAGCTGCGGAACTAGTGGTGGTGGCGGTGGGGGTTATGACCCTGCTCCTAGCCAGTTCCAGGGCTACAAATTTAGATGCTAGGTGCAGTAAAAGGTGGAGTGCGATAGAAGACTATTGCACTCTACCGATAAGAAGATGAGATGGCTAAGAGTCAACAACAAAAAGGAGTCGCTATAACATGAAAAGAAAAATTCGGATATTGCAGACAGTGTTAAGCATAGTGGGGCTATTGATAATGGGAAGCCTGTTGTTTACAGCCTGTGGCAAAGCAGAGACTGCAAAGGCGGTAGTGAAAAACCTGAAATGGGAAAGCCGCAAGGAAAAGGTGAGTGGAAAAGCCGCTGACTGTGAGTGTACGGCACAAAATGGAGTTCGCTTTGTTGCTAATAAAAGCGGGTTTGAAAAGAAGCAGGTGGAGAAAATGGTTGGAGACCTGATACAATTTCTGGAGTATGGGGAAACCATTTTCCCAGGTGGTAAAGCAGAAGGAATCATCTACCTTGGTTTTTCCATCGGAGAGCAGCAGATTCCGCTAGATAAAGAACTGACAGCGGAAAGCGTTTTCAGCGCAATGGAAAGCGTATATCCCGTAAACTGTGCAGAGCAATATGGATTATTCTACCGTTATGGCGTGAAAAATGGCTTGCTTGCAGCAGAAGATGTCGACGTGGATGCCATTAAAAAGGACTTTGATGATAAAGATAATCTGTATTTATTAGATTTTACAAGTCCGATGGTGGAATCCTTTTATGTGGAAGAAGAACAGGCAAAACTTTGTCGTAGCGCTGCCAAGCTTTTTGCTGAGTGGTACGAAAATACTTATTCTTTTGAGGAATACGAGGCACTTTGCCGTGATATCGAAAGCTATGATAGTAAAAGGCTGGTGCAGGCGAAGAATGATTGGCTGAAGTCTATTGGTTGCAAGAACAAATATGAGGAGTTTGGTAAGCTTTTCTTTCAACAGTGTCACTTTGAGTGGGAATTTTTTACGGGAAGGTATGAATTGCCGGAAGCGGATATAATTTGGGCATGGGAGAACCGGGATGTCAAATCCATTGGTTATAAAGAAATGGTCAGAAGGTATCAGGAAATTGAACCGCTTCGGCGGGAGGACTTTGCTGAGGCGAGAGCATATTTAAAAGACTACATTCCAGAGGATGTGGGAAGACCATACGTGGTTACTCGTTTTGAACAAACAAAAGATGACACCGGTCCGGAGGATACTTATGGATTCACCTATTATGAAGAGAAATTCATTGAAATGCGAGTGAATTGGGATTCGGTAGCGCATTCTTTGCTCCATGAATATGTCCATTATTTGACAGTTGGTGACGGAAAACTCATAACAATACATTCACCTAACTATATGGATGAACCTATAGCAGAGTGGATTGCAGGGATAGAACTGTCCAATAGGATGTATGGTTACTGGGTAGACAAAAATGCATTATCAGAAGAAGGAAAGAAAATTTGGCAGGAAAAGGGACTTTGGGATGCGGAAAAGAAACTTGTAGATGGAGCATTTGTTCAGTTTTCCGGTGCTACGACGCGCTACGAACAGCGGATGGTCACAAAGAATATGGACTGGGAGGATATGGATAATACTTTGCAGAATTATCCTGTCAGAGCAAGCATCGCAAAGTATGTCTACGATACTTACGGCATGGATAAGCTAATCGAATGGATACAGGCAGAAGGAGTGCCGGATGAGGTACTGGGCATTTCGTTCCCGGAATTGCATGAGAAGGTAGAAGCTTTTGTTAATGAAGAAGCTGAGAAAATGTGGAATGGGAAGTAAAACAGGAAACGGAAAAATATAAATGCTAGGAGAGACATAAATGAAACAGATAAAGCATATAGCACTCATACTACTTCTGGTGATAGTATTCACTGCCTGTGGAAAAGAAGAACATGAACAGGCACAGACTGTAGAAGTCAAGTGGGCAAATCATCGAGAGGAGATTAACGGTAGAAACCAACCCTGTTACTTCACGGAACTGGATGGTGTACGTTACGTCGTTCAGTCAGGAGCTTTTGATGAAAGTAAGGCTACAAAACGGGTTAATGACTTGAATCAAGTGATTAGGTATGGAAGCAAAATTTTTTCGGATAAGAAAGAAAATGCCGTTGTCTATCTTGGTTTTTCTACCGGAGAACAGCAGATACCGTTGGATAGTGAGTTGACTGCTGAAGGAATTTTCAATGTGATGGAAAGCGTTTATCCGGTAAACTGCGGGGAGCAGTATGGGCTGTTTTATCTGTATGCGGTAAACCAGGATCTGATTAAAAAAGATGAGACAGATCAGAACGAGCTGAAAAGGAGTTTTGATGATTGCGAAAATTTATATCTTTTAGACTTTTGCAGTCCGATGGTGGAGACTGTGTATATGGCGGAGAAGGAGGCAGAACTTTGCCAATATGCGGTAAAATCCTTCGCCAACTGGTATGTTGAGAAGTACTCTTTTGAAGACTATGAGACACTTTGCCGAGACATAAAAGAATGTGACAAAACCAAGCTGGTTGCGTTGAAAAATGATTGGTTAGAGTATATTGGTTGCAAAAATGAATATGAAGAGTTCTGCAAGGCATTTTTTGTTCCAAATACATATCGGGCACATGACTCAAAAATTGGCATGACGGAGAGATACGAACTTCCGGAAAATGATGCAATCTGGGTTTGGGATGATCGAGATGTGAAACAGCTTGGCTATAAAGAGATGATGGAACAATATAAAGAGATAGAACCGCTACGAAGAAAGGATTTTGCGAATGTACGTGAGTTTTTAGAGGATTGGCTACCCCCAAAAATTGGAAAACCGTATATGATTACGCAATTTGTTCAAGGTGAGAATGGTGACAATTCAGATGAAGCAATAGAGGGAAGAACGGTTTCTCTTGATAACTGCATATACCTATATCATGATTGGGAAAAAGTAAAGTATTCCCTGCTGCATGAATACGTACACTATTTGACTATGGGGGAAGGAAAAATTTTGCCAATAGATAATCATAATTTTCCGGAGTTCTTTGCGGTATGGATTGCAGAAATAGAGGAACCTGGTGAAATGCGTGCAGAATACTTTCAAAAAAGGTGTGAAGATGAAGCTGTAAGACAGGGATATCAGGAAACTGGAATTTGGGATGGAGAAAACAACAGACCATTTGTGAATTATACAGATTTGGAGTTGATGGAGTACGAATATTCCAACGGAATGATAAAGAAAAATTTATCATTGGCTAGCATGGTAAAGAACCCGATTACATATCCGATTCGTGGTTGCATTGCGAAATATGTATATGACACTTATGGCATGGATAAGTTAGTGGAATGGGCGCAGAGTGACGGCGAACCGGATGAAATTCTGGGCATCACGTTTAAGCAATTGCAGGAAGGCACTTGGGAGTGGATTCAGAACGAACTAGAGCGAGTGAGAAGAAAAACAAAGTAAATATTTTAAAGAAAAATGGAGGAAAAACAAATGGATACATTAACACTTTGGGTAGATGAATTAGAAACAGAAGATTTCGAAGAAGGAGTACTTGGAGAGTCAAAGGTAGCAGTGCCGATAGCTGGTGGAAGTTGCGGAACTAGCAGTTCTGGTCCGGAATATACCCATCGGATGGCAAATCCAATCAAATGTTAGTGACGAAAATAAGATAAAACGGATTTTTAGAAGTTAGTAGATATTTTGGCCTAGCTAGTTAGGAGAGAAGGAATGAAACAGATAAAACGTATAGCACTCATACTACTTCTGGTGATAGTATTCACTGCCTGTGGAAAAGAAGAACATGAACAGGCACAGACTGTAGAAGTCAAGTGGGCAAATCATCGAGAGGAGATTAACGGTAGAAACCAACCCTGTTACTTCACGGAACTGGATGGTGTACGTTACGTCGTTCAGTCAGGAGCTTTTGATGAAAGTAAGGCTACAAAACGGGTTAATGACTTGAATCAAGTGATTAGGTATGGAAGCAAAATTTTTTCGGATAAGAAAGAAAATGCCGTTGTCTATCTTGGTTTTTCTACCGGAGAACAGCAGATACCGTTGGATAGTGAGTTGACTGCTGAAGGAATTTTCAATGTGATGGAAAGCGTTTATCCGGTAAACTGCGGGGAGCAGTATGGGCTGTTTTATCTGTATGCAGTAAACCGGGATCTGATTAAAAAAGATGAGGCAGATCAGAACGAGCTGAAAAGGAGCTTTGATGATTGCGAAAATTTATATCTTTTAGACTTTTGCAGTCCGATGGTGGAGTCGGTGTATATGACGGAGAAGGAGGCAGAACTTTGCCGGTATGCTGTAAAATCTTTCGCCAGCTGGTATGTTGAAAAGTATTCTTTTAAAGACTATGAGACACTTTGCCGAGACATAAAAGAATATGACAAAACCAAGCTGGTTGCGTTGAAAAATGATTGGTTGAAGTCTATTGGTTGCAAAAATAAATATGAAGAGTTCTGTAAGGCATTTTTTGTTCCAAATACATATCGGGCACATGACACAAAAATTGGCATGATGGAGAGCTACGAACTTCCGGAAAACGATGCAATCTGGGTTTGGGATGATCGAGATGTGAAACAGCTCGGCTATAAAGAGATGATGGAACAATATAAAGAGATAGAACCGCTACGAAGAAAGGATTTTGCGAATGTACGTGAGTTTTTAGAGAATTGGTTACCCCCAAAAATTGGAAAACCGTATATGATTACGCAATTTGTTCAAGGTGAGAATGGTGACAATTCAGATGAAGCTGTATCTGGAAGACAGTCTCCGATAAATAATTGTATATATTTATACCATGATTGGGAACAGGTAAAGTATTCCCTGTTGCATGAATACGTTCATTATTTGACCATAGGGGAAGGAAAAATTTTGCCGGTTGATAATCGTTATTTTCCGGAATTCTTTGCAGTGTGGATTGCAGAGATAGAGAGAACCGGCGAAATGCAGGACAACTATTTCAAGAAAAGATGTGAAGATGAAACTGTAAGGCAGTCCTATCAAGAAGCGGGATTTTGGAATGAAAAAAAACAACAGCCGATTACAAAATACAATATGTTGGAGGTTGTAGAGTATTGCTTTTCCAATGGGTTAGTAAAGAAGTTTTTTTCATTGGAAAAATTCCGTAATGATGCATTTGGCTATTCGATGCGTGGTTGTATGGCAAAATATGTATATGACACTTATGGCATGGATAAGTTAGTGGAATGGGCGCAGAGTGACGGCGAACCGGATGAAATTCTGGGCATCACGTTTAAGCAATTGCAGGAAGACACTTGGGAGTGGATTCAGAACGAACTAGAGCGAGTGAGAAGAAAAACAAGGTAATTATTTTAAAGAAAGCGGAGGAAAAACAAATGGATACATTAACATTATGGGGAGAAGAATTGGAAGCTGAACTTTTACCGGAGGAGGAAATTGAGACATCAAAAAAGGTGGTACCTGCAGGCGGATTAGGTGGGGGTTCAGATGTAACAATTCCGTGGGGGACGTATGGAGCCATTATAAAACGTTGCTAAAGTGATAGAGAGCACGTGTGCGTATTAAAGACGCCGCGTGCTTTTTGAAAAGGAAATATGGACGAAGGAAAGAAAAAAATGAGGGAAGCGAATGAAACAGGGAACGGTACATGAAATACGAATATATTTTCAAAAAGCATTACGAGAATTTGGTAATAATAAAGGGAAACTTTTTCTCTCGGCGCTCTTTACATTGATAATACAAGCATCTGCACTTTTGGAAACCCACGTTCTTGCAGGCGTAACGGATGCACTGTATCAAAGAGATGAAAGGAGTTTTTTCCTCTTTTTGGTTGTCACTGCGGTGGTTGGACTGGCAACAATTTTAATCAGCATTTTTTCTGCAAAACTGGATGTACAGATTCAACTTGATGTAGTAATGAAATTGAAAGAGCGGGCGTTAAGGGTGTTATGTTCACGCAAGGAAAAAATTGAGCGGTATTCTGAGGGGGAACAGTACAGTATTATTCAGGAGGATAGTGAAGCCGTTGTGGCGTATGTGTTTAAAATCATATCATATGCCTTTAGTATAGCGGTATTGATTTATATCGGAGCAACACTTGTGTGGATTTCACCTATGTGGGCAGGAAGTTTTGCCGTTATCCAGATTGTGGTTGGATTGATACAGAAAAAAGGGGTAAAACCCGTGAAAAACTGTGCGTTGGAATGCTTGAAAAGTGAAAATGAATTCCAAAGATATTTAAATGAAGAACTGGGAGAGATGCATGCCATCCGGTATGAAAACATGAAAGAAAATGTGGTTGCTTTTGCTAGACGAAATATGGAAATGATCAAAGCAAAGCGACTTATTCAAAATAAAAAAGTGGTTTGTATTTCAACGGCAAGTAAGAGTTGTATGTATGCGGGAAAGATGCTTCTCTTTTTGGGAATGGGTAGAGAGGTGATGGCTGGAAAGGTGACGATGCAGGAGTATATTGTATTTTATTCCTATATGTCTATGTTTTCCGGACATTTTATGTCGGTGATACAGATGCTTACCTCACTTCAGCCAATGTTATTGAATGTAAAAAGATTGCTGGGAATCCTGGAATTGGAAGAGGAAAGCGAGTGCAGCAGAATGGATCTGGAGGAACTTTCCTTTTTGCATATGAAAAAATGTTTTGGTGAGAAGGTACTATTTGCGGATGTAACGATGGATTTGAATATGGAGAATTCGTATGCTGTGCTGGGAATGAATGGTTCCGGAAAGACGACATTTACCAAAATGCTTCTTGGGGAAGAAAGTGTAAGCGACGGCCTTTTTATGATAGACGGAACAGAGGTCTCAAAAATGCAAAGAGAAAGCCTACTTGGAATAAGATATTTTGCTGCAAATCCATGTGTGCTTTCCGGAATGACCTTGCGGGAAAATATTATGCTGGGAATGTGCGAAAAACCTATTGAGGAAACATTCTTGCAGGAGATATGCGAGGACTTCTTATTTCTACGGGATGTGAAAGAAATGAAGGCGGGGATGGAAACGATTCTGGGGAACGAGGTTCGGCTTTCTTCTGGACAAAAGAAAAAGGTGGAGCTTATACGTGCAGCGTTGAGCGATGCAGAGGTTATCATTTTGGATGAACCGCTGGCAAATTTGGATGAAGAATTTAAAGGGCGGTTTTCGGAGCTTTTTAAGAAATATTATAGAAATAGAAAAGTTATTGTTGTGGAGCATGACGCAAAGCGGGTATCCTACGTGGATCGGATTTTGCATATTTCAGATGGACAGATTTTCGAGAATAATATAGAAAATTTTATAGTCGTTTAACTGAATCTTCAATATAGAAAGCGTACTGACTACGGCTGAAAGGGTGAAATAATAGAAGAATATCTGGGGGTTGCGCATTAAAAATGAAAATGAACGAAATGTGGCCGTCTATAACACCCAAAACTAGCCTGGCGGGTGAAAAACGCAATCAGGCTAACAAAAACCGTTAGCCTATGGGGAGAAAATGTCTGCGAGGCAAACAGGCATCATTGCCTGGAAGCAAAATATGTTCTGAGGCAAACCGCAATGTTAGCCTACGGAGCAAAATTCATTGTGAGGCTATGTGAACGTTTGGAAAAACAATAGCCTGGGGAGAAGAAATCCTCATGGGGCTAACGGATTGCGTTTGACCGGCAGGGAAAAAAGTTCGCCGGGAAGTCTCCATCACAAATCACATCAAAAAGAAAAAAATACGCCCATGAAATCGGGGCTGTGGATACGAAATGAACCGCTCCCCGTCAAGTAGACAATCGAAAAAATATAAAATTTCTGCCATCAGATTTTGGTCTGGTGGCAGTTT
>SVEZ01000015.1 GCA_015057115.1 Lachnospiraceae bacterium | reverse complement strand
ATCCTTCCCACTACTAGGGTGGATTGGGGACTTTCACCCGTTAGAAACGTGCGCCGCAAGGCGCACAACAAAAAAAGGACCGGTTCTTTCGAACCGGTCCTTCTTGTTTCCAATGCGGAAGAAGGGACTTGAACCCTCACGTCGTTGCCAACACTAGATCCTTAGTCTAGCCTGTCTGCCAATTCCAGCACTTCCGCATGTCACACGCGACTTGATTATAATACCAAAACCGGGATGAATTGTCAACCCTTTTTTCTACATTTTCGAAAACTTTTTTCCAACGGCATTCTGCTTATTACTTCTTCGCTTTCACAGTATGGGACCGCAGGTATTTCAGCATCTTCTTACAGTATTTTTTACGAGCATGGACTCCGTCTACCGCAGCAGATTTTGGAAGATTTCCGTTTTTGTTCTTAAGCGCAGCCGCTACATCAACATAATACAGCTTATGCTTCTTACACATTTTTAAAATTGCCCTGTTAAACTGATTGATGCGTTTGTTAGTCATGTAAGAATGCTCTGCCGATACCTTTTTGCTCACAGGGTAAATGGACTGCACGTAAATTATAGCATCCGGCTGATATTTTCGAACTGTCTTAATCAGCTTCCAATAGGCATTCACAAAACGTTTTGCTGACGGCCATCCGGTTTCATTGATACCAAACATCAAGTAGACCTTCTTATACTTCTCTTCTTTGATGGCATTTAACATCATCTTCTGTTTGCCGTCTTTCGCTTTTACCACCTGGGACAACGCAGTATTTACTGCATTTCCCTTGCAGGCATAGCCGGTTTCTCCGGGAAGTTTCACACATTGCAAAAAGCCCACGGTTCTGGAGTCTCCAATAAACACCGCATCGGAAAAATAGGACATTTTCACCTTTTTCCCTTGAGGGACCGGTTTTGAAAAATCATATTCGGAAGTCTTCTTTTTGGCAGTCTTCCTTCTCTTGTCTGTTCCTTTCTTTTTCTGAACTACTTTCTGTTCCTTTACTTCTTGTACTTTTGCCGCTTTGGCTTCCTTCTTTGCCGTATCTTTATTTCCAAAGCTGAGGACTCCGCTTAAAATCATAAGCAGAATCATCAAAACACCAAACACTTTTCTCATCTTATACCCTCCATGCACCACGAAAATCCCTTGGTGCATCGCTTCCATATTTCTGTAAAATGATTGCCTGCATTCCACTGCAGAACACAATTTTCCTCTCCAATTTGCTCTTTTGCTTCCTCATATTGCTGCCGAATTCCCTCTCCCACCCGGGCTAGCACAGGATTTTTCGTTCGCTCTTCTCTGTCCCCCAGGCTTAAATACACCTTACGGGCCAAAAGCGAATGCGTCGCACTATAGGCATCCCATTCCGGATACCAAACCGAAGGAGATGCTGCCATAACCGCATCAAAAACTTCCTCCCGGTAGGCCGCCCACAGGGCAAATAAGCCTGCCAGAGAATATCCTCCCAGAATAATCGGCACCTTGTCGTCCCCGTTTTGTGCCAGTTCTGACATTATTTTAGGTAAAAAAAACTGTCGAATGACCGAAAGGAACTCCTCAGCTTCTCCCCCAAAGTCCCGGTTACCCAACACTGCCGGTGCCTTCCAGGGGGAAAGCTCCCGGTTCCAATCCGAAACTCCGATTACCACATACAAAATCGGCAATTTCTCTTCCTCTATCCATTTGAAAGCCTGTTGTCCAATTTCCGAAAGCTCCGTTACATCCACCGGCTGAATAATGCATGCCCGAATCTCCCGGGCACAAACAATTTCCGCTACATGATTCTGAGCCTCCCACCGCTTTGCCTTCATAACTGTTCCTTTTATTTCACTTCCTTGTGATGTTGTTTCTTCACTTCGTACATCCGTACATCGCCTTCGTGGATGAAGGCATCCACATCCGTCTGACTGCCGTCCGTACTGGATATTCCAATACTTGCAGATACGAAGAACTTTCCTTTTCTACAAATAGTGCGAATCCGCTTATCAAGCACATCGCATTTTCCCTTTAATTGACGCTGGTCAATCTCTCCCAACAAAAGCACGGCAAACTCGTCTCCGCCAAGTCTTGCCACTGTGCCCTCCGGAAATACCTCGCAAATATACTCCGCAGATTTCTTCAATACATCATCGCCTCTGGCATGTCCGTATTCGTCATTAACCTGTTTGAAATTATCCAAATCGATATAAAGCATAGTCATTGGTTGGCCGGCATTTTTGCCAACGAAATCATAGAAATATCGACGGTTATACAATCCAGTCAAGCCATCGGTATTAGCCGCCTGCAAGATGGTCTGCTCATACTGACGCTGCATGGTTATATCCACGTAAACACAGTAATACCCGGACAAATTTCCAAAGTAATCATGGATTGCCTGTTCAATTAACACATAGTAAAATTCCTGCCCTCTAGCTATTAGACGGAATTCCTGCTTCACAAAGTTTCGTACTTTATTCTCAACCGGTTCCGTTACCGGAATTAAATTGTCTTTTTTCCATTGCAGATAGCGCATATTCGCCACTTCCATGGCTCCCATCTGGGTAACCTGACGGAATCGGTCATTAATACGAATGATGTTAAAATTCTCATCGCAAAGAATAATGGGCAGGGGAAGATTTTCCAACAAAATTCCCAGCTCCAGTCCCATATTGTTAAGCTCTGTAACATCATGTCCAATACCCGTGGTTCCTACAATCTTACCAAAAGGATCGTATATTGGTGCTTTGTACGTGGTAAGCTGTTTCATATCTGAACCGATTTGCACCAGTTCCTCTGTGCTCATCATCTCACCGTGACGTATTACTCCACTCTCCGACTCCGAACTCTCTCCGCCGCCAAAAGCACTTTCTTCTGTAATATCCAATATATCATTCTGAGTCGCACCGCAGCACTCCTCTTTGGTCTTCCCTACTACTTCCGCAAACTTCCGGTTCACCCCAAGATGAAGTCCTTTTAAATCCTTAACCCACATCATATCCTGGGAAGAATCCATGATTGCCTTCAGCACGTTATGGTCAAAGTGTGCCCGAAAATGCGCATACATATTCCCAATTAATTTTGCAAACTGTTTCTCACAAACCCGGTCCGGATATCCGGCCCAAAACTGGTCAATACCATCTATATAATCTTCGGCGTCTTTTAAGTCTCCACCATATATTACGGCTGAGAACTCCTGT
Organism: Lachnospiraceae bacterium; assembly: GCA_015057115.1. Classification (GTDB taxonomy): domain Bacteria; phylum Bacillota; class Clostridia; order Lachnospirales; family Lachnospiraceae; genus XBB1006. The sequence continues at coordinate 92,171 of SVEZ01000015.1, read as the reverse complement.
CCCGCCCTGCCGACTGACAGCAATCTGCTATCATCCGTAATAAGCAAGGTACACCGTTCTTCCGGAAGGGCAAATCCTTGCACCTCCTGAACTTCTTCCCAATGAAAAACACCTCGTCCCACAGGTTTTATCCCCTGCAATTTCTCCATTAGTTCACGGTTCTCCCATTTATAATAGATGTATAATTCAAAAACAAACATGCAAACACTTCTTTCTTAACTCACTTGCTTTCACTCCACCCGTTCAAAGGTGCATACCTCATTCGGATCCAAGTGCTCCGAACTTAAAATATGGATACAGTTTCTTCCCTGTGCCTTAGATTCATATAATGCATTATCCAAACATTTAATGATATCAATCAGGTCACGCTCTGCATTCAGATACTTATTCATAACACCAATGGACACCGTTACTCTGCCGATGTTTTTTTCAAATTCATGCCGGATATTTAAATTTGCAATCTCTTTCGAAATTTCCTTGGCGAACTCCACCATATCCTGCTCGGAATACCCTAAAAACATTCCAAAAAATTCGTCTCCGCCGTAACGGGCAAAATGAACATGAGAATGTTGCTTCTCAAAGTCAAGGCAAACATTGCTGATTTTTACCAGACATTCATCACCTTTCACATGACCATAAGTATCATTGTATTCCTTAAAATGATCTACGTCAATGAAAATACATCCCAAAGGAATAGCTCTTTGCTTTGCGCGTTCAATACAGTTTTCCATGACGGCAGAAAAAGCAGACCGGTTCAGCAGTCCCGTCAATCCATCTTTGGAACTCATAACGCTTTGTTGTTTCATCTGGTTCTTCAATTCCTCAATTTTTCTGGTGGCATTTTCACGTTCCTTGATTAAACGCAGCTGAAATTGCTGATCCCTTACAGACATTCGCTGTATCTCCTGATCCATAATGCGATAATACTTCAGACACAGCTCTGCATCATGTATGGTATCAAAATACCTGGCTTGTACACGACAGGCGCGAATAATATCCATGCTCTGATCCGTTCTTACAGAACAATCCCACAGATAATCCGCCAAAACGTCTGCCCGGTCATATTCGCCGATGGAAATCTGGTATAGCGCAATCCGCTCAATGTCCTCCAAAAGTTCGTAATTCCGGTCCTTCGCCTCCTTAATGTAACGAATCACTTCATCAGCTGCTCGGTTTCCTTCTTCATTTTTACCGGCATAATAATACACCCGGCATTTTAGAATATCAAGTAAGCTTTTTTCCACTTCATCGTCTACTCTGGCAAGAATATCTTCACACGCTTCCAGATAATACAATGCCTCATCATACCGGTTTAGCTTGGCTAAACTATCTGCCATGTTATAGCAGACAATATTAAGCAGCACCTCGTCCAAATTCTCTGGCCTTTTCTTAATCATACGACGATAAACTTTTTCCAGATATCTAAGGGCTGTATTATGCTCCGACAGATTTGCATATTCCGATGCAATATTGTTTTCCAGAAGATCATATAAATTCGCTCTTCTATGTTCCTTTGCTATCCGGTATGCGGACCGGTATGACTGTAGTGCCATGGGATGTTCTCCCAGGGCAGCATAAACGATTCCCAGAAGATTTTCTGCACGAATCAACATATCATATTCTGTACTGTCTTCGAAATATGCCACGGCTCCCATAATATGCTTCAACATCTCGCTGTATCTGCCGGATCGGTAATAGCCGTCTGCCAACATAAGCTGTCCGTAGGCCACAACCTCCATATCTTTCCCATTTTTCCCTTCCGTAATAAAAGCATTTCCTTCTCGGATTAGATTCTCCGGTACTTTACGGTGACCTGCCGATACTGCCTCAAAGCGCTCCTGATATTCCTTCTTCATACTCCACCTCAATACTTTAATTCACGAACTTCATCTCAAATTCATACCTTGGCATTGGCTCTGCAAAATAAAAGCCCTGAATCATATTAATGCCATGCTTTTTCATAATCTTGTACTGAACCTCTTCTTCTACACCCTCCACACAGACATTGAGCTTCATTGTCTTGGCAAGCTCGGATACCATTTTTACGAATACCTGAGAATACTCCTCTGTACTGATATCCTGTACAAAACAACGATCTACTTTGATAATATCAATGGGCATTTCATGGATATGGTTCAGCGAAGAATATCCGGTTCCAAAATCATCCAACGCCACCCGGACTCCCAGCTTGCGGATTTTATTTAAAATCTGCTTCATATATTCTAAATCATTGATGGCAAGACTTTCTGTTACTTCCACCGTCAGATTCCTTGGCTCAAGCCCCGTCTCCCGCAAAACATTGGCAATCTGATGTTCCATGTTGCTTTGTAAAAGCTGCACTACGGAAAGATTTACATTCACCTTGTAATCCGGATGCCCCATATCATTCCAGCTTTTACATGCCGCACATGCCTGTTTTAAAACATACTCACCGATGGGCTTAATCAGCCCCAGATACTCCGCCAGTGGAATAAAGTCCCCCGGCGCCATCTTGCCCATGCCCTTGGAATTCCATCGAATCAAAGCCTCCGCCCCCACGCAGGGATCTCCTTCTTTGGAAATATCCATAATGGGCTGATAATATACTTCAAACTCTTCTTCCGGTGTAGCGCAGGCGTCCCGCATATATTTTTCCATATCCAAACGCTGCATGCTTTCCACCTGCGCACTGGAATCATAGAATTTAACCCGATTCTTGCCTTCCATCTTGGCTTCCAAAAGGGCTGCGTCCGCGTTGCGAATCACTTCCTCCACTGTTTTATCATCCTGTGGAAAAAGGCATACACCCATACTCATGGTACAATAATAATCGTCTCCCTTTAAATACCATGGATGGCTGAAAATTTCCCGGATAGACTCAATAATAGTCTCCAACTGTTTGTAATGATGGTGGGTTACAATCACAATAAATTCGTCGCCACCTACTCGGTAACAGGTACTTTCAATACCGGAAATCCGCCGCAAATTCATGGATATAGCTTTTAGCAGAATATCTCCGTACTGATGCCCCAATCCCTCATTGATATGTTTAAAATCATCCAAATCCACAAACAGAACAGCTCCGCTTTCCTGTTTCCGATTGCTTAACTCCAACATCATCTTCAAGTCCTGCTCGCACCGCATCCGGTTATACAGTCCTGTTAAAAAGTCACTGCTGGAGGTTTTTTCTATATTTTGCTCATTAATCTTATTCTGCGTAATATCATAGAAGGTATACAATTCCACAATGGAACCGTCCACCCAAGCCGCCTCCGACTTGCAGAATAAAAACCACCGATCCAGTCGATGCACATAATACTCCGTCTGCTCCGACTCCTCATCAAATATACTGCGAAGATCTACCTCCACCAAACAATCTGCCAACTCCTTGGTTAGAAAATGATTGGTAAAAAGCACTTCCCGGCTGGCAGGATTTACTACCAATACACCGCATCCGATATTTTCCATAATATCTTCCAAAGTGGATAAGGAACTGGACAGAGAATTCTGTGTCACACGCTTGATAATGATACTCTGAATAATCTTTCGCACGTCTGACAAGAAGCGAATGGTATCCATCTCCCAGATGCGTTCCTGTTTGCATCCGAATTCCAAATACATAATCACGCTCTGTTCCATAAAGATAGGTAATACAATCACCGCAGAATATCCATGGCAATCCATGAATTCTTTCTGTTCCTTATTCAATGTGGTATTAGACGAAACAATATAATTATCCTTTTTCATAAAAGGATGGTCCAAAATATGAATTTTAGTTTCATCCTTTTCCTCCTTGCCGTTCTGCCACTGGCTGATACAAGAAGCTGTTTGTCCATTGGTATCTAACCGATACAGTACACCGCAATCAATTCGTTGATGTCTGCACACTTTTTCAAAAATACCGCTTACCACATCCACAATCTCTTCTTCGGATTCCAGCATTTGCACAATCTCTGTAATCAAGGCACTGCGCATATAGTCAGCTTCCATTCTTGCCTCTGCTTCTTTTGCCTTTCTGGCCTCCATAGTGACCTGGAAAGAATGCACCGAAGTCTTCATACGGGTAATCAACTGACGATTAATACCACGTATTACACGATGATACCGCTCTTCCGGTATAGTCCGGACAGCAGCCGGACGGTCCTCTTTACCTTCCTCCAGAAAGCCCATTATGCACATAACACCGTCCGGGGTTCCATTTAATTTCAATAAAACCCCTTGGCAAATGACTCCACTTTCTCCAATAGAAATCGGGATAATTTCTTCTAAGAAATTATTTTTGGCGCCCCCCGCAGCTTCCATAAGCTGTTCGTTGGTCAAAATAGAGTTCACATATGCCCCCTCTTCTTCGTCTGCGAAGCAAGGCGGTGCTATAATATCTCCATCAATATTTACCGTTGCGGTATAGACATTTGCTGTTTCATATAAAAATCGTTGCAGAATCTGAAAATAGTCTGCCTCAATACATTTACTCTCAAATAAATTCTTTAATCGTATCTGCGATACTTTTGTTTCCTTCAAAAAGCTTATCCTCCGTTTTCCAGGATGAATCGGTTCACATCCTCTTTGAACTGCTTCCACTCATCGGGATGCTCCACATAATACTTGGGACAATTCTTCCCCGTTACATCATGATGTCGAATCACATCATCCGTCGTAAGAGAAAAACGTCCCATACAGTATGCCACCAGTCGAACCAACGACTGATAGGTCTGCTCCGTAAACTGCCCACTCTCATCCGGATGGCAACACTCAATGGCAATGGTATCTTTGTTCCGGTTATTCGAGGCATAGGCAATCTCCGCAGTAGGTATGCACTGGACAATTTCTCCCCGCAATCCAATAATAAAATGGGAGCTGGCCTTAGTAATATGAGAATCCTTCAATCCCTCAAAGTAATTTCGATTCTGCATAGCCGTGGACCCGGGATTCGCAGTATAATGCACTACAATCCCCTTCACCTTCTCCAATGCAACCCCCGGTCGGCTGTATTCATTAACCGTTAGCAGCCGTACCTTCATCTCCGGTTGTTCTGTATAAGCAATATGCTTTTCTTCCACCAGTTCTTTAATGTCCCTGGATTGTTTTCTTACAATATGCACGGTGACAGTCAATACCGCCAGCAGCAGGAATACGATACCGCAAACCTCCATCCGCACATACATTTGACGTTTTTTCCTTTTGTTTCTTTGCATCCTTATCCTTCAGCATCCTTTGACATTTTATCCAGATACCAAGCCACTTTTTCAAAATCTTCTTTACCCATGCAGGCAATGGCATCCTTAATATCCTCCCGGAATTTCTCCGGTACTTCAGACACGCCCAAACGGTTTAACGTTGCAGTCGCTTTCTCAATATCAAAATCAATCATGGCTTTCTTAATGCCCTCGACCGCTCCCAGCACATCTGCTGAAGTATACTCCTTTACGATGTTTTCCTGAATTTGGATTACATCGGTTACAATCTGCTGTCTGGAGGAATCCGGATTCATAATCATTTCCTCCGGAAGATAATCCTTCAAAAGCTGATAAATTGTGGCCATTTCAATGGGCTTCGTAATATAATCCGTAAAGCCCTGTTTAATATAAAAATCCCGAACGCCCTTGGCTTCACTGGCTGTAATAGCAATTACCGGAGCATCCTGACTGAGATTATTCTCCATTCGACGCATAGCCTGCAAGGTCTGCTCTCCATCCATATCCGGCATCAAAAGATCCAGGAAAATAAGGTTGTAGCGTTCTTTCGCCACTGCCTCCAAGCATTCCTTTCCACTGTTCACACAATCAATCTGAACCTTTGTACGCTTCAAAATTCCATTCATCACAGCAAGATTCATACGATTATCATCCACCGCCAAAATCCGGGCACTTGGTGCCACAAAACTCTTTACCATTTCCCGTTTCGGTCGCGTAGTTGGCTGAATTACAATCTCTTTCTTTCCTATCGGTTCTTCACCAATAACTTCCTGCCGCACCGTAAATCCAAAAACAGAGCCCTGTCCATATTCGCTTTCCACCTGAAGGGAGCTGTCCATCTGCTGCAGAATCTGATTTGTAACAGTAAGGCCCAATCCAACCCCTTCCAAAACCCGATCAACCGGATCTATTGGATTATCAAGTTTGCCAAAGGCCTTCTCCATATCCTCTTTCTTAATTCCGATTCCGGTATCTCGTACACTGACCTTTAACAGAATGTTCTTTTCATCTTCTCGCTCAAATCCCACATGATATACCACCTGACCGATAGGGGTATAGGTTACCGCATTGGCCAAAAGATTCAGGATTACCTGCTTCATTCGCTTGGCATCTCCCCGAAGGATGGATGGCATTTCCTCATCCAATTCCAGCTGCAAATCAATGGATTTGGCAATGGCCGATACCTTGGTCAGAGTATAGGTCTCACGTATTACCTCTGCAATACTGTATGCTGCTTCCTCAATGTACAGATTTCCCTGCTCAATCTTAGCCAAATCGGACAAATCGCTTAGCAGGGATTCAATAATCTTACCTGCGCTGTAAATAGTCTCAATGTATTCTAAATGTTCCTGATCCTCTTCCCGCTCTTGTAACAGTTCGTCCATTCCCAGGATGGTACTTAAAGGCGTTCTTACCTGTACCGCCATACTGTTTAAAAGCGCGGTCTTAGCCGCATTATCATGTTCTGCTTTCGCGAGCCCTGCCCGACTGTTTTCCAGTTCCTCCTTCATGGACTCCAGGTTTGCTTCCACATCAAGAATATTCTTTGTACGTTTCTGAAATAACTTATACATGCAAAACAGTAACGTAAACATGCCGCAAATCCCCAGCACATATATCACAATCATTCCTGTTCCCGTGGTATATCCCGCATTCAAGGCGTAGTGAAATCCCAACAGTAACCCCAGCACCAGAATGATTGTAATCGCCAGAGACAGAACAAAAATCACATCACTGCGTTTTGATAATTCATCCTTTTTCATATAGTCCTCCAATGTTCCTATTTTACCACATTTCCGCCCCTCCATCAAGAAAAAGACAGGCAAAAGGTACTCTTTTGTCTGTCTTTTTGAATCACATCAGTTATAATACTGGTTATATTATTTTCCATCAATTTTTCTTATAACGCAACCGTCAGCTCTACAGGACAATGATCGGATCCCATGACCTCTGTATGAATGGCCGCCCCCTGCAACTTATCCTTCAAACTTCCGGAAGCCACGAAATAGTCAATCCTCCATCCGGCATTCTTCTCTCTTGCCTTAAATCGGTAAGACCACCAACTGTATATCTGTTCCTGATCCGGATAAAAGTAGCGGAAAGTATCAATAAAGCCATGTTCCAAGACCTGGCTGAATTTGCCTCGTTCCTCATCCGTAAACCCGGCGTTATGATGATTGGTCTTTGGATTCTTCAGGTCGATTTCCTTATGCGCCACATTCAAATCCCCGGCATAAATTACCGGTTTCTTCTCCTGTAGTCCTTCGATATACTGTAAAAAAGCATCCTCCCATTCCATACGGTAATCCAATCTTTCCAATTCCTGTTTAGAATTGGGTACGTATACCGTCACAAAATAGAAGTTCTCAAATTCCAAAGTTATTACACGACCCTCATGATCGTGCTCTTCAATTCCGATGCCATAAGAAACTGTCAGCGGTTCTTTCTTGGAAAAAACCGCAGTACCGGAATATCCCTTCTTCTCGGCGTAATTCCAATACTGATGATATCCGGGCAAATCCAGATTAATCTGTCCCTCCGACACCTTACTTTCCTGTATACAAAAGATATCCGCATCCACCTGATTAAAAAAATCCATAAATCCTTTGGTCACGCAGGCGCGGATACCATTCACATTCCATGATACTAATTTCATAAGTTATTTCATCTGCTCGTATGCTTTTACGAACTCCTCTCGTTGTTTTACAACCTCGCTCAGTTCTTCCTCCACATGGTCATAAACCTTGTGACGTAACGATTCCACCAAAACACAGGTTGCGTCAAAAAGCGGGGTCAACCCCAAATTTCCCGAAACTCCCTTTAATGCATGAGCCACCTCGAAGGCTTGTTCATAGTCCTGCTTTCCCATCTGCTCCTTTAATTGTTCAACCTCGTCATCCGCCACGAATTGATCCAGGCAGACCATCAAAAGCTCCTCATCTTCCATGAAGCGGTCCATCACCCCATCTACATCCGCTCCATAAGCAGCAAATTTCTCCAAAAAAGCGCTCATTATCTCCTCCAGAAAATCTAATCTAAAACACTAACGATTAATGTCTTTAATTCGTCAGTCAAAATTGGCTTACCAATGTGGGCATCCATACCGGATTCCTTGGCACTTTCAATATCCTCCGGTAATACATTCGCCGTCATGGCAATAATCTTCACAGTCTCAGCATCTGCTCTGCCACTGCTTCGAATCTGCCTTGTAGCCTCGTAACCATCCATAATCGGCATCTGAATATCCATAAAAATCAAGGCATAGGTATTCTCCGGCTGATTCATAAACTGTTCCACTGCAAACCGACCATGCTCAGCCGTATCCACCTGAGCGCCGAAACGCTCTAACATACGCTTTGCAACCAGCATATTGATTGGCTGATCCTCCACCAAAAGCACACGTTTGCCGGATAATGCCTGATCCTCTTCCTCGACTGCAACCTTCTTCTTCTCTTCCGCATACTCTACCGGATCCACAATGGTTACCGTGGTTCCCTCATGGGGCTTACTGGTAATTTCAATGGTTGCCCCCTTGGCATCCACAATACTCTTTACCACAGACAGACCTAAGCCGGTTCCGCTTAAGTAATTCTCAGCCGTATCATGATCTCTGTAGAATGGCTCAAACACGTGCTGAATATCCTCTTCGGAAATACCCTTACCGTTATCGATGATTTCAATTTTCAAAAATCCTTTACGGGAGGTCTTTCCCGGAAGTTCCGTAACACGCAAGGTAATCTCACCATTTCCGGCAGTAAAGTTCGCCGCATTGGTCAAAAGATTCATTGCCACGCGAATTGCACGGGTTGCATCCAGCATAAACTTACTGTGCTTTAAGTCTTTCTCTATCTTAAATGTCTGGTTCGGCTTCTTAAAGCCTTCCACAAATTCTTTCTCAACTTTTTCCAAAACCTGATGAATATCGGTTGGATTCGGTACAATCTTCACAGATCCGGACTGCATACTGCTGGTATCCAAAATATTGCTTACAACATTTGTCAGATTCTGACAGGCAGACAGCATAATATCCATGCACTCCATAATCTTCTTAGGATTATGCACATCCATCTTGGCAATCTCAGCCATACCTACAATGGCATTTAATGGTGTACGAATCTCGTGACTCATATTGGCAAAAAAGTTATTCTTTGCATTCTGTGCAGCTTCCCCAAGTTCATATGAGTGTTTCACCAATTCCTGCTGCTCCCTTGTCTTTGTTACATGGGCAGTAATATTGGTGCCACTTACGCAAATCAACTCCTGCTCACGGTCAATATACGAAAATTCAATCCGATAATATTGCGTAGCGGAAGAAGCCGTCTTCTCCTCGAAAAACACCTCATAGCTGTCACTTTTTGCTAATTCTTCCCGGATTCGTCTCATACGCGTCTTTTCAAGAAGCGCCTCCAGATTATTCGGAGTTGCATGCTTCTTAAAATACTCCGCGGAATCCGCATCCATATCCTCTATCTCTTCAAAACCCGCACTTCCCCCATCAAGATTCGGGAGCCATACTTTTCCCCGATTTGTCTTTCCGTCCACAATGATTATTTCACAGTATTCCCTGCAGCAGACATATCTCAGTAATGCACTTTCCAAATCCTGTTCGTTTCCTCGTAAGTTAATCTCGGAACCTTCTACCTTCATATACACACTACCTCTTCTCAATATTCCATCATTATACCTTATTTTGTATGTAAAAATCTACCAAAAGCGGTGAAATATTGGTTAATTCTCATTTAATATACTTCGTCAGACATCCAAACAGCTCTTTTCCACTAATCGGCTTCGATACATGTTCATTCATTCCGGCTTTCAAACACATCATTTTATCTTCTACAAAGGCATTTGCCGTAGTAGCGATAATCGGAACATAGCAATCCGGTCGCTCCCTATGTTCCCGAATTCTATGGGTTGCCTCAATTCCGTCCATCTCCGGCATACGCACATCCATTAAAATTGCATCAAACCATCCTATGGCTGCCTTCTCATATGCCTCAACAGCCTGACGGCCGTTCTCTGCCAGTTCCACAGTAAAGCCTCTCTTTTCCAACATACGGCAAATTATCTTGGCATTTAACGGTTGGTCTTCCGCCACCAAAACACGTCTTCCTTCAAAATCTTTCAGGCCTCCATGCTCGGAGACACTCTTCTTCTCCCGTGGTTCTGTATAGGTCAAATCCAGGAAAACCCGAATGGTCGTACCTTTTCCAACTGAGCTGTCCACTTCATAATGGCCCTTAAAAAGCTCCACCAGCTGTTTTACGATGCTTAAGCCCAAACCGCTTCCGCTTCGTTCATCAATACTGTTGGTACGTTCCTGGCTAAACGCATCAAAGGCTTGGCTTACAAACTCCGGTGCCATACCGATTCCGGTATCCTGCACGCAGAAAACAGCCTGTCTGACGCCCTTCACTCCCGGGCCCGTAGTTACTCCAAATGAGACCTCGCCGCCTTCCGGCGTATATTTTACAGCGTTGGACAATAAATTCATAAAAATCTGTCCAAAACGCAGTTTATCCGTCAAAATAGTCTTACCCTTCAGCTCGTCGAAATTGAGATGGAAGGTAATTCCCTTACTTTTACACTGATTACCGATAATCCTGTCAATACTTTCCAGAAATTCTTCCATGGAATATGGCTCCAAACGAAGCTTCAACCGATTATCATCCAATTGGGAAATATCCAAAATGTCATTTACCAGCGAAAGAAGCAGTTGTCCGGAAGTTTGAATCTTCTCCAGCTAGTCCCGAATGACATCCTCCTTCACTTCATCCAATGCGATATCCGTCATTCCAAGAATTCCGTTAAGGGGCGTCCGAAGGTCATGACTCATTCTGGACAAAAAGTCAATCTTGGCACTTTCCGCCATCTTGGCTTCTTCCAGCGCTTTCTTTAAAATCCGCTGTTTCTCCCGCTCCTCATTGTAAATATCCGATACATCCTGGAAAATTACCATTAGCTTTTCCTGAAAATGATTTAACCGGGTCAATGTAACACGTTTTCTATATTCTTTTCCTTCAAAGAAGAAGGAAAAAGAAAGTGAAAAAGCATTGGTCTCCTTCAATCGTTCCCAGACTTTAGATAAATCTGCAAATTCCGAAATCCTCTTGCCGTCCTTATCTGACATCTGTTGCAACAGTTTCGTCGCTCCGTTTTCAAAACTATCCCCGGGTTGAATATCCGGATTGCTGATTTCCGCCTGATGACCGTATACCGCTTCCACACTTTCCGTAGGCACATCTACCACAACGACGGTCTCGTAATCCATGTGTGCCAAAGTCCTTCCGGCTTCAATATCCATTTGCTGCCTTGTGATGTCCTTCATGGTAGCAAAACCTTCCACATCCTGGGACACAGGATTTAATAGCAAGGATATCTCCAAACTCACCCACAAATCCGTCTGCCCCGACAATTTCATGGGGAGCTCCACACTAAAAGCAGATTTTCCCTGCTCAAAATCACTTAGCAGCTTCTTTGTCTGCAATAACCTTCGAAGTTCTTCTTTCTTCTCCTCAAGCATCACATGTTCACACAACACATCTACCCAATGTTCAATGGTATGCGCCGCAATGCCTTGTTTTAAGGAACGATATTTAGATTTTGTATTAAGAATCTTTCCTTTACTTATATTTAATTCTGCAAAAGCCAGTGCTGACTTTCGATAACTCTCTATATATGCAAGCTGACTACTGTAAATCCGTTCTCGTTGTTCCCTCTTGGAAACGTCCCTGATGGTTCCGTACAACTTGGTCGGCTCATAGGCCGAGTCAAAAGCTGTACCAAAGGTAATATTAATGCGCTTATATCCCTGAGACGATGCATCCATCCAACGAATGGTACGATTCTCACCTTTAGAACCACGCTTTGCCTTTTCAATTCCCTCAACAATATAGTGTACATCATCCGGATGAACGGCAGACTGATGAGTATACAAATAATTCATATAATTCTGAACAACCCGCTTATCATTTCCTCTGTCATCCTGATAAAGGGTTACTTCATCCCGTTTCACATCATAAATAAAAAAGCTGAATTCATTCTGAATGGCCGCCACATTAAAGCATTCCTCCAGTCCGCGCAATTCTTCCACATTCTGAATCATGCCCACAGCCTTCTCTCGCTGTCCCATATCATTGTAAATAGCTGAAAGCATTACCTTACAACGTTTTACACCATTCTCAAACAGTAACCTTACTTCATCCTCCACCTTGTCTTCACCCCGAAGGATTCGGTTATACAATTCCTGAACCTTCCCCCTGTCTTCTTCCATAATGAAGGTCAATCGGTCAATCTCCTCAGGAATCATGGCAACCACCATAGGGGTGGAAAGAACACTTGCCATCCGATCGCTGTGGTAACTGGTATGGGTCATAAGATCATACTCCCAGCAAATCAAATCGGAGTGCTCCAGCGTCGCCTCCAAAAGCTGTGCCTGCTCATTGGCTTCCCTCTCCATCCGTTTCCGGACTGTGATATCGTGATAAGTAAGTAAAATATAATCTTCTCCCTCATCCCGAATTTTCTTTCCCGTCACCGAATAGACTCTATCCAGTTTGGGATTCTGAAAAACTATGCTTCGCCCGCATTCATTACAAGACAAACAAGCGTGTGTGAGACCCAGATAACATTTCTCACCCACGCTATCACACTCATCCCCCAAAATCTCTTTGGCGGATGGGTTTACATATTTCACTGTTCTTGTCTTCTGGTCCAGAATTACAACGCCATCTGACCATGAATCCACAACGCTTTGAAACATCCCCAAAACTCCAATACAAGCTTCCGCACAAATTTATACCATTGTACCACTTTTTTCATTATTCGTCCATAAAGTTCGGGATATTTTCACACTTTAAACAAAGTCACCTATATTTCATCTGCAATCCAGGAAATGACCTCTGATATTCTAACATCTTCCATGTTTCCTCGCTTTAAAAGCGCCTCTTTTTCATAAGGGCATCCCTTTAACACAACATTGATCTGCTCCGGAAGGGTATCCTCCAAAGCGTCAGAAAAAATCGTAACACCACTTATTATGCCTGCTTCCGTTTCCACCTGCAGCTGCATTTCTCCCCAGGAGAACCGTGTTTCCATTTGGGCAACAAAATTTTTCTGATTACCCAAGAGCCAATCCTTGGATCCAAAAAATTCCTTGCGTTCATTTATCTCTTCTTTCGCCTCTTCATCCGGCTGATATGCATTGACATTGCCCTCATATACCTTTGCAAAAGCTTCAGCCAAAGCCCTTTTCATGGTTTCCACTGTAATGGCATCTGACAGTGCAGACAGGTTCACCACTCTGCTTCTGACAGACTGTACCCCTTTGCTTTCCAGTTTTGCCTTGGATACCGTCAGGTAATCGGCTAATTTTCCGGCATTTACATCAATCATAATCGTTCCGTGATGATAGGCAAACTCTCCCGATTCGTAAAAAGCATTTCCGGAAAACTTCTTCCCATCCACCACAATATCGTTTCTTCCGGTTTTTTCCGCATTCAGTCCAAAAGACTTCACTGCCTCCACAATAACCTGAAGCTGTTTATCCACATTGTAATTCTTTTTCCTTACACAGAAAGTAAAATTCAAGTTCCCCAGATCATGATATACCGCTCCTCCTCCGGAAAGGCGTCTCGCCAGGTATCCTCCGGCTTCTTCCAGTTTGTCAATCTTACACTCTCTGTAGGCATTCTGATTCTTTCCAATAACTACAGTATTGGCATTCTGCCACAAATAAAGGATGCACTCATCCTCCCCGGTATGAAATGTCAGATACTCTTCCAAAGCAATGTTATTGTATGGATTCGTGCTGTCTGAGCAGATGTAGGATAATTTCATGTTCTCTTCTCACTTTCTCTTGCTATTTCTATGAGGGATATGCGCCAACGAGGGAGCGTTCTCACTCCATACAAGACGTAGCGGCACGTAAGATTGGACCGATTCAGGCCGTCGAAGCAATCCTTCGTCGTCCTAAACCGCTCCAATCTAAGTGCCGACGTCTTGTAAAGTCCCTCCTTTGGCGCATATCCCTCACATAATTACCACGCGAACGTTCGCAGAAATCATTTCTGCGGAGTACACCGGTTGCTACATACACTTCTTGCGTAACTTAGTACGTATAGTCCCTACGGTTCATCTGTGACTGCGTGCCTTTGCCCGTAACGTAGAACGTGCAGGACATATGGTTCGGCTGTGGGACTTTACAAGACATCGGTACTTAGGCGGCGTTTACGGCGCCTTATGTACCGCTATGTCTTGTACTGAGCGCAAGCGCTCCCACAGCGAATTATATGTTCTGCACGTATTACACTATGAGCAATACTCAAGCGCTCTCACAGTGAAACATACAGCCTGCACGGCTACTACATTATGTTAAAACTCGTACGTAACAACCGGTGTACGAGCCGCTTTTACTTCATCCGGTCTTCCAATCACCGTATGATGCGGACTATGCTGGATATACTCCGGATCTTCTTTGGCTTTTGCCATAATCTCACGAAGCACTTCAATTACATAATCCATTTCTTCCTTCGTCTCAGTTTCTGTAGGTTCTACCATCAGTGCCTCATGAACAATGAGCGGGAAGTACATGGTTGGCGGATGGATACCGTAATCAAGCATCGCTTTTGCAATATCCATAGCCGTAATGTTAATCTCTTTTTTCTTTTTCTCAAGAGTCATAACAAACTCATGCATACAGGTTACGTCATAAGCCATGTCATAAACATCGGCTAACTTCACACGCATATAGTTTGCATTTAAAACCGCATTCTGGGATGCTTCCTTGATACCCTCTGCACCGAGTGTAGTTACATAGGTAAGTGCTTTTACAATTACAAGGAAGTTTCCTGCAAAGCTTCTCATGGATCCGATGCTTTCTTCGCATCCTTCGTACTCATAGCCATCAGCAGTCTTAACCGCATAGCTTCCCGGTAAGAATGGTGCTAAAATGTCCTTGCATCCAACCGGTCCGCTTCCCGGGCCACCGCCACCATGAGGTGTGGAGAAGGTCTTGTGAAGGTTTAAGTGAACCACATCAAAGCCCATGTCTCCCGGTCTGCACTGTCCCATGATAGCGTTTAAGTTTGCACCGTCATAGTAGCAAAGGCCGCCTGCTTTGTGGATAATCTCAGTTATTTCTAAAATATTTTTATCAAAAATACCAACAGTATTAGGATTGGTCAGCATCAAACCGGCGGTATCTTCACCAACAGCCGCTTTTAACGCCTCTACGTCTACACATCCGTCTTCGCCGGATGGAATGTTGACAATTTCAAAGCCTGCCATAGCTGCAGAAGCCGGGTTGGTTCCATGTGCAGAATCCGGAACGATAATCTTTGTTCTCTTCTCGTCTCCATTTGCCTTATGGTATGCCTTAATCAATAACAAACCGGTAAACTCACCATGAGCACCTGCTGCCGGTTGCAGGGTAAAATGATCCATTCCCGCAATCTCTTTTAAGTCCTCCTGCAGGGTATAAAGAACTTCCAAGCATCCCTGTACAGACTCAACCGGTGCCAATGGATGTACAGAAGTAAATCCAGGCAGTGCAGCCATTTCTTCATTTACCTTTGGATTGTATTTCATGGTACAGGAGCCTAATGGATAGAATCCATCGTTTACTCCGTGGGTACGTTTTGCCAGTCTGGTGTAGTGACGGCTTAATTCGGTTTCGGAAACATGCGGAAGATGCATTTTACCGGCTCTCTTAGGTGCATCCAAAGTCACTTCGCATACATCGCATTCCGGTAACAAATCAAGGCCTCTGCCTTCCTGTCCCAATTCAAAAATCAGTTCCATTATGCCACTACCTCCTTTACTAAAGCGATGACTTCATCCATCTGCTCTTTGGTATTCATTTCCGTTGCGCACCATAACAGCTCGTGCTCGGAAATCGGAAGTCCGGCCAAATAACCTTTTTCCTCTAATTTCTCGCAAAGTTCCTCTGCGGATCCCTTTACGGTTGTTACAAACTCATGGAAGAACTCGCCTTCATAGGTCTTTGTAAGACCTGCTTCGGAAAGACCTTTCTGTAAATAATGTGCTTTATTGATACACTGTTTTGCAACCTCTGTTACACCCTTTTCGCCCATGGCACCCAAGTATACGGATACTGTCATGGCACAAAGTGCTTCGTTGGAACAGATGTTGGAACTTGCCTTCTCACGGCGAATATGCTGCTCACGTGCCTGTAAAGTCAGTACAAAAGCGCGATTTCCGTTGTCATCTTCGGTCTGACCAACAATTCTTCCCGGAAGCTTACGCATCATATCGTGAGTACATGCCATGAATCCAATATACGGACCACCGAATGCAAGAGGAAGTCCTAACGGTTGTGCCTCACCTACTGCCACATCCGCACCTGCTTCTGCCGGTGTTTCCAAAACTGCCAGTGAGAATGGATTGCAAGATACAATTGCTTTTGCCCCGGCTTCGTGAGCTGCGTCTACAGCGCCTCTTACATCCTCAATAAGTCCATAGTAGTTCGGCTGCTGAACAAGTAAGCTTGCAGCGCCTGCATCTGCCATCATTTCTTTTGCTTTTGCAAGGTCGGTTTTTCCCTCTTTTGCAGGAACCATAACCACTTCACAGCCGCTTCCAAAACTATATGTCTTAATAACTGCTGTAATCTTCGGATCTACGGTTTCGGATACAAAGAAAGTCTTTCTCTTTCTGTCCTTGCACATAGCACAAGCCTCTGCTGCTGCGGTTGCTCCGTCATATACGGAAGCATTGGATACATCCATACCGGTCAGCTGGCAAATCAATGTCTGATATTCAAAAATGGACTGCAAAATACCCTGGCTGATTTCTGCCTGATACGGGGTATATGCGGTTACAAACTCTTCCTTGCTTGTAATCTGTCTTACGATGGAAGGAATGTAATGATTGTACGCACCTGCTCCACGGAAAATGCCGCGATAGGATTTGTTCTTTGCTGCCATTGCCTTAATGCAGTTGGCAGTTTCCAATTCGCTTTTTCCCTTTGGAAGATTCAGAGGTGCTTTTAATTTTACAGAATCCGGAATTACGGAAAACATGTCATCAAAACTCTGATAACCGATTTCCTTTAACATTGCTTCCTGTTCTGATTTTCTATTTGGTACATAGCTGCCCATGTAAAAACCTCTCTTATATGTTGTCTTATTTAAGCTTCTATTTCTCGCTTTCGCAGAACTTGTCATACTCTGCTGCATCCATTAACTCTTCGGTATCGGTTACGTTTTTAACCTTAATTAACCAAGCGCCGTAAGCATCTTCATTGATTGCTGCCGGATTATCCAAAAGGTCTTCGTTGATTTCGCAAACTTCTCCGCTTACAGGAGAAAATACGTCGGAAACAGCCTTAACACTTTCTACGTCACCAAATGCTTCGCCTGCTTCTACTTCATCTCCTTCTTCCGGAAGGTTAACAAATACTAAATCTCCAAGCTCGCTCTGTGCAAAATCGGTTAATCCGATAACCATTACGTCGCCTTCTTCTTTTACCCACTCATGGGATTTGCTAAATTTTAATTCTGTTGGTGTACTCATAATACTAATCTCCTTTTATTTTAAATTTATTATAATTTTATTATTATCTTTTTTTACGATCATAGATTGGTAACGGCATAATCTCAGCAGTAACTCTCTTACCGCGGATTTCTACTTCTACTTCGGTACCAACCTCTGCATGCTTTTTGTCCAAAATCGCCATTGCGTAAGCGCCGCCCATGAATGGGAAGTGGGAACCACTTGTGGTCTGTCCTACCTTCTCATCTCCAATGTATACATCCATGTGCTCTCTTGCAATTCCACGACCGGTAATCTTAAGCCCCATTCTGGTCTTGGTGGATGGATTCTTCTCCATTGCTTCCTTACCAACGAACTCTTCTTTGTCCATTTTTACGCAGAAGTCAAGTCCGGTTTCCAATGGGGAAATATCATCTGTCATCTCATGTCCGTAAAGAGGCATTGCAGCTTCCATACGAAGAGTATCTCTTGCACCAAGTCCGCAAGGAATAAGTCCCTCTTCTTTACCGTTCTCAAGGAAAGCATCCCACATTTCTTCTGCATGCTCTACCGGAAGATAGATTTCATATCCAAGTTCTCCGGTGTATCCGGTTCTGGATAAGATACAGTCAATTCCTGCTACTTTTGCATTAAAGTTAGCACTGTAATATTTCTTCGGAATCATTTCCGGATCAACCATCTTTAAGATAACGTCTTTTGCCTTTGGTCCCTGAACAGCAATCTGTGCATATTTCTCAGAAACATCGGTAAAGGTAACATCTCCGATCTGATGTTCTAAAATCCACTTATAATCTTTATCCTTATTTGCTGCATTCGGCACTAACATAAACTCATCTTCGTGAATGCGATATACGATGAAATCATCTACGGTTCCGCCATGCTCATTACACATAGTTGTGTATCTTGCCTGTCCGTCATACATTCCATCATAGGAATTGGTCATTAAATGATTGACGTTCTTTAATGCGTCCGGTCCCTTACACATGATTTCACCCATGTGAGAAACGTCGAACATTCCAACCCCGTTACGAACTGCCATATGTTCGGCAATTACTCCCTGCTCGTACTGAACCGGTAAAATGTATCCTGCGAAAGGTACCATTTTGCCGTTTGCAGCTACATGCTTGTCATACAAAACTGTTTTCTTCTCCATACTGCTCCTTCCATCCTTTTCACATTATTATTGGGGTGCTCCCCCTTATAATCGATTTCGCAGCTGCATGCCGGCTAGAAATCGTCGCGCGGGGCGCGTCCGGCTTCGCCGGAATGCTTCCTTACGCGCCCCTGTGCATAAAAACGCAGAAAACCGCTTGGTTTTCTGCGCTCTGTCTGTTTACCTGAAAGATTTACTTCATCGGTGCATGCTTCATGCTTTCCAGAGTATCGTCAAAACCTAGTCCTTTTACCTGAGAGTTTGTAGCTTATTCCCCTTCGGTGATGCATTTTCGCATTCTCTCCTAGGCTTCTCATCCGATAGAATTTATTATGTTTCGAAGGCCTTTGGACTGCCGTCTTTCGACCTCCTCAATTACTATAACATTTTGAAACTTTCACGTCAAACACAATTTAGTCATAATCTTTTGTACAATTTAACCAAAATCAATTGTAGGTTAATATTTTTTAAGCACATGATATTTGGTGCTTTTGTTCCGACGGCGTCGGCGATATCTATGACACTACCGTGACCGCCGGCGATTCCACTTCTAAAACCGCCTCTGTATGTACGGCACGTCGGCAATATCTGTGAAAAATTCACCCGCTCCGCCTATTTTTTCAAAACGCTAGGCGCCAATGATGTTAAAAGTGTGACCTGCGCCGTTGCACGCTTTTGCGGCTCGGCGAAATCACGCCCTTATGTACCTCTAGCACCGATTTTTTGAAAAAA
Organism: Lachnospiraceae bacterium; assembly: GCA_015057115.1. GTDB lineage: Bacteria > Bacillota > Clostridia > Lachnospirales > Lachnospiraceae > XBB1006. The sequence continues at coordinate 72,599 of SVEZ01000015.1, read as the reverse complement.
CAACGGCGGCAAAGCTGTACAAAACACACTTACCGCCGAGTGGCCTTTGGAAAATCGGCGTGGGACACAGATAAAACAATGTTATCGCCTACACCTGCATCCTAATGGTGCTTCCACCACTCTTCTTTTTGGTGACCACAATTTGCTTGTCAATTCGTTCCTTCAAATCTACCACGTGAGAAATGATGCCTACAAAGCGGTTACCTTCCGTAAGACCTGCAAGTGCTCTGTATGCCATATCCAGTGCTTCCGGATCCAGCGAACCAAAGCCTTCATCTACAAACATGGTATCAATCTGAATGCCTCCGGCTGAAGACTGCACTTCATCAGACAGTCCCAACGCCAAGGACAGGGATGCCAAAAAAGATTCGCCACCGGATAAGGTTTTCACACTTCGCGTGCTTCCGTTGTAGTGGTCGATAACGCCCAGGTCAAGACCACTCTGACTTTTGGCATTTACGGCCTCCTTTAAACGAATCAATTCATACTGACCGGAAGACATGGTGATAAGTCGCAGATTTGCCCGGTTGATGATTCGGTCAAAATATGTGGTTTGGATATAGGTTTCCAACATTATTTTCTCTTTTCCGGTAAGCTTTCCGTTTGCTGTATCCGCTAATGCTTTTACCCATTGTAACTTCTTTTCGATAGACTGCATGGCACCGGATTTTGCAAGTATGTTTTCACAGATTGCCTTGTTGCTAGTAAGCCGTCCGGAAATCACCTTTCCCATTGCCACATTTGTTGCCTGTCTGTCCTTCAATTCTACCTGTTTTGCTCGTTGTGCATCTATATCTGTTATATCCGCTGCTTCAAGAATTTTATTATTTTCCGCAACAGCAGTTTTAAAGGCAGTGATTTTTTCTGAATGCGCTTTATAAGCTGCCTCTGCTTCTTCATATGCTTTTTGAAGTTTTTCCGCTGACTGCAATTGGTTATACTGTTCCAGTTCTGCATCATTCTTAGTACGGAAGCGCAATTCCTTTTGAAGTTCATCCAACTGTTTCTTGAATTCTGCTGCCTTTGCTTCGCTTGCAGAAATTTGGTTGTTATTTTTTTGCATCGTTTCGCTGAGCACCTGAAGTTCTCCCTCCAGTTCAGGAATCTCCGCAGCTAACTGATCCTTACGTTTTACCTTTGCCAGTTCTTCATCCAGCTTTCCACGTAGGATTTCCAGTTTTTCATGTTGCTCCTTTGTGTAGCCTTCTACCAACTCTGCAGTGCCTTCCAAATTTTCAGTATCCAACTCCTTTTTACACTGCTTCTTCAGTTCCGTGCTTCTGGCCTCCAGTCCACTGCGTCTGCCGCTTAATTCTTCTGCCGCTTTGTCTCGGTTTCTTCGTGCTCCCTCCGCCTGTGCCTTAAACTCCTTAAGTTCCTGTTCCGATGGCACATTCTCCGCCAACTGCGCCAGCCTTGGATGTATCGTAGAACCGCATACCGGGCACGGTATACCTTCTTCTAATTTCTGCGCTAAAATTCCTGCCTGTCCGTCACGAAAAAGCTGCTCTTCATCCTCATACAGATGATTTTTCTCTTGGAATTCTTCATCAATTTGCCGATAGGCTTCCTGGGCTTTTTCATAATCTGCAAGCTCTTCAAAATACTGTTTCAATTCTTTCGAAAGTTCTTGCAAACGGCGAATGGAATCCTCCACACCGCCAAGCTCTGCTTTTATTTTTTCCACTTCCACACCGGCATCAAGCAGTTTTTTTTGCTCCAGTTTATAGTTCTCTAGTTTTTCGGCTGTCTGTTTTTTCTCCTCCTCCTGCTTTTCCAGGCTGTCCCGACACTTATTGCACGCCTCCGAAACAGATGCAATCTCCTGCCTAAGTAAAATGACTTTGTCATATTTTGGAAGTTCTGCCGCAATACCATGTGCCTTTTCTTCCAGATTCTGCTTTTCCTTAAGTCCGTCTTTTGCCACATCCAGAATATGCGAATACTCCGGCTCTTTTGTCATTTCCTCCTGAAGCTGTGCTTTTGCCTCATCCAGATTCTTCCGAGCCTTCTCTGCATTTTCAAAAGCTCCGATTCGTTGATTTACAATTTCCAGTTCTGCGTTAATTTCCTGCAATTTCTTTTCCAGGAGGTCTTTTTGAGCACTATCCTTATTGGTTAATTTTTCTAAAAGCTCCACCACCTCTTCTAGGATAAGCTTTCCTGCTTTCGCTTTTTCCACATCAAGAAAAAGCACATCCTCCGAATCTGCCTGAATGCCTGAAATATACTGTTCCACACTTTTCTTACCGTCGCACACCAATCCGTACAGTTCTTTTTGCTGTTCTTCCAGTTTTCGCTGCAAATTCAGATAGTTCTGAGTTTTAAAAAGGTTGCGAAAAATAATTCTTCTTTCATCTGTTGTGGCCAATAGCAACTTTAAAAAATCCCCCTGTGCCAGCATGGCAATCTGGGAAAACTGCTCTCTGTTGATGCCCAGAAGATTCTCAATGGCAACCGTAACCTCTTTCACTTTGGTAATTACCTGTCCATCCGGCAAAAAAAGCTCCGCCCCGGCAGTTTGCTTTGTTAATCCTTCTCCTCGGTCTTTCGGACGCATATATTCCGGGTTTCGTTTTACCCGGTACTCCTTTTTGTTATGAGAAAAAGTAAGTTCAACCTCCGTTGGGGTTTTATCTTCCGCGTATTTTGACCGAAACATGGATGTATCCCTGTTTGGACCACTGGCTTCCCCAAAAAGAGCAAAACAGATAGCGTCAAAAATCGTGGTTTTTCCTGCTCCGGTATCCCCGGTAATCAGATAAAGTCCCTGGTTTCCCAGTTCTTCCATTGGGATATCCACTGTCCCGGCATAGGGGCCAAAAGCGGATAATCTTAAATGTAATGGTCTCATGCTATACCTCCCAGATTTCTTCCATCTGATCTAACACAAAAGACTTTTGTTCTTCTGTCAGTTCCTGATTGTTTTGCTTTTCAAAAAACTCGGAAAACAACTCTATGGGCGTTTTCTTTTCCACCTGCTTTGCCTCTGTTACAGTCTGCTGCGTCCTGGTTCGCTTGTTATCATAGCTTAATTTCATCAGATTGGGATAAACCACTCGAAGCTTTGCGACGGCATCAATCACGTCATTTTCATCCGTCAAAACCGCATGAATATAGTCATCCGTTGCCGTACCCTCATAGTTTTTCTTTGCCATCAATTCCTCATAGGATCCCCGGATTTCCCGTAAATCGTGAAGGGGTGTTAATGGAATCTCCCGGATTTCTACTACGCCTTTTTCCCGCAATTCCACAACGGTTACGGATTTCTTATGATCTTTTTCGGAAAAAGAATATTTTAAAGGGGTTCCACAATACCGTATAGTTTCTTTTCCAACCTTCTGTTTTCCGTGAATATGCCCCAAGGCAACATAATCAATCCCCTCAAAAACATCGGCGCTCACTCCGTCTAAGCCCCCCACAGACACTTCTTCCGAATCACATCTGGTTGCCCCTAACACAAACTGATGGGCTACCAGAATATTTCGCTCCTCCCTATTCATATCCATATGCTCTATAGCAACCCGACAGGCATCGTTATAGTCTTTCATTTCTTCTTCGGGAAAAGCTGACCGTACCATTGTGGGCTTGATAAAAGGAAGAAGATATATGTTGACGGTTCCGTTTTCGTCTGCCAACTGATACTTTTGACAGGTTCCATCATAAGCGGGGGCCAAATATATCCCCGCTTCTTCCACCAGTGCACTGTGATTGGAAAAACGGATAGCCGAGTCGTGATTTCCGCTTATGGCGTAAACCGGCACTTTTTTCCCCGCAAGACTTATCAGAAACTCATCCCAAAGCCTCATGGCGTCTTCCGTTGGTATCGACCGGTCATACACGTCACCGGCAATCAAAATCCCCTCCGGCTGTTCTTTATTTACAATAGACAGTATTTCTTTTAATATGTATCGCTGATCCTCAATCATGGAAAATTCGTTGACCCGCTTTCCAAGATGAAGATCCGATAAATGTAGGAATTTCATATTTGTTTCCTCCTTGACTACTATTTTATCACAAGAAGAAGCAATTTTCTTCCTTGACTTTTCCCTTCTTTTCCTGTACTATTAGAACAATTTTTACACAAGGAGGACACGCTATGGAAATGAAAACAGTTGCCATTGTCAGTCTTTCTTCCGGCACCATTGGAGAAGACTTTGCAAAACATGAATTGGAATTAGGAAAAAAACGTCTGGAAGATTTCGGTCTTACGGTGAAATTCATGCCCCATGCCTTAAAAGGCATCGAGTATGTAAAAAAGCATCCTGAGGATCGGGCATCCGATCTTCTGGCCGCCATGAAGGATCCTGAAGTGGATATGATTCTTTGTGCCATTGGTGGCGAAGATACTTATCGCCTGCTGCCCTACCTTTTTGACAACCGGGAATTGGAAAAAGTCGCCTGCGACAAAATATTTTTAGGTTTTTCCGACAGTACCATCAACCACTTAATGTTACATAAAATCGGCATGAAAACCTTCTACGGTCAGTCCTTCCTTGCGGATATCTGCGAGCTGGACAAAGAAATGCTGCCCTACACACGAAAGTATTTTGAAGAATTAATAAAAACCGGCGCAATAAAGGAAATCACCCCCAGCGATACCTGGTATGAGGAACGTACCTCCTTTGGAGTAGAAGATCTTGGAACACCCCATCCTTCCCATCCGGACGAAGGCTTTCATCTTTTGCAGGGAAAAAGCGCCTTTTCCGGCAAAATTCTGGGTGGCTGCATAGACTCTCTTCACGACTTTTTTAACGGAGAACGGTTTGAAGATATGCCGGTGCTTTGTGAAAAATATAAACTCTTCCCAAGCAAGGAAGACTGGAAAGGCAGAATCCTGCTTTTAGAAACCAGCGAAGAACAAATGTCTCCGGAAAAATATGAGCGTTCCCTATGCTACTTAAAAGAAACCGGAATTTTTGAGGTAGTCAGCGGAATTCTCGTGGGCAAGCCCATGAATCGTGTCTACGAAAAAGAATATAACGAACTGCTAATTAAAGTCATCGACAATCCGGAACTGCCCATTGTTACCAACATCAACATTGGGCATGCACTACCCCGCTGCATTATTCCCTTTGGAGTAGAAGCTATGGTGGACGCTTCCGCGCAGAAAATCACCTTTCTTAATTAGTAAAAAAGGATGAGCCGCTCCCGACTCATCCTTCTTTTCTTATTTTTTTTCTGCCTTTAATCCTTCCGTCGTACAAACAATCTTAATGGTATCCCCCTGGGCTACCGCATCCTGCAGGATCAATTTTGCCGCCAGCGTCTCTACCGTCTTCTGAATGTAACGGCGAAGCGGTCTTGCACCAAAGGCCGGCTCAAAGCCATGCTCAATAATGTAGTCTTTGGCTTCTTGGGTTAACTCCACCTTTAACTGCTTCTCTTCAATTCGTCCGTTTAATTCCTTCATAATCAAATCCACAATGGAACCGATTTGTGCTTCCATTAACGGCTTAAACATAATGATTTCATCTAAACGGTTGATGAATTCCGGTCGGAAATTGCTTCTAACCATCTGCATAGCTGCTTCCGTAGCCTCCCCGCTTAAGTTACCTTCTTCATCAATTCCATCCAACAGGAAGTTACTTCCCAAATTGGAGGTCATAATAATGATGGTATTCTTAAAATCCACAGTTCGTCCCTGGGAATCCGTAATACGTCCGTCATCAAGAACCTGCAACAGCACATTAAACACATCCGGATGGGCTTTTTCCACCTCATCGAAAAGTACCACGGAGTAAGGTTTTCTTCTGACTGCCTCCGTCAACTGTCCGCCTTCATCATAGCCCACATATCCCGGAGGTGCTCCGATTAAGCGAGATACAGAATATTTCTCCATGTATTCACTCATATCCAGGCGGACCATATTGTTTTCATCATCAAAAAGTGCCTGGGCAAGCGCTTTTGCCAGCTCCGTTTTACCAACACCGGTGGGTCCCAAGAAAAGGAAGGAGCCAATGGGCTTACTCTGATCCTTAATGCCTGCTTTGCTACGTAAAATCGCTTCCGTAACTTTAGTCACGCCCTCATCCTGTCCGATAACTCTCTGATGAAGCTCTTCTTCCAAATGCAAAATTTTGCTTCGCTCGCTTTCGTTTAACTTGGCAACGGGGATTCCTGTCCAGCGGGAAATAATGCGAGCAATTTCTTCCTCACTGACACTTTCATGTACCAGTTTATTTTCCTTACGTCCCGCAAGCTGTTCTTCCTGTTCCAACTGTTTTAATAATTCCGGTAATTTACCGTACTGCAACTCTGCGGATTTTTCCAGGTCATATTCCTGCTTCGCTTTTTCAATCTCACTCTTGGTCTTATCGATTTCTTCCCGTAATGCAGATACCTTATCCACTGCAGACTTCTCGTTTTCCCAGGTAAGCTTTTCTTTCGCAAATTCCTCTTTTAACTCAGCCAGCTCTTTCTGCAAATCATTTAAACGATTACGGCTTAAGGTATCCTCTTCTTTTTTCAAAGCGGTCTCTTCAATCTCCAACTGCATAATCTTACGATTCATTTCATCCAAAGAAGCCGGCATGGAATTTAACTCGGTTTTAATAAGGGCGCAAGCTTCATCCACCAAATCAATGGCTTTGTCCGGCAAAAACCGGTCGCTGATATACCGATTCGATAAAACTGCAGCACTCACCAACGCAGCATCATTGATTTTTACACCATGAAAGACCTCATACCGCTCCTTTAATCCTCTTAAAATGGAAATGGTATCTTCCACTGTGGGCTCATCCACCATTACCGGCTGGAAACGTCGCTCCAACGCCGCATCTTTTTCAATATATTGTCTATACTCATCCAAGGTGGTTGCACCGATACAATGCAGCTCGCCTCTGGCAAGCATTGGTTTTAACAGATTGCCGGCATCCATACTGCCTTCGGTTTTGCCTGCTCCAACAATAGTATGAAGTTCGTCGATAAAGAGGATAATCTGACCTTCCGACGCTTTTACCTCATCCAATACTGCCTTTAATCGCTCTTCAAACTCTCCTCTGTACTTTGCTCCCGCAATTAAGCTTCCCATATCCAGAGCAAAAAGCTTCTTATCCTTCAATCCTTCCGGAACATCTTTTCTTGCGATTCTCTGCGCCAGGCCTTCTACTACAGCAGTCTTACCTACTCCCGGCTCACCGATAAGCACCGGATTATTCTTGGTTTTCCTGGATAAAATCCGGATGACATTCCGAATCTCGCCATCTCTGCCGATTACAGGATCCAACTTCTGGTCTCTGGCACGTTCCACCATATCGTATCCGTATTTCTCCAAAGTATCATAGGTTGCCTCCGGATTGTCGCTGGTTACCTGCTGATTTCCTCGCACCGTCTGCAATGCCTGTAAAAATCGGTCTCTGGTAATTCCATATTCCTTAAAAAGTTCCTTCATGGCGCGGTTCGGATATTTTAACAGGGATAAAAACAAGTGCTCTACCGATACATAGGCATCTCCCATTCTTTTCGCCTCATCTTCCGCATGAATCAGTGCTTTATTCAAATCCTGACTCATGTACAATTGCCCGCCTCCGGACACCTTCGTATATGCTGCCAGCTTACTCTGGGCATTCTGTATAAAATGCTCCTTCTGTATCTCCATCTTCTCAATCAATTTCGGTAACAGTCCATCTTCCTGGGTCAAAAGCGCCACCAAAAGATGCTCCTGATCAATCTGCTGATTTCCGTATTCATAGGCCAAACGCTCACAGTCGTTAATGGCCTCCACTGATTTCTGGGTAAATTTCTGAATGTTCATAGCTACACCTCTCTTTCTCAAAACAGATTCCCTTTTGCAAAGCACTGTGTATTATACGATCTCGCCGGGGTGGGCATACCCGTTGGCGGGAGCGCCCACCCCGGCGGTACCAACAATATACAGTGTTTCGCAAATGCTCAACTACTATTCTTTCTAGGTTTAGATTTATAATAGTCCGTTTTGTTAGCACTGTCAAGAGGTGAGTGCTAATTTTTCTGATTATTTTTTGCAACCCTTGATTTTACTGGGGTTGCAAGGTGTTTGTTTCGTCTGAAAATGTCAAAAATGGCATTTTACGCCAATTTGACGCCAATTTTTCCTGCTCAGAGCCACGTGGGTAGATGAAAATCGCTGCTTTCAAGCTTGCTTGAAAAAGCTGCGGTTTACAGCTACCCATTGGGCGAGAGCCCCTTTTTGTGTACCAATTTTCCAAAATTTGACACCATCAAACGCTATCACACACATTATTTCAGCAATCCATATAATTTTTCCAAGGGAATGTAATACTGCTCATTCGCTCCAATGGCAAGCAAGGTATCTTCTGTATTTCTTACATAACGAATCTTTTTCGGCAAATCCACCTCATAAGTATTCACAAAACCATCCTTTGAAATATATAGGTGTGTTAAATAATCGTTTGAAGCCCATCCTTCTTCATTGCTGTCAACTTTCACTTCCAAAATCTGATACCCATTCACATTATCTGTGTAACACTGCCCCATCCTTTCTATATTCCACTTTCCCTCATAACCCTTGAAGGGCTCATTTTCATTTTCGGAAACAAAAATAGAATCCGGATAGTTTCTTCTAATCATGAACAGAGTCACTCCACCGGTTTGTTCATTTTGGTATAGCTTCCATTCCTTGGCCTGGTCATCCTCATCTCCCCAATAATGATATTCACCGGCCTCGTAAGTAAAATCCAACTTCAGCGGCTTTCCCCGGCTGATGGACAATTTTGACAAATATCGGTTATCACAGTCATAACAATCCCCGTCATACTTATATTCCTCAGACACTCCGATGTAACTGCCGTTCTTATTCATTACCAACATCTCCCGGTGTTCGGAATCTAAATCTACCTCCGTTCCCGGAATCGGCAGTCTTTCAAATTTTTCAAAATCCCTGGTTCGATACACATATGCTTCACTATACGCTACATGCTCATCCTCTTCTGCCTGATGAGTTCCATCCCGGAAGGCCATATTGATATAAAAATACGTTCCATCACACCATGCTTCCTGAAAATCAGTAATGCAATGTATTTTTCGTAAGGCTTCATCGTAGATGTGTTTTTTCCCTTCCACTTTGCCTTGCAAAGAAAAAGACTTCTTCTTCCACTTCTTCCCATCCGTTGAAATAAGAAAATAGTACTTTTCCGTAAAACGACCACTCTCTTTGTCTATTTTAAATGATCGACAGACGTTGTCGTACCAATAGTCTCCAACGCGAATTTCCGTTTTACCGATATGAAAACTTCCCATATAATACTGTTCCAAAATTTCCGGTTCCTGGACTTCCTGATATCCGTAAAACTCCTTGCCATTTTTTGTTCTCACCGTAAACGACGGACATTTGTACTCATTTGCAAGATCATAATATCCAGTAAGTACAAGTTCTCCATTCTCAACCTTCATCCCACTCATTATACAATCCGATAGCCACTTCTTAGGTAACCCCACTTTTTCAAAAAAGTCCGCATCAAAGTCTAGCCTATCATATTTTCTGCCGTCTTCGGTTGAAAAAAGTGCGCTCTCCCGGTTTCCCTCGCCCAACAGATACAAACGCCCTCCAAACCACTCTGCCTTTATACTGTCATCACTTCTCCCATTGGGAATTTGTTGAGAATCCCGTACTTTTTCAAACGGTACGTTATCTACATGCACAAACTTAGCTTTTGGATTCATTCCCACCATTCGTCCTCTCAAAAACGGCAATCCGTAAATCAGCGTCAGCAAAATTGCGCCAATTGTAATACTCCCTACAACAATGTATTGTTTTTTCTTTTCCATGCAAATTTTCCCCTTACGTCAATTATTTCTTTTATCGTATAGCATTTATATATGAGGGGCTGTCGCCCAGATGATTTAATCATCTAGTGCGACAGCCCCGTGGTTCTGAGCAGGTACGTATAATCAGATTGCTTCACAACGCTTCCAACACATCCTTATGTTCTTGTAATTTTATCGTTTGCTTTTTTTAGACTTTTCTAATAAGTAAATCGCAGGGAACGCCTAAACATTCTTCATAACCACATATATATCAAGCCGGTTCGATTTTGAAATTATTTGGCCATATGGCCACAAAATTTCAAAGTTTCATTACCAACCACTCAAAATTAAAAACGGTTTTCGCGTTAATAAATTCTTATACATGGATAGCACACCACTCACATAAAAATTTATCAACAGATTTTCCGTTTTTATTTCTACGTCTTAGCTTCCTTCTGTAACCGGCAACACTTTCTTTTCCATATCGACATTACCCTCATTTCCTGCACTACCGGCAATAATTGTTTTCAAACATTTAGAACCCACCTGCCTGATAAGCTCTTGCAATAACGTATGACGGTTCATAAAAAGCACTGCAATTGTAATTATCAATCACATCGCAAATCTCGTTGTTATACACTCGAAGAATTCCATCCCCAAAATCTTCTTGGGAATTCATCGTATCAACAATTAGCCTTTGATATACGTTTCCCATTTCAAGCGCCGTAGGTATTTTCTCCGCCAAATCCTTGTCTACATTTGTAATATCGAAATCACCAAACTCAAGGTCGTATTCTTTGATCCAGTCATCTTCCACCTTTAACGGATTCTCTGCATGCAACACATTTGCAACACTCAACAAATGATACAATCCTGCTTTTCCAATTGCATTTACCACATAACGATTTCTTTGATGGATATGACGAGCCACTCGCTCAATCATATAGCAAACAAAATAAAGATCATTCTTTTCTATATCTTCTTCCGGGAAATATTTATTTTTCATAATGTATCACTCCCTTCGAACGCAAGAGTCTTTAATGCTTCCTCTGTGCAGTATACAATCTGATGCGTCGGATGATTGAATTTAACAATCTCCCAAAATGCTTCTCTAGTAATACGACTTTCGATATACTCTTCTACAAAATTCCAAATCTGATCGTCTGCCATTGGTCCTTCCACAATATCATAATCATGAAGTGTTCCTCTTCTACACTCTGCCACAAAATCAAGCCATTCATCTGTCATCTCCGGAAATGTCTTAATCTTTAATTCCGTGTTCTCAGCATAATTATATCTGTTAACAACAGATTCTCCCTTTCTGGTTAACGCCCAGCGCTTTGCCTGCTTCTCATATTTGGTGCAATAGAATCCGTATCCGAAATCCTTGTAAAATCCATTTTGGAGAATACGAGGTTCTGGTACCTCTACATTACTACCATGATAAACGATAATCTTCTCCATTATTTCACCCCCCCTAGTCTTCCATTCCTTCTCCAGCATATCGATAATCTTCTGCCAGGTCGCATCCGTAGCTCCATTCCTCGCGCCATATCGCATAATTGCTTACATTATACTCTCAGGCGAAAAAAAAGACAAGGTAAATCAATAATTCTCCCCCCAGTTTTGTGTACCAATTTTGACACCATCTGACGTTCCTAGATGAAATAGCAAAAGTGCCGCAAAGCCAGTAAATACGGGTTCTACAGCACTTTATGAAACAAGTCGAAATCCACCGATTACTTCAAGAGGTGAGTGCTAATTTTTTCAGAATATTAAGAATATCCTTATGTCTTCGGAGACCCGCATTTGTCTGACTAATTAACGAAAATATCTCACTTACGCTATCGTTTTCACCTATATTCATTTGATAATATACGTTCAAAAGCATAGCTATAGCGAGGAAGGTTTACACCTTCCCCAAAATAGTTCCATATAATAGGGTGCCTGCCGCAACATACAGTACTACTGTACCCAGATATTTCGTATCCTTCCGCATCAGCCAGATTCCGATAATGGCAAGAATTATGCTGTTCACCAGTCCCGCAGCCCGGTTCCAGGTCTGCATATCCAAAGTACAGCCCAGAAGACGCGCCACCGGATAGGTGGCGATCATGCAAAGATGACCGTACCAGTTTCCCAGGAAGGTTGCAAGATACATGGTTAGTGCAATACTTCCTCTACGAATGATAAGGAAATTCACCATCAGCATTACAAGAAAAAGCCACACTCCCTGTACACTCTCAATGCGTGGAAAATTCACGAATTTCCATACCCCTTCTTTACTCACCACCGGTATCCCAAAGTGCCAGGAAACCTCACCGATAGCTATCCAAAGCAGGGTTCCTCCTGCGATAGAACAAATCCAGGACAGGCGGGATTCCTCCGACTCTCTTTTTTCTATTTTCATGGAATTATATAAAAGTGCCACCGATAATAACAGAAAAACCACACCTGCCATCAATCGCCCCAGGGTCGGCTCGCTTACTTCTCCCGCAACCCACATGGATGACTGCAGCCTTGAGGTGCTTACGCCTTTCATGACCTTTAGGCACGCCATCGCCACTCCGGTAAGAATAACCAGCCAGACGAACGGCATTACATCCCTTTTTAATGTTGAATTCATCCTCTCCTCCTAACAGTTTTCTGTTAGGATGCCCGCTTTTCCGAAATTCATGCACTTTTGTCTCTCGATGCCTAGAAGTGTATTTTTGCTTTACTGTCCCACGGCTCTATTAGCCTGAGTTTCATTTTTCCCTTACAGGCATACGCCTCGGTTAGCCTGAATTACACTTTTTTCTTACAGGCATACGCCTCGGTTAGCCTGAATTATTATTTTTCTTCATAGGCTAACATTTTTTGCCAACTTTTCCTTCTTTTCGTTAGCCTGTAATCCACTTCTCACGCTGAGGCTAATTTTTCAGTTAGCCTACAACTCATTTCCCACACTGAGGCTAATTTTTCAGTTAGCCTACAACTCATTTCCCGCACTGAGGCTAATTTTTCGGTTAGCCTATAACGCTCTTTTTCTCCAAGGCTAACACTCCGATTATTATTATATAATCTTTCAGTGACACTTACAGGAAAGCTCCGCGTTTTACAGGTGTACTAATCAGATGTTCGGGGAGCAGCATCTGGAGTAAAAAAATAAGGCTCTGTAGGTACCGTAGCGTACCCTTAGAGCCTTAACACTTACATCTTTAGTTTTCTTCCTCCGGCACCTTCAGATACCAGTTTAATTTCTTCTTTGCTGTCTCCACGCTGGTGGGATCCGGATAGGTCACATAAATGTTGGAGTTCGGGGTGGAATAGGTGGTGGAACGTCCACCGGATCCGGTTACTGCGAACCGGGAAATCTTCCACTTTCCGGCACCGTCTAAAAACAGTCGCACCAGTCCGGACATGGAATCCTCAGAAAAATCGCTGACAAAGGTTCCATCCAAACTATCTAAAATACTACCGTAATTCGCCAGTACCATCACCTTGTTATCAGATGCCTTTTTAATCATGGCGGTGATAACCTCCATCTGATGCTCGCCTCTGGCGTTGTCGCCGGTGGCAAAAGCATGACGCTCTCTTGCGTATGCGAGTGCTTTTTTACCATTACATTCATTAATGCCCTTGGTAAAATGAATATTGGATTTATAGGTGGTAAAATCCGCCGGAGAGTCCACGGTAATTCCCCCTAATGCATCAATTAACTTTTCAAAACCGGTAAAGTTAATCTGTCCATAATGTTCCACTTTCACTCCGTAAAAATCAGCCAAAGCCTTCATGGAGTTATCAATACCATACATACCGCAGTGGGTCAGCTTATCATTCACGCCGCCACCTGCCGGGTTTGGAATATAATAATCACGTGGTGTGTTTAAAAGCAAAATCTTATGGGTCTTAGGATTTACCGCCATTAAAATATTTACATCACTACGTCCCTTATCCAACTTCTTGCTACGGGTATCGGAACCGCTGACATACATCACAAAAGGCTTCTCTAAATCCACGTCCGTTCCGTCTTTGCCGGCAAAAGCCATCAGCACGTCCTTGGTCTCATTCAACATCAAGGCACCGTATACACTTCCCGCAAACAAACAAAGCCCCAGGATAAAAGCGAAAAAGCCCGCAAAAAACCGGCTCACCTTAGACCTGCTCTGTCTGGATTTTACAAATAACATTCCTATAAATAAAAGCAGACACACCAAAAAAGCAATGCCTAACATTTCATATTTCTCCGGAAGCAGTCTCGCTGTATGTACTCTCCAAATAAAAAATCCCACTACCGCCGTCAATAAAAAGTAAAAGATCAGTCCGATCTTACTCACTGTTCGTTTCTTCATTTTCTTATTCTGACTCCTTTTTCAGTTCCTGCAAAATAAATTCGGCATAAGCAATCCGTCCCTCACCGTTTAAGTGAATGCCGTCATTGTAAAACCACTCATCATGTCCGCTAGAATGCTGATCCCAGTAAAGCATGGTTACATTTTCATTCTCCTGTGCCAGTTCTGAAATCTGTTGATTCACATCCTCCTGAATCCCCAGATCTTTGCCGTATACCCGCACCCAGTAAATGCTTCGCTTAGGGCCGATTTCATCAATAAGTGCCTGGCCATCCTCTTTTTCAAAAAGACCATTGGTTCCCAAAGCAATAACAACCGTCTTTCCCAAAGTACCCGCCTTTTCCTGAGCTGCCACAATATCCTTTGCTGCCGCCATCTGTCGGGATTCCTCAGCATCTACAGATACATCCGGAATCCGATTCTCCATTTCTGCTTTGGCTCCCAGCATTACAGAATCACCAATACAGGAAACGGTATCAGGCAACTTCTCGGAAGAATCCTCGTCTTCCTGCTCCCCGTTCTCCACATTGTCATCCTCGTTCTCCTTCGGTTTCTCCTCGCTGTCCTTGGATGCCTCTTCCTTTATATTTACAACCGCGTCGCTATTAGCCTCAGTCTCTTTTTTCGCAATGCCGCAACCAATCAGCACACATGCCATAATGATACCAATTGTAAGCAAAACATTCAACCATTTTCTTTTATCCATCGAACCACCTTCCCTTCCATTCGGTACGTCCCAATGTGGTACTCCTTCGTTAAAATACACTAACGTTAGACGTTTCAGATGGTGCAAAAAGTTTCATTTTTCCGTCGGAAATAAAATTCAGGCATGCCGCAGGCGGGCTGTCCATACGCAGGGCCTCGCGAGGGGTCGGTACTTAGGGCATAGAAAACGGGCCGACCGGAAGAAATTCTTCCGAGTCGCCCCGTTGATTATGTCCTTATGTACCGCTACGCCGAGGGCGGAGCGAAAGCGTCCCTGCATTGGACAGCCCGCCTGCGGCATATCACAATTTTATTCCGCACGTCCCATTGCAATCTGGAAATCCTTCTGATCCGTAAAGATCTCATTCTTATAAGGATTCTTCTTCTGCTCAATAGACCGTTTAATAATTGCCGCCAAACAAAGTACATTGGCTGCTAATGCAATAACCGCAACCACACCCTGCATGGTTGGATTTACTGCTGTAGGATGAACCGATGCTTTCATAAAGCCGTCTGCGTAAAGCACCGGAATGGTGGTAAAACGACTGTAATCCTGGAACATTGGGAATACCTGTGCGAACATACACCAGGTAGCCAATGTGTTGGCACGGTTCTGAATCCAGCCACCCTTGTTCCATAAGTGGTTTGCAAAGGTCGGTGCCAATAAAAGCGCAAGACCGCAGTACCATGCATGTGTCGGTAAGTTATTATAAGTATATTCAAAGTTCCACAAGTCGTAAGCAACGATGAAGCACCAGGTCATATCCGGCCAAAGCATATCATCTTTCTTCTTGGAGCTGTAGATTCCCCACCAGCCCGTCATACAGAAAATATTAATAATTCCGGCAATACCGTTTGCCCAGTTCCACCAGCCTCCGTATAACCATACGTTTTCGGAGGATAACCACCAACGGCTTCCGGTTTCAGCAAGCGCCATGGATCCGCGAATTGCAGACTCAAAATCACTTCCTACCGCAATAAGGATGTTAATTGCCACAATAACAAATGGGAAAGGTTTAAACCAATCTTTCTTTCCGATTCCCCATTTGTATTTAATCATCATGAATCCGAAGCATCCTGCCGTTGCCGCATACAGCTTCGCATAATGGAACCAGCTGCTCATGTGCACATAGGTAGGGTTATTTAATGCCCAGCCCGCACCGGCTGCCGCACACGCATAAATCGCGATAAAATACACGGTTAATGCTACCGGTACAACGCCAAAGAAGAACAAGCCGCCCCACTTGGTACGACGTTCAATCTCGTTTACGATTACCAGTCCTGCAAATACCAGCACCCAGCCGATTAACTGCCAGCCGGCACCGTCACCATACACTTGAAAAAACATAATACACTCTCCTTTTCTTCTGGATTGTTTTTATTTCAGTACAATTTTACCACCAAAATGACCATCAGTCAATACCGGAAACTTGTCTCATTTTATAAGGAGACGTGCCCTGTTTTATCATTGACAAAGTCCGGAAACCATGCTATATTTAGACCATAGTCTAGACTTTAGTCTACATCCATAGGATAGGGGGTTCTTATGAGTTACATAACCAGCATTCAGAAATATTCCATACACGATGGCGATGGTATCCGTACCACCGTTTTTTTCAAAGGGTGCCCACTTTCCTGTAAGTGGTGTCACAACCCGGAAACCCAGAAATACCAACCGGAATTGCTTTTTCACAGTGAACGTTGTACCGGCTGCGGTGCCTGTATAGCCGCCTGCCCGTCCAAAGCAATTACTCTTCATAACGGTCAGGCCCTCCAGGATTTTTCCGCCTGCGTAAGCTGCGGTGCCTGTGTGGATGTCTGTAACCTGAATCTACGAGAGATTGTTGGAAAAGAATACAGTGTGGAAGAACTTTTTAAAGAACTGAAGAAAGATGAGATGTTTTATGAGCAGTCCGGCGGCGGGGTAACCCTTTCCGGCGGTGAGGTCATGACGGCGGACATGGATTTTATCGAAAGTCTTTGCAAAAAGCTAAAGCGTTACGGTATTTCCGTTACCATCGATACCTGCGGTCAGGCTCCTTACCACCACTACAAGCAACTGCTACCCTACGTGGACACGTTTTTATATGACATCAAGACCACAGATGACATCCTTCATAAGGAATATATTGGAGAAGATACCACCACAATTTTGGATAATCTAAAGCGGTTAAGCAAAGACGGCGCCCGCATCTACATACGGATTCCCGTTATTAAAGAAGTAAACGGTAATGAAGATGCAATCCGAAATATCATCCGCTTTTTGAAAGATAACAGTATACAGGCAGCTCAGGTAAACCTACTGCCCTATCACAACACCGGAAGCGCCAAATATGCCCGCATGGGCATTCCCTATCCGGGAGAAAATTTAAGCGCACCGGCCAAAGAAGAAATGGAACATTTTGTAACGCTTTTTAAAGATGAAGGTTTTTCAAAGGTTAAGATTGGAGGTTAGCAACATGGAAGAAAGAGGAATGAACAAGCGAATTCAGGCACTTCGTAAATTAAGTGTGGATACTCAGCCCCATATTGACTTGGAGCGTGCTATCAGCGAAACACAAACCTATCAGAAATACGAAGGTGCCCTCTCCATACCGGAACTGCGTGGTCAGGTTTTAAAAGACTATTTTTCCACCAAGACCCTGTACATCGGTGAAGGAGAATTAATCGTCGGTGAAAAAGGAGATTCTCCACAGGCTTCTCCTACTTTCCCTGAACTTTGCTGTCACAGCGTTCAGGATATGCACGTTATGAATGACCGGGAGCTTATCAGTTTCAAGGTAAAAGATGAAGATTATGAAACCCAGGAAAAGGTTATGATTCCCTATTGGGAAAAAAGAAGCATCCGAAATCAGATTTTACGTCAAATGACACCGGAATGGAAAGCCGCCTATGAATGCGGAATTTTTACTGAATTCATGGAGCAGCGCGGTCCGGGACATACGGTAGGTTCCGGAAAAATCTATGAAAAAGGTTTTGAAGACCGGAAAAAAGATATTGAAGAGGCTATCTCAAAGTTAGACTTTTTACACGATCCGGAAGCTCTGGATAAAAAGAATGAGTTGGAAGGCATGAAGCTTGCCTGCGACGCCATTATGATTTTAGGCAAGCGTTATGCAGAATATGCGAGAGAACTTGCATCAAAAGAAAACAATGAAACCAGAAAGCAGGAATTATTGCAAATTGCTGCCAACTGTGACATAGTTCCGGCCCACAAACCGGAAACCTACTGGCAGGCTATTCAGATGTACTGGTTTGTTCATCTGGGCGTAACCAGCGAGTTAAACCCTTGGGATGCTTACAGTCCGGGTCGTCTTGACCAGCACTTAAATCCTTTCTATGAGAAAGATGTAAAGGCCGGTATTTTGGACGATGAAAAAGCCCTGGAACTTTTGGAATGTCTCTGGGTAAAATTCAACAACCAGCCTGCTCCGCCAAAGGTAGGTATTACCTTAAAGGAAAGCAGCACCTACACCGATTTTGCAAACCTTAACACCGGTGGCATTACCCCGGATGGGGAGGACGGTGTCAATAACGTAAGCTATCTGATTTTGGACTGTATGGATGAAATGAAGCTTTTACAGCCAAGCTCCAATGTCCAGATTAGCAGAAAAACTCCTCAGCGCTTCTTAAAACGCGCCTGCGAGATTTCCCGCAAGGGTTGGGGACAACCTGCTTTTTACAACACGGAAGCCATTATCCAGGAGCTGATGAATGCAGGTAAAACCCTGGATGACGCCCGTCTCGGCGGTACCAGCGGTTGTGTAGAAACCGGCGCTTTTGGAAACGAAGCTTATATCTTAACCGGTTACTTTAACCTGCCAAAGATTTTTGAGTTGACCTTAAACAACGGATATGATAAAATGGCTAACCGTCAGCTTGGTTTGCAGTTAGGATATGCCAAGGATTTTAAGACCTATGATGAGCTGATGGATGCCTACAAGAAACAGGTAGCCTATTTTATCGATATCAAGGTTACCGGAAGCAACGTAATTGAGAAAATTTATGCCGAGCAGATGCCGGTTCCATTCCTTTCTACCATTACTAATGATTGTATTTCTGTGGGAAAGGATTATAACGGAGGCGGAGCGCGTTACAATACCAAATATCTGCAAGGTGTGGGTATCGGAACCATTACTGACTGTATTGCAGCCATTAAGTATAATGTTTACGAACAGAAAAACTTTACTATGGAAGAGTTAATGCAGGCCCTTGATGATAACTTTGAAGGCCATGATCGGATTTTGAATCTGGTTCGCAACAAAACTCCGAAATACGGAAATGATGATGAATATGCAGACAGCATTATGCGTGAGATTTTTGCATTTTACAAAAATCAGGTTACCGGACGTCCCAACGTTTTGGGCGGAACCTACCGCATCAACATGCTGCCTACCACCTGCCATGTTTACTTTGGCGACGTTATGATGGCAAGCCCTAACGGTCGTCTGGCTCACAAGCCGGTTTCCGAAGGTATTTCTCCGGAAAAAGGTGCTGACACCAACGGACCTACCGCAGTTGTGAAATCCTGTTCCAAAATGGATCACCTGCAGACCGGCGGAACTTTACTTAACCAGAAATTCACGCCAAGCGTAGTTGCCGGCGAAGAAGGTCTTGACCAAATGGCTAATCTGATTCGTACCTACTTTAACATGGACGGCCATCATATTCAGTTCAATGTTATTGATCGCCAGACCCTCATTGCTGCACAGCAGCATCCAGAGGATTACAAAGATCTCATTGTCCGGGTTGCAGGCTATTCCGATCATTTCCGCAACTTAAGCAAGGCGTTGCAGGACGAAATCATTGAACGTACAGAACAATCTTTTAACTAGGGGGACACGATTTTGAGTGGAAAAAGCGTAAAAAGCAAGATTATCGCCACTGCATGGGAATTATTTTATGAAAAAGGGTATACGGAAACAACTGTGGACGAGATTATTGAACAGTCCGGGACTTCCAAAGGTTCCTTTTACTACTACTTCCACACCAAGGATGAATTATTGAATTCTCTTTCTGAAGTGTTTGATGAATTCTATGCCGAGTTGGATGCCCAAATGGATGACGATATGAGTAGCTTCGACAAGCTATTATTCTTAGACTATGAGGCCCACAAGCTGGTGGAGGAAAAAATTAATATTGATATTTTATCCAGTCTGTATTCCACCCAGCTGGTGTCCACCGGGAACCGACATTTGCTGGATTATACACGAACATACTACACCTTGATAACCCGGATTATTTCCGAAGGGCAGCGCCGCAGTGAAATCATCACCGACATGCAGCCTCATGAAATCACTAACTACTATGCTATGTGTGAGCGGGCATTGGTGACAGAGTGGTGCTTGAATAAAGGAACTTACTCTCTTGCAGATTTCAGTAAGAAATATATGCCGATTATGTTAGAACATTTCCGGGCGATGTAATTAGATCCGGGCAGACAGAGGCTTTCATCGCAGGAGCGCTTGCGCTCTGAGAAGACGTAACGGTACATAAGAGCATAAAAAACGGATTCATCGGAAAGTAAACTTTCCATGAATCCGTTTTCTACACTCTAAGTACCGACGTCTTCAAAAGTCCTGCTTATGAAAGCCTCTGTCCACCCGGTCTTACCTACATCCGTCCGGAAATTTCTTCCACAACCTTCATAGCTTCGAATACGGCGCTACGAAGGCCTCTTTCTTCAAGCACACGAACGGCTTCAATCGTTGTTCCTGCAGGAGAGCATACCATGTCTTTCAGTTCTCCCGGATGTTTGCCGGTATCCAACACCATTTTGGCACTTCCCAGCACTGCCTGGGCTGCAAATTTATATGCCTGCGGTCTTGCCATTCCACCACTTACCGCTGCGTCTGCCATAGCTTCAATAAACATATATACATAGGCCGGAGAACTTCCGCTAACTGCGGTAACCGTATCCATCAATTTTTCCGGAACCACTTCTACCTCACCGAAACTTCTAAGAATTGTAAGGACTTTTTCTTTTTCCTCTTCTGTAATATATTCATTTGGAGTTGCTGCTGTCATTCCTGCGCCTACCATAGCCGGAGTGTTCGGCATCAGTCTTACGATTTTCACTTTTTTACCAAACTGCTCAGCTAACCAGGACAAAGTCTTGCCCGGTGCAATGGTAATGATGATCTGCTCCTCTCGTACCTTTCCCGCAATCTGTCCGATTACTTCCTGATAAAACTGAGGTTTCACGGAAAGAAATACCACGTCAGATTTCTCCACCACTTCCAAATTATTATCTGTGGTCTGAATTCCAAACTGCTTCTTAACTTTCTCCCTACTTGGTGCAAATACATCTGCTCCCATAACTTCTTCCGGCTTCGCCAATCCATGGGAAAGAATTCCTCCCATAATCGCACTTGCCATGTTTCCTGTTCCAATAAAACCAATTCTCATTTTGCTTTCCTCCGTTTCTGTATTTCCCTTACTTCACCTCATTCCCCAACTATAATTATTATACTCCTTTGCAAGTTAGTATTGCAATTCCTTTGTTTGTATGTTATGATTCTAACATCTTTGCTACTTTTTCTGTGTAGCGAAAAAATTCAAAGTTAAAAAGGGGGGGACATCTCTATGTTTTCAATTTTTTATCAAAATGCAGTTTCTTATGCCAATGCATTAAAGGCACAATTACACAACCTTGAAAACCAAATTAAGGAAACAGATTTTCCACCGGGAAAACTGACAGTTCACCAAAATGGTTCTCATCAAAAATGGTTTGTAAATGAAAACGGCCACTTAACCTACCTTCCCAAGGCACAACGGAAAATTGCAGAAAGTTTGGCTCACAAGCTAAAACTAACATCAACTTACGAAGACTATCAAAAAGAGTTAAAGGCAGTAAGCAGTTACCTAAAAAAACACGATTTCTCGCCTTCCTCCATGGTCTTCCAGCTTCCCGGCAACCGATATCAAGAATTATTGGGTAATATTCAAACTACCCACTATCCAAATTCCATTATGCAATGGTGGAAATCTCCTTATCAGAAAGACTCTTTTCATGAGGAAAATAAAATCTTTAAATCCAAGTCCGGCTCTCTTCTTCGTTCAAAATCCGAAGTCTGCATCGATGAATTACTTTTTCACTATCAGATACCGTATCACTATGAACAAACACTTATATTGCCTAATGGTCATCACTATAGCCCGGATTTTACAATTTACAGTCTAAAATTTCAGCGTTTCCTGTACTGGGAACATCTGGGACAGATTGATAAATTGGATTATTTACGCAAAAACGAACATAAGTTGGAAGATTATATTCAAAATAATATTCTCCCACAGCGAGATTTAATCATTACCGTTGAAACGAAAGATTTTCCACTTAGTTCTGAAACAGTAGAAGCCATTATTCATCAATATCTGATATGGTAGAAGTCAACTGTTGGGTGTCACAGCACTTTTTTTCTTATGTGCCCAGAAAATCCCAATCATCTGGGCATCACAGTACTTTTTCTCTCCTGCGCCCAAAAATATCCCATCATATGGGCGCCACAGAACTTTTTCCCTCTCATGCCCAGAAAATCACCGTTTTCCTGGGCATGATGAGTTATTTTTTCATATACGCCCAAATATGCGCCTTCGCATGGGCGAAATAGAAAAATTTTCGATATATGCCCAAGCCCAACCATTAACAATCCCAAACCAAAAACTCGCCCGGGATATCCCGGGCGAATCATATTAATCTAATCTAATTCCGGAAAGCAGACTTCCAAGAGAAGTACTGATTTCGTCTTCCCTATACTCAATTACTTCTACCTCATCCGTTTCCACCGAATCCATATTCTCTTCCAGTTCTTTCATGCTAAGAGAGATCTTGCCGTCTTCCACTTTTAGAAGTTTCACCTTTACCTGCTGTCCAACCTTTAAAACTTCAGACGGAGAGTTTAAACGCTTCTGGCTGATACGGGAAATATGTAAAAGTCCGGAAAGTCCGTCTCCCAAATCAATGAAGGCACCATAAGGCATAATGGAATCTACCACACCTTCGTATACATCACCGGGAATCAGGTGAGACATTTTTCGGGCGATTTCTTCCTCCTGGCGTTTCTTCAAAACCACCTTTGCGGAAAGAACCAATTTATTATGTTCTTTATCCACTGTAATCGGTGTTACATCTAAGGTTTTATTTACAAAGGTATCCACATCCTCAACATAGGAAAGATCCAACTGGGATGCCGGAATGAATCCCCTAATTCCCTTGGCATAAGCAACCACACCACCGTTTACGCTTTGCAAAACCTTTACAGAAAAAACATTCTCTGCTTCCTTATCCTCTAAAAGTTCATCCCAGGACAAGGTGCCTGTAGCTTCTTTCATGGAAAGCAGGATGTTGCCGGCACCGTCATCCACCCGGATAATGGTAGCCTTGACCTGATCGCCCACCTTGTAGTGTTCATCCACTACGAAGCCCGGATCATCGGTAATCTCCTCCATGGTAATAATTCCCGGTGCATAGTAGTCCAGGTCCAAAGTTAAGCTATCCTCTGCGATAAAAATAATCGTTCCCGTTACAATATCCCCTACCTTCAATTTCCGGAAGGATTTTTCCAGTTCCTCCTTGTAATCCTCCATTCTTTCTACTTCGCTCATTTTCTTCTCCTCTTCTTTCTATATCTTCTAACATCTCGTTTGTTTGCTTTTTAAAACTGCAGCCTCATCTGAAAGTAATACTGCTGCCCTTTTTCCACCACCGGCTGGGCATAATCCTTACAATGAATGGCATCCGGTGCAAACTGGGGTTCCAGACAAAATCCGGAAAAAGCTCCATATTGCCTGCCATACTTGCCCTTCTGCTTTGGAATAAACTTTCCGGTGTAAAACTGCAGACAGGGACAATCCGTAAAAAACTTCATCCGGATACCGGTTTCCGGGCTGTATGCTTCTGCGGCAAAATGCAGTCCGCCAGCTTTCCCCGGCACATCCGGCGCATTTTTCAAACCAATCGCATCCGGCGTGGATAGCGTTTCGCCCTCATGCCGTAACACAAAATTATCATCATAGGCTTCCTCCCCAATGGGGCGAAGCGTCCGGAAATCATATTTTGTTCCCGCTACCGGCTTTACACTGCCATCCGGCGTGTGGCTTTCCGGTAAAAGCGGCGTATAGACATCTGCGGCAATTAGCACCTGCTGCTCCGCAATCCTGCCATTTCCGCTTAAGTTAAAATATCCATGACTGGTTACATTCAAAATCGTAGTCTTATCCGGGATTCCGGATAAGTTCACACAAAGCGCCTCCTCCAGAAGTTCATAGCACAGGGAAAAATCCACATTTCCCGGCAGTCCTCCCGTCCGCTCTTTATCCCGGAGGGACAGATACAAGTGGGTATCATCGCAAAGCTCCTCCTCCACCTCCCAGATTTGAAAAGCGGTAGAGCCACCGGCACTATGTAAACAGTTGTTGCCTTCATTCTTCTCTAAAACACAAAGCTGACCGTTTAACGTCACATCGCCTGCAATCCGGTTGGCACAGCGTCCCACAAGGGCTCCCA
The DNA here is from genome assembly GCA_015057115.1 of Lachnospiraceae bacterium. Taxonomy (GTDB): domain Bacteria; phylum Bacillota; class Clostridia; order Lachnospirales; family Lachnospiraceae; genus XBB1006. The sequence continues at coordinate 48,308 of SVEZ01000015.1, read as the reverse complement.
TGTTGGCGTCTCCGGTACGGTATTCTTCCGCCGAATCGTAGCCTAAAAGCACGTCCACCGGCTTCCCGTTCCGATCCGGCACAATCACCTTTACAAGGGTTGCTCCATAGTTGGTGATGCTTACAGAAAGCCGCTCATTTTGAAGCGTGTACAAAAAGACTTCTTTTCCATCAATTGTTCCAAAAAATTCTTTTTTCACCAGTCCACTATCCTTCCGCCTATATTCTATGCTTTTTTCCCGGAACGGTAGGTTGCCGCCTCCGTCATAACTGCCCGAAGGGTTACGTCATGAGGATCTGTGGGAACGGATTCCATCTTCTGGGCTTCAAAAGCAACACCCACGATCTGCGCTTTTTCACATTGGGGAAGATACCGGTCATAGACCCCGGCTCCCATGCCTGTCCGGTTGCAATGCTCATCAAATGCCACCAGCGGCGTCAGCACCAGATCAATGTTTTCCGGTTCCACCTTATGGGATTTTTCCAGTAAAGGCACCTTTATGCCATACAGGTCTTCTCCCCAGCTTTCCTCATTTTCCGGAACCAGCGCAATCATGGTTGTTTTGTCCAAGCAAAAGGGAAAAGCCAATTCTTTTCCGTCTTCCTTGGCAAATTCCATCAGTTCATCCAGCTGCACCTCTCCGCCAAAAGCCATATAACTTAAAATAAGCCGGGCGTCCTTGTATTCCTTGCTTTCCCGGATACGCCTGCAGATCTCACTCTGAAAGCGGGTGCGGGTTTCCCCCTGAATACTCTTTCGTCCCTGCTTGCCTAACTTACGAATTTCTGCTTTATCCATAGTAACTTCTCCCTTTTCATACATCCTACTTTTAAGTATAGGAAGAAAATCATTTTTATACAAGAGTTTTTTCCAAATTTTCTTTACAATTTAATGGGAATTTGCTAGTATTGAGTGGAAAATCCGGATTTTTAGGAGGTTACAGCATGAATTACGATAAAATCCTTCAGGAAATATTAAATATCGGAGACCTGCTTTTGCAGACCGGCGCGGAGAATTTCCGTACGGAAGACAGTCTGTACCGCATGTGCGAAAGCTACGGTTTTGTAAAATCCGATGTACATGTAATCCCTTCCAACATACAGGCAACCATTGAAACAAAGGACGGACAGATTTTTACCCAGATCCGGCATGTTAGGAGAACCGGCATCGATTTTACCAAGCTAGATCATTTAAACAATCTGTGCCGCTATGTCTGCCAGAATACGCCGGATGAGAAGGAACTGCGCTCCCTTCGTGAAAAAATCGAAAACGAAAAGCCGCAGGCGCTTTCCACCACGGCGATTGCAGCAGTGCTTGGCGGCGGCAGCTTTACGGTCTTTTTTGGCGGCGGCGCTTATGACGCCATTTTAGGCGGATTTTTATCTGCCTTTATCGCAGTTGGCGGCTATTATCTTGGTAAAAAAGAAAGCAACCGCTTTATCTACAATCTGATCTTAGCGGCGGCCTGCCAGTTTGTGATCTTATTACTAACGCCTCTTTGTCCCGGCTCCCATGCCGAAAGCGTAACCGTGGGAATTGCCATGATGCTGATTTCCGCCTTATCCACCACCAACGGCATCCGGGATATGCTGCAGCGTGATATTCTGGCGGGACTTCAGAATATTTTAGGCTCCATCCTGGGAGCGGCGGGAATCGCCTGCGGCATTGCCGTATCCATGCTGCTTTTGCACGGGCAGGATCACAGCATGATGATCGTGCCGGGTCTTGCCTTACAGCTTATCAGCTGTACTCTGGGCTGTATCGGTTTTGCCATGTGGTTTCATGTAAGCGGCATGCCGCTTTATTATAACGGAATCGGCGCCTTTTTCACCTGGCTCATCTATGCCCTTATGCACTATCAGTGGGCGGTGGATAATTTCTTTTCCACCCTTGTTGCAGCCTGCTTTGTGGCGGCATTTGCCTATGTCATGGCGCGGAGAAACAAAATGCCCTCCACCATTTTTTTGACCTCGGCAGTAATGCCCCTGATTCCGGGATCGAACCTTTACTACATGATGTATGCGGTCACCCGTTCGGATTCCGCCCTGCTAAAAAGCGAGACCGTCACTCTGTTGGAGACCTGTCTCGCCATTGCATTGGGATTTCTGGTGTTTGACGCTGTTATGCGCTACACGTCGGATATCCCGAAAAATTCGATTTTTGCGAAATAAATTGGGATGTGAGCCCTCTGCAACACATTCTTGCAATTCCCAATTAATCCTGCGGACGATCTGCCCCCTGATCCTTGGGCTTATAATAAATGGTGCTGATGTCCGGTACATATTCAAATACATACTAGGTGCCGTCTATATTCACACTCAGATGACCTTCGTCGGAATACTGATACGGATAGCCTTCGCCAAAGTTGCTGGTATTATCCTCGGTAAGCCCTTTGTCGGCTGCCTCCGCATACAGGATCCTGCCATCCGCCACTCCGCAGGTAACCGTTGCCAGTTCGTCGGTTTTCTGGTAGATTTTGCCGTTTACCTGTACAATGGGACGGCGGATCTTCACTTCATCATCCGGAATTTCTTCGCCGGTCTTCATAACGCCCTCATAGTATACCATTCCCTCACTGTCAGCCACCGCATAGAAGAAAGGACGATTGCAAATAAAATAGTTACGGTCATCCAGCATTAAGGCACCCTCGTCCAGCTCTGCCTCCGCATAAGCAGCTGCCGTTATTCCATACTCATCCACACAAATTCTGGTAGCATGAGGAATGTTACGCACAAATAAATCATACTCTGTCAATTCCGAAAAATCGGCGCGATTATCAAATGCCCGCAAATATCCCAGTTCGCAGATAGCTTTCTTAGCATCTATGTCGGTCATACAATCCATTCTTGGAAAGCACAGCTCTACATCCGCTTTTTCTTCCACCGGCTCCACGTCCCCTTTCATAACGGAAAGGTAAGTATCATCCTTTAGTACCTCACTCACGTTATATTCCATGTCCGGCAAGAACAGCCAGAATATCGTTCCGTTTTTAAGCGGCAAGCCCACGCTGCTGTAGTGCTCTCCCCGATAATAGTCAAGCTTCTGGCTTGCAGAAAGCATATCCACTCTGGTATTTCCATAAGCCCCGCCCAGAAACAGACGATTTTCCAATAAGGTCATTTTCTCAGGCCAAAGCTGTCGATAATAGCTAGCGGATAATAGGCAAATCCCCAAGGTTTCTTTAAACTTTCGATTTTTGACCGCCTCTTTCAACAAACCACCGGTCTTTTCATTCAGCCAATCCTGATGCAGTTTATCGTAATCTTCGGAACCCATTTTTCCTGAAAAAACGTCTGCATAAAAGCTTCCAGCCAGTTCTGAGATTTTCTCTTCCCGAAATTTCATATCTTCTCTGAGCCAAAGGGCATTGGCGATAGAACTTTCACCCTCATCCTTTTTCTGATTCACGGATCCGTAAGCCACTTTTACCATTTTATCAAGGTCTTCCATGGATGCCCATCCCATGGCATCTAAGATTTCCTGCCTGGTTTCTCCGGTAGCGGCATCCGCCAACATAGCCATGGCCATCCCTAAGGTAAGGGGCGAATATACTTTATTTTCGGGAAGTTCCGGTTTTAATATTTTCTGGGCCAGTTTGCTTCCTGCAAGATTCTCTGTAAAAGTGAAGCTTCCTGCTTTCTCCGTTTCCTCCGAATTTGCTGCTTTTGCCAAAAGAGCTCCACCCGGCTTACTTTTTGTAGATACAATCTTCTTCTCCGGTCTATTGACGTTGGAACCGGCTATGGTTCCCCATAATCCAAGTGCCAGCGCCGCTACAATAAGCGCACTAATCCATCTTTTTCTCATAAAGCCCCTCCTTACTGCTGCATGGTTCCCTCAAAATATACCAATCCTGTTCCGTCTGTAACCGCAAAACCAAAAGGCCGGTCAAAACAAATCTTTTCTGCCCCCTTGTCCTTTTGGATACCTTCTTCCGCCAGGCTATCCTGATAGGATGAAGTATTTATACCACCGGACCCGATTCTAAAATGTAGTGCATGATGCAGATTGGTAACGTTATCCCCTCCATTCACAAACTTTCGGAATGCTTTGTCATTGGAAAAGATTCCTTTGATACCAAACTCCTCCATGGTTTCTTTTAAGTCTAGCTTTGTGGTAATGTCAAACTGCGGGAAGGAAAGATTGATACGCTTTACCTCGCCGTTTCTGATGCCCTGCAAAATTTCCGTATAACTTTCCTCAGCATATACATCTGCCAGCTTATATCCTTCATCCGGTAAAAACAGCAGGAAGTTTTTGCCATCCTTCATAGGGATTTCCGCAGCCACATAGTGTTCCCCACGATAGACCCTATACTCCCCTGTTCCCTCATTCATACTTACTTGTCTATCCCCGTTGGTTCCATGAAAAACCTGTTCCTTCTTCATTTGAAATCCCTTTTCCCAGAATCCCAGATAATGAATTGCGGAAGACACACCGATTTCCATATTCTTTGGAAAGGCATCCTCTTTTGTCTCCTCCTTAATACCACCTGCGGTAGCTTTTTCCAGCCACTGATTGTGATACCAGGTATACATAGCGTTTCCTATCTCTCCTCCATAGGAGGATGTATTATAATCATCTGCCACCTTTGTAATCTTCTTGAAAGAATATTTAGCATCATTTCGAAGCCATAGCGCATTGGAATAATGGCAGGCACTTCCATCTACTGTATCATAGTAGGTCTGTTCCCATATTCTTTGCACTTCTTGACGAAAAGCTTCGCGATTCTCCTTTGTATTATCGCCGTATCCCATCTCCGCCAGCAATTCACTTCGACTTTCCCCATTACTTAGTTCCGCTAGCATAGCCATTTCCATGGAAATACTTAAAGGTGAAAGAACTCGATTCTCCTCTCCCGCAACAGACAATAATTTCTGTGTACGGTCCGTCTCCGTTAACCAGGATGTAAAACTCCTTGGCAGCGTACTTTTTGCTGTTCCTTCTTCTCTTTCCACGCCGGCGGAGTTGCTGTTCAACGTGGTGGAATAATCCAATTCATCATCTGTTGTCTGCAAAGGATTGGAAGCCTCTACAAATACAAGTGCAGGCTGATTTCCTCCATAAAATGTGTCAAATTGACAACCTTCCAAATCCTCACCGGCATTGGCATCCCCTTTTTCTCCTTCGGAAAGGGTCATAGCCCCCTCCTTACCGGCACCTCCGGCAGGGCTAAATACCGCCTTTGCTCCGAAGAATACCAGGGTGAGAACCGCCGCCGTTGCCAATAGCCGCACTACATATTTATCCCGCTTCTTATGGGTTGGTTCTGTAGACCTAATAAGCTTCTCATCCACCTGTCCTATAGCCAAAAACAGGCGCTCTGTCCGTTTGTCTTTATTATTCTCATTCATTACACATACACTCCTTCCGTAGCAAGATAACCCTTTAGTTTCTCCCGCATCCGGTGAAGATTCACGGATACATAGTTCTCACTGACGCCAAACTGCTTTGCAATGGTTTTTACGGGCTGGGCGTAAAAATACCGGCATAAAAACATCCCCCGTTCAGCCTCTCCCGCTTTTTCCAAAAACTCTCCGATAATGGCTGCCAGCTCTTTTTCATCCAAAAGCTCCTCCGGTTCTTTCCCGCCGGAAAGACATTCCGACAATTCATCCAATACCACCGGCATTTCCCCGGCTCCGCGCTTTTTCGCTCTTTTGTCCCGAAAAACATGAAAGGCCCGATTTCTGGTTAGCTTTGCCAAATAGAGTTTTAAAAAATCCGGGAACTTTGGGGGCATAGAATTCCAGGCATCCAGATAGGTGTCATTGACACACTCCTCTGCATCCTCTCGAATCTCCACAATATTGGACGCCACTGTAAACAGGTAATTCCCGTATTTCTCCTTCGTCCTGACAATCGCGGCCTCGTCCCGTTTGAAATATAAATCAATAATGTCCCGATCTAACATGTCATCTCCCGTTGTATGTGCACATTTTCTTCTGTATTCCTACTGTCACTTTACCCCATTGTCAAATACTTTGCAAGTGGCAAAAAATCTCTCTTACCCTATAAGAACCCGGTTTTCCGGTCATCTTACAAAATAAGAGAGATTATCTTAAAATATTGGAGGAGATATAATGTTGTGGTTATTTACATTTTAATGTTCGAACTTTGGAATACTTTGCGTATACCTTCTTTCCATTCACTTTCTGATATGCCCGTACCTTTACTTCGTAGGTTTTGCCCTTCTTCAATCCTGTCAAAACCTTGGATACGGTGGTCTTATTACTTACGGTAACATACTTCCAGCTGCCACCCTTTTTACGATATGCAATCTGGTAACCGTCAGCTAAAGAATTCTTTTCCCAGGTCACTTTGATTTTCTGCTTACCAAGAGCTTTTGCTGTTTTGATGGTAGTAGTCTTACCCTTAATGGTCTCCGTAGTCTTTGTATCTGTAGTCTGACTGTCATCTGTAGTTTTTTCCGAAACCGTAATGGTATTTTCCGCATCCGAACTTAACATCGGTGATGCATAGAAAATATAGGATGCCGCGTAGGGTATGGTGGTTTCGTAAACTGTGGTATCACCGCTTTTTACCGTTACGACACTGCCGGCTGCAATGCTGGCGGTTCCGCCGAGGGGGTTCTGTCCCTCAGGCGGCTGTTGTCCGTCCGTTGGCGGAGTTGGCATATTTCCATCCGTTGGGAATTGACCGTCACTTGGAGGAGTCGGCATGCTTCCGTCTGTTGGCGGGGTTGGCATGCTTCCATCTGTCTGCATACCCGGGAACTGTCCCATATTTCCGCTTTCACCATAGGTTACATATACACTGTCTCCGGCCTTTGGTGTCACCTCGCCCATAGGGTTACATCCCACTGCCAATACAGTGGCATTTTTTGACAAGGTGTAGTTGCCATCCATGTCGATTGGAGAATTATCGCCGGTACTCTGACCGAATACATACACTTCTCCACCTTCTATATCAATATCACCGTTGCTGTCCATGCCGTCGCCGCTGGACTGATACGTAAGGGAGGAGTTGTTCAGTTTAACGGTTTTAGCATTTTCACTATCTATCTTAATGGTTACTTTTCCACTATATATATTGATGGCATTGGTTCCATCGGAAACGGAGGTTTTGGTATAGGTGCTTTCTGTTTCGTCGTCGTAAACATAGGTTACGGTTTTGCCGGAAGCATTCATACCATCATCGTTAGACTCGATGGTGACGTTAGGACCGCTTGTGGCGTTTTTCTCACCGATAATGATTTTTTCTGCTTCCACACCCTCATAGGCTTTTTGAATATCTACGGTGGCTGTATCCTTAATGGTTACGGTTCCGGCTGCGGAAAGGCCATCATCAGAGGAGGTAACGGTGACCTTTGCTTTTCCGGAAATCACAATGTCTCCATTGGACGCAAGTGCATCGTCCGGAGATCCTACAATATATTTGCCACTGCTGGTTGCAGTATACCCCGTTGTTGTCAGTTTGTTGGCTTTTAAACCAGTTCCTGCAGTATTTATCACAACCGTACCGCCGGTAATGGATAAAAGACCGCTTCCCTCCTGGGTATAGGTTTTGTTTGCTTCCAAATCCTCACTTGTTACAGACTTGTAACTGTAGGTCTTCGCTTTTGTACCAACCTTAATACCTTTATGGCTTCCGGTATCTACATTGACGCGTTCCACCTTGGTATTTTCCTGTTCGGTAATGGTATTTTTACCACTTACATTATTACCGGAGGTATAAAAACTTGTATCTGCCTCATCATATACCGTTGTAATATCCACATATCCGCCGGTGATGCTAACGTTTTCTGCCTGTATGCCGTCACCGTGGCAATCTGTGATTTTCAGTGTACCGCTTTCAATGGTAACGGTTCCTTCTTTGTATTTAATACCATCGTCCTTTGTTCCGGTAATGGTTAAGCTTCCGTTGCCGCCGTCTCGAATGGTTAAGCTTCCTTCGCCTCCATCCTTCTTATGGACAATGGCACTTTCCAGCGTTTCACTGCTACTGCTGCCGATAAGCTTAGAACTTCCCTTTAAGGTAATGGTCACTTTGGCATTTTTTCCAATGGTAACCATGTTCTCGGCAGATGCGTTTTTATCTGTTAAGGTGAGTTTATTAAAAATGAGTTCTGCGGTTACGCCCTTTTCCACATTGATAACGGTATCCTTATAGCTTCCGGAAAGTTCATAAACACCATCCTCGGAAATGGTGACTTCGGAAGAATCCTTTACTGTCAGCACTGTGGCTTTGGCAGTTGCCGCGTAACTTACTATAGGTACTGCCGGTGTACTGCTGACCAGCATTGCAGCCACCATGGCAGCACCGGCAATTCGTTTCATATTCTTTTTATTCATCATAACCTTGCACCTCCGTTTGTTTCTTCGTTGGTATTACTTTATTCACTGAATTTGAATTTCAAAGGTATGATATGTGAAGTTTAAGGGAATTTCTTGTGAAGGGTTTGAATGTAAAGCGTAAAAACAACCGGAGGCATATAGCGACGCAGGAGCGCTCTCGCTCCATACAACACGCAACGGTACATAAGAAAAAGAAACAAGTTTCTTTTTCAAGTACCGGCGTCTTGTAAAGTCCTGCATCCGCCATATGCCCCCGGTTGTTCTCCACACTTCACTTTCGAATATGTCGAAAGATTCCATCATCCGAACATCATATCGAGAATCATCATCAGTATAAATCCAACGGCGAAACATACGGTGCTAATATTCGAATGGCGACCCTGTGACATTTCAGGAATTAGTTCTTCAATTACCACATAAATCATGGCACCGGCGGCAAAACTTAGTAAATAGGGCATCATTGGTAAAAAGAGCCCCGCCGTAAGGATAATCAAAATTGAACCAATTGGCTCCACGATACCGGATAATACGCCGTAAAGAAAGGTGCGAAATTTATTCTGCTTTTCCGCATAAAGGGGTACCGACACAATGGCTCCCTCCGGGAAGTTCTGAATGGCAATACCGATGGCTAAAGACAGGGCTCCCATCATGGATATCTTCTGATCACCATACATCCAGCCTGCACACACAATACCTACTGCCATTCCCTCCGGCAGATTATGTAAGGTCACCGCCAACACCAGCTTCGTTGTACGTTTTAGTCCGCTTTTCATACCCTCTTCACTGGAATCCAAATGAATGTGAGGAACCAATACATCCAACAAAAGCAAAAACAACATTCCAACGGCAAACCCTACCGAAACCGGAACGAAGGGTAACCCGTAGTCTTCGTTTGCCTGTTCCACTGCAGGCGCCAACAAACTAAAAAAAGATGCCGCTACCATTACTCCGGCAGTAAAACCGGTTAAGGCACGCTTTGTAAGCTCGCCGAATTCTTTTTTCATAAAAAACACACTTGCCGCTCCCAGAGAAGTTCCCAGAAACGGAATTAAAATTATCTCCCACATACTCATCCCTCCTGTCATTATATGTACGTTTCAATATGTGTGAAACTTATCCCTTTCAGTTAGTTAGAACTAACTTTCTGAAATTATCCTATCACCATTCCAAAACCCTGGCAAGTCTTTTCACATTTTTTTCATTCTCGGCTTGACATTTGCTCTCATCGTGCTATTATGTTAGTTATAACTAACGTACGTTATATATCGCTTACTCATTAAGGAGGACATGATGAAAAAACATTTTTTTAAATCCGCCTGTGCGGTTGCCACGGCCATTACGGTTACGGCAGGAAGTTTTGCACTTCCCCTTACAATACCGGCATCTACTGCAAATGCAGCTTCTACTGCCAGTCTGTTTGCCGGTGGATCCGGAACCCTCAAAAACCCTTATCAGATTAAAACGGTTAAACAGCTTCAAAACATCGGCAAGAACAAAGCTACTTTGAAAGCTCACTATGTTCTTAAGAAAGACTTGAATCTCAAAAACAAGACTTTTAAAAGCATTGGTCGCGTAACCGGCGAAGACATGATGAAGGGTGACTTTTCCGGCAGTTTCTCCGGAAGCTTTGACGGAAAAGGCCATACTATTCAAAATGTAACAATTAAGCAGGAAAAGAAAGAAATGGGCTCCGGTCTTTTTGACGTTACCACCGGAACCATTAAGAATCTGAAATTGAAAAATATCAAGGCCGCTTCCGAATCCGGCTCCCGCTATGCATCCTGCGGTGTGGGTATGGCCTACGGCGGAAGCATTACAAAAGTAACCTTAAGCGGTAAAAACTCTGTACGAGGCGTAAACTGCGTTGGTGGTATCGTTGGCGGTCTTTGGGGTGCAACCGTAAAGGATTGCAAAGCCAGTGGCATTACCGTTACCTTAGATGGAAGCAACAACTTCTTAGACGGACAACTAATTCAAGCCGATGAAGCCGAGTGCGGCGGAATCGTTGTGGGTGGCGGTTTTACCGGAGCCGTAACCGGCTGTAGCGCTAAGGGAACCATAAAAGCCTCCGGCAATGAGCCTGTTGGCATGGGCGGTATTGGCGGTTGCTTACAATGTATGGATTCCGTTGTTGGCAACACTGCCAAAGTTACCATTCAGGCCAAAAACGGTCACGCCATCGGTGGTCTTTGCGGTTATGCCGGCGTTGGTGATGACGGAGATGGCACCGTACAGGAGCCGGCTCTTATTAAGGACAATCATGTTACTGTAAAAATCACTGCAAAAGGCGCTACTCATGTAGGCGGTCTCATTGGAACCGGTCTTTACTATTTTGGTATGGAAGACCGCTTCAACGTAGTTGACTGTTCTGTTAAAGGAAGCATTGATGGCGCAACCACTCCGGGAACCGTGGCCGGTCGTGCCACAGGCAGTATCATTACATCCTGCAAAACAGAGGTAACTGTTGACGGGACCAAAAGCGACGTACAAATCGGTACAACCTCCCAACTCTACCAAAGTGCCGATCAGTATGAAGAGGGAAGCAAGGAAGCTGCTGCCATCCTTTTGAAGAATATGAAAGGCAGCTATACTCCGCTTTTTGAAACCTTATGTAAAGACGAATACGATAACCTTTGGATGAAATATGCTGAAATGACGGTTGGAAAAGAAAATGCAAGAGCTACCGTAGATGCATTAAAGCACAGCATGCAGGGAACCTTAACAGGCCCGGATGCAGAAAAAGCTTTTAGCAGCAAACCGGAAGAAATGCAGTTCAACTGTGGCTTTTTAGGCGGCATGACAACCTTTAAGGTAGATGGAAACACTATCTCCGGCTATGATAAAGATGGAAAAGAACTTTTCTCCCATACCTATACCTTTGAAAAATACGTTACCACTGCAGAAGGCATGGGCTTTTACTCCTATCACACGTCAGATGCAAATGCAGGAGAATATGAATACTTCTACCTGGCAGGAGATGCCCCCTCCACTACCTATCACACAGAATTTCGTCACGGATCCGATCCTGAGGAAATGCTAAAACTTATGACCGGAAAATATGCTTACTGGTTAAGCGCCGGAATCAGCGCAGACGCAGATGCAGCTATGATTGATAACTGTATCCGATTGTTTGTCGTTGAAAATACCTTAGGAGAATAACTTCCCATAAAAACGGGTAGGACTGAATGTTTTCTTCAGCCTACCCGTTTTTCTACTTCTTCATATTTACAAGTTCAATTGCTTCTTTTCCAGTCATGTGCTCTATTTCCATAACCAATACTGCAGTTCTGCCTGCGCCGTCTTTCGCATGTTCCCGTACCTTATCCTTTGGAATGGATGGAGAATACTTCAAAGATAACACATACAAAGCTTCCTCGATTTCCTCTTTGGTGTTCACTTCTTTTACGTGACCGAAAGCAATGACGCTACGGAAATAAGTGGTGTACTCTTCCTCTTTTACATCATTCGTATCTATCACAGTAAAGCTCGCTTTATCACAGGCTCTGATGGCATCCATCTTATGCCCGTCCTTCGCACAATGGAAATACAACTTCCCCTCATGGTAAACATAACTTATAGGCACTCCGTAAGGATATCCCTCATCCCCAATTACACTCATCACTCCCGCGCTATTGCGATTCAGAATTGCTTCTGTATCTTCTTTGGAAAGCAACTGCTTAAACCGTCTCATTTCTCGAAACATGGACTTCTCCTCCTAAATCTGATTTTATAATCCTATCATAGCATTCCGAAGGAGAAAGCACAATGTATTTTCCGTTTACACCCGGAATCGATCATATCGACTATAGCAGTCCAGACAAACTTTCTTGCCATCATAAATCCGAATCCAGTTTGCACCCGTATCTTCCCCGCACTTCTCGCAACGATAGGATTCAAAGATTCTTGCTTCTTCCGGTAACGCGATAGTTGCCTCTTTTACATCAAACATATGGTGATAATCACATTCCTGATAGAACTTAAAGGATTCCTCTCTGGTCATTCCTTTATCTCTGGCCTTTAACACCAGACGTACTGACTTCCCGTTTTTTCGATTGTAGAAAGAAAATGCCTGCTTACCCCTCATGTGGAATAATAGATTTCCTTTTCCGATGCTACAGCCTAAAACCACCTGAATAGCATCCACTCCACACGCATCATTTTCAGAAATACAAACAATCTCTTCATCCTCACTAAAGGTAATGTCCAGTAATTCCTTTGCGTACATAGCTGCCTGATAGCCAATGGTTAAACCACCGCATACATGTCCATGAAATTTTGCACACTCTTTCCAAAGTTCTGTTTCAATCATACCCTGTCTCCTTTTTTATTTTACAACCACAAATTTATTTTCTTCTACATTTACAATGGTGGTATCCACTCCATATACGGCTTTAATGGTTTCCTCCGTTACTACGGATTCATCACCATACCGAAAAACTTTGCCGTCCTTAAACATCAAAAACCGGTCGCAATATTTTAACGCCAAATTCAAATCGTGAATCACCACGATAACCAACATATCCGTTTCTTTTGCAATCTCCGCCGCAATTCGCATAACCTCATGCTGATTTCGCAAATCCAAACTTGCAGTGGGTTCATCCAGCAATAAAACTTTAGGTTGTTGCGCCAGCGCTCTGGCTAGCGCCACTTTCTGTAATTCTCCCCCGGAAAGTTCATCCACATAACGAAGTTTCAGATCTTCCAAATGCATTCTGGAAATTGCATCATCCACGATTGCATAATCTGCAGTAGATGGTCCAATGGTCATATGGGGCTTTCTTCCAAGCAAAACCATATCGTATACCGTCAGCTTACTTGCCGCCGTATGCTGTTCCACATAGGCCATTTCTCTGGCTATTTCCACTTGCTTCATTCCGGATATGTTCCTGTCTTCCAAACAGACTGTACCGTGCTTGGGATGTAAAATGCGGTTCAAACACTTTAAAAACGTGCTTTTTCCGGCACCATTATTTCCAAGAAAAGCCACACAATGTCCCTTCGTTTCTTCCATGGACATATTTTGAAGAACAGGCTCCATTCCATGATAGGCAAAGGTTATCTCTTTTGCTTTAATCATTTGTTCCACCTGCCTTTAAAAATAATCCATAAAAATACCGGTGCTCCCAATACGGATGTAATTGCTCCGATTGGCAAGACGATAGGAGCCACCGCCAAACGTGCCACGGTATCGCTTAATAACAAAAGCATTGCCCCCGCCAGCCCGGATGCCGGAAGCAAATAACGGTAGTCCGATCCCACAAACCGTTTTACCATATGAGGCGCAATGAGTCCCACAAAATTGATAATTCCGATATGAGATACAATGACGGATGCCGTAATAGCACAAACCACCATGCTGTTTATTAAAATTCTACGTGTATTAACGCCTAATCCTTTTGCCGTATCTTCTCCGCCTTGCAAAGCATTATAATTCCATCTGTTGAATCCAAAATAAATACTTGCCAAAAGAACTACCACGCTCATGAGCAAAATATCTTTCCAGAAAGTACTTCCCAAATCTCCGAAAGTCCAGTATACCACTGCTGCCACTCGCACATCATCTGCAAAGTATTCTAGCAGTGTGGTTCCTGCAGAGAAAAGGGAACTTAAGGCAACTCCTGCCAGAATCAAGGTTCCGGCACTCATGCTTTTAAATCTGGATAAAAACACAATAAACACAGTAGAAATCATCGATCCCAAAAATGCACAGGCAGTTATCAAAACCGGATTATTCACGTTCAACTGCGCTCCGCTAGTTCCGGCACTCATAAGGCCGCCACCCAAAACAATAATGGCAAAAGCGGCTCCAAAAGCAGCTCCCTGGGACACTCCAATGGTGGATGCAGATGCCAGAGGATTTCGCAAAATCCCCTGCATCGCACAACCTACAATTCCCAATCCAAATCCTGCCACTACTCCTGTGGTCGCCCTTGGTAACCGCAGATTCATAACCACAATTTCCTCTTTTGCCTCTCCGTAACCGAATAATGTGGCAATCACTCGGTCAAAGGGTACTGTTGATGAGCCAAAAGCAAGAGCCACCACAAATACCCCCAAGGTCATGAAAAACAATAGCAGTAAAAAAATTCTTTTTTTTCGAATAAAAGCCCGATACCCTTCACCGTGGACTTTTACTTCTTTTCTTCCGAGTTGTAAATCCATCCTGTTTATTTTCCAATCGTGATTTTTCCAAATCCGTATCTGTTCTCATCAAGAACCTTTAAGTAGTCCATACCAATCATGGTATTAAAGACTTCCTCTGCCTTCTTTTCAAAATCAACATCCTTAAATGCCTCCGGATATAAAATCGTTCCTGCATAATAGGAGTCAACAATGGCAAGCTCCATGTTACACCAGTAATAATTGAAGTTTACCTGCGCATATACCTTGCCCTCTTTTACAGCTTTCAAGCTGTCAATTGCTTTTCCGTTTTCAGCATAATCTTTATTTACAAGCTCCATGTTACCCGGATTTAAGAAGATAATATCCGGATTCCATTCCAGAATCTGTTCCATATCTACTTCCACACCGTCTTTTGCATCCAGCTCATCAGATACACTAATGGCATGAATGGCTTCCAATGGGGCATAACCTACGTAAGTTCCTGTAAATCCATGTCCACCGCTCCAGCTTACTGCTCCGGTATATACCTTTGGCTTATCCTCATCCGGAATATCTTTTGTACGGTCATCCAAATCTTTTACCCAACCTTCAATAGCTGTGGAAACCTCTTCCGCATGGTCACTTGTTCCCAATACATCACCGATTAAACGAATAGAATCCGTCAGATAGTGTGAATTGAATGCATCTCCGTAAACTCCGATTACCGGCACACCGGTCTTTTCTGCCAGTTCTTCCATGGCAACCGTATCGGAATCCTGATAAAACACAACGTCCGGATCCAATTCTACGATGGCTTCCGCATAATCTGCATTTCCGCTTCCACCGGAAGCAACCGGAGCGCAATCCTTAAAGAAATCTTTATTGGCATAAGCAAATGGCATACCCGGATCACCTTTAGACTCCATTTCAGTACATCCTTTAATCTTCTCAACGCCACCGGCATAAACAACCAATCTTGCTGCGCTTCCCAATGCTGCACAGGTGTTTACCTCTGTCGGTATTTCCACACTTCTGCCAAATACGTCCGTAATGGTACGGGTTTCTGCCTCTGCTTCTGTCTTAGTTTCATCCTTCTTGTCTGTGGTCTTTGAATCACTTTTTCCACAGGCTGTAAATCCTCCCACAATCATTGTTGCTGCCAACATCACAGCAGTCCATTTTTTCAGTTTTCTCATACGTTCTTCCTCCAATACATATTTACTAGTGTTGTGTCAATTCGTTCTTCCACGAATCCGTTTTTGCTGATTGACTGCAAATACGCCTTTAATCTTTCCTCCGTTTTTGCATCAATGCTGTAGCGACCCTTCAGTCGTCCTAAAAACCAAGCATTTGCCTCCTCCAGTGTTTTTCTGGGTTTCCAAACAATTTCCGCATAGGAAATTTCCGGATTATAACCCCAGCCCCACAAGCTGTCAAACGCATAGGATACGGAATCATCCATTCCCTCTGTCGCCTCAATTCCTGCAAGCCGCTTTAGTTCATCAAATACCATATCTTTTCGTCTTGCAGGTTTGCAAAGGAAACAATGCCTCTTGGATGTATCGCACATTTTTTTCAGTGTTTCATAATCAATCACTGCCGGTGTCGTATGAGCAAAAACAATATCATACTGCCCCTTCATATCCGACACATCCTCTGTATGCCAGTTCATCACTCGCAAAGAAACATTTTTAATGCCATTTTTTATTGCATATTCGTTTCCCAGCTGAACCATGCGCGGAGACAAATCTACCCCATCTGCCTGCTTCACATATTCCGCAAAAGCAACGCTGTAGGCTCCTGCTCCGCAGCCAACATCCAATACCTTATCTTCTTTTGTCAGCTGTACCTTCTCGGAAACAAAGCGAAGAAAAGGATCTTCCGAAAAGTTATTCTTCTTTTCATACACATATTCTTCCGCTGAACTATCCCAAGCCGCAATCTCCGCTTCCAAATGAATCGGTTTTCGTCTCCAGTTCTGCTTCAAATATTCTAAATCCATACTTCCTCCTTCGCACAAAAAGGCACACTGCTCCCTTAGGAAACGGTGTGCCTTCATGACATCAATTCTTTTCTCTATTTACTTTCCAGCATACATTTTATGAAAACAAAGTGCTCCTGCACCCTTCATCGGCTTCATGCCAACTTCATAACTATATCATTCACTTCTAGATGTTGTCAAGATTCCATCCGTCTATTCTTCCTGCACAAACTCTGCCCTTCGCAAGGTACAATAGGTATTTCCTCCATCCTCGTAAGTATCAAAGATTCCTTCCACGCAAATGGTTTCTCCCTCCTTGGGATAATCCTCCGGATAGGTATAGTCCCCTTGCAGCTCAAACTCAATTCCCTGGGCGCAGCAAGCAGTAGCATCCTGAATTACACAGGCAAAAAAGTATTTATCCTTGCTTTCATCATAGGCATAGCCAAAAAGCCCTTCCATCCGAACTTTTTTCCCAATATACTCTTCCGGTGTGGTCATCATGTTATACACTTCGGAGTAAATCATGGTAGCGGAAAGTTGGGTTAAATCCACATCCGGCTCCCTTTTCTTGGTTTCCTCCTTGGCAGCTTCTATTTTCACTGTATCCTTGGCATCCTTTTGTTTTTCTCCACAGCCAACAATGACTGCAGCACAAAGCAAAGATAGCCCCACAATCCGAACCGTTCTTCGTCTCATTATCTTCCACCTCCTGCAACCTTGCCTCCGACACAACATAGCAAAAATGCCATTCCGTCCATAGCCACAATGGTAGAGCCCACCGGCGTTCCTGCCAAAATGGAAACCACTATTCCCACAAAAGCACATATCACAGACAATACGGCAGAACAAACCGTTACTGCCCTAAAGCTTCGAAACAGCCGCATAGCCGATAATGCCGGGAAAATCACCAACGCCGAGATTAAAAGTGATCCCACCAGATTCATGGCAAGTACAATGATGACTGCTATAACAATGGCAACCAGCAAATTATAAGCATTCACATTGGTTCCTGTGGCTTTTGCAAAAGTTTCATCAAAGGTTATGGCAAAAATCTTGTTATAGAACAAAATAAACGTAAGCACAACCACCACCGATAGAATCAGGCATATCCGAACCTCCTTTTCCGTCAAAGTCAAAATGGAGGTAGAACCGAAAAGGGTACTGCATACATCTCCCGATAAATTAGAAGAAGTGGAAAAAAGGTTCATCAACAAATATCCAAAAGCCAACGCACTTACGGAAATCAATGCAATGGCTGCATCCCCTTTTATCTTTGCATTCTGCCCGGAGCGCAAAAGCAACACCGCACTAAGAACCGTAACCGGCAAAATAATCAACATTTCATTGGTTACTTTACATACCGCGGCAACCGTCATGGCACCGAAGGCCACGTGGGATAATCCGTCTCCGATATAGGAAAACCGTTTTAATACCAGGGTTACTCCCAACAAAGAGGAACACAATGCAATCAGTACTCCTACAATTAGCGCATACTGTACGAAGGGATATTGCAAATATAAGAAAAACTTCTCTACCATCTTATTTTGCCTCCCTTCTCTGTCCCTGCAGGTAGACCGCCTTTGTTCCGAAAAAGGGGTTCTCCCCCAGTTGTAAAACATGGCTGGCATACTGCAGTGCTGTGTCCCTGTCGTGGGAAATCATCAAAATCGTAATCCCCTCTCTATTCAGCCTTGCAATCAGGTCATACATCTTTTCTGTGGCATCGGGATCAAGCCCCGCCACCGGCTCATCCAGAAAAAGCATCTTTTTGGTGGCACAAAGGGCTCTTGCCAAAAGCACTCGTTGCTGCTGCCCACCGGACAATTCCCGAAAGCAACGATTTGCCAGACTTTCCACGCCCATTCTTTGCATATTCTCCAGGGCCAGCTCCTTTTCCTTCCCGGTATAAAAAGGTCGTAATCCACATCGTCCCTGACATCCGGAGAGAACAATTTCTCTCACAGATGCAGGAAAATCTTTCTGCACCAAAGACTGCTGGGGTAAATACTCGATTTCATTTTTGCAAAGCCCCTCACCCATCTGAATCTGCCCCTTTAATGGCTCTTTCAGATGTAAAATTGTTTTCATTAAAGTTGTTTTCCCGGAACCGTTTGCTCCAATTATACAAAGATAATCGCCGGAACTAACGGAAAAGTTTAACTTCTCCGCAATAACCTTTCCATCATATCCCAGGGACAGATCCGATGCTGTGAGTAATGCCATCTAAATACCTCCTACTGTAACGCTTCTTTCAATACATCCAGATTCTTTTCCATAATCGACAGATAGGTAGTTCCTTTTTCCACATCCTCTGCCGTTGTTGCCTGCATCGAATCCATGGACAAAATCTCCTGATTTTTCTCCTTCGTATTCTTCACAATCGTCTCCGCAATTTTATGTTCTTTCCCTTCGATGGTTAAAACCGCAGAAAGGGACAACTCATCCATCTTCTTTGCCAAAAATTGAATGGTTTCAAAACTTGCCTCTGATTCCGCAGAACATCCCACAAAAGCAGCGTAGTAGGAAAGGTCGTAGTCATCCACCAGATAACGGAAAGGGAATCGATCCCCAAACAACAGAGTTTTTTGTTTTCCCTCTGCAACAACCTGCTTATACTTTCCATCCAACGCTTTTAACTTCTCAATATACCCTGTGGTATTTTCCTCATAGCCCTTAGCGTGACCCGGATCAATGCTTTGCATAGTTTCTGAGATTTTCTCTGTTAGGGTAATGGCATTTGAAAGAGACAGCCAAACATGCTCGTCATACTCCGGCTCTTCTTCCTCGCCTTCTTCCTCTTCTTCTGCCTGCATACCTTCCACCACTTCTTCTTCCTTAAGGTCACTTCCCAGAACTTCCAGAAGATTAATCACCTTCATATCCTTGTTGGTGGCTTCCTTTAAGGCATCCTCTACCCATGTATCCGATTCGCCTCCCACATAGATAAACAAATCGCAGGTTGCAATCTTCATAATGTCTTCTGCCGTGGGCTGATAGCTGTGAAGATCCACCCCACTATCTAAAAGCATGGTTACTTCCGCATTATCCCCATCTTCTCCAAGTATGGCTTTTACCCAGTCATACTCCGGAAAAATAGTGGTTACCACCTTCAATTTCTTTGTATTATCTGCCTGTCCTTCCTTTTTTTGTGCGCACGCAGACAAAGCACCCATCACCAGGATGGCTGCAGTTACAATCCATATTAATTTTTTCATAAAGAACCTCCGTCTAATTACTTTTTACATTGTAACCGTGGTTCTTCAATTGTTTAATCGGACCTTTCTGGATACCGGTGTGCTTTGAACAAGCGTATATACCGGCAACTTCATAGATACTGTTACTATAGAAAGCAATACCAGACTTAGTACTGCTTCACCCCCGTCCCAGCTTTCCAAGACGGACTTACACTGCTGCATAGATGCACAAATCGGACAGTCTTCGCCTGTACAATCATGCCCCATTTCCGCAGCCAGGAAAAAAACAGAAAGCATAACAACGGCGAGCATCATGAATACCATGATGCCCGATGCGATTCTTTTAGATTGTTCTGTTCTAAAACAATGCATAATCCGTCTCCCGTACTTTGTCTTTTCGTTCCTCATTATAGACATTTCCGGCTGTTACGTCAAGAGATTATTCATACTCTTCAAACCAATCATCAGTGTGGACGTATTGTGTAAAAGCGCCGTTGTTGTCGGCTGTAATACTCCTGCTACTCCCAGCACGATTAACAGGCTGTTAAAACCTACAATACTGCGATAGTTACTTTTAATCCGATGCATCAGCGCATCACTTAATAACTTCAGCGTAACAATCTGATACAGATCATTGGCTCCAATGGTAATATCTGCAATCTCTCTTGCAATTTCCGCGCCATCACTGATGGCAATTCCCACATCTGCAGCAGAAAGTGCCGGGGAATCGTTGATTCCGTCACCAATCATAATTACCCGTCTACCCTGCTGCTGCTCTTTTTCCACAAAGGAAGCTTTGTCTTCCGGAAGAACCTCCGCATAATATTCATCTACGCCCACCTGTCTGGCAATGGCGGCCGCAGTTTTCTCACTGTCTCCTGTCATCATCACAAGCTTTCCGATTCCCGCTTTTCGCAAGGAATTGATTACTGCTTGGGCTTCTTCCCTCATGGGGTCCTCTATGGCAATCACTGCGGCAAGTTTACCGTCAATTGCCATATATAAATAGGAGTACTCCGCCGGAAGATTCTCAAACAGTTCCATCTTATCCTGCAAAATTGTAACCTTCTCATCCTCAAATGCAAAATGGGCACTTCCGATTATCACTCTTTTATCCTCAATGGTGGTTACAACCCCATGGGCCACAATGTATTCCACCTTTGAATGCATCTCTTCATGATGCAATCCCTTATCCTCACAGGCCTGTACTACTGCCTTCGCCATGGAATGAGGGAAATGTTCTTCTAAACAGGCAGCGATTCGCAAGAGTTCCTCCGGCTCCTGTCCGTTAAAAGAAATCACTTCCCGGACCGTAGGCTGCGCCTTGGTAATGGTTCCCGTTTTGTCAAAAACAACGGTATCCGCTTCCGAAACAGCTTCTAAGAACTTACCACCTTTTACGGTTACGTTGTACAGACTGGCTTCTCTTATTGCAGACAATACGGAAATCGGCATAGCCAGCTTTAATGCGCAGCTATAATCCACCATTAAAATGGCCAACGCCTTGCTGGCATTTCTTGTCAGCAGCCAGGTCAGTCCCGTTCCCAACAAACTATAGGGAACCAATCTGTCAGCCAGATGAGATGCCTTGCTTTCCACGTTGCTTTTTAACCGCTCCGACTCCTCAATCATGGTAACGATTTTCTCAAAACGACTGTTTCCGCCTACTGCTTTTACACGGATAGTCAGCTCACCCTCCTCGATTACTGTACCCGCATAAGCATAGCCGCCTTCCACCTTTCGCACCGGAACAGATTCACCGGTCAAAGATGCCTGGTTTACCATAGCCTCGCCGTCAACAATAACACCATCAAAGGGAATCACATTTCCCATATGTACCAGGATTTCGTCCTCCAGCTTAATGGTTGCACTTGGCACAAGAATCTGGCCTTTTTCGCTTTTTAGCCATACCTTTCCCACATTTAAAGATAGGCTTCTTGCCAAATCGTCCACGGACTTCTTGTGGGTCCATTCCTCTAAAAGTTCACCGATTCCCAGCATAAACATAATGGAACCGGCCACATCACTTTCGCCTCGCAACATGGATACCCAGATTGCGGTTGCATCCAATACCGGAACTTCAATCCTGCCCTTTGCAAGGCACTTCAACCCTTCTTTTCCGTAATGCAGGGCACGTACCGTATTGTAGGCAAGACGTATCGGCGCCGGTAAAATCCACTTCCGCAGATAGTGAAAAGCAATTTTTCCCATTAACTTTTCCTGATATTCCTGATTCAGTGCCCGTCCGGAATTCTCTAAGGCCACAGCCGGCACATCCGCTTTTTCATAAGAAAAATCAGAAAGCAGGCGAAGGATATCTCCCTCTTCACCCACGAAGGAGATTACCGCATCTGCTGTACGTTCGTACACTTTTACAAAGGTCACGTTCTTGTACTCATGCAAATAATACAGCAAAGTGTCTGCCTGCTCAAAAGACATGTGCCGCTGACACATATGTACGCGAAGGCGATTTTTGGAACGATGCTTAATCTGAAACTTCATCTGTTTTCACTTCCTCAAACGTATCCCCACATGCTTTAGATGTATCCTCACACATAGCTGCATCTTCCTGGGCTTTACGCTCATCGTTGATATTCTTGGCATCCGCATAGATGTCTTCCGCATTTTCCTGTACAGTATTTACGGTCTTCATAACGCATTCTTTTCCACGAAGAACGGCTGCTGTACAGTTGGTGTATACCTTCTTTGCATCCTTACTGGCTAAAATTTTGATTCCGGCTGTTCCAAAGGCTACACCTGCAGCAAAAATACCGGTTTTTTTCCAGTTAATGCATTCCAAACATTTAAACATACTTCCTCTCACCTCACTTTTCTTTCCCATAAATTATAGCCCAACTAACGCAAGTTAATCAACACTAACTTTTTCTTGTATTTTATCTGAAAATATGTTATTCTAACATTAGTTAGTAGATACTTACTTCTATTTCACATAAAGGAGGCAAGATATATATGACTCACCAAAAGCAAAAGTCCGAGGAATCCTTAGAAGATTATTTGGAGGCAATCCTCATGCTGTCAAAAGAACTTCCTCAGGTTCGTTCCATTGATCTTGCTAATAAACTAAGCTACAGCAAGGCCAGTGTCAGCATTGCCCTAAAAAACCTATGTGCCAAAGAATATGTACTGGTGAATGAACACGGCTTTCTCACTCTAACCCCAAAAGGTGAAGAACGAGCCAGATCAGTGCTGGAACGCCATACTGTTTTTTCAGATTGGCTTACTTCCATGGGGGTACCCCAGGAAATTGCGGCCTACGATGCCTGCCGCATGGAGCATGCCCTGACAGCGGAAAGTTTTTCTGCCATTAAGGAATATCTTCAAAAAAATTCAGAAAACTAGTGCAAAACATTCAAGTTTATGCTATACTATGTACAAGATTTTGAAGTATTGGGGGTATTTGCCATGAAACATAATGAGAATGAATTAGCAAAGAATCAGGAAGTTGTAAAGAATCAGGTTCAGGAGCGAGCTGACAAGACCAGCGCCAACTATCATAAAGAAGTGTCACAGGCCAATGAAGATTTAGAAAGAGATACCAGTGACGAGCCGGAATTCTAACGTGTCCAAAGTTTTAATATTTTCCATACTCGAAAAGAGCGAGACTTTTACGCCTCGCTCTTTTCTATTCCCTGACTAGGAACTTGTCTTCCTTGTCATTTCATTTTTCTTCTTGTCGGCGATTTTGCTTCTCGCCTCCTCATACAATTTATCGAAATCTTCGATGTTATCAAGATGAAAATAACTGCTGGTCACGGAAATATCCAAGCCCGCCACTTCAAAATTACCGATTCGACGTTCAATTCGCTTAAAAATCTCCTCTGCCTTACGCTCGCCGGTTGCCGGTAGAATCAATGCCATCTCACCGCCATCCATACGAATTACATAATCCGTAACCCGGGAAAACTGCTGCATCAGCCATGCCATTCTCTTTAATACTCTATCACCGGTTTCCAGACCGTAAATCTTGTTAATATCCCGCAGGCCGTTTACATCAAAGATTGCACCATATACCGGATATAGCTGCTTTTCTCCAATCTCTTTCTTAAATGATGCAAAGTAGTTTCTGTTATAGGTTCCGGTTAAAATATCGTGGGTTGCATTGTACTCTGTCTGAATCAACGCACGCTTCTTCTCCGTAATATCCTCATATACAAAATAGCTTCCGATGGTCTTACCATCCTTATCCGTCAAAAACTTATATTTAATCTGGAAATAAAATACCTTATCCTTGGATACCAATGTGGTTTCAAAAGACTGTTCTTCCTCCTCATTCATGGTAAGGTAATCATTTTTCTTAATAAAATCGGAAATGGTTTCCTCTTCCGCCAGATTTAATATCTCTCTGGCCCGGTGGTTACTCATAAGCAACTTGCCTTCATAGTCAAAAAAGACAATGGGGTTATTCATCTCTTCTACGAAGTACGCCTTGGTAGCATTGGCTGCTGCCTCTCCCTTATAATCATATACATAAAAGTACAGGAAGCATCCTACAAAGGCATAACCCAAAATAGAATAATCAATATGCGTATGCACAATCAGATATGCCGCATTTAAAATAATAACCGCCATAAATGCCGCATTAATTACGGCATAACGTGCTCTGTAAAATTTGGCAACCTGCAGATATTTCCGAAGCAATACAAAATAAATCCAGGCAACCATAATATAACACAAAGTCAAATGGATATAAAACAATGCATGGGCATCTCTTTCCAGATAAGCAGCCCCATGGATTACCACCATCTTAAAACTTACCGTCTGCTGATAAAAGGGATTCAATAAAAGGTGAAGGGAATCCGCTGCCAGAATTCCGCCTAAAATCTCATATTCATGATACTTCGGCTTATTTAAGCCCACAAACTGTCTGGAAAACTGTACCAGGAAAAACAGACACCAGTCAATGCCCACAAACACCAGACTGCATCCGATGGCCATCAGCCGGAAATCATTCACACACAGATACAAAATGTATGCTATAACCACAAGTAAACCAGCGCCCATAGCCCTGGTCATACTTTTTCCTAATGGATCCTTCTTCGTCATCGCCCGAAACAAATAGGCTGCTATGACAGCTCCTGCAACAAGATAAAATCCTGCAAAAAATTCTTTTCCCACGTCAAACTCCTTCTACAACCTTCCAAAACTAGTTGCATTATAGCATTATAGCATAATATCGTGATATTTCTATGACTTTACAGAAATTTTTCAATTGTTTCAAACAGTTCCTTCGGATGAATGGGTTTTGCCAAATGTCCGTTCATTCCCGCTTCTTTTGTAGCCTCTTTGTCCACATCAAAAGCATTGGCCGTAAGGGCAATAATCGGAATGGAATTGGCATGCCCATCCTCCAGTGCACGAATCCTCCTGGTGGCGGTAATACCATCCATAACCGGCATTCGAATGTCCATAAAAATCAAATCGATTTCCGCCGCTTTTGCAGTCTGCATCAGTTCAACCGCTTCCTTTCCGTTTTCTGCCACTTCTGTCTGAATATGCTTATGCGCCAACAGTCCTTTTAAAATCTCCTGATTTAAAGGCTGGTCTTCTACAATCAAAACTTTCAAGCCGGATAAATCTTTGTCTACCTTCTTCTCCGGTTCCGGTTTCTTTTCAAAAGCTTCCCCTTTTCCTCGAGCAAAACGAATAATAAAGGTGGTACCCTCACCCAGCTTGCTTTCTACCTGAATGGTTCCTCCCATCTGATCTACCAAATTCTTTACTATGGCAAGTCCCAAACCGGTTCCGTTGGAGCCTTTACTATATAAATTGTCTTCCTGCTCAAACGGCTCATAAAGCTTCTTTAAAAATTCTTCACTCATACCACAGCCTTCATCCCGAATAATGGTAATGGTTTCCACCTGTTTATCGTTTATCTTTCGGGATTTGGCAATCCAGTATACTTTCTTGCCCGCCGGTGTAAACTTCACCGCATTGCCCAACAGATTGGAAATAATCTGCATTACACGCATTTGATCCGTGCGGATATATGGATATTGGATTTCGGAAAAATCGCATGCCAACTCCACGCCTCTGCCCTGGAACGTAGGCTCCAAAATCTCCCGCAGATTCGCAGCCATTTCAAACATATTCATGATTTCGTAGTTAAATACAATTTTACCGCTGGATAACTTTGTCATATCCAGAATGTCGTTGATTAATCCCAGCAAGTATTCTCCGGCACCTTCTATTTTACTCAGATATTCATCCACTTTTTCCGGAACATCTTCTTCCTGTCTGGCAAGGTGCGCCATGCCAAGTACACCGTTCATCGGGGTTCGGATATCGTGGCTCATACGGGACATAAATTCCGTCTTGGCATCTGACATTCGAATAAGAAATTCATTTTTTCTCCGGGTACGAAATACCGCAATCATCAGTCCCAAAATAATAAGAACCAACATGGCCAGTAAAACAATTACCCGTATGCTTCGCTGGGGATTATTATAGAGCGCAGCAACAAAACCGGTCTGCACCGGCGCCTCCATTCCATCTGCGTTGAGAATCTCCTCCAAGGTTCCGTCCGCTTCCATCTCTTTTATAACCTTATCCATGACAGAAGCCAAAACCGTCTCCTTGGTGGCCATGCAACTTCTGGTTTCCAAGCTTAAGAAGGAAAGAGCCAGATTCGCATTCTGGTAAGCCGGCAGATAATACTCTGCGATTTTGGTATCCATAATCGTAACATCTGCTTCCCCTTCCCGCACTTTCTTCAGGCATTCCTCGTAGTCTTTGCAGGATACCACTTTATCCGTGTAAAACTGATTTAAAAGGCTTAAAACCGCCTTATCTCCTTTTACCACCGCAACCCGATCATTGGGATTATCTTCTATTTCTCCTTTTCGGTAAATTTCGTAATAATGACGCGTTACATAGTTTGCCGTCATACTTACGTTCAAGAAACTGGCAAACCGTTTATCCGCATAAAAACCAAGCACCACATCCCGTTCACTCAGCGTCTTTTCCTCATAAAGACTAACAGCCGGGCTAATGGCACGATTCAACCATTCCGTCAATACGTCCGCGGTCTCTACCCGAAGCTCACAGGGAACATCCAATCGCTTTTCCATTTCTTTTACCAGTTCCGGATAAATACCTCCATAACCCTCTTTCTCCGTATGCAGATAGTATCCCTGTTTTTCCACCATCAAAAAACTCAGCCGTCCCAGCTTTTTGATATAATCCGCTTCCTCTTTGGTAATCGGCGTATAAAGGGACGTAGGATAATACCGGGCAATAAGCTCTTTCCAAAACTCCGGCTCCTGGGTCTTTATCACACCTAGGGCATCTTCTATTTTATGAATATAATTATACTCCTTACGGGAAACAAGATAATTACCGGAATATCCGAACCTTGCCAACAGTTTGGTACCGCTTTGCATATGAGTGGTATCCGTAATCACCGCATCAATTTCCCCCCGACTTGCTGCCTGCTTAAGCTGTGTAGGATGCTTGTAAATCTTTAACTGCTTTTCGGTAAGCCACATTGCCTTAATGTATTGTTTCATTCCAATGGTATTGTAAGTATCTTCCGCAATTCCCACCGCCAGCTTATGAATAGCTCTTCGATCACCATAATATAGGTCATCCCGCTTGTCACTGCACACCAAACCAAAGGAAGACTCAAAGATACTGACATAGCCCACGTAAAACTCATCGGAAAGAAAAAGATTGTTCTTTGCCACCGGAAGGACAATATCTACCTTTCCGTTTTGCAACATCTCTTTTGCTTTTTCCAGACTCTCCGCCCGCTGATAAACAAAATTTACGTCCAGATATTCTGTAATCTTATTTAATACGGAAACACCATAACCGGAAAGTCTTCCCGCTTCTTCGTCAAAAAAGCCCTCCATAGGGTAATAGGCAACTCGAACTTTTTCCTTTTCGTTTGCATGCACAAGAATTCCGCTGTTTAAAACCAACACCAGAATCATGAAAATACAAATCAGTTGTTTCGCTCTATTTTTCATAGGTCATCCTCGCCTCTGCTACTGTTTCCCTACTATGCATACTTTCGTTTATATTCTAACATAAAGCAAATTTCAAATGGGGATTTTGCACAAATTTTCATAGATTTATACGATTTATAACACATTCCCCTTAGTCCTCAAACAGACTGTTTTTTATGCAAAGGCTCCCCCATCCCGCCCGTTCATCCGGATAGCTTTCAACCCCCGAAACCGGGGAGGCTCCCCGTATTAGATAGGCCTTCACCTTATCCGCATATAAAAACCGGTCGTTTCCTTTGACAATCCCCCATTCCATCAAAAGAGCTGCCGCTCCGGCCACAAAGGGTGCCGCCATACTGGTACCGGTTTTGGCAGTATATCCACCTCCCACGGCAGCGGATACAACCCCCACTCCGGGGGCCACTAAATCCGGCTTTTCCCCCGGTTTCAGCCAGGAAAATCCTCTCCCTGAAAAATCCGCCACCTGTCCATACCGAGTATCCAATGCCCCCACCGTAATGACCCTTGTTGCAGTAGAGGGAATGGTCAGGGTACTCTCCGGCGTCGGGTTTAAAAAGCCGGTTAAAACTGCCAGCCTGCTTTTTACCGGAAGCCAGATGTCGAACTGCATCCGTCGGTTTTCCATTCTTCCTACCCGGATTTCCCATATTCCCGCAGTCAAAAAATCCCCCTCGGGAATCAGTTCCATCAGCAGCACCTGATCCTGTTGCACCGGGCTGGGGCCGGCGGTGGTAACCCGCAAGGTAACTCTTCCCAAATCGTAGCTCCTGCATCCGGGCAGAAAACTAAGGAGCGCCCGTTTTCCCTCCGGTGAAAAAACCTCCACCTCCATCACATCTTCAAACCGCTTCCAAAACTGAAACATAAATTGGGGTTGTACATCTGCCACAGATAATTTGGCACCAATCGGCTGATTACTTTCCAAAAATCCCCGGAAATGCCCGTTACCGGCCCCTTCATTTCCTGCTCCCACAACCACTGTCATGCGGGCATAGTTTAACATTTCATTGAGGTACTGTTCCACCATACTGCTGCCATTATGAGCACCATAGGAATTTCCGTAGCTAATGTTAATAACCATGGGAATCTGCCGTAAGAGCGCCCGTCTGACACAATAATCGATTCCCCGCATTAAAACTGCGGTAGAACTCTGATCATCCCTCCCGGTTCCGATTTTCACCATCAGGATTTCGCTTTCCGGCGCCACTCCGCTTCTTCCGGAACCGATAGCCGCCACGTGGGTTCCATGACCGGATACATCCCGACTGCGAACCAACCGGTCTCCTTCCTCTCTCGGTAATCCCAGTGCTTCCTCTATCACTGCGTTATCGTATACCCGAGGTTCCTCGCCGCTTAAGTCATAGATTTCATCAATCCGGCTTTTTCCTGCGTCGGTTAGAAACTCCGGATGGCGGTAGTCTATACCGGAATCCAGATATGCCATCAGCACACCGCTTCCCTTTCCCAGTCGATCCGATTCTATACAAATCTGGCTCTGCTGGCCTACCCCTTCCGACAACTGTTCACATTCCAGAATTTCCGTGGGCTCCACGAATAAAATACCGAATTTTTCCCACAAGGTATCCAGTTCCTCTTTTTCCCCGGTTACAATGGCATAGCCGCCTAACAGTAGTTCTGCCTTCATGGTTTCTCCCTGAAAAAGTTCCATAGGATCTCCCACAAAATGCACAATCATCTCTTCCATGCTTTCTTACTAACCCATTCCTCTTTTCATCCATACTATGCCGGAGACCAAAAGGTTTCTACTCTATGGTAAAAGAAAAAGCAGAAGCGTTCCTGCCTCTGCTTTCCTTTGCATTCTTTCCTTATAACAAACGACTGTAGTGATAGCTAGCGGAGCCATCATCCTTGGGTGCTTCTTTTTCCTTTTTGTTTCCCATCTGATAAGCATTGCTTTTCTTAATCTTTTCCAAAAGATCCCTTACCAGCTGTTCTGCCTCATCATCGTCGTAACTGTCTAATTTCTCTTTTACCTCATTCAGTGCGACTCCAACATAATCCGGCAAATCAAATTTCTGCAAATCCACCACCTTGCCGGTTGCCTCACGAATCTTGAAGTTGTTCAAATCATCCAGCACATAGAGCAGACGAGCGTTAATCTCACCGGTACTGATAGGCATTGCCGAAGATTTGCTGGTGGTATTCATATTCTTCTCCAGCAATCGGGTTACACGCTCCAGCATGCTGATGGCGGCACCTTTCTGTTCGTGTCCCATTTTCTCCTGAGCGTTCTTTAATCGTCCGGCTATCTCTTCATTAATCTGGTAGCCCAACACCTCTTCCATCTTGTGTTTGGCGCCCTTGTCCCTTCCCTCATTCAAGTCTTCGATAATTTCCCTCACTCGTTTCAAGAGCTCGTCTTCTTCCATAGGGAAGCGGCCCAAACGCTTAAATACACTTTCAATACGTTGCTGCAAATCTTCTGCATCGAAAGGTTTGGTAATGTAATCCATGATACCTAACTTACTTCCTTCGATAACCGTATTCTTATCCTTCTTGGAGGTTAAAAAGATTACCGGTACCGTAGTTCCGTTAGGCTGTGTCCGAATCTCCCGCAGGGTGTCAATGCCATCCATAATGGGCATCTGCACATCCAGCAGAATCAAATCCACACTTTTTTGATACAGATAATTCACCGCACGTCTTCCGGAAAGCATTGGAACTACTTCATATTTGTCTTTCAAGTCCTGCTCCACTGTTGCAAGATTCACGGTATTATCATCGACTACCATAATTCTCATTTTCTCTAACATAAGCTTCTATCTCCTACAAATCCAATACTTCCAGTAACTCGCGCAACATCTGCTCCGCTGCATCATCATCATATAACCTCAACTTGGTCTTAATCGCCATCAAAACCTTTCTGGTCTCAGGCGAAATACTGTAACGCAAAAGGTCTTCCAATTTCATTGCAGCATCCTTCGGCTTAAAATCTTCCATTAACGAAAGCATTTCTTCAACCCGATTCAAAACCTCCTGCTCCGTAATAATCGGGCGATCCTCATCTTCTTCCGGTTTGCCGACTCTGCCATAAAGAGCCAGTACCCGCTCCACTTCCGAGAGAATATCTTCGTAATGTCGAAGGATTACCTCATAGTTCTCATCTACGAATTGGTTCTTGCCGTCTTTGGCCGCAAATTCATGCTCTTTTGCCTCATCGGAAAGTCCACCGGCTCCCAAGTTGGCTGCGGCACTCTTTAACGCATGTACTTCGATTTCATAGTTCTTATAATCCTTCGCTTCTGCATATTCCCGAATGGTCATAACCTTTTCCAATCCATCGGTATAGAAAAGTTCCAGCAATTCCAAATATCCGTTTACGCTTTGGCGTCTACGGTTAAGCCCGTCTTTCACATCCACGCCGTTCATGGCAAGCTTGTCCAGATCTTCTTGGGCTACCGTAACCTCTTCTTCTTCCGGTCCGGTAGGAATGCGTAACTCCTCCGGAATATACTGTTTGAACAGTTCATGAAGTCGTATCTTATCAATTGGTTTTGCCAAAAATGCTTCAAAGCCATTCTGTAAGAACATTTCCTCAGCTCCTTTGACTGCATTGGCAGTTAAGGCAATTACAATGGCATTCGTACCATTCTCGCCACACTCACTGCGAATCCGCCTGGTAGCTTCAATACCATCCATTTCCGGCATCATCTGATCCATAAAGATAATTCGGTACGGTGTTTCCTTCACCATTTCAATTGCCTGAGCACCGCTGGTGGCTTCATCAATCTTAAACTGATATTTGGATAAAAGTCCAACCGCAACCTTTAAGTTAATCTTATTATCATCTACAACTAAAATTCTTACATCAGGACAAATAAAGTCTTCACTGTTGCTTTCCTCCCTAAGCGGCTGTGTTACAGCCTTCTGAGGAATTGCAATGGTGGAAATTACGCCGCCTTGCTCTCCCACCTTGATGTCAATGGTTCCGCCTAACAGCGACAACAAATTCTTAATAATTACCAGTCCCAGTCCGGAACTTTCGTTTACATTGTCCTCTATATTACTGTCTGGATCCAGTGCATTAAAGAATACCGGGATTTCTTCCGCCTTCACGGAACTGGAGGTGTCGCGAATGGTAAAAAGCAACTCGCCACGTTCATCGGAAATGGCATTGTAGCCCATCTTCATCTTAATGTATCCTTCATCCGTATACCGAATAGCATTGCTTACCAGATTGGATAAAACCTGTCGAATCTTTCCTACATCACCAAACATAACTTCCGGAATACCGTCTGCGTTCTGAATAATAAGATCCAGTCCTTTATCCATGGCACCATAGCCCATAATACTCTTTACATCCTTCAGGACATTTGCGGAACGATATTCTGTCTCCTGTAAATCCATCTTACCGGCCTCAATCTTGGAAATATCCAAAAGGTTATTGATAATGGTCATAAGACTGGTGGAAGAAATCATCAAATCCTTCGCCAGTTCTTCGCCCCGTCCTCCCTTGGTCTGATCCAAAATCATTTCACTTAAGCCCATAATGGAATTCATAGGGGTTCGAATTTCAAAGGAAAGACTGGTTAAAAACTCACTCTTAGCTTTGCTTGCATGATCCGAAATTTCCTTCATCTGCATCAACTCATCAAAGAAACCGTACATTTCCGTCTGATCGAAAATCATGATGGCATAACCACGAATGGCATCATAGGAATCACGTACCACATTCAAATGTATCTCATATAAATTATCATCTTTTTCAAAATCATTCTTTCCCTGACCGCTTAACACATCCCGAGGAAAGCTTGTAACCGCAGAGATATTGGCTCCCTTGGGAAGCTCCGAAAGTTCCGGGAAAATTCGTTTTGCCGCCTGGTTAACAAACATAATATTCTGATTGCTATCCAGGGTAATAACGCCGTCATCCATAATGTCCAACACACTTCTGGTAGCCAGACGCCGTACATCAAAGGTCTTGCTTTGATAGAATAAAAAGATGGAAATTAAAGTTACCCAGCAGGTAATCAATGCCGTACAATCATACATTAAGAGATTGGTTCCCATATAAATGGTCATGCTGCACACCGGAATCAGGGACATTAAAATAATGGCAATCAGAGTTTTTCTGCGGTGAGGTTCTGTTTCACCATGGGCTTCCCGAATCAGTTTATAGATTCCCAAAAGATATGGAACAATAATTGCGAACAAAAATACCGGCATCAATGGTCCGTATTTCACCGTAACATGGAAGTTTGGATCCTGAACCGCTTTTAACTCAGAATAGTATAAATGGGTATACTTATTGGTCCACACTGCAACAACAGAAAGTGCGCTGATACCGAAGAAGAACCAGGTCACCTCGTTCTTCAGCTTCTTATTGCAGTGTAGCGACGCAAACATCAAAAATCCCAGGGCATAAAAAGAACTACCCACGTACTCCACCATGGTAGCATTCATAACTCCTTCTACCGTAGTAGAGTTCACCTCTATGAACAAACCAAGATTATGACAGAAGCTTAAAATCAGCATAAACATCATCAGCTTCTGCTCCTGGGAATGCTCATCCTTTATCAGGTAAAACAACGCCATTCCGGTCACTATGATTGAAATTAGTTCTACTGCCGCAAAAAAATGGACCATAGTCTCCCTCCTCATACGTAACATACGAGCCACATAAAATATATCTTATTTTATCACATCAATGTACATATTTAAACAATTCCGCAATTTTAACACACTTTTTTAAGAAATCCGTTACATTATTGCCGTTTTATCCTTTGATGTCGCACTTTTTTGCATAAAGAGGACAAGTACAAGAATCAACGCCTCGGATACAGGGAAGGATAAAAATACGCCGGCCATTCCCAATTTTACCACCTTAATAAGTAACAACAAAACCGGAACCATCACCAAACCTCCCCGCAAAAGTGCAATGAAAAAGGCTTTGCGAACTTCTTCTCTGGAATTAAAATACACGCCGATTATTACGGACAAGCCGGCAAAAAAGATACCTGCAAAATACTGTCTTATACCATCGGTAGCAATGTGCTGCAATGTATCCAGTCCCTCTCCGTTAAACAGTGCGGCAATAGGTGAAGCAAAAACGAATAAAATGCCGTACATAACAAGGCTTACTCCCAGAGTGGTTATCACTCCGTAACGAAGAAGCCTTCCTGTTTTTACGTGATCGTTTTTTCCATAATAATGGCTGACCAACGGCTGCATTCCCTGGGCAACGCCATTATAAATAGCCATAACCACAATGGCAATATTTGCCACCACACCATAGGCGGCAACTCCCACATTTCCTGCAAGATTAAGGATTGCCAAATTAAAAATCATAATTACAATACCGGAAGCCAGCTCCGTAATAGCAGAGGTCAATCCCAATTTGGAAACTTCCTTTAAAATCCGCAGATTCATTCCAGGGCGCACAAAATGAAACCGATTTTTACGTTGCCAAATATGAACAGACAAAATTCCGATATTCACCAGCGGTGAAAAACCGGTAGCCAATGCGGCTCCCATCATTCCCATCTTCATGGGATAAATAAATATATAATCGAACACAATGTTAAACAGACTTCCACTGATGGTAGCCACCGTTGCAAGTCTGGGATTGAAATCATTTTTTACCAATAAATTACATAATGAATTTAATAAAAAGAAAGGGGTAAAAGCCAGCACCGTCCGCATATAGACCGCAGAGGTCTCAATCATGGAGCCCTCTGCACCCATGAGAATCATAGCCGGTTTTGAAAAAACATTAATAAGAATGGCAAATACCGTTCCAAAGGTAAATGCCTGAAAAATCGTATTGCTAACCAGACGATTTGCTTCCTCGTCCTGTTCCTGGGCCTTTAAAATGGCATATTTGGTACCGCAGCCTACGCTGAACAGAAAACCGAAGGCCTGCTGAAGGCTAAATAAGGGCAGGGCCAGATTTAACGCTGTTAAGCCATCTGCCCCCACACCGTTGCCAATGAAAAAGGTATCCACCAGAATATAGCAGGATACCCCCACCATGCTCAAAATGTTCAACAACACAAAATGAAAAAATTCTCCCACCAGAAATCTTTTATCAGCTTTCATTCTTCCTCTTCTTCTCCCGTATCAAGAGTAATGGAGCCCCCTACAGTACGAAGACTTAGGTAGGGTTCCTTCTTCTTTCCCTTCAAAGCATCAAATTCCGTAACGTCACCAACCGTGATGCTGCCATTTCCCGGTTGAGACTGTACATGATAGGCAGCAAGCGGTCTTTTCAGACTGGCGTTAACGCTACCATCCTTTGTAAACACCGAAAGAGTCTTTTCCACATCCATTTCGTCCGAACGGAAAACTCCCTCTTCGATTCGCAGGGATTCCACATCATAATCCAATTGTTTTACATAGATATTTGCAGTATTGATATCTGCAAAAAAGCTTTTCCCGGTTAAGCTTTCTGAAAGAAAGCTGCCCTCATCCATGTGAAGCTCTAAGTTATGCACCGGACTTGCTAGGCTTACAGATGTGGAACCGTCCCGCTGAACCAGGAAGAATTCTTCCAGTTCCTTTCCTGCAGGGAGGGTCACCTCAATATAAGAACCATCCGAAGCATCCTCTTCGGACAAATTTGCCTGGGTAATGGTAACAATCCCCTCTTTGTTCTCACATCGGATAGCATCCTCACTTCCGCCAATCTGGGTAAAAACCTCTACATCCGAAACATCTTCCGACTGCAAAACATGAATCGTTGCATACTCGGCCTGAATTCGCAAGCCCTTAACCTTCTTCGCCGGGTAGGTCACAGTCTCATCCCCGTAATCCCCAAAATATCCACCGGTTTCAAAATAGCTGTCCCAGTCGATATCATGCTCCTGCTGCCACTCATCCGGTTCCGTCAGGTCAGCGATTTGCTCTTTTGCCTTTCGCACTTCCTTCTTCCGAACGCTTTGCAGATAAAACATTCCGCAAAGACAAGCAATGCTGGTAATGGTCAGCAAAACGCATAGTGCCAATTGTAGTCTCTTTCTCATGCCTCTAAACTTTCCACCTCTTTTAACCAAAGTGATGCCGATGCGTCACTTGGCATTCTCAAATCTCCTCTCGGAGATACCGCCACGGTTCCCACCTTAGGGCCGTCCGGTAAACAGGAACGCTTAAACTGCTGAGAGAAAAAGCGTCTGTAAAATGTCTTCATCCATTTTAAAATGGTTTCATTATCATAAGTTCCGGCAAAGGCAATCCTTGCCAACCGGTATATCTTCCTCGGTCTGAAGCCGAACCGAAGTACGTAGTACAATACAAAATCATGTAGTTCGTATGGTCCCACAATATCCTCTGTCTTCTGAGAAATCTTGCCGTCTTCCGGTGGCAAAAGTTCCGGACTTACAGGAGTATCCAATACATCCAAAAGTACTGATTTTAACTTCTCATCCGCAAGACAATCCGCATAATAGGATACCAGATGACGAACCAGTGTCTTTGGAATGGATACATTTACTCCGTACATGGACATGTGGTCACCATTATAGGTTGCCCAGCCCAAAGCCAGCTCCGACATGTCTCCGGTTCCGATAACCATACCGTTTTCTTTGTTGGCAAGATCCATTAAAATCTGAGTTCGCTCTCTTGCCTGACAGTTCTCATAGGTTACATCGTGTACCGCCTCATCCTGTCCGATATCGGCAAAATGCTGACGTACCGCTTTAACAATGGAAACCTCTTTTAACGTTGCTCCCATGCTTCGCACCATGGACACCGCATTGTCATAGGTACGATCTGTGGTTCCGAAGCCCGGCATGGTAACCGCTAAAATATTCTTTCTGTCCATGCCTAAAATATCATAGGCTCTTGCTGTAACCAAAAGTGCAAGGGTGGAATCCAGTCCGCCGGAAATACCGATTACTGCTGTCTTGCAATGGGTATGTTCCAACCGCTTCACAAGACCTCTTGCCTGTATTTCAAAGATCTCCTCGCAACGCTGCTTCCTGGTTGCGGGATTGGATGGAACGAAGGGCATGGGATTTACCTTTCTGGTAAGAACCGTTTCCTGCTCCACCTTATGAAATCTCTGTTCCGTACTGATACAGATTGGTCCGTCCTCATCCTCATCCACTTCTTCATATTCCGAAAAAGCATTATATCTCTTGGCATGCCAATAAAATTTCTGCTGCTGCCCGAAGGTATTCATTCTTGCCCGCTCTGCCACCAATCGATCCACATCTACTTCCGTAATAGTAAGTCCCTCATAAAACATGGGACTTTCTGCCAAAAGGTGACCGTTTTCCGCAATAATACTCTGTCCGCTATACACCACATCCTGAGTGGATTCTCCGCTTCCGGCACTGGCATAAAGGTACGCACAATGTAACTTCGCAGACTGACTCACCACCAGGTTCTTCCGGTACTGAGCCTTGCCGGTAATGGCATCGCTGGCAGACAGATTCACAATAATGGTAGCTCCGTTCATTGCCATCCGTACACTTGGTGGATTGGGTACCCACAAATCCTCGCAGATTTCTACGCCAATCTGCAGATTTGGGATTTCCTCTGCCTGAAAAATCATCTGAGAAGAAACTGCAAGATAGCTGTTTGCTAAAAATACCAGTCCATCATTGTCCGGATCCTCATGGGCAATTCCCGGTGCAAAATACCTTTGCTCGTAAAACTCTCCGTAATTTGGAAGGTAAGTCTTGGGAACAATACCCGCAATCCAACCATCCGTTACTGCAGCCGCCGCATTATATAATTTGCCGTTGTGTAAAATCGGCAGTCCTACAAAAAACATTCCCTTAAGGTTTTCCGTGGCCTTTTTAATCTTCTCAAGTCCTTCCAATGCTGCATCAATCAGGCTTTTCTGAAAAAACAACTCTCCACAGGAATAGCCTGTAATACAAAGCTCCGGAAATACGGTTACCATTACCTCTGCTTCGGATGCTTTTTCCATCAACGCAATGATTTCTTTTACATTGGCATCCACATCCGCTACGGTTACCTTCGGAGTTGCGGTTGCTACTTTTATAAACCCGTCTTTCATCCCTTAACAATCTCCTTTAATTCCTCTACCTCAAACTTGTAGTTCTTATTGCAGAACTGGCAACGTACCTCAATGGGTTCGTTGTCATCAATCATGGACTGTAAATCCTTTTTATCGATACTGGCAATGGCAGATAACACCCGATCCTTGGTACAGTCGCAGTGGAATCCCACCGGAACGGTATCTAAAATCTCCAATTCCATTCCACCTAACAATTCTTCTAAAATATCCTCCGGACTATGGCCGGCTTCCAACATTTCCGTAACGGATTTCACCTCGGAAATACGTTTTTCAAGGGTATCGATTACTTCATCCGTCACATCCGGCATCAGCTGAATAATAAAACCGCCTGCCTGTCTTACGGTACAGTCCGTATCCACCAATACTCCCAGTCCCACGGATGATGGAACCTGCTCGGAGGTTGCAAAATAATAGGTCAAATCCTCTGCTATTTCACCGGTCTGAAGATTGGTCTGTCCTACATAAGGATCCTTCAAGCCAAGATCCTTAATTACAACCAAATTACCGGCTCCGATGGCGCCACCCACATCTAATTTTCCCTGGGCGTTGGCCGGAATATCAATCTGAGGTTCAAAAGGATAACCCTTTACATTGCCGTGGCTGTCTGCCGTTACATTTAAGCCTCGCATGGGGCCCGTTCCCTGAATATGAATGGTAAGACGATCCTCGTCTCCCTTCATCATGGTTCCCATCATGGCTGCCGCCACAAGACACCGTCCCAAAGCCGCCGTTACCACCGGTGCGGTTGCATGGGCAAGTCTTGCATTTTCCACCATTCCTCTTCCGGTTAAGGCAAATGCGCGAATCTGACCCTGCGCCGCTGTTGCTCTTATCATATAATCCTTCATCATCTATCTGTCCTCCTGCTTTTCATCTATTTCTGAATTTCCCGGGCAACAAAATACACCCGCTCACTTTTGGCATTGGGAGCCTCGTGGGTCATGGCATCATAAACCGCTTCCACCGCCATACCGCTTTCCTCTATAATCTGCTTTACTGTCTCAATACGGTAGCACTTCTGATAATGAAGCTCTTCAAACCTACGGAACAGTTCCCCTTCCTCTTTTACAAAGAGAGTCAAATCATACTCGTTAATCCGTTCCGTTTCATCATAATAATTCTCCCAGATAAAACTGCAGGACTCCCGATTCTCGCAAATGGTCTTCTCTCCCAGCAGTTCCCGGTACTTGTACTCCGTATTCATGTCAAAAATAAAGATACCGCCGGGATCCAAATAATTATTTACCAAAGAAAAAGTTGTAAGCAAATCCTCCTCTGACATGAGATAATTCAAGCTGTCGCATACGCTGACAACCCCACGGACGGTACCGTACAGTTCCATTTCCCTCATATCCTGACAAAGATAGAGAATATCTCCCTCTTCGTTCCGAATGCGGCTGGCAATATCCAACATCTCATAAGAGGCATCGATTCCAATCATATCGTAACCCTTTTTTGACAAAAGCTCTGTCATCTTTCCGGTGCCGCAGCCCAATTCGCAAACCAAGCCATCCTCCACTCCGTATTCCTTCAAAAGCTCTGTCAGATAGGCTGCCCATTTTTCATAGGGCACATTATCCATAAAAATATCATATACTTCCGCAAATCCTGTGTACGCTTCCATTTTCCACCTCATTTTTCTACTCTATTTATAGTACCATTTTTGTAAAAGAAAAGCAACGAGACCTTGATTTCCCAAGAAAAAGTTACTATAATGGACTTCGTGACACTTGATAAAAAGGAGCAGTGAAATGGATTTCAGGCAGGATCAAACCAGCATTTCCCAACATTATATTACCGACAGCATTCGGAAGATTTATGGTAAAAAAGTAATTCTTCCTTTAATTATGCTGTTTCTTTTGATTGTTTTATGGGTGGCTTTTCCGATTCAGTCCATTCTGTTTCCGCCTACCCTGCGGCAGGGTGCTGCTATTTCTCAGGATTCCTACAGCAAGGACTCCTGCATCCGCGTCACCTTAAATCGCTTATATTTTACCGGCTATACTGCCTCCACCTTCGGACGCAGCAGCGGTTATTACTATTATACTCTGTGGAATGATAAATGCCTGATTGTGCTTCTTTCTCCATCCACCTGTCAGGAAGGACTGCCCAGCATGAAGAATGTAACCATTCAGGCCAATATTAAACGAGCCGGCCGCTCTTACGACCAGCTTTTGTTCCAGTTATCCAAGGATTTGAACTGGACCACTGACGGTCTTTTGGAGCAGATGGATAATGCCTATTTGGAAGAGATTACGGTAAACAGGGTCACCAATTTCCTCTTCCTTCTGTTATATTTGGGTACTGCAGCCTATACCATACTCAGCATCATCCTGTATATTTTCTGGCAGCATTTTCCCATGTACTCTCCGCCGGTATTGGCCCTTCGGAGATTTGGCAATCCGCGGAAGCTGCTGACTGAGGCAGAAGAAGAACTGTCTACACTGCCACAGCTGGCTACCGAAGATATGTTTATTACTGAGCACTACTTTATTGTGGTGTCCGTTAACGGAATCGCTATTGTGCCCATTTCCGAGATAATTTGGATTTATAAACATTCCACCCTTCATAAATTTTTGTGGTATCACTTCGTGATTTCCTACACCCTGCATATTACCGGTAATCACCGGTTTTATCTGCGGTGCCCGAAAAACACCAAGTCGGATATCAACGGTATTATGGATTACCTTTCCGAAGCCAACCACGATATTCTGGTGGGATTTAACGAAGAAAACAGACTGAAGGTTCAGGATATCCAGAACCACAGTCTGTTGTTGGAAGGTTTCTTTGAATTTCTTAAGAAACGTATTTAATTCGCATTTGAAGCGTATTCATATTCTGATAGCTGTTTACCTCCGGTATATAGCAGGCTGAGATTTTTGCTCCGGTCTGCTTTCCGGAGGTTATTTCATCCGCCATATCCTGTCCGAATTTGTCTTTTAAAAACTCTTTAAACTTCTCAGGCTCTTCAAAATAAATCCCCGGAAATTGATTGTTATACTCTGTTCTTAAAAGCAGTTTTACGAATTTGCGTTCTCGTCCTACTTCCATGTAATGCAAAATTTCCAGATTTTTCTGAGCAAATAAGGGGGCTTCATTCCCCTTTCCAAAAGGCTCTAAGCGTGAAAACTCATTCACCAATGGCATGGTTACGTAATCCATGGGCATAGGAGCATCGATATGCACCTTTTCCTGCAAATCCTCCTCTGTAAGTCCACAATTATCATTTAATCGGCGCTTAAGTTCCGAAAGCTTTTCTTCCTCCAAAGAAAAGCCTGCCGCCATGGGATGCCCGCCGAATTTGGTAAAGCAATCCGCCACCTTGGTCATTTCTTCAAACATGGAATATCCTTCAATGGAACGGCCGGATCCCTTCAGCCCCTCCTCTCCACGGGTTACTACCATAGTTGGGCGATAGAAATACTCCCTCACTCTGCCTGCAATAATCCCAGCAATACTTTCGTGACAATCCGGTAAAAACACCACCAGCACCTTATCCTCTGCCCCTTCTTCCAGTACCTGTGTGATGGCAACCTCTGTCTGCTCCTTGGTAAGGCGCTTTCTTTCCTCATTCAAAATAACCAGTTCCTCTGCCAGTTTCTCGCAGGCTTCCGGCTCTTTATGTAAAAGCAAATCCAGTGCCATTTCCGCTGTTTTCAGCCGTCCGCTGGCATTAAAACAGGGGCCCAAAACAAAACCGATATGATAGGCATTGATTTTTTCTTTTTCCAGATTACAAGCTTTCATTAAAGCCACAAGGCTTACGTCATCCGTTTTGTGTATAAGAGAAAGTCCCAGCCGCACAATAGCACGATTTTCCTCTTGAAGATCCATAATATCCCCAACAGTTCCAATAGCCGCATACATACAGAGATTCTCCCATAATTTCTCCTTTTCTTCTTCCGAAAGGTCTGACTTTCTAAGCAGTTGCTCCGAAAGCTTAAAGGCTACAAATGCTCCGCATATATCCGGATAGGGATAGATACACTCCTCCTGCTTGGGATTTACAATAACATCCGCTTCGCTTCTTAAGTACCGCCTATTTCCGCCTTCATCCTCTTCAAAAGGAATGCTGTGATGATCCGTTACCACAATGGTCATGCCCAGGTGTTTTCCCAGGGCTATAGCATCCATAGCGGCAATTCCGTTGTCACAGGTCAAAATGGTATCCATACCATCCTCATGGGCCTGCCGTATCAAATTCTCGTTCAACCCATACCCATCCGTGATGCGATGAGGAATTTTATGAGAAACCGCACCACCCATGGCCCGGATTGTTCGTTCCAATATGTAAGTGGCGGTAATTCCATCAATATCATAGTCACCTATAATCCGTATTTCTTTCCGGCTTCGGATTTTCTCCAAAAGGATTTCCACTGCCACATCCATTCCCAGCATACTTCCGCCGTCATGAAGGGCCTCTTTCCCTCCTTCCAGAAATCGTCGCATTTCCGCCTCAGATTTAAGTCCCCGGTTTCGTAGGAGCCGTACCGTTACGGGATCCACCCCCAGGCTTTTGCCCAGACCTTGAAAATCCGCTGTTTTAGCCTGTACCATCCATTTTTGTTTTATCATTGCTTATATACCTTTTTCACTCGTTTAATTATCATGGCCGCCAGTACTCCGATAAAGCATCCTGCCACTGTTCCGGAAAAACACAGAACCGGAAAATAGAAAAGAAGCTTTGCATTTTCCACTACCAACACAGCCACCAATAGCTGCC
The DNA here is from genome assembly GCA_015057115.1 of Lachnospiraceae bacterium. GTDB lineage: Bacteria > Bacillota > Clostridia > Lachnospirales > Lachnospiraceae > XBB1006. The sequence continues at coordinate 5,993 of SVEZ01000015.1, read as the reverse complement.
CCAAATTATGGGCAACTCCTCCCGCAATACTGACACCGGTTTCGGTGAATATCTCAAAATGAAACAGCACTACCATCACCAGAAAGCTTACAACTCCTCCGGCTACAGAATACATCATACTTGCCAGGTTTCCAAAGGTAAACCCCACAAGAATTATGCGGATAAAAGAAAGGCAAAGAGCCTCTTTTACCCCTACTGTATAAAGAGCAACCATGACCGTCAGATTCGCCAGTCCGATTTTTACTCCCGGAATTCCCAAAGAAATAGGAAGGATACTTTCCACATAAGACAGAATAAATGCCAAAGCTGTCAACATTCCCAGATATGCAATCTGCCCTGCTTTTCTTCCCTTCACGGCTGCGCCTCCCTTCTGTCTTAATGGGTGGTTCCATCCACCTCTGCTTCTTCCTCCGACTGCACTTCCACCACAACCCGGTTCGGAAGGCAGACTATTGTTTCTCCGTTTTTACTGATTTCCTGATGATGAACACAGATTAAATCCGGACAACTGGCCTTTACCACACGTACCTTGCAGTCCTTAATCTCTACCACATTCTCCCCATCATCTTTTCCGGAAACCGTAATCCGAATATCCTTGGACAATGGATAGCGTCCCACTTCCTTATCTTCCACGAAAATTACAGCTACCGCATTTTCCGTGGTGGAGTTTTGAAATTGTCGGATTCCAAAATACGAAAGTCCGGAAACAACTAACAAGACAAGAATCAATCCTATCTCCCGGCGTCTTTTTTTCTCCATGTTTATTCTCCTGTTATAAGATGCTCCACGCAAAGCTCCTCCAGATTGGTATCCACTTCTTTAAAGCATCCTTTCTGAACCGCCCACATATAGGGGTCGTAAAGCTCTTCTTCCGTTGGCAATACAAAGTAGGGATACTCTCTTACAAGATCCACATTTGTACGTTTAACCGCAAGCTCCACTGCCTTCTTGTAAGATTTAAAGAAGGCATCATAGAATTTCCGGTCTTTACTGATTTTGTCCCGATCTGCAAGTAGTGCACCATACTGTAGTCTCGCTTCACTGGCCTTCGCAAGAAGATTATCTCCCTCCTCTGCCAGCCTGTCTGCCATAGGTACTGTTACCAGAGCTGCTGCCGCTTTGCCGGCATCCATCATATCTACCATTTCTTCTACCGTATCCACCCGGACAATTTTTACTGAATCAGCAATAATATTCTCCTGGGCCAACATGTAATCTGCCGCATATTCGTCCTGCTGTCTCGGAATTACCAGGGTTTCTCCCACTAAGTCACCCAAGCCGGTGATTCCGCTTTTTTTCCTGCTGATAATTGCGCAGTCTCTACAGGTCTGCCCTACAATACAGGCATCCATTCCGGCCTGCCGCAGCATAAAAACATCGCTGATGGCACCCACGTACATCTGGATTTTCCCCTCTTGAAATGCTTTTACCGGATCTTCATATCCAATCTGGCGAAGAGAAAAACCTTCCTCTTTATCCAATCCCTCTTCTGAAAGAAGGTTAAAAAGTTCTTTTTCGTAACCGCCACCGGCCATAATTGTAAAAGTAGGTAAGGGTTTCGCGTTTACCAACTCATCCTTATTTTTCCCCACAGCCTTCAAAAAGCCTTCTGTATAGTAAACTGCGCCTTCCGGCGTTACCCACAGAGCCTCAATATCCTCCATGGAATCAATCAGCTTTCTGCCTTCCTCATAAGGCATGCAAAACAGGGCTGTGGAAAGGGCATCTGCTATACCGGAACTTTTGGCAAGAATTGTAATGGATGAAAAATACTCCGGCGGCATTAAGGTTTCCGGATCCAGGATATGACAATACCGTTTTCCGTTCACCACATAATACCGCTGATAATCTCCACTGGTTACCACACAGGTGTTTTCCACCTCCACATCGCAAAGATATTCCGTATCTTCCGCGGGATTTTGAATACCGATATGCCACTTTTCTCCATCTTCTTTACTTCCGATGCTCAAAACATTGCCACCCACACTTATGAGCATGGATTTAATGCCTTGCTCTTTGGCATATTCCCCCAAAAGCTCCACCGCATATCCTTTTCCGATACTTCCCACATCCAGAGACATTTTCGGATCTTTAATAAACGCGGTCTGCTCTTTTTCATCCAGCACCAGATTGTTAATATCCATGTGCTTAGCCTGCTTCTTTAAATCATTAATCTTCGGCAGCTTCGCCTCCTGCTTCTCGGTTATGCTTTTTTCCCGACAATCATGCCAAAGGGCAATCGCTCCGCCCATGGCAATATTATTCTTTCCACCTGTTTTTTCGTACATTTCCTTACTGAGCTTCAACAGGTCAAAAAGAGGCTTTTCCACCTTTACAGGCTCCTTACCGGCAGCATCGTTAATACTTTTGATATTAACGGTCCCCAGATAATCATGGTAACGGTCAAATAATTGATGATAGCGTAAAAGCTTCTCATGAAGTAAATCTGCCTGTTTCTTAAAATCATCTTCGCTTTTTGCATATCCCGTAAACTGTGTTACCGTATCAAATATGTCTCCATAACTCGCCGTATAACGCTTTGTTGTCTGCGGGCGTAGAAAATAGATTCCAATCATAAGGATTAAAACCACAATCACACCCAGTATTTTTCCTGTCTTTTTCATACATACACTCCCTATCTCATTTTAAACATTTAAAGGCAAAAGAACCTGCCCGGTCGGGCAGGTTACCTTCTACAATTCGCAATTATTAACGGTTCTCGGGAATGGAACCACGTCTCGGATATTGGCCATTCCGGTTAAATACATTACGCATCGTTCAAAGCCCAAACCGAAGCCTGCATGTCTTACGGAACCATAGCGGCGAAGATCCAGATAGAATTCATAATCCTCCTGCTTTAATCCCAACTCTGCCATTCTTGCAGTCAGCACATCCAGGTTGTCCTCTCTCTGGCTTCCTCCGATGATTTCTCCGATTCCCGGTACCAGACAATCACATGCTGCAACCGTCTTGTTATCATCATTCAGCTTCATATAGAATGCCTTGATTTCCTTTGGATAGTCCGTTAAGAAAATCGGCTTCTTATAAACTTCTTCTGTCAGGAAACGCTCATGCTCTGTCTGCAAGTCACATCCCCATTCCACTTTGTAATCAAATTTCTTATTGTGCTTTTTCAAAATTTCTACCGCTTCGGTGTAGGTTACTCTTCCGAAATCGGAATTTGCCACATGCTCTAAGCGTTCAATCAGTCCCTTGTCCACGAAACTATTAAAGAACTGCATTTCCTCCGGTGCATTATCCAATACAAAACGAATCACATATTTTAACATTGCCTCTGCCACATCCATATCATCAGACAGGTCCGCAAAGGCCATTTCCGGTTCAATCATCCAGAATTCTGCTGCGTGCCGGGTGGTGTTGGAATTCTCTGCTCTAAAAGTCGGTCCGAAGGTGTAAATGTTTCTGAATGCCATAGCATAGGTTTCCCCGTTCAGCTGACCACTAACCGTAAGGTTGGTTGGTTTTCCGAAAAAGTCCTTGGAATAATCAACCTTGCCATCCTCTGTCTTTGGCACATTGTTCAAATCCAGTGTGGTTACCTGGAACATCTCTCCTGCTCCTTCACAGTCGCTTCCGGTAATCAGCGGAGTATTCACATACACAAAGTTCCGCTCCTGGAAAAACTGATGAATTGCGTATGCTGCCAAAGAACGTACTCTGAAGGTTGCCATAAAGGCATTGGTTCTCGGACGAAGATGAGAAATGGTTCGCAAATACTCAAAGGTATGGCGCTTTTTCTGGAGAGGATAATCCGGAGTGGACTGTCCCTCAATCTGAATCTCTGTGGCCTGAATCTCAAAAGGCTGCTTTGCTTCCGGTGTTGGAATCAATTCTCCCTTTACAATAATGGCAGCTCCCACGTTTAACTTCTCAATCTCTTCAAAGTTTGCCAGCTGATTGGAATACACCACCTGCATGGTTTCAAAATAGCTTCCGTCATTTACTACGATAAAACCAAAGGTCTTGGAATTACGGATACTGCGCACCCATCCTCCGATTGTAACCTCTGTATTGAAATATTCTTCTCTTTTCTTGAAAATCTCGCGAATTGTCACCAAATCCATCTTCTTGTCCTCCTATTCTTTCGCTCCGGCCTCTACGCCCACATAGCGGATCTTTGCATTCTTCATAAGGTAGTCGGTGGTCTTTTTAACCTGATATGCCAGCTTGATTTCCTTCTTCGGGAACTGTTTATACAGCTCTTTTACACTGGAATACTGATAGTATCCGGCAAAATCCTTGGCATACTGATTAAATCCCTCTTTATCGGCTTTAATGCCTTCCTTTCCGGCTACGGCATACAAAACCATCTGCCCCTTGATGCTTTTTTTCATCTGGTCAGTTACGCTCTTTTCAAATTCTTCGGGACTCATGCTGTATTTCTGCGCCAGATAGTCCGCTACACTGCCATCGCTTTCCACAATACTCTTAATAAAGCTGGAAAGATATTCTCTAACCTTATATTCCAACAGTTCCTTCGGGACTTTAATCTTGCTGACTTTAATCATATTGTCAAGCAGTGCATCTCTTGCATTGGATTCTTTTTCCTGCTGGGAATTGGTCTGCTGATAATTCCAAACATAGGTGTAAAGATCATCCTTTGTATCATATCCCAGATTTTCCTTAATAAAATCATCCGGTACATTCTCGTAATCATAATAGGTTTCTTCTTCAATGCTGTTAACTTTAACCGTAAAAACTACATCCTTGCCTGCCAGATCCTCTGCATAGTCCTTGGGGAAGGTAAGCTTCAATTCTTTGGTTTCTCCTACCTTAACGCCCTTGAGGCCTTCTTCAAAGCCCTCAATAAAGCTACCGGAACCAATTTCCAAATGCGCTCCCTCATCGGTACCGCCATCAAAAGCCTTACCGTCCAGCTTTCCTTCATAATCAATATTTACCAGGTCACCTTCTTCTACCGTATCCTTATCAAGCTTCTTGTAATCCGGATACTGTCCCAATGCCTGGTTAATGGTATCAATGACACTCTGTTCTGTTACTTTATTATACTGGACTTCGAAAGAAAGATTTTGGTAATCTCCCAAAGTCACCTGTTTCTCCATATCATAATCTACAAGGGAAATAGGATCTCCCTCCATTGCCGTCCACATTTTTCCCAGGTCTGCATTCTTGTCCGGTGCAGATCCCTTCACATCTTTCTGGGCGCCGGCAAATAAAAGCACTCCCATCAGCGCAACGCAGACGCAGCTTATGATCCTTTTCATAGTTTCATCCTCTTTCTTCTTTACTTTTCTTCCCATGAGATTAAAACACATCTCACATCTAAGTAGAATACCATATTTAGCCACAAAATAAAAGGGATTATTCAAAATTATAATTGCTTTTTCGTTATAGAGATGTTACAATACAATGCGTATGTAAGAAGATATCTTATTTCTAGGAGGAACAAACATGACCTGGTACTGGTGGTTAATCATTGTTGTGGCAATCTTGGCAGCTATCGCTGTTGGATTATATTTTTTAGGAAAAAAAGCAGAGAAACGTAAAGTTCAGCAGGACGCAGCCATTGCGCAGACGGCTCAGACCGTATCCATGCTAATCATCGACAAAAAGAAAATGAAGTTAAAAGAAGCAGGACTTCCTCAGGCTGTCATTGATCAGACACCGAAATACATGCGTAGAGTGAAAACTCCTATCGTGAAAGTTAAGGTTGGTCCTACCATCACCACTTTACTTTGCGCTCCGGAAATCTATGATGAAGTTCCAGTAAAGAAAGAGGTAAAAGCTGTTGTCAGTGGTCTTTACCTGACCGCCATCAAAGGACAGCACGGTAAGAAGGCTCCTGTAGAGCCCAAAAAAGAAGGCTTCTTAACACGTATGCGTAAGAAAGCCGGTATGTAGTCACAACGATAAGAGGACGCGATAATTCGCGTCCTTCAGAGTGTAGACAAAGTCCGCGGCGATTGCCGCGGATTTTTCTTACACAAAATCACCAAAAACCAGTGTTTATC